>NZ_JBFOCI010000009.1:0-127085 GCF_040813675.1 Mesorhizobium marinum | reverse complement strand
CTGAATCCACAAGTCCTCAAACGCCTGAAGAGCGTCAGGAGTAACCTCAGTCTCTAGTGCCGGCCTGTCGCCGTGTGCTTTAACCGAATCGTTCGCTTTTGTCATGTATATAATTAGGAACAAATGCCTATGTCAGTCAACGACCTGCTGCATTGCTCTGGGTCAACTACCCTCTGTCATAGGCAGGATGTCAGGATCGGAGAATGCACGGCTTGATCCTTGGCACTTGTCTGGTGAAGGTAACGCATGTGCGGTCGCTTCACCCGTTTCCATAACTGGCCAGACATTCATCGGATGTACGGCCTGTTGCCGTCGTCCGAGAGCGGTCGCAACACCGAGGCCCGCTACAACATCGCGCCGACCGAAGACGTCTATTTCGTCACCGCGACCGACGAAGGCGGCCAGCAGGTCCGCCAGGGCCGCTGGTGGCTCGTGCCCTGGTGGGCGAAGGAAATGCCGAAGCAGGCAATGTTCAACGCCCGCATCGAGACGGCCGACACCTCCGGCGCATTCAAGGATGCGTGGAAGACGGCCCGCTGCCTGATCCCGGCAGATGGCTTCTACGAGTGGACCAAGAACCCCGAAGACAGCGGCCGCGATCCCTGGTTCATCCATCTGCCTGATACAGCGCCGTTCAGTTTCGCGGGACTGTGGGCCTACAACAAGAAGCTGGATGTGACGAGTTGCACGATCATCACGATGCCTGCGGCCGAGCCGATGGCGCAAATCCACGACCGCCAACCTGCAATACTGGCGCCTGCGGCCTACGATGCCTGGCTAGATTCCGCGACGCCCGCAGCAGCGGTGAAGCCCTTGCTTGGACGCAATCTAGACGGATCGCTCCAATTCTATCGCGTCAATCGTCGCGTGAACGCTTCCAGCCGCGCGGAAAGGCCGAACGATGACGCATCGATGATTGAGGCGACCTAGAAGCATCTGCGCGTTCGTCAGTTGAAATTGCAACCACTTAGGCCAACAGACAATTGCAGTTGCGGTCACTGGAGCCACTGAATATAGGACGACCATGAAGATTGGCGCGATTTCGATGATCCGAAATGAGGCTGACATAGTCGAGGCGTGGGTGCGCCATCAATTGGCTATGTTTGACTACACTATTGTAGCGGATCACATGTCAAACGATGGGACTTACGAGTTCCTCCGGGCTGTAGCTTCTGCAGACGACCGTCTACGTGTTTTGCGCTATCCCGAAACCGCTTACGATCAAGACCTGGTCCTAAACTTCCTTCGACGACAGGTACTACTCGACGCGCCTGATATCGAATGGATGTTTATTTGCGACGCCGATGAGTTTCTCGATTACCCTTCTCGGGAAAATTTGATCTCCGCACTTTCAGCCGTAGAGTCTTATGATCTCCTGACCTTTCAATGGCAAAATTGCTACCCGGGTGCCACCTCTCCCTCGATGCTTTCCACGACACAGGTCTTCATGGCGAAGAGGCTTTCAACATTCGGCAAGGTGGCTCTACGACGAAATATTGCTGCTGATTGGGAGTATCTGATACCCAAAGGGGGGCATCGCCTTCATCACCGACTGATGGGGAGCATCAACGGTTTCGGATTTGGAGCAATGCTGCACGTTCCCATTCGATCCGCAAACCAGATTTGGAACAAGGTCATCGCGGGCTGCGAAAGCTATCTCCACAATCCGGGCTACGGCGGGCGCGAGGGTATCCACTGGTTCGACCTCCTAAACTACATGTTGGAAAATCCAAAGAGCCGGGCCGCGCTACCAACTCTTGTCCATGAATATGGAATGCCCCGCTCGAAAGTTGACCTCTCGCAGGTAGACGAGCATTTCGACGATACAACTCTTAGGATTGCGTCTGGTCCGCTTCCCGAGCTGGTACGCGAAGCTTGCGAATATCGCAGCCAAGCATCTCACTTGGTCGATCTGGATCGGCTCCTGAACGTGATCCGCCTGGATAGAGGCCGGTTCTTGCGTCGCGAGAATTTGCAGCCGGGAACCCTCGCACAGCTCCGCTTTGACGCTGCATGACCAATAGCTTGTCTGTCCGCTTCCTACCATTCTGGGAGCCTCATCTTCAGCACGCATCGAGCAGAATGCGAGCTGTATTCCCGGTCCGGAGCTTGTGCGAAGTTCCTGGTATTTCCGCCGGGCTTGGCTGGTGCGACCATGCAGATGTCTATGTGGTGGTTCAACTGTGTTCTGATCGCACACTTGCGCGACTTGAGCAGGCCAAACGTAACGGGTCGACAATCATCTACTGCGTCTGTGACCGTCATTTCGCTGACGGAGGGGTGTCCGTCGCAGGTGTGCAAACCGAATGGCGCTTCAGGCAACTTGCCGAGATCGCTCACGCATTCATTGTCCCTACGACCGGGATGGCGGAGGCACTTAAGCCCTACACAAACGAGAGGCAGATTTTCGTAGTTCCTGATTGGAAGGACTACGTTGATTTCGAGGATCGGGGGCTGGTAGAGCCGTCGTCCGTTGCAGCATGGTTCGGTAACGCTGGGACCGGAAACTACCATGCCGCAGAGCCGTATTTGGTCGCCGCAGAGGATCTCGGCTTCGAAGTTAGGCTCATTTCCAACGCCGCGTCGTTTGGACCCCAGCATCGCTACTATGACAGGGTCTTGCAGTGGCGCTACGAGACATTCGTAGCCGATTTGAGAGAGAGTTCATTTAGCATCATCGCCTTCGATCGCTTCGAACGTCAAAAAAGCTCCAATCGACTGGCAGCCTCCGTAATGAATGGAGTACCCGCAATACTCTGCGGTGAAGGCGAGAGCGCCCAGACAGTCCTGGATCTCGGTTTCCGAGAGGTCGTAGTTCGCAAACCATTCGCTCTGCATACAGCCATCGACGCTGTACAGGACCCTATATACCGGGCGCGATACGTTTCTGCGGCACAATCACATTTTGATAATTTGCTGAACGAACAAAATCTGACGCAGAAATATATACTAGCGATAAATGACGCTCGCTACAAAAATGGAAATACATAAAAGATGGAATTTGCGTCTTTCTGGTATGGCGGCCAACTAAGAGCGGTGGAGCAGTGCTGCATAAGGAGCTTTCTTCGTTGCGGCCACACTTTTAGTCTGTACTCATACGATCTGTCGCTGGACGTACCGCACGGATGCAAACTGCTCGACGCCTCAGAATTCTACCCCGAACGATCTGTCTTCTTTTACCGTGGCTCCGGCAAGAAAGTGTCCGCATTCTCGAATATGTTCAGGTATCAGATGGTGTTCCAAACCGGACAGTGCTGGGTGGACACCGACGTCGTGTGCAACAGTGACCGTTTCCCGAACTCCGACTACCTCTTTGCCCGCCAAGACGAGGAATTTTACAACGCGGCAATTCTGCGCTTTCCGGCCGGCCATGAAGCTCTGCATAGCACCCAGCACCTCATCGATGCCTAGAGGTGCTTGGGGTTTCGATTCGAGGGTTCCAAACCGTTCGTTGCAGAGATCCGTTTTCGGAACAATCTTATCATCTTTGGTAATCTTCAGACTAATATAGCCGTTGCTCACGTAATTCACCCCATGCGTTCGCATCGATCCGCTATCACTTAGATTTCTCGCGTGCAACGGAGGGCGCCGAACTTTCGGATTCAGGACGCGGCTGGACGATGAGTTGTCGGGTAGCTTGTACGCGATACGGCAAGCGTATGCAGAGACCAATGATCAATCACCGGCGCGGCTTCACGATCCGACTGATCGGCACCAGGACATCGGCCTCCTCTGCGGCGGCCGTAAACGCCTTTCTGGCGGCGCGTGCGTCCTTCAAGCCGCTCATCACGTCGAGGCACGCCTGTCGCGCTGTGCGGTGCCGTCTGCCCCGCTTCTCGGGCCATTCGTAGAGCAGCGCCTTGGCCGCCTGGCTGGTCCAGGTCACGGCGCGGATCTTGCCGGGCTTCAACTGGACGTGCACCGGCTCGTCGAACTGCTTGTCTTCCACGCGGCAAGCGCTCCGCCTACACTTGAAAGACCCGCCGCATCAGCGAACGCGGCGGGCCCCCCAGAGTATCTAAGGTCCGGGTGTCGACGGCATTGGGACTACCTGCGACGGCCCCGAGCCTCGCCGGGACCACTCCAGACCAGGCGGCCGGAGTATCTGCTTTTCTGGAGAAAATACTAGGGGAGCCTGGAGGGCCGGCCATCTATCAAGCCGCAATCCGCAGTGATATCTGTTTCGGCAGCCACGATGAGTTGCCCAAATTCGCTCGTGGTCAGGGCCGCCTGGTAGACAGCTCCTCGGCGGCCCGATCTGAAGCCTTCATGGCTGCATAACCAGCTTTGAATCTCAAAAGGCTAGCCGGATTGCGCCGTGCATGCAAGTCCGCGCGCGAGCGTCTGGACCATCCAGTACCGGTACCGTATCGTCCCTTGCGTCAACTGATCAGTCATTGCCGGTTTCGAGGCGATCACGCCTCGATATTTTCGGAAAGGATATCGCATGAAACCAACACGCCGCACCGTGGCCTTTGGTGGAGCCGGCTTGCTGACGGCCTCCGCACTCGGATCGAAGGCCGCCTTGGCTGAAGGTTTGGTCGCAGACCTGATGGAAGGCACCGACGAATTCGGGACAGCTGTAGAGGCTTATGTCTATGGTTATCCCCTCGTGACGATGGAGATGACACGACGGGTCGTCACCAATGTCGCCGAGCCGGTCGGAACCAAAGGCCCAATGGGTCATCTCATCAAGCTGCGGGAGTATCCAAACGCATCGTTCAGGGATGTCACCGCGCCGAACGCCGATACGCTCTACACGACGGCGTTCCTGGACGTGGGCGAAGAGCCCTGGGTCGTCAGCATTCCCGATCTCGACGGCCGCTACGCGCTTTTCCCGATGCTCGACGGCTGGACGACCGTGTTCGACGTTCCAGGGAAGCGTACCACCGGAACCGACGCCCAGACCTTCGCCATCACAGGGCCAGGATGGGAAGGCACATTGCCGGAGGGCGTGAAGCAGTACAAATCGCCCACCAGCATTGTCTGGTTGCTGGGCCGCATTTACTGCACCGGCACACCGGAAGACTATGCCGAGGTTCACAAGATTCAGGACGAGATCAAGCTCTACCCCCTGAGCGCCTGGGGCAAGGAATGGACCCCGCCACCCGGCAAGGTCGATCCGTCTATCGACATGAAGACGGCCGTCCGCGACCAGGTCAACGACATGGACGCCATCGAATACTTCACGCTGTTGGCCGAACTCCTAAAGCGCAATCCGCCCGCCGCAGCAGACGCTCCAATGGTTGAAAAGCTGGCTGAAATCGGAATTGTCCCCGGTCAGGACTTCGACAAATCCAAATTCGATCCTGCGTTCGCCAAGCGCCTGCCGCAGATCGCATTTGCGAAGATCATGCTGCACTTCAAGTTCAGCGACGGCGACGTCGAGAGTATCGACGGGTGGGGTTTCACCACCAAAACCGGAATATACGGGACAAACTATCTCCAGAGGGCGCTCATCACCGCTATCGGACTTGGTGCCAACCGGCCACAGGACGCCATCTACCCCACATCGCTCAAGTCTGCGAGCGGTATGGTCAAGAGGAAGTACGACGGTTCGGAAAAGTACGTTCTTACCTTCAAGAAGGGTGAACTTCCGCCGGTTAGTGGCTTCTGGTCAATCACCATGTACGACGAGAATTATTTCTTTGTCGACAATCCTCTGAACCGCTATTCGATCAGCGAACGTCAGCCATTGAAGAGCAATTCGGACGGGTCCGTAGACCTGCTGTTCCAGCATGAATCGCCGGGACCGGACAAGGAATCGAATTGGCTGCCAGCCCCCAAGGGCAAGTTCATATTGATGATGCGGCTTTACTGGCCCAACGAGAGCAACCCTTCGATCATCGATGGTTCCTGGAAGATCCCGCCGGTCAAAAAGGTCAGTTGACTATTCAGAGGTGCGCCAGACTGCCGTTGCTAGGGGCGCATCCTCTCGTCGATCCGGCAAGACAACAACACTAATAGCCCCGCCGACCGTGAGGCCAGCGGGGCGAGCATATTGCCGACGGCGGGAAAATGGTCAGGGCGGCGGCGGCTTGAACCACGCCAAAATCTTGAACACGGATTCGCCCAGCAGCACCACGCCGCCGAGGATGCCGAGGATCGTGATGATGATCCACTTGGACACCTTGGCGAAGCCGATCAGGGCTCGTACCAACGGCATACCGGCCTCCAGCGCCGTCGCGTCCTCTACCGTAAGTTCGGAAAGGAACTTGCGCGTCGGCTCGGGAAGCTCGGCAAACTGCTCCGCGATTTTGGCGTCCTTGTTCATGCCCAGCCCCTTGCCAGTGCGAGTTCGATGCTGAGAAACGCGCCAAGCAGCGCGGCGATGCAGGTCAGGGCTTCCACGAGCATAGCCGCTGACCCTTTTCGTTGTGCGCCAGGATGTCCGCTACTTCCGGATCCGACAGGTGATCGACGGTTTCGGCGGATAGGCGGATCGGGCTCGATATCTGGCAAAACGACCCGCCGGCCGTCTGGCAGCCGGCAAGCGCAAGCGCGGCCGCAAAGGTCAGTCCTTTGACCATTGCTTGAGCCTCCCCCGGTTTTCGTCGCCGGATCGGCCGGCAACGGCGTCGTCGATCTCGTCGGAAATGTCCCGGGCCCGGGCGTTCTGCCGCGCCTGTTCGGCCCGCTCGAGCTTCGCCCCGTCGAGCCGACCCTTGATGAACGCGACGAGAGCAACGAACACAACGGTGCCCAGCGCGTAGAGAATGCCGTCGACGCCGAACATCACAGATCCTCGGCCCGGCGGCGGCGCAGGTACTCGGTCAGCACGCCGTTGATCACGAGGAAGATCGGAAACCACTCGTGCGGGATGACCGGCGCCAGCACTTGCGGGTCGACGTAGGTGACGATCTCGGCCACGGCACCGATGAACACCTGCAGCCGCGCCCAGAAGATGGTTTCGCTGTCGGCGAAGAACGCCTTGATGCGGGTCCACATGTCATTTTTCCTTTCGGCCGAAGATCGCGTTGATGATGTCGAGCACGAAGGCCAGCAGCCGGTTCTTGGCCGGCAGGCCCTTGGTGTTGTCGGGCGGGAGGACCGCCACCTTCCCCGGTGCGATCGGCAGGGCAGGCTTGGCCGGTTCAGACGCGTCGAGCGCGGCCCAGGTCGCCGATCCGGCGATGCCGTCCACCACAAGCCCTCTCGCCTTCTGGAACGCCTTCAGCGCCGCGTTCGTCTTCGATCCCCGGATGCCGTCGGTCGCCACCGGGAAGCCGTGCGCGGTCAGCCGCTGCTGGAGCTTCAGGACCGTGCCGTCGCCCCTCACCACGGCAGGAGCCGCGCCGGAGACATAGCGCTGGAAAGCGGCGGCCATCTTCGTGTCGTAGGCGTTCTGCCGGTAGCCCGGCCCGTTGTAGCCGCGGGCAAACGTCGCCCAGTCCCGCGACTTGAGCGCGCCGCCGAGCCCCGCCCGGTCGATGAACTTCGCCATCAACTCGACCTGCCCGGCCATGTCGCGCCGGCAGAGGTTGACGAGTTCGGTCACCGACTGGAAACCGAGCCACTTCCAATGCGCGCCCATGACCTGGCCGACGCCCCAGGAGCAGCTTTCGAACGCGGACTGAGCGTCGATCTCGGCGGCACGGTTCAGCATCCGCCACCGCGCCGCCTGTGACGACGGATTGGCGACGGCGCCCGCCTTCGGATTGGCGAGCCCGTCCGCCCGCGCCTTGGCCCGGTCATCGCCCGAAAGCCGGCGGTCGAAATAGTGCCCCTCGAACCGGATCAGCGGCTCCTGCCGGCCGTTCACGATGGCAAAGGCATTCCCGCCGCTCTCGACCTCGGCGACCGCCTTCAGTGCCGCAGGATCGTAGCCATAGCGCGCAGCAATGACGTCGATCGCGCGAAGCGTTGCTTCGTCGAACATGCTCTTCTCCTAATGTAGAAGGTCGTGCGCCGCAGATCGGTAACTGCTTCATCTGCGGCGAGGCGGCTACCTGGTCGATACCTGGACAGCGTCGGCCTCGCAGCAAGCGCCGCGAACCGGCTGCTGCCGAAGCAATCCATGCCGACCAAGGCACAGGTAGCAACTTGGGACCGCCTGATGGTCCCGCTGTCGCGCGTCGCAGATCCCGTGCTCGGCTACTCGCTCGGCAAGAGCATCCTGGCTGTCTGGCAAAAGCACTAGGTCTTCCACCCAGCCTGACCGGCCGTCGTGGTGATCGTGCCGGCGACGCTGCCCCCGAAATACGATGTGCCGCCGCCACCAAGCGTCATGCCGCCGCCGGTCGCGATCGAATAGTTCTTGCCGGTGAAGGATCCGACGACGGTGACCGAGTAGGCGTGCATCAGGCCGCCCTCGACCGCCTCGGCAAAACCGGACGAGTAGGAGCGTGTGCCGGAATGCGTTACCTGGCGCTGCGCGAGGAAGATGAAGCCGCCCATCGTCGCGCGCAGAATCCAGTTCGGCGTGTTGCCGTCGATGGTCCAGTTGCTGTCGAGATAGACGCGGGCGTTGTTCGTGACCTCGATGCCGCGATTGTTGCAGGCGCCAAGCGTGAAGACGCCAAGCCTGACGTAGCAGGGATACTCCATCGACATGAAGTTGCCGCTGGACGTCGTCACCCTGAAGCCTTCCAGCTTGTAGACACCGGCGACCGGGCCGGCGAGCGAGATGGCATTGCCGGCGGTGCTGAAAAGCACGTTCGCAGGGGTGCCGGTATTGCCGGTGATCGTCACCATGCCGCCGCCGGTGGTCAGCGTCTTCAGGACGATCTGGCCGGTGAAGGTTCCGTCCGCGACATCGACGGTCACATCATAAATGCCGAGGTCGAGCGTGCCGCTGATGACGTCGATCGCCTTCTGCACGGTCAGGAACGCGCCGCCGGCGCTGTCAACCAGGCCGGTGTTGGCGTCGTTGCCATCAGTGCGGACGTAGTAAATTCGGGTCGACGTCAGCCTTTCGCGGATGTCGCTCGCGATGACGAGCGCGCCCGCGACGCCTGGCAGCGTGACGTCGGCGTCGGCCGCGATCGAGGCCGGCGCCTTCAGCGAGATCTTGTGTGCGCCGTTGTCGGTGTCCTCGGCGAAGGCAAGCGTCGTCGGCCCAGAAGCGGACGCCGGCGTGAAGCCAAGGTACGCTCCAATTGCAGCCTTGAGGTTTGCCCAGGTGAGATGCTTGGTCGCGTTGCCAGCCGCGCTGTCGGAGAGCGCGAGCTTGTCGGCATCGACCGGCGTGGTCTTGGAGGCCGCCGCGGCGAGGATAGCGCCGATCGTGACGGCTCCCGTCGCGCTGTCGATCGACAGCACCGCATCGGTGTAGTCGAGCTTGTGCCAGTTCGCCGCATAGGTGGACGTCGAGGCATTGTCGACGATCGCGACGATCCGGTCGTTGGCCGTAAAGGCCACGCCGTCGACCGTGCCGCCCACTGATACGATGTAGCTGTCGCCCGCCTGTGCAGAGCCAGAACCCGGGAACGAACCGCTCGACGCATCCCAGGTGCCCTTGAGCACGACCGCTGCGTCAAGCTCGTTGACGCGGGTGTTCATCGCATCGAGATCGACCGCGCCCGAGACGGTGATGTAGCCGAGCTTGGTCGCCTCGGCGGTCGTGTAGCCCTGGTATCCGGTCGCAAACGCGAGGGCGAACGTCCCGCTGTCCGTGATCGGCGTGCCAGACACCTCAAATCCGGTCGGGACGGTCATGGCGACCGACGTCACGGACCCTGCGCCTGCTCCATCCGCGCCCTTGTCGCCGGCCCTCGAGAACTGGAAGCTGATCGGCAGGTCGTTGGCGAAGGCGGTTTCGCCGGAATGGTCGGCAACCGCGATCTTCACATAGCCGGTCGCGTCCGTGACGCCGGTGACCTGGTAGGCGGCCTGCTTGTCCGTTGCCGGGTCCGTCAGAAGGATCGTGCCCTTCGTCGTGTTGGTGCTGGCGCCAATGAGCGCGAGCAGCGCGGCGATCGAACTGGCGGCGCGGTTCGCCTTGGAGACGTACAGGAACGTCGCGGCCGACAGGTCGCCGTTGTTGCCGCGCATGCGGCCGCCGCCGGGGTCCGCGTCGGCCGTGCCGGTGTCGAAGGTGAGCAGGACGCCCGGATCGGCGCCGTCGGCGCCGTCCGCGCCATCTGCTCCCGCAGCGCCGGTATCACCGTTCGCTCCGGTTGCGCCGGTATCACCCTGCGGGCCTGCGTCGCCCTGCGGGCCGGTATCCCCGGTCGCGCCAGTTGCGCCCTGTTCGCCGGCGAGGTTGATCGTCCAGTCGGCGAGCGTGCCCGCACCGCCGACCAGGTCCACCGTCACCTCGAGCGTGTTCACGGCATAGGCGGTGACGACGCCCTCCATGAAATTTGCAGCATTGGCGTCGCTGGAAATGCGCAACCGGGCGCCGAGGCCCCATCCCCGGTCGCTCTCGACGACGGTGAAGGTCTTGGCACCCGCGCCGATGGCTACCGAACTGCCCGACGTTCCAACGACGTCGGAGGAGCCTGGCGCTCCGTTGATGCCAGGCCCGGTGATGTAGGCTGGATCGGACCAGTCCCCCGAGCCACCCCCACCCATCGTATAGAGTGCTGCCCTCCCGTCGCCCGTATCCGAAACGATGAGGCGAAATCCCTCGCTCTCGCCGTCATAGGCGGCGCGCGCTGAAAGATCGGCGACCTGGGGCACAGTCTCGCCGAGCGGTAGAATGGTGAGGTCGCTTTCAGCGCCGAGCCCAACGCCGACGTAGCGCCAGGTGATCGTTTCTTCGCCAAGTGTCGCGGTGATGCGGTATGCCCCGCCCAGCGCATGAAAAAAAGCGAAGCCGTTCGCATCCGCGGTGAAGGGATTGCCCTTCGACGAGGCGCCCGCACGATCGGAAAAAAGCGGCTGCAGACCGCCGGTCAGCTCATTGCGGACTGTGACCGTGGCCGAGGGCAACACATTGCCCGACTCGTCAACGATCGTTGCCTGCCAGCGCGCTAGCGTCATGTTCAGTTACCTCGGAAAAGGGTCAGTTGATCTGAGGCCCGCGGATATCGCCCGGGCCGACAGTGACGGTGATGTAGCTGTCGCCGTCGATCGCGGTGCCCGCCGCGCCACCAGCGCTGCCGCCGAGGCTCTGCCCCGCCAGGCCTGGGCCACCGCCAGTACCGCCCTTCGGACCGGACGCAGGCTGCGACCCGAGCCCGCCCGCCTCGGTTGTGCCATTGCTGGCAGCGGTGGACTTGCTGACGATGACCGGATTGGTGCCGGGTTGCGGGCCGCCGTTGCCGGGCAATGAGCCGGCACCGCCGCCGCCATTTACGAAATCGACAGCCGGGTCGATCACGTTGACGTTGCCGGCACCGCCGCCACCACCACCGAATATCTCGCCTGAGCCGACTTCGAGGTCTACCGGGAAGCGCGTGTAGAGCGCCGTACCGCCAGGCAGGCCGTCGCTGCCGGCTGGGTCATAAGCGCCGTCACCGCCGCGTCCCTGGATGCGACCGTTGACCACGAGCGTGATCGGGAAGTCGTCGGGCCAGCTTCCGACATCGAAGGCCGGGTTGGCGGTCAGCGCCGAACCGACGATCACGCCGCTCTCAATGATGCACGTCAGCGTGACGCCGGCGAGAACATCGGCGTCCGTCGGCGCCGGATAAAGAGTATCGTGGATGCTTCGCAGGTTGAGATTGAGCGAATTGGAATCGACGGTAATGGTCCGGTTCGTCAGATCCTCCGGATCGAGTTGCTGGAACAGCATCTCCTCGGCCTCGACGCGCAACTTGTCCACGCTGACCCCAATCCTGGTCACTTGCACCGGGGCGTCAGTCGGCGCTCCAGTCGCATCCTGGATCGTCCGCCATTCAAGTCGATAGCCGCCACCAAGCGACACGATGTCCGATTCCGAGCGCAGCACTTCCCAAGAGAAGTGCCGCGGCGGCGTGACGAAGCGACCGAGCTGGATATCGTTCAGCCGCAAGGCAACCGTGCGCCCGAAGGCAGGTATCCAGCGTGCGAAGATCTTCTTGATCGCCGGGGAGCCGTAGTCCGTCTCTGCAGCAAGGTCTACGGTGATTGCCGTTGAACGATAGTTGTCCGGATCCTCGACCCGCTCCAACGGGTTTCGCTGCCCGAAATAGGTCCAGACCTGGCTGATACGACGGTCGGGCTGCTCCTTGGAATCGAATGATCCCTTCAGCACGTTCTCCATCGTGAAGCGCGCCGCCGTGGTCGGGATGCCGCGCAGCACCTGGAGACGGATCTGCTGGTCTATATCGGACCACCACAGCGCAAGCGCCGCTTGCTCAATGAGTTCGGACAGCAGCGTTCCAACCGCCACCGGATCGGCGATGGTCGCGGTGTAGACGCGTTTCAGATAGTTCGCCGTTTCATCCTGCCAGGTCGCCAGCGGGATATAGCCGGCCGGGACATTGGCATAGGTCTGTAGCAGATCGGAGATGATGTCCGCCGGGTCCTCGCCGACATAGCGCAGGACGATCTGTACGCGATCGTCGGACCCATGCTGCGATGCTTCGGTGCCCAGCTGCGCCCGGGTCAGCGTCAGGACGTCGCCGGACCGCGTGAAGGCGCAAATCTCCTTGCCGCCGATCGCAACATAGCCCGACGACGGATATTCGAGATCGCCGATACCGGCGGGCGACAGCGTGGCCGTCGTGCCGTCAACAGCCAGACTGCCGACCAGGAAGCCGCGCGAGAGCCGTGGCGCCTGCGCACGGTCGCCAGAGGCAAGCTTGAGGGCGTCCTTTGCGACGATCGAAAACGTGGCACGCGACGTCGGACCATCGGTGCTTTCGATGACGAAATGACGCGTTTCCATCTCCTCGAGCGTCTGCCCGAGAAAGCCGCGAATGACACGTATCGGCCGGCCGCGCAACGACGGGAAACGTGCCCGGAACTTCCCCCAGAACGTGCCCTGCCTGAACGGGTCATACGCGCGGTCGGCAAGATACTTGTCGAAGCCAGGTCCGGTGTCCGACCAGGGGAAATCACTCATGGTGACACGCAGCGACGACCGCGTGCCAAGGTCTTCCCCGAGCGAAATGGTGCCCGGCGTGACGCTGACATCCTCGATCGCGGCGATGGCGTCGATTCCGCTCTCGGCGAGATAGGCCGTGCCCTGGGCGAAGCGCAGAGTTACGGTCGATGATGCGAAGTTCTCTCGGTCCTGGCATGTGCCAATCGAATTGAAGCACTTGGCGGCGCCGGTCGGAGTTTCACCCTCGGTGGTGGCCATGCAAGGCGCCGTCCCGTAGACGAGAGAGCAATAGTCGATATCGATCTCGACGAAGACGAGGGCCTTCACAGCGCCACCGCCTTCAGATCCATCTTGAAATTGATGGTGACGCCTGCGGCGACCCTTTGCGCGTCGGGCCTGATGTCATTCGTCGACCACGCATAGCCGACCTCGAACGGAAAGCTGTGAGGCAGCCAGGCAAAGAAGAAAGGTAAGCTCTGGCGCGCGTGAGCGATGAAGCCCGGCATGTTGGCGTTCCACCAGGCATAGTCGAGCCACTGGATCTGCACCGAGGTCGCAAGCGCCTGATGCAAAACGATGGCACCCAGGTAGTCGCCGGCCTCCGACTGCGCGGAAACGACGTCGTCCGACACAGCCCAGGTCAACGGAACCACGCTCGGCTGCACGCCGCGCGGCAGGCGCAGCAGCTTGCCTACATGCACCACCGCCATGCGCGGGATGGTTGCGGTTGGCTGAAATTTGATCCTGATCCGGCTGACCGGCTGCGCCTCGAACCGGAGCACAAGCGGTTGGTCGGACGGCGGGATCAATTCGTCGATGATTTCGGTCCACTCTTCCGGGCTGCCGCCGTCGGACACCTCGACCGAAACCGTCACCTGTCCAGACCCGAGGTTGTGCCGCGCAATTCCGACATAGTCGACGTCATCAGCCGAGCTGACCGTGAACGTCAGATATTGCGTCGCCGTGCTCTCACCCTGCCAGCGCAGCGCCGTGGACGGGTTGGCGAGGTTGGTCGCCGGAAAGGATTCATTCTCCTGATCGGCTTCTATTCCGGAACGCGTCACCAGGTTGTGCCATCCGAGCAGCGGCGCGTCGGCGCTGCCCGCGGCCAGCTCGGACAGGACAAGGGCGGGAGAAATGACGACAGGCATCTGTCACCCCGTCTTGATCAGGAGCTGATGGCCATCGCGCTGGGCGTCATGCAACGACTTGATCAGATCTTCCACGCTCTGCCGGCTGAAGACGTCACCCTGTAGTTGGATGAACACCGCCTGAGATGGTTCAGCAGGCGTATTGTTTTTTGCAGCGCCTTCGGCCGCCCCCGCGGCACCTCGAACAGATGGCGCCGATTTGGAGCCCTTGTTGGTCCGGGCGATGGTGGCGATCTGCGCTGCGCCGGTCGCTGCTGCGACACCGGCCGCAGCGAGTCCCCAAGGTGTTGCACCATAGGTTGCAAGCGTCTTGGTGATGGCCTGAGCCGTGTTGATGACCGCTTCGGCGATGGCGAACGTCTTGCTATCACCGAACATCGTGCCGAGAGCGCCGGTAAGCTGGCCAGCGAGCCCGAGAACCTCGCTCGCAACCATCATTCTCGCCCGCAAGGCAGCATCCGACCACTGCGCCCAACTGATCGCCCCGGCGTCGAGACGTTCCTGAAGGCTCGCCAGTTCCTGATGCAGGATCGCGAAAGGCTCATTCATCAATTCGAGCCCGAGCCGCGCGCCCTCTAGCTGTGCGGTCGCGTTGCCGATGCCGTTGGCGAGCCCGGTGATCTGCTCCTGCAGGGCCGCCGTTATCGGAATGCCGGCCTCGTGCGCGGCCATCAGCAGGTCCATCTGCGCCGTGTAGGCCGCAGCAGCGCCCGTCGTCATGCCGACCGTCTCGGCGTCCGTGATGATGTTGTCGATGGACTGCTTGATGTGGGTCGCCATCTGCTCGAAGGCATTGTCGGAGCCTCCGCTGGCAACCCCTTCGCCAAACTTGGTCACAAACTCTCTGCCGGCGTCTGAACCCGCATCACCAAGGGCCTCGCCAGCACCCTGGCCGAAGGAGTTGAAAATCTGGTCGATCTCGTTTTTGAGGTCGGCCGCCATCTGGGCAGACTTTTCCTGCCCGTCCTGAAACGCCTTCCATCCTCCCGAAAAATCGTACTGGTTGAAGCGGGAAAACATCTCCGCAATCCCGGCAAACTCGACCGCCAGGCGAGAGCCAAGAATGATGAGCTGACCTACCTCATTGGACACCCAGTGGATTGCGCCTGCGACCTTCTTTGCAGCCTTCTCCACCCACTCCGAATTGCTGGTGAGCTTGATGAACTTCTCGGAGAAAAGCTCCAGAGCAGGCAGCAACTGCGCGGTGATCTTTGTGACAAGGCCATCCCACGTCCGCCGCAGACGGGTCAGATTGTCGTTGAATGCCTCTGCTCGCTTCCCGGTCTGCGTATCAATAACGATGCCAAGCCGCTCGGCCTCGTCGGTGAGTTCCTTGATACCGGCCGAGCCGCCATTGAGCAGCGGAATGAGATCGCCGCCGGCCCGTCCGAACAACATCAGCGCGGCAGCAGTCTTCGCCGTGCCGTCTTCCATCGCCGCGAACCGATCGGCGACCTGCCCCATGATATCGGTCGATGAGCGCAGCGAGCCATCGGCGTCCTTGATCGAGACCCCGAGAGCCTCAAATGCCGCCTTCGGCGTCTTCAGTCCCGCCGACGCATCGACAACTTTGCGGGAAAGCCGCTGCATGCCCTTGCCGAGGCTTTCGAGCGAGACGCCCGACAGGTCGGCGGCATACTTCAGCTTCGACAGTTCGTCCGTCGCAACGCCGAACTTCTGAGCAGCCTTGGAAAGCTCGTCTGCCTGATCGATCGTCCTCTTGATCGACATGGCGAGCGCACCGGCCATTGCCGTAGCTGCCGCTGTCACTGCAGCCGCACCGACCGCCACCTGCTTGGCGAAGCGGTCGATGCTTTTCTGCGAAGACTTCAGCCCGGTCTGGAATCGGGCACTGTCGATGCCGAGGTTTACCCTCAGACTACCGATCACGGCACTGGACGCCATGCGTCACCCCTTCCGGTTGATTGCAATATTCCACCTGCCGGCGATGGCGATCTGTTCTTCCATCGACTGCCGNCTGCCGGCGATGGCGATCTGTTCTTCCATCGACTGCCGCCGCTTTGCCTTCGGCTTGGCGCCGTGCAGCAGCGTCTTCAGCTTCGGCAGGCGTTTGGTCCTGTGCAGGGCCTCGATGTGCCAGGCGAGCCACGCCCGATCATCGTGCTCGCGGCGAAACCGTTGGGCAGCGCCGTCGATGATTGCCTGCGTTTCTCGGTAAGTGAGGCACCAGAACAGTTTTGCGTCCTGCCCGCACTCGACCCACGTTTTCAGCAGCGAAAGCGGGTCTAGGAAGCCCTCGCTGCCTTCCGAGGGTTTCCCTTGGCGCTCGCCTCCGAAGGGAAGGCGCTGGCAAACGCGCGGCCGAGGGCATCCATCGCTTCAGGCACGCCAGCCTCGCTGAGCAGTTGGCCGGCGAAGTCGAGACCGCCGTTGGGACCGCTTTTGATTTCCGGCAGGCCATCGATCAACGCCGCCCAGAGCAGCGCCCGGATGTTTGTCATCGACACGCTGTCCGGCTCCTGCAAGCGAGCCGCGATCTTGGTAATCGGCTCGTCGAAATGAGCCTCCAACTCGCACATGGCGTTGATCGAGAATGACAGCGTGTAGGTCTTGTCGCCGGCCTTCAGATCGACCTGGCCTTTGTGTGGATTTGCCATGGTGCGCCTACTCCGCAATCACGGCCGCGGTGCCGACACTCTCGGCAGCGGCCGAGCCGGCGGCATTCGTGCCCGTCACGACGACGGTCAGCACGTCGCCGATCTGGCCGACGACCGGGGCGTAGGTCTTGGACGTCGCGCCGCCGATCTCCACGCCATCGGCCTCCCACTGGTAGGAGAACGTCGGGGCGCCGGTCCAGACGCCTTCCCATGCCGTGAGCGTCTGGCCGACCTGCGCGACGCCGGACACCGCCGGGAGCACCGTGTTGGTCGGCGCAGCCGCCGGTGTGGCGACATAGGAGCCCGTCACCTTGAAGGTCACCGTCGCGGACATCTTGTCGTCGTTGGGAACCGCCGGCACGTAGCCGGTCAGCAACCCGTCGAACGTCCAGATAGTCGCGTTCGGGAAGGTGATGCGGCACTTCACCGCCACGCCGGCCGCCTTGCGCGCCTGGATATAGGCGTCGGACGCCGAGCCCGGGACGAAGTTCATTTCGAAAGACGCCTCGCCGGGATCCTGCAGGCCGAGCACGAATTCGCGCGTCCGGTTCGGCGAGGCCATGTGGGTGGCGTCGATCACGTCCACCGTGTCGCTCGGCGGCGTGATGCTGAAAACTTCGGCGATCTCGGTCCAGCTCGACCCGCCATTGGTCGAGACTTCAAAGACTGAGCCGTAGCCAATGGCAGCGTCGGTCATGACAGTTCTCCGTGGTGAATGATCAGGTCGATGGAAACGCGGAACAGTTGGTTCACTTCGCCCGCGTCCGCGGCGGGAAGGTCACGTTCGGAATCGATGAAGATGCCCTTGAAGATGCCGGCGCGGTGGCCGCTCACAGCGTCCCTGACGTCTCGGGCGATGCCCTTTGCGGCCGAATAGGTGTCGGCGTAGCAGTCGGCTTGGACACGGCTTTCAACCAGGCCGGAAGCGTCCCGGGTGTGATAGTCGCGAATGCCGGTGATCCGCGTCAGGACGACATAGGGACGAGCTGCAGCCTGCGGCGCCCTGCCCCAATGCCTCCGGCCGCCGGCAACCGACGCCAGCAGCGCGGTCAACGCTTCTTCCATGATGGATCAGCCTTTCGCTGCGTTCCTGGCCGCCTTGCGCGCCAAGCGCTTCGCCGCCTTCATGATCTCGTCGCCGAGGTCGGCCTTGATGCTTTCCAGCACACCCGCCTTGCCGGCATCCCAGGCCGGACGCATGAACGGATGTGGCGGCGCGTCATCGCCGCCGAACTCGCGCAGATGCGCCTGGGGAAGCCCGCCGGCGCCGACGAACATCTCGACCGAGGCGCGGTCATCCGTGAACATCTTGCGGTGCAGCCGCGACTGGCGGCGGGTGAGCTTAGTTCCGACCCCGATGCTGATCTGCAGCGCACCCGACAAGACCGGAGCCTTTGCCTTGGCATCATCAGCGATCGGCTGGGCCGCCTTCTTCAGCACGCGCCGCAGGACCGCCTTTCCGGTTGCCTTCGGCAGTTCGCCCAGCGCCTCGTCGAGTTCGCGCAGGCCTTCGACGTGAACGGTCGTCTTCACGAGTCGGCGTCCCGAACAGTGGTGATCTCGATGAAGCGTTGACGGCCTTCGCTCGTCTCCTTCACGCCCAGGATGTTGTAGGCCGCGCCGTCGTGGCTGAGGCGGTAGGCCGGCGTCACGGCCCGCGTTTCCGGGTCGGACAGCACCGCGAACCGCGTCATCAGGAATGCTCCGACCTGCCCGGCAGCGACCTTTTCCCCGTCCGAAACGTCATGACGAGAGGCCAGCCGGTCGAAGGTCACGGCCGGGCCGTAGACCGGCTCGTTGAAATCGTTGGTCCCGGTCTGCACGCCATCGCGCGAGAGCGTGATCAGGCGGTTCCTTGCCCCCGCTCGAGCCATCACGCTCCCCGCCGGTGATTGCAGAGCAGCACGTCGACTACCGTCCAGTCGTCGGCCTTGGCGTTCTCGCGGCCGTGGAAGCTGTCGGCGATGAAACGCAGCATCGCGTGCTGCACGTCTCCCGGCACGACGCCACCGAAGACGGCCGTCACCGTGATGCGCGAGCTCGGCCGGATGTTCGGCCATGCCTGCCCGTATTTTAGGCCGATCGACGGCTCGAGGCCGTCCTTGTGGATCTCATAGACCGTGTCGGGTAGCGTCTGGTCGGCGCCGTCTATGTCGACATAGGCGATCGACGTGACGGACGATAGCGGCCCCTCCGGAAGGCGGGCAAAGTCGCAGAAGCTGCTGCATTTCAGCAAAATCGTCTGAGCCGCCCACCTGGCATTGCAGTATTTCTCGCAGTGGGCGCGCGCCGCCTTGATCAGCCGCGTGAGCAGCGTGTCGAAATGCGTCTCTGCGGCCAGGACACCGCACTGTTCCTTGGCCTCAACGAGCGTGACGGGCTCGGTGGACGGCGCGGCGGTGACGGTCGACGGGTACCACATCAGGCGCGCTTCCTTTTCCCGCGACGCTCGGGAGCCTTGGGCGTCGTCGCCTGCTCGACCTTCGGCTCGGCGACAGGCACGGCGTAGCCGGCAGCGATGAGGCGCAAGGCCTCATCCTGCGGGAACTCCCGCTCATCGCCTGTGCTGAGCGAATATTCGGGGCCGGAGAGCCCCGTGGTCAGGCGGACGAGCATCGCCTTACGGCCCGTCGCTCACGGTGAGCACGCCGTTGTTGCTCCAGAGTGCGCCAACGGCGGCGGGTTCACTCGTCGGCAAGCCAGTAACGATGACATTGCCGTCGGCGTCGACCGTGAAGATAACGTCGCCGAGCTTGACCGAACCGCCCGGCTCGACCGTCTGGCGGTCGCCGCCAGGCTCCATGTGGACCTTTGCGCTAAAGCCGGCCATTCCGACCTCCGTTCAAATGAGGGGATGAAAAGGCGGGGCCGGAGCCCCGCCATGATGGATCAGGCCTGGATCAGGTGCTTGACCGCGGCCGTGTCGCCCAGCTCGCCGTCGAGGCGGATCAGGCCGGCAATGCCGAGGTCCGGCCAGAAGCGCTCGCGCAGGACGCCGATCACCGGCGAACCGACCTTGCGGACGAAGTAGGCGCCGAAGTCGCCGAAGATCATCGACTTCTGGCCAGTCGCCACGTTCGCCATCGCCTGGTTGATCGAATAGCGGTAGCCGAGGATGCTGCCCGGAACACCGTTCACCACGTCGCCGGCCGTCCAGATGTAGCGGCCCTCGCCGTCCTTCAGCTTGCGCAGGACCGCAAGCGTCAGGTCATTGAACATGAAGCGCACCTTCGGCGACTGGCGATAGGCCGGATTGACCGAATGCACCAGGTCGATCACCTCGTCGTAGGTGACTGCCGCAGCCGCGGCGGCCGTCTTGCCGAGTGTCGAGGCGGTGACGATGCCGTTCGGCTCCGAGCCGGAGCCGACGGTGAGCTTCGAGTTCGCGATGCGGCCAAGGCGCTTGCCGAGCAGGCCACCGAGCAGGCTCTCCATGTTGAAGATGGAGTCCTGCGCCAGTTCGAACGAGAACCGGACGAACTCGGTGTCGTAGACGTAGGCGTTCAGCGTCTTCTTGCCGAACGTCACATCCTTGCCGCCGTCATCGGTCAGCGGCGTCGCCTCGGTGTGCGCTTCCGCGGTCACCGCCGTATCGTCCACGGTCGGCAGGTCGATCGGATTGCCGCCCGCCGTGGTCATGACGGTGCAGATGTCCTGATCATACATCGGACCCCACATCGCCATCGTCTCGATCATGATGTTGGCGAGTTCGGTCGGGATGGTGTAGCCGCCGGCCGCACCGGAACCGCCGGTCGTGGTCTGCGCGCGGAACTCGGCGCCCTTGTCGTGGCCAGCACGAAGGACGGCGCGTTCCTCCGGCGTGAGGTTGGACGGATCGCCGCCGCCGGCGAGGAAGCGATAGAACACCTGGCGGTATTCCAGCTCGTCGCCTTCATCCTGGCCGCGTGCTTCGCTGTCGCCCGGCTTCGGACGGTTGCGGGCACGCTCCTCGGCCGCGCCTTCCTCCAGCCGCTTTTCGGCGGCGGCCATGCGCTGTTCGCGGGCGATCTTCTCCTCGATCTTGTCGAACTCGGCCATGATGTCGTCGTGGCGCTTCTCGAGTTCGGCGGCGCGCGCCTCGTCGGTGTTCTTCTTGATCTCGTCAAGAGCCGCGCGGGCGTCGGCAACGAGCTTTTCCCGCTTCTCGATCAGTTCCTTCAGCATCTCTGTCTCCTGTGATCGCTGAACGTCGAAAGGCCCGCTCGAAAGCAGGCGGTGGAGACGGGAAGCGGGATGCTTGCCGCGCCCTCCGGCGGGTGCCGGGTAAACTCAGATCTTGCGGAACTTCGCCTCCGACTCGGCCTTGCGGCGGGCGAATGCGGCAGCGTTGTGCTGGCGCCGGGTTTCCTTGCGCATCTCGTCGAGCGAGCGAAGGGCAATCGACGTGCCCTCATAGGCGGGCTCGGAAACGACCGACACCTCGCGCAGCACGACCTCGAGGATAGTCCGGGTCGGCGGCTCGACGGTTTCGTCCCACTCCTGCCGCAACACGCTGAAGCCGAAGGACATGCCCGAAATGTCGCCGCGCTCGATCAGCGTCTTCACGTCGCGGCCATCAGATGTGTCGGGCAGGTCGATCTCGACATGCAGGCCCTTCTCGTCCTCGCCGAGACGAAGCGTGCCGGACGACGTCCTGCCCAGCACGCGGCCGCGGTCGTGGTCGAAATAGGCCCGGACATCAGCCGTGCGCAGCGTGTTCGTGAAGGCTCCCCGCGCGATCACCTCGCGGAAATAGCCACCGATGTCGGCCGTGTCGCCGAACGTGGCGGCATAGCCGACAATCGTGACCTTGCCATCGTCGCCGGCGCGATGCTCGACCGGCAGGACAAGCGCCCGGCTTTCAATCTCCGGCTTCGTCGTCATTCTCGTCGTCTCCCTTGATGGGTTGACCGCCATTGTCGGGCGCCATGGGCTCGTGTTGCTCGCCCAGCACGACCGTCGCGCCCTGCACCAGCAGTTCGTCGGCCGCCGGATTGGAGTGCTTCGGTCGGTTCTCCAGAGCCCTGCCTTCGTTCGGCGTCATCTGCGCCGTCTGGATCGCCCGGGCGATACCCTCGATCCGGCTCTTGAAGTCGCCGCGCATCAGCCCGTCGAGGTTGTGCTCGACATAGCGGCCGTTCTTGAAGCGCCCGAACAGCTTCAGGTTCAGCTCATCCTCGAAAGCCCTCGCCCACTGGCCGATAACATGCTTCACCAGATGCAGATCCTGCTGCTCGGTGTTAGTGAACGTGCCCCTGCTCAAATCCTGCAGGAAGACCGGCGGCATCTGGTACGCACGGGCGATCTCCTGCACTTGGTAGAGCCGGGCCTCCGTCATCTGGCCCTTCTGCGGATCGAACCCGACCTGGTTCAGCTTGTGGCCGGGCGGGATCGGAAAGACCTGCTTGCCGCTCCTTTTCGCCTCGTCGATGGCGCGGCGCATGTCGTTCATGGCGCGCTGCAGGCCATCGGCGCCCTGAGGCAACGGACCTTCCAACGCCAGCGGGGGAACGCCGCCGCCGGCGAAGAACGCCGACCCGTAGTCGTTCATCGCCAGGGCGAGCTGGATCGCCTTCGAAGCCAGCTTGATCGGCCCGTAGTGTCCCGTCTGGTCCGCTTTCAGCATGTACGGAACGTCGATGACGTCCGCTGCCGGATACTCCTTGCCATCGAGGCGATAGACCAGCCCGAACCCGGTGCGCTTGACCGTCGTCTTGGCCGGATCCATCGCCCATAGTGCCTCGATGACGGACCCGTTGCGCTCGATCCAGGCCAGGCCGCGGCCGCCGGTGAACACCTGCTGCCAGAAATACTGGCGGAACTTGAACGACCCCATGAAGTCGTTCGGGGCCTCGTGGATCGTGATCGCCGTCCTGCCGGTCAGCCGCTGGAGACCGTCCTTCGTGTCCCGATAGGCGTGCAGAGGCACCGACGCCATGGTGCGGGACAGGAAGGCGACCGCTGCGTTGACAGCCGGCACCGTCAGAGCTTTGTCGATCGTCACCGCCGGCAGATTGGCCTGGTCGATGCCGAAGAACGCCAGGAAGTTCTCCGAGCTGACCGGAACCGTCGGGTTCTCGATCGTCGCGGATCGCGCTTCCCGGCGGATGTCGAAGCCGAACAGTTTCATGCCGCGCCTGCCAGAGTGAAGTTCGGGTCATCCCAGGGCGACGTGGACGTGATCGCCTCAAACTCGTTGTGCGCGGCGCCGACCGCTTCGGTGACCGAGATCATGCCGTCGATCCTCCCCCGGCTCCGCTTCTTGTCGAAGGCGCGATTGTTCATCGGGTCGGACACGATGCAGGCGTTCGACGCGCACATCGTCGTCACCGGGCTCGCATCGATCACGATGTCGCCGTCCAGAATGGCGTCTTCCAGCTTCTCGATGGACTTCGGCATGCAGAGCGCGCGTTCCTTGAAGACGATGCGCGTGCCCTGGCCATGGCTGACCAGCATCAGGCCTTCGCCCTTCGGCTCGTCTGGCCCATCGAATTTCCAGACCGGCAGGTCGATCTCCGCGCAGGCGTCGATGAAGTCGTCGATCTTGGCCGGGTCGAAGGTCAGGAACCGGATGTCATGGCCGGCGTCGACCAGTTCCTTCACCCTGGCGCCAACGAATGCATAGTCGATGGTCGCGCCCGGAACCGCCGTGAGCGGGACCGCCGGGTCATCCGCCCACTTGTCATAGGGCACGTTGTCGTCGCGGCTGCGGTCGTGAATCCCTGCCTTCGTCGTGAAGTACCAAGTCTTGACGTGCAGCTTCAGATCCTTGCGCCAGCACGCCGACAGCGCGGTCAGGTCGTTCTTCTTCGACAAGTCGAGCCCGAGCCAGCACGGCGAGCCCAGCATTTCGTTGGCATCGACCGCACCCTGGCAACTCTCCCAGGCCTCCTGCGTCGTCCAGAAGCCTTCCGTTCCGACCGGGATGCCGAAGTAGAGCCGCTTGGTCGACAGCGCTTCCGACAGCATCAGCCGGGCCGTGTTGACCCGCTTGCGGACGTTGTCGATCGGATAGGTGACGTCGAGCGCCGGCAGTGCCTTCGCCCACACCGCCTCGTTGTCGAAAACCGTCTCCCGGTCCTTCTCGTCGACCCGGGCAATGAAGCCGAACAGCGTATCGTCCTCGGCCTGCCCGGTGACCACCTTCTGGAACAGCTCGGAATATTCCGTCCCGACGATCTGGTTGATGGCCGGCGTGTTGGTGCCCAAGAGCATGAGCGGGTCGCCGCTCATCTTGTCGATCGCTGCCTTCCATATCTGCAGCGCGTAGGCGGTCTTGAACTCGTGGATCTCGTCGGCCAGCACCGCATAGGGACGCGGACCCGAGATCGAATCTACCGACGCCATCGACATGAATTTCGAACTGGTGTCCGGGTGCTCGATCTTCCAGGCGTGGTCGCCAGTGCCGCGGATCACAACGTCGCCCCGGCTTTCCAGCGACTCGAATTCATCCTCGTCACGGTCGGGCAGGTTCGCCCGGCACATGGCAACCGCATCCTTGAACAGGACGTTCGCCTGATCCTTATCGCCGGCGATGGCGTAGACCTCGGAGCGCTCCTTGCCGGCAAAGCCCATCATGTCCAGGCCGATGCCGGCCATCAGTGGCGACTTCGCCTGGCCCTTGCCCGTCTCCATCCAGGCCATGCGGAACCGGCGAAGCCCGTCCGACCTCTGCCAGCCGAACAGCGAGGCCACGACGAACCCGTGCCACGGCAGAAGGTTGAACGGCTGACCCTCGGCAACACCCTCGGTCACGGTCAGGACCGCCGGGAAAAACCCGCAATGCCGCTTGGCCTTGTCGACGTTGAATGCCAAGCCTCGGGCCGAACCGCCGTCCAGGTCTGCGAGATGGCGCCGGCACGCTGCCTTGACCAGATCGCCGGCTACGACCTTTCCGTCAACGACATCGCACGCATACAGCGTGGCAAGGTCATCGGCCGCCGGTCGAGCCGAGGTAGCTGTCGGACGCCCGCGAGACTTTTTTCGCACGTTGCACCTTGCCCGCCTTGCCGCGTGCGTCCGGGCTGATGCCCAGCGCCTTTTCCAGAGCGGTGATCTTGTCCTGAGCCTGCGCCATCACCGACCAGAACGGGTTCCACTGGCCGACCTTGGCGCGCTTGCCCTTCAGGACCGCGCCCTTCTCGGCGACATGCCGGGCGGCCCGCTCGTACTGCACGCGGAACTCCACCAGGCGGCGGATCGCATGACCGTTGGCCACGGTCAGCGTGCCGGCGTCCTTCATCTCGCGGGTGACGACGCCCCACTGTTCGCTCGCCTCGGCGATGTCCAGTTCGTCGTCGTAGATCGACCGCCAGTCGGGCTCGACCGGAACGCCGTCGCCGCCTTCAATGCTCTGCAGGTTCATGTTTTCTCCTACGGAGAAGGCCGACATCCCCCCGGGTCAAAATTGGTCCCGGTGCAAACGGAGGTGGGCCGCGGGTCGGGGAATGCGGGGTTCCAAGCTTTCGACCCTCCCCCCTGCCTATGATCGCCAAGGGTGACTGGGGTCCAACGGTAGGCCACTCAGGTCAGTGCCTATGACGTGGCCTCGCGCTTCCTCGCGCTGGATGAGGCCGTCGTGGTGATCCTTGCAGACGCTCTCGTGATTGTCCGGGTCGGTGAATAGCTGCCAGTCGCCCTTGTGAGGTATGCGGTGGTTCACAACCGTGGCTGCCGTGATCCTGCCTGATGCCTTGCATCTCTCGCATAGGGGCTGGCGGGATAGCTGCTGGTGCCTCAGTCCGTTGTCACCGCGCCAAATCGCAAGGTGGTACCAGCGATGATAACCCTCTGTTTCTGGCGAGCGAAGGTTGCGTTTTGCCTTGTCGGGCATTTTACTTGGTGCTTTGCTATCTAGAGGCAGAAGGCCAAGCGACAATGGACCAATTCAGCTTCACCAGGCGCAGTCTGATTATCGGGGCAAGTTCTGCCGCCGTCTCTAGCCTTTCAGGCTTGCGGGCTGCATCTGCACTGAACGCATGTCCCTATTCTACGCCGCCAGGTGGGTGCTCTGCCTTGATCGATCCCCAACGCTTTTTGCGGGACAACATCAGCCAAAGGCAGCGTCAGAGTCAGTGGTGTTGGGCGGCTTGCGTCTCCATGATCTGCAATTGGCACAACCACCCAATCTCGCAAGACAGCATCGTGAACAGGGTGTACGGCGGATTGGTGAACATGCCGGGGGACGACCGTGTCCTGACGTCCACTCTGAACAGCCAGTGGACCGACGACGCAGGTGTCTCCTTTTCCATTTCCGCGAGGACATTTAGTCCGATGCTCGGCACCAACAATGTGAGTAACCAATTGGTGGTGGACGACCTCACCAGAGATCGTCCTCTACTTGTAGGAGCGCGGTCGCATGCAACGGTGCTAGCTCGCGTAGACTACCAACCTACGCAAAGCGGTCAGCCTCAGATCTTCCAAGCTCATGTTATCGATCCGTGGCCTGGAGCGGCTGCGGCTCCCTACTATGCTCGTTTCCTGGCCCCGGACGAATTGGTGCCCGCAACACTAGGCGGCAGTCTTCGATTCTTGGCGAGTATCCGTATCATGTGATTTAGCCGCCCAGCTTGCGGTTGTGCGGCATCGTGTGTTTTCCTGTGCCTGTGCTGTCCTTGGAGGGGAGGCGACAATGTTTTTGATGCTTACCGACACGCAGGGGCGAGAATTTGCGGTCAACATGATCAACGTGGTCAAAATGCAGGAGTTTGAAGGCCCAGACGGGCTCTACACGCTTCTTTGGTCAAATGCGCCTAGCGGAGACGGCGTCTTCTCGATGCACGCAAGCGAGCGACTTCAGCGCATCATGCAGCTTATCCAGATCCGCGAAGGCGCATAGGGGTAACCGTGTGCAAGGGCAGGTGAAGAGCCGCCATTTGCCCCAACGGCACATAGGTGAATTGCATCAGCAAAATGGGCTGAGGCGATCGGCCAGGCACTGATGTACGCCAGCGAGTTGTAGCGGTTACCCGGCGACCGCAGCCTATGCCTAAAGCACGCCTACCTGATCGAGCAGACGGTGACCTATTGGCGGATCGGAATGACCGTCTGGCAGTGTTAGGCTGACGTCCAGAGCCTCGACCAGTGCCTCAAGCGCGAGTTCATGCAGAACTGAGGTTCAGGCTTCGCCATTGCCGAGCCCTGGTGTTGGTGGTTGGATGTCCGCTCCACAGAGGGAGGGACGGATGGCACACGAAGTCATTCTTGAAACGAATATCAACCAGGTTGTGAACAAGGACGTCAGCATCACGGTCAGGGTGGGACCGGCTGGGAAGTTCAAGAAACTGGGCAAGCTCCTTGTCAGCAAGGGCAACATCGAGTGGCTGCCTGCCAACAACTCCGTCAATAAGTTTCGTCTACCTTGGACCGAACTCGCCGCTCTTTTGGAGGCCAAAGGGCGAAAGGTAAAAGTCCCTTAGACCCGAGCCGATTGCCTCGGCCTCATCTTTTGCCACGAGCCCTCATTGCGCTCAGGTTCAGCGCATCGCGCCTTCCTTCCTGAGCCGGGGCCGCTCCGCTGGCAGCGCCCGAAGGCCCCCAACAGTCAAGCAGATCGTCCGTAACTCCGTGTATCCGATGTGCAAAAAATAATCAACCGGCTACGTTCAGCGTGCAAAATCTCAAGTCATATGTTGCGACCATGGGCAAGGCGTTTGAATCCAGTTGGCCGTCGAAGGAATGGATCAACCAGGTGCGCAAGGTGTGTAAGAAGGCACCCGGTTGGAGACAGCGTCGATTGACGAATTGCAGGCATGGCGGCGAGGCTAACCCCGCCGCCATTGAAAGCTCAGGCTGCCAACAATTCATAGCCGCCATTGTCGTTGGCCATCTTAATATTGATCGGCTGCGGCTGGACGGTGGGAATGCTGCGCCTCGAAAGCTCATCAATCCCGGAGTCGGTGTCCAAATGCAGCTTCTCAATAGCCAAACGGCGAATGATCGCTTCGGCAGTGCTATCGATCTCATATTCGCCGCGCTCCCAACGGCCAATCGACTGCTTGTCATGGTGGACAAGCTCGGCCAATTCAGCCTGCGTGTAGCCCATTTCGGTACGCAGGAAGCGCAGCTCATCGCCGCTCATTCCGTGCTTATGCGAAACGATACCTAGCGCAATCACGTGGTGAAGTTCGTTTACGGCAGGAATCGTGATGATTTCATCACCGTCATCGTCAATGACGAATTCCAGCCCGTCGATGAAAACGTTCTGAAGACCGCTTTCGGTGTAGTGATGGGTGCTCATCTGACTCTCCAATTATGTTTCCTGCGCGGGTTTCAGTTTCATCAACCCACATGACTGTTATGATTTTCAGGAAACACGCTTTCCTATCTGGGATAACGATAACTCTTACTGCTCTACTTCCGCTGTTCGGACATGTACATTCCACCCCGTATTTGTTGTAACCAGCTCGCGTCGATGGCTCGGGATCGATATGCACGAAGCCATTTTTCAAGACGTACAAGACGTCCGACATGATCAAGTCTCGCGCAGCCATCTGATCGGTGGCGTGGCGCTTATAAGATATCGTGAGACGCGCAGATCGTGCTATCTCACGAATACCATCTGTCGCCTTAGCCTTCGTCCAGTTGCTGTCGCTCGCCGTCAACGCATAGGCTCCATGATGGTTGCTCCATATATCATGGTGATACCTGCCGCCAGTGTAAATAGGCAACACATGATTTACGTTGAGTTAAGCCGCCGCACGCTGCCAATATCCCGCCCACACTCGCGAAACCGGATGATTTGAGCGCGCCGCCGAGGTTGGCGAAAGCGTCGGCGCAGACTATGCCGCCTTCGATCCGGGCGTTCGAGGCGTGTCCTTGAGCCGATCCGGATCAAACTCGACCGGCGTCATCCGGCCGAAGATATCAATCAGCGCGATCACCCGATCGTCATGCGTTAGCTTGTCGACTTCGGCGATGAATGAAGCGAACGGCCCGTCGTCAACCTGGAACCGACGGCCACGGGCGAACCGATACTCAAGCTTCTCGCGGCCCGTGTCGCCGCGAGCGCGCTTTCCTGCCGCTGTCTCGTCATAGACCGAGCCGAACTCCTCCTCGATGATGATCTCGACGACCGGCGCTGGAATGCGCAGTGGACCCTCATGCCCCTTTAGCGGGCCAAGGACGCCAGCAATGCCAATCTCAGGGTCGTGCGGATCACCAACCACTTCACGCCAGTCGTCGACCGGCCGGTCCTTCCGAGGGTGCACGATGAACATGTATCCCGGCATGAGGGGCGCATGCTTCTCGACCCAGACGCGCTGCTGCCGGTTGTGCTTGTCGAACCGGCGCCGCGGCAAATACACGTCATAGCCTTTGGCAGTCAGCTTCTCGAATATCTCGTCTTCCATGCCGGCGCGGACGCGGAGCACAAACCAGCGCTTGTCGTCTACGGAGATCGTCATGCAGGCGGCTACTGATATTTTCATTCTGACACTGTCCTGTTCTTTCCCGTTCCCGATGATGGACGATCAGTTCGGCGAGGGAGTCACATTGGAACTCTAGCCGCACGAATTGGCTCGTACTGGCCTCCGGCTTGGATCGCGCGCAACATTGACCGCGCCCAGCCGCATTCCGTGATCTTCCCGATTTCCGCCAGCCAGATTTGGCAGACATCTCGCCAAAACTCCTCGGTGAGCGCGCAGATGTATTCGCTCTGCATGAAGTCGTCGAAGACCGCCTTCGCGTTGGCCTTCGGGTGCTTCCGCCAGTCAGCCATGAAGGCTCCGGCTGAGTTGTCGAATCGCATCGCGAAACTTCGATCTCCGGCGCGCGGATCAAATGACGCGAACACGGCGATGTCGTCGCTGGGAACGCCGGTCGGAACGTCGTTCCAAAGAATGATCGCCGTCGCTTCGGCAATCAGGTTGTCGTTTGTAGGCTCCATCTTCAGAACCAACCTTCCATGTGTGAGTATCCTGTGATCTGAGATTGTCTCGCCCCTTTCAGGCTTCCCAATCCCCGGTTCCACTTCTCTCCGGACACACTTCGCCCATCAGGACGAAGTGTGACGCGATTCCGTGCCTGTCGGGACGGTTCTCGCGCACACCTGGATACGTGACTGTCTCTGAGAGACACGGACCGGGGTTGCCCTGTCGGCCCTACACGCGCATCGCTTGGCAGCGGCACCTCTCCAAAACCATCCAGGCGATCAGGGAGAAGCTGCACCTCCTTTTCAGGGTGCGTCCTGTGCGGGTACTGGTGCTTCCGCGTTCGGAGCCGGTCTCGTATTCCGGATTGTCTCCGCCCGGCGCGGCCGGGACCTGTTGCGGCTATGTTGTCGCTGTTGCCGGCGCGACGAACGGCTTTACCAGACCGCTCCCGGAAGGGGCTCAGGCGTAGACGCCACTGCCCACAAGACCCTTGGCACCATCGGGCCGCGTCGCTTCTACAAGACCGCCTCCCGTATGAAGTTGGACAGCAACCGTTGCACCCCGAAAATTCCGTCGCGCAGGTGCAAGTCGTTGAGATCGTCGCCGAGCTGCGGCGGCATCAGGTAGGGCAGGTTCGTCTGCCTCGCATACCACTCGCCAGTTCCGAGTCCGTCATACTGACGAAGCGGCTTGTCGTTGTCGGTGACGATCGCTCGCCTGCCCTTCAGTGACCGGGCGACAACCTTAACGTTGTAGGCGGAGAAACAGCACAGGACGCAGTCGCTGCGATGTAACGCCTTGAGCGCCGTCCGGAGCGACAGGCCGGTCGCAAAGCCCTCGCAGAGCCAGGTGAAGGAACCGGACGACAGACGCTGCGCGGCGCCGTCCATTTCGCCACCGGCGAGGAACTTCTTCGTCCCATCTTCCCAGATCAACTGCAGGCTTGAAACCCGATTGCCGATCCGCGCCGGGACCAGGATCGCTTTCTCACCGACGTGCTCGGGAAGCAGGTATCTGCCACCGATGTCCAGAACGGAAGCGGCTTCAATCACAAGCGCCCGCTCATGCTGGAAGCCCTTGCCGATCAGGTACGGGTGCTGCGCCGGCTTCGCCTTCGCGATCATCGAGGCGGCGATGTCAGCCGCGGCCTTCGCCCGCCTTTTCTGCTCCTGCCCGTCGCGCTCGATCTGCCTTGCGATTTCCTTCCGCTCGACGGGAGAGAATTCGTCTTTCAGAGCTACAGTGCGTTGCTCCCCGGTCTGCCAGTTCCATGCCGTGACGTGGTGCTCGTTGACGATAACCCGCCCGTCGCCCCTGCCCGACTTGCCGGACAAGGTGTCGGTCTTCATCCAACGGCCAAAGGTGGTGACGCGTTTCGGCACGGTGATGCCGACTTGGTCGCAGGCTGAGGTGATGGCCTGCTCGACGTTCATGCCGCCGCCTTTCTGCCGGCATTCTTCCGGAAGCGGCGAATCTCCCGCTCGACCAGTTGCCACGCATCGAGATTGACGCGGTTGTGCTCGCAGGCGGCATCGTACAGTCCGTAGGGAAGCTTGCTGCCCGGATAGATGCTGCGCCAGACGCCGTAGGCCCATTTGCGAGCGGCATCCTCGCCCTGCCGCCCGTTCGTAATGCAGTAGGACAGCGCCGCGTTCCAAACCCCACGGGGATCCTTGAGGCACTCCGCCCTTAGCCCCTTTCGCGGCTCGAATGCCTTCCGAAGGCTGAAGTCGACATCGATCAACTCGCCTTCGACGACCTGGATTTCTCCATACTTGGGCCGCTGCCAGCCGCATCCGCCACAGGTGTCATGGTGCGGCTCCATCTGCATGCCGCAATCGCCGCAGAAATATTTCTGCTTCACCTTTTCCGTCGGCTCGCGCGCCTCGCTGTCCTTTTTCTGGGCGTCGGACAGGTTGTCGACGCCATGCTCGAAGAGCCACGCAGTCTCTTCAGCGAAAGTGATGCAGTTGCCGGAGTGATCGAGCCACAGGCCAAAATCCTTGCCGTCGGCGATCCGCATCACCCGGCCGAGCTCCTGGACGTGCGACGATAGAGATTTCCGGTACGGCCTACACGAGATACCGCACTTCACGTCCGGCACGTCGAAGCCTTTGGTCAGCACCGCGCAGGAGACGAGCCCGTCGATCGCGCTGTCCGGCTTGCGGAACTCTTCGATCTTCGCCCGACGATCCGCGTCCGAGGCGTCGAGGTAGCTGATCTGCTGGAAATTGTAGCCCGCCGCCGCGAACTGCCGGCACAGTTCATCGCCATGCGCCACGGATGGGGAGAACACGATCGTCTTGACCGGCCCGCCAAAATGCGAGCGCGTCTGCTGTATCCAGGTATGGATGACGTCGCCGATGATCGTGATGCCGCGCTGCCCGGCCTCTTCGTCCTCGTACTCGCCGGTGAACTTTTTCTTGGCGCCCTTCATGTCGGGCGTGACGCAGGCCTTGATCTTGAGCGGCGTCAGCCAACCGTCTGCAAGAAGCTGGTTCGTTGTGGCGCCGTTGACCAGCGCATCCCAGTGTTCAGCCATACCGTCGGTAAAGGGCGTGGCAGTGAGCCCTATTACCTTGGCGCGGGCGCACCGCTCGACAAGCTTGAGCGTCGATTTGTATTCGCAGTGCGCCTCATCGACGATGATCAGGTCCGGCAGTTCGTCGTCACCGTATTGGCGCCGGCCGATCGTTTGCGCCGAGGCGACCTGAACCGGCTTCGTCGGGTCGGTCAGCCAGTGGTCGGCTTGAATGATGCCGTGATCGATACCGTATTTCGCGAACCGCTCACTCGTCTGGTCGATCAGGGTGACGCGGTCTACGATGAACCAGACGCGGGATTGCTTGATCTGGCTTTTCAGGATCAGGTCGATCGAGGTCTCGGTTTTTCCAAACGCCGTCGGCGCAACCAGGATGATCCGACGAGCCCCTTCCCGAATTCGCTGGCGCAAGTGTTCTTCGGCGGCGACCTGGTGCGGGCGCAACTCGATCTGTTGGTGGAGCGGGAGGAGCGCGTTCATGCTGCCCTCGGCGCTTCGTCGATCATGCGGCCGCACGTCGTCAGGAACCACGACCAGTCGACTTCATCGACGTTGGCCGGTTTCGTCCTGGTCAGGTAGCGGGCGAACTGTTCGGCCCACTCACGCGGCATGCCGCCATCGAACTCGACGATGGCCGCGCGTTCCTCGAATTCGATGTTCTCGTCAGACACCAGATATTCGGCGATGACCTTGGCGTGCTTCGCGATGTAGGCGGCGGCCGTCGGCGGCAGCTTCTGCCTGTTGACGATCCGCAGCGCGTTCCCATCGAGCACGATGTTCGCGCCGAAGGACCGCACCCGGTCGACGAGATCGGCTATGTCGCTCACAGCGGGATCACCTCGTCGTTGGACTGTTCGAGGGGGATAACGACATCATTTGACCAGCCAAGATCGATCGCGCGCTTCTGCCAGGACTTCGCCTTCTTCGCCCAGCCGGCCTTGTCCTCGCTCTCCTGAACGAGGCGGGCCTTCAACACCCGGATTTCTTCGTCTTTGCCCGCGATGACGGCGTCAAAGCCGCCCTGTTCGAACTGGACGCGCATCGCTTCGAATTTGGCGTTTGTGGCCTTTAGTGCGTAGACCTCGCCGTTGAGTGCGGCGACTTCCTGCTCAAGTTCGGCGATCCGTTCGTCCGGCACCTGCGAAGCCTTGGACCGCGCCCGCCATTCCGCCGTTACCTGTTGATGGTCCTTGATCGCCTGGGGAAGAGCAGCGACATGAGCGGCGCGGGTCTCTTCGTTCTTGACTTGCTCGGCCTTCGCGCCAGCCTGGATTTTGGCGGCTTTGTTTTGGCGGGCGCGGTCCCGTTCCCCGTTGCGAATGCGGGTCAGTTCACGGCTCGCTACGGCAAACTGATCGTTTGGCGGATATTTCTTGATCTCGTCGAGGAACACGCCTGTATCGAGTTCGGTGCCCCGGATCATGTCGATGACTTCGGGAATGACCTTCTCGCCGCGCTCGGCGTCGCGGCGCACGGTGCGCTCCGGCTTGCCGGTAGCCTTGGCTGTTTCGGTTGCGAAGCTGTTGGTATCCGAGTGGCCAAATTGGCCACTCGGTCCTGTAGCATTGCTGCCGTGGGCAGTCTCGGGATGGATTTCGAGATAGATCGCCTTGCGGCGCGCTGTCTGTTGCGCGCGTTCGGCTGGCGACAGCTCGGCCCGGCATAGGTTCTCGTCGATCATCGCCAGTTCTGCGTGAACCGAGTCATGCACAACTATGACGCAGGGCACGTGACGCCAGCCAAGCCGTTCGCAGGCGTACCATCGATGACGGCCTGCGACGATCTCGTAGCCAAGGTCACTGTGGACGAAACCTTGCTCGTCTTCGCGGGGCGTCACGCGGATCGGATTGATAAGACCCACCTCTCCTATGCTTTCGGCAAGGGCAGCGATCGTGTCGTCGTTAGCGGGGCGGGCGTCGGGCCTTGGATGCAGTTGATCGATCGGCAGTGCTTTGACGATGCCGTCGAGGAGGCCCGCGAGATCGACATACTCGCTCATGCGGCGCCCCCAAAATTGGGACGAAAGATAATTGCCGTCGGCGCCGGACAGGTCGCGATCTGCTTCCCCTGGCCCAAGTAGAGGTTCTGGAACCTCACCCATGCCTGCGCAGTGTCATGACAGTCGGCAAAGGAGGCAGACTGATCCGACTTAACCTTCTTGACCTTCCAATCTTCCCACGCATCCAGCGCAGCTTGAACTTCCTCCTGCCTGGTCATTGCTGCCCCCGTTCCGCCGTGGAACTCACGGGTTTCGAGAGTTTTGCCTCTGCCCAAGCATCGAGTTCGTCGACCGGGTAGAGCGGGATGCGGCCAGCGTATTGCATTGGCGGGCCGCCCCCGACCGTGGCCCATTTGTTCAAGGTCGCAACGGTGGTCGGGTAGCCATGTCGCGTCATAAGATAGCCCGGCACTTCGATCCGCCTCAGCCGAGGCTTAAGCATCTCATTCACCAAAACCTCCGTCACTTCCGTTGGTAACGGATTGATACTAGACGGGCGCTCTTTGCTCGGTCAATATCAAAAGTGACGGAACTTCCGTCTATTGACGCACAGACGGGGCATACTCCACAAGGAAACCGCACTCTTGGGAGCCGAACATGGCCGATAAGCCAAAAAAAACGCTGAAGTTTCAGATGATGATGTCGCCCGAGGAGGCCGAGGTGCTCGACAACTGGATGTTTGAGAACCGCATCCGGTCGCGCGCGGAGGCTATTCGACGGCTATGTCAAATTGCCCTGCTCGTGCAGAAAGACCTAAATCCCATAGTCCATCGGTTGGCTAAAGCCACGGGGCTTATGGGTCTGGTTGAAGAAAAGTGGGACCGGATCATTACGGAGGAAAAAGACCTCAACACATACGCGAAGATGGTTGCGATGCTCTTCGCCGAGACCTTCCCTCCAATGCAACGGGAAGCGTACGACGGTCACAACCGCCTTGCCGACTTAGGATTGAAAGTCAACGCAATGCTTGAAGCGCGTGACGTTCCGGAAGGCATGCAAAAACTGAGGCAAGTTCAGATAGACATCGAAGAACGCCTACGGGATTGGGAGCGTGACGAGCCCGAGGAGACCTTTTTTCTTTCCAAAGATAAGCGAAAATTTAGTCGGATCGAAGATGCAGATGAAGCGCTAGCATTTGCCCGCGAGTTATTGGATGCGTGGTTGCCGCCACCCAAGCCAGCGAACAATCTTTCAAAAAAATAGACTTTGACTAGCACCCCATCTGGCGCTCGACCTCGCCGGCAATTTTGTCCGCCGCCGCTATCAGAACCGAATCCAACCTGTGCGTATATCGACTAGTGATACCCTGCCCGCCATGACCGAGACAGGCGCCGATCGTGCTGTCGGTAAAGCCGAGGTCGGCGCCGACGCTGGCGAAGGAGTGTCGCAGCACATGCGGTGTGACACCATCTAGGCCGGCCGCCTTGAACAGCCCGCGATATGATCGCTTGACGCCTGCGTACGGCATATCGTCGAGACGAGCGGCCGGAAAGACATAAGGATTTCCCTCACGAGCATGCGCGTGCACCCGCGCGAGAAGGGTCTTTGCGGGCGTGCCGAGCGGCCGCACAGACTTGCCTGTCTTCGAATCGGCCAGAACCAGCAGCGAGTTCTCGAGGTCGACTTCCGACCACTGCAGATTTTCGACTTCGCCTATCCGGCAGCCAGTCAACGCCGCCAGCTTCAGCATCGCAGGCCCTTGCCATGACGGAGAGGTAAGCCCTGTCTCGACGACTTTGCCAAAAGCCTTATATTCGTCCGGCGTGAGGCGCCGATCCTTCTTGCCGGCCGCGGGCTTCTTCACGCCGAAGGTGGGATTGATGTCGATGACGCCTTCTCCCACCGCGTAGGACAGGATCGTGCCCAGCGCAGCGACAGCGCGAACCGCAGAGCCCGGCCCGCCGGAAACCCGCACACGCCCCCGCAGCTTCCCCGACGGCTCCTTGGCCTTCGCTGTCTTGCCCGACTGGACATCACGGATGAATTTCACAACGTCGGCGCGCCTCAGGTCGATGACGAGTTTCCTACCCAGCAAGGGCTTCACATGCGCCTCGACCATGCTGTTGTCAGCGGAGAGTGTACGAGCCTTCTTCGGCTGCCCCTTCCTGCCGATGACGAGGCCCTTGTCAGCCGCGGCGAAATAGCTGTCGCAGAGTTCAGAGACGGTCAGGGAACTGCGTCGAGTCTTACGTTCGAGCTGAGGATCTTCACCCTGGACGGTGCTGCCCAACGTCTTGATCGCGAGCTTGCGCGCCTCTTCCGTCGTGAGCGGACCATGCCTGCCGATCGTCATACGGCGGCGGGTAGTGCCGGCCCGATAATCAACGAAATATGTCTTCGTCCCCTTCGGGTTGACGAAGAGCCCGAAACCTTTCAGATCAGAACACCAGACCGTGAATTGCTTGTCGCGCGGTTTGCTATCGTCGACCACGCTCTTTGTGAGTTTCGGCACCCCTGACCCCATCATCGCGGAAAAAACTCACCACATACTCACCACGAAATCGGAAACGTGGGAAGATGGCGGAAAACTCGCGAAAGGTGCATATGCGGACAAGCTGTTGCTTCTAAATCGAAAATAAAGCCCCGGAAAAGTTCTGCACATTTGCGCAAAACATATCCGAGGCTTTTCGTAATGATGGGGTCGCGTGTTCGAGTCACGCAAGCGGCACCAGCACTTCAAGCACTTTGCCGATCCAGTCGCCGCGTCCGCACAGAGACCCCTCTGGCAGGCGATCTCACAAGGGGGAAAGCTGCGCGAAGAGAGGCGCCGCTGATCTGCGGGGGATCCCGCAAACGCCTGGGGCATCGCCCGAAAGGATCCGTTCGTCGAAGCCGGCATCCGTGTGCCCGAGGTGCACAAATGGACGGTCAATGAAGGCCGGATCACGGTATCCGTCGATATCGCGACGTCAACCGCCAGCCTGCCCTAGAGACGCACCCACCGGGCAGCCAAACCGGCCGGCTTGCCGACAGTCTGCGAGCCTGCTCAGGCAGCCTTCTTCTTCGCCAGGCGCGCCTTGATGCTGGCGACGTCGGCGCGCGGCGTGGCGGCGAACAGGGTCTTGGTGTAGTCGTGCCGCGGGTTGGCGAACACCTCGTCGCGCGTGCCGTATTCGACCGCCTCGCCGTAATACATCACCATCACCTCGTCGGCGATGTAGCGCACGACGGACAGGTCGTGGCTGATGAAGACGTAGGTGAGCTGGAACTCGTCCTGAAGGTCGGCGAGCAGGTTGAGCACCTGCGCCTGCACCGAGAGGTCGAGCGCCGAGACCGGCTCGTCGAGCACCAGCAGGCTGGGATTGAGCATCAGCGCGCGGGCAATGGCGATGCGCTGGCGCTGGCCGCCCGAAAACATGTGCGGGTAGCGGTGGTAGTGCTCGGGCTGCAGGCCGACCTTGGTCAGCATCGTCATGGCGCGTTCGCGCCGTTCCTCGGCGCCGACGCCGGTGTTGATGAGCAGCGGTTCGCCGAGCACGTCGCCGATCTTCTGGCGAGGATTGAGCGAGCCATAGGGGTTCTGGAAGACGATCTGCACCTTGCGGCGCATTTCCGGCGTCAAACCGTCCTTGGCGACGTCGACCTTCTGGCCGTCGATGAACAGTTCGCCCGCCGTCGGCGCGTCGATCATGGTGACGATGCGCGCAAGCGTCGACTTCCCGCAGCCGGATTCACCGACGATGGCAAGCGTGCGCCCCTTATCGACCGAGAAGCTGACGCCTTTCACCGCATGCACGGTGCGCGGCGGCGAAAAGAGGCCGCCGCCGACATGGTAGTCGCGCACGATGTTTCTGGCTTCGAGGACCCTGGTCACAGCGGCGGCTCCATCATCGGGGTGTTGACGGCCGCCGCCTCGGCCTCGACGAGGAAGCCGTCGATGGTCGGCAGCCGGTCGCCCGTCGCGTTGTCCGGCAGGGCCGCGAGCAGCGCGCGGGTGTAGTTGCTCCTGGGGCTCTCGAAGAGCGACAGCACGTCGGCCTCCTCCATCTTGCGCCCCTTGTACTGAACGATCACGCGGTCGGCCGTCTCGGCCACCACGCCCATGTTGTGGGTGATCATGATCAGGCCCATGCCGTATTCGGCCTGGAGCCGCACCAGCAGGTCGAGAATCTGCTTCTGGATCGTCACGTCGAGCGCGGTCGTCGGCTCGTCGGCGATGAGAAGCTTGGGGTTGCAGGCAAGCGCGATGGCGATCATGACGCGCTGGCACTGGCCGCCGGACATCTGGTGCGGGAAGCTCGAAAGCCGCTGTTCGGGCTCGGGGATGCCGACCAGCGTCAAAAGCTCGATCGCGCGGGCGCGACGCCGGGCGCGGTCCATCCCCATATGCACCCTGAGAACTTCCTCGATCTGGAAGCCGACCGTGAAGCAGGGGTTGAGGCTCGCCATCGGCTCCTGGAAGATCATCGCCATGTCCTTGCCGACGAGCTTGCGGCGTTCCTTGGGCGAGATGGTCGCGAGGTCGACGCCGTCGAACATCATCCTGTCAGCGGTGACCTTCGCGGTCCACGGCAGCAGCCCCATCACGGCCAGCATCGAGACCGACTTGCCGGAGCCGGATTCGCCGACGACCGCCAGCACCTCCTTGCGTTCCACGGACAGCGAAACGCCGTCGACGGCGCGGAACATGCCGCTCGCGGTCTCGAACTCGACGACCAGGTTCTCTATTTCGAGAAGCGCCATGGTCAGCTCCTCTTCAGCTTCGGGTCGAGCGCGTCGCGCAGGCCGTCGCCCATCAGGTTGATCGCCAGCACGGTCATCAGGATCGCCAGCCCCGGCAGCGTCACTACCCACCAGGCGCGCAGGATGAACTCGCGCGCCTCGGCCAGCATGGTGCCCCACTCAGGCGTCGGCGGCTGTGCTCCCATGCCGAGGAAGCCGAGCGCGGCGGCGTCCAGGATGGCGTTGGAGAAGGACAGCGTGGCCTGGACGATCAGCGGCGCCATGCAGTTCGGCAGGATGGTCACGAACATCAGCCGCAGCGGCTTCGCCCCCGCCACCCTGGCGGCGATGACGTAGTCGCGGTTCTTCTCGGCCATCACCGCGGCGCGCGTCAGACGCACGAAATGCGGCTGGAACACCAGGGCGATGGCGATCATGGCATTGGTCAGGCCAGGCCCGAGCACCGCCACCAGGACCAGGGCGAGCAGCAGCGACGGGAACGCCAGGATGATGTCCATGACGCGCATGATGGCGGTGTCCACCCAGCCGCGGAAATAGCCGGCCACGACGCCGATGACGATGCCGCCGATCAGCGAGATCGTGGTGACGATGACGCCGATGAACAGCGAGTAGCGGGTGCCGTAGATCAGCCGCGAGAGGATGTCGCGCCCGACGGGGTCGGTGCCGAGCAGGAACGCCGAGCGCCCGCCCTCCTGCCAGAAGGGCGGCACCAGAACGGCGTCCCGATACTGCTCGTTGGGTCCGTGTGGTGCGATCAGCGGCGCGAAGACCGCCAGCAGCACCAGGAACACGAAGAAGACCAGTCCGACGACGGCCCCCCTGTTCTCGGAAAAATAGAACCAGAACTCGGCAAATCTGGCGCGGCGGGACGGATCGACCGGATCGGAGCCCGTGAATTCGCCGGAAGGCGCGGCAGGTGTGGCCATGATCGCTCCCTAGTGCCGGATACGCGGATTGATGAGACCGTAGAGCAGGTCGACGATCAGGTTCACCAGCATGATCAGGCCGGCGATGATGAGCAGGCCGCCCTGGATGACGGGGTAGTCGCGGCGGAAAACCGAATCCACCATCCATTTCCCGATGCCGGGCCACGAGAAGATCGACTCGGTCAGGATGGCGCCGGCGAGCATCACGCCGACCTGCAGGCCGATGGTGGTGATCACCGGGATCATGGCGTTGCGCAGCGCATGGATGCCGACGACGCGGAACGCCGAAAGCCCCTTGGCGCGGGCGGTCCGCACATAGTCCTCTGACAGCACCTCGAGCATCGCGGATCGGGTCTGGCGCGCGATGACGGCGAGCGGGATCGTGCCAAGCACGATGGTCGGCAGGATCAGGTGGCTGGCCGCCGAGGTGAAGGCTCCGTCCTGGCCCGACAGCAGGCTGTCGACGAGCATGAAGCCGGTGACCGACGGGAAGAAGAACATCAGCGAGATGCGGCCCGACACCGGCGTCCACTGCAGGATGCCGGAGAACAGGATGATCAGCAGCAGGCCCCACCAGAAGATCGGCATGGAAAAACCGATCAGCGCGGTGCCCATGATGATCTGGTCGAGGACGGAGCCGCGCTTGATCGCGGCGAACACGCCGGCCGGAATGCCGAGAACGATGGCGAAGATGATGGCGCACAGCGAGAGTTCCAGCGTCGCCGGGAACAGTTGCATGAACTGGCCGAGCACCGGCTCCTTGGTCGAGATCGAGGTGCCGAAATCGCCCTGGAGGACGCCCCAGAGATAGTCGAAGTACTGGACCACGATCGGGCGGTCGTACCCGAGTTCGTGCGAGATCTGGGCATGCCGTTCGGGCGACATCACGCGCTCGCCCGAAAGCAGCGCGACCGGGTCGCCCGGCAGCAGCCGGATGAAGGAGAAGGCGATGATCGAGACCCCGATGAAGGTCGGGATCAGCACCGCAAGCCGCCCAAGAAGGAACCGGAACATGTCGAACCCCAGCGCCAGCCATCAGCCGGCATACTATAACAAAAAGGGGCGTCCGCGTCGCGAACGCCCCTTTCGACTATCTTTTCGACGTCATTCGACGATGTCGACGCCGTCGAACGCGAAGTCGCCGAGCGGGCTCTGAACGAAGCCCTCGACGTTCTTGCGCATCGGGACGATGGCCAGCGAATGGTCGAGCGTGGCCCACGGAGCCTCGCGCTTGAACACGACCTGCGCCTCTTCGTAGAGCTTGGTGCGCTCGGCCTGGTCGCTCACTTCCTTGGCCTTGGTCACCAGGTCGTCGAACTCCTGGTTGCACCACTGCGCGCGGTTATTGCCGCCGACCGCGTCGCAGCCGAGCAGCGTGTCGAGGAAGTTATCCGGGTCGCCGTTGTCGCCGGTCCAGCCGAGCATCACGGCACCGTCACGGTCCTTGGCCTTCGACTTGTCGAGATACTCGGCCCATTCGTAGGACACGATCTCGACGGTGACGCCGATCTTCGCGAAGTCCGACTGGATGAGTTCAGCCGCGCGGCGGGCGTTCAGCATGTAGGGCCGCGCCACGGGCATCGCCCACACCTTCATCTGGAGACCGCTGACGCCGGCATCCTCGAGCATCTTCTTGGCTGCATCGGGGTCGTACTTGTCGTCCTCGATGGCGTTGTTGTAGGACCACATCGTCGGCGGGATCGGGTTCTTGGCCGGCGTCGCCGCGCCCTGGAACACCGCATCCACGATCGCCTGCTTGTTGATCGCCATGTTCAGCGCCTTGCGCACCTCGACCTTGTCAAACGGCGCCTGCGTCGTGTTGTAGGCGAGGTAGGCGACATTCAGGCCTTCCTGCTCGGCCACCTTCAGGTCCGGATCGGCCTTCATGGCAGCGACGTCGGCGGCATTCGGATACGGCATCAGGTGGCATTCGCCGGCCTTCAGCTTCTGGTAGCGCACCGAAGCGTCGGTGGTGATGGCGAAGACCAGGTCGTCGATCTTCTGCTTGCCGCCCCAGTATTCCGGGTTCGCCTTGTAGCGGATGACCGCGTCCTGCTGGTAGGCGACGAACTGGAACGGACCGGTGCCCAGCGGCTGCTGGTTCATCTGGTTCATCTTGCCGTCAGCCTGCAGCTTGTCGGCGTATTCCTTCGACAGGATGGACGCGAACGGCATCGCGACGTTGGCAAGGAAAGGCGCTTCCTTGCGCTTGAGCGTGAATTTCACGGTCATGTCGTCGACCTTCTCGACCTTGTCCAGAAGGTCGGGCATGCCCATGCCGGCAAAGTACTCCCAGGAACCGCCCTCGACGTACTTGTGCCAGGCGTTGTCCTCTTTCCACTGGCGCTCGTAGGAGAAGACCACGTCATCGGCGTTGAAGTCGCGCGTCGGGGTGAAGAACTCGGTCGTCTGGAACTTGACGCCGGGGCGCAACTTGAAGGTGTACTGCAGGCCGTCGTCGGAGACCTCGTAGCTCTCGGCAAGACCGGGTTCGACCTCGGTGGTGCCCTTCTTGAACTCGAGCAGGCGGTTGTAGACCGTGTGGGCGGCCGCGTCGAAGGTGGTGCCGGCCGTGTAGAGGCCAGGATCGAAGCCCTCCGGCGAAGCTTCCGAGCAGTAGACGAAAGTCTTCGCATTCGCCACGCCGCTCAACACGGTTGCAGCCAGCAGCGCGGCCGCAAAAGTGGTCTTCTTGAACATCAAAGTCTCCCTGATTGGTGTTCCAGGCCCTCTATCGGGACCGGAAAGCGCGCATATAATCACCCTTTCGCCACATTTGGAACTCCCTGCCTGCTTGCCGTACCGTCAGGGAAAAACATTCCCGCCTGCCGCGCCCCGTTGGGCGATCATACCTTGGCCATCGCCGCGCCGGGCGCCGTTGCAAGCCGGCTTGCGCGCCGCCCGAAGCCATACATAATGACGTCAGGCCGTCCGCAATCCCGCTCGAAGCAGGCAGCGACAACACAACCCTTGAGCGGGCGCCAATGCAGCCAGACGCGCCGAGGGAGGAAGAATTGGCGACACCGACGAGCACCGGCGACCAGGCCGCGCGGGGCAAGGCGCGCAAGGCTAAGACCCCGGAAGGCGCAGGCGCGGCGCTGATCGCGGCCGGAAAACCCTGGCTGGGCAGCTATCCACCCGGAATACCGGCCGAGATCACGGTGCCGGCCGGTTCCATCGGCGACATGCTGGTCAGGTCGTGTCGCGAGTTCGCCGGGCGGCCGGCATTCACCTGCATGGACAAGTCTATCAGCTACGCCGAGCTCGAGCGGCAGTCGGCGGCCTTCGGCGCCTGGCTGCAGGGACGCGGCATCGCCCCGGGCGCGCGCGTCGCGGTCATGCTGCCCAACGTCCTGCAATACCCGGTCGCCATGATGGGTATCTTGCGCGGCGGCTACACGGTGGTGAACGTCAACCCGCTCTACACGCCGCGCGAACTGGAACACCAGCTCAAGGATTCCGGCGCCGAGGCGATCGTCATCCTGGAGAATTTCGCCAGGACGCTGCAGGCGGTCGTCGGCAAGACCGACGTCAGGCACGTCGTCGTCGCCAGCATGGGCGAGATGCTGGGCATCAAGGGCGTGCTGGTCAATTTCGTCGTCCGGCGCGTCAAGAAGCTGGTGCCGGCCTGGTCCCTGCCCGGACATGTCACGTTCAGCGCGGCGCTCAAGGAAGGATCCGGCCAGCAACTGACGCCCCGCAAGGTGGCCGGCGAGGACGTCGCCTTCCTGCAGTACACCGGCGGCACGACAGGCGTTTCGAAGGGAGCGACCCTTACCCATGCCAACGTTCTCGCCAATGTGATGCAGCTCGGCACCTGGGTCGAGGACGCCTACCGGGTCAGGCCCCGACCGGCGAGCCAGGTCTTCATCTGCGCGCTGCCGCTCTATCACATCTTCGCGCTGACGGTGAACGCGCTGATGGGCATGCATATGGGTGCGCGCAACGTGCTCATCCCCAACCCGCGCGACATTCCGGGCTTCGTCAAGGAACTGGCCAAGTACCGCTTCCACATCTTCCCGGGCCTCAATACGCTGTTCAACGCGCTGCTCAACAACGAGGACTTCCGCAAGCTCGACTTCAGCGAACTGGTACTGTCGCTCGGCGGCGGCATGGCGATCCAGAGAGGCGTCGCAGAGCGGTGGAAGCAGGTGACCGGCAACACCATCACCGAGGGCTATGGCCTTTCGGAGACCTCGCCGGTGGCGACCGCCAACCTGGTAGTCGGTGGCGAGTTCACCGGCACGATCGGACTGCCCCTGCCCTCGACCGACATCGCCATCCGCGACGAGGACGGCAAGGACCTTCCCTACGGCGAGGTCGGCGAGATCTGCATACGCGGCCCGCAGGTGATGGCGGGCTACTGGAACCGGCCCGACGAGACCGCCAAGGTCATGACGTCCGACGGCTTCTTCAAGTCCGGCGACATGGGCTTCATGGACGAGAAGGGCTACACCAAGATCGTCGATCGCAAGAAGGACATGATCCTGGTCTCCGGCTTCAACGTCTATCCGAACGAACTGGAGGAGGTGATCGCGCTGCACCCGGGCGTGCTCGAGGTCGCCGCCATCGGCGTTCCCGATGAGCACTCGGGCGAGGTGCCGAAGGTCTTCGTCGTGCGCAAGGACCCCACCCTGACCAGCGAAAACCTGATGGCCTACTGCCGCGAGAACCTGACGGGCTACAAGCGTCCCAGGCACATCGAGTTCCGCACAGAGCTGCCGAAGTCGCCGGTGGGGAAGATACTCAGAAGGGAACTGAGGGGATAGAACGCGGTTGAGCCGGCGAGCGCCCTATCGACTGGCGGCGAGGTAGCCCGGCAGGTCGGCGATCGAGTCCAGCACCACGTCGGCCAGCGGCGCGAGCGATTCGCGCGTGCCGGTGCCTGACAGCACGCCCACCGCCAGCCCCGCACCGCCTGCCTTGGCCATCTCGAGGTCGTGCCGGTTGTCGCCGACCATCGCGATCTCGGCGGCCTTCAGCCCGGTCAGGTCGCTGAACGCCTGGATCGTGTCCGGCGCCGGCTTCGGGTTCGCGACGGCGTCGTAGCCGTAGGCGGCGTCGAACATCTGGGCCACACCGAGCGCCAGCAGCGTCTTCTCGGCGCCGCTGGTGGAATCGTTGGTCGCAACGCCGAGCCTGAAGCCCTGGCGGTGCAACGCGGCGATGGCATCCCGGCTGCCGGGCAGCGGTACCGACTGGAGCGCGCCCTGCTCGGCGGTGAAATTGTCGAAATAGGCCGTCATTTCCCTGCGGCGGGCCTCATCCGACCCGGCATACCAGAGCGCCACGATGTCGGCGTTGGTGCCGGCGGCGAAGACCGAGTCCGCACGGAAACGATGCCGTTCGTAGTCGTAGCCGGCCAGCACCATCAACGCGTCAGCCCTGCCGCGGTCGCCGTCGGCCGCATGCATCGCCATGAGGTCCGCCAGCGCGTACCAGGTCTGCTGGAAGTCGACCAACGTCCCGTCCTTGTCGAACAGGATTCCTCTTATTTCCGCCAAGATCGAATGCCCCGATATTGATGCGGCGACCGCCGCGCCTGACTAGCTCAGACGCTTAATATGCTGCACCAGCCCGGCCGTCGAGGCGTCATGCATCGCGGCGTCCTCCTTGCCCTCGACGACGGGCAGGAGTCCGGTCGCAAGTTCCTTGCCGAGTTCGACGCCCCACTGGTCGAAGGAGTTGATGTCGAACATCGCACCTTCCACGAACACACGGTGCTCGTAGAGCGCGATCAGCCGGCCGAGCGTGCGCGGGTCGAGCGAGCGATAGAGAACCGTCACCGAAGGGCGGTTGCCCGCGAAGACGCGGTGCGGCGCGATCGCCTCGACATCCGCCGGCTTCATCCCCTTGGCGAGCATCTGCGCCTTCGCCTCGTCGAGCGTGCGTCCCTTCATCAGCGCCGCCGACTGGGCGAGCACGTTGGACAACAGCAGGTCGTGATGGTGCTTCAGTTCAGGCTCATGGCCGACCGCCGCGGCCAGGAACTCGATCGGGATGACGTCGGTGCCCTGGTGCAGCAACTGGAAGAAGGCGTGCTGGCCGTTCGTCCCGGGTTCTCCCCAGACAAGCGGCCCCGTCGGCGTCGCGACGGCGTTTCCGTCGAGCGCCACGTGCTTGCCGTTCGATTCCATGTCGAGCTGCTGCAGGTAGGCCGGGAAGCGGGACAGGCGTTGGTCGTAGGGGATGACCGCGCGCGCCGGGTAGCCGCAGGCGACGCGGTGCCAGTAGCCGACGAGGCCAAGCACGGCGGGCAGGTTCCGGAGCAGTGGCGCGGTCAGGAAATGCTCGTCCATTTCATGCGCTCCGGCCAGGAAGTCCCGGAAATTTCCAGCGCCCACCGCAATCATGATCGGCAGGCCGATCGCGCCCCAGAGGGAATAGCGGCCGCCGACCCAGTCCCAGAAGCCGAACACGCGGTCTTCGGCGATGCCAAACTTCGCGACCAGGTCGAGCGCGGTCGAGACGGCGGCGAAATGGCTCGCCACGGCTCCCTCGCCCAGTTCCGCCACGATCCAGCGCTTCGCCGTCTGCGCGTTCGTCATGGTCTCGACGGTGGTGAAAGTCTTTGAAGCGACGATGAACAGCGTCGTCTGCGGATCGAGCCCTTTCAGGGTGTCGTGCATATGCGCGCCATCGATGTTCGAGACGTAGTGCGCGCGCGGCCCGTCATGCCAGGGCGCCAGCGCCAGCGTAGCCATCACCGGTCCGAGGTCCGATCCGCCGATGCCGATGTTGACGACGTCGGTGATCGCCTTGCCTGTCGCGCCCCTTGCCTGTCCCGACCGTACGGCGTCGGAGAACCGCTCCATGGCGTCGAGCACGGCGTGCACATCAGGAACGACGTTGTGGCCGTCCACCAGCACGGTCGCGCCCCGCGGCTGGCGCAGCGCGGTGTGCAGCACCGCCCGGTTCTCGGTGACGTTGATCTTCTCGCCCGCGAACATGGCGTCGCGCCTCTGCTCGACACCGGCCGCTTCGGCAGCCTGGGCGAGCAGCCCCATCGTCGTTTCGGTGACGGCGCATTTCGACCAGTCGAGCAACAGGTCTCCGTCGGAGAGCGAGAATTTCTCGAATCGGCCGGGATCGTTCGCAAAGGCCGCCCGCATGTCCTTCGGCACTTCCGCCCTGTGCTTCTTGAGCGCCGCTAGCGCTGCCGGGAACGAGCTGTCTGCCACGGGATGACTCCTGGAGGTTCGAATGGCTCCCAGCATAGCAGAGCTGTTCGCATCTGCGAGAGGCCGGCTTTCGCCACCGGCTGGATTTGCTCCACCCGATCAGCCGCGCTTCGCCGCCGGTCTGGGCCATGGGGGATGCATCACTGGCATAAATCGTAACGATTAGAAAAATTCATTGGCTTAACGGTTTGGACCACGAATACAAATTGCTGGGCCAGGCGCTTGGGAGGGCGCAGACGAGGAGGACGCCATGCCACAACGCAACGACACGGCGATATGGTCGGGACTGTTCCGGATTTCGGCAGAGTCCGGCCAGACCCTTCAGGCACAGATCCGCCAGGCAATCGTGGCCGCCATCCTGGACCGCCAGATTGCGGCGTCGATGCCGTTGCCGTCCTGCCGCATCCTGGCGGAAAAGCTCGGCGTCGCGCGCGGCACGGTGGTGCTCGCCTTCCAGCAGCTCGTCGACCAGGGCTTCCTCATCGCGCGCGAGCGCCGCGGCCATTTCGTCAATCCCGAAGTGCTGGCCATGCCGGCCCGGCCCGCCGCCAAGGCGAACGACAATGCCAACGAGATCGACTGGAAGGCGCGCCGCAAGGTCGCCGCCTCCGAGATGCCGCCGCCCGCCAAGCACGGCAACTGGATCAAGTCGTCATATCCCTTCGTCTACGGCCAGTTCGATCCCGCCCTCTTCCCGACTGCGGAATGGCGCGAATGCAACCGCATGGCGCTCGCCGTGCTCGAGATCCGCAACTGGGCGGCCGACATGGTCGACCGCGACGACCCGCTGCTGATCGAACAGATCCAGGCCCGGCTGTTGCCGCGCCGCGGCATCTTCGCCAATCCCGACGAGATCATCGTCACGCTCGGCGCCCAGAATGCGCTCTACATGCTGGCGTCGCTGCTGATGAACAAGGGCACCAAGGTCGCGATGGAGGATCCGGGCTATCCCGACGCCCGCTCCATCTTCAAGCTCGCCGGCGCCGAAACGCTGCCGACGCCGGTGGACGATCAGGGCATCGTGACATCGGCCATCGACAGCGAGGCGGACTACGTGTTCGTCACGCCGAGCCATCATTGCCCGACCATGGTGCCGCTGTCGGTCGAACGCCGGCAGGACCTGCTCGCGCGCGCGGCCCGCGACAACCAGATCATCATCGAGGACGGCTACGACAGCCAGTTGCTGGACGAAGCACCGCAGCAGGCGCTGAAGAGCTTCGACCGCTCCGGGCGCGTCATCTATGTCGGATCGATGTCCAAGACGCTCGCGCCGGGCCTGCGCCTCGGCTACATCGTCGCGTCGGCCGGACTGATCGCGGAACTGCGTGCGTTGCGCCGCTTCATGCTGCGGCACCCCCCCGCCAACAACCAGCGGGCCGTCGCGCTGTTCCTCTCGCTCGGCCATCACGAAGCCTTGGTGCGGCGGCTGTCCACCGCTTTCGAGGAGCGGCGCAAGCGGCTCGTCCAGGCGATCTCGGCCTTCCTGCCCGAATGGCGCGCCACCGACTCGGCCGGCGGCACGTCGCTGTGGCTGGAGGGACCGCGCAGCACCGACGCGCGCGATCTTGCCGCCCAGGCGGCGACCCGCAGCGTCATCATCGAGCCCGGCGACCGCTTCTTCGACGGTACCGACAAGCCGAAGCGCTTCATGCGGCTCGGCATCTCCTCGATCGCGCTGCAGCACATCGAGCCAGGCATACGCGAACTCGCGACAGCGGCCGGCCGACGCCCGGCCGCGGCATAAGCGAGCCGGGCGGGCGCCAGCCCAGGCGCCCACCGGAGCCACCGCTCCGGCGCCACTCCGCGCGAATTCACCCTTCGTTGGTCGGGCATCATGCTCCGCCGAGGCTGGCCTACCGGCTGTCTGCCTGACGTTGCGTCTGGCCCATTCGACTGCGCCAACTGCGCCATTCGCGCCATTCCGTGGCGCTGCATAGTTGGTACAATCGGAACAATCGGGGCGGCGCTTTCGGCCCCACATCGAGGAGCCAACGATGTCGGTGACGGCAGAATCCCCGGCTTCCCCTCCAGGCACAGCAAACGAGATGCGCTCCCGACGATCCGGCGGCCGGGAGGCCCGGCGCGCCATGCGGGCCGCGCCGCTCGCCGATGACGTCCGCCCGATCAGGCCGGGCCTCGAAGGCGGCACCTACCGCGCGCTGTCCGACGCCGACCTCGGCAGCATTCACGAGGCGGTGCTGACGCTTCTGGAAACCGTCGGCTTCGCCAACGCCATCCCCTCCTGCATCGAGGCGCTGACGCGCGCCGGCGCGACGCTCGGCACGGACGGACGCCTGCGCTTCCCACGCGCGCTTGTCGAGGACACCATCAAGCGGGCGGCCAGAAACTTCACGCTGTGCGGGCAGGATCCCCGCCACGACATGTTGATCCAGGGCAGGCGCGTTCACTACGGCACGGCCGGCGCCGCGGTGCACCTCGTCGACGTCGAAAAGCGCGAATACCGGGAATCGCTGCTGCAGGACATCTATGACGCCGCGCGCATCGTGGATGGCCTCGACAACATCCACTTCTTCCAGCGGCCGATGGTGCCGCGCGACATTCCCGACCCGCTCGATATGGACTTCAACACGCTCTACGCCTGCGTGACGGGGACGTCGAAGCATGTCGGCACGTCCTTCACGGTGCGCGAGAACGTCGCGCCGGCGCTCGAGATGCTCTATGCGATCGCCGGCGGCGAGGAAAATTTCCGCGCGCGCCCGTTCGTCTCCAACTCCAACTGCTTCGTGGTTCCGCCGATGAAATTCGCCGAGGACGCCTGCGGCGTTCTCGAAGCCTGCGTCGAAGGCGGCATCCCGATCCTGCTGCTGTCGGCCGGCCAGGCCGGCGCCACCGCTCCGGCAGCGATCGCCGGCGCCGTGGTGCAGGCGGTGGCGGAGGTGCTCGCCGGCCTCGTCTACGTGAACGCCATCAAGCCTGGGCACCCCGCGATTTTCGGCACCTGGCCTTTCGTCTCGGACCTCAGGACCGGCGCGATGTCGGGCGGGTCCGCCGAGCAGGCGCTGCTGACGTCGGCCTGCGCGCAGATGGCGCAGTTCTACGACCTGCCCGGCGGTTCCGCTGCCGGCATGGCCGATTCCAAGCTTCCCGACATCCAGTCCGGCTACGAAAAGGGCATCACCAACGTGATGGCGGGCCTTTCGGGCCTCAACCTCGTCTATGAATCCGCCGGCATGCACGCATCGCTGCTCGGCTTCTGCCTCGAAAGCCTGATCATCGACAACGACATGCTCGGCATGTGCCAGCGCTGCGTGCGCGGCATCGAGGTTTCCGAAGCCGCGCTGTCGATCGACACGATCGCCGAAGTCTGCCTGAACGGCCCCGGCCACTACCTCGGCAACGACCAGACGTTGAAGCTGATGCAGACGGAATACTTCTATCCCGCCATCGGCGATCGCTTTTCCCCGAAGGAGTGGAACGAGAGGAGCAAGCCCGACATCCTGTCCCGCGCCATCGCCGAGAAGAAGAAAATCCTGGCCGAGCGCTTCCCGCGCCACGTGTCGAGGGCGATCGACGACCGGCTGCGCACACGTTTCGGCGACCTGATCAAGCTGCCCCGCGCTGCGATGGGGCTCTGACACGACCGACTGGCGCCGGCGGTTCGCGATCTACTCGAACGCTGTCCCGAAGACGGCGATGACGACCCCAAGCACCGCCAGCGCCAGATAGCCGGGCGCGCGCCACCGCTCGCTGCGACTGCGCCAAGCAGCGGCCGCGGCAATCGTCGACTGCAGCGCGTAGTAGAGCGCGAAGGCGCGCGAAGCGAAACCGATGATCTGGAACACGTCCAGCGTCCAGGTGAGCACCAGTCCGACGGCGACGAGCAGCGCATAGGCCATCCGTGCCGGCACCATGCCTTTGGTCAGTTCGGCGATGAGCCCGCCCGACCCGCTGGTGTCGGCGACCGCGGCGCTGAACTGCGCGCTCAGCGCCGCGGCGACCAGCAGGACGGGCAGCACGGGCGCCACGATCTCCATCATCGAGATGATCGCCGTCTCGTTCGGCGGCTGCGGCCCGGCCGGCAGGGCGAACGCCAGGAAGCCTATATAGGTCATGTAGATCAGGGCCGAGAGGGCCTGCGCCCAGAGCATCGAGCGTATTCGAGTCGCGGCGGAATAGCTGGCGCCGAGATAGCGCGACGTTTCGAAACCCTGCACCGTGACGATCAGGCCGAAGGCCAGGGTGACGCTTGCCCAGGCCGTCAGCGCAGGCGGATGCAACACCAGGTCGCCCGAGCCGGCCTTTGCGAAGAAATACCGGCCGAGCCCGGCCAGCAACCCGGCTATGACGGCAAGCTTGATGCCGACGGACACCTGCTCCATCCGCTCCAGCGCCTTGAAGCCCCGCGCCCAGCCGACCGCCAGGATCACGAGCAGCACTAAGCTGGTCACCAGCTTGGCGTGCAGACGATCATCGAACGGCGTGAGGCTGACGCTGAAAGCGCCGAAGAGATTCAGGTAGTAGGCGACCGAGATGAAATAGGCGACGGCCAGCGTCCACGAGGCCGCCGCGTCAAGTCTTTCCTCCACCGCGGGCCTGTCGCCGCCGTCGCGCTCGATGACGGCGATGTTGAACCGGATGGCGCTGCCGAACGCCCAGGCCACAACGCACAGTGCGGCCATGACCACTGGCGCATACATCCCGTAGGACGCGTCGAGGATCGGCCCGAGCACCAGAAAGCCGCTGCCGATGATGGACGCGAGCGGCGTGATCGTCGCCCGCCATGTCCGTGCCCGAGCCAGGGGCGGATAGAGGAGAAGGGCGCCAGCCGCCGCTGCGACGACCAGAACGAGGAGGTCCTGCGCGCCTGGCATCACCCGCAGCGCACGGGTCTGTGCAGGACCCGCTTCCCGCAGTGCGGCCGGCCGGAGCGCTCGGCAATCATTGCCAGCGCCCGGCCGCTTCGCGCATCAGTGATTGTCGCGCGGGACGCCTCCGACCTGCGCGACCCGCTGGTACTTCACGGCCGGCTTCAGCACCATGCCCTGGTCGAACTGGTCGACCATGCCGCGCTGGATTTCCTGCCACGGCGTCTGGTGCTTCGGATAGTGGAAACCGCCATTGCCGTTGAGCTTGGCGCGCCGCGCCGCCAGTTCCTCGTCCGAAATCAGGATGTTGGCCGTGCCCTTCCTGAGATCGATGCGCACGCGGTCCCCGGTCTTCAGTAGCGCAAGGCCGCCGCCGACCGCCGCTTCCGGCGACGCGTTCAGGATCGAGGGCGTGCCGGATGTGCCCGACTGCCGGCCGTCGCCGATGCAGGGAAGCGAGTGGACGCCCTTCTTGATCAGGTACGCCGGCGGCTGCATGTTGACGACCTCGGCGCCGCCCGGGTAGCCGACGGGCCCGGCGCCGCGCATGAACAGGATGGTGTGCTCGTCGATTCCCTCAGCCGGGTCGTCGATACGGGCGTGGTAGTCTTCCGGCCCCTCGAACACGGCCGCCTTGCCCTCGAACGCATCGGGGTCGGCGGAGTTCGACAGGTAGCGATCACGGAACTCCTTGGAGATCACGCTGGTCTTCATGATGGCGCTGTCGAACAGATTGCCCTTGAGGTTGATGAAGCCGGCGTCCCGCATCAGCGGCTCGGCTGCCGTCCGGATCACCTTGGCGTCGAGGTTCTGCGCGTTGGCGCAATTCTCGCCCATGGTCTTGCCGTTGACCGTCAGCGCATTCGGGTGCGGCAGCAGGTTTGCCTTCATCAATTCGGCAACAACCGCAGGCACACCACCCGCGTGGTGGTAGTCCTCGCCGAGATACTCGCCGGCCGGCTGCAGGTTGACCAGCAGCGGAACATGATGGCCGATCGCCTGCCAGTCGTCGTTGTCGAGCGCAACGCCGAGGTGCCGGGCGACCGCGTTGAGGTGGATCGGCGCGTTGGTGGAGCCGCCAATGGCCGAGTTGACGACGATGGCGTTTTCGAACGCCTCGCGCGTCATGATGTCGGAGGGCTTCAGGTCCTCGTGCACCATGCCGACGATGCGTTTTCCGGTCTCGTATGAGATCTGACCGCGTTCGCGGTAGGGGGCGGGAATCGCTGCCGAGCCCGGCAACTGCATGCCGAGCGCCTCGGCGAGGCTGTTCATCGTCGTCGCCGTGCCCATCGTGTTGCAGTAGCCGACGGACGGCGCCGAGGACGCCACGATGTCCATGAACTCGTCATAGCCGATTTCGCCCGCCGAAAGGCGCTGGCGCGAATCCCAGACGACAGTGCCCGAGCCGGTGCGCTTGCCGTGGTGCCAGCCGTTCAGCATCGGCCCGACCGACAGCGCGATCGCCGGGATATTGACGGTGGCCGCCGCCATCAGCAGCGCCGGCGTCGTCTTGTCGCAGCCGATGGTGAGCACGACGCCGTCGAGCGGGTAGCCGTAGAGAACCTCGACGAGGCTGAGATAGGCAAGGTTGCGGTCGAGCGCCGCGGTGGGGCGCTTGCCGGTCTCCTGGATCGGATGGCAGGGGAATTCGAAGGGTACGCCGCCGGCCGCCTCGATGCCCGCGCGGACGCGCTTCGCCAGTTCCAGGTGGTGACGGTTGCAGGGAGAAAGGTCCGAGCCGGTCTGCGCGATGCCGATCAGCGGCTTGCCCGACTGCAGTTCTTCCCGCGTGAGGCCGAAATTCAGGTAGCGCTCGAGATAGAGCGCGGTCATGCCAGGATTGTCGGGGTTGTTGAACCATTCCTGGGAACGGAATTTCTTCTTGGTGGTCGGGCCTGACATCGAAAGTCTCCGGAACTGCCTGCGTGCATCGATATGCCAACACCCGGAAAGCGGCAAGGGGTCTTTTGTCAGACAAATGCATATTGGGTTGCCGTAGCGCGGAATCCGCGTTGCCCGGCAAGGGAATGGACAGCCGAACCCTGCTGGGCTACGCCAGACCGGTGAGCTTTTGGATCGGAGGAGTTCGATGGCCCTGAACATGGACGGCGAGGAGCGCATCGAGGCTCCCATCGCAAAGGTGTGGGAGGCGCTGAACGACCCGGAGGTCCTGAAGGCCAGCATTCCGGGCTGCCAATCACTGGAAAAGACGGCCGACAACGAGTTGGCCGCGGTGGTTGTCCTCAAGGTCGGTCCCATCAAGGCGACGTTCAACGGCGCGGTGACGCTCTCCAACCTCAACCCGCCGAACGGCTACACGATTTCGGGCGAAGGCAAGGGCGGCATCGCCGGCTTCGCCAAGGGCGGCGCGGACGTGACGCTCGTCGAGGACGGGCCGGACGCGACGATCCTGAAGTACACTGCCAATGCCGACGTCGGCGGCAAGATCGCGCAACTCGGCAGCCGCCTCATCGAGTCGACCTCGAAGAAGCTTGCCGGCCAGTTCTTCTCCACCTTCGGGGAGAAGGTCGGCTCCGCCTGACGTTCCCTATTCGAAGATGATCGCCGGGGCCGACCCTTCGGCCCTGACCTTCTCCTCGCCGATCCGCGCCCAGACCTTGGCGGCGATGGCGCGATAGATCGCGGCTTCCTGCCCATCGGGCTTCGACACCACGACCGGCTCGCCCGAATCCGACGTCTCGCGGATACCCATCTGCAGCGGAACTTCGCCGAGGAAGGTCACGCCGAGACGCTCGGCCTCCTTCCTCGCTCCGCCGTGGCCGAAGATGTCGTAGCGCTTGCCGGTGTCGGGCGCGATGAAGTAGCTCATGTTCTCGACGATGCCGAGCAGGGGCACATCGACCTTCCTGAACATGTTCAGTCCCTTGCGCGCGTCGATCAGCGCGAGATCCTGCGGCGTCGAGACGATGACCGCGCCGGCGAGCGGCACCTGCTGCGCCATGGTGAGTTGCGCGTCACCTGTGCCGGGCGGCATGTCGACCACCAGTACGTCGAGTTCGCCCCATTCGACTTCGCGCAGCATCTGCGCGAGCGCCGACATGACCATCGGCCCGCGCCAGATCATGGGCGTTTCCTCGTCGACGAGGAAGCCCATCGACATGACCTTCAGGCCGTACTTCTCCATCGGCTTCAGGACCTTGCCGTCGACCGTCTGCGGCTTGCCGCGAATGTCGAGCAGCCGCGGCATGGAGGGTCCGTAGATGTCGGCGTCGAGCACGCCGATCCTCTTCCCGAGCGCGGCGAGGCCAAGCGCGAGGTTGATTGCCGTCGTCGACTTGCCGACGCCGCCCTTGCCCGAGGCCACCGCGATGATCGAGGCGACGCCGGGAACGCCGCGCTTGCCCTGCGACTGCGAGGCTGGAGCGCGGTCGGCATGCGGATGGGCGGACGGTGGCGCTGAGTTCTGCGCCGGACGCTGCGCCGGCCGCGGCTGCACAGGCGCTTCCATGCCGCCGCCCTTCTTCTCGGCCGTCAGCGCGACCATTGCGCCAGCGACGCCGGGAACCGCCTTGACGGCCCGCTCGGCTGCGGCACGCAGCGGCTCCATCTCCTGCGCCCTCTGGGCGGGCACGGTGATCGAGAAGAACACCTTCCCGTCCGCGATGAATATTTCCGAGACCAGGCCGAGATCGACGATGTTGCCGGTGAAGTCCGGACCGTTGACGGTCTTCAGACGCTCGAGGACGGCTTCTTTGGTAACGGACATGTGTTCTGGACCGGTTTCTGGACTGCCTCCCAGATAGTGCATCGCGGACCGCGAACCAAGCCGCAACCATGCGGCTCGGGCGAAGACCGAAGTCAGGCGGGCACGCAATCCGGATAAAGTTGGGGATGCAGGCGCCACCGCCCCAGGACGATTGACCTGACCGGCACAAGCCACGACATTCGGCCATGATCGACAAGCTCGAATTCTTCATCGCGCTCGCCAAGGAAGAGCATTTCGGCCGCGCCGCCGAGCAGCTCGGCATTACCCAGCCGACGCTGTCGGCCGCGATCAAGCAACTCGAGGAACAGCTCGGCGTCATGCTGGTCAAGCGCGGCTCGCGCTTCCAGGGGTTGACGCCGGAGGGGGAACAGGTGCTGGTCTGGGCGCGGCGCATCACCGGCGACGCGCGCACCATGCGCGAGGAAATGCGCGCCGCAAGGCACGGCCTGTCGGGTCATATCCGCATCGCAGCGATCCCGACGGCGCTGGCGATGATCCCGCGCCTGACCACGCCCTTCCGCGAGAAGCACCCCGGGGTCACATTCTCGATATTATCGAGAACTTCGATCGAGGTCCTTACCCTGCTCGGCAATTTCGACATCGACGCGGGCATCACCTATCTCGACAACGAGCCGCTCGGACGCGTCACGAGCGTGCCGCTCTATTCCGAGCGCTACCAGCTCATCACGGCCGCCGGAAACCCCTATTCGGAGAACAAGGCGGTCACCTGGGCCGAGGTCAGCACCCTTCCGCTCTGCCTGCTCACGCCCAACATGCAGAACCGCCGCATCATCGACCAACACCTTGCCGAAGCCGGCGTGGTCGCGAGGCCGACACTCGAGTCGAACTCCATGATCGTGCTGTTTTCCCATATCCGCACTGGAAAATGGTCGTCGATCATGCCGCTGAACCTCACGGAGACTTTCGGATTCGCCGAGCCGATACGCGCCATCCCGATCGTCGATCCGGACGCCAGCCACACGGTCGGGCTCGTCGCCGCACCGCGCGAACCGCACACGCCGCTGGTCGCGGCGCTTCTGGACGAGGCGATGGCGCTGGCGGAAGGGTTCAGGCCACGCGCGTGATGCGATCCTGCAATTCACCAGATTGATAGAGAAAATCTATCAATCAACGAAACGGCTTTATTGATTCGGCCATATTCCTCTGGTTCCATAGTGGCTTGGCGATCAATTCGCTCGATAGGGAGGGCGCTGCCTGGCCATGCAGCACGCAAGTACCGACATCGCATCGCGGACGGCCGCGGTCGTCAATGACCTCAAGGGCCTGGAAGGTCCTTTGCTGCCCATACTGCACGGCATCCAGGACGAGTTCGGCTACGTGCCGGGCGAAAGCCTCCCCGTCATCGCCGACCTGCTGAACCTGTCGAGGGCGGAGGTGCACGGCGTCGTCACGTTCTACCACGACTACCGCAAGCATCCGGCCGGGCGCCACGTACTGAAACTCTGCCGCGCCGAAGCGTGCCAGTCGATGGGCGGCGACGCGCTGGCGGCGAGGATGCAGCAATTGCTCGGCATCGGTTTCCACGAGACGACGAAGGACGGGGCCGTGACGCTCGAGCCGGTCTACTGCCTGGGGCTTTGCGCCTGCGCGCCGTCGGCAATGCTGGACGGCGAGGTGATCGGCCGACTCGACGCCGACAAGGTCGAAGAGATCGCAGCGGAGGTGCGCCTGTGACCGCGACCATCTATATCCCCTGCGATTCCGGCGCTCTGGCGCTTGGCGCGGAAAAGGTCGCGAGCGCGGTCGAAAAAGAAATTGCCGCGCGCGGACTGGATGCGAAAATCGTCCGCAACGGCTCGCGCGGCCTCTACTGGCTGGAGCCGATGGTCGAGGTGGAGACCGAGTCCGGCCGCATGGCCTACGGGCCGGTCACGGCGAAGGACGTACGGTCGCTCTTCGATGCGGGCCTGACCGCCGGGGGAACGCACAGACTGTCGCTCGGAAAAACCGACGACATTCCGTTCCTTGCCAGACAGACGCGGCTGACCTTCGCGCGATGCGGCGTCACCGAGCCGTTGTCGCTCGACGACTACAAGGCGCATGGCGGGCTGAACGGCCTGGCAAACGCCGTGGCCGTGACCCCCGCCGACATCGTCAAGACGGTAACCGACAGCGGGCTTCGCGGGCGCGGTGGCGCCGGCTTCCCGACCGGCATCAAGTGGAAGACCGTCCTGGAGACGTCGGCCGACCGCAAATACATCATCTGCAACGCCGACGAGGGCGACAGCGGCACCTTCGCCGACCGGATGATCATGGAGGGAGATCCCTTCGTGCTCATCGAGGGCATGACGATCGCCGGCATCGCCACCGGCGCGACGAAAGGCTTCGTCTACATCCGCTCCGAGTATCCTCACGCGGTGGCGACGATGACGCGCGCCGTGGAGATCGCCCGCAAGCGGGGCGTGCTCGGGGTCAGCGTGCTCGGCTCGCCGAACGTCTTCGATATCGAGATCAGGACCGGCGCCGGCGCCTATGTCTGCGGCGAGGAAACCTCGCTGATGAACTCGCTGGAAGGCAAGCGAGGCGTGGTGCGCGCCAAGCCGCCACTGCCGGCCATCCAGGGCCTGTTCGGCAAGCCGACGGTCATCAACAACGTCATCTCGCTCGCTTCGGTCCCGATCATCATGGACAAGGGCGGCGAGTACTACAAGAACTTCGGCATGGGCCGCTCGCGCGGCACGATCCCGATCCAGATCGCCGGCAACGTCAGGCATGGCGGCCTGTTCGAGGCGGCCTTCGGCCTGACGCTCGGCGAGATCATCGACGACATCGGCGGCGGCACTGCGACGGGCCGGCCGGTGAAGGCGGTGCAAGTCGGCGGGCCGCTCGGCGCCTATTTCCCGCGCGCGTTGTTCGACACGCCTTTCGACTACGAGGAATTCGCCGCCAAGGACGGGCTGATCGGCCACGCCGGCATCGTGGTGTTCGACGACACCGCCGACATGCTGAAGCAGGCGCGCTTCGCGATGGAGTTCTGCGCCGTCGAAAGCTGCGGCAAGTGCACGCCCTGCCGCATCGGCTCGCAGCGTGGCGTCGAGGTGCTGGACAAGATCGCCGGCAACATCGAGCCTGCGAAGCAGATCGAACTCGTCACCGACCTCTGCAACACGATGAAGTTCGGATCGCTCTGCGCGCTGGGCGGCTTCACCCCCTACCCCGTGATGAGCGCAATCAACCACTTCCCTGACGACTTTCGGCCTTCGCCCGTCGCCGAAGCCGCGGAATAGGAGCGGACCATGAACGTCAAGCCAGAGTTCGCATCGCTCGTCCAGGAAACCGACTACGGCACGCCCGCATCGCGGTCTGAAAAGACGGTGACGCTGACCGTCGACGGCCGTTCGATCACCGTGCCCGAGGGCACCTCGATCATGCGCGCTTCGATGGAAGCCGGCGTCGAGATCCCGAAGCTTTGCGCCACAGACATGATCGACGCCTTCGGGTCCTGCCGCGTCTGCCTGGTCGAGATCGAGGGACGCGGCGGCACGCCGGCATCCTGCACGACGCCAGTCGGCGAAGGCATGGTCGTGCACACCCAGTCCGACCGGCTCGACGCGATCCGGCGCGGCGTCATGGAACTCTACGTTTCCGACCATCCCTCGGCCTGGAGCGGACCGGGCAGCGCAGGTGCAGGCACCGGCGCCAGCGAGTTCGACCAGGTGGTCGCCTCGGTTGGCCTGGCGGAAAACCGCTACGGCCTCGATGGCCGCAACCACGTTCAGGCGGATGCCGGCGTCGCGCCGGGCCACGGCTCGCTGATGGTCGACTACATCGCTCGCGACGAATCGAACCCGTACTTCACCTATGACCCCGCGCAGTGCATCGTCTGCTCGCGTTGCGTGCGCGCCTGCGAAGAAGTGCAGGGCACCTTCGCGCTCACCATCGAGGGCCGCGGCTTCGAGAGCCGCATGGCGGCCGGCATGCACGAGCCGTTCCTCGAAAGCGAATGCGTGTCCTGCGGCGCCTGCGTGCAGGCCTGCCCTACCGACGCGCTGCGCGAGAAGACCGTTCTCGAAAAGGGCATGCCCGATCGCTCGGTGGTGACGACCTGCGCCTATTGCGGCGTCGGCTGCTCGTTCAAGGCCGAAATGAAAGGCGACGAGGTCGTGCGCATGGTGCCGTGGAAGGACGGCAAGGCGAACCGCGGCCACTCCTGCGTCAAGGGCCGCTTCGCCTGGGGCTACACCACCCACAAGGAACGCATCCTGAACCCGATGGTGCGCGAGAAGATCACCGATCCGTGGCGCGAGGTCTCTGGGGACGAGGCGTTCCGGCACATCGCCGGCGAGTTCCGCCGCATCCAGTACCAGTATGGCAAGGGCGCCGTCGGCGGCATCACCTCGTCGCGCTGCACCAACGAGGAAACCTACCTCGTCCAGAAGCTTGTCCGGCAGGGCTTCGGCAACAACAACGTCGACACCTGCGCGCGCGTCTGCCATTCGCCGACGGGCTACGGGCTCGGCCAGACCTACGGCACCTCGGCCGGCACGCAGGACTTCGATTCGGTCGAGCACACCGACGTCGCGATGGTGATCGGCGCCAATCCGGTTTCGGCGCATCCGGTGTTCGCGTCGCGGCTGAAGAAGCGGCTGCGCAAGGGGGCCAGGCTCATCGTCCTCGATCCGCGCCGCACGGAGATGGTCAAGGCGCCGCACATGGAGGCGGACTACCACCTGCCGCTGAAGCCCGGCACCAACGTCGCGGTGGTGACGGCGCTGGCGCATGTCGTCGTGACCGAGGGCCTGTTCGACGAGGCCTTCATCCGCGAGCGCTGCGACTGGGACGAATTCCAGGACTACGTTTCGTTCGTGTCCGACCCGCGCCACAGCCCTGAAGAAGTCGAGAAGCTGTGCGGCGTGCCGGCGGACGATATCCGCGGCGCGGCGAGGCTCTACGCCACCGGCGGCAACGGTGCGATCTACTACGGGCTCGGCGTCACCGAGCACAGCCAGGGCTCGACCACCGTCATCGCCATCGCCAACCTCGCCATGCTGACCGGCAACATCGGCCGGCCGGGCGTCGGCGTGAACCCGCTGCGCGGCCAGAACAACGTGCAGGGCTCGTGCGACATGGGCTCGTTCCCGCACGAGTTGCCGGGCTACCGCCACATCTCGGGCGACGCGACGCGCGAGATCTACGAGAGCCTTTGGGGCGTGAAGCTCGACAACGAGCCGGGCCTGCGCATCCCCAACATGCTGGACGCCGCCGTCGAAGGCACGTTCATGGGCCTCTATATCCAGGGCGAGGACATCCTGCAGTCTGACCCGGACACCAAGCACGTCTCTGCAGGCCTCGCCGCGATGGAATGCGTCGTCGTTCACGACCTCTTCCTCAACGAGACCGCAAACTACGCCCACGTCTTCCTGCCGGGCTCGACCTTCCTCGAGAAGGACGGCACCTTCACCAACGCCGAGCGCCGCATCAACCGCGTGCGCAAGGTGATGGAGCCGAAATGCGAGTATGCCGACTGGGAGACCACGCAGAAGCTCGCCCAGGCGATCGGACTCGACTGGAACTACCAGCACCCGTCCGAGATCATGGACGAAATCGCCCGGACCACGCCGACCTTCGCCAACGTCTCCTACGAATTACTCGACAAGATGGGCTCGGTACAATGGCCGTGCAACGACAAGGCGCCCGAGGGCACGCCGATCATGCATATCGGCGGCTTCGTGCGCGGCAAGGGCAAGTTCATCCGCACCGAGTATGTGGCGACTGACGAAAAGTCTGGGCCGCGCTTCCCGCTGCTGCTCACGACCGGCCGCATCCTCAGCCAGTACAATGTCGGCGCCCAGACGCGGCGTACGGCCAACGTCGTCTGGCACGACGAGGACCGGCTGGAGATCCACCCGCACGACGCGGAGAACCGCGGCATTCGCGACGGCGACTGGGTGCGCCTGGCCAGCCGCGCCGGCGAGACCACGCTGCGCGCGCTGATCACCGACCGCGTTGCGACGGGCGTCGTCTACACCACCTTCCACCATCCGGACACGCAGGCCAACGTCATCACCACCGACTATTCGGACTGGGCGACCAACTGCCCCGAATACAAGGTGACGGCCGTGCAGGTTTCGCCGTCCAACGGTCCCACCCGGTGGCAGGAGGAATACGAGGAGTTGTCGCGCAAGAGCCGGCGGATCGAAGGTCACATGGAGGCGGCGGAGTGAGCGGCTTCGCGCTTCCTCTCCGCTGACGGTCGCATGAGGCTACGCCCTCCCCTCACCCAGGCAACCCGGTTGGCGCGCCGCGCCGCCGGTTCGACCTCGGCCAACCGCATGGTGCCGGAGGAAACGCCGGTGGCGTTCTCCTTCGCCGGCACGACGCATGCGGTGATGATGGCCTCGCCGGCCGACTTCGAGGATTTCGCGCTCGGCTTCTCGCTTACAGAAGGCATCATCGACGCGCCGGACGAGATTGAAGCCATCGAGGTCGAGGACCACGGCGCGGGCATTGACATCCAGATCAGGCTGAGGGACCAGGCGAACGACCGCTTCCAGGCGCGGCGCCGCAGGCTCGCCGGCCCGGTCGGTTGCGGCCTCTGCGGCATCGAATCGATCGAGGAGGCGATGCGCTCGGTCGACAGCGTCGAGCGGGATGCGATCACGCTTTCGGCCTCCGACATCGTGCAGTCTGTGAAGCTGCTTTCGAAAGTGCAGCCCCTGCATGCGGAGACCGGCGCCGTCCATGCCGCCGGGTTCTACGTGCCGGGCAAGGGCGTGGTATTGGCGCGCGAGGATGTCGGGCGGCACAACGCGCTCGACAAGCTTGCCGGCGCGCTGGCGAGACGGGGCGTCGACGGTTCGACCGGCGCTGTCGTCGTGACGTCGCGCGTATCGGTCGAGATGGTGCAGAAGACGGCGGCCATCGGCGCGTCCTTCATCATCGCCGTGTCGGCGCCGACCGCGCTTGCCATCCGCACCGCCGAAGAGGCCGGCATGACGCTCGTGGCGCTGGTGCGCGGCGAGGATTTCGACGTGTTCACCCACCCCGAACGCGTGACCGATGGAGCAGCCCGCAATGTCGCATGACGAAGAAAGCCACGACGCCCATGTCAGGCAGGGCATCGCCAAGATCGTGCGGATGGCCAACCAGATCGGCATCTTCTTCGAATCGAAGCCGCATGACGAAGGCGTGCACGGCGTCGCAGAGCACATCAACAAGTTCTGGGAGCCGCGCATGCGCCGCCACTTCTTCGAGGTGGTGGATTCCGGCGGCGAGGGCTTGCGGCCGATCGTCATCGAAGCCGCCCCGCAGGTCAGGCGGCCGACCCAGAAGGTGACCGCCGAACAGGCCGCCGAGGCGGACGCCGACGTCAGCGGCTGAGGCAGGCCCAACCGTCGAGGCAGGCAAAGCGGAAAGGTTCCGGACCTGGCGGGCGTCAGCGGTTCCTGGCCGCCTTCTTCCAATGCTGCCTGATGTGGACGTAGCCCTCGCGATAGACCGCCTCCGGGCTCTCGGCAAAGTCGCGCCACACCTTGGTGGCGGCGGCGAGGTCCTTGAGGCCGCGGCCGAACGCCTCGATGGTCAGCCAGTCGTCGTAGCCGCTCTGCCGGATGGCGGCGAAGGTCTTTTTCCAGGGGATGTTGCCCCGTCCCGGCACGCCGCGGTCGTTCTCCGAAATGTGGATGTGGCAGATGTTCTTCACGTGCCTGGTGTAGGCCGATATCGGATCCTGTTCCTCGATATTGGCGTGGAACGTATCGTACATCGCCTTGATGTTGGGATGCCCAATCTCGTCGACATGCGCGGAGAGGTCCGCCATGGTGTTGAGCAGGTAGCATTCGAAGCGGTTCAGCGCCTCGAGGCCGATGGTGACGCCCTTGTTGCCGGCATGGTCGCCGATGGCGCGTTGCGAGGCGACCGAGCGCTTCTTTTCCGCCGACGTCGGGCCGACGCCCGTGAAGGCGCCCAGCGTCGAATGAACCGGACCCGACAGGCGGTTCGCGCCAAGGGCGGCGGCGCAGTCGATCGCCCATTTCATGTAGGCGACACCCCTGCGCCGGGTCGCGGCGTCCGGCGCAATCAGGTTCATGGACGGATCGCCCATTGCCGTGACCGCGGTGCGCTCCAGCCCGATGCGGTCCAGCATCTCGCCGAGGCGGGTGTAGTCTTCGGGCGTTCCCTCGAAGATCGGAATCTCGACGCCGTCGTAGCCGGTGGCCTTGATGTCCTTCAGCAGCCGACTGTGCTTTCCCGTGACGTTGGTCGTCCACAGGAACATGCAGAAACCGATCTTCATGAAACCTCCCCGGCTCGAGGTTCGTAAACTAGCCGGAAAAATCTGGTCCTACCAGATGCATCGGCGAGTTCTGATGCGCCGAGATTGCCGAAATGATACGATTTCCATCCGCGCGCCGGTCGACGGCAGGGCCGAGATCGGCGAGCACCGAAAGTTCGTTCACTTCAACGCTGGGAGACGGACATGTTCAGTGCACGGTGGCAGATCGATGCAAAATTCGGAAACAAGCAGCGGGTCCTGGAACTGATGAAGCAGTGGGAGCGCGACATCGGCTCGCAGGTGAACCTCGCCGAGATGAAGTTCCAGATCATGACCGGATCGATCGGCGCCCGAGAGGCGACCATCGAGGCGCATCACCACGTCGAAAGCCTCGCCCGGCTGGAGGAATTCTTCGGGAAGATCGGCAAGATCGACGCCCACGCGAAATGGGGGAGGGAAATGGAGCCGTTCGTCGTCTCCGGCACCAGCCAGTGGCAGATCTTCCGGGTCGTCGAGTAGCGAAACCACCCGCCGGTCACCGACCGATTGGCCTGAAGATCGGTGAAAAAGCGCCATCACCTCGTCGATGATGTGCCTTCATGGCGCCGGCCCCTCGACAAGGGGGGCCGGCCTTGCTGGAAAGCCGTCCAGCGCAACGTCAGTGCGCGATCATGACGTGACGGACAGCGGTGTAGTCCTCCAGCGCATAGAGCGACATGTCCTTGCCGTAGCCGGACTGCTTGAGGCCGCCATGCGGCATCTCGTTGGTCAGCATGAAATGCGTGTTGATCCAGGTGCAGCCATACTGCAGGCGCGCGGCGGTCGACATTGCCCGGCTGACGTCCCGGGTCCAGACCGAGGACGCCAGGCCGTAGTCGCTGTCGTTGGCCCAGGTCACCGCCTCGTCCACGTCCTTGAAGCGCGTCACGGAAACGACGGGTCCGAACACCTCGCGGCGGACGATCTCGTCTTCCTGCCTGGCGCCCGCCACCACCGTCGGCTGGTAGTAGAAGCCGGTGCCGTCGCCCGGCTTGCCGCCGGTGGTGATCTCGATGTGCTTCAGTTCCGAGGCGCGCTCCACGAAGGACGCGACGCGGTCGCGCTGGCGCTTCGAGATAAGCGGTCCGATCTCGTTCTTGGTGTCGTCCTTCTTGTTGTAGCTGATGGTGGAGACGGCGGCGGACAGGTCGGCGACGAGCTTTTCATAGACCTTCTTGCCGGCGTAGACGCGGCAGGCCGCCGTGCAGTCCTGGCCGGCATTGTAGTAGCCGAAGGCGCGCAGGCCGCTCACCACCGCATCGACGTCGGCGTCGTCGAAGACGATCACCGGCGCCTTGCCACCGAGTTCGAGATGGGTCCGCTTGACTGACTTGGCAGCCGCCTCAAGCACCTTCTTTCCGGTCGCCACGTCGCCGGTGATCGAGATCATGTTGACCTTGGGGTGGTTGATCAGAGCATTGCCGACGCTGTTGCCGCGCCCGAGCACGACGTTGACCACGCCCTCGGGCAGCACGTCGGCGAGGATCTTCGCCAGCTTCAGCGCGGTAAGCGGCGTCTGCTCGGACGGCTTGAAGACGACCGTGTTGCCGCCGCCGATCGCCGGCGCCAGTTTCCAGGCCATCATCATCAGCGGGTAGTTCCAGGGCGCGATCGAGGCGACGATGCCGATCGGATCGCGGCGGATCATCGAAGTATGCCCGGAAAGGTATTCGCCTGCGACGACACCCGGCATGGAGCGAACCGCACCGGCGAAGAAGCGGTAGCAGTCGACGATCGCGGGAATCTCGTCATTGAGGACGGCATTGATCGGCTTGCCGCAGTTCAGCGCCTCCAGCTTCGCGAACTCCTCGGCTTCCGCCTCGATGCGCTCGGCGATCTTCAAGAGATAGACCGAGCGTTGCGCGGGCGTGGTTCGCGACCACGCGCCGAACGCCTTCTCGGCGGCGGCGACCGCCTTGTCGATCTGGCCCTGCGAAGCCTCCGGCAGGTCGAGGATCGTCTTGCCGGTGCGCGGGTTGAGCACGGCTTCGGCGGCATCCGCGCCAGCCTCGAACTTCGAGCCGATGAGCATCTGGGTATCCATGAAGTCCTCCTTGGTGGTCTATTTGCCGGAACCGGCGATCTGGTCGCCGTCGCGGGTGAGATAGTAGGCAGCGAGAATGGGCAGGAACGTCACCAGCACCACGACCATCGCCACCACGTTGGTGACGGGGCGCTGGCGCGGCCGCACGAGTTCTTCGAGCATCCAGATCGGCAGCGTCTGCTGCTGGCCCGCGGTGAAGGTTGTGACGATCACCTCGTCGAATGACAGCGCGAAGGCGAGCATGCCGCCGGCGACGAGCGCGGTGCCGATGTTGGGCAGGATCACATACCGGAAGGTCTGGAAGCCGTTGGCGCCGAGGTCCATCGAGGCTTCGACGAGCGAGCCGGAGACGCGGCGGAAGCGGGCCACCGCGTTGTTGTAGACGACGACCACGCAGAAGGTGACGTGCCCGAGGATGATCGTCCACATCGAGAACGGAATCTCGGCGAGCGAAAATGCCGAGCGAAGCGCGATGCCGGTGATGATGCCGGGCAGCGCGATCGGCAGGATCACGAGCAGCGAGACCGCCTCGCGACCGAAGAACTTCGAGCCGCTGATCGCCGCGGCGCAGAGCGTTCCGAGGACGAGGGCGATGACCGTAGAGATGGCGGCCACCTGCACCGAGAGGCCGAGCGCCTGCCAGACGTCGGGGCGGTTCCATGTGACCTCGAACCACCGCAGCGTGAAGCCCGGCGGCGGCCACTGGTAGCTCTTCTCCTCGGTGGTGAAGGCATAGACGAAGATCAGCAGGATCGGCAGGTGCAGGAAGGCGAGACCGGCGGCGGCGGCGATCTTCAGCGACAGAGGCGCGGAGGAACGATCAGAGCGCATCGAAGGCCCCCATCTTCTTGGCGCCCCAGAGGTAGAAGCCCATGACCACGATCGGCACGACGGTGAAGGCGGCGGCCAGCGGAATGTTGCCGGCCGTGCCCTGGTGGGCGTAGACGGCCTGGCCGATGAAGAGCCTGGACGTGCCGATGATCTGCGGGATGATGTAGTCGCCGAGCGTCAGCGAGAAGGTGAAGATCGATCCAGCGACGATGCCGGGAAGCGCCAGCGGGAACAGCACGTTCCGGAAGGTTTGGGCCGGCGTCGCGCCGAGGTCGGACGAGGCCTCGACGAGGTTCGACGGCACGCGCTCCAGCGCGGCCTGGACCGGCAGGATCATGAAGGGCAGCCAGACATAGACGAAGACGATGAAGGTGCCGGTGAAGGAGACCGACAGCGAATTGCCGCCGACGACGGGCAGCGACAGCCAGGCGTCGATCAGCCACTGCAGGTGCACCTTCTCGAAGAACCAGGTGAGGATGCCTTCCTTCGCGAGGATCAGCTTCCATGCATAGATCTTGACGAGGTAGCTCGACCACAGCGGCAACATGATGCCGAGATAGAAAAGCGCCTTCCATTTGCCGCGCGCGTAGCGGGCCGCGTAGTAGGCGATCGGAAAGGCGACGACGGCCGAAGCGATCGTCACCAGCACCGCCATCGTCACCGTGCGCAGGATGATGTCGAGGTTCGACGGCCGGAGCAGTTCTCCGTAGGTCTTCAGCGTGAACTCGCGGTTGATGAGTCCCGAGAATTCGTCGATCGAGAAGAAGCTCTGCAGCAGGAGCGCGAACAGCGAGCCGAGATAGACGATGCCGAGCCAGAGCACGGGCGGCAGGAGCATCAGCAGGAGAAGCATGCCGGGCCTGCGCCAGAACGTGTCCGAGAGGCGTCCCAGGACGCCGCCGCGATCGGGCAGGATCGCGCCTGCCCCATCGGCGCGATAGGTTGCGTCGGCCAGGCTCACCCCGCATCCTCCATCAGGTGCAGGTCGCCCGGCGCAAATCCGACGCGGACACTGTCGCCTTCGGCGGGAAACGACGCACCGGCCGGCAGAAGGGCGTTGATGCGCTGTCCGTCGACGTCGAGCCCAAGCCTGGTCGAGCCGCCCAGGTAGGAGCGCGATACCACGGTCGCCGTCAGCGCGCCCGCCTCGTCATCGACGAGCCGGACGGCCTCCGGCCGCAGGCTGGCCCACCGGCGCGCGCCGCCGTGCCGGGCGACGAAGTCCGGCGGCAACACGTTCGACGAACCGACGAAGTCGGCGACGAAACGCGAGTTCGGCCGCTCGTAGATGTCCTCCGGCGATCCGACCTGCATGATCCTGCCATGGTCGAACACGGCGACCCGGTTGGCCATGGAGAGCGCCTCGCCCTGGTCATGCGTCACGAAGACGAAGGTGATGCCGAGCGACTTCTGGAGGGTCTTCAGTTCCTCCTGCATGTTCTCGCGCAGCTTCAGGTCGAGCGCGCCGAGCGGCTCGTCGAGCAGCAGCACCTTCGGCCGGTTGACCAGCGCGCGGGCGAGCGCGACGCGCTGGCGCTGGCCGCCGGACAACTGGCCGGGACGGCGCGTGCCGTAGCCCGGCAGCTTGACGAGTTCGAGCGCGGTTTCCGCCTCGCGGTGGCGCTCGGCCCGGGCGACGCCCCGGACCATCAGTCCATAGGAAACGTTGTCGAGCACGTTGAGATGCGGGAAGAGCGCGTAGTCCTGGAAGACCGTGTTGACGTTGCGCCGATAGGGCGGCACGCCCTCGGCGCGCTCGCCGAAGATCTCGATGCGGCCCGATGTCGGCTGCTCGAAGCCGGCGATCAGCCTGAGGCACGTCGTCTTGCCGGAGCCCGACGGGCCGAGCATGGCGAAGAACTCGCCTTCGCCGATCTCGAGGTCGACCGCATCGACGGCCCTGACCGAACCGAAATGGCGCGACACCTGCTTGAAGGAAACGGCTGGGGTCATGTGTTGTCCTGACGGTCAGGCTGGTTCCTGGAAAGGCGCGCGCCGCTCCTCGAATGCCTGTCGGCAACGGGGAGAGGCGAGAGGACCGCGACGCCGGCGCCTCCCCTCGCCCCGCCCGCGGGGAGAGGGGCACGGTCGCGCTCGCGAAATTAGCGGCCGCCGATGACGCCGATGTAGTCAGACACCCAGCGATAGTACGGCACGCACTGGTCGTTCTGGGTGGCGCACTTGCTCGTCGGCGTGGTCCAGAACTTGACCTTCTCGAAATTGTCCATGCCGTTGGCCGTGCATCCTTCGGCGTTCTGCATGCCGCGCCCGTCGGTGCAGGCGGCCGGCACGGACGGATTGGCGCCGAACCAGACCGAGAGGTCGCTCTGCAGGTTGGACGAGAGTTGGTGCTCGAACCACATGTAGGCGCAGTTCGGGTTCGCGGAATCGACATGCATCATCGTGGTGTCGGCCCATCCGGTGACGCCCTCGTCCGGGAACACCGAGGCGACCGGCTGGTTTTCGCCCTTGAGCAGGTTGACCTGGAACGGCCAGGAACCCGACGCGACGACGCCTTCGTTCTTGAAGTCGTCGATCTGGATGAAGGCGTCGTGCCAGTAGCGGCCGACCAGCGTGCGCTGCTGGCGCAGCAGGTCGAGTGCCGCCTTGTACTGGTCTTCGTTGAGCTGGTACGGATCCTTGATGCCGAGGTCCGGCTTGTGCGCCATCAGGTAGAGCGCGGCGTCGGCAACGTGGATCGGGCCGTCATAGGCCTGGACGCGGCCCTTGTTGGACTTGCCGTCGTCGAGCGTCATCTCCTCGAAGACCACCTTCCAGGAGGTCGGCGGCGTCTTGATCGCGTTGGTGTTGTACATCAGCACGTTCGGGCCCCACATGTAGGGAACGCCGTAGTGGACGCCGTCGACCGTGTGCCAGGGTGCGTCCTTCAGCCGGTCGTCCACGGTCGACCAGCTCTTCACCAGGTCGACGTTCACCGGCTGCACGCGCTTGCCGGCGATCAGGCGCAGCGACGCGTCGCCCGAAGCGGTGACGAGGTCGAAGCCGCCCTCGTTCATCAGCGCGACCATTTCGTCGGAGGTCGCAGCCGTCTTGACGTTGACCTTGCAGCCGGTCGCTTCCTCGAACTTGGTCACCCAGTCGAAGGCCTTGTCGGTTTCGCCGCGTTCGATGTAGCCCGCCCACGCGACGATGTTGAGCTGGCCTTCGCCCGGACCGATTTCCGTGACCTGGGCGAATGCCTGGCCCGAAAAGCTGACCATGAGCGCCAGGGCAGTGCAGGACTTCAGCATTGATTTCATCGTGACGTCTCCCATTGAAAAAGGGCCGCTCTCTCATCGGCGGCTGGAACCCGCAGAAAACGTGACGCCAAAGCCTCGCTTTCGCAAATTCATTTAATAGAAGGGCGATATCGGTTTTCCCGATACCAGATCAGGTCAGCGGCGCACCGTCCGCTGCGACTGGGCGATGCCGATGAAATCGCGCGCCGCCTGCGGCAGCCCGGAACCGCGCCGCCAGACCATGCCCACCTGGACGACCGGCAGCGCCCCCGAGATGTCGCGCGACTCGATGCGGTCGCCTTCGAGCGACCAGGGCCGGTAGACGAGGTCGGGCAAAAGCGCGACCCCGGCGCCGGTGGCGACAAGACTGCGGACGGCCTCCACCGAGCGGGTCCGGAAGGCCACGTGCGGGCGCGTGCCGAGCGCCGCCAGAAGCTTGCCGGTGTTCTCCTCGATCTCGTCCACGGTCAGCATGATGAGCGGTTCGGTGGCGACGTCGGCCAGGTTGATGATCTCCGCGCTGGCCAGGCTGTGGCCCATCGGAAGCCAGAGCCGGTAGGCGGAAACCTCGAGAATCTCCGACTGCAGCGCCATCCGGTCGCGCAGGTTGGAGGTGACCATGACGGCGATGTCCAGCTTTCCGCCGACAAGCAGGTGCTCGAGGTAGTCGCCGTCATCCTCGATGGCCGAAATCTCGACCGCGGGGTGCGCGCGGCGGTAGCGGGCGAGCAGGTCGGACAGCACGTAGCCGGCGACCAGCGACGTCACGCCGAGTTGAAGTCTTCCGGTCGTAACCTCGCGGTCGCTGAAGAAGGTGCGCCGCGCGTCCGATACGTCGGCCAGGATCTTCGTGGCATGGCGCAGGAACTGATGTCCCTTGTGGGTGACGTTCAGGCCGCGCGGATGGCGATCGAACAGCGACACGCCGAGGTCGCTCTCAAGGTCCTTGATCGCCTCGGTTACCGCCGACTGCGAGATGGAAAGATGCTGCGCGGCGCCGGAAACCGTGCCCCGCTCGGCAACCGCGACGAAATACTGGAGCTGCCTGATCGTGAAGGCCATGCACGCAGATAACAGCGCGGCGCAGATTTAGGAAAGTGTATCGCCGTCCTTGATTGCCCGCCATTTCGTAACTATAAAAGTTACATGAAGCGAAACAGCAAGCTTTCGGCATCCCTGCACGCGCTGGTGCATATGGCTCACAGGCCGGACCACGCGATGACCTCCGAGCAGATCGCATCCTGGCTGAACACCAATCCCGTCGTCGTGCGGCGCATGGTGGCCGGCCTGCGCGAGGCCGGCATCCTTTCGTCGACTCGCGGCCATGGCGGCGGCTGGACGCTGGCGCGGCCGGCCGACCGGATCACGCTCGCCGACGTCACGGCGGCGCTGGACGAGAAGCTGATTGCGTTCAGCACCGAACCGGAGAATCCACGCTGTCTCGTCGAGCGCGCCGTCAACCGATCGCTCGACGACGTTCGGGACGAGGTCGAACGGATTCTGGCGCAGCGCCTCGCGCAAGTGACCCTCGCCGACCTTGTCGCCGAATGCGGCGCAGGCGTGTCGGCCCACCTGGAGAACAATCATGTCCACGACCGCAACTGACGTCGCCATCATCGGCGGCAGCTTCGCCGGACTGTCGGCCGCGCTGCAACTCGCACGCGCCCGCCGAACGGTGACGATCTTCGACACCGGCGAACCGCGCAACCGGTACGCCGCGGCATCGCACGGCTTCCTCGGGCAAGACGGCGTGCCGCCCGCCGACATCATCGCCGGCGCCCGCAGGCAGCTTTCCGCCTATCCGACCGTGCGCTTCGTCGACGCCCGGGCGGAAAGCGCCGACGGTGCGGCTGACGCCTTCACCCTCTCCGGCGCGAACGGCGGGACGCTATCGGCGCGCCGCATCGTGCTCGCGCATGGCGTCAGCGACGCGCTGCCCGACATCCCCGGCCTCGCCGACGAATGGGGCCGGCGCGTCGCGCATTGCCCCTATTGCCACGGCTACGAATTCGGCGGTCGTCCGCTCGGGGTACTGGCGGCCAACGGTCCGGTCGCGTTGCACCACGCCCTGCTGGTGCGCGAATGGGGTCCGGTCACGCTGTTCCTGAACGGCGCGATCGAGCCGGACGCCGACATGCTCCAGCAGTTCAAGGCGCGCGACGTCGCGGTCGAGCGGCGATCGGTCAAGGCCGTCGCCTCACGTCCGGACGCCCTGACCGTCCAGTTGGACGGCGGCGGCAGCGTCAACCTGGCCGGACTGTTCACGCAGCCGCGCTCGACCCTCACCAGCAGCATCGGCGAACAACTCGGCTGCGTGAACGTCGACGGCCAGTTCGGCCCGATCGTCAAGGTCGACGACATGAAGCAGACGACGGTGCCGGGCGTATTTGCCGCAGGCGACATCGCGCGGCCGGCGCCGAGCGTTCCGCTTGCGGTGGCCGACGGCGCGCTGGCCGGCGTCGCCGCGCACCGGTCGCTAGTGTTCGCCTAGCGGGATCCCGCGACGACGAGCTTGGCGCCGGCGCCCTCGATGGCCGCAGCGACGTCACGCGGCGGCGGCAGGTCGGTCACCAGTTCGCCGAAAGCCGAGAAAGCGCAAACCTGGACCAGGCCCTGGCGTCCGAATTTCGTATGGTCGGTGACGACGATCGTCCGGGTGCCGCGCGTCAGCACGACGCGGGCGAACTCCGCCTCCTCGAGCACGTAGTCCATGACGCCGTCCTCCGCGTCGATGGCGCCGGCCGTGATGACGGCGTGGTTGACGCTGAACCGGCTGACGAACTCGATCGCGGAAACGCCGAAGGCGGCCCCTGAATCGCTGCGCAACTCGCCACCCGCCATGTACACCTTGTTGCCGTTCACGGTTGCCAGCGTGCGGGCGATGTCGGAGGAGTTGGTGACGACGGTCAGGCGGCGGTGGTTGAGCAGTTCGCGCGCCAGGAAGCTGGTCGTCGTACCCGTGTCGAGCATGACGGATTCGCCGTCGCCGATGGTGCCGGCGACGTGGCGGGCGATGGCGCGCTTGGCGTCGGCCTGCTCGCGCATGCGCCGCTCGAAGGGCGCCTCGCCGACCACGGACGGCAGGCCTATGGCGCCATGCATCTTCATCACCGAGCCATCGCGGGCGAGCGGCTTCACGTCACGCCGTACTGTTTCGAGCGAAACGCCCAGCTTTTCGGCAAGGCGGGCGATCGTGATCGTCCCCTCCTCCTGGATAAGCTTCAGAATCTCGCCGTGCCGCTTGGAATAGTTCATCCGCCTCGCTGCGCCTCGAACGGAGGCCCCCTGCCCCACACCCGCGCTTCTACACCGTTTCTCGCCGATTTGGTTCGAAATCGTCGAAGCAACCGCCGATCCGGCCTGGCTGACAGGTTCCCGGGATTTCGATCGTCAATCGGTCATAAAGTCAAAAAAAACCACAAAATCGCGTTGACAATGCGCGGGCGGCCATTCGACAGTGGCTGCCTGATTTCCAGGAACCGCCGGCGGCGAAGCCCTTCGCCACCGCACCTGCCGACGGGAATGTCGCAATTGGCATTGGGACGCACAGGTCCAGATATCGTGGTGCGCGCATGAGAGCGGCGGAATACCGTATCCGGTCGCTGAAGATGTGGAACGGGGCCATCTCGATCGAACCGCTGAAGGGCGGCCTCAGCAACGAGAGCTTTCTGGTCGCCGACGCGAACGGCAAGCATGTCGTTCGCATCGGCAAGGATTTTCCGTTTCACCATGTTCAACGCGAACGCGAAGTCATGGTCGCCCGTGCGGCCGCGGCGGCCGGCTTCGCGCCTGCAGTCACGTTCGCCGAAACGGGCGTCATGGTCGCCGACTTCCTGGACGCCCGGACCTATTCCGCGGACGATGTGCGCGCCAACCGCTCGCGCATCGCCAGGCTCATGCGGGACTTCCATCACGAAATGCCCAGGCATGTCTCGGGCGCCGGCTTCATGTTCTGGGTTTTCCACGTCAACCGCGACTATGCCCGCACCCTGCAGGCCGGCAACAGCCGGATGACGCATCGGCTGCCCGAGTTCCTCGCACTTAACGACGCGCTGGAGGCGCGGCAGATGCCGTTGCCGGTCATCTTCGGGCACAACGACCTCCTGCCCGCCAACTTCCTCGACGACGGGCACAAGCTCTGGCTGATCGACTTCGAATATGCCGGCTTCAACACGGCCATGTTCGACCTCGCCGGAGCGGCATCCAACGCCGGCATGACAGCCGACGAATCCGACGAACTCCTGGCCGAGTATTTCGGCCATGCGCCCGACATCGACCTCCGGCGCTCGCACGCGGCCACGCAGTGCGCCTCGCTGCTGCGCGAAGCCATGTGGTCGATGGTGTCGGAACTGCACCTGGCAGCGCCGGGCGCCGACTACGCGGCCTATACGGCCGAAAACCTCGCGCGGCTCGACGCCGCTCTCGAAACGTACCAGACGACATACGGAAAGCTGCTCCCATGACCCTGCCAAGCCAAGCCGCGATCGTCGTGATCGGCGGCGGCATCATCGGCTGCTCCACGGCCTACCACCTGGCGCGCGACCACAAGGCCGACGTGATCCTCCTGGAACAGGGAAAGCTCACCTCGGGGTCGACCTGGCATGCGGCAGGACTGGTCGGGCAGTTGCGCTCGTCGGCGTCGATCACGCGGGTGCTCAAATATTCCGTCGACCTCTACAAGGGGCTGGAGGCCGAGACGGGACTGGCAACCGGCTGGAAGATGACCGGGTGCCTGAGGCTCGCCACCAACACGGACCGCTGGACGGAATTTCGCCGGCTGGCGACCACCGCCAGGAGCTTCGGCATGGACATGCACCTGGTGTCGCCGGAGGAAGTGAAGCGCATGTGGCCGCTGATGGACGTGTCCGATCTCGTCGGCGCGTCGTGGCTGCCGACCGACGGACAGGCGAGCCCTTCCGACATCACGCAGTCGCTGGCCAAGGGCGCGCGCATGCATGGCGCGAAGCTGTTCGAGGGCGTGCGCGTCACCGGCTTCGAGATGAAGGACGGGCGTATCGTCAAGGTGAAGACATCGGCCGGCGACGTCGCCTGTGACAAGGTGGTCAACTGCGCCGGGCAATGGGCGCGTCAGGTCGGCGCGATGGCCGGCATCACCGTGCCGCTGCAACCGGTGAAGCACCAGTATATCATCACCGAGAAGCTCGAGGGGCTGGCCGCCGCCGCACCGACGATCCGCGATCCCGACCGGCGCACCTATTTCAAGGAAGAGGTCGGCGGGCTGGTGATGGGCGGATACGAGCCGAACCCGCAGGCCTGGGAAACCGGCCTTGCCGGCGGCGACGTGCCCGACGACTGGGAGTTCCGCCTGTTCGACGACGACTTCGATCATTTCGAGCAGCATATGGAGCAGGCCATCGCGCGCGTGCCGGCGCTGGAGACGGCCGGCGTCAAGCAGATGATCAACGGCCCGGAGAGCTTCACGCCGGACGGAAACTTCATCCTGGGATCGGCGCCGGAGTGCACCAACATGTTCGTCGGCGCCGGCTTCAACGCCTTCGGCATCGCGTCGGGCGGCGGCGCAGGCTGGGTGCTGGCGCAATGGGTGGTGGACGGCGAGGCGCCGCTCGACCTCTGGGTGGTCGACATCAGGCGCTTCTCCGGCCTGCACCGCGACCGGCGATGGGTCGCCGACCGCACCCTCGAAGCCTATGGCAAGCACTACACGGTCGGCTTCCCGCACGAGGAATATGAAAGCGGGCGCCCGCGCATCGTCTCGCCGCTCTACGAGCGGCTGAAGGCGCACCGCGCAGTGTTCGGCTCGAAGCTTGGCTGGGAACGACCGAACTGGTTCGCGCCCGAAGGCGTCGAGGCCCGCGACGTCTATTCTATGGGCCGGCAGAACTGGTTCGCGGCGGTTGGCGAGGAACACCGCCACGTCCGCGAAAAGGTCGGCATCTTCGACCAGTCGTCGTTCGCCAAGTACGAGCTGTCCGGAAAGCAGGCCCAGCAGGCCCTCGACTGGATCTGCGCCAACGACGTCTCGCGGCCGCCCGGCCGGCTGACCTACACGCAGTTGCTCAATACGCGCGGCGGCATCGAGGCGGACCTGACCGTGGCGCGGCTCGCCGACGACCGCTTCTACATCGTCACCGGCACCGGATTCCGGACGCACGATTTCGGCTGGATCGAGGACCACCTGCCCGACGGGCTCGACGCCAAGCTGGTGGACGTCACGGAGCAATTCGGGACCCTGTCGCTGATGGGGCCGCGGGCGCGCGACGTGCTTTCGGCAGCGACCGATTCGGACGTCTCCGATGCCGGCTTTCCATTCGGGCATGTACGCGAGATCGTCATCGCCGGACATGCGGTTCGCGCGCTCCGCATCACCTATGTCGGCGAACTCGGCTGGGAACTGCACGTACCGCTGGCCGCGACCGGCGATGTATTCGATACCCTGATGAAAGCCGGCGCCAAGCACGACATCCGGCCAATCGGCTACCGCGCGCTGGAAGCGCTCCGGCTGGAAAAAGGATACCGCGCCTGGGGCTCCGACATCACGCCGAACGACACGCCCCAGGAGGCAGGCCTCGGATGGGCCGTAAAACTTCGCAAGAACACGGATTTCCTGGGACGGCGCGCGCTGGAGAAGGCGTCCGGCGAGCCCCTGAAGAAACGGTTCGCGGGCTTCACGGTCGACGCTCCCGATGTCGTGCTGCTGGGCCGCGAGACCATCCTCAGGAATGGCGAACCGGTCGGCTATCTGACATCCGGCGGTTACGGCTACACGATCGGCAAGAACATCGGCTACGGCTATGTGCGCAACGCCGACGGCGTGAGCGACGAGTTCCTTGCTTCCGGCAACTACGAACTGGTCGTGGCGATGGACCGCACGCCGACCAGGATCTGGCTGGAGCCGATGTACGATGCGAAAGCGGAGCGCGTGAAGGCGTAGACTGAGCCGGCCACCCCAATCCGGGCAGTTCACATCCGCCGCAGCACCAGCCCGCGGCTCGGCACAGTGCCGGCCTCACCCGGCATCGAGACGTAGGGTTCGGTCTCCTCGGCGCGCGCGACGAGACCCTGTCCCTCCAGATCGGCGATGCGGGCGGAGAAACCACCGTCCCAAAGCGTGTTCTTGACCGTAAGCACGACGGCGCCGCCGGGGCGGCAGATGCGGATGAGTTCGTCGAGCCCCTCGACGCCGACGTGGCCCGACGTGAAGACGCCGGCCGACACAATGCCCGCGAAATGGTCGTCCGCGAAGGGCAGCGGCCCGCCGAGGGCCAGCCGGTGGAAGGCCCTGTAGGCGCCCTTCCCGGCTGCCTTGGCCAGCATGCCTTCGGAGATGTCGAGTGCCTCGACATGCGGATAGCCCATGATGCCGAGCCACTCGCCGATCAGGCCGGTGCCGGCGCCGGCGTCGAGCAGGGGCGACGCGCCGCGCGGCAGATGGCGCGACAGAAGCGCAAGGCAGATCGAGGGGTGGCGGTAGCCGGCAAGCGCCATCTCCTGGTCGTAGGTTTCCGACCAGCGGTCGTAGAGCGCGGCGACCTCGCCCGCGTCCTTCGCGTCGTAGACGGCGCCGAGCGCCCCGTCATGCCTGCTGCCTGACATTGGAAATTGCCTGTTCATGCGTGTCACTTCGATCATAGCCAAGGGAGGCGAACTGTGGAACGGTCCCGCCGGACAAAACGACAGGGGGATTCATGAGCGACCTGGACCTGGCGCGCCAAGCAATGGCCGGAGTGCCGCTGCTCAAGGACTATGACGGGCCTGTCGTCAGGCTGGGCGGACTGACCAACCTGGTTTTCCAGGTCGGCGACCACTGCATCCGCGTGCCCGGAAAAGGAACCGAAGAGTACATCAACCGTGCGCACGAGGCCGTCGCCGCGCGCGAGGCAGCAAAGGCCGGCGTCAGCCCTGAAGTCCTCTATTTCGACGAGAAGGGCGTGATGGTGACCCGCTTCATCGACGAGGCGCAGACAATGTCGCCGGCAGCCTTCAAGCTCAACGAGGCAGCGCCGGCGCGCGCGGCCGAGGCCTTCCGCAAGCTGCATACTTCCGGCGCGGTCTTCCCCTTCCGCTTCTACCTTTTCGCGATGATCGACGACTACCTGAAGGTGCTGTCGACCAAGGAGGTGGAGCTGCCGCCGGGATACCACGACGTGCTGCATGAGGCCGAGGACATCCGCCAGGCTCTGTCGCTGCACCCCGCGCCTCTTGTCGCCTGCCATTGCGATCCGCTGTGCGAGAATTTTCTCGACGCCGGCGACCGCATGTGGATCGTCGACTGGGAGTATGCCGGCATGAACGACCCGATGTGGGACCTCGGCGACCTGTCAGTCGAGGGCAAGTTCGGCGAGCGGCAGGACGAGGAGATGCTGCGCGCCTATTTTTCCGGCGAACCGAGACCGGCCGAACGCGGGCGCGTGGTGATCTACAAGGCGATGTGCGATCTCCTGTGGACGCTCTGGGGCCTGATCCAGCTCGCCAATGCGAACCCGGCCGAGAACTTCCGCGCCTATGCCGATGGGCGTTTCGCGCGTTGCCGCGCGTTGATGCAGACGCCGGACTTCTCGCGACACGTCGCGGCGGTGCGCAAGGGAAAGATTCCCGCTTCAACCGTCCCCGGCCCGTGCTAGGCTTCGGTCGACAGGCTGAGGAGCGCACCCATGACCCGACGTTTCGTCGAAGGCGAGGCAATCGATGTCGGTTTCGACGGCAAGCGCTGCATCCATTCGCGCAACTGCGTGCTGGGCCACCCGGACGTATTCGAACCGAACGCGCCCGGCGAGTGGATCCATCCGGACGCCGGATCGGTGGACGCCATTACCTTCATCGCGCGCAGCTGCCCGTCGGGCGCCATTACCTACAGGCGCAAGGACGGCGGCCCCGACGAGCAGCCGCCAGTCGTCAACACCGTGCGGATCAGGGAAAATGGCCCGCTGGCCTTCAGTGCCGACATGGAGATCGCAGGCGAAGACGCGTTGCGCGCCACGCTGTGCCGCTGCGGGGCATCCGGGAACAAGCCCTATTGCGACGGCAGCCACACCAAGAGCGGGTTCGCCGCCAGCGGCGAACCCGCGGCGAAGGAGTCGAGCCCGCTCGAGGCGCGCGACGGGACGCTCAAGGTCACGCCGCAGCCGAACGGATCGCTGAAGGTCGAAGGCAACCTGGAAATCGTCAGCGGCACCGGCCGCACCATCGACCGGGTGACGCGCGTCTTCCTCTGTCGTTGCGGCCATTCCAAGAACAAGCCGTTCTGCGACGGCAGCCACAAGGCGGCAGGCTTCGTGGGCTAGCCCTCGGGCCGACCGGGCTCAATTCACGCCCTTCGGTATGTCTTCCGGCGCAACGGTGGCCACCACCTTCTGGCGATGGAAGATGAAAAGGCCGGCAAGGACGACGATGGCCGCACCCGCGAGGATGCGCGGACCGGGCACGTCGCCGAAGAAGGCCCATCCGAAGGCGACCGCCCACAGCAGCATCGTGTAGTGCATCGGCGCAAGCAGGGCTGCCGGCGCCAGCTTGAGGGCGCGCACGATCATCAGATGCGCAAGGCAGGCGACGACGCCGAGAAGCAGCATGCCCGACCATTCGACCGCGTCTGGCGTCTTCCAGTTGCCGATCATGAGCAGGCCGCCGACGATCAGTGTGCCGATGGTCTGCCAGGTCACCAGCGTGGTGTCGCTGGTGCCGCGCAGCATGCGCCCGAGGATGATGATCAGCCCGAAGGCGACGCTGCCGGCAAGCGCGTAGAACGATGCCAGGGAAAACGATCCGGTGGGCTGCAGCATGACGAGCACGCCGCAGAAGCCGACGAGGATCGCCGCCCAGCGGCGCCAGCCGACCGGCTCGCCGAGCAGGAGGTGCGACAGCGCGGCGACGTAGATCGGCCCGGCCATGTAGAAGCTCATGACGTCGGCCAGCGGCAGGTAGTAGACGGCCGCGTAGAACAGCACCGTCTCGACTGCGGCGAGCATGGCCCGCGTGAACTGCAGCCACGGCCTGTCCATCACCAGCAGCGCGCGCGGCCCCTGGTGCGCGATCATCGGGCCAAGCACCAGGAAGGCGCCGATCGAGCGCACGAAGACGACCTGGCCGACCGACAGCGTGACCACCAGCCACTTGCCCATCGCGTCGTTCAGCGAAAACATGAAGTCGCCGCCCAGCATCAGCAGGATGCCGAGCAGGACCTGGTTCCGAGGATTGCGCAGAAATGTCATCCAGCCCGCCGCCTGTCTGGCCAAGGGGTTTAGACGCGATCATTGCGCATGGCGAGGGCAAGGTTGGAGCAACGGCTTGTGCCAGCCTTCCGCATAGGCAGTCGGCTGTGGCCGCGGTCGATGGACCGGCAATTTTAATCAAAAATCAACTTTCCCTCAGGGCGCGGTTCACCGCCGTTCGAACCGATGCTAAGGTCGCCGGCGATGAAGCGGCCGTCGGTTCTAGTCGGATTGGTGTTTGCGTCGGCCCTCGCCGGGCAGGCTTGGGGATTCGACTACCGTATCGATCCTTCGGCGCCGCACAGTTCGCAGTTCCGCTTCACCTTCGCCGAAAAGTCGCCTCTGGCCTCCGGGGCGAATACGCGCGACGCCGGCATTCCGGCGGAATACGCCTCGGCAATGACCTGGTATCGCGTCGCTCTGGCGCAGGGATACCAGGCTCCCCTGGTGACCCGCTCCTGGATCTACAGCGACCAGTTGCCCGAGCCGCTGCAATGGGCCTGGAGTGCACCCAACGGCGACCTGGTCGCGCGCACCGGCAAGGGCTCGTTCCTGCTGTCCTTCGAGGACAGCGGCAAGAACTGGTTCCGCGAACTCAACTGCCGCATGATCCAGTGGCCGGGCGGCGACGCGCAAGCCGTGATGAACTGCAACGACGGCACGCAGCGCACCATGCTGATCCCCGAGGAAGGGGGTGTCGTCATCGGCAACGTGCAGTATCGCCGGGCGTTCCAGCAAGCGCCGATCAACTTCGACGATGCGCTGCCGCAAGGCTATGCGCCGGCGGCAGCCTTCGACCAGCAGTCGATCGAGTAGCCCGGTCCCGGAAGAGCTTTAGCCAACGTCGAGTTCCGGCCGGTGATCAACCGGCCGGACGGTGGCGGCGGTGGACCTGGCCCGGACGCCCGGGCAGCGAAAGGAGCGTGTCGCGTCGCGGCCGCTCTGCGACCACCTTTCCGCGCGACACGACGCATAGCCTTTCGGCGCGCAGCCTGAGCGCCTCGACCGGATCGCCGGCGTCGAGGACGACCAGGCTGGCGCGTTTCCCGACGGCCAGGCCGAGAAGGTCGAGCCCCATGATCTTCGCGTTGACGTTGGTCACCATGTCGAAGCAGCGCGCCATGTCGGCCGGCGACGACATCTGGCCGACATGCAGCCCCATGAAGGCGACGTCGAGCATGTCGGCGGTGCCCAGCGAATACCACGGGTCCATGCAGCAGTCCTGGCCAAAGCCGACGCGGATGCCGTGCGTGATCATCTCGCGCACGCGCGTCATCCCGCGCCGCTTGGGATAGGTGTCGTGGCGGCCCTGCAGCATGATGTTGATCAGCGGGTTGGGGATCGCCGACACGCCGGCCTCGGCGATCAGCGGCAGGAGTTTCGAAACGTAATAATTGTCCATCGAATGCATGGACGTCAGGTGCGAACCGGCCACCCTGCCCTGCAGGCCGAGGCGCTGAGTCTCGTAGGCGAGCTGCTCGATGTGGCGCGACAGCGGATCGTCGGTCTCGTCACAATGCATGTCCACCATCAGGCCGCGTTCGGCTGCGATCTCGCAGAGCTCGGTCACCGAGCGCGTGCCGTCGGCCATGGTGCGCTCGAAATGCGGGATGCCACCGACGATGTCGACGCCCATGTCGAGCGCGCGGATTGTGTTCTCGCGCGCCGTCGGGTCACGATAAAAACCGTCCTGCGGGAAGGCGACGAGCTGAAGGTCGATATAGGGCGATACCTCTCGTTTCACCTCCAGCAGCGCCTCGACGGCGAGCAGCCGGTCGTCGCAGGTGTCGACATGAGTGCGGATGGCGAGCAGACCCATCGACACCGCCCAGTCGCAATAGCGCAGCGCCCGCTCCTTCACCGCCTCATGCGTCAGCAGCGGCTTCAGCTCGCCCCACAGCGCGATGCCTTCGAGCAGCGTTCCGGACGCGTTGATGCGCGGGATGCCGTAGGAGAGCGTCGCGTCCATGTGGAAATGCGGATCGACGAAGGGCGGCGCGACCAGGCAGCCGGTCGCATCGATGACGCGGCCGGCTTCGGCCTGGATCGACGGTTCGATGGCGGCGATGGCCTCGCCCCTGATGCCGATGTCGGCGATCATCCCGTCGGGCAGCGTGCCGCCCTTCACTACGAGGTCGAAACTCATCTCTCGCCTTTCTGGTAGGGGATCATCAGCGCTTTCGGGTAGGTGGCGCGGCGGGCCACGAGAATGAGCGCCAGGATCGACAGCGCGTAGGGCATCATCAGGAAGAGCTGGTAGGGCACGACGCCGCCGGTGATCTGCTGCAGCCGCACCTGATATGCATCGAAGGCGGCGAATAGGATTGCGCCCAGGAGCGCCTTGCCCGGCCGCCAGGAGCCGAAGACGACCAGCGCTATGCAGATCCAACCGCGACCGTTGATCATCTCGAAGAAGAACGAGTTGAAGGCGGACATGGTGAGGAAGGCGCCGCCGACAGCCATCAGCGCGCTGCCGACCACCACGGCTCCCATGCGGATGGCGGTGACGCTGATGCCCTGCGCCTCCACCGCGGACGGATTTTCGCCGGCGGCGCGAACAGCAAGGCCAAGCGGCGTCCGATAGAGGACCCCCGCCGTGAGGGCGACGGTGACGAAGGCGAGGTAGGTCAGCGGCGTCTGGTTGAACAGCGCCTGGCCGACGACAGGAATGTCGGAGAGACCGGGGATCGGGAGCGGCTGGAAGGGCTCGATCTTGGGCGGCGAGGTAACTTCCGGCAGCAACAGGCGGTAGGTAAAATAGGTAAGGCTGGTCGCCAGCAGCGTGATACCGATTCCGACGACATGCTGCGACAGGCCAAGCGGCACTGTCAGCGTGCCGTGCAGCAGACCGAACAGGGCGCCCGCCAGCGCCGCCACCACGACGCCCATCCACAGGTCGCCGCCGGCATAGACGGTGAACCAGCCGGCGAAGGCACCCGCCGTCATGATGCCCTCGATGCCGAGATTGAGCACGCCCGCGCGCTCGCAGATCAGTTCGCCCATCGTCGCGAAGATGAGCGGCGACGCGATGCGGATCGCGGCGACCCAGAACGAGGCGGACAGCAGGATTTCGAACGCGTCCATCACTTCCACCTCAGCCTGAAGCGCGTGAAGAGGATGGCCACCACCATGGTGAGCAGTGCCGTCGCCACCATGACGTCGGCGATGTAGCTGGGCACGCCGGCGGACCGGCTCATCGCGTCGGCGCCGACAAAGATGCCGGCGACGAAGATCGCGGAAGCCACCACGCCGATCGGATTGAGCATCGCCAGCATGGCGACCACTATGCCGGTGTAGCCGTAGCCGGGCGACAGATCGAGGGTGAGATTGCCCTTCAGGCCGGAAACTTCGCAGAAGCCGGCGAGCGCGGCGAGCCCGCCCGACAAGAGCGCCGTCTTCATCAGCACCGCGTTGACGGGGATGCCGGCGAACGCGGCAGCCTGCGCGTTGTGGCCGACCGCCCTCATCTCGTAGCCGAGCGCGGTCTTCTTCATGACGAACCAGAGCGCCAGCGCAGCGACGAGCGCGATGACGAAACCGTAGTGAAGGCGCTTGCCCTGGATGATGCGCGGCAACTGCGCTTCCGCGATGACCCTCGACGACTGCGGCCAGCCGAGACCCATCGGATCCTTCAGCGGGCCTTCGAGCAGCATCGAGACGAACAGCAGCACGATGAAATTGAGGAGCAGCGTCGTCACCACCTCGTCGACGCCGAACCGGGTCTTCAGAAGGGCCGGGCCGAGCAGCAGGAGCGCGCCGGCTGCCATGGCGACCACCATGATCAGCGGAATGAGCAGGAACGCCGGCAGCGGCAGTGCGCCGGTGCCGAGGACGACGGTGACGACGCCGCCGGCATAGAGCTGCGCCTCGGCGCCGATGTTCCAGAGCTTGGCGCGGAACGCCACGGCGACGGCGAGGCCGGTAAAGATCAGCGGCGTGGCGCGCGTCAGCGTCTCCAGCAGCGCGAACTGCGAGCCTGCGGCGCCCTTCCAGACCAGATGCATGACGGAATAGGGCGATGCTCCGGCGGCGAGCACCAGCAGCGCGGTTATGCCGAGCGTCACGGCGACCGCCAGCACCGGATAGAGCAGCGTCGCGCCGAGCGACGGCGCGGGTTTTGGTTCAAGCCGCATTCACGCCGCCTCCATTCCGTGGCCGGCCATGAGTTCGCCGAGTTCGCGCACCGAGCGCTCGCCGCGCTGGGAGGCCGACGAGAGGCGGCCCTTGGACATGACGATGATGCGGTCGGACAATGCGAGGATTTCCTCGAGATCCTCGGAGATCAGCAGAATCGCCGCGCCGCGCTCGCGGGCTTCTATGAGCTTGCGGTGGACGTAGCCGACGGCGCCGACGTCGAGGCCGCGCGTCGGCTGGTTGGCGAGGATCACCGCCGGCTCGGGGTCCAGCGCACGGCCGAGGATCAGCTTCTGCATGTTGCCGCCGGAGAGCAGCCGGATCCGGCTGTCCGGCGACGGGCACTTGACGTCGTAGTCGGCGATGATCTGCTCGGCGAACCTGCGGGCGGCGCGCCAGTCCAGGATTCCCCGATTGCCGAAGCGCGGCGTCCGGTACTGCTCGGCGATGACGTTCTCGGTAACGCTCATGTCGGCGATCGTCCCGACCGCATGGCGGTCTTCCGGGATACGGGCGATGCCCGCAGACAGCGCCGCGCGCGGCGACCATTCCTGTACGGCCGCACCGCGAACGATCATCTCTCCCGACGACGGCGCTTCCGTGCCGGCGATAAGCGCCGCGAGGGACGCCTGGCCATTGCCCGATACGCCGGCCAGGCCGGTGATCACGCCGCCGCGCAGCGAAAGCGAGATGCGCTCGAGCGACTGTCCCGATCCGCGGCGCGCCGTCGAGACCGCATTGAGCACCAGTTGCAGAGGGCCAGGCTCGACCGGCGGCACCGAGGCCTGCTCGACCTCCTTGCCAACCATCAGCGCGGCAAGTTCGCCGCGGCTGCTGTCGGCTGTTGCGCGCTCGCCGGCCAGCTTGCCCCCGCGCAGCACAAGCACCCGGTCGCTTACCGCCATGACCTCGTTGAGCTTGTGGGAGATGAAGATGATGGAAAGGCCCTGCGCGACGAGCAGCTTCAGGGTGGCGAAGAGAGCATCCGTCTCGGCCGGCGTCAGAACCGCCGTCGGCTCGTCTAGAATGAGAATCTTTGCATCGCGATAGAGCGCCTTGAGTATTTCGACCCGCTGACGCTCGCCGACCGAAAGCGAACCGACCAGCGCACCGGGATCGACCGCCAGGCCAAACTCCCGGGACATCTGCTCGATGCGCTGGCGCGCGCCCTTTCGGTCGAGCTTCCAGCCCCACAGTCCCTGCGTGCCGAGCGCGATGTTCTCCAGGACCGACATGTTGTCGGCCAGCGTGAAATGCTGGTGGACCATGCCGATGCCCGCCTCGAGCGCGGCGCGGGGATCGCCCGGCGGCAGCGGTTTTCCGAAAGCTTCGACCAGACCCTCGTCGGCGACGTAGTGGCCGAAAAGGATGTTCATCAGGGTTGTCTTGCCGGCCCCGTTCTCGCCGAGCAGGGCGACCACCTCGCCACGCGCGAGGTCGAAGGAGATCGCGTCGTTCGCGACGAGGGCGCCGAAACGCTTGGTGATGCCGGACAGGCGGAGAACGGGTGACATAGGCGAAATTCCTTCCTTCTCCCCTTGAGGGAGAAGGTGGCCGAGCGAAGCGAGGTCGGATGAGGGGTGTTCCAGCTGGCACCCCCCTCACCCGGATTGCCGACCGATTTGCGAAGGGCAAATCGGGGCAATCCGACCTCTCCCTCAAGGGGAGAGGTGAGTTCGTCAGCTCGACTTCGGCTCGTCGTCGTTGATGGCCACTGTGAAGGAGCCGTCCTTGATCGCCTTCTCCTTGTCGGCGACCATTGCCATGACGTCCGCGGGCACCTTGCCCTCGAACGTTCCAAGCGGCGCAAGCGAGCAGCCGCCTTCCTTCATGAAGGAATAGACGCCGTAGTCGGCCGCCTTGAAGGTTCCGGCCTTCACCTCGGCGATCGCCTTGTCAAGCGTCGGCTCGAAGTGCCAGAGCGCCGACGCGACGACCGTCTCCGGATAGTCGGCCTGGGTATCGATGACGTTGCCGATCGCCAGCACGCCCTTTTCCTTGGCCGCGTCGGAGACGCCGAAGCGCTCGGCGTACATGATGTCGGCGCCGCCATCGATCTGCGCGAAAGCGGTTTCCTTGGCCTTGGGCGGATCGAACCAGGAGCCGATGAAGGCAACCTGGAACTTCGCATCGGGCGCCGTCTCCTTCACGCCCGCCATGAAGGCGTGCATCAGCCGGTTGACCTCGGGGATCGGGAAACCGCCGACCATGCCGATGTTCTTTGACCTGGTCATCGCGCCGGCGACGATGCCGGTGAGGTAGGAGGCGTCCTGGATGTAGTTGTCGAAGACCGCGAAATTCGGGTTCTTGTCGTCCGGCTTGAAGGACGAGCCCATAAGGAAGGCAGTGTCCGGATAGTCGGCCGCAACGCTGCGGGCGGCTTCCTCCACGCCGAACACTTCGCCGACGATCAGCTTGTTTCCGGCCTCGGCATATTCGCGCATGACGCGCTCGTAGTCGGTGTTGGAAACATTTTCGGTGGCGACGTACTCGATGTCGCCGCGGTCCTTGGCGGCATTCGCGGCCTTGTGGATGCGGCTCACCCACTGCTGCTCGAACGGAACGGTGTAGATGGCGGCGACCTTCAGCTTCTCCTGCGCGAAGAGCCGCGAAGGCGTTCCGACCGCGGCGAGCGCGGCGGCAGCCCCCGATGCCTTCAGCACCTGCCTGCGTGATAGCGTCATGATTTCAGCACTAAGTTGATTTTTGGGCATATCGACCACCTCTGGTTGCTTCAGATTCAGGCACGTCCCGTCCTTGTTTTTATCAATTGGTAAAGGTCTAGGGGAAATCGGCGACACCGGCAATCGACTGCCCGTCGCGATCATGCATAACCCACAGACCGATCGCCTGGGCGCGGAATCGTGGCCACCATGCACCTGCGGCAGCCCGTGGGAAGCCATTCAACCGTGACTTGGCGGGTTCCTTCCTATATACGCCGCCTGCGCCGATTTTCCGGGACGTTCCAATTTGCTCAAGTTCTTCCGCTCCTCCGCAAACCAGCGTCTCGTCGCGCGGCTGTTGCGCGAATCCTTCCGCAAGCACGTTTTCGACTACAGCATCGCGATTTCCGCAATGATCGTGGTCGCCGGGATGACCGCGGCAAGCGCCTGGATCATGCGCGACATCGCGAACGAGTTCTCCGGCCCCAAGGACATCGACACCATCTATCTGATAGCCGGTGCGGTAGCGACGATCTTCATCGTCAAGGGCCTGGCGACCTTCATCCAGACGCTGTTCCTCAGCCGCGCCGGCAACTCGATCATCGCCGACCGGCAGCTCAGGATCTATGACCGTGTGCTGGAGCACGGCATCGAATTCTACCATTCCTATTCGTCGGCCGACCTGATCATGCGCATCACGCAGAGCGCGCAGAAGGCGCGTTCGGTGGTCGACACGCTGGTCACGTCGTTCATCCGCGACCTATTTTCGGTCGTCGGACTGGTTGCGGTCATGGCCGTCCAGCAGCCGATGCTGTCGCTCGTCGCCTTCATCATCGGCCCGATCGCCATCCTGATGGTCAACAAGCTCCTCAAGAGGACGCGCAAGATCGCGAAGCAGGAACTGGTGTCCGTGTCGATCATCATGCGGGTCCTGCAGGAGACGGTATTCGGCGCGCGCATCGTCAAATCCTTCAACCTCGAAGGCATGATGCGCGACCGGATGTACTCCGCCGTGGCCGACGTGCAGCGGCGGGCGAACAGCATGGCCGCCCTGCAGGCGATCACCGGCCCGATCATGGAGACGCTTGCCGGCCTAGCGATCGCCGGCGTGATCCTGATCAGCGGCTACCTGATCGTGGAAGGCGGCCACACGCCCGGTTCGGTCATGGCGTTCATCACGGCGTTGCTGCTTGCCTACGAGCCCGCCAAGCGCCTGGCGCGGGCGCGCATCGCGCTCGAAAGCGGCATGGTCGGCGTGCGGCTGATGTACGAGATGACCGACCGGCCGCTGAAGCTGACGGAGGCGCCGGACGCCAAGCCGCTGCCGGAAGGCGCCGGCGAAATCAGGTTCGACAACGTCTGCTTCTCCTATCGCGACGACGAACCGGTGCTGACCGACCTCAATATCGTCTTCCCGGCGGGCAAGATGACCGCGCTCGTCGGCGCCTCCGGCGGCGGCAAGTCGACGGTCCTCAACCTGATCATGCGGCTCTACGACCCTGACAGCGGTCGGGTGCTGTTCGACGGGGTGGATATCAAGGACGCGACGCTGCATTCCCTGCGCGAAAGGTTCGCCTATGTCAGCCAGGACACGTTCCTGTTCGACGCGACGGTGATGCACAATATCCGCATGGGTCGGCAGGACGCCACCGACGACGAGGTGATCGCCGCTGCCAAGGCCGCCAACGCGCACGCCTTCATCAAGGCGTTGCCCGACGGCTACGACACCAACATCGGCGAAAACGGCGTGCTGCTTTCGGGCGGCCAGCGGCAGCGCATCTCGATCGCGCGCGCGATGCTGCGCAATTCGCAGGTCCTGCTGCTCGACGAGGCCACCAGCGCACTCGATGCCGAATCGGAATCGCTGTTCCGCGACGCGCTCGACAACCTGCAGGAAGGACGCACGACGATCGCGATTGCCCATCGGCTGTCGACCGTGCATCGCGCCCACAACATCATCGTCATGGATGGCGGCCGGGCGATCGAGCAGGGAACGCATGCCGAACTGCTGGCCAAGCCCGACGGCGCCTACCGCAAGCTGCACGAATACCAGTTCCTTCCCTGAGGGCGGACGCGCCGCGCATCATGAACCAAGCCCCCCTGCAGCCCGTCTTCGACGGCCACAACGACGTCCTGCTCAGGCTGTGGAACCATGCCGCGAAGGGCATCGATCCGGTCGCGGAATTCATCGACGGGCCGACAGCGCTCGGCATCAAAGGCGCCGAACGGGGCCATATCGACCGGGCCCGCGCCAGGGCGGGTGGTCTGATCGGCGGCCTCTGCGCCATCTACATCTCGTCGGGCGATCTCGACTTCGCTGCGCCTGACGAGAGCGGCCGCTACGCCACGCCGCTCGCCGCCCCGCTGGAACGCCGGCCCTCGCTCGACGTCGCGCTGGAGATGATGGCGATTGCGCTGCGCATCGACCGGGCCGGTGGATGGAGCATCTGCCGCGGTTCGACCGACATCGCGGCGGCGGCGAGCGCCGGGTCCTTCGCCGCCGTCCTGCACATGGAGGGCTGCGAGCCGCTCGACGCCGACCTCTCCGCGCTGGAAACATTCCATGCCGCCGGCCTGCGCTCGCTCGGGCCGGTGTGGAGCCGCCCAAACATCTTCGGGCACGGCGTGCCCTTCGCCTATCCGATGAGCCCCGACACCGGTCCGGGTCTCACCGATGCCGGCAGGCGGCTGGTGGCGGCATGCAACAGGCTCGGCATCCTCATCGACCTGGCGCACATCACCGAGAAGGGATTTTGGGACGTCGCCGGCCTCACGGACCAGCCGCTGGTAGTCAGCCACTCCAACGCCCACGCGGTGACGCCGGCGGCGCGCAACCTGACCGACCGCCAGCTCGACGCGTTACGTGAGAGCAACGGACTTGTCGGCCTCAACTTCGCCGTCGCCATGCTCCGGCCCGACGGCCGCGAAGACGCCGACACGCCGATTTCGGACATGATCCGCCACATCGACCACCTCGTGGACCGGGTCGGCATCGACGGCGTGGCGATCGGCTCCGACTTCGACGGCGCGACGGTTCCAGCCGGGATCGGCGACGCTGCCGGCCTCCAGAAGCTCGTTGAAGGGTTGCGGAACGCCGGTTATGGTCGCGAGGACCTCGCCAAGATATGCCGGGACAACTGGCTGCGCGTGCTGGCGTCGGCCTGGCGCGAGGCAGCCGCCGCCTGAGCGCGGCGCACCGGCCGCACATTGTCGGGCCGACCGGGCAGAATGGAGAACTCCATGACCAAGGTTACCTACGAAGTCGTCGAGCATGACGGCGGCTGGGCCTACAGGCTCGGCCAGACCTATTCGGAGACCTTTCCCACGCACGCCGACGCGCTCGCCGCGGCCAGGATCGCGGCGGCCGAACAGCAGGTTGCTGGCAAAACCGAGGGAATCGAGTACGAAGATGCGTCGGGCCAGTGGCACGACGAGGTTTCGCAAGGCGACGACCGTCCGCAGACGGACGTTTCCGATGAAACCAAGCCAGATTGATCGCGAGCAGGCGGGCGAAAATGCACATACTTGTCATCGGCGCGGCCGGAATGGTCGGGCGCAAACTGGTCGAGGCGCTGGTCGCCAAGGGCGAAGTATCAGGCAAGCCGGTCGAAAGGCTGACGCTGGCCGACATCGTCGAGCCTGCCGCTCCGGCGGGCTTTGCCGGCAAGGTCAGCACGGTCGCGACCGACCTCTCGGACGATGGCGTCGCCGCCGGGCTTGTAGCCGGACGGCCCGACCTGATCTTCCATCTCGCAGCCATCGTCTCCGGAGAAGCCGAAGCCGATTTCGAGAAGGGCTACCGCATCAATCTCGACGGTACGCGCGAACTACTCGAGGCAATCAGGCTGGAAGGCAAGCGCGCGCCCTACAAGCCGAAGCTGGTCTTCACGTCTTCGATCGCCGTCTACGGCGAACCGCTGNCGGCCGGAATGGTCGGGCGCAAACTGGTCGAGGCGCTGGTCGCCAGGGGCGAAGTATCGGGCAAGCCGGTCGAAAGGCTGACGCTGGCCGACATCGTCGAGCCTGCCGCTCCGGCGGGCTTTGCCGGCAAGGTCAGCACGGTCGCAACCGACCTCTCGGACGATGGCGTCGCCGCCGGGCTTGTAGCCGAACGGCCCGACCTGATCTTCCATCTCGCAGCCATCGTCTCCGGAGAAGCCGAAGCCGATTTCGAGAAGGGCTACCGCATCAATCTCGACGGTACGCGCGAACTGCTCGAGGCGATCAGGCTGGAAGGCAAGCGCGCGCCCTACAAGCCGAAGCTGGTCTTCACGTCTTCGATCGCCGTCTACGGCGAACCGCTGCCGGCGATCATCGGCGATACCCATCACCACACGCCGCTCACCAGCTACGGCACGCAGAAGGCGATCGGGGAACTGCTGCTGGCCGACTATTCGCGGCGCGGCTTCCTCGACGGTATCGGCATCAGGCTGCCGACAATCGTGATCCGGCCGGGCAGGCCGAACAAGGCAGCTTCCGGCTTCTTCTCAAACATCCTGCGCGAGCCGCTGTCGGGGATCGAGGCGATCCTTCCGGTGGACGATAGCGTGCGTCACTGGTTCGCCAGCCCGCGGGCCGCGGTGGGCTTCCTCCTCCATGCCGCCGAACTCGACACCAGCGCGCTGGGCAGCAAGCGCTCGCTCACCATGCCGGGTCTGTCGGCAACCGTTGGGGAGGAGATCGAGGCGCTGCGCAGGTTCGCCGGCGAGAACGCAGTCAAGCTGATCCGCCGCCAGCCCGACGAAGCGATCATCAAGATGGTCGGCGGCTGGCCGCAGAACTTTGACGCAAGCCGGGCTATCTCGCTCGGCTTCAAGGCTGAGACGTCTTTCGACGAGATCGTCCGGGCGCATGTCGAGGACGAACTCGGCGGCGTCCTGCCCGCATAACGACTCGACCCGGCGAACATGCCGGGATCCCCGAGAAGGGACATCGCGGGGACCCCGGCCGCGCCGGTCGGCTTTCAAGGAAGTTGACGCATGCCTCTCGGTGAGGCTGGGGCGGTCTTGGCCCCCGGAAAGCCACTGGGTGGTCGGCCGTCCCTGCGCCGAAAGCCCTCGGCATCAAGGCCCTGGAGATCAGGGCCTCCGAAATCACGAACGACATGACAAAAAAGTTTCAGCGGCAGGCAAAGCCGGCCGCTGAAACTTTGGAACAGTGATGAGACGCAGCCGGAAGCGCTATTCGGCCGGCGTCGGCTTCTTCTTGAACAGCCCGATCAGATTGTCCCACAGTTCGATCTTGGCGCCCTGGCGCTTCATGATCACACCCTGCTGGACGATCGACAGGAAGTTGTTCCAGGCCCAGTAGATGACGAGGCCGGCCGGGAAGGACGCCAGCATGAAGGTGAAGATCACAGGCATCCAGTTGAAGATCATCGCCTGCGTCGGGTCGGGCGGCGTCGGGTTCATGCGCATCTGCAGGAACATCGTCACGCCCATGATGAGCGGCCAGACGCCGATCAGCAGGAAGGCAGGCACGGTGTAGGGGAGCAGCCCGAACAGGTTGAACACCGACGTCGGATCGGGCGCAGCGAGATCCTGAATCCAGCCGAAGAACGGCGCATGCCGCATCTCGATGGTGACATAGAGGACCTTGTAGAGCGCGAAGAAGACGGGGATCTGGATCAGCACCGGCCAGCAGCCGGCAAGCGGATTGATCTTCTCCGTCTTGTACAGCTCCATCATCGCCTGCTGCTGCTTCATCTTGTCGTCCGCGTATTTTTCGCGGATCTCGAGCATCTTGGGCTGAACCTTCTTCATGTTCGCCATCGACTTGTACGACTTGTTGGCAAGCGGGAAGAAGATCGCCTTGACGACGACGGTGGTGGCGAGGATGGCCAGGCCGAAGTTGCCAAGCGCCTTGTAGAGCCAGTCGATGAGGTAGAACATCGGCTTGGTGATGAAATAGAACCAGCCCCAGTCGATCAGCAGGTCGAACTGGCGGATCTTCTGGTCGTTCTCGTAGGCCTGGATCGTCCCGACTTCCTTGGCGCCGGCAAAGACGCGGGTCTCGACGGTGGCCGAGGCGCCCGGCGCGACATCGATCGCGTCGGTCACGAAATCGGCGCGGTAGCGTGGCCGCCCGTTGTCGTCGAAATAGGCGTAGCCCGGCTGGAACGCCTGCTGGCCGGACGGTACGAGCGCCACTGCCCAGTATTTGTCGGTGATGCCGAGCCAGCCATCGGTCGACTTGCCGGGCTTGATCTGCTTGGCCTCCTCGACGTCCGAATAGTCGATCTCCTGCAGCCCTTCCTCGCCGGTCACGCCGATCAGGCCTTCATGCAGCACGTAGATCGAGGCGGTGGTCGGCTTGTCGAAGCGCATGACACGCCCGTAATTGTGCAGGGCGGCGGACTTGTCGCCAGCGTTGGCGACCGTGTCCGAGATCGTGAACATGTAGCTCTGATCGACCGCGATGGTGCGCCGGAAGGCAAGGCCCTTGTCGTTGGTGAAAGTGAGCACGACAGGTGTCGTGGGGGTGAGCGTCTGGTTCCCCTCTGCCGTCCAGAGCGTATCCGCGCCTGGCAGCGCGCCGGCGTCCGGCTGGCCGATGAACCCGACCTCGGCAAAATAGCCGTGCGGCTTGTCTGGTGGGTTGAGCAACTGGATCTCAGGCGACCTGTCGTCGACCGTCTCGTGGTAGCGCTTCAGCCGGACGTCGTCGATGCGGCCGCCGACAAGGCTGATGGAGCCCGAAAGGCTCGGCGTGTCGATCGTCAGGCGCGGGCTCGCGGCTGCAGCGGCTGCGGCAGGGGCTTCGCCGGCCGGCGATGCCGCGGCCGGCAGACCAGGCGTCGCGCTTCCCGGAAGGCCCGGCGCTTCGCCGGCGGCGCCCGCATTGTTCGTCGCGGCCTGCCCCTGTTCGGCAGCCGTGCGTTCCTGCTCGATGCGAGCGGTTTCGCGCTGCGACTCGATCTTCGGATTCATGTAGAAGACCTGCCATACGGTCAGGATCAGCACAGAAAGCGCGATGGTGATGAAGAAGTTGCGGTTGTTTTCCATGCTTTTGGGATCCTAACGCGCCTTGCGCAGCCGCCGCGAAAGCTCCGCCCCGAGTTCCGCGAAGGGAGCGGCAAGCACATCCTCGCGCCCGACGATCACATAGTCGCTGCCGCGCCGCATGTCACCTGCGGCCTGAACGCGGACGGCTTCCTTGAGCCGCCGGCGGACGCGGTTGCGCACCACCGCGTTGCCGACTTTCTTTGTAACCGTGAAGCCGACGCGCGGCGGGGCGTCATCGCCGCGGTCCAGCACTTCAAGCAGAAAAAGCCGTCCGCGGCGCTTTTCGCCACGGCGGACGGCCAGAAACTCCGCCCGCTTGCGCAGTCGGGCGGGCGCGGGGTTCCGGAGCTTGCCGGGTACCGGCAACGGAACGCCTTCGGTCAGGCGGAGAGCCGCTTGCGGCCACGGTTGCGGCGAGCGGCGATCACGCCACGGCCTCCCTTGGTGGCCATGCGGGCACGGAATCCATGCCGACGCTTGCGGACGAGTTTTGACGGCTGATAGGTACGCTTCATTTGTTTTAATACCGCGGCGTGCGGCCCTTCTTAATTCTGTCACCAGTGCAACAGGAGCTTGGCCGGGTGGCCTTGGCGCAATAGAAATCGCGCCGGGCGGAGACCCGAGCGTGCGCGGGCTTATAAGAAGAAGGGGCGCGAGAGTCAATGTGACCCCGGCGACGGCAAACCCGGGCGCCAGGCCCAGGGTCCTTGGCGGGAAAACCGGATGCCGCGGCTCCTGCCGGGACCGGACGGAGGTCATTGGGCCGAGAATTGCCTGGCCTTGCCGGCTCCGGCGCTTGTCGCGGCACTCGCCACGATTGTAAGGAAGGTCCGGGGTCCACACACGCGACTCGGCCTTCGCCGCGCGAAGCGCCGGGCTTCGGATTGATCGGGTACATGGCGAAGGCACTCACACCAGACATCTGCGTTATCGGCGGCGGCACCGGCGGGCTGGCGGTCGCGATGGGCGCCGCAGCCTACGGCGTGGACGTGGTCCTGGTCGACCGGCCTGCCGCCGGTGGCCGCGCCTGCCTTGCCCACGCGGCGCTGAACGCAGCCGCGAGGCAGGCGCAGGCGATTCGAGACGCCGCGAGGTTCGGGCTCGCCGAATCCGATCCGGAGATCGACTTCAAGGCGGTGATGTCTGGGGTGCGCGACGTGGTCGCGGGCGCAACGCCGGCCTTCTCGACGGAAAGGCTGGCCACGCTCGGCGTCACCGTCATCCGCGAAGAGGCGCGCTTCACGGGACGGCGCAGGCTGCTTGCCGGCGACACCGAGATCCGCGCGCGCCGCTACGTGCTGGCGACCGGCTCCTCGGCTGTGGTGCCGGAGATCCCTGGGCTCGACGAGATTGGCGGCCTGAACGCCGACACCGTGCTCGACCTTGATCGCCGGCCGGCCCACCTGATCATCGTCGGCGGGGATGCGTCTGCCCTTGAACTGGCGCAGACGTTCCGCCGGCTCGGTTCGCAGGTTACTGTGCTCGCCGAGGGCTCCCTGGTTCCGCGGGAAGATCCCGAAATGGTGGCGGTCCTGACCCGCCGGCTGTCGGCCGAGGGCGTGACCATTCGCGAGGGCGTCAATGTGACGGCGGTCGAGCGCCGCGGCAAGACGAGCGTCAGGGTGCTCGTGGCGACCGGCGAAGGCGCCGAGCCTGACGAGATCGACGGAAGCCACCTGATGACTGCCGCCGGCCGCACGCCCGATGTCGCCGCGCTCGACCTGAAGAAGGCGCGCGTCGCCCTCAGGGACGGCGTGGTCGACGTCAGCGCCATGCTGCGCACGACAAACAGGCGCATCTATGCGATCGGCGGCGTGGCCGGGGCCGATACGGTCCAGGCCGCCAGGCATCAGGCCGGCCTCGTGCTGAAGGCGCTCCTGTTCCGGCTGCCGGCGAAGGACCGCGCCATCGTCCCGCGCCTCGTCGGCGCCGACCCCGAACTGGCCAGCGTGGGATTGACCGAGGCCGAGGCGGCCAGGCGCCATCGCCGCCTGACCATTTTGCGCTGGCCATATGCCGAGAACGACCGGGCGCGAGCCGAGCGAAAAACGGACGGGCATGTGAAGCTGGTTGTGGCGCGAGACGGCGAACTGCTCGGTGTCTCCATTGCCGGCGCCAACGCGTCCGAAATGATCGGGATTTGGGCGCTGGCCCTCGCCAAACGGCTTGGCCTCAACGAAATGGCGGCCTCCATTCCGCCCTACCCGACAACCGCCGAAATTGGCAAAGACGCCGCAATCGCCTATTTTGCGGGGAGAGCGCGGCGAGCGCCGGTGCGCAGCATGGTGCGCCTGCTGCGGATGTTCGGCTGAGGCGGCGCGCCGTTTCCAGGGCTGGGTAGTCTGGCATGAGCGACAGGGAGACGCAGGACGCGGTGGGGGATGCCGGACAGGCGCCGCCGCGGTCGGTGCCGCTTGCACGCGGCCTGTCGACCAAGCTTCTGATGCTCACCGTCCTTTTCGTCATGATGGCCGAGGTGCTGATCTTCCTCCCCTCCGTCGCCAACTTCAAGCTGCGATGGCTCGAGGAGCGGCTGGGCACGGCGGCGGCGGTGTCGGTCGTTCTGGTGCAGGACGATTCGGAGAGCCTGCCCCGCACGCTTCAGGACGACGTGCTGGCGGCGCTGGGCGCCAAGGCTGTCGCAGTGCGCAACGGCGGCGTGTCGCGGCTCCTGGTAATCGCCGAGATGCCGCCGCAGGTCGACGAGCATGTCGACCTCGCAGGCAGCGGCCCGATCGACGCGATGTCGGGCGCGCTTGACACGCTGTTCTTCGGCGGCGACCGGATCATCCGGGTTTTCGGCACTGTCGGCGAGAGCGACACCGAGTTCGAGCTGGTGATCCCCGACAAGCGGTTGCGCGCCGCGATGCTCGTCTATTCGCGCAACGTCGCGCTTTTGTCTCTCGTGATCTCGCTGTTCACGGCGACGCTCGTCTACGCCGCCATCGACCGCATCATGATCCGGCCGATCCGCGCCATGACCAGTTCCATGCTCGCCTTCGCGCGGTCGCCCGACGATCCCAGGCGCGTCATCGCGCCCGAGAACCGGGACGACGAGATCGGCGTCGCCGAGCGCGAACTGGCAGGCATGCAGGGACAGCTGCAAAGGACCCTCGCCGAGCAGAAGCACCTCGCCGACCTCGGCCTGGCCGTCTCCAAGATCAACCACGACATGCGCAACATCCTGGCCTCCGCGCAGCTGCTCAGCGACCGCCTGAGCGGCGTGCGCGACCCCTCCGTCCAGGCGGTAGCGCCCAAGCTGCTGCGCGCGCTCGACCGCGCGGTGTCCTATTCCGAGGGCGTCCTGGCCTACGGCCGAACGCAGGACCCGCCGCCCTCGCGCAGGCGGCTGCGGCTGCGGCAACTCGTCGACGAAGTGGGCGATCTGCTCGGCGTCGAAGCCGCAATCGGGATCGAGTTCGTCAACGCGGTCGAAGCCGACATGGAGGTCGATGCCGATTCCGACCAGCTGTTCCGCGTGCTGACCAACCTGGCGCGCAACGCGATCGAGGCGATGGCCGGCGACGAGGACGCCGCCGTCGTGCGGCGGCTGACCATCTCGGCCGAGCGGACCGGAAGCGTCAGCCGCATCCAGGTGACCGACACCGGCCCCGGCCTGCCGCAGAAGGCGCGCGAGAACCTGTTTGCCGCTTTCCGCGGCTCGGCCCGCAGCGGCGGCACCGGGCTCGGGCTGGCGATCGCCCACGAACTGGTGCGCGCCCATGGCGGCACGCTCGAACTGGTCGAGAGCATCGGCGGGCGGACCGTGTTCGCGGTGACGATCCCGGACCAGCCCGTGCGCCTCGACGAGGCGCGGGGCCTGCGACGGCCGGCCTGAGCGGCCGCGCAGCGCAGCGGAATGGCACCAGGGCGGCATCAGGCTGTCCAAAGGCCCCAACCGCCACCGTTCCGACCTACGCGCTGACGCCTGCGACATCCGGGAACGAAAGTTTTCCAGCAAGCCGCTTGCTTTTCGTCCGTGTCATCGCTAGGTAGCACCACACGTCGCGGCCGGACATCCACTGGCCCTTGGCCTTTGGCCTGATGCGCGCCCGTAGCTCAGCTGGATAGAGCACCAGACTACGAATCTGGGGGTCAGAGGTTCGAATCCTTTCGGGCGCGCCATTGTTGAACGACTTTAAACGCTGACGTTAGATAGAAGCCGAGAGGCCGCGGACGCAAGACCAGCGCGCTTCCTGAGCAACACACAGGCCGCGTCTCTTCCGAACAAATCCCTGGCTAGTGCCTTGCTCCGCCAGGCTCGTGGACAGCCATTTCAGGATGCGCGGTTTCAGGATCGGGAAGCAGCATGCCGATCGAGGTTCGGTTGCGTCCCTGTTTTCTCGCAGCGTGAAGCTGCACTTCCGCAGCCTCGATCAACTCATCGAAGATCAGTTGATCCTCGAACACGGCGCCGCCGACGCTCACGGTCAGCAAACAGCGCTTTCCGCCCGGTTCGAACAAGGTATCCGCCACCACCTGGCGGACCCGTTCCGCGATGTCTTCGGCATTCTCGCGCCCCGCGCCAGGCAGAAAGACGCCGAACTCCTCCCCGCCAAGGCGGCCGACGAGATCTCCGCTGCGAACCGACGCCCGTATGCCGTTCGAGACCACGCGCAGCGCCTCGTCGCCCCAGGACCGGCCGAAACGCGCCTTCACCTGCTTGAAGTGATCGACATCAATGACCAGAAGCGCACCGCGACGCCCGGCAGACCGCCCCATCCCGCCCCGGAACGCATCGGTCAGCGCGGTGAATGCCGCGCTGTCGAGACAGTCGGTCAGGTGGTCCGCGGACGACGCCCGGTTGAGCTTTTGGCGAAGACCGGACAGCACACGTTCGCGACGCGCTGCGACGATCAGAAGCGGCGCGGCGATCGACAAGGAGATCACGGCGGCGCTGACCACACCGGTCCAGAGGAACGGCAGGCCTGACGCGCGAAACAGCACATAGTTGAAGATCAGCGCGCCGCCGGAGCAGCCTATTAGCGCCAGACCCGCATTCGCGGCTGTTCGCTGCCACTCTTGCACAGTGGGATTGCCCGCGTTGCCCGACACGCGTCTTCTCCGGTCGTTGAGCCCCGCAACCCACTATCGCCGCAACATGAACCGAACCTTGATTCGATTCCAGGCATTTGATCTATTGGCCGTTCCCGTCCCCAATGTCGGCTCTTATGGTTACCGGACTTTGGAATCTGGGAAACGATTTCTCGACCAGCTTGGGATCGCAATCGGTCGTTTCGCCGCGGGCGACGGCGATCACTTCCTCGCAGAAGGCACGACAGTGGACGGGCGGGAACGCAACCGGCCGATCAGTTCATGTATTCGATCATGCGGCTGTGAAAGCACTCGCATTTGTTGATGGTATCCTCGTCCTTGTAGTTCGTGCGCAGGTAGCCGTAGGCCATGCCGCAATAGGCCTTGGCTTCCGACGCCCAGACGAACACAGGCCGGGACGAATTGATCCATTCGCTCGACCTGGCGACCGCCACCGACTCGTCCATCAACCGGACGACCTCGCCCCTGAGTTCGGCCAGATCGTCGATGAGTACAAGGTTCGAAGTGCCGGCCACCGCGCAATAGTCGGCGTCAGGCACCGTGGACAGGTCCGCGGCGACAACCTGCCCGACGAGACAGGCCGCGAAAATGCCGGCCAGCGCTGGCCGCTCGATCCAACCCCACCCCATCTTTTCCCCCTTTGTTGACCGGCCAACCGGACGCTTCCGGATGTCCCACCCAAGCCCGCCTCGACTGCTGCCGAGGCACAAACTACCGGATCGCGGTATCCGAAGCCAGCATGTCGTCGTCGTAGAGAATGTTCAGCGCCGGCGCCCCGCCGGACGCGACGGCGAAGTCGGAGGCATCAAGCGCGCCGGGCCCAGCCACGACCGGTTCCACACTGGGGAAATAATGCGTTGACTGTGAAGGCGAAAAGACGCGCGGAATGAGGTCGGATATGTCGATCACCTCGCCCAGAAGCGCGTCGGACAGGAGATCGCCAAGCCCATGTTCCTCCCCCTGGCCGATCGGCAGGGGAAGCGGTCCCTGGGCCCCCGGTTCTACAACAGGCACCAGTTCCGGCCTCGGATCGCCGGTGATTTCATCATCGCCCGGAAACATCATCGGAGCGCCCTCAGGTCGTTACATTCACTTCAGGCGTGGCTTGCGTCCGGGCGCCGGGTTCTTCGCTTCCCACAGCCGCAGGATCCTTTGGAACCATTCTTGCGTCCTCCCGGCTATACGGTGCCTGATGTGTCATCCGTGCCGTCATCGTTGTAAAGGATCGCAACGGCGCCGACCGGAGCGGACTGGAACGTGGCGATTGTGTTCCAGCCGCCGGCCCCGCCGGATCCGGTCACGTCGATGCGCAGTTCCGAACCGTCGATCTCGGCATAATCCGCAATCGTCTTGCCTGCGGCTACCTCGAAAAGTTCGGAAAGGTCGATCACGTCGTCAGCGGTACTGAACCCGACTATGAGGTCGTCAGCGTCAAGTTCATCAAGCGCCTCCCCTGTGAACTGAATGATATCTCTCGACTGGACCAACTCCGACACGTCGAGTCGATTGGCTCCTCCGCCCCCTGACAAGAAATCCGCCCCCTCGCCGCCAATGAGATTGTCATCACCCAGACCACCGATGAGGATGTCATTGCCTGCACCACCGTCAAGAACATCCTCGAAACCGGTAGCCGCAATTCCGTCGAGAACCAGAGCAGTCTGGTTTGCCGCGACATCCCATCCCGGGAGCGTCTTGGTGTCGACGAAGCCTCCGTCGCCCCAGAGTTTCAGTTCCGAGCCCGAAATCAGGATATCGTCGCCGCTACCGCCCAGAAGGGTATCCTGGCCGATGACGTCCACCAGAAGGTCGGCGCCCGTCTCGCCGCGAAGCGTATCGTTGCCGGAATTGCCGAAAAGCAGATCGTTGTTGGTCCCTCCGAACATGCTGTCGTTGCCGGTGGTGCCGTAGAGATAGTCCTGGCCATCGCCGCCGCGGAACTGCCCGGGATATGCCGTATCGTTTCCGCCGGCCGCCAAGATAGTCTGGCCGCCAAACTGCGCATCGACATTGGAATTGTCGAGGTTTCCATTTTTGAAGGCCTGATCCGGATCAGTCTCGTCGGCCGAGTCTTGCGCGTTCGGGGAGTCAATGCCGCCGTCGTTGACGCCTGCTCCGACCTGGTTGGTCTTGCCCTGCGTAGTGCCGTAGGTGACCGTCCAGTCCGATTCCTTGTTGGTGTCCGACGGAATCGGTTGATCGGCGCGGTTGTCATCTCCCGGCTGAGCGCCCGTTCCGCCGAATCCAGTGGGATTGAACTCACGAGCATAGATCAGCGATGTCGTGTCGGCATTTTGTATGCCCGCCGCTACGCTGTCGTCTACGAACTGTATCGGCAGCAGTGGAACCAATCCAAGGGTCGCCGCTACCTGATATTGGTCGCCCAGCGTTCCGTTATATTGGCTGTTCTGTGTGAGCGCGGAGCCCAGCAATGTGACGGCACCTGCCGGCGCGAGGCTGCCGCTGGTACCATTCCAGATGACGTTACCAAGGGTAAGATTGTTGTTCGGATCTCCCAACACGTCGTTGTTGGTTCCGACATCGACCCCATTGGCGAGGAAGCCGTCAACTGTAAATGTGCCTTGGGCGGTCTTTTGATAGAGGCTGACGCCGAGCGGATCGGAAGTCGTGGTCCCAGCGGGTATCACCAAGTCCCAGTCGCCGCCGAGGGCGGAAGATTCGATCTGCGTCAGCGGATCGAAATACGTGTAGGTGCCTGCCTGCTTGGGATCTCCGTCCGGCTCGTATTCCACCCACACTCCGTTCTCGTAGATGACCAGATAGTTCTTCGCATCGATGGCGCCCAGCGTGCTCAGGCTGATGTAGAGGGTGCTCTCACCGTCGGTGATCTCGAGCCTCAGCGTCGGAACCTTGCTTCCGCTGGTGTCGGACGCGTTCGTCGACAGGTTCTTTATCTCGATGTAGCTCAACCCGGCCAGGATCGTGTGGCTTTTGCCGCCGACGCTGAAAGTCTTACCCTGGGACGTGTTCAGTCCGATCTCGTTGATGACCAGCACTCCCAGCAGGCTGACGTCCGGGGGAGCGTCGGTGTTGACGATGTTTGTCGTAACCTCGTCCGCCGCCGCATTGATCGTCGAGTTGGCCGACGGAGAGGATATGACGACGCCAAAATCCTCGGTATTTTCAAAGATCGTGTCGTCCAGTGTCGGTAGGTTGAACGTCACGCTCGTAGCCGCTGGATCCAGGGCACTAACGGTCACATAGCTGTCGCCTGGCGTGAAGGAGGCCGTTACGCCTGAAATACCTGCTGTGTTTATCGAAGCCGCGAGCGCCTGAAGAACTGAGTCTTGCGTGCCCGCTAATGTGATGTCTGCGGCGCTCGCGTTTGTCTTGTCGCCAGCCGGATCTATCCAAGTGAAATTTACCGATAGTTGGACAGTGTAGGTGACGCCGGGCAGTGGCGTCGCACTTGTCAGTTCGAGCATATAGGATGCCAGCGCTCCTTCCAGAACTGTGTTGCGGGTAGGATCTCCGGAACCGGCAGCTGTGAGTTCCCAGATCGGGGCATCCGCGATGGTGACGGTGAAGCTGTCCTCGACGAAGTCGCCTTCCGAATCGGTCACCTTGAGGGTGAAGCTGAAGTCGGTGTCGAGGTCCTGGTCGATGTCGGCGGCCGACACGAAATGCCATGTGCCGTCATTGTCGATGGTCAGCGTGCCGAGCGTCTCGCCGCCTTCGCCGACAACCGTCTGGCCGACGCCGTAGGTGACCGTCGCATAGGCGCCGGCGTCGATCTTGATCTCCAGCGTCGCCGGATCGTCGGCGCCGGACTGGTGGCTCCAGGTGCCGTCGACCGTGCCGGCAACGCCGCCGCCCTCCGACACCGTCGTCTGATCGTCGGGGGTTCCGACGTCGGGATCGTTGATCACCAGCGTCGGGATGTCGTCGACGACGGTGACATCGACGCTGGCGGTCAGCGCCGCGCTGTCGGCGTCGACCGCCTCGACGTCGACGCCGCTGATGGTGAAGCTGTTCTTCGCCGTGGTGCCGGTGAAGTCGTGCGGCGTCTCGTCGAGCAGCGTCGCCGTCACCGTCACGTTGCCGGTCGCCCCGGCCGCGATCGTCAGGTCGCCGCCGAGCGTCAGCTGGATCTTCTGCACGCCATCCAGCGAGCCGATCAGCACCGTCTTGTCGGCGCCGCCCGAGCCATAGGCCCAGGTCAGCTGGGTACCGGGCGGCAGGCCGAACTCGGTCGGGTCGAAGCCCGCCCCGGGCTGCGGCTGCCCGGCAATCGCCGCGAACTGCACCGTCAGCGCGTCGGACCCCGCCTTGAACGACAGCGTGCCCGTCGCATCGGTCTCGTCCGCGCTGTCGGGATCGTCGCTGCCGTCGTCGTTCAGGCCTTCTTCGGCAACCGAAAGCGACGCCGTGCCGTCGAGAACCTCGCCGGGGATGTCGATCTCCTCTCGGAGGCTCGGATAGAGTTCCTCGCCTTGGTATTGGGGGAACGTCAGCGCGGTTGGCGGAAGAAGCGCCGACAGGTCAAAGCCGTTGCCGATACCGCCGGGAGGCTGCTCGAAGTTGCCGCCCGAACTGCTGGGCTGCGCGGCGCTTTGTCCGGCGCTGATCGAACCGTCGGCGCCGAAGGCGACGTCGACGCCGCTCGCTTCGAGCGCGGCCAGCAACGCGATGCGGGGAACCTCTACATCGCCGATCATGAAGGTCGGTACGTTGGCAGCCGCATTCTTGATGACGACCAGAACGCCGTCGGCTTGCTCGAGTACGAGATCCGCACCCTCGACACGGATGTTGTCGACGGCGATTCCGACCGGAAGCCGGACGACGTTGCCGGCGTCGGGAGTAAATTCGAGCGAGGCGCCGACATGGGCAGGAACTGCAGCGGTGCCTTCCGCAGGCGCGCCGCTGCCGACATCGAGCGGGACCGGTTCTTCCGAAACTCCCGGTTGAGCCGAAATCTCGACAGGTTGTTGCTGCGGCTCCGCCGCAACCGCCTCGGCGACTACGAAGTTCGATCGGGTTTCAGAGTTGTCATCGACCGAACCATGAGCATCCTGATCCCAGGACGTCGAAACGCCTTCCAACTCGACCATATTCGCGCCCCCAAGCCCAAGACTGGTCTATTTGGACCTACCAACCGCCTTCAACCGGGAAAATCAATATCTCCTAAAGGCAGAATGCATAAACATGTATGCTCCGCACTGATAAAAGGTCGCGGTGGTTAATCTTGATGGTAGCGTTGCTACCCGTTTCACGGATTTGCACGCTTGGCACCATCAGGCAGGCCTTGAGATACTTCGTCGGCAAAACCGGCGATTGTCGCAGCCAGCCATCGTGAGATTTCTTAAAATTCGGTTAATCTGCAGATTTGAGACCGATTTCGTGTCATTTTGGATACATCCTGAAGGTATTCGAGCCAATTTTCTCATTCTCCACGCAGATTCGGAGGGAGGAAGGCAAGAGGAGGGGTAGCGAATGGTCGGGGCAAGATGCTATTCAAGTAACAGGGCATTGCGCGCGGTGGTTGCGTGCAAACGGGCTTGGGTGGTTGACATGTACAGTCTGCGACTGTGGGTGGGCAGGTCACTATACCTGTCAATGACTGCGATGATGCTGTCCTGCGGTAGCGCCTACGCGCTGACGCTCAAGGAAGCGATCGCAGTCGCGGTGGAATCCAATCCGGAAATCGGACAGGCTATCCAGAACCGCGAAGCGATCGAATTCGAGCTGCGCCAGGCCAAGGGCCTCTACCTTCCCAGCATCGATGTCGAAGCGTCGACCGGCGTGCGCCGGCTGGACAACACGTCCAGAAGGGCGCTCGACATCGAAGACGACGCGCTTTACCCCAACGAAGCCGGCGTCGTCATCACACAGAAGCTCTATGATCACGGCGCACGTCGCGCCGAGAAAGACCGCCAGGCATCCCGCGTCGACGGCGCTTCCTTCCGCGTGCTGGAACGCTCCGAATTCATCGGGCTGGCGGTCGTTCAGGACTACCTCGAGTATCTCCTGCAGGCTTCCATCGTCGGGGAAGCCAAGAAGAACCTCGGCGTCCACCAGTCCATCCTGTCCGACATTCGCGAGGGCGTGGATGGCGGCGCCCTCACGGACGCCGATCGCCAGCAGGCCGAAGAGCGCCTCTATTCTGCACAGTCGCGCATGATTGAGGCCACCGAGGAACTCGAGGCCGCCAAGATCCGCTTCTTCAAGACGGTCGGAAAGCCTCTGACCCACCCGAAGCAGCCATCGTCTGTCGCCAGGGCGTTGCCGCGCTCGCTCGACGAAGCGATCGGCCTCGCCCGCACCAACAACCCCAGGGTTCACATGGCGTCGGCCGACGTCGATGCGGCGGCGGCCGAGGTCGATGCCGCGCGCTCGAAGTTCGGGCCCGAGATCGTAGCCGAAGGCCGGGCGCGCATCGGCGACGATATCGATGGCGATGACGGCGAGACCAATGACCTGCAGGCGCGTCTTGTTTTGCGCTGGAACCTGTATCGCGGCGGCATCGACAAGGCGAACGAGCAGGAACAGATCCGCAGGGCCAGCGAGCAGCGCCTGGTCCTGCATCAGGTCTATCGCGAGATCGAGGAAGCCGTTCGCATTTCCTGGGAACGGCGCTTCCGCCAGGCGGAACTGGCCGCGTCCCTGGCCAAGCAGGCAAGGGCGAGTTCGCAGATCGTGACCTCCTACCGCGAGCAGTTCAAGGTCGGCCAGCGCTCGCTGCTCGACGTGCTCGACGCCCAGAACACGCGCTTCAACACAGCGACCCTGTCGGATACCGCGCAATTTGCGTCGCTGTTCGCCGAATACCGTCTGCTGGCGGCAACGGGACAGTTGCTGTCGACCATGGGCGTTCCGCCGGCAAAGCAGTCGGACGCATACGCGCGCAGCGAATTCAACGTACCTCCGACGGCCGATACCGAGACCTATCCGCGCACACCGTCGCGTCAGGTGAACGATCTGCCTTTCGACATTCTAGCACCGGTCAGGAATCCGTAGGCGGGCCCCGATCCGCCCAGCGAAAGCGGTCGCCCCGTGAACCAGCACCAGAACATCCGGCCGGCCGGCAACGACTTCAAGTCATGCTTCGCGGCGGTCGCGGCCTATCTCGGACGACCGAGCGCCGAGACGGTTCTGTTTGCCGGCGTCCCGCTCTCCGGCGACCGCATTGAAATCGACGAGATCCGAAACATCGCCGAGAGGATCGGCCTGGACGTCACCGAATTTGACGGCCGAGGCTTCCGGAACGGCCGCTTCGACCTGCCGGCAATCGTCTTTCGCAACAACCGGGCGCCCGTCGCGCTCCTGGCGGAAAGTCCCGACCGCAACGGCTATTCGACCGCGCCGCAGGAGGATGGCCGCACCTCCATAAGCAAGGCAGACCTGCTGGTCGGCCAAATCGTGGCCGGCGTCTCCTTCTCCATTTCCTACCTCAATTCCGCCGAGGACATGACTGTCGGACTGGCGCAGACGATCGAGCGCCGCCACTGGCTGTTCGGCACGCTCGGCGACTTCTGGCGTTCCTACTATCGCGTTGCCTTGGCCGCGACCTTCATCAATCTGATCGCGATCGCCGTGCCGATCTTCACGATGAACGTGTACGACCGTATCCTTCCCAACAAGGCGACCTCGACCCTCTGGGTGCTGGCGATCGGCGTCAGCGTGGCGATCCTATTCGACCTGCTGCTGAAAACGGCGCGCGCCGCACTGATCGACCATGCCGGCCGCAAGGCGGATCTCAGGATCTCCTACCTGCTTTTCGAAAAGGTCCTGAACACGTCTCTTGCCGCTCGTCCCGCCTCGACCGGCGAATATGCAAGCCGTGTCACCCAGTATGAGTTCGTGAGGGAATTCTTCACGTCAAACACGATCAGCACCTTCATCGACACCGCATTCGTGCTGGTCTTCCTGCTGGTCATATATGCAGTAGCCGGATGGCTGGTGATCGTCCCGGCGCTGGCCTTCGTCATCTCCATCATTGTTGGCCTCGAGGCACAGCGGCGCATCGGCAAATGTGTTGCGGCGGCGATGAACGAAGCTGCGCAACGGCAGGCGCTGCTTGTCGAGTCGATGTCCACCGTCGAGACGATCAAGTCGCTTCGCGCCGAGTCCTACCTGCTCCGGAAGTGGCGCGAGCATTCCAAGAACGCCGCCAACACGTCCGAGCGGATCAAAGGCCTGTCGGCCGCGACCGCCAACATCATGCAGTTCGTCCAACAGATGGTGACGGTCGGAATTGTCGTCTGCGGCGCCTACGCCTTCGCCAAGGGCGAGGTATCGACCGGCGCGATCATCGCCAGCGTGATGCTGGCGGGGCGCGCGGTCGCGCCGCTCGGCCAGATTGCGATCACCTTGTCGCGCTTGCGCCAGGCGATGCTGTCGTTGCGCGTGCTGAACTCGATCATGAGCCAGCCAGAAGACCGGCCGGATACGGTCGGGTTCGTCAACCGGCCGATCCGTTCCGGCGCGCTGACGTTCAAGAATGTCGGGTTCGCCTATCCCGGCACCGACGCCGAAGTCCTGTCGGGACTGAACCTCTCCATCAGGCCTGGCGAACGTATCGGCATCATCGGGCGCATCGGTTCGGGCAAGACGACGCTTGGTCGACTGATCGGCAGGCTCTTCCTGCCCACTTCGGGAGACTTGCTCATCGACGGCATCGATGTCAGGCAATACCACCCTTCGGAGGTGCGCGCCGCGGTCGGCGTCGTCGCACAGGCGGGCGATCTCTTCTCGGGCACCGTGAAGGACAACCTCCTGATGGCGAGGCCGGACGCCACCGACGAGGAGATCATAGAAGCGGCAAGGGCTGCGGGCGTGGACGAGTTCGTCTCGCGCCATCCCCGCGGCTACGACATGAATGTCGGCGAGCGCGGCACCAATCTTTCCGGCGGCCAGCGACAGGCCGTCGCGATCGCGCGCCTCTTGCTCACCCGGCCGAAGATCGTCTTCATGGACGAGCCTTCCGGATCGATGGACCTTGCGTCGGAGCGCCAACTGATCAAGCAGCTCAAGCAGGCCTTCGACGACGATACGACGCTCATCATATCGACGCACCGCTACAGCATGCTGGAAATCGTCGATCGGCTCGTCGTCGTCGACCAGGGCAGGATCGTCGCAGACGGTAAGAAGGAAGAGGTCATCAGGGCCCTGCAGAAGGCCAATGGCTGAGACAGGGGACTATTGATTTCAGTCGGCATGTGACAGGCTTGGGAATGTTCTCCAGGGAAGACCGCCCGCCGTTCTTCGCGTCGGCGACCATCTTTATCATCGCGGCCTTGTTCGTCGCCTTTTTCGTCTGGTCCTCCTATGCGGAGGTCGACGAGATCGCGCGCGGCGACGGCAAAGTCATTCCGGCCTCCAAGACGCAGATCATCCAGGCCAGCGAACCCGGCGTGGTCCAGGAAATCGCCGTCAAGATCGGCCAGGTCGTCAAGCAGAACGACCTGCTGATCCGCCTTGACGACACAATGACCGTGTCGAGCCTGGGTGAACAGCAGGCGAAGGCGCGCACGCTCCGGACACGGATTGCGAGACTGAAGCATGAGCAGGCCGGAAACATCGGCCAGCCGTTCACCTGCCCCGAAGAGATCGAGAAGGCATCGCCTGATGTCTGCGACAATGAACAGAAGCTGCTTGTGGCCCGCGCCGAGAACTCCGCCAACAAGCTCTCGGTGCTGAAGGCGCGGCTCGAGCAGCGGCAGACCGAACTCGACGAGGCGCTCGCCAACCAGAAGCGCCTGACCGAGAACGTTGCCGTCAGCGACAAGGAGGCGGAGCTTGTCCGGTCAATGGTCAAGCGCGGCCTGATGGCGCAGACCGAGCAGTTGCGCGTCGATCGCGAGCAAACGGAATTGAAGGGCCAGGTTGCGCTTGCGGCGGAAACCATCAAGCGCACCGAGGCCGCGATCGAGGAAGCGAAGCTGCAGGTCGAAGAACTCGGACTTCAACTGCAGCAGGAAGCGCTCGACGAACTCACCCAGGCGCTTGCCGAGCTGTCGGTCGTCGACGAAACGATCCGCGGCGCCAGCGATCGCGTCGCGCGAACCGATATCCGCTCGCCTGTCGACGGCATCGTCAACACGCTTGAACTCAATACGCTGGGGGCCTTCGTGCAGCCCGGGGCGGTCGTGGCTGGCATCGTGCCGACTTCGGAGACGCTGCTGGTGGAAGCACGCGTTTCACCGCGAGACGTCGCCTTCATCCGTCCGGGGCAGAAGGCGCTGATCAAGATCACGGCCTATGACTTTTCGATTTTCGGCGGTTTGGAAGGCGAAGTCGCCAACATCACCGCCGACAGCCTCGTCGACCAGAACTCAGGCGAGCCGTACTATCAAGTGCGCGTGTCCACCGACAATTCGGCCCTCGTCAAGGACGGCAAGTCCTATGCGATCATCCCGGGAATGATCTGCACCGTCGAAATCATGACGGGTCGAAAAACCATCCTGAGCTACCTTCTGAAGCCGATCAACAAGGCTCGCGACGAAGCGATGCGCGAGAGATGACCGGATGACATCCGGCCCCGCGGGAGATCCGCCCCCGCTCACGCCTGACGACGTGGAAGCAGAGTTCCGCGTCGTGGTGCGCGATGGCAATCGTCGCGGGGTCCGCATGGAGCGGTTCTTCTGGTCGTTGCTGAAGCGGCTTGCGGAGAGCCGCAGGACGACCGTCGGTCAACTCGTCGAGGACATTTCGAACGCCGTGCCCGACGCGGGAAATCTGACCTCGGCGATAAGGGTTGCCTGCTCGCGCGCCCTGGCTGACGAGAACGCGAAATACACGGAGGTCGCCTCCCTCAAGACCGTCAGTACGCTGCTGACGGCTTGTCCATCGCCTGCCTTCGCGCTTTCCTCGTCGAAGAAAATCCTGGCATTCAATCCGTCGTTCCAGTCTCTCGTGAGGCGGCAACTGCCGATGGCGCAGGCGGAGGACGACCGCCAGGGGTTGAGGCTCGCTCTCGACCTGAACGTCTCGGAGATCTTCGCCAGGCTGGAGTCCGACCGCGAGCGCCCAGTGGTGACCGGTTTCGTGATCGGAATGGCCGACCGGCGCTATCGCGCGCAACTCAGCATCGTCCGCGCGCCGCTCGTCGATTCCGACGTGCTGCTGGCCTTTGTGTTTGGCTAAGTCGCGCCCTCGCCCCGCAGGCTCATTGCTGCGCGGAACTCGCCGGGTTCAGGGGGAGGTAAGTCCTGCGGCCGGCCCCTCACCGGGCACGACGGCGGAATAGCCCGCGTTGGACCCGGCAACCCGCGTTCCGCCGCCTTTCGCACCGTGGATCCAGGCACGATCTGTGCTGAAGGAATAGAGAGGCAGGTAGCTGGGCAGATCGACGTCCTTCACCACGCGATCACGCACATTGTCCAGGACGAAGGTGCCGCTGCCGGTCGCTACCGTCAGAACAGCATGGAACACCCGCTTCTCGGTGTCGTGAAGAACCACCAGCGACATGCTGCGCGCAGGCACCCCGGCATCGAGGAGCGCGGCCATTTTCAAGATTGCGAAATCCTCGCAATCGCCCGCCCCGCGCTTCAGAATCTGCTCCGGCTTCGCCCAGTGATCCAGGCTGCCGTAGTTGGCGACGTCGCGCTTGTAGGCGATCAGCCGGTTGACGCCGCGGTTGACGCGGTCGAGCTTGGCAAGGAATGCGTCGTGCCGCGCGAGATCGACCAGTTCTGCAAAACCCGGGCTCTTGCGGTCGCAGGCGTTGCCGGCACATCCGCTGATGGCGCGGTAGATCGGCGCCCAGCGTTTCGAAACCGGGAAGTTTTTCATCGGAATGGCCATGGACCGGAACGCGCCCGGGACAATGGCCGCCGTCTGAATCGGATCGACGCCCGGGTGTTCTGGCGGTCGCAGATATCTGCCGATCGCCTCCTTGTCATAAGCCGCATAGACCCGCGTGACGCCAGCGGGCTCGGCGCCCCCGCTTGCGGCAAGTCGAATGCCATCAAGGAACGTGGGCGCCTCCGGAACCTCCGACATCGCAGCTTCACCGGCGCCAACAACAAGGAAGCAGCTTGCGGCGACAAGCCTTGTCCGCCGGACGATGCAAGATATGATGCCTTGTCTATTCTTCATGAGACCCGCCCTTTCCGAGCGGACACTAGGTCTCTTTCGTCAAATTACTGCAAAATATACTGGATAATATTTCAAAAATTTGCAGAATAGCCTTTGAATAAAACTTTATTCAAGACAGGGTGCCCGGCCGGGGCCGTCCGCACTCGTATTGAGGTGGTAACCTTGCCCATGGCATGCTTTGCTGTGCAACCTGCGTCATAGCGGACTTGCCGGGCGCAAAAGCGCCGCAGACGCGGCAATAGTCGAGGTGGGGTCGGTTGAACGGACCGGCAGTGGTCGGGGGGAGACGAATGTCACGCGGTCGCATGACCGGACTGCCATTGCTGGGAGTGTTCGTTCCGGCATTGCTGTTCGCTCTCGCTGCCTGCCAGTCGGGCGGCGACATCGCCGATGCGCTCGACCCGGGATCGGGATCAAGCGGAGCGCAGGCGACGCCGGCGCATGGCTCGCCAAGGAAGCCGATCGCGCTTGGCAAGGGCAACATGCATGTGTCGATGCTTCTGCCTCTGTCGGCAGCCGGGCACGCCGGCGAGGAAGGCCGCAAAATGCTTGATGGCGCGAAACTGGCCATGGCGGACATGGGAGATGAGTTCGTCACGCTGACGATCGAGGATACACGCGGAGACGCAGCACTTGCGCGCAAGATGGCGGTCGCGGCGATGAGTTCAGGCGCCAAGGCCGTCATAGGCCCGACGGAACTGCCCGCGGCCAATCACCTTGCGCGGATAACCGGTGACAAGCGTCCGCCCGTACTCGCGCTGGCAGAGAACTTCGCCGGCAGCAAAGGCGTCTACTCGGTCCGTCTTTCCGAGGCCGACAGCGCCGCCGCCGCCGCCGCTGCGCAAGCCGCCAAGGGCATGCGCAAGTTCGTGCTTTTTGTGGCCGATGGCGCCGACTCCGACGCGATCTCCAAGCGCGTTGCCAACAGCCTAAGCATCTACGGCGCCACACTCGCGGTTACGATGCCATACAGGACGACGGGCGCCGGCGCGGAGAAGGCCGTCTCCGACGTGCAGGCGCTGGTCGAGAAGCCGGAGGCGGTGATCGTTGCGAGCGGCGCAACCAATCCTTCGATACTCGCATCGATGCTGCGCTCGAAGGGGCTGCTTGGAAGGAACGTCGCGCTTGTCGGCACAAACCGTTGGCTCGCCCATCCGATCAGCGACCCGCTGCTTGAAGGCGCTTATATCGCAGCGCTCGACGTTGCTGAAATCGAACCGTTCGAAGCCCGCTTCAAATCGACTTTCAACTATGCGCCGGACGTCAACGTCGCCTATGCCTATGACATGGTTGCGCTGACCTCGGGTGTTGCGCGGGCGCTCGGACCCAAAGGGCTCACCCGCCAGGTGATCGAAAACAAAACTGGATTTCGAGGATCGACGGGACTGTTCCGGTTTCGCGCCGACGGAGCGAGCGAGCGCTCGATGCCGCTCTACCAGATCAGGGGTGGTCGCCTGAAACAGGTCGAGAAATCAATCTCAGGCTTCTGATAGGGCTAGGCTTGGGATTCAACCAGCCCGTTCAAGCACTTGCCCGCCGGTCGCGCCGGCGCGTGGACGGAACATCCTCCGATAGGCGCCCATCCTCCTTTAGGCGCCCGGCGTCAGCCCGGTCGCACGCTCGAACAAACGCCGGAAGACGGTTGGGTGTCGTAGCCGACGACGGCGGCTATCTCGTCCGCCGACTGGCTGTCGGCGCTCGTCGCACCCATCGCATAAGTGTAGAATGCGACGGCTATCCCTCGAAACGGTCCGTCGGATCGCAGTCGCGCTCATAGCGTCTCGCCAAGGGAAACGGAGGCAGCCAGGCCTCGCGGCGGACGGTCCAGAGTTCGTAGGTCGGCAGAAAGCGGTCAGGAGCGTCAAACGAGCCGAGGTTCACCTCGATCTCGTCGCCGCTGCGCGCAAATACCGACGAGCCGCAGCGCGGGCAGAAATGCCGCCCGGCATAGTCGCGCGTTTCGCCCTCGACCGTCACCGCCTCCTCTGGGAAGATCGCCGACGCATGGAACAGGGCGCCGTGATGCTTGCGGCAGTCCATGCAATGGCAGATGCCTACCCGGTACGGGCGGCCCGACGTCTCGAAGCGCACGTCGCCGCAGAGGCAACCGCCAGTGATCCGGTCCATTCCGTTCCTCCTTGCTCAGACCGCCGGAACCTTGGGCCGCGCTGCTGTCACGGCTATCCGCAGGTCGCCGGCCCGAACGACAGGTGTTTCGACCACCAACGACGCCAGGCTTCCTGCTCCGCGTCGAAACCGGCCTTGTCCGCCCCGTAGGCGGAGACCGTCAGCGATCCTCCAGCAGGCGCCCCGTCGGCGGGCGGCCGCTCGACGCCGATGACCAGCATGTCCAGAGGCTCGCCGACATGTGCGCCGACCTGGTGCCTCGACAGCCGCAGCACGCGCGGACCGCCAAGCGCGCCTGCGCCGGTCGCGTGCCGGGCGAGACGCCGGCCAAGCAGTTCGAGAAATCCCTCGCCTCCCGCTGTCGTGACATCGCCCGACAGGTGAAACACCCGCCTATCCCTGCCGCGCGCGTGCTCGACCATGTACGCGAGCTGATGGGCAAAACCGATCCATCCCTCGGTCATGTCCTCGTAGACGTCCGACCAGTCGTCGCCGTCAGCAAGGGCACGCACCACCCGGACGATGGTCGCGTCGCCTGCCGACGAGAGCTCGAAACGATCGTCGGTGCCGATGAACGCGATCGTGCGCATCGCTTCGTCGGCTGCGGCGCCCTGCCCGAAAATGGCTTCGATCTCCGCACCGGCGTCGGGGCCGCCCCAGCCGAACCATTGGGCGACCTCAGCCGGGTCGCGCAGGGCGCGCCACACGGTATCGACCGGAGCCGAGATCGTGACTTCGACCAGCACGCGCTCCCGGACGTCCGAGCCGCCCTCCGCAGCATCCGAATCAGTTGACATTCTTCTCCTCCGCAGCGGCGGGCGCCGGGTGCCCGCCGACAACCACGCTGTAGCGTTTCCCGGCCTTGCCCCGCCCGTATTTCGACGCGAGCGCATGCAAGGCGTCTGCGAGGTCGGCTGCGTAGCGCTCGATGTCCGCCGGCCGCGCGAAGGCGATCTCCGTTTCGATGGTGAAGGTCAGCAGCCGCGATCCCTCTTCGGCGGCTGCGCTCTCCATCCTCGACACGTCACGCACCATCCTTGCAGCCGCCTCGATCAGATGCCCGGACGCATAGCGGTCCTGCTTCTCGATCTCGCTCCGCCCGGCCGAACCCAGAATCTGGGGATCGATCACCAGCGCGGACGACGCCGTCGAATAAAGCTTTTCCGCGAAGCCCCGACGCTGCACTTCGCCAACCGCCTGGATCAGACCCGCCTCCTGCAGGCATTTGAGATGATACCCGATCCGCTGGCGGGGCACGTCGAGGCTGCGCGCCAGACGACTTGCCGAGTTTGGCTCCCTCAGCAGTTCGAGCAGCGTCCGCCGCAGTGGCGTCAGGGCCATGCGAGCCTGCTCGATACTCTCCAGTAGCCTTGTATTGTCCGGGGCCATGGCCCAGACTGGAATAGACAGAAAAATCTGTCAATTGAAAAATCTGCGCTCGCTGGAGCGGAAACAGGCCCGCCGAAACCGCGACAGCGGGGCAGAGACTAGAACAGCCCGCCGTCGTCCGTATCGATCACGATATCGAGCGAAACATGGCGCGGCCTCGTCACTGCAAAGAGCACGGCCTCCACGACGTCCCGGGTGGTTGCCCGCTGGCCCTTGTGACGCCGGGCCGCCTCATGCCAGTCGGGCATGCCTGGATGAACGTCGTCGAGATAGGGAGGGTGCACCGCAATCGACCTGATCTTCGTATCAGCAAATGTCTGCCTGAAGCCGTCCGCCAGTGCCGACTGTCCCCGCTTTGCGGCATAGAACGGCACCGAGACTGTTTGCAGGGCGGCGTTAGGCAGGCCGCTGACGGATCCAATCGTGACGACGTCCGGCCGGGCCGACGCCTTCAGAAGCGGCATCAGGCCCTGGGTGAACAGGAAAGTCCCCGTGATCGCCGCATTGACCACCCCAACCACGGCGGCCGCGTCATAGGGCTCGGGGCCGGCTTCCAGCCACATCGCGCCGTTGTTGACGAGCAGGTCGACGCGGCTTTGCGCCGCCTCGATTTCGCGGACAGCCCGCGCCACGCCTGCCGCGTCGGCCAGATCCAGCACCACCGATTGCGCAGGTCGGCCGCCATTCCGGGTTATGGCGTCTGCGACACCGTCGAGATCGGCCCTGTTGCGGCCGCACAGCACGAGGTCGCAACCGGCTTCGGCAAGTGTCCGCGCAAAGGCGGCGCCCAATCCGCGCCCCGCGCCGGTAATCACCGCAACGCAGCCCTGAAGTGCGTCCATTCTTTCCTCCGCCCTCGAGATTCTGTCCGGCGACGGAGGCTAGATCAGCACCAGCTTCTTGAGAACCGAGAAGACTTCCTTGTAGGGCAGCCACGCGGCGCCGGCGATGGCGAAGGGGATCAGGGCGGCCGCAGTAACCGGAACGATCGCCGAGCGGGTTACAAGGAGGGAGGAGAGCTTGCGCGTCGTCTCGAACACCTTGGTGGGATCCGGGACATCCTCCTCAGCTTCGCTGCCGCTGTCGGCCACGACATTTTGACCGAGCAGCTTGCGCTCTGCCGCCCTGTGGTAGCGCGTGGCCTGCGCGCCGAGCAACAGCATGGCGCGCTTCTTCAAGGTCGAAAGCGGCGCAGAAAAGGCCGAAAGCGGATAGGCGAAGAGCAGGAGCACGATGGCAAGCCAGCCGGCCATGACCATGCTGAGTACGGATATCTGGACGTCCCCGTGCACCAGGTTTTTCGCGATCGCCGCGGCGATCACCGAACTCATGCCGAACACGAACAGCATGTAGGCGTTCGGATATTCCGCAAGAAAACCAAGGCCGCCCTTGCCGTCGGGATGGGTGGCCACAAGGCGAAGGTCGAGCCGCGCGATCTTGCGCAGCAGACGGGACCAGACGAAGTGCCTCCACAGCCCCCGGAACAGGAGGAAGAAGCAGAGAGGCAGGCTTACACCGACCGACCACCAGCCTGCGATTGTCAGCCGGGCCCCGTCGGGGCCATGGAGGGCTGCCCAGGAGGACGTGTCGGCCGCGGCGAGCAGAGAATAGGACGAAATCCCGGCACATGCGGCAAGGATCAGCATGACAAGTTCAGCCAGACGGGAATCGCGCTTCTTCAGCGCTTGCGACACCGATGCAACCGCCTCCGGGATCGACGCGGGGTCCAGGAGTGGCGCCCTGAGGAACTGTGTCAGCTTGCTGTGCAACCCGCGTTCCACCTGCTCCTCCGCTAGCATGAAGGCGGTGATGGCGATGAAGAACCTGACCCAGGCGCTGGGGTCGAGAAGATAGGGCCGGATGCCTTCCTCGTGCAAAGAGAGACTGCCGGGAAGGCCGAGCAACAGCGGTACGCCCCAAGCAATCGCCACGAAGATCGCGGCACGGGACCGCACCTTGAGCGTATCCGCGCGCAGCAGTCCAAGCCGGGCCTGCAGTTCATAGAAGGGTCCGCCGTGCGAGGCCAGGAAATCGGTGATCTGCTCCTGCTTGGCGGTCATGGTGTCCCCCCCGCCGCAAGCGGCGACGACGCTCCTGCACGGTTCCCGGCCCCGGGCGACGGGCCCGGGGTCGGCGCAAACACGGGCTAGTCGGTCACGATCTCCCAGGCTTCGTCCGGGTTGAAGCGATCGATGTACTTGACGATGTCCCCGGTGGCCGGGCCGAGGTCGATTTCGTAGACGATGCCCTGCTGGTTGACGGCAAAGGTATGCGCGCCGGTTTCGCCATATTTGGCAGGCCAAGCGATCAGCGCGAAACCGGCGATCATGTTGCCGTTGATGACGTAGTCATAGGCGCCGCCCGCGATGTTGTCGCCCTGCCCCGTCAGGATCTTGTACTTGTAGCCGAAATAGCCGTCGCCTGCCGCGGCAGCGTCGAGTTGATCCTGGTCGAGATCGCCGGCCGGGCTTTCGCCGTTCACATCGTCGGTCGGCCAGTACAAACCATCGGTTGTCCCTTCTGAGCTTATTAGCTTCTGCGCATATTCCTCGACGCCATCGGCGTCGCGGTCGACCGAGGCATAGTCGTCCTGCGCCTCGACATAAGCATGCATCGTCGCGATGGTCTGCAGTTCGTTCTCGCCGACGCGGCGGTTCACCACCTCTTCGAGCCCGGCAAAGGTGTCGAACGCCCAGCCGTCGTCGAACTTCACCAGCGGGAAGGGCAGCGGCCAGAGCTTGTCGCCGATCTGCAGCGTCCGCCTGTCGCCTGCGCTGTCGAGAACAACCCGCTTGGCTGCCCCCTCCTTGATCGCCGCATAGGTTTCCGCGGTGTTCTCGTCCGCCTTGAGCTTCTCAGCGTCGAGGCCGAGCAGTTCCGCGAGCGGGCCGGCGTCGGGCGCCTCCAGCGCCTTCTTGAACGCATCGACGGCAGCCTCCGGCGTTGCGAAGGCCGGCGGTTCGGTCGCCGCCGCCAGCGAGTCGATATCGGGAGCGGCGACCTCGGGGGCCGTCGCATCCTGGGTGAACGCTCCCACCGGGAGCGCTGCGGCAAATCCCACTGCCAGTGCGACTGCGCAGGCCGAGCGGGAAAGCTTGGTACGAAGCATGGTTTTCATGGTCATCTCCTGTCCTCCGCTCAACGCCTGCGTCCGCCGCCATGGCCGCCGCCGCGCCCGCCGCCCTTGTGAATCTTCTTGGGGCCGCCCTTGTGACCTCCGCCCATCGACTTGCCGCCGCGCTTGGAGTTGACCTTGGCGGTCTTGCCGCGGTTGGGGCTGCCGAGGCTCGAAGGCTTCTTGGGACGGTTGTCGATCTTCGCGCCGGCCTTCGGCTTGCCGACGGGCCTGTCGACCTTTGCCGGCTTCGGCCGGTCGCGGTTCACACTCGGCCGGTCGCCGCCGGGGCGCTTGTCGATGCTCGGCCTGTCGCCGCCGGGTCGCTTGTCGAGGTTGGGGCGATTGGTTGCCTGTCCTTTCAGGCCGTCCTGCATGCTCTTGCGCACGTCTTTCGTGCCGCCCGCCTTGCCCGGCACGCGATTTGCGACCTTGTCGCCCTTCTTGATGTCGCGCGCGCGGTCACGGATGGCGTTGTCGCCATTGTTCTTGACCCGGTCCTTGAACTTGTTGCGGTCGAAATTGTTGAATTTGTCGCGGTCGATCTTGATCTTGTCGCGATCGATGTTCTTCCAGTCGACGTCGTTGAAATTGAGCTTGCCGTTGAAGTCGTTGTGGTTGAAGCAGTGGTTGCAGTCGATGTCGATGTCGCCCCCGTTCCAGTGGCCACCCCAGACGCCCCAGTCGTCCCAGTCGACGACGGCGCCCCAGACAGCGCCGGTGACGACGCCCGCGAAGAAGGTCGCGCCGGGATACCAATAGGGCGGATAAGGATCGGGATAGTAGGTGATCGGGGCGGGAACGTAGTTCGGCTCGTAGAGCATCTGCGGCTCATACTGCGGAACGTAGATAACCTCGGGATTGGTCGGCCGGATGACGACGTTGTCGTTCTCCGTCGTCACCTCGACCTTGTCGTCGCTTTTGATGACGCCGTTGGCAACCGCTTCATCGCGCAACTGCTGGATGGCGACCAGCACATCCTTCTGCTGGTAGGCGATTGCGTCGCCGAACTCCTGCGTCCATTGCAGATCGTCGCTCATCATCCGGACGATCTCCGGATAGTTGAGCAGCGAAATCACGCTGCCGTCCCAGTTGTCCTTTGGCTTGAGGCTCTTGTCCTTGTCGTACTGATCGAGGAACCGCGACGCCTCGACGATCTGCAGCGGGTAGAGCGATGCCCCGGAAATCAGCGCGATGAGTTCGTCGGGGTAGAGCGCGATGCGCGCCACGAGGATTTCCATCTCGTCGTCGCTCAGGGGCGCCGGCGAACTCTCCTCGTCGGCCGCGGCGTCCGCGGCCGCCACCTGCTGCTCCTGGGCAAGCACCGACGACGCCGACAGGGCCGTGCCCGTGGCCAGCGTCGCAGCGACGATCAGCCTCGCAATGGCCGTCAGATCCAACACACTCATCTTATGTCCTTCCCTGTTTCGGGCGATCCATCCGCGGATTGGTTTTCAACGACTTCCTGACGTACTCTACTCTGTTCCAGGTACATCGAATAGGCGATGTAATATTTGTATATGTTGCTGACGTACTGGACGGTCTCGCGGCCCACAATCTTCGCTGCGCCGTTCTCGACGTTGCCGAACCAGACGTCCGCATTCAGCCCCAGATCCGCCGCGGCTCGGCGAAACTTCCTGAGATTGCCCGGACCCGCATTGTAGGCCGCGAGCGTCAGAAGCATCCGGTCGAGCGGGGCGAGGTCGTCTCCATCGACATAGGTCTGCGAGAGATGGCGCATGTACTTCGCGCCGGCCTCGATGTTGCGCTCCGCGCTCTGCGCTATGCCCTTTATACCGACCGCCTTGTCTGCCGCGGTCGAGGGGAGCAGCTGCATGATGCCAACTGCGCCGCGTGGGCTCCTGCGGCTCTGGTCGAGCTGCGATTCCTGGTAGCCCTGCGCGGCAAGCAGCAGGGGGTCGAAATCATACTGGTCGGCATATCTTTCGAACAGCAGCAGCATGGCCTGAAACTTCGCAGACTCGGCCGGCTCATAGGCCCGCCGCACCATCCTGTCGCTTCTGTAATATCGCTTCCTGAGGATATTCCCGAACGTCGTGCCGATCTTGTGTTCCTTCACGAAACCCGAAAGCGCGTCTCGCAACAGCGGGCTGTCCTTGCGGATGCCGAGCGCGATGTCGCCGCCTTCCGATATCGCGATGTCGTCGCGGACTTTGATCTGGTCGAACACCTCGGCCCAGATGGCCGCGGTGAAGCGGTCCGCGACAGCCCAAGGAAGAAGGCCGGCATTGACCATTTCGAGGATGTCCTCGTCTTCCAGGTTCTCGTCGATCGGCGCAACGACGATCTCCGGCTTCCCGGCGCGAAGGCGTTCGGCGTTGAGTTCGCCAAGATGCTCGTGGAAGCTGCTGCTGCTGCGCACGTAGATGGTCCTGCCGCCGAGATCGTCGAGCGACGAAACCGGAGGCGAGGCCGGCCCGGTGACCAGCACTTCGCTGACCCCGCTCGCCAGCGGGTCGGAGAAATCGATCCGCTCCCGCCGCGACGGCGTCACCGTCAGGTCGGCCGCCACGATGTCGCCGCGGCCATCGACCAGCGCATCGATCAGTTCGCCGCGCGCGACCGGCACGAACGCGACGTTGAAGCGGTCCACGCTCGCGGTTTTCCGGAATTTCTTGTTCAGCCACGTCTCCAGGGCGCGCCCCAGTTCCACCGCCGTTCCCAACTGGTCGCCGCCGTCAATGAAATAGATCGTCTTGGAATAGGGAACCAGGATGCGGACGAGCCGGCGTTCTTCCATGCTGTCGAGATCACCGGTCCATGCGCGGAACGCGGGCGCCTCCGGCTCCTCGGCGCTCGCCGGCGCCGTCAGCGCGGCGCTGAAGAGACAGAGAAATGCCAGAGCGAGGCACCCTGCCCGCTTCGCCGGCGCTGTCGCCCCGGCCAGAGCATGGAGAGGCGCCTGTATCGCAATGACAAGGACGGCGGATGCCGCAAGCACTATCGACTTGCCGCATCCGGTCGTCATGACCGCCGCGCCCGAAATGAAACGCTCCGTGAAGTATTCGTCGCCATTGCTACTTCGCCGCTACCCTTCGGATAGTGCGCAGAACCAAGTCGCGGTCAAGCGACTTCTGCCGACCAGCGACCGCGGCAGGGATCGCGCATGTCCGACTGCCCTACCCCGCGATGACGACCAAACAAGCCGCAACCATCGGAAGCAAGGCTTCCGGCACCTTGGGGGCAGCCGGTGGAAGCCCCGGCGCCCCGCAGGCATTGACGGGATGACCGCCCGGGCCCGATGGTGTGATCCGGCCGGGAGTGCCGGCGACCGGCAACGTGGTGAGGCGAGCATGAGCGCAGATCCACTTCCGTCGTGGAACGACGGCGCGGCGAAATCCGCGATCCTCGATTTCGTCGCGCGCATAGCCACCCAAGGCAGTCCCGATTTTGTAGCGCCCGCCGAACGCATCGCAGCGTTCGACGACGAAGGCACGCTGTGGTGCGAACAGCCGTTCCAGGTGCAGTTCCATTTCGCGCGCGACCGGCTGGACGCTCTGGCCCGCTCCGACCCCGAACTGAAACGGAATGCGCTGTTCCGGGGCTGCCTCGAGCAGGATCGCGATGTGATCGCCATGTTCGGCAAGAAGGGACTGCGGGAACTCGCCGGGTTCGCGCGTGCCGGCATGGCCGAGGACGAGGTCGCGGCCTGTGCCCGTGACTGGGTCGCGAACGGACGACACCTGAACCTTGGCAGGCCGCTCAAGACGCTGACCTACGTCCCGCAGGTCGAACTCGTCGGATACCTGCGCGCCAAAGGTTTCAAGATCTTCATCGTATCGGACGGCGACGTCGACCTGGTCCGCGCAATCGCCGGGGAACTGTACGGCATCCCGCCCGAACAGGTCATCGGCTCTTCGGCGAGGACGCGACTCGAGTTCAGGGAATGCCGCGGCGAAGTCGTCAGGCAGCAAGAACGCGACAGCTTCGATGGCGGCGGGGCGAAGCCGGCAACCATCCACCAGCATATCGGCCGACGCCCGACCCTGGCGTTCGGCAATTCGGACGGCGACCTCGACATGCTGCGCCAATGCACGAGCGGTCCGGGCGCGCGCCTCGGCCTGATCCTGCATCACGACGACGCCGGCCGCGAGTTCGCCTATGACCGTGACTTCAGGCTCGACCCCCTTGCCAGGGCGCTGGACCAGGCAGACGAATACGGCATCACGCTGGTCAGCATGATGGACGACTGGAACACGGTTTTCGACGACGCCTGAAGCGAAACAGCACGCGACGACCCCGAAACTAACGACAGCGCCCTGCATCAAGAACATCCGCGTCGTGCAGGCCTTTTCGCCCGGCCTCGGTACCGATACCCTGTGCGGCAGGCGCAGGGTCCGACACGCCCGCGCGAACGCAAACGACCAGCAAGCCTGACAGGTGGCAGATGACCGCAGCACCCCAAGCCAACGCTTCCGGCGCCGCTCCTCCCGGGCGGGACATGGTCTGGATAGCAGGCGGACATTTCCTGATGGGGTCCGACAAGCATTACCCCGAGGAGGCGCCGGCTCATCGCGTCGCCGTCGATGGCTTCTGGATCGACCGATACGCGGTGACCAACAGCGAATTCGAGCGGTTCGTGAAGGAAACCGGATATGTGACGGTAGCGGAGCGGCCGGCCAATCCCGACGACTACCCCGACGCACTGCCGGAAATGCTGGTTCCCTCGTCGACCGTGTTCCGCAAGCCGGCCGGTCCGGTGGACATGAGCAACCACTACAACTGGTGGACCTACGTGCCGGGCGCCAACTGGCGGCGTCCGCGCGGGCCGGCAAGCTCCATTGCCAAGCTGAAGGACCACCCCGTCGTGCACGTGGCGCTCGAGGACGTGAAAGCATATGCCCGCTGGGCCGGCGTGCAGTTGCCGACCGAGGCGGAGTGGGAGTTCGCGGCGCGCGGCGGGCTCGACGGCACCGATTTTCCCTGGGGAGATGAACTCGCGCCCGGCGGCGTTCACATGGCCAACACCTGGCAAGGCGAATTCCCCTACCGCAACACGCTCGAGGACCGCTTCGAATACACCGCCCCCGTCGGCTCCTATCCGCCCAACGGCTACGGCCTGTTCGACATGGTGGGCAACGTCTGGGAGTGGACGTCCGACTGGTACCAGGAACACGGCAAGATCGACAGCCCATGCTGCACCGCTTCCAATCCGCGCGGCGGCGAACGCGAAGCGAGCCTCGATCCGCGCGACCCGGCGAAGGTGCCCCGCAAGGTGACGAAGGGCGGCTCCCACCTTTGCGCCCCGAACTACTGCCGGCGCTACCGGCCCGCCGCGCGTATGGCACAGCCGGTCGATACCTCGACTTCGCATCTCGGTTTCCGGCTCGTCATCCGACCGAACGGCGCGAACTGACGGAAACCCTGCGTCCGGCGGTTGCCGGCAGCATCGGGATCACCATCCCCCTGACAGGCTTGTTGTGCTTGCGCCCTGCCCCACCACCTGGCGCCGGCAGGCAATGGCCTCCTTTTTGACACATTTGCTCGGCCCCTCGCCTACCCGCGGATCGCCCGACACGGTTTCCAGAGCTATTTTGCCCGACGTGAACATTTCGCTTGCTTGAAAGACATATGTTCACTAGGGATTGGCGGCCGGAACGAGGAGGAGTTCGCGCGATGACCATCAACATTTCACCAACCGGCCTGGCGCATGACCTGAGGGAACGCGGCAAGTCCGGCAAGCCAATCCGCATCGGGCTGATCGGCTCCGGCGAGATGGGCACCGACATCGTCACCCGCGTCGCGCACATGGACGGCATCGAGATCGGCGCCATTGCCGAACTGAACATCCCCAACGCCGTCAAGGCCGTCGACATCGCCTACCAGGAGAAGGGACATTCGGCGGAAGCCGGGTCCGCCGCCGCAGTGACCGCGGCGATGGAAGCCGGCAAGATCGCCGTCACCGGCGACGCAAGCCTGGTCATCGGCAACGACCTGATAGACGTCGTGATCGACGCGACCGGCGTGCCCGCTGTCGGCGCCGAGATCGGCCTGCGCGCAATGGAGCACGGCAAGCATCTCGTCATGATGAACGTCGAGGCCGACGTCACCATCGGCGCCTATCTGAAGAGCGAGGCCGATCGCCTTGGCGTCACCTATTCGCTCGGCGCCGGCGACGAGCCGTCCTCCTGCATGGAACTGATCGAGTTCGTGTCCGCCATGGGCCACCCGATCGTCGCTGCCGGAAAGGGCAAGAACAATCCGCTCAACATCGACGCGACGCCGCCCGCCTATGAGGAAGAGGCCGCGCGCCGCCACATGAACGTGCGCATGCTTGTCGAGTTCGTCGACGGCTCCAAGACCATGGTCGAGATGGCGGCAATCGCCAACGCGACCGGCCTGGTGCCCGACAAGCCGGGCATGCACGGCCCGGCGGCAACGCTCGGCGAACTGTCCAGGACGTTGGTCCCCGAGAAGGACGGCGGCGTTCTGTCGAAGGTCGGCGTGGTCGACTATTCGATCGGCAAGGGCGTTGCGCCGGGCGTCTTCGTGATCGCCGACATGTCGCACCCGCGCATCTCGGAGCGCATGGAAGACCTGAAGATGGGCAAGGGCCCGTATTTCACCTTCCACCGCCCCTATCACCTGACTTCGCTCGAAGTGCCGCTCACCTGTGCGCGCGTCGCGCTCTATGGCAAGGCCGACATGGTGCCGCTGGCGAAGCCGGTGGCCGAGGTCTGCGCGGTCGCCAAGAAAGACATGCAGCCGGGCGAAAAGCTCGATGCGATCGGCGAGTACTGCTACCGCGCCTGGATCATGACGGCGCCTGAAGCCCGCGCCTCGAAGGCAATCCCCTGCGGCCTGCTGCAGGGCGGTTCGGTCACCGCGCCGATCAAGAAAGGCGACCTGATCACTTACGACAACGCCGCCCCGGCTGCGGGTTCCAAGATCGCGGAGCTAAGGGCACGCCAGGACAAGCTGGTCTACGGAGCATGAGCATGGCCACTGCGAGGAAGCTCGCCGACGAACAGCAGACGAACCTGCCTTTCGCCTACCGGCATTACAGCCAGGAGCAGCTGAAGGACGTTCTGCGCAAGATGTACCTCATCCGCCGCTTCGAGGAAGGGGCCGAGGACAGCTACATGCGCGGCCTGATCCACGGCACGATGCACTTGTCGATCGGCCAGGAGGCCAGCGCCATGGGCATCTGCATGCCGTTGACGGAACAGGACCAGATCACCTCCACGCATCGCGGCCACGGCCACTGCATCGCCAAGGGCGCGGACGTTAAGCGCATGTTCGCCGAGTTCTTCGGCAAGACGACAGGCTACTGCAAGGGCCGCGGCGGCTCGATGCACATCGCCGACGTATCGATGGGCAATCTCGGCGCAAACGGCATCGTCGCCGGCGGCATCCCGATCGCGGTGGGTGCAGCGCTTTCGGCCAAGCGCATGAAGACCGGAAAGGTCGTCATCTCCTTCTTCGGCGACGGCGCCAACAACGAGGGCGCCTTCCACGAAGCGCTCAACATGGCCGCCATCTGGAAGCTGCCGGTCATCTTCGTGTGCGAGAACAACGGCTACGGCATGTCGACGTCGACGGCCCGCTCGACGGCGGTAAAGAACATCGCCGACCGCGCCGCCGCCTATTCGATGCCGGGCGTCATCGTCAACGGCAACATCTTCTCCGAGGTGGCGGAAGCCGCGCACGCCGCGGTGGAGCGCGCCCGCGCCGGCGAAGGCCCAACCCTCATCGAGTCCAAGACATACCGCTACCGCGGCCACTCCAAGAGCGACCGCAACCGCTACCGCACCAAGGAGGAGATCGACGACTGGATCTCCAACCGCGACCCGATCGCGCTGTTCGAGAACGAGCTGAAGGAATTCGGCCTGATCGACGACAAGGGCATCGAGGACATCCGCGAGGCGGTGCGCGTTGAGATCGAGGCAGGGATCGAATTCGCCAAGGCGAGCCCCTCCCCTGAGGCCGCCGACCTCGAACAATTCGTCTACACGGAGATGGCGTAACCATGGACGCGATGCCGCGCGAGCTCAGCTATTCGCAGGCCATCCAGGAGGCCATGGCGATCGCCATGGAAGCGGACAGCCGCGTCTTCCTGATGGGCGAGGACATCGGCGTCTACGGCGGGGCCTTCCAGGTGACGGGGGATCTCGTCGAGCGCTTCGGGCCGGATCGCGTGATGGACACGCCGATCTCCGAGCTCGGCGGCGCCGGCGTCGCGGTCGGCGCGGCGATGACCGGCATGCGCCCGATCTTCGAGTTCCAGTTCTCGGACTTCGCGACGCTCGCCATGGAGCAGATCGTCAACCAGGCCGCCAAGATGCGCTTCATGCTGGGCGGCGAGGTGTCCGTGCCGGTGGTGATGCGTTTTCCGGCCGGCTCCGGAACAGGCGCCGCCGCGCAGCATAGCCAGAGCCTCGAGGCCTGGCTCGGCCACGTGCCGGGCCTGAAGGTCATCCAGCCGGCGACGCCGCACGACGCCAAGGGCATGCTGCTCGCGGCGGTCGCGGATCCCGACCCGATCATGATCTTCGAGCACAAGCTGCTCTACAAGATGAAGGGCCCGGTGCCTGAAGGTCACTACACCGTTCCGATCGGCAAGGCCGAAATCAGGCGCGAGGGCGCGGACCTGACGATCGTCGCCACGTCGATCATGGTTCACAAGGCCATGGAAGCAGCTGAGACGCTGGCCGCAGAAGGCATCGACGTCGAGGTCGTGGACCTCAGGACGATCCGGCCGATGGACAAGGACACGGTCATCGCCAGCGTGAAGAAGACCTCGCGCCTGCTCTGCGTCTACGAGGCGGTGAAGACGCTGGGAATCGGCGCGGAAGTCAGCGCCATGATCGCCGAAAGCGAGGCGTTCGACTATCTCGACGCGCCGATCGTCAGGCTGGGCGGCGCCGAGACGCCGATCCCCTACAATCCCGAACTCGAAAAGTCGGCCGTCCCGCAGACGCCGGACATCATCGCCGCCGCACGCGGCCTCGTTCGCGGACAACGCTGATGCCGGTCGAAGTCATCCTGCCGAAGGTCGACATGGACATGGCGACCGGCCAGATCTCGCGCTGGTTCGTCGCCGAGGGCGCGACGGTCAAGCAGGGCGACCTGCTGTTCGAGATCGAGACCGACAAGGCCGCCATGGAGATCGATTCGCCCGCCGCGGGCACGATCCGCGACATCGTCGGCAAGGAAGGCGTGGATATCGCCGTCGGTTCGCCCGTCGCCTGGATCTATGCCTCGGGCGAGACCTACAAGGAAGCTGGCGCCTCGTCGTCCGTCCTCGCGACGGATCGCGGCGCCGGCGCCGATGCCGCGGCAGCAACCACCCCCCTCACCAGCGCGTCCTCCCAAGACGCTGCCGCGCAGGCCGCGCCCGCCATCCACGCCGTGGACAAGGCCGGCGCGGTCCGCGCGACCCCGCTCGCACGCCGCATCGCCAAGGACGCCGGCGTCGACATCGCGTCGGTCGCCGGGTCCGGCCCGCACGGTCGCATCGTCCGGGCCGATGTCGAGGCGATGGTCGCCGGCGGCAAGGCCGCGCCCGCGGCAAGGGCCGA
>NZ_JBFOCI010000008.1:0-134116 GCF_040813675.1 Mesorhizobium marinum | reverse complement strand
GAAAACCTAAAGCTGAATCCGTCCGAAAAGGGCGGCGGGGCGAACCAGGCGCTTGCGATCGGCGGCGAAACCATTCCCTAGCGCCCTATGGCCGGCTGCGCAATTCTTCGGCAATCGCGTCGTTCATGATCGCCTCCAGCCGTTCCAGCGCCCTGGCGACGCTGGCCCCGTCCATGACGCGGTGATCGTAGTGAACGCGCACGTCGACGTTTCCGTGCTCGTCGATGGGGCCGTAGTTCAGCAGCGTGGTCAGCGGCGTCAGGGGATTGAGCGACTCCGCGCCGAGGCCTGAATAGACCGAAAGCTGGAACGTGCCGAAGTACCTGGCCCGCTGGCGGCCGATGTTGAGCCCGAGCCACATCAGGAAACGCCTGAGCGGCGATGGCAAGCGCGCCATGCGCAGCGCGCGCCGGAACTCGCCGACCTCCATGACCGGGCGCGACTGCGACGCCCGGATCTTCTTGACCAAGGCGTCGAGGGGCGTGGTTTCGGGCTTCTTGACCCGGTCGAGCAGGACCACGCGCTCGCCGTCGACCTCGCGCTCGTAGGCGAGCGAGGCGATGCTCGAGGGATATTCGTAGAGATGGGGCCACGGCAGCGTCACGTAGGCGCGGCGCAGTTCCGGCGTCTCCTTTGCCAGAAGCGCATAACCCTTCATGAAGATGGCGGTCCAGGAGGGGCGGGGGTCGAGCGCCTGCCTGGCCTGCACCACAGGGCCGAGGTTCAGGCGCCGCTGCACGGTGATACGCGGTATCTTCCTGGAGAACCGCATCAGGTCGCCGACAAGGCGCCGACCGGGCGAGAGGGTTATCCAGCGGCCCCGCATGTGCCGCGTCTAGTAGACGTAGGGGATGATGCGCTTGGTTCTTGCGCAATAGGCGCGGTAGTCGTCGCCGAACGTGTCCAGCATCATCCGTTCCTCCACATCGACGCGCATGAAGAATAGCACCAGGAAACCGACCAGTCCGGCCATACCGGCTACCCAATTGGGCAAAAGGAAGGCCTGCGCCAGCGCGATCAGCAGAAACGATGCGTACATCGGGTGCCGGATCAGGCGATAGAGCCCCTGCGAGACCAGCTTGTGCTTGTCGCGAATCTCCAACGTAACCGACCAGTTGCGACCGAGATCCTTGTGCGACCTGCGAAAGACCCAGAGGCCGAACGCGAAGAGGGCGCCGCCCACGACGACCGCCCACATGCGCGGCTGGTAGTCCGCGCCCCGCGGGATGCCGGTCAACAGGTATAAGGCGGGCCACACGGCCATGCCGAACAGCGCCATCGCCAGAGCGATCTTCTCGGACCTGGACCGGTAGTCGCCGACGACGCGGACACGCCGGGCGCGCCGCTCGAACGGATAGCGTATGACGTACCAGGCGACGATGCCCAGCACCCAGACAATCTCTCCGAAGGGAGCCATCACGTATTCCGAATGAAAGTCAAATGGACCGGGCAAAGCGCCCGGTCAGCGCGTCTTGCTCGACGACGGGGCGTCCGAATCAGGACGGGTCCAACCGATGGCATTGGGACCACCATTCATCTTGCGCAGCTTGGTTATGTATTCCTGAGGCACCAGCCAGTGGAACGGCGTCTTGTACCCCATCGAACGCGCGATGTCGCCGACGAATGCATTGCAGTTGTAGATGGACGCGTGCCAGACGGGAGAACTCGCCTGAAGCTTGCGGATGTTGGCGACGACCTTCCGATATTCCGGTTCGGTCAGCATGACGCGCCAATAGGCGGACATGTATTCGGGCTCGAGATCGCCGTCGGTCCATCCTGTGGTGGATTCGACGGGCAGCACGTGGCCGGCCATGTAGACGGAGGGGTCATCGGATTTCGGGGCAAGTCCCGCCACCTCGGGCTTCACCATCCGCCCGCGCGCGTCGAGCGTTCCGAAGACGACGTAGGAATGCCCGTAGGTGTAGGCGTAACGGGAGCGGAACTCGATGAAGTAGCGTCCGGCCTTGTTGGGCTGCTTGGCGCCAAGCTTTACCGGTTTCGAACTCGATGATTCGGCGCGCGGCGACGAGGTGGCGCTGGTGGTCTGGCTGTCCGTCTGGCACGCGGCAACGAAGATCGCCAGAAACGCAACCGCAAGAATACGGACATGCGACAAGTTAGGTCGTACCACGATCTCGTTTGCCCGTATTCAATTGATCCGATTGTGTCACGGACGAAAAAGCTGTCGCGATTCAAGAATCTCTCAGAGGCGCGTTCGTCCGCGTGGCAGGTTGGGGAAGGCCCGAAAAAGGCCTTCCCACATCCCCGATTGTCTTACTTGTACACAGGCGCCGGTGCCGGCTCTTCGTACACGGGCGGAGGAGCCTTGCCCTTGCCCTTGCCCTTGCCAATGTTGGCGCAGCCGGCAACGCTTGCGAGAGCGACGCTGGCAACGACCGCGATCAGGATTTTGCTCATTCGAAAGGTCCTTTCCGGAGTGATCACGTACTGGTCACAAATTCGAGCGTAGCTTTGAAATTCGCCGCTACCTAGTGCAGAAAAGTCACACTCGGCCATTTGCTTTGATCTGCGGGCAGAATAGCCGATGACATGCGGGCTCCAGCAAGAATGCAATTCTTGGTGGACTACTCAGATTACAAGTACCGACGTCCCGACCGGCGTGCGCTCGTAGAGATCGATGACATCGTCGTTGAGAAGGCGGACGCAACCGCTCGACACCGCCCTCCCGATGGACCACGGCTCATTGGTTCCGTGCAGCCGGAACATGGTGTCCTCGTCGCCGCGGTACAGGTAGAGCGCCCGTGCGCCCAGGGGATTGTCGGGTCCGCCCGGCACGCCGCCGGCATATTGAACGAGGCGCGGCTTGCGCCGCATCATGTTCTCCGTCGGGGTCCAGGAGGGCCACTCGGCCTTGCGCCCGATTCTCGCCCTGCCTTTCAATGAAAGGCCTGCCTGTCCGACGCCCACGCCGTAGCGCGTCGCCCAGCCGTCGTCCTCGACCAGGTAGAGGAACTTTTCGTTGGTGTTGACGACAATGCTGCCGGGCTGCCCGACGCCGCTGTATTTGACGCGTTGGCGGCGGTATTGCGGGTCGATCCGGGCGTTCTTGTTATACTTGACGCCGTCGACCTCGATCATCTCGCGCCGTTCCGGCATGCATCCGCTTGCCGCCAGCGCAATTCCAATCCACATCAACTTCCGGCGGGTAAATGTCTGGTTCATCCCTGCCTACTGATCTTCATGGCCCCCCCTGCCAATAGCATCCGCGCACCCCAACGGCCAATGCGGAAACCGGGTGTGACAAGCGGCAGCCCGCCGGTGTGCCATTAATGTGACAGGTGGCAGGCAATCAGCCGGCCGCGCTCGACGAGGCGCCGTGAAGGGTTGCGACCGACCCCGGCCAACGCCGCGATCAACCCAATGATAACGTTTGGCGACCCCTAATGGCGGCCAAGGGACACAGACAAGGGCTGGGGTCATGAAACGATTCGTCCGATTCTTCGCCGCTTTCGCGGTGTTCGCGCAGGCTTCCACGGCATATGCCGCCACGCTGACCGCGAATGTCTCGCTCTCGACGCAGACGATGACGGTCATCCACCGCGGCACCGTGATCGGCCGCTGGCCGGTGTCGACGGCGCGCCGAGGCAAGGTGACGCCGACCGGGAGCTGGACGGCGAAGTGGTTCTCGCGCCACCACCGGTCGAGCCGCTACGGCGGGGCGCCGATGCCGTATTCGATCTTCTACAACGGCAACTACGCGGTCCACGGGACCTACCAGACCAAGAAGCTCGGGCGACCGGCGTCGGCCGGATGCGTCCGCCTTGCGCCCGCGCATGCGGCCAAGCTCTATTCGCTTGCCAAGAGCGAAGGCCTGGCGAACACCCAGATCATCGTTCGCTACTGATCGCGGCTCACTCGTCCTCGACGAAGACTTCCTCGCGCTTCCTGCGCACCGAAGGCAGCAGGACCACGATCAGCACCACCGCCGCGATTCCCAGCAGCGTCGCGCTGATCGGGCGTGTCACGAAGGTGGAGAAATCGCCCCGCGAAAGGATCATCGCGCGGCGCAGGTTCTCCTCGAGCAGCGGACCGAGCACGAAGCCGAGCAGCAGCGGCGCCGGTTCGCAGCGCAGCTTGACCAGCAGATAGCCGACCAGCCCGAAGAAGGCGACGGAATAGAGGTCGTAGATGTTGGAGTTCACGCTGTAGATGCCGATGGCGCAGAAACCCATGATGATCGGGAACAGCACGTAGTAGGGGACCGTCAGGAGCTTCACCCAAAGCCCGACCAGCGGCAGGTTGAGGATGACCAGCATGACGTTGCCGATCCACATCGACGCGATGATGCCCCAGAACAGCGCCGGCTGCTCCGTCGCCACGTTGGGACCGGGCACGATGCCCTGGATGATCATCGCGCCGATCATAAGCGCCATGACCGGGTTGGCCGGGATGCCGAGGGTCAGGAGCGGAATGAAGGACGTCTGCGCGCCGGCATTGTTGGCGGACTCGGGGCCGGCGACGCCCTCGATGGCGCCCTTGCCGAACTCGTCGGGGTTCCTGGCGACGCGCTTCTCGACCGTGTAGGAGGCGAAGGCCGCCAGGATGGCGCCGCCGCCGGGTAGCACGCCCAGCGCCGAACCCAGCGCGGTGCCGCGCAGGATCGGCGCGGCCATGCGCTTCCAGTCCTCGCGGGTCGGGAACAGGCTGGTGACCTTCTTGATGGCGACCGATCGCTCGTGCTCGTCCTCCAGGTTGCGCAGGATCTCGGCAATGCCGAAAACGCCGACCGCGACCGCGACGAAGTTCAGCCCGTCGGAGTATTCGCGGATGCCGAGGTTGAAGCGCGGCGTTCCGGTGTAGATGTCGGTGCCGACGAGGCCGAGCAGCAGGCCGAGCACGACCATCGCCAGCGCCTTGACGATCGAGCCCGAGGCAAGCGCGATCGACGAGATCAGCCCCAGCACCATCAGCGAAAAATACTCGGCAGCGCCGAACTGGAGCGCGATCGCGGTGAGCGGCGGGGCCAGCAGGGCGACAAGGAAGGTCGAGACGGTGCCGGCGAAGAACGAGCCGATCGCCGCGGTGGCGAGCGCCACGCCGGCGCGACCCTTGCGCGCCATCTGGTAGCCGTCGATTGCCGTGACGGCCGACGAGGATTCGCCCGGCAGGTTGATGAGGATGGCGGTCGTCGAGCCGCCGTACTGCGCGCCGTAGTAGATACCTGCCAGCATGATCAGCGCGGCCGTGGGGTCGCCGATCTGGAAGGTGATGGGCAGCAGCATGGCGATCGTCGCGGTCGGGCCGATGCCGGGCAGCACGCCGATCAGCGTGCCGAGCAGCACGCCGATGAAGCAGAAGCCGAGATTGTAGACGGTCGAGGCGACCGAGAAGCCGAGCGCGAGATTGTCGAACAGGTCCATGGCCGGGCCCCCTAGCGCCCGCCCAGCCAGGGGCCGAACAGGCGGAAGGGCAGGCCGAGCCCGCCAACGAAGACCAGCGTCGTGAACGCGGTCATCAGCACTGCCAGGACGAGCGCGACGGGCAGGCGCATCTTTGCCGAGGCGAAGGAGGCGAGCAGCGTCGACAGGAAGATCGAGGGGACGAAGCCGAGGTCCTTCAGCGTGACCGCGAAGAGCACGGGGGCCGGAAGGATGAACGCCATGCCGCGCAGCGCGAAACTGCCGATCGGCTCTCCCGCTACCCGCGTCGCCTGCGCGACGATGACGAGGCCCAGGAGCATGAGCGCGACGGCCAGGAAGAGCGGAAAGAAGCCAGGCCCCATGCGGAAGGGCGTGCCGAGATCCATGGTCAGCGACACCGAGGCGAAATAGATGCCGAAGGCGACGAAGATCGCGCCGCACAGCGCGTTGGCGCGATCAATGACCATCATGCTCTCCCATCCTGCAAAGCCGGCCTGCCGGTAGCAGCGGCAGGCGCTTGCCGCGGGGAGCGGCCGGGCCGCTCCCCGGTCGAAAACGGTCAGTCGGCGTACTGGCCGGCGGCCTCGATGACCGGCTTCCAGCGGGCGATCTCGCTCTCGAGCTTGGCCTTCAGCGCCGCAGGCGTGGCGTCGGCTTCGGACGAGGGCGCGGTGCCCAGTTCGGCGAAGCGGGCGACGACGTTCGGGTCCTTGAGCGCCACCTGCAGCGCCTTCGAGAGCCGTTCGGTGACTTCGGCCGGCGTGCCCTTCGGCGCGTAGAGCCCGTGCCAGATACCGAATTCCATGCCGTCGATGCCGGCTTCCCTGGTCGTCGGCACGTCCGGCAGGACGTCGAGGCGGGCGGGCGTCGTCACCGCGTAGGCCTTCACTGTGCCGGCCTGGATGTGCTTGGTCGTGTTGGTGGTCTGGTCGCACATGATGTCGACCTGGCCGCCGAGAAGGTCGGTCATCGCCGGGCCGGTGCCCTTGTAGGGCACGGTCACCAGCGGGGTGCCGATGGCGCTCATGAACAGCATGCCGCACAGATGCGAGGCGGCGCCGATGCCGGCATTGGCGACGGTCACCTTGTCGGCATTGGCCTTGGCGTATTCGACGAGGCCGGCGAAGTCGGCGGCTTCCATGTCCTTCCTGGCGAGGATGGTCATGGGCACGTCGGTGACGAGGCCGACATATTCGAAGGCGTCCAGCGTCTTGAAGGGCAGGTTGCGATAGAGCGTGGCCGTCGTCGCCATGCCGATATGGTAGAGCAGCAGCTTGTAGCCGTCGGGCTCGGCGTCGGCGACCTGCTTGGCGCCGAGCGTGCCGCCCGCGCCGCCGACATTCTCGACGATGATCTGCTGGCCGAGGTCCTTGGACATGGCCTCCGCGACCAGGCGCGTCACGGTGTCGGTCGGGCCGCCGGCCGAAAACGGCACGACGATGGTTATCGACCGGTCCGGGTAGGTCTGGGCCGATGCGGCATGGGGCAGCGCAAAGGCGGCGGTGGCGATGGCGATCGATGCCAGCAGCGATTTCATTGCTTCTCTCCCTGAATTGCAGACGTTCTTATGGTCGTCAGTCGCGTACGGTGGCGTTCACCTTTGAAAGATTGCGCGGAAAATCAACCCAAAACCGCCGCCGGGGCGCGCCGTGGCGGGCCATCTAAGACCAAAGGCGTAGGCGTCCGGGCGGCTGACCCAGGGGAATGGCGGCCGGTTGCGGAGGCGGCGCGCACCTAGCGGACCGCGCCGAGCGTCAGGATCTTGAGCGGCGTGGTGATGATGATCTCGGCGGCCTGGCCGAGGCCGCCGGCGAGCTCGTTGACGCGCTCGTTGGCCTGCTGCGGCGTCGGCTCGAGGCTTTCGGGGAGCCTGAGGCGCTCGCCGAGCAGCTGAACGAGGACCGGGTTGTCGGCGAACTTGGCGTGGTTCAGGCGGTCGCCCGACTGGATTGCGCTGAGGTCGACGACGGTGACGCCGAGCGCGGCCAGTTCGCCGGCGCTGGCCTCGTCGCCGACGCGCGCCTTCTTGCCGGCGATCAGGCTCGAGAAGCGAAGCGCCCGGTCGTCGTCGGACAGGATGACCACGAACGGCAGGTCGGGCTTGCCGTAGCGGATCATCTGCTTCTTGAAGATGTCGACGTCGATGTCGGGGGAGGCCAGGACGACGTAGCCCAGCTTGCCGCCGAGGTCGCGGTTGCCGCCGATGGCGAGCTGGCGCAGCACCTCCATGGCGAGCCAGTTGCCCATCGAATGGGCGATGATGTCGATGCTCTTGATGCGGCGGGACCGGGCGAGCATGACCAGCGTCGCCTCGAGATCGTCGCGGGCGGCGGTGCTGCTGTCCTTGTCGTAGACATAGTCGCGGGTCTTGGCGCCGGAGGCCCAGGAGAAGAGCACCGTGGTGCCGGGATACTTGGTGTCGTGGGCGAGCTGCGTGGCGCGGTAGATGCCGTCGTCGAACCCGGTGTTGTAGCCGTGCACGAAGACCAGAACGCGCTGCCCCTCGTCGGCGACGGCGGTGGTGAAGGCGTCGCCGGACTTGTAGATGGTCAGGTCGGTCGCGGTGAAATCGGTGGCCGGGTTGCCGGCATTGCCGTCCTTTGCGCGCTCGATCTTGCCGATCTCGTGGTTCCGCGGAACGGTCACGCCGACCTTGGCGAACGCCAGCTGGTCCGACCGTTCGCGGTCGAAGACGACGGTCCGGTCCTGCGCCTTCTGCCTGGTGGTGGCGACGAAGATGTCGTGCCTGGCGGCGACGCTCGAGGCGGGCACTGCGGTGGGGTTTACGGCTAGCAGTTCGTGGTTACGCTCGCTGATGCAGCCGGAGGCCGACAGCGCGAGCAGGACAACGATCAACAGTCTTGGACGCACTACGATACTCCGGCAACCCTGGCGCGCTCGCAAGAACGGATAGGGCCAGATCGGCGCACGGTCCAGCCGAAAGTATCGACGGCCAGGGCGGACTAGGAGCCCTGGCCGAGCAGCTTGATGCGGTCGGTGACCTCGCGGTCGCTGGCGAAGCCGTCGTCCTCGCGCAGCCGCTGGCCGAGCAGCCTGACGAGAGCGGGATTGTCGGCGAACTTGGTGTGGTTGAGGCTGTCGGCGCCCTTCTCGTGGCTGAGGTCGACGACCACGACGCCGAGGTCGGCAAGGTCGGCGGCGTTGGCATAGTCCCCGACGCGCGGCTTGTTGCCGGCGAGGATGCCGGAGAGCTTGAGGGCGCGGTCGTCCGCCGACAGCATCAGGAAGAACGGCCGGTCCGGCTTGCCGTAGCGGCGCATCTGGCTGCGGAAGACGTCGACGTCGATGTCGGGCGAGGCCAGCACGACGTCGCCGAGCTTGCCGCCGAGGTTGCGGTCGCCTGCGAGCGCGAGCTGGCGCAGCGCCTCCATCGTCACCCAGGTGCCCATCGAGTGCGCGATGATGTCGATGCGCCGCGCTCCGGATTGGGCAAGCAGGCGCAGCGTCACCTCGAGCTGGTCGCGTGCGACGCTGGCGCTTTCGCGGTCGTAGACATAGTCCTTGGTGCTGCCGCCAGACGCCCAGGAGAACAGGACCGGCGTGCCGGGGTAGCCGGAATCGTGGGCGATCTGGGTGGCGCGGTAGACGGCGCTGTCGAAGGACGTGTTGTAGCCGTGGATGAAGATCATGACGCGGCCGCCGCGCGCCGCGATGTCGGCGCTGAGCGCCGACGAGAACTGCGGCTGCGCTTCGTAGGCGACCACGTCCGTGGCGGTGAAGAACTTCAGCGGGTCGTCGGCCTTGCCCGGCTTCTTGCGCTCGATCCTGCCGACCTTGTGCGCCTTGGGAACCGTGACGTTCACGCGGGCGAAGTTGAGCTTCGAGGACCGCGAGTTGGTGAACACCTTGGCGTCGGACGACGCCTCGCGCGTGGTCGCCACGAAGATGGAGTGGTTGCCCGAGATGTCGGTGGCAGGCACGGCGACGGCCGCTGTACCGATCAGATCGGTCGCGTTGTCGTTCGTCATGCAGCCGCCGGCGAGCAACGCCAGGGCAAGGATCAGAAGCTTCGGGTTCAGCACGCTTTACGGTCTCCGGCCGCTCGGCCCGTTTTTTTGGTGGACCCTCCCGGAACCTCCGATCAAGGCATTAGCATGGCACGGGGGCGATAAAGCGGCCCGCAGGGAACATGCTGTCCCGCGGTGTTGCGCAAATGCCAAAACGGGGGCAGGTACGGGCGTCAGAACCGGGAGCCAGATGGTGAGCTTCGTCAGCCGAGTTTCGAGCGCCGCCGACGCGCTGCGGTCGCTGTTTCCCGCAACGCCGCTGCAGGAGAACGACTACCTGTCGAAGAAGTTCGGCGCCCGCGTGCTCCTGAAGCGCGAGGACCTGACGCCGGTGCGGTCCTACAAGATCCGCGGCGCATTCAACTTCTTCCGGCACGCGCTCGCGGCCGGCGACCATGCCGACCTGTTCGTCTGCGCGTCGGCCGGCAATCATGCCCAGGGCTTTGCTTTCGTGTGCAGGCACTTCGGCCGGAAGGGCGTCGTCTACATGCCGGTGACGACGCCGCAGCAGAAGATCGACAAGACGAAGCTGTTCGGCGGCGACTTCGTCGAGATCAGGCTGCACGGCGATTTCTTCGACGCCTGCTACCGCGCCGCCCTCGATTTCGCCGAGGCCAGCGGCGCGCGGATGGTGCCGCCGTTCGACCACAAGGACATCATCGAAGGACAGGCGACGGTCGCCTTTGAGATCGCCGAGCAGATGGCAGGTGGGCTGGCCGCCGACATGCTGATCCTGCCGGTCGGGGGAGGCGGGCTTTCGGCTGGCGTCACGCACTATTTTCATGAGCTTGGCGCCGACATGCGCTTCGCGTTCTGCGAACCGGCCGGCGCGCCGAGCCTCGCCCGCAGCCTGGCCGCGGGGCGGCGCGTGAAGCTCGACAGGGTCGACAACTTCGTCGACGGCGCGGCGGTCGCCGAGATCGGCCGCGAGCCGTTCCGCCGGCTCAGGGATTTTCCCGCCGATGCCGTGAAGCTCGTCCCGGAGAACCGGCTCTGTGCGACGATGATCGAGATGCTCAACATCGAGGGCGTCGTGCTCGAGCCGGCGGGCGCCCTGTCGATCGACGCGCTCGAGGATTTCGCCAGGAAGGACATCCGGGGCAAGACGATCGTCTGCGTGGTGTCGGGCGGCAATTTCGACTTCGAACGGCTGCCCGACGTCAAGGAGCGCGCGCTGCGCTTCGAGGGCCTGAAGAAGTATTTCGTCTTCCGCTTCCCGCAGCGGCCGGGCGCGCTCAGGGACTTCCTGGACCTGCTCGGTCCGGACGACGACATCGCCCGCTTCGAATATCTGAAGAAGTCGGCGCGCAATTTCGGCTCGGTCCTGATCGGCATCGAAACCAAGGATCGACGCAACTTCGAGGTGCTGGCCAAGCGGTTCCATGAGGCGGGCTGGGCCTACCAGGACATCACCGACAACGAGACGATCGCGGGGCTGGTGATATGACGGTCCACATCGTCCTGTTTCGCGGCGTCGGCGGGGCGACGCAGCTTCCCGTAAAGCCGCTGCGCGAGGCGCTGACGGCGGCCGGCTTCAAGGACGTCGCGACCTACATCAACAGCGGCAACGCGGTCTTGTCGTCGCGCAAGGGCGCCGCCGGCGTGGCCGCCGATGTCGCGAAGATCGCAAAGAAAGAGTTCGGCTTCGACAAGGCGATCCACGTCGTGACGCGCGAGGACTGGACCGCGCTGATCGACAACAATCCATTTCCCGAGGCGACGCAGGTCCCGAAGTTCCTGCATGCCGCAGTGCTGGCCGAGAAGCCGAAGTCCGGAGCTGTGGATGCGCTGCGCGCATTCGCCAGGGGCAAGGAAGGCATCGAGGTCGTCGGCGATGTCGCCTACCTGTACACGCCGGACGGATTCGGCACGTCGAAGCTGGCCGAAAAATTCGACAAGGGGATCGGCGTGCCGAACACGGCGCGCAACTGGAACACGGTGATCGCGCTGGCCAAACTGGCCGACGCGATCAAGCAAGGTTCGCCCTAGGCGGGACGGCAATTCCGCAATCATGCTGGCCGCCGGCCTCGACGCCACGCTGGCCCGAACAGGGTTCGCCAAACGCCTCAAGCAAAACACGCGCGGGATTCTGCCCCGCGCGGCGAACAACTGCCTGGTCCTGGAACAATAGGGGACATCGAGCGGACATATTGCGTTCCGTGGAAATTTTCATATAGATCGAAAAGTGTATTTTTGGGGTATATCTTGCTTATTGACATTTTAGCCGCGTCTGCAATAAAATTTTTGTTATCGTTGTCGATTTTGGCTCCTGATTTCATATTAAGTCGCAAATTTGTATTTACAAATAAGAGAAGTGCTTTTCGATATTTTTTGTCGTCCCTTATTCTTACGATTCCAGTATTTTTTTCTGGAATGAATTTTTCTACCGTTGCGATCTTGACCTTATCGTTTTTGATAATTTCTGCCTGGCACGTAAACTACAGGTATTTTGGAGAGGTATTGGGCCCCGACTCCCTCGCGCTTCTCGTCAAGCCGGATCATTTCCGGGACGTGGTTTCGGTGGGCTTTGACGAAGTCCGGACCTTCGTGCCTACGCTCTCGGTGGTGGCGCTCTGCCTGGTTGTCTCGATCTACCTGGTCTCGTGGTCTCCAGACCATGACTTTCAATGGTGGTCTTCCGTCCTCGCCTGGCTGGTCCTGATCGGCGCCGGGTTACGGATGGCCCTGCGCAGAAGGGCGAGGCACGACTATCCGAAGTTGCATATGCCAGGCCTGTTCGGCGGACTCCATGCCTTGGCGCTGGCCGTCAAATGGGGCTTCACGCTTCCCAAGACGCTGCAGGGCGCAGTGAAATACTCCATGCAGCCGGCGCGGGACGCCCTTGTGATCGTCCTGATGGGGGAAAGCATAAATCCCGCCAGGATGGGATTGTTCTCCGGATTGGACACGACTCCGCGGATCGACGCGATCATGGCAGGCGCCGGGCCCAGCCGAGGGGCTGCGAAGACTGGCTTTTCGGCGGCGGTGGCATCCAACTCCAGCGTCGTCGGATTCCTGTCCGGAAGCCCGTTTCCCTGGCATACGGAAGGGAGCCGATCGCTCTTCAACCTTGCTCGCTCCCAAGGCTTTGCGACGCGCTATTGGTCGGGTCAAGCCGGCTCTCCCGTCGATGTCCTTGGAGACAAGGAGGCGATCGACGACATCCATTGCCTCGAGAACGCCCCGGAGTCTTTTGGCGCGAGGAAGGACTGGCACCTTCTCGACAGGCTGAACGAGAGACCATTCGGCGACAGGGAGTTCGCGCTTCTCTATCCCCGCTGCAACCACGCGCCCTTCCACTGCCACGACCCCAATGCTTCGCGCCACGCGCCGAACAGGAAGATCAGCGACATTTTCGAGCACTACGACGCGGGAATGCGGGTGTTCGACGCGTTTGCGTCCGACCTGATCGAACACCTGCAGAAGGACGGCCGCCGCTTCTTCCTTTTCATCACGTCGGACCACAATGAAATGCTCAGCGATCGCGACGGGCTGAGAGGGCACAGCCTCAGCGGCCAGGCGATTGGCGCCTTCGTTCCTCACCTGTTGCTGACCAACGATCCCGAGAGCGATGTGTTCCGGGACTTCTCGACGCAGACAACTCCGACGGCCTGGAGCGTGGTCGAACTCGTCCTGAGGATCATGGGCGTGAAGGCGACGGTCGAGCCGGCGCTCGACACCAAATACGTCGGCAACAGCCTCCCATTTTGCAAAGCCGGACACATGAGGGTCTGGGGAGACGACAGCCCGTTCCGCGTCGACAACTACGATCGGGCGGGAACGCTGCAGGGGTCAAAGGAGTTTTCGAAGGAGCACTGGCTGGGCATGTACCGAAGGCCGGTGCAGCCTCAGCCGGCAGCCGAACAACTGAAGGCTGAGGCACTTTGAGGCGGAGGCGGCGGGATGGCGCCTTCCGCCTCCGGCGTTGCCGCGGTCACCAGCTGCCGGTGTTGGCCATCGACGCCCAGGGCTCGGCCTTGTCGAGCGCGCCGCCTTTCTGAAGGAGCTCGATCGAGATGCCGTCGGGCGAGCGGATGAAGGCCATGTGGCCGTCGCGCGGCGGGCGGTTGATGGTGACGCCGCCCTCCATCAGGCGCTGGCAGGTCGCGTAGATGTCGTCGACCTCGTAGGCGAGGTGGCCGAAGTTGCGCCCGCCCTTGTAGTCCTCGGTATCCCAGTTGAAGGTCAGTTCCACGAGCGGGGCCTTGGTGTTGATGCCGGTCTGCTCGTCTTCCGGCGCCGCCAGGAAGATCAGCGTGAAGCGGCCCTGCTCGTTCTCGATGCGCCGGACCTCCTTGAGGCCGAGCTTGCCGACATAGAAGTCGAGCGACTCGTCGATGTCCTTCACGCGGACCATAGTGTGGAGATAGCGCATGGATTTACCCCGGTGTTTCGTCAGGTGGGGAACATAGGGCGGCGGTCGAGGGGCGGCAACCGCGCAGGCGGCGTTACTGGCGCGATCTGGCGCGCGCGCGGTCAATTCCTGGGGCATACGCGAAAAAACGCAGGGGCAGCCCTTGCACACAAGCTTCGGCGCAGTGTTATTCTTCAAGCAAGAATCAGTAGTACCGGTCCGTGACAGGGGATGTTCTGATGGGGGAAAAGGCCTCTATCGCGAGGCATGGCGATGCCAGGGACGAAGCCTTCGAGGGCGGCGACGCTGATGTCGTCGAAGTTTCCGGCGCAATCAAGTGGTTCGATGTCGCCAAGGGCTACGGCTTCGTGCTGCCCGACGAAGGCGGGCGCGGCGATGTCCTCATCCATGTGACCTGCCTGAGACGCGACGGCTTCCACACCGCGCTGGAAGGCGCGCGCGTTGTCTGCCTCGTGAAGCAGGGCGACCGCGGACTGCAGGCCTTCCGCGTCGTTTCGATGGACAACTCGACCGCGGTGCATCCGGCGGAGATGCAGGACCAGCGCACGCATGTGGTGGTGACGCCGGAGAGCGGGCTCGAACGCGCCCTGGTGAAGTGGTTCAACCGCACCAAGGGTTTTGGCTTCCTGACGCGCGGCGAGGGCACCGAGGACATCTTCGTGCACATGGAGACGCTGCGGCGCTACGGCCTGACCGAGCTTCGGCCGGGGCAGGTGGTGCTGGTGCGCTTCGGGCGCGGCGACAAGGGGCTGATGGCCGCCGAGATCCATCCCGACATAGGCACCCTGCCGGTCTCGCACTGACGTTCCGCCCGGTTCCGGAGATAGGACGGGCGCGCCGGGGAACAGCCGAATGATCCGCAATACCGTTTTCGCCGTGGTCGCGGTCCTCGTCATCGTCGCCGGGCTTGCCGTCTATCTCGGGCTGCCGCAGGAGGCGGCGGACCAGGCGATGCGCCTGCCGGTCGACCCGGCGCCGCTGATCGCCGAGACGGCGAGCGGCGAGCACTCCTTCACCATCGAGATCGCCGACGACCAGAGCGAGCGGTCGAACGGGCTGATGTTCCGCAAGACGATGGACGACGACCATGGCATGCTGTTCGTCTTCGAGCAGACGCGGCCGGTCGGATTCTGGATGAAGAACACGCCGATGCCGCTCGACCTGATCTTCATCGGCGAGGACGGCAAGGTGATCGACGTCCTGCCCGGCGAGCCATTTTCGGAAGCGCAGATATCACCGGGCGAACCGACCCGCTTCGTGCTTGAACTGAAGCGCGGCATGGCGGAGAAGGCGGGCATCAAGGGTGGCGACGTCCTGCGCCACCCGGCCATCGCCAACGCGGCCGGCGAAAGCGGCTAGCGCTTGCGGTGGTCTCGATACTGAAAGGCATCGCCGGCTCGATGAAATTCTTCGCGCATGACGGTTTCGACCTCGCCTATATCGACCAGTCGCCGTCGCCGGCAGCCGAGACGGTGCTGCTCATCCACGGCTTCGCGTCGACGCATATGGTGAACTGGGTCTCGCCCGGCTGGGTGAAGACGCTGACCGATGCCGGCTACCGAACGGTCGCGCTCGACAATCGCGGCCACGGCGCCTCCACCAAGAGCTACGATCCGGCCGACTACACGCCGCAGAAGATGGCAGGCGACGCCTCGGCGCTGCTCGATGCGCTCGGCGTCGAGCGCGCCCATGTTATGGGCTATTCGATGGGCGCGCGGGTGGCTGCGTTCCTGGCGCTCGCCGAGCCGGCGCAGGTCGCGACGCTGATCCTCGGCGGCTTGGGCAGCGGACTTGTCGACGGCGTCGGCGACTGGGACCCGATCGCCGAAGCGCTGCGCGCCGACGATCCCGCGAGCGTGACGCATCCGCGCGGCAAGGCGTTTCGCGCTTTCGCCGACCAGACCCGGAGCGACCGCGAAGCGCTGGCCGCCTGCATCACCACGTCGCGGGTCGAGCTTTCGGAAGCCGACGTTGCCCGGATCACGCAGCCCACGCTCGTCGCGGTAGGCACCAAGGACGACATCGGCGGTTCGGCGGAGGAACTCGCAGCGCTGATGCCGAACGCGCAGAGTTTCGCGATCGAAGGCCGCGACCACATGCTCGCGGTGGGCGACAGGACGTTCAAGAAGCGCGCCCTGGAGTTCCTGGCGGAACACCCGATCAACGGCTGAAACCGCAGGGGCGCAGGGCTTTTGCCGGCGTCTGGCGGGAGACGGCATCGCGCCTGCGCGGCCCAACCCCACGGCAACCGCTTAAACGGCGGACAGCGACCCCATGCCGCTTGACGCCCAATGCGGCGCAACCTATTGAACCGGTGCGCCTGAAGCGGCGAGGCCTCGTGGCGGAGTGGTTACGCAGAGGACTGCAAATCCTTGCACCCCGGTTCGATTCCGGGCGAGGCCTCCACTTCACGCGGCGGGTCCGGGCGCCTTTGCGTCGCCCGCAAACGCGAAACTGAGGGGCGCGCGGCGCGCGCATGGGCCGGACCTGACACGATGACAGCCGATTTCGCCGAACTCCGCGTCAAGATGGTCGACGGCCAGCTTCGCACCACCGACGTGACGAACTTGCCGCTGCTGACGGCGATGCTCGAGGTGCCGCGCGAGGATTTCGTGCCGGATGCGCGCAAGGCGCTGGCCTATATCGACGACGACATCCTGCTTACCGATCGCGGCGGGCCGGGCGCGCGCTACCTGATGGAGCCGTCCCCGTTCGCCAAGCTGGTGCAACTGGCCGAGATCGGCCCGCGCGACCGCGTGCTCGACGTCGGCGCCGGCACCGGCTACTCGGCCGCCGTGCTGTCGCGCCTGGCTGGCTCGGTGGTGGCGCTGGAGAGCGATTCGTCGCTGGCGCAGAAGGCGGAAGCGACGCTGGCCCAACTCGGCTACGACAATGTTTCGGTGGTGCGCGGCGCCCTGGAGGCCGGCCACCCGCAGGGCGGACCCTACGACGTCATCGTGGTGGAGGGCAGCGTCGAGGCGCTGCCGGACGCGCTTCTCGGCCAGCTTGCCGAAGGCGGCCGGCTGGCGGTCGTGGAGGGGCACGGGCATGCCGGCGCGGCGCGGCTCTACCTGAAGGCCGACGGCGTGGCGACCGGGCGCAAGGTGTTCAATGCGGCAGTAAAGCCACTCCCCGGTTTCGAACGCGTCCGCGAATTCGAATTCTGACCCGCTGGCTCTTGCACGACACGACAAGCCATGATGCTTTAGGCGCGGGCAGGCGAAAGCCGGACTAGCGCGCGGACAGTCTGTGCCGAAACCGGTTGAAGTCCTTGGGCCCGACAGCTGCCGGGCACGCGAATCACCCGGACCTGCCGTCGGCATCTGGAACATGCATGAGGGTTGAGTGTGTCGTTGGTAGCTCGGAAACTAATCGCCGCCGCCCTGTTGACCGCGACGGCCCTTTCGTCGACGACGGCATCGGCCGAGACGCTGTTCGGCGCGCTCACCAAGGCCTACCAGCTCAACTCCACGCTGAACTACAACCGCGCCGGGGTTCGCGTCACCGACGAGAACGTGCCGATCGCCAAGTCGGGATATCGTCCGAACGTCGGAGCGGTCGGAAGCATCGACTACTCCTCGACCCATAACGCGTCGCGGCTGACCACAGGGTCGTTCGGCGTGCAGATCGACCAGATGCTGTTCGACGGGTTCCAGACGCGCAACAACGTGCGCGCCGCGGAAGCCCAGGTGCGGGCCTCGCAGGAAAGCCTGCGCAACGAGGAGCAGAATACGCTTTTCGATGCGGCGAGCGCCTACATGGACGTGATCCGCGACCGCCAGATCGCGGTGCTGACCGAGCAGAACCTGCAGTTCCTGACCGAGCAGGCGCGCGCCGCCCGCTCGCGCTTCGAGGTGGGCGAGGGCACGCGCACCGACGTGGCGCAGGCCGACGCCAGCCGCTCCGCGGCGATCGCGCAGCTGGCCGCCGCGCGGGCCCAGGCGGACGTCAGCGAGGCGACCTATCGCCAGGTCGTCGGCGAGGCGCCGGGCAAGCTGCAGGCGGGCCAGCCGCTCGCCAAGATGCTGCCCAAGACGATGGACGCGGCGATTGCCGTCGCCGCCGTCGACCACCCGGCCATCATCGCGACGAGCCACCTGGTCGATGCCGCGGCCTTCACGGTCAAATCGACAGAGGGGCGCCTGCTGCCGCAGGTTTCCGCTTCGGCCGGGGTGGCGAGCAACTACCGCAACACGGAAATCAACGGCCTGCCCGGCGTCGGCGGCTCGACCGACGGGACTTTCAACTCCGCGTCGATCGGTGCGACGCTGACGATCCCGATCTACACCGGCGGACGCACCTCGGCGCAGGTGCGGCAGTCCAAGGAATCGCTCGGCCAGGCGCGCATCCAGGTCGACGTCAGCCGCGACCAGGTGCGCCAGGCCGTGGTTTCGGCCTGGACGCAATACCTCGCCGCGCAGCAGAGCGTCGCCGCGAACCGCGAACAGGTGGCGGCGCAGCAACTCGCGCTGAACGGCGTCATCGAGGAGCGCAACGTCGGCCAGCGCACCACGCTCGACGTGCTCGATTCCCAGGCCGACGTGATCACCGCGCAGATCAGCCTGGTGAGCGCCCAGCGCGACGTCGTGGTGGCGAGCTACGCGATCGTCTCGGCAATGGGCGCGTTGACCGCCGAACGGCTCGGCCTCCAGGTCGCCATCCACCGGCCGCAGGAACACTACGACGCGGTCAAGAACAAGCTGGGCGGAACCAAGACGCCGGACGGACGCTGAGCCCGCCCGGCCGGGCGCGCCGTGCCGCCGACACAGCAATCTGTTGAAATCCCTCACGCTTCGCGTTTGGGGATTCTCCTGAGACGACCAGTCCGCTACGCTTTGGCCATTGATTCGACGTGGCCGGAGAGGACAGGCCCGCGATTTTCAAAGGGGCGGCGGACGTGACCATGGCACAAGCAAGCAGCGTACAGCGCGAACCCTCGATGGAAGAGATCCTGGCCTCGATCAGGCGCATCATCGAGGACAACGACGCCGGACGGAAGCCGGCCAACGAGGCCGAGCCCGCGCGCCCCGCCGTCGCGGCCGCCGAGCGGACCGTGATCGAGGTCGACGCCTTCCGCAGCGAATTGCGCACGCAGCCGGCTGGGCCGATCGAGGAGGCGCCGCGCGAGACTCCGCGGCAAAAGCCGTCGCTCGCCGACATCCAGGCGCAGATCGCCGCCGAGGCCGCGGCCATGCCGACGCGCTGGACGGACCTGGCGGACGACAAGCCCGCGGCCCCGGCCGCTTCGGCGATGGAGCGCAAGCCCTATGAGCGTTCGCCCGACGACATCATGAAGGCGATCGAGAATTCGCGCGCGGCCCGCGAGGACGCCCGGGCGATCCTCGGGATCCCCGAGGCGGCGAACGCGGTTGCCTCGGCTCCGGCCATCCGGAGCGAGCCGGCCGCAAGCGAGCGTCCCGTCTTCGAACAGCACGCCCCGGCAGCGCCGGTCCATACCCCGGCGATGCACATCGAGGCGCCGGTGGCGGAGAGCGCGGGGCCTAAGCCGGCCCTGCTGTCCGAGCGGGTGGAGAGGCAGGTCGCCGCATCGTTCAGCGAGCTCTCCGAGGCGTTCGCGGCGCGCAGCCAAAAGCGCTTCGACGAGATGGCGGAGGAGATGATCGCTCCGATGCTGCGCGACTGGATGGAGAACAACCTGCCGGGGATCGTCGAGCGCCTGGTGCGCGAGGAGATCGAGCGGGTGGCGCGCGGGGCCTAAAGGCACGGCCGAACTCCCCTGACGACGCGCCGCCCCGAGGCGGCGCGTGATAGCCGCGGCGCGAAAGCCAGCCCGTGGTTGACTTGCCCGTGGCCTTCCGATTTACACCGTCGCCGACACATCCGGACAGGCGGAACGCATTTCCCATGCTTGAGAAGACCTACGACGCCACGGCCGTCGAGCCGAAGATCGCGAAAATCTGGGAGAACGCCGACGCGTTCGCGGCGGGCGCCGGCGCTCAGCCGGACGCCGATCCGTTCACGATCGTCATTCCGCCGCCCAACGTGACCGGCTCGCTGCACATGGGGCATGCGCTCAACAACACGCTGCAGGACATCCTGGTCCGCTTCGAGCGCATGCGCGGCAAGAACGTGCTGTGGCAGCCCGGCATGGACCATGCCGGCATCGCCACGCAGATGGTCGTCGAGCGGCAACTGGCCGAACGCCAGATCAACCGTCGCGACATGACCCGCGAGGCGTTCATCGACAAGGTCTGGGAGTGGAAGGCCGAGTCCGGCGGCATGATCTTCAACCAGTTGAAGCGGCTCGGCGCGTCCTGCGACTGGTCGCGCGAGCGCTTCACGATGGACGAGGGCCTGTCGAGGGCGGTGATCGAGGTCTTCGTCACGCTGTACAAGCAGGGGCTGATCTTCCGCGGCAAGCGCCTCGTCAACTGGGATCCCAAGTTCGAGACGGCGATCTCCGACCTCGAGGTCGAGAACCGCGAGGTCGACGGCCACATGTGGCACTTCAAGTACCCGCTGGCCGGCGGCGAGACCTACCGCTACGTGGAGAAGGACGCCGACGGCAACGTGGTCCTGGAGGAGGAGCGCAACTACATCTCGATCGCCACCACGCGGCCCGAGACGATGCTGGGCGACGGCGCCGTCGCCGTTCATCCGTCGGATGAGCGCTATGCGCCGATCGTCGGAAAACTCTGCGAAATCCCCGTCGGCCCCAAGGAGCACCGGCGGTTGATCCCGATCATCACCGACGAGTATCCGGATCCGGAGTTCGGGTCCGGCGCGGTCAAGATCACCGGCGCGCACGACTTCAACGACTACCAGGTCGCCCGCCGCAACGGCATTCCGCTCTACCGGCTGATGGATGTGTGCGCGACGATGCGCGAGGACGGCGAGCCCTACGCCGCCTGCGCGGCCCAGGCGCTCGCCATCGCGCGCGGCGGAGCGATGCCGAGCGAGGCCGAGGTCGATGGGATCAACCTGGTGCCGGACGAATATCGCGGCATCGACCGCTACGAGGCTCGGCGCCTGATCGTAGACGCCATCAATGCCGAGGGGCTTGCGGTCACCGTTGCCGACGCCGAGGGGAACGCCGTTCCCTACGTCGAGAGCAAGAAGATCATGCAGCCGTTCGGCGACCGCTCCGGCGTGGTCATCGAGCCGATGCTGACCGACCAGTGGTTCGCGGACGCGGCGACGCTGGCCAGGCCGGCGATCGCCTCGGTGCGCGAGGGGCGCACCAACTTCGTGCCCAAGAACTGGGAAAAGACCTATTTCGACTGGATGGAGAACATCGAGCCCTGGTGCGTGTCGCGCCAGCTCTGGTGGGGCCACCAGATTCCGGCCTGGTACGGACCGGACGGGCATGTCTTCGTCGAGAAGTCCGAACAGGAGGCGCTCGACGCCGCCGTCGAATATTACCTGGCGCTCGAAGGGCCGTGGAAAGCCTGGGTCGAGGAGAAGCTGGAGAACTTCAAGCCCGGCGAGATCCTGACTCGCGACGAGGACGTTCTCGACACCTGGTTCTCGTCGGCGCTGTGGCCGTTCTCGACGCTCGGCTGGCCCGACCAGACGCCCGAACTGAAGACCTACTACCAGACCGACGTGCTGGTGACCGGCTTCGACATCATCTTCTTCTGGGTCGCCAGGATGATGATGATGGGCCTGCATTTCATGGAGGAGGAGCCGTTCCACACGGTCTATGTGCACGCGCTGGTGCGCGACAAGAACGGCGCCAAGATGTCGAAGTCGAAGGGCAACGTCATCGACCCGCTGGAACTGATCGAAGAGTACGGCGCCGACGCGCTGCGCTTCACGCTGACCATCATGGCGGCGCAGGGCCGCGACGTGAAGCTCGACCCCGCACGCATCGCCGGCTACCGCAACTTCGGCACCAAGCTTTGGAACGCGACCCGCTTTGCCGAGATGAACGGCGTCGCGCGCAATGACGACTTCTGGCTGTCCGACGCGAAGCTCACGGTCAACCGCTGGATCCTGTCGGAGCTGAAGCGGGCGGCCGCGGAGATCACCGACGGCATCTCGACCTTCCGGTTCAACGAGGCGGGAGCGGCGGCCTACCGCTTCGTCTGGAACCATGTCTGCGACTGGTATGTGGAGCTCCTGAAGCCGGTGTTCATGGGCGACGACGAGGCGGCCAAGGCCGAGAGCCGCGCCACCATGGCGTTCGTGCTCGACGAGATCTACAAGCTGCTGCACCCGATGATGCCGTTCATGACGGAAGAGCTGTGGGCGCAGACGGCCGGCGAGGGACGGACGCGCGCGACGCTGCTCTGCCACGCCGCATGGCCGGCGCCCGAGTTCGAGGACGCGGACGCGGCCTCGGAGATCAACTGGCTGATCGAACTGGTGTCGGGCATCCGTTCGCTGCGCTCGGAAATGAACGTGCCGCCATCGGCCATCGCGCCGCTGGTGCTGGTCGGCGCCGACGCCGGGACGAGGGAGCGGCTGGCGCGCCACGAGACGGCGATCAAGCGGCTCGCGCGCGTCGGCGAGATCAGCCATGCGGAGGCCGCGCCGGCGCAGTCGGCGCAGTTCGTCGTCGGCGAGGCGACCGCCTGCCTGCCGCTCGGCGACCTGATCGACCTCGGCGCGGAGGCGGCCAGGCTGCAGAAGGAACTCACCAAGGCCAGCCAGGAAATCGCCCGCCTGGACAAGAAGCTGTCGAACGAGAAGTTCGTCGCGAACGCGCCGGACGAGGTCGTCGCGGCCGAGCGCGAGAAGCTCGAGGAATACCGGGAAACCGAGGCCAAGCTCGCGACCGCGCTGTCGCGCGTGCGCAGCGAGGGCTGAGGGTCAAGGCGCATCCGGGTGTCCGTACTGGGGCGGACGCCCGGATTTCCGGTGAGCTCCGGTGCTTTTTCTGCGTAATGTTGCATTTTTGTTACAAGGTCGTCGGCGAGGCCGAGGGCAAACGCCGGTGCCCCAGCGTCTGCGGGGCTTTTTCGGCCGGAAACCATTGAATTTTGTCCGGTTCGGCTCGCCTTGCCTGCTCCCTGCAGCCGCCTCGGCGACAGAATGACCGCGTCGGCGCCCCGTCGTGCGGATCGCCCGCCAAATTGGCAGTTGCACAGAATCGGGGAAATCCATTTAGCTTGTAGAAGTGCTCCGGGGAGGGACCCATGAACAGGCTTCGTACCACCGCGCTTCTAGGGGGATGCGCGTTGCTGGCCGGGGTCGGGGCGGTGCAGGCCGGCGGGTTCGCCCGGGGAACGGCCGACACCGACATCATCTTCGAAGAAGGCAATTTCAACATGCGCGCCGGCGTGACCTTCGTGTCGCCGCAGCGTGGCTACGAGACGATCACAACACATCCCGGGTTGGGCGGCACCGGCAGCCCGGAAAAGACCAGCGACAGCGACCATGTGGACGGCTACGCGGTTCCGAGCATCGCCGTGAAGTTCAACCTGTCCGACGACCTGCGCTGCGCGGGCACCTACACGCAGAGCTTCGGCGCCGGCGCGACCTACGGCCCGGATGCGATCACCGCCGGCCTTATCGACGGCACAGGCACGATATCCGAAGGCTTCGAGTCGAACGAATTCGGCGCGACCTGCGGCTACAAGTTCGACCTGTCCAAGGGGCGCGTCTGGCTGATCGGCGGCGCTTTCGCGCAGGACTTCTCCTACCAGCAGGTGGTGCGGTTTGCCCCCGGACTGCCTTTCCCCTCGGGCGGCACCGGCACGCTGTCGTTCGATGACGACTGGCGCGCGGGCTATCGCGTCGGCGTCGCCTACGAGATTCCCGAGATCGCCATGCGCGCGCAGCTGATGTACCGATCAGCCGTAACCCATTCTCCCTCCGGCGGACCCGGCGATACCTTCGTCGTGAAGCTGCCCAATGGAACGACAGTCGCATCGTTCCCGACCGACGGCGAAGGAACATTGCCGCAGTCGCTCGAACTGAAGGTCCAGAGCGGCATCGCGCCCGGCTGGCTGGCGTTCGGCTCGGTCCGGTGGACCGACTGGAGCGTGCTCGACGTTTTGACCTACAACATCCAGGGCGTGCCAGTTAACCCGCGCGTACTCGAATATTATTACGAGGACGGGTGGACGGTCAGCGCCGGCATCGGGCACGCCTTCAACGAGACCGTGTCCGGCTCCGTCGGGCTCAGCTGGGACAAGGGCGTCTCCACCACCGAGGATGCGCTGACGGACACCTACACCGTGTTTGCCGGCGTTTCGCTGCGCGACAAGATCGGCGGCGAACTGCGCGCGGGCGCGGCGCTGAGCTACCTGACGTCGGGCTCCGTCGATGCCGATCCGACGCCATTGACGCCGGGACCCGGCAACAGCTTCGCCTATACCGTCGGAGACGACTGGAGCGTCGCGGGAACCCTGTCCTACGCCATCAACTGGTAGGCTGACCGAACGCCCGGGAGCAGGGAACCCGGCCGCCGCCGGTCATCTTTGATGTCCACTGCGGTGTTGCCGGCTTGCTACGCATGCCGCCTATCCGCGCGCTGTGGTGATTCGGCAACACTTTCTGAACAGAGTCTGCGGTAAGTTTCCCCGCGAGGAAATTGCCCCGATCCCGCCATAAACGCGGAGCACCGGAGAAGCCTCTTCTGGAGAGCAGCCGTCGGTACAAGGCTGCGGGAAGCATGCCGCGGGGCTGCGCGGCAAGGAAACGAATGGACGTCAGGTTAGTCGTGAACGCCAGTATGCCGAGCAATCGCAGGACAGACCGTCAGGCGCGCTCAGGCCGTACTTTGGCCGAAATGGGAGCGCATCGTCCTCCCCACGATCAGATTGGCGGCGTCGTCAGGCTCGATGTCGCGGGCGACCTGGGCGGTACGGCCCGGTCGAAGGCTCAGCAGGCGGAGCGGGCGAACGGTTGGAACACGCGCGGGCATAGTGCCGGCGCGACAGGAAGGCACTCGCATATCGTTGGCCCGGCGCGTCATGCCGCCGGCCATGCGGCTGCGGGAGAAACAAAAGCTGATGCGCACATTTGAGTTAGTCCGTGTCTGTGTCTTCGGCGCCAGCATGGCGGCCGCGTCGGCCGCCTGCACGAGCGCCGCTCTGGCTTTCGACGACGTCTTCGACGACGCCGGCGACGTCAGGGCGGAGTCGAACCCGTGGGCGGTCTTCCAGTTCGGCTACTCGGCCTACCAGAGTGGCCACAAGGACCAGGCGGCGGAAGCCTACCGCTATGCCGCCGAGAAGGGACAGATCGGCGCGAGCTGGAAGCTGGCCCGCATGTATGCCGCCGGCGACGGCGTCGCCCGCGACGACTACGAGGCGTTCAAGTTCTTCTCCGAGATCGCCGCGCAGGACGTCGAGCCCGGCAGCCGCGAGGAGAGCTATGTCTCCGACGCGCTGGTCGCGCTCGGCGGCTACCTGAGGACCGGCATTCCCGGAACGCCGGTGCTGGCCGATCCGGTTGCGGCGCAGGAATACTACATGCGCGCGGCGGCCAACTACCGCAATCCGAACGCCCAGTACGAGATGGGCAAGATCTTCCTCAAGGGCGAGGGCGGCGTGAAGGCCAGCGTCAGGCAGGCCGGGCGCTGGTTCCAGCTGGCGGCTGAAAAGGGCCATGCGGGCGCGCAGGCGACGCTCGGCAACCTGCTGTTCCAGAGCGGCAAGGTCGTGCGCGGGCTTGCCATGATGACGGCCGCGCTCGAGCGGGCGTCGCCTTCGGACCAGATCTGGATCCGCGGCATGCAGGAAGAGGCGTTCTCGCTCGCCGCCGAGGCCGACCGCCGCACGGCGATTGCGCTGGCGCAGGACATTCTCGGCAAGGGCACCAGCCAGTAGCCGGCCAGCGTCTTTGCACCGCCGCTTCAATCGCCTGTGCTAAATCCCTATTTTTGCTCGACTTGATCGCACCATTGCGGAAACAATGGCGCGGGCAAACCATTGAGTCTCGGAACGGGCAGACATGAGCAGCGAGCGACCGTCGCGCGATCCACTGGTGCGTGAGGCGAAGACAATGACGGCGGCGCCGGAGCCGGCGCAGCGCCCGTTCGTCCACCTCCGTGTGCATTCCGCCTATTCGCTGCTGGAAGGCGCGCTGCCACTGCAGACCATCGTCTCCCAGGCGGCGGGCGACGCCGCGCCGGCGGTCGCCGTGACCGACACCAACAACCTGTTCGGGGCGCTGGAGTTCGCGCAGAAGGCCGTCAAGGACGGCGTGCAGCCGATCGTCGGCTGCCAGCTGGATACGGCCTTCGCCGACGCCAGCGACGACGCCAATCGCGCGTACCAGAAGCGACAGGGACCGGAGCTTTTCCCGCTGGTTCTGATCGCTGCCACCGAGGCCGGCTACGGCAATCTCGTGCGCCTCGTCAGCCGCGCCTACCTCGACAACGGGCCGGGCGACCCTGTGCACGTCTCGCTCAAGTGGATCGAGGAACTGGCCGAGGGGCTGATCTGCCTGAGCGGCGGGCCGCGCGGGCCGATCGGCGCGGCGCTGAAGACCGACCATGTGCAGCTTGCCGAGACGCGCCTGCGCGCGCTGAAGCGCATCTTCGGCGACCGGCTCTATGTCGAACTGGAGCGGGTCGCCGGCTACGACCGCCAGGTCGAGGCGAAGACGATCGACCTCGCCTACGCGCTCGAACTGCCGCTTGTCGCTACCAACGAGGCCTACTTCCCGGCGCGCGACGACTACGAGGCCCATGACGCGCTGGTCGCCATCGCCGAGGGGTCGGTGATCGCCGTCGACGACCGAAGGCGGCTTGCCCCCGACAACTTCCTGAAGACGCAAAAGGACATGTCGGCGCTGTTTGCCGACCTGCCCGAGGCGCTCGACAACACGATCGAGGTGGCGAGGCGCTGCTCCTACTATCCGAGGAACCGCAGCCCGATCCTGCCGCGCTTCACCGGCGCCGACGCCGCCGACGCCGACGCCGCGCTGGAGGCGGAAGCCGACGAACTCGCGCGCCAGGCGCATGAGGGCCTGAAGAAGCGGCTCGAGGCGCACGGGCCGACGCCAGGCTACACCGAGGAGGACTACAACAAGCGGCTGGAGTTCGAGATCGGCATCATCACCCGGATGAAGTTCCCGGGCTACTTCCTGATCGTCTCGGACTTCATCAAATGGGCCAAGGCGCACGACATCCCGGTGGGGCCGGGCCGCGGTTCGGGCGCCGGCTCGCTGGTGGCCTACGCGCTCACCATCACCGACATCGACCCGCTGCGCTTCTCGCTGCTGTTCGAGCGCTTCCTCAACCCGGACCGCGTCTCGATGCCGGACTTCGACATCGACTTCTGCCAGGACCGGCGCGAGGAGGTGATCCGCTACGTCCAGCAGAAATACGGCCGCGACCAGGTCGGCCAGATCATCACCTTCGGAACGCTGCAGGCGCGCGCCGTGCTGCGCGATGTCGGCCGCGTGTTGCAGATGCCCTACGGACAGGTCGACCGGCTCTGCAAGATGGTGCCGCAGAACCCCGCCAACCCGGTCAAGCTCGCCGACGCGATCGCCAACGAGCCGCGCTTCGCCGAGGAGGTGGAGAAGGAGCCGGCGGTCCAGACCCTGCTCGACATCGCGCAGAAGCTGGAGGGGCTATACCGGCACGCGTCGACGCACGCCGCCGGCATCGTCATCGGCGACCGGCCGCTGTCGGAACTGGTGCCGATGTACCGCGACCCGCGCTCCGATATGCCGGTCACCCAGTTCAACATGAAGAAGGTCGAGGACGCCGGCCTGGTTAAGTTCGACTTCCTCGGCCTGAAGACGCTGACCGTGCTCGACCGCGCGGTGAAGCTGATCCGCCGGCGCGGCATCGACATCGACCTCGCGCACATCCCGCTCGACGATCCCGACACCTACGCCATGCTGTCGCGCGGCGAGGTCGTCGGCATCTTCCAGGTTGAAAGCGCCGGCATGCGCAAGGCGCTGGTCGGCATGAAGCCCGACCGCATTGAGGACATCATCGCGCTGGTGGCGCTCTACCGCCCCGGCCCGATGGAGAACATCCCGACCTACAACGCGCGCAAGCATGGCGAGGAGGAGATCGCCTCGATCCATCCCAAGATCGACCACCTGGTGAAGGAGACGCAGGGCGTCATCGTCTACCAGGAACAGGTGATGCAGATCGCGCAGGAACTGTCGGGCTACTCGCTCGGCGAAGCCGACCTGCTGCGCCGCGCCATGGGCAAGAAGATCCGCGCCGAGATGGACGCGCAGCGCGTGCGCTTCGTGGACGGCGCCGTGCAGAACGGGCTGACCAAGCCGCAGGCCGACTTCATCTTCGACCTGCTCGCAAAATTCGCCGACTACGGCTTCAACAAGTCGCACGCCGCCGCCTACGCCGTCGTCTCCTACCAGACGGCCTACCTGAAGGCGCATTATCCGGTCGAGTTCCTGGCCGCGTCGATGACGCTCGACATGGGCAACACCGACAAGCTGGCCGACTTCCGCCAGGATGCGCTGAGGCTCGGCATCGACGTCGTGCCGCCGTCGGTGACCTCCAGCTTCCGCGACTTCGAAGTGGGCGAGAACAGGATCTACTATTCGCTGGCGGCGCTGAAGGGCGTCGGCGACGCAGCGGTCGAGCACATCGTCGCCAAGCGCAAGGAGAAGCCGTTCGCGAGCCTCGAGGACTTCTGCGAGCGCGTCGACCCCAAGGTCGTCGGCAAGCGCGTCCTGGAAACGCTGATCATGGCGGGCGCGCTCGACTGCTTCGGCCACGAACGCGCGGCCATGATGGCGGGCCTCGACCGCATGATGGGCCTGGCCTCGCGCGCCTACGAGGATGCCGCGCTCGGCATCACCGACATGTTCGGCGGCTCGGCCGCCAGCCAGCAGAAGCTGCACCTGCCGGTCACCGATGCGTGGCTGCCGGCGGACCGCCTGCACCGGGAGTTCCAGGTCGTCGGCTTCTACCTGTCGGCGCATCCGCTCGACGAGTATCGCGCGGCGCTGAAGAAGCTGCGCGTGCAGACCTGGTCGGAATTCAACGCGGCGGTGAAGCAGGGGGCGACGGCCGGACGCCTCGCCGGAACCGTGACCTCCAAGCAGGAGCGCAAGACGCGCACCGGCAACAAGATGGGGGTCGTCAATTTCTCCGACACGTCCGGCCAGTACGAGGCGGTGCTGTTTTCGGAGGGGCTGGCGCAGTATCGCGACATGCTGGAGCCCGGCCGCTCGCTGGTGATCACGGTGGCCGCCGAGGACAGGCCGGAGGGCGTCAACCTGCGCATCCAGACCGTGCAGTCGCTGGAGGACATGGCGAGCCAGGTGCAGAAGGCGCTGCGCATCTACCTGCGCGATCCCGGGCCCGTCAGCGCGCTAGCCGGCCAGCTGACCACGCGCGGCGAGGGACAGGTGAGCTTCGTCGTCATCAAGGACAACGCCGCCGGCGAGGTGGAGATCGAGTTGCCCGACCGCTACCGCGTCTCGCCGCAGGTCGCTTCGGCCATGCGCGCCGTGCCCGGCGTCGTCGAAGTCGAACTGGTCTAGGACGAGGCAAAGTGGCGAGCGGACGCGCCGACGATTCCCCGCTGACCGGCATCGCCCGGCTGCGCGACACGTTGCGCCGCCTCTATCACGGGCGCACGAAATCGGCGGTGCGCTTCCAGCTTGCGGTGGTGGTCATCGACCTCGCCATCATCGGCTTCTTCATCGCAACGCCTGTACTTTCGGAGACGCCGTCGTTCCTGTGGATCGACTATTCCGTCGCGGCGCTGGTGGCCGCCGACATGATCGCCCGGCTGCTCGCCTCGACGGACATGCTGCGGCTGTTGCGGCAGCCGACATCCTGGGTCGACATCTTCATCCTCGCCACGCTGCTGTTCCCGCAGGCGCTGGCCAATCTCGGCTTCCTGCGCATCCTCAGGCTGTGGTCTCTGGCGCACAGCCGGGCGCTGCTGACGCCGCTCGAGCAGCGCGGACTGATCAAGTGGCGCGAACCGATCGTCGCGGTCGTCAACCTGGTGACATTCCTCTTCATCGCCACCGGCTTCATCTACACCTTCTTCTTCATCGACGGCTCGGGGATCGAGGGCTACATCGACGCCTTCTATTTCACGGTAACAACGATGACGACGACGGGTTTCGGCGACATCACGCTGCCCGGCATCGCGGGCAAGCTGACGTCGATCGTCACCATGATCGTCGGCATCTCGCTGTTCGTGAAGCTGGCGCAGGCGGTGTTTCGGCCGGCCAAGGTGTATTTCGAGTGCCCGAGCTGCGGGCTGCGCCGGCACGAGCCCGACGCGGTCCATTGCAAGGCCTGCGGCTACCTCCTGAAGATCCCCGACGACGGGGTCTGAGAGTCAGGGCGCCGCCGCCTCGACGGCGCGGACGTTGCGCCGCAGATTGAACAGGTTGCCGGCGAGGATGAGCGTCGCGCCGACCGCGGTGTAGACGTCGATCTGTTCGCTGTAGAGCAGGACGCCGATCAGCGCCGACAGCGGCAGCCTGAGGAAGTCCATCGGCATCACGACCATCGCCTCCGCATGCCACAGCGCGCGCGCCATGCAGAAGTGCGACGACATGCCGGTGAACGAGACGAGAAGGATCCACGGCCACATCTCGGGCGTCGGCGTGCGCCACACCGCGATCGCCGGGACGAGGCCGATGAGCGTCTGGACCACCATCATCCAGAAGATGATGGCGACGACGCTGTCGGTGCGCGTCAGCGACTTGACCATCACCACGGAGGCGCCGAAGCAGACCGCGCCGGCCAGGATGATGAGGTGGCCGGGGTCGACGGCCGTGGCGCCCGGCCTGACGATGATGATGACGCCGACCAGGCCGAAGGCGATCGCCGCGGCCTTGCGCACGGTCAGCCGCTCGCCGAGGAAGAACGCGGCCAGCAGCGCGCCCCAGATCGGCGAGGTGAACTCGATCGACATGAGCTGGGCGAGGGGGATCATCGTCAGCGCCTGCAGCCATGCGAACTGGCCGGCATAGTGAACGACGTTTCGGCCGACATGCAGCGCCGGCCGGCGGGTGCGCATGACGGCGAAGCCGCCGGAGGCGAGGACGAGCGGCAAGAGCAAGAACCAGCCGATGACCGACCGCATCTCCATGACCTGGAAGACATGGAGCTCCGGCATGATGGCGCGTCCGGCGACGGTCATGGTCAGGAACGAGGTGATCGACCCACCCATCCAGAGGGCGGCCTTGATGGTGGATTGCGTCTGCGACATGACCCGCTCTCTCGCAGGCGGCGGCAGGCTCCGCAACCTGTAGTCGGCTGAAACGGGTGGGCCAGCCGCCGGGGCCTACACATGGCTGTCAAGGACGGGTGCGACAAGGCGACTGGTTCAACCGTCCGATTCGCAGGAGGGACTCCAATGTCTCGGCTTTCGAGCTTGCTTGCCGCAGCAGCCCTGTGCAGCGCCGCCTTTCCCGCGCATGCCGACGATGCATCGTTCCTGGCTTCGTTTGCCGGCAACTGGTCCGGCGCAGGGCAGTTCCGGATTTCGACCGCGTCGCCGCCGGTTCCCGTCACCTGCGCCTTCGATGCGACGACGTCGGCGACGCGGCTGACGCTCGACGGCAAGTGCCGCGGCATGGTCGTTGTCTCGCGGCGAATCGGCGTCACCCTCAACACGGAGGCGAACGGCGTGTCGGGATCCTATGTCGGCTCGACGACCGGCCCGGCCGGCCTTGCCGGAGGCCGCTCGGGCGACGCCTTCGACCTGGCGATCCGCTGGGCCAAGACGGTCAACGGCGACCGCGACGCGAGGATGAAGGTCGAGAAGACCGGCGCGGGCGGCATGCGGCTCACCACCACGGACGTCGACCCGAAGACCGGCCGCAGCGTCGTGACCGGCAAAATCGAACTCACGCGGCTGTAGGCAGCCTCAGTCCTCGTCGGGTTCGGGCGGATCGGGCGGCAGCGTCTTGCGGCCGCGGCCGAAGGTGTAGCCGGTCTCGACGGCCGTCCTGCCGAATTTCTCGCGCAGGCTGTCGATCGCGCCCTCGGCGAGCGCGCGCTTGCGCGCGCCGGCGTCGACCAGGTCGGGCGGATCGGCCCGATCGGAGCCGGTGAGGTCGCTGACGCCGATGCCGAGCAGCCTGTACTTCGTGCCGTCGGTTTCCTTGCGGAGGAGGTGCAGGCCGGTCTGGAAGATGCGGTCGGCAAGCCGCGTCGGGTCGCCCAGCTGCCGGTTGCGGGTGCGCAGCTTGAAATCCTGCGTCTTGAGCTTGAGGACCACCGTGCGGCCGGCGAGGCCTGACTTCTTCAGCCGTGCCGAGACCTTTTCCGAGAGCGCCCTCAGGACCGGAACCAGGTCGGCCGGCGAGGCGAGGTCGGTGTCGAAGGTGGTTTCGGCCGACACGCTCTTGGCGTCGCGGTCGGGGTGCACGACGCGCTCGTCCTGGCCGCGCGACAGGTGGTAGAGCCGGTCGCCCATCGAGCCGTAGCGCCGCATCAGCTCGGCGCGGTCGAGCCGCTGCAGCTGGCCGATCATGCGGATACCGTCGCGCTCCAGCGTCGCGGCGAAGGCCTTGCCGACGCCCCAGATCAGCGTCACCGGCTGCTCGGCGAGGAACCCGACAGCCTCCGCCTCGCCGATTACCGAAAAGCCGCGCGGCTTGCGGAAATCCGAGGCGACCTTGGCGAGGAACTTGCAGTAGGAAAGGCCGGCCGAGACGGTGATGCCGATCTCGCGCTCGACGTCGCGGGCGAAACCGGCGAGCACCAGCGCCGGCGGGCGGCCATGCAGCCGTTCGGTGCCGGACAGGTCGAGGAAGGCCTCGTCGATCGACAAGGGCTCGACCAGCGGGGTGAGCGCCTGCATCATCGCCCTGACCTCGCGGCCGACGCGCACGTATTTCTCCATGTCCGGCGGAATGACGACCGCCTCCGGGCAGGCTTCGAGCGCCTTGAACATCGGCATCGCCGAGCGCACGCCCTTGATGCGGGCGATGTAGCAGGCGGTCGAGACGACGCCACGCTTGCCGCCGCCGATGATGACCGGCTTGTCCTTGAGGGCCGGGTTGTCGCGCTTCTCCACCGCCGCATAGAAGGCGTCGCAGTCGATGTGGGCGAGTTGCAGGCGGTAGAGCTCCGGATGCCTGGCGATGCGCGGGCTGCCGCACTGGCCGCAGCGCCGGGTCTCGCCCGACTGCAGGGCAAGGCAGTCGCGGCAGAAGCCGTGGTCGGGAGCGTTGACAGTCACCGGAATCGCTGCGAACATAAAGAGAACATCGGAAATCATATTGCAGCGCGCCGCCTCGAACAAGCGGCCAGGGAGGCCGTCTTGTCCATCGCCATCGCGCCACTGACACCGGACCTCTGGCCGGCCTTCGAGGACCTCTTCGGCAAGCAGGGCGCGTGCTACGGCTGCTGGTGCACCTATTTCCGGCTGCCGCCGGCGGCCAGAAAGGTCAACGACAGCCAGCAGAAGAAGGCGATCATCCGGCAGCGCATCGAGGCGGGTCCGCCGCCGGGCCTGCTCGCGCTGGATGGCGAATGCGCCGTCGGGTGGATGCAGATCGGCCCGCGCGCCGACGTTCCCGAGTGGAACAATGCGGGCAGGGGTTCGGCCCCGCTCGAGCCGGGCGATGCCGCCGACCCCGCCGTCTGGGCGATTTCCTGCTTCTTCCTGCGCGCCAGCGCGCGCGGCAAGGGGCTGACGCATGCACTGGTGGCGGGCGGCCTGGCTTTCGCGAGGGAAAGCGGCGCCCGATTCGTCGAGGCCTGCCCGATGGACCAGGCGAAGAACGCGCGTTCGATCGGGCTATTCGTCGGTTCGACCGGCGTGTTCGAGAAGGCGGGTTTTACAAGGCTCGCGGAACGCAAGCCGGGGCGGCCGCTGATGCGCTGCGCGCTTTGACCGGCGCCGGACCGTGTCAGACGGAGCGGTCGTGGTTGTCGTCGCCGAACGGCAGCGCGCGCATGGCCGCGGTGACCTGCTGCGGCGGAATTCCGGTTTCCTCCGAGAACCGCATCAAGGTCGGCTCGTGCGCTACGATGAACTGCAGGACGCCGGCCAGGAAGCCCGGCTCGCGCGCCGCCTGGCGTATCGCCTGGGCGTCGATGCCCGATATCGCCAGGAACCGCGGCAGCAGTTCGGGATCCGACGCGACGAAGGCCAGCGCCTGGATCGCCAGCGCCTCGGCGTTTTCGCTGTTGCGGTCATCTCTCGTCATGCGCGGCCGGCCTTTCGGATTGCCGATCGAGTATCTATCCTGGAGGCGGCGCGCAAGGCCGGTTTCGGGCACCCGGTTTGTGTTTCGTCAATGTTCTTGTCGTAGGGTCACGACGGGGTCTGAGCCCCCGCAACGGCGTTGCGGCGATGCCCGCCCAATCGGTGCGGGAGGCTGAAACGGGAAGTCCATGCCGAAGAAAGTCATGATCGTCGAGGACAACGAGCTCAACATGAAGCTCTTTCGCGACCTGATCGAAGCCAGCGGCTACGAGACGGTGCGCACCCGCAACGGGCTCGAGGCGCTCGACCTGGCGCGCCAGCACAGGCCCGACCTGATCCTCATGGACATCCAGCTGCCCGAGGTTTCCGGGCTCGACGTGACGCGCTGGCTGAAGGAAGACGACGACCTGCATTCCATCCCGGTGATCGCGGTGACCGCATTCGCCATGAAGGGCGACGAGGAGCGCATCCGCCAGGGCGGCTGCGAGGCCTACATCTCCAAGCCGATCTCCGTGCCCCGCTTCATCGAGACCATCAAATCCTACCTGGGCGACGCCTGATGACCGCGCGCATTCTCGTCGTCGATGACATGCCCGCGAGCATAAGGCTGCTCGAGGCGCGGCTGCTTGCCGAATATTTCGAGGTCGTCACCGCCGCCAACGGCGCCGACGCGATCGCCGCCTGCGAGACCGGCGAGGTCGACGTCGTCCTGCTCGACGTGATGATGCCGGACATGGACGGCTTCGAGGTCTGCCGCCGCCTGAAGTCGGATCCGGCCACCTCGCATATCCCGGTCGTGATGATCACGGCGCTCGACCATGTTTCCGACCGCATCCGCGGGCTGGAGGCGGGGGCCGACGATTTCCTGACGAAGCCGGTCAACGACCTTCAGTTGATGACGCGGGTGAGGAGCCTGGTCAGGCTGAAGATGCTGACCGACGAACTGAGGCTGCGGGCGTCGACCACGCGCAACATCGGCATCGAGGAGATGCTGGCGCGCCGCGCGCCCGCCGGCGAGGCAAGGCCGCAGGTGCTGCTGATCGACGAGGATCGCCAAGCCGGCCGCCGGATCGCCGAGATGCTGGAGGAAACGGCCGACGTGCGCGTCGCGCCGGACCCGCAGGCAGGCTTCTTCGAGGCGGCCGAGGGCGCCTTCGAATGCATCGTCGTGTCGGCCGGGTTCACCGCTTTCGATCCGCTGCGGCTCTGCGCGCAGTTGCGCTCCCTGGACCGCACCCGCTTCGTGCCGATCATCCTCCTGGCCGGCGATGGCGAGGAGGACCGTATCGTGCGCGGCCTCGAACTGGGCATCAACGACTTCCTGCTGCGGCCGGCCGACCGCCAGGAACTGACGGCGCGGCTGCGCACCCAGGTCCGGCGCAAGCGCTACAACGACCATCTGCGGGCCAGCGTCGTGCAGACGATCGAGATGGCCGTCACCGATCCGCTGACCGGCCTCCACAACCGGCGCTACCTCGACAGCCACCTGCAGACGCTGTTCGATCGCGCCAGGGCTCGCCGCCGGCCGCTTTCGCTGATGATCGCGGACATCGACCGCTTCAAGTCGATCAACGATGCGCATGGCCATGACGGCGGCGACGCCGTGCTCCTGGAGTTCGCGCGCCGGCTGCGCGCCAATGTGCGCGGCATCGACCTCGCCTGCCGCTTCGGCGGCGAGGAATTCATCATCGTCATGCCGGATACAGAAGGCGAGGTGGCCGAGGACGTCGCCGAGCGGGTTCGTGCCGAAATCGCCGGAAATCCCTTCCGCGTCGACGGCAAAGAGGTCGCGGTGACCGTGAGCGTCGGCGTCTCGTCGTTGAAGCGGGGCGACGATTCGGTGCAGGAGCTGCTGAAACGCGCCGATATCGCGCTCTACGAGGCCAAGACGGGCGGCCGCAACCGCGTCGTCGCCAGGGCGGCGTGACGGCAGGCGACGGGCGGTGGCGTCAAGCCGGCAAGGTTAGGAATTTACCTTAACCCACGCGATTCGCGGGCCGTGGTTAAGAAAGTATTGATTTTCAAGCGCCTCTGAGCAAATGTGACGCAAAAGCAGGCGGCGGAACGAGAAGACGCAAAGTCCGCATCGCCTGCGACAAACCCCATGATGCTCAGGTCCGCCGCATCTCCTGGGTCCGTGGGGTCGGCCGGCCGGCGTTGGCACATAGTGGCCTCCTCGTACCGCTGCCAGACGTCGTCCGGCCCCCATCTCTCCTCGAATCAAGAAAGAGCGCCAACCCGTTGATCGGGTTGGATATTGCGTGTTCGATGGCAGGGTGGGCCGGCGCCGCGACGGGCTGCGCGGCATGGCCCGCAAACAAAAACGCCGCCAGACGGCGGCGTTCTTTCTGCGGCGGATCCGAGATCGTTACTTGATCTTGGTTTCCTTGAATTCGACGTGCTTCTTGGCGACCGGGTCGTACTTGCGGAACGACAGCTTGTCGGTCTTCGTGCGGCTGTTCTTGCTCGTCACGTAGAAGAAACCGGTATCGGCGGTCGACAGAAGCTTGATCTTGAGTTTTGCAGCCTTGGCCATTTTTTCGTCCGTTCGATTGTCTGGAGTTCATGCCGCCTGAACGCGGGTAGACCCCGGACGCGGAAAACTTGGCGCGACACATAAAGAACGTTGCCCGAAAGTCAAGTGCGGCGGGCGCGTCGGCGGCGTCAGCCGAGATGCCGGCCGATGCCGGGCACGGTGCGGCATATGACGACGGCGATGTAGAACGCGAAGAAAAGGCTGAGCGACCAGCCGAATCCATCGGTGCCGAAAACGTCCATGCCGATGCCGATCGCCTGGGGACCCAGCACCATGCCGAGCCCGTAGCAGAGCACGAACGCCGCATTGGCCGACGCCAGGTCGCGCCCGGAAAGCCGGGAGCCGAGATGGGCAAGACCGATGGTGTAGAGCGCGGCGACGACCCCGCCCCAGATGAACAGCAGGCCAGCCATGACATGCCAGTTGGCCGAAAGGTGGGGCATCAGGAGCGTGCCGGCCAGCCCAACGACGGCGCAGGCCAGGAGCAGGTGGCGCCGGTCGCCGATGCGGTCGGACAGCATGCCGATGGGTATCTGCAGCATGACGTTGCCGAGCCCGATCATGCTCAAGAGCAAGGCGGCGTCGGCCTCGGAATAGCCGATGCGCGCGCCGTAGACCGGAAAGAGCGCAAAGCCACCGGTCTCGACGGCGCCGAAGACCAGCACCGCCGCGGTGGCCGTCGGCACCAGCCAGATGAAGCGCAGGAAACCCGTCGTTTCCTCTTCGCTCCCGGTCGATATGCGCGGGCTCTCGCGCCATGCGGCCAGCACCGGAATGGCAGCCAGTGCGACGAGGCAGAAAGTTATCCCGAACGGCAGGAAGCCCTGGCTGCCTACCTGCGCGAAGATCCAGGGGCCGCCGGCGAAGCCGAGCGACAGCACCGTCGCGTAGATGCCGAGCACGAAGCCGCGCCTGCTGGGCGGGGCAGATGCGCTGATCCAGAATTCCGAGAGGATGAAGAGGACGGTGAGCGCGACATGCAGCGCGACGCGCAGCGGAAACCACATCCAGAACGCGGTAGCGAAATGGAAGCCGATGAAAGCGAACGCGCCGAGCGCGATCATGCCGAGCATGGTCCAGACCACGCCGTAGCGGACGGCGAGGGGAGTGGCCAGCGGGGCGGCGACGATGGAGGCGATGCCCGCAACCGCGGTGTTGAGGCCGATCATGGTGGCCGAAATGCCGCGCGATTCGAGGATCACCGAAAGAAGCGGCATGCCGAGCCCGATGGCGATGCCCACGACGCTGATCGACGAAACGGCGGCGATGATCGGCAGCCAGTGCAGTCGGTCATCTTGAGGGGAGGCTGACGGGCTGTGCATGGAAGGCGGGACGGCCGGTTGCGGGAGTGACGCGAGGCGCGTCGCCCAATTTGGCGGCGATGTCAATGGACCCGGGCAAAGCAGGGCTTGGGACAGGGCGGCGCGGGCGGCGTGCTCGCGGCATTGTCCGGCCTGCTCGGCGGTTTAGCGGTCCGTAAGTTGGAGACGACCGTCGCGCTGTTCGACCAGTCCCTGGCGCACGTCGGCGAAGTCGCCTTCTGTCCAGAAGCGGCGTCCGGCGTCCAGTTGCGCGGCACGGCGGGCGCGCGTCGGCTCGTCCAGCTTGCCACGCAGCCGGCGCGACACGCGCTTGAACTCCCAGGCGACGCTGCCCCAGAGGTCCCTGGCGCTCCATTGTTCGTCCAGCCAGCCGGGCCACGGCGTTTCTTTCAGAAACGCCTCGTAGTGCCGGTAGGCGGCGCGATCCGGAAACAGGCGTTTTCGATAGCCGTAGCGACGCCACGGCTTGTCGTGGCCGGCATAGTGGAGGACGACCGGCTCGATGAATGGCAGGGCGGCCCTGCCTTCTCCCGAAGGCGGTCGGGCATTCCAGACCAGCGTCAGTTCGGCGAGACTGCCGTCCAGCACGGCGTTGAGGGCATGCTCGTCGGGCAGGAAGCAGAGGTCCGGGTTGTCGCGGATATAGGCAAGGGCGCGATCACCCAGTCGGGCGCGGTTCCACTTGTTGACGTCGATGTAGAGGACCCCGCTGTTGAAGAAGCGGAAGGGCTCGGTCATGCCGAGAGCCCGGAAATGCGCAAAGGTTTCGTCCCGCTGCTTTTCGGTCAATTGAAGGAGAAGGCGACCGGCGGGGACCGCGGCGATCTCGTACCCGCCCGTGTCCAGCGAGAAGATCCGGCCGATGTCGCCATGAATGGAGACATCGCTGTCGAGATAGAGAATACGGTCGTAGGAACCGGCCAGATGCTCCGCCAGCAGCAATTTCATGAGCGTCGCCGCGGTCAGCCGGCCGGAGAACCGCTTCAGCGCCGAGAGCCGCGCCATGTCCATGTCGTCGCGAAGGACGATGCCGCGATCCTGCATCCAGCGCCGATGGCCCTCCGTTACCTCGGAGGCCTCGCAAAACACGATGACGTCATATCGATGCGCCGATGCAGGCAGGCGCGATCGGACGGAATCGGCGACGAACAATGCCGGAATGAGCATGTTCCGGTCGGTGCAGAGGCAGACGGCGTTGCGCGACGGCCGCTCGCCGCTTCCGGCAAGACCGGACGCGCCAGGGGCCGGCCGGTCCGCGACGCCTGGCCCAGGCTTCATTCAATGGGCTCGAAGGGGTGCAGGTTGGTCTTCGTCAGGTGCGGAAACGGCTTGACGTTTCCATGGAGGTCGACGCCGCGCTGGTAGTGCTTCTGCCACCCTGCCTTCCGAGCTGCCGATCCCTTGACCTTCAGATCCTCGTTGAAGCGTTCTCGCGACGCGAGCCACTCGGCATGGGCCGCGTCGAGTTCCGGGTCATCGGACATCGGCAGGAATTTTGGGCGGACCTCTTCGAGCGCGCCGCGCCGCGCCAATGTGAGGCTGCAGAACGGCTCGCCCTTTTCGAACCGGATCGCCGTCTTCGCCCGCGTGAACTTCCAGTTCATGGTGAAGCTGAACGGGCCCCAATCGCTCTCGATCACCCCGGTCAGCGCTGCTATCGCGTCTTTCGGCCGATTGACCGGTCCCTGGACGATCAGGTCGGTTCCGGGGTCTGTCCTGAACAGGAGCGGCATCCGGAAGGTGAGGATGCCCTCGCCGAAATGGCTGACGGCGGGCGGCGTGGTGCCGCGATCCTCGAGAATGACGACGCCGTCGATGGCAGGACCGCCGTTCCAGATCGCCGTGAAACCGACCGGGCAGAGGATGTCCCAGCCATGACGGTTCGCCATGACGAGCGGAAGGCACCTGTACGGCGAACGCTCGTGCGCCGCATCCATCCAATCGCGACGCGACGGCGCAGGCACGATCTCGAAATCGCTATTGCCGTCCCGGACGTAGCAGACAAGTTCCATGGCGACGCGAAGTATCCGTCACACGTCTTCGGATTCTCAACGATCCGAACCTGGCGCCAGCAGGGTGTCGCCAGAAAATCCTGACTCAGGGGGCCGGGGCCGGGCCCGGAACCAAAGGCGCCGATCCGCCGCCGGCGGTGACTGACGGCAGTACCACGCGCTTGTCGAGAAGCGGCTTCGAGTATCCCTTCTTCATGCAGGCCTCCAGAAAGTTCCAATCCAAACGATGTCGCAAGCTTAGCTGTGCGTCCACCGAAATGGAATAGCCCGCCGGCAGTCCGTTTTCTGAAGCCCAATCAACACGCTACGCGGGCCGCCGCTACGACGTGCGCCGGTTTCTCCAGTCACCAAGAAGCAGGGTAGCGTGACGCGATTCGCGGCGTCCGTGCACCCGGAAAGCCCCCCGATCGCGGGGGGACGAAGATTACCTCAGTTAGGCGGAGGTACCAAGGGCGCCGATCCGGAGGCTGCGGTGACTGTCGGCAAGACGACGCGCTTGTCGAGAAGCGGTCTTGAGTACGCCTTCTTCATGCAGGTCTCCTGTGTCTCTCACAATGAAGTCTATGTCCTCGGATCGCGAAATGGAACAGCTATGAATTTCCCTTCTCTTGGGATCAAATTCAATGGCTTGTCTTGCCTTTCCTGACGCTCGGACCAGCGGTGCGGGGGGCGCAGAAATTCGGCGGGCAATACGATTCGCGGCGTGCGCGAGGCTCGACAGCCTTGTTCGGCGCGCCGAACCGTGCCAGCACCAGCCGACGCCCCGAATTGCCCGGCAAGCAGAAGGAGCACCACCGCCCCGATGTCGATCCTTGCGAATGTTGACCTGCTGATCGTCGGCGCGGGTTTCTACGGTGCCACCATCGCCGAGCGGGCGGCCGCAAGGCTCGGCCGCCGGGTTCTCGTGATCGACCGGCGCAACCACATCGGCGGCAACGCCTATACCGAGACCGACGCCGAAACAGGCATCGAGACGCATCGTTATGGCGCGCATCTGTTCCATACGTCGAACGAGGCGGTGTGGCGCTACCTGCGCGGGTTCACCGGGTTCAGCGCCTACCGCCACAGGGGCGTGACGCTCCATGCCGGCAAGGTCTATTCGCTGCCGATCAACCTCGGCACGATCTGCCAGTTCTTCGGGCGGCATTTCTCCCCCGACGAGGCGCGCGCGCTGATTGCCGAGCACGCAACGGAGATGGTGGGTCGCCAGCCGGAGAACCTCGAGGAAAAGGCCATCGCGATGATCGGCCGGCCGCTCTACGAGGCGCTGGTTCGCGGCTACACGGCGAAGCAATGGCAGACCGATCCGCGCGAACTGCCGCCGGGCATCATCGCGCGGCTGCCGGTGCGCTACACGTTCGACGACGCCTATTTCACCGACCGGTTCCAGGGCCAGCCGCTCGACGGATACACGGCGATCTTCGAGAGGATGCTGGCGCATCCACTGATCGAGACGCGGCTCGGCGTCGACTTCTTCGACCTGCGCGATGAGGTGCCCCGCGACATGCCGGTGGTGTTCACCGGGCCGATCGACCGGTATTTCGACTATGCCGAAGGCGCCCTCGGCTGGCGCACGGTCGATTTCGAGAACCAAGTCGTATCCACCGGCGACTTCCAGGGCGTGTCGATCATGAACTACGCCGACGAGGACGTGCCCTTCACGCGCATCCTGGAGTTCCGACACTTCAACCCCGAGCGGGCCTACCAGACCGAGAAGACGCTGATCGCGCGGGAATATTCGCGCTTCGCGGGGCGCGCCGACGAGCCGTACTATCCGATCGGCACGGCGGCCGACAAGGCGATGCTGGCGCGCTACAGGGCGCGGGCGGCGGCCGAGCCGAACGTGCATTTCGGCGGCCGGCTCGGCACCTACCGCTATCTCGACATGCACCAGGCGGTCGCCGCGGCCCTGAAGGCGTTCGAGACGGTGTTCGAGCCGATGTTCGCAGGCGAGGGCAGCGCGGCCCTCGCGGCCGGCGGGACGACCTGATCGCCGCCACTGCGACCGGCTTGGGCTAGCCCGCCGACGGCTCCCGCAGCGCGATGGCGTAGCGGGGAATATGCGCGGTTTTTGGCCGCCGCCATGGCCGCAGCCGATCCTTCAGCCGCTTGTGGTCGACCGGCTTCTCGTAGTGGGGAACCGGCAGTCCCGCGAGCTCGTAGTATCTGTCCAGGATGTCGGTCTGAAGGAGCTTCTGCTCCTGGGTGTAGAAGCTGAAATGCGACACGAAGAGGTTGCCGAAGACGTGCCCGCATGTGTCGAGCCTGGCCGGCAGCGCCGCTGAAAACCACTCTTCCTCGTTGCCGGCCGGCGGAAAGAAGAGCTCGCCGAGCCGCCTGATGTCCTCGCCGAAGAAGGCGATGGCGTTGATCGAGAACCGCGAGAGGCGGATGTCGCGGTCGGGCACGCGAAAATCGTCGAGCCGCCCGCGCTTGACGGCGTCGATGAACACCGGATGGAGGGCCTTGGGGAAGGCCGCATATCTCCATGCGTACGGACACATCGCCTGGCAGGTGATCGGCCCGTCGATGATGACCTTCGAGAGGTTCTTCAGCAGCGAGCCGCAGATCGTGTTGTTGATGATCATCGGAGCGAACCACAGGGCCGAACCCCGGGCGGCTATCGCCCTTGCCTTGAAGGCCTCGAAGAAGCCGGGCTCTGCGTAGACGACGTCGTCGTCGAGACGAAGGTAGAGCGCGTCCGGATCGTCGCAGAAGCGGTAGAAGTCGCCGATAATGCCAAAGCCGCCGTCGGCGCCGGGCAGTTCCTTGATGGTGCATCGGGGGTCGCTGGCCGCCAGCGTCCGCAGGTACCGGCGATCGCTTTCGTTGCGGCAATTGTCCCACAGCTGCCACTCGACCACCTCCGCGCAGCCGAGAACATAGTGGCTGAGAAGGCGCAGGTAGCGCTCCCGGCCGGCCGGCGTGACGACGATCAGCTTCATTCTGGCGGTCCCTCGCTTCCGAACCGGAATAGAGCGAAGAGCGCTCCGCCGTGCAAGGCGCGGGCCGCATTCGACGTGGGCCGATGCGTTTCGGCGCCGGCGTCATGCAGCCGACGGATCTGTGCATGGCGCACGCCTCGATGCCGTCGGCCATTGACAATGCATCGATCCGACGGTGTAGTGGTCTGACCACTGTAAGGCCAGTTAGGGAGGAGGCCGGCCGGATGGCGACGATGCTTGCCGAAAACAACGACCTGTCGGGCGCGGAGAAGGTTTTCGCCTTCTTCCGCAATGCGCTGGTCGACGGCACGCTGAAGGCGGGCGAGCGGCTGCTGGGCGAGCGGGAGCTGTCGCTGAAGCTCGGCGTTTCCAGGCCGCTTTTGCGAGAGGCGCTGCGTTCGCTGGCCATGCTCGGCTTCCTCGACATCCAGCACGGGCGGGGCGCGTTCGTGAAGAAGGCCGACATCTCCGTGCTGTCCGACTTCTTCACCTTCAGCCTGGCGCAGCAGCCCGACATCCTCGACGACGTGATGGAGGCGCGCATCGCGATCGAATGCCAGGCGATCCGCATCGCCTGCGACAGGGCGAGCGAGACCGACCTGAAGCGGATCGGATCGAAGCTGTCGCGGCTGATGGACACGCTGAACGACCCGGTCGAGGGCGGTGCTGCCGATTTCGCCTTTCACCAGGCGATCGTCGAGGCGAGCCGCAGCGAGGCGCTGATCACGCTCTACGGCGCGATCGGGGACCTCCTGCGCCGCAGCCACGTGCAGCGTCGCGAGGTGACCGTCATGGAGCCCGGCATCGTCGACTACCTGGTCGAGGCGCATCGCGAAGTCTTCCTGTCGATCGTCGACAGGAACCCCGATGTCGCGGACCGCAAGCTGCGGGAGCATTTCGCGATCGGCGACGAGTTCCGCCGGCGCAGCCTTATCTCGGCCTTCGCCCGAAGGCCGGCGACCTGAGCAAGACGTGAAAACCAAGGGAGGAAGTGCATATGTTTCACAGTAGAGTCCTGGGCGCCCTGACCGGCGCCGCGATGGCGCTCGGCATGACCGGCGCCGCGTCCGCGGCCGAACTTCGGTACGCGCATGTCGGCGCTGAAGGCGATATCCAGACGATCTTCGCGGCGCAGGCGGCCGAGGGCATCGGATCGGCTACAAATGGCGAGGTGACGGTGAACGTCTATCCGGCCAGCCAGCTCGGCGGCGTCGCCGAGATGGTCGACGGCGTCCGCATGGGTTCGATCTCGCTCGGCCACCACGACTTTGCGTCGCTTGCCCGGCTCGTGCCCGAGGTGGCGGTCTTCAACGCGCCGTTCATCTACCGCGACGGCGCCCATGCGCTGGCGGCGACCGACCCGGCGACCTCGCCGGCGCTGCAGGCGATCAACGAGAAGCTGGTGGCGCAGGGCGTGCGCATCATCGGCCGCATCTACCGCGGCGACCGCCAGATTTCGGCCAACTTCCCGGTCAAGTCGCCGGCCGACCTCGCGGGCAAGCCGTTCCGCGCGGTGCCGCTGGAGCTCTGGGTGTCGATGGTGAAGGGTTTCGGCGCGATCCCGACGCCGGTCGAGGTGGCCGAGCTGCCGACCGCCCTGATGACCGGCGTCGTCGTTGGCCAGGAGAACCCGCTGACGATGATCGCCGCCAACAACCTCAACGAGGTGCAGTCGCACATCGCCATGACCGGCCACATGCGCGCCGTGCTCGCCGTCTTCGTCAACGAGGACGTCTGGCAGGGTCTCACCGAGGAGCAGCGGACGGCCATCACCAAGGTTTTGGACGACGAGGCGAAGAAGTCGCTCCAGATGGCGCAGGAAGGCGAGGCCAAGCTGGTGGAGGAACTGAAGGGCCGCGGCATGACCATCATCACCGAGGCGGACGGGCTCGACATCGCCGCCTTCCGCGAGAAGGTCAATGCGCAGATCGCGCAGGACTTCCCGAACTTCACGCCGCTGATCGAGCAGATCGCGGCCATCCAGTAGTCAGGTGTCCAGGCTCCGGGCCGGGGCATCGCCCCGGCCCGGATATCGACCGAAGCCAGCGGCCGGAATAGCCCGCCGCCGCGCCCGACGGAGGAACAATGCGCTTCGCTGAACGCAGCCTCACCGCCCTCGTGGTGGCGATCATGGCGGGCCTGGTGCTCGTGCCGACGGCGCAGGTCATCATGCGCGGCGTCTTCGTGCTGCCGTTCATCGGCGCCGAGGAACTGACCCGCTTCCTGCTGATCTGCCTGATCTTCTGCGCCTATCCGCTCGTCGTGAAGAACGGCGAGAACATCGTCATGGGCGAATTCAAGGCGGCCTTGCCGGCGCGGCTGCGCGGGGTGGTGAACTGGTGCATCTCGATCTGCGCCGTCGCCATCACCGGCTTCATCGCGTGGGTCACGGCAGCCAATATCTCGAAGAACCTCAACAACGCGACGCCGACGCTCGGCATTCCCTTCTGGATCTTCCTCGGCGCCACGCTGTTCGGCTTCGGGGCGGCGGCCGTGGTGCATCTGCTGCACCTGCGCAAGGCGCCGCAGGCCGACAAGAACGTCGCGGTCTAGCAGCCATGGGATTCGCCATCGTCATCGCCTTCCTGGCGCTCTTCATGCTCGGCTTTCCGGTCGTCTATGCGATCCTGCTGCCGTCGGCGGCCTATGTGCTGATCGAGGGCCTGCCGGTCGGCCTTGTCGCGCAACGCATCACCTACGCCCTCGATTCATTCCCGCTGGTGGCGGTGCCGCTCTTCATCTTCGTCGGCAACCTGATGAACCTATCGGGAATCACCGACCGGATCTTCCGCTTCGCCTACACGCTGGTCGGGCGCATCCCGGGCGGGCTCGCGCAGGTCAACGTCTTCGGCAGCCTGGTCTTTCCGGCATGTCGGGCGCGGCGCTTGCCGACATCGGCGGGCTCGGGCGCATCGAGGTCGACGCGATGAAGAAGCGCGGCTTCGATCCGGCCTTCGCGGGCGCCGTGACCGGCGCCTCCGCCACGATCGGCCCGATCTTCCCGCCGTCGATCCCGCTCATCGTCTACGGCTCGGTGACCAGCGTCTCGATCGTCCAGCTGCTGGTCGCCGGCATCATGCCGGCGATCGTCTGCACGATGCTGCTGATGCTGACGGTGTTCATCATCGCAACCCGCAACAAGCATCCGCGCGCCGACCGCTGGCCGACGCCGCGCGAACTCGTCCGCGATTTCCTGCCCGCTCTGCCGGCCATCGTCGCGCCGGCCCTGATGATCTCCGGCATGATCTTCGGGGCCTTCACGCCAACCGAAGCGGCGGCCATCACGGCGGTCTACGTGATCATCATCAGCGCCTTGCTCTATCGCGAGCTCACCGTGCAGCACCTGTGGAACTCGGCGGTGCTGACGGCGCGCAGCTCGTCGGCGATCCTGATCATCGTCGCGGCGGCCTCGCTGTTCGGCTGGATCCTCGCGGTCGAGCAGGTGCCGCAAACCTTCGCCGCCGCCTTGCTCGGGCTCTCCAAGGACCCGATCATGCTGCTGATCATCGCGAACCTGATCTTCTGCGTGGCCGGAATGTTCCTGGACTCCACGACGGCCACGCTGCTTCTGGTGCCGATCATCGCGCCGCCGCTGGTGCTGGCCGGCGTCGATCCGGTCCAGCTCGGCATCGTCACCATCTTCAACCTGATGCTGGGGCTGCTGACGCCGCCTATGGGGCTGTCGCTGTTCCTCGTGTCCGACATCGCGAAGGTCTCGATCCGCCAGCTCCTGCGCGCGCTCCTGCCGTTCTACATCCCGCTCATATCCACGCTTGCGATCCTGACCTTTGCGAAGGATTTCACGCTGTGGCTGCCCCGCCTGATCGCACAATAACCCCTGGAGACTTCCAACAATGCGTATCGTCATCGGCTCCGACCACGCCGGCTTCCCCCTCAAGGCAACGATCGTCGATCACATCAAGTCGCTGGGGCACGAGGTTCACGATGCCGGCTCCTACGACGCGAACCCTGTCGATTTTCCCGACATCGCCAAGGCGGTGACGTCGGCTATCATCGGCGGCGAGGCCGACCGCGGCATGATGGTCTGCGGCACGGGCGTCGGCGCCTCGATCGCGGCAAACAAGGTGAAGGGCATCCGCGCCGCCGTGTGCCACGACGTGCATTCGGCGCACCAGTCGGTCGAGCACGACGACGTGAACGTCATGTGCATCGGCGCGCAGATCGTCGGCGCCTGGCTCGCCAAGGACCTGGTCGACGCCTACCTCAAGGCGGAGTTTTCGACCGACGAGGATTTCCGCCGGCGCGTGCGCAAGCTGGCCGAGATGGACGGCGAGCGCTCCTGAATCGATCCGCCCCGTCGGCAAGTGCACTAGGCGTTCGGCCCTGACATGCTATGGTGACGCGAAACGCCTGCCGCGGCAGGGCAGGCGGGAGCGTGTGAGAGGACGGGGATGAAGGTTTTTCTGCGTACGGCGATGCTGGTGGCCGGCATCTTGATCGCGCCCGCGGCGGCTTCGGCCTGCGAGGGCGGCAAGGTGCTGATGGAGGACAGTTTCAACAAGCTCAACCGGGCCTGGGGCGTGGCGATCGATCCCAAGCTCGAGCGGATCGACGGCGATGGCCTGTCGACGGACTATCCGCCGGGCACGGTGAAGCGCGCCATCAGCCAGTGGGGCTTCTTCGACAATGCGGTGGCCTGCGCCACCTTCTCGGTCGCCTATAGCTGCACCGACGCGGATCGCTGCGAGACGCAACCCTATGTCGGCCTGATCGTCTGGGGCGTCGACCTCGAGAACTACTACGCCTTCGAAGTCGCGCCGCTGGTCGGCATCTACAGCGTGCAGCGCCTGCAGAACAACAAGTGGCTGACGCCCGTCAACTGGACGGCGCTGCCCGGCCGCACCAAGTTCAATGCCGGCGACAAGTTCGAGATTTCCGCCGTCATGAAGGGCGGCCTGATCACCTTCAAGGTGAACGACCGGCCGGTGATCGAATTCGAGGCGATGGCGCCGGATGGCGGCTCGCTTGTCGGCTTCGAACTGGCGGCGGCGCAGACGGGCCGCTCCAAGACGCAGCTCAACCTGTCGCGCTTCGAGGTCAGGGAACTGACAGCCGAATCGCAGTGAGCCGGANGTCGGCTTCGAACTGGCGGCGGCGCAGACGGGCCGCTCCAAGACGCAGCTCAACCTGTCGCGCTTCGAGGTCAGGGAACTGACAGCCGAATCGCAGTGAGCCGGAACCCGTGGCGCGCCGGGCTGGCCCGGCGCGTGGCTCGTTCCCGGCGTGCCGAGCGAGCGCTACCGGTGATCAGAGCAGTTCGCGGATGAAGGTCTTGCCGACCATCCTGTAGCAAGGGACGGACCTGCCGGGCGAAAGCCTGGGGTCGTCGGCCAGCTGCATCTCGAGTTCGCCGAGCACGGTGCGGGTGATCTCGGGAATGTCCGCCTGCCGGGCCTCGGCAAGCGGCAGCCAGACCAGTTCCTCCAGTTCGTCGGTCGGACCGCCGCCCGCCAGTTCGGCGGCGGCGTCGCCGCGCCAGGCGGCGAGGAAGCGCGTGTCGTAGCGGCGCACGCGGCCCGGCGGCGTGATGGCGCGCGCGATCATGCGCAGGCCGGACAGCGCAGGGCGCACCTCGTGCTCGGCAAAGGCCTGCCATTCGGCGCGGCTGGCGGCGAACGGCCCCTTCTCGCCGATCAGGATGCCGGCTTCCTCATAGGTCTCGCGGATCGCCGACAGCGCGATGGCGCGCGCCCGCGCATGGCTGGTCCGGCCGACGCCGGCGATGAGCTTGGCTTCTTCTTCGGGATGCAGCGCGGAGGCGACCGGCACGCGGCTGTCGGTCGGATCGGTTCGTCCGCCCGGAAACACGTACTTGCCGGGCATGAAGGCGTGGCGCATGTGGCGTCGGCCCATCAGGACGCGAAAGCCGGAGCCCTGCCGGTCGATGAGGATGAGCGTGCCGGCGTCGCGCGGCCGGAGCGGACCGGGGCCGAGCGCCTTCGCCTCGAGCCGGTCGACCTCGGCCTTGCTCAGCCCTTCCACGGATTACGTCCGGCGCTGGCGGGGGAGAGTTGCCGCACCGTCCCGCCTCACATCTCCGGGTGCGACTCGACGAGGTCATGCTCGCCGCCGAAACCGTGCATGTAGAACGCCCATTGCAGGCCGACCACGGCGCCCTTGATCGGGCGAAGCAGGGCCAGCGACATGGCTACCGTGAGCGGCGCCCAGATGGCGAGATGCTGCCAGGTGGAGAGCGTGCTGGTCGCCTCCACGCCCATGAAGGCGCCGATGATGACATGGCCGACGATGACCACCACGAGGTAGGCCGGGAGGTCGTCGGCGCGGTGGTGGTGCATCTCCTCGCCGCAATGCGCGCATTTCGGCGTGATCTTCAGGTAGGACGAGAACAGGCGGCCTTCGCCGCAATGCGGGCACTTGCCGCGAAAGCCGTTCCACATGGCGTTCCAGAGCGGGCGCGTCGGACGTCCGGTGTGGCGCTCGCCGCCGAAAACCTGACTTTCCATTCTCATCTCCTTGCGCGGCCGCGCGACTGGGAAGCGCGTTCCCGCGAACGCCGGCCGGTTTTCGACTTGTGATACGAGCGCTTCGAACCCGGCAGGGGTTTCGGCTCGCTCAGCATCTCGAAGCGCATCGCTCCTGCGAGCGGCGCCACTTCGAGGAGACGGACCTCGACATGGTCGGCGAGCTGATAGCCCTTGCCCGACTGACTGCCGAACAGGGCGCGCGCCGCTTCATCGAAGTGGTAGTAGTCGTCTCCAAGCGAAGATATGGGTATGAAACCATCCGCGCCGTATTGCGGCAACTGGACAAATAGTCCCGCCTTGGTGACGCCGGAGACGCGGGCCTCGAACGTCTGGTCGACCTGTTCGGCCAGATAGGCGGCGATCAGCCGGTCGACCGTCTCGCGCTCGGCGGCCATGGCGCGACGCTCGGTCGCGGATATCAGGCCGGCGATTTCCTCCAGGCGTTCCTCCTCGGCTCGCGTGATGCCGTCTGAGCCGAGCTTCAGCGACGAGATCAGCGCGCGGTGGACGATGAGGTCCGCATAGCGCCGGATCGGCGAGGTGAAATGCGCATAGCGGCGCAGGTTGAGGCCGAAATGGCCGAGATTCTCGGGCGAATAGATGGCCTGGCTCTGCGTGCGCAGCACCACCTCGTTGACCAGCGCCTCGTTGTCGGCGCCTTCGACCTGCGCCAGGATACCGTTGAACGAGCGCGGGGTGAGCGAGGCGCCGCGCGCCAGCGACATGCCGAGCGTGGCCAAAAACTCGCGCAGCGATTCCTGCTTGGCGAGCGAAGGTGCGTCGTGCACGCGGTAGACCAGCGCCTGCAGCTTCGATTCGAGGGTCTCGGCAGCCGCCACGTTGGCCTGGATCATGAACTCCTCGATCAGCTTGTGGGCGTCGAGGCGCTCGGGGACGATCACCTTGTCCACGGTGCCGTCGGGCTTGAGCAGGATCTTGCGTTCCGGCAGGTCGAGTTCGAGGGGCTGGCGCGCGCTGCGGCCACGCTTCAGCACCGCATAGGCGTCCCAGAGCGGCTTCAGCATGGTATCGAGGATGGGGCTGGTGGCGTCGTCGGGCGCGCCGTCGATGGCGGCCTGCGCCTGGCGGTAGGCGAGCTTCGCGGCCGACTTCATCATGACACGGTGGAAGGTGTGGCGAATCTTCTTGCCGTCGGCCGAGAACGTCATGCGCACGGCCAGCGCCGGGCGGTCGACGCCCTCGCGGAGCGAGCAGAGATCGTTTGAGATGCGCTCCGGCAGCATCGGCACGACGCGGTCGGGGAAGTAGACCGAGTTGCCGCGCCTGAGCGCCTCCCGGTCGAGCGCGGAGCCCGGTCTGACATAGGCGGCGACGTCGGCGATGGCGACGGTGACGATGACGCCGCCGGTGTTCTTCTCGTCTGTGTCCGGTTCGGCGTGGACCGCGTCGTCATGGTCCTTGGCGTCGGCCGGGTCGATGGTGATCAGCGGCAGGTCGCGAAAATCCTCGCGGCCGGACATGGTGGCGGGCTTCACCGCTTCGGCCTCGGCCAGCACGTCGGGCGGGAAGATGTGCGGGATGTCGTGGGCATGCAGCGCGATCATCGAGACCGCCTTCTCGCTGGTCAGCGAGCCGAGCCTCTGGAGGACGCGCCCGCGCGGCAGGCCGTAGCGGGACGAGGACAACTGCTCGACCTCGACGAGGTCGCCTTTCTCGGCGCCGTTCAGATCGTCGCGCGAAACGGTCATTTCCGGCTGCCGGCGTTCGACCGGCTCGATGCGGAATGAGCCGTCGTCGGCCTGGCGCAGGACGCCGAGGACCGCCTCGGGGCGCTTCTCGAAGACCTTCATGACGCGGCCGGTGTAAGCCGGGCCTTCGCCTTCGTCGGACGGGAACGTCTTCGCCAGGACGCGGTCGCCGAGGCCCGGCGCCGGACCGTTGCGCGACGGCCTCAGCGAAACGACCGGCGGTTCGCCGAAGCGGTCGTTCCATTCGCTCGGGCGCGCCAGCAGTCCGCCGTCGGCGTCGCGCGCATAAATCTCGAGCACGCTGACATGCGGCAGGCTGCCGGCGCGCGTCAGGCGCTTGCGGTCCTTGCTGAGCAGGCCCTCGTCCTGAAGGTCGCGCAGCACGTCCTTCAGCCAGACCCGGTCGTCGCCCTTCAGCGAAAATGCCTTTGCGATCTCGCGCTTGCCGGCGCGGTCGGGGTTCTCGGCGATATATTTCAGGATGTCGTCCCGCGACGGGCGGAAGTCGCCCTTCGAGGCCGCGCGCCTGGCGGCGGGTTTTCCGGTTCCGGGTATCCGCCGCGCCAAGGTCTCAGGCCTCTTGCTTCGGCGCGGACTTCTTCGCCGCCGGCTTCCTGGCCGCAGTCTTTTTCGCCGCGCCGCCCGACTTCGCGGCCTTGGCCTTGCGCGCGGGCTTCTTGCCGCCGCCCTTGGCCGCCCGCTCGGCGATCAGTTCCAGCGCCTCCTCGAGCGTCACCGACATCGGGTCCTTGCCCTTGGGCAGGGTGGCGTTGACCTTCTCGTGGTTGACATAGGGGCCATAGCGGCCGTCGCGGACGGTCACCTTGCCGCCGTCGGGATGGTCGCCCAGTTCCTTCAGCGCCGCGGGGGTTCCGCCGTTTCGCGCACCACGGCCCTTGGCGAGTTTCTCGGCGATGACCGAGACTGCACGGTTGATTCCGATGGTGAATACGTCCTCGATGGATTCGACGTTGGCGTAGGTACCGTCGTGCAGGACGAACGGCCCGTAGCGGCCGAGGCCGGCCGAGATCATCTTGCCGGTCTCGGGGTGCATGCCGACATCGCGTGGCAGCGCAAGCAGGGCCAGCGCCTTCTCATGGTCGATGGAATCGGGCGTCCAGCCCTTGGGCAGGCTGGACCGCTTGGCGTCCTTGCCTTCGCCCCGCTGCAGGTAGGGTCCGAAGCGGCCCGAGCGCAGGGTGATCTCCTCGCCCGTGTAAGGATCCTTGCCGAGTTCCCTGGGCCCCTCGGCGTCGCCGTCGGCGCCTTCCGCGCCGAACTGGCGGGTGTAGTTGCACTCGGGATAGTTGGAGCAGCCGATGAAGCCGCCGCTCTTGCCGAGCCTGAGCGACAGCGTGCCGGTGCCGCATTTCGGGCAGGTGCGCGGGTTCGAGCCGTCGGCACGAGCCGGGAAAAGCAGCGGCGCGAGGTCCTCGTTCAGGGCGTCGAGCACCTCGGATATCCTGAGGTCCTTGATCTCGGCGATCGCCGCGGAGAAGTCGCGCCAGAAGTCGCGCAGCACGTCCTTGTAGGCGAGCTTGCCGTCGGAGATCTCGTCGAGTTTTTCCTCCAGCGATGCAGTGAAGTCGTACTCGACGTAGTGCTCGAAGAAGCTTTCCATGAAGGCGGTGACCAGCCGGCCCTTGGGCTGCGGTATAAGCTTGCGGTTCTCGATCGTGACGTATTCGCGGTCTTCCAGCGTCTTCAGCGTGGCCACGTAAGTGGAGGGGCGACCGATGCCGAGCTCTTCCATCTTCTTGATGAAGGATGCTTCCGAGTAGCGCGGCGGCGGCTCGGTGGTGTGGGCCGTGACATTGATCGTGTCGCGGGCGAGGGTTTCGCCCGCGATGACCTGCGGCAGGCGGCGGCTGTCCTCGTCCTCGGCGTCTTCGTCCTTCTGGTCGGTGTAGGCGGCGATGAAGCCGTCGAAGCGGACAACCGAACCGACCGCGCGCAGGCCGGCGACCTGACCGCCGTTGCGCGCCTCGATCTCGACCGTGGTCCGCTCGATCTCGGCAGGCAGCATCTGGCTGGCGATGGCGCGCTTCCAGATCATGTCGTAGAGGCGGGCCTGGTCGGCATCGAGGAACTTGCGCATCTCGGCCGGCGTGCGCGAAAAGTCGGTCGGGCGGATTGCCTCGTGCGCTTCCTGGGCGTTCTTGGCCTTGGTCGTGTACTGGCGCGGCTGCTCGGGCAGGTACTTTTCGCCGAACTCCCTGGCAATGGCGTCGCGGGCGGCGCCGATCGCCTCCGGCGCCATCTGCACGCCGTCGGTACGCATGTAGGTGATGAGGCCTGCCGTCTCGCCGCCGATCTCCATGCCCTCGTAGAGGCGCTGCGCCACCTGCATGGTGCGCTGCGCCGAGAAGCCGAGCCGCGAGGAGGCGGCCTGCTGCATGGTCGAGGTGGTGAAGGGCGGCGCGGGGTTGCGGCGCGTCGGCTTGGATTCGACTGAGAGCGCCTTGAAGGCCGCCCCGTCGAGCATAGCCTTGATGCCGGCGGCCTGTTCGGCCGACTTGATGTCGAGCTTCTCGAGCTTCTTGCCGTCGAGCGTAGTCAGGCGGGCTTCGAAAGTTTCGCTGCGCGGCGTGCCGAGGATGGCGGCGATCAGCCAGTAGTCCTCGCGGATGAAGCGCTCGATCTCGGCCTCGCGGTCGCAGACGAAACGCAGCGCGACGGACTGCACGCGGCCGGCCGAACGGGCACCGGGCAGCTTGCGCCACAGCACGGGCGACAGGTTGAAGCCGACCAGATAGTCGAGCGCGCGGCGGGCCAGATAGGCATCGACAAGCGCCGGGTCGATGTCGCGGGGTGCGGCCATCGCGTCGAGCACGGCCTTCTTGGTGATCGAGTTGAACACGACGCGCTTGACCGGCTTGTCCTTCAGCGCGCGCTTCTGCCGGAGCACTTCGAGCACGTGCCAGGAGATGGCCTCGCCCTCGCGATCCGGGTCGGTCGCGAGGATCAGGCCGTCGGCGTCCTTCACCGCCCTGGCGATGTCGGTCATGCGCTTCGAGGACGGGGCATCGACCTCCCAGGACATCGAGAAGTCGTCGTCGGGACGCACCGAGCCGTCCTTTGCCGGCAGGTCGCGGATGTGGCCGAAGGACGCCAGAACCTTGTAGTTCTTGCCCAGGTACTTGTTGATCGATTTGACCTTGTTGGGGGACTCGACGACGACGACATCCATGAGCGGCTTTGTTCCCTATGGCGCGGATGACGGAGTGTAGCTGCGCCCGAATTTTTCAGAATCGTCCGTCACATGGCTGCCGTTTGCCGTCCGGTCAAGCCCGCGGCCTGAAAATCGGGTCACTCGGACGGACTGCAACTTTTGCGATTGCTTGAAGTTTGTTGCAACTCACAGTAAATGTGCTAGTGGTCGTGGCTCGAAGGGATTGCCGCAAAAAACCGCATAAGAAACGAGGGGCCGAAACATCGCCTGGCGTAATTTCGATGGCGGCGGCCGGCCGTGGAGTCTTGAGATGCATTCCCAGCCTGGCAGAAGAAATGCCGACACCATCGACTATATCCAGTCGATGCTCGGCCAGTTGCGCACCATGGCCGAAATCGAGCAGTGCGACATGCTGGCCTACCTGATCGAGATGGCCTACGTCGAAGCGGGCGACATCCTGAGCGGTTCACAGCCGTCACAGGTCGCCAACCAGCAGCGACACAGCGCCTCCTGAATGGCGCTCGAGCCGACCCGCGAGGTCGAGTTCGAGTAGAATCATGAACACCTGCGCCGGGTGCAGGCCGGTGTGCCGGATAAGCTCGTCGACGCTGACCGGCGTCGGCCCCAGCGCCTCGACGACGCGCTGGCGGTCGCTGTCCCGGGGCGGTGGCGTGGCGCCAAAGTCGGGCGGCTCGTCCAGCCTGGGGGGGAGCTGGATCGTCGCGCCGGTGAGGGGAGCGATGGCCTCGAGGATGTCGGCGGCCTCGGTCACCAGGATCGCTCCCTGCTTCAGCAGATCGTTTGCCCCGGCGGCGCGCGGATCGAGCGGCGATCCCGGCACGGCGAAGACGAGCCTGCCCATTTCGCCGGCCAGCCGCGCGCTGATCAGCGAGCCGGATCTCTTGGCCGCTTCGACCACGACAAGGCCGAGGGACAGGCCGGCGATGATGCGGTTGCGCCGCGGAAAATCCTGCGCGCGCGGCTCCCAGCCCATCGGCATTTCAGAAACGACCGCGCCGCCGCGCATGGCGATCTCCCCGGCGAGTTCGACGTTTTCGGGCGGGTAGGGGCGGTCGATGCCCCCGGCCAGCACCGCCACCGTTCCGGTGGACAGGCTCCCGTCGTGGGCGGCGGTGTCGATGCCGCGCGCCAGGCCGGAGACGACGCCATAACCCTGCCGACCGAGTTCGGCGGCTAGCGCGCGCGCCATCTTGATGCCGGCCAGCGACGCGTTGCGCGCGCCGACGATGGCGACAGGCGGCAGCGAAAAGACGGCGGGTTCGCCCTTTACCGCCAGCAGCGGCGGCGGATGGTCCATCCGTTTCAGGAGCGGCGGATAGTCCGGCTCGCCGATGCCGACGAAGCGGGCACCGGCCCTGGCCGCCGCCTCAAGTTCAGCCTCGGCCTCGGCGACTGAGGGAATCCGCACCGGCCGGCCCGCGCCGCCCGCCAGCATCAGTTCGGGCATCATCTCAATGGCGGCTTCGGCCGAGCCGAACCGGTTGACGAGGTCGCGGAAACTCGCCGGCCCGACATTGGGCGTGCGGATCAGGCGGAGCCAGTTGAGGCGCTGGCGGTCGCTGAGCTGGGGAGCGGCCGCCGGCTTGTTCACGGCCTCAGCCCTTCGCCCCGATCTTGCCTTCGGTGCCGGCGACGAGCCGGGCGATGTTCGCCCGGTGCTTGATGAAGACGACGATGCTGAGGCCGGCGAACAGGGTCGCGAGCTCGGGGCGGCCCATCAGCAAAAGCGCGACCGGCGTGACGACACAGGCGACAAGCGCGGACAGCGACGAATAGCGCAGCGCCAGCGCAACGGCGATCCAGACCGCGAGGAACAGCAGCGCCGCCTGCCACATCAGCCCGAACAGCACGCCGATGTAGGTTGCCACGCCCTTGCCGCCCTTGAAGCCCAGCCAGACCGGGAACAGGTGGCCGGCGAAGGCGCCGAGCCCGGCGGCGATGGCCGTTTCGGGGCCATAGGCGCCGGCGATCAGGACGGCCGCCGTGCCCTTCAGTAGATCGAGGAGCAGCGTGGCCGCGGCGAGCGCCTTGTTGCCGGTGCGCAGGACGTTGGTGGCGCCGATGTTGCCGGAACCGATGCTCCTGACGTCGCCGAGGCCGGCCGCGCGGGTGAGCAGGAGGCCGAAGGGGATCGAGCCCAGCAGATAGCCGAAGGCGAGGGCAACGAGCGTTTCATAGGTCATGGAGCACCATTCCCTGGCATGGCCTTAGCGGCGAGCTACGCGGAAAAGACTGTGCGTCCCGCGACCATCGTTTGCAAGACCCGGCCCTGCATCCTGGCGCCCTCGAAGCAGGTGTTCTTGGAGAGCGAGCGGATTGCCGCCTCCTGGACCACCCAAGGTTCGTCGAGATCGACCAGGACGAGGTCGGCCGGCGCGCCGGGCCGAAGCGTGCCGCCGGGCAAGCCGAAGAGCTTCGCCGGCGCGGCCGACAGCAGTTCGACCAGCCGTGGCAGCGGCACGTCGCCGTTGTGATGGAGCCGCAGCGCCGCGGCGAGCAGCGTCTCGAGGCCGATCGCGCCTTCGGCAGCGTCGGCGAAGGGGAGCCGCTTGGTGTCGACGTCCTGCGGATCATGCGAGGAGACGATAATGTCGATCGTTCCGTCCTTCAGCGCCTCGATCATGGCGAGCCGGTCCTCCTCGGCGCGCAGCGGCGGCGAGAGGCGGAAAAATGTGCGGTATTCGCCGATGTCGTTCTCGTTGAGCGAGAGGTTGTTGATCGACACGCCGGCGGTGACGTTGGCGCCATCCGACTTGGCGCGCGACACGGCGGCGGCCGACATCGCCGTCGAGATCTTGGCGGCATGGTAGGCGCCGCGCGTCAACCGGGCGAGCATGAGGTCGCGTTCGAGCGGGATCGCCTCGGCCTCGCGCGGGATGCCTGATAGCCCGAGCCAGCTGGCGAACAGTCCCTCGTTCATGACGCCCGCCGCCGACAGTCCGGCATCCTGCGTCTCGTGCGCGATCACCGCGCCGAAGTCGCGCGCATAGGTCAGCGCGCGGCGCATCAGCGCGGAACTGGCCACCGTGTGGCGGCCGTCGGTGAAGGCGACGGCGCCGGCCTCGCGCAGCAGGCCGAACTCGGTCATCTCGGCGCCTTCGAGCCCGCGGCTGATCGCAGCCGCAGGGTAGACGTTGACCGAGGCGGTGTCGCGGGCGGCGCGCAGGACGTGCTCGACGAGCGCGATGTCGTCGATGACCGGGTCGGTGTCGGGCATCATGACGATCGAGGTCACGCCGCCGGCGGCCGCGGCTTCGCTGGCCGAGCGGATGGTCTCGCGATGCTCCGCGCCCGGCTCGCCGATATAGACGCGCGCGTCTACCAGGCCCGGAAGGACGGTCTTGCCTTGGCAGTCGACGACCGCTGCTCCCTCGGGAAAACCCTGGTTGAGCGCGTCGGCGCCGGCGGCGACGATCTTCGCGCCCTGGACGATGACGGCGCCGCTCTCGTCGATGCCGCGCGACGGATCGACGACGCGGGCGCGGTTGAAGACGGTGACGCTCATGGTGCGGTTCCCGCGGGATTGCGGCGGGGGTCGAGAAGCGCCTCCATCACCGCCATGCGGACGGCGACGCCCATCTCGACCTGTTCCTGGATGACGCTCTGGGGACCGTCGGCGATCGCGCTGGCGATCTCGACGCCGCGGTTCATCGGACCCGGATGCATGACCAGGGCGTCATCCTTGGCTGCCTTCAGCTTCTCGGCGTCGAGGCCGAAATAGCGGAAATACTCGCGCACCGACGGCACGAAGGCGCCGGTCATGCGTTCGCGCTGCAGGCGCAGCATCATGACGACGTCGGCGTCCTTCAGGCCTTCGGCCATGGTGCGCGACACGATCACGCCCATCTTCTCGATGCCGGACGGCAGGAGCGTGGACGGGGCCACCACGCGGACCTGCGCGCCGAGTGCGTTCAGGAGCATGATGTTGGAGCGGGCGACCCGCGAATGCAGGATGTCGCCGCAGATGGCGACGATCAGCTTGGACAGCGGCCCCTTGGCGCGGCGGATGGTCAGCGCGTCGAGCAGGGCCTGCGTCGGGTGCTCATGCGCGCCGTCGCCCGCGTTGACGACCGAGCAGCCGACCTTCTGGGCGAGCAGGGCCGCCGCGCCCGCCGACTGATGGCGGATGATCAGGATGTCGGGCCGCATCGCGTTCAGCGTGATGGCGGTGTCGATCAGCGTCTCGCCCTTCTTCACCGACGAACTTGCGACCGACATGTTCATCACGTCGGCGCCGAGCCGCTTGCCGGCCAGTTCGAAGGAAGACTGGGTGCGGGTCGAGGCCTCGTAGAACAGGTTGATCTGCGTGCGCCCGCGCAGCGTCGAGGTCTTCTTCTCCGGCTGGCGCGAAATCGCCACCGCGGCGTCGGCGCGGTCGAGCAGCATTTCTATGTCGGCGGGAGACAGATCGCGGATGCCAAGCAGATGGCGATGCGGGAAGAGCGGCGGTGGGGTCGCTTGGATCATGTCAAGGCGCTGCTATAGGGCGCAGGTTCCCGTCCCGCAAGCGTCAAGGCTTTGGACGGCGGCCATTCTCCCCGGTATTTTGGTCGCGTTAACACAGCATCAGATATATATGGCCGGCGGGGACAAAGCCGGATTCGGCCGGCGGAAGGATTGTGCGTGACGGACGAGGTGACCAACCAGACGCCACCGATCGCCGGCGGCAACGCCTGGCGCGGCGATCCGCTGCTGATCCAGATCGCCGAGGACTTTTCCGCCCCCATCCGCAAGGATCTCGACAATATCGGCCGTTTCGTGCTGAGCCAGGAGGCGCAGGACACCGCGCGCCTCGCCAACAGCGAGATTCCTGTCCTGAGAACGCACGACCGGCAGGGCCGGCGCATCGACACGGTCGACTACCATCCGGCCTATCACGCGCTGATGCGCCGCTCGGTGGCAAGCGGGCTGCACTCCTCGATCTGGGAAAACGGACCCGCCGAGACCGGCAGGCGGCACCAGGCGCGGGCGGCGCGCTTCTACCTGACGGCGCAGCTCGAGACCGGGCACCTCTGCCCGATCACCATGACCAGCGCGTCGCTTGCGGCGTTGATGGCGACGCCGCAGCTGTTTCGCGAGTGGGCCCCGCGCATCACCACGCGAAAGTACGACCAGGCGAGCAAACCGCCGGTCGAAAAGACCGGGCTGACGCTCGGCATGGGGATGACCGAAAGGCAGGGCGGCACCGACGTGCGCGCCAACACGACCAAGGCCGACCGCGCCGGCAGCGGCTTCTACCGGCTGAGCGGGCACAAGTGGTTCATGTCGGCGCCGATGTCGGACGCCTTCCTGGTGCTGGCGCAGGCGAGCGAGGGCCTGTCCTGCTTCCTGGTCCCGCGCATCCTCGGCGACGGAACGGGCAACGGGTTCCGCTTCCAGCGCCTGAAGGACAAGCTCGGCAACCGCTCGAACGCCTCGTCCGAGGTCGAGTTCGTCGGCGCGATCGGCCAGATGGTCGGCGAGCCCGGCGGCGGCATCAAGACGATCATGGACATGGTGACGCTGACCAGGCTCGACTGCGCGGTCGCATCGTCCGGCCTGATGCGTGCGGGACTGGCCGAGGCCATCCACCACGCGCGGCACCGCCAGGTGTTCGGTCGCAAGCTGATCGACCAGGGGCTGATGCAGCGCGTGCTGGCCGACATGGCGCTCGACGTCGCCGGCGCCTCGGCGCTCTCCTTCCGGCTCGCGCGCTCCTTCGACGAGGCCGCCAGCAACCGCACCGAGGCGTCGTTCGCGCGGGCGATGACGCCGGTGGTGAAGTACTGGGTCTGCAAGATCGCTCCGGCGCTGCTCTACGAGGCGATGGAGTGCCTGGGCGGCAACGGCTATGTCGAGGAGATGCCGCTGGCGCGCTACTACCGCGAGGCGCCGGTCAACGCGATCTGGGAAGGGTCGGGCAATGTCATGGCGCTCGACGTGCTGCGGGTGCTCGGGCGCGCGCCCGGCCTGTTCGACGAGGTGCTGGCCGGCATCGAGCGCGACCTCGGCGCAGGCGGCCCTGGCACGGTCGCGGTGCTGCGGGCGGCGATGCAGGTTGCCGCCTCCGACGAGGGATCGGCGCGCATCCTGACCGAGCAGCTTGCGCTCGCGGCGGCTGCGGCGGAACTCAAGCGGATGGGGGCAGGGCGCATCGCCGACGCCTTCATCGAGACACGGCTCGCCGGCCAGTGGCGCACCACCTACGGCATGCTCGACGCGCGCCACGACGCGCAACTGATCGTCGACACCCTGTACCCCCCGACAGCCTGAAAAGGCCGAAGAGAGAGAGCCGGCCGGCCAGACTTCGTCGCCGGGCCGAAATGCGCGGCCGCGTCAAAATCAACGGCCGCCGACATCCGTCCACAGTAACCGTCTGTTAACCTTAACAAATGGTTTACGTTGCACCGGCTTGTCCCCCATATGACTGTTTGCGAGCGAGTGAAGGGATTCTCATGCTTCGACGGACCATTGGCGCACAGGGACCTTGCCGGGCGGCAGCCGGTCCACGGCGCGCGCCCGGGGATGCGGGCTGATGCGCTGGGTCTTCGCCGCCTGGGCGCTGCCCATGGGCATCTTCTGGGGATGGTACTTCCTGTCGCTGAACGACATGAACTTCGGCTACGTGATGCTGACCCGGCAGGCGCACGACCTGCTGTTCGAGCTCTACGGGCAGACGCTCGGCATCGATCCGGCGACGATCCCGCCGCTGGTCGCCAAGGCCTGCATCCTCGATACGCTGCTGATCCTGGCGATCTGGGCGTTCCGGCGCCGGCGGGAGATCGCCGCCTGTGTGCGCGCCACGCGCGACCGCTATTTCGGCGTGGAGCCTTCGCCGAGCGCGTGAAGCCGGTCGAGCACGCCCTGCAGGATGAACGCCGCTGCCGCCGAATCGATCTTGCCGGCCCGCTTCCTGCGTGAAAAATCCATCTCGATCAGCGTGCGCTCGGCTGCGACCGTCGACAGCCGCTCATCCCAGAACAGGAAGGGCAGGTCGCTCAGCCGCGCCATGTTGCGCACGAAGGCGCGCGACGCCTGCGCACGCGGGCCTTCCGAGCCGTCCATGTTGACCGGCAGCCCCATCGCGACGGCGCCGACGTTCTCCTTGCCCAAGAGGTCGAGCAGGGCGGCGGCGTCGATCGAGAACTTCCTGCGGACGATCACCGGCCGCGGATGCGCGAAGGAAAGGCCGCGGTCCGAGACGGCGACGCCGATCGTCTTCTCGCCGAGATCGAGGCCGGCGAGCGTCCTGCCGCCGGCGAGGGACGCGTTGAGGTCGGAGACGTCGATGACGGCCAATGGATGTCCTTTACTTCGTTGATACCCCTTCTACCTTCTTAGCGTCGGTTGGACATCCGGATTCGGAGCGTCGCCGGTCGGACCGGCCCGCCGGACCCGACTTTCACCGGCGGGCGACGCCCGCGGACAGACAGCGAGGAGACCCACAATGAAACTGACCTGGTACGGGCATTCCGCCTTCCGCGTGGAAGCGGCGGGCGCGGCGATCCTGATAGACCCGTTCCTGTCGGGCAACCCGGCGTGGGGCAATGGGTGGGAAGGCCCGGCCGAGGGCGTCACCCATGTGCTCGTCACGCACGGCCACAACGACCATTTCGGGGATGCGATCGACATCCTGAAGAAGACCGGCGCGATGCTCGTCGCCAATGCGGAAATTTCCGACTACGTCGCCGGCAAGGGCATCGACAACGTCAATCCCGGCAACCACGGCGGCACCGTCGATTGCGGCGGCTTCACCACCACCTTCGTCAACGCGGTCCATTCGTCGGCCTTCACGCTGGATGACGGCTCCAACGTCTATCTCGGCAATCCGAACGGGCTTGTCCTGCACTTCCCGGACGACAAGACGCTCTACCACATGGGCGACACGGACATCTTCTCCGACATGGCGCTGATCAACGAGCTGCATCAGCCGGATGTCGGGCTGGTGCCGGTCGGCGACCGCTTCACCATGGGCGGGGCCGTCGCCGCGCTCGCGTGCCGCCGCTTCTTCAAGTTCGAGACGGCGATCCCCTGCCACTACAGGACGTTCGGCCTGCTCGACCAGACGCCGGACCGGTTCGTCGAGGGCATGGACGGATCGGGGACGAAGGTTCTTCTGCCGGAGATCGGCAAGGCGTTGCGGCTGTAGCGCTCAATCGGTCGCCGCCGACAGAATGGGGCCGCCGTCAGGCTCCTGGACGAGAACGGCCGTCTTCAACCCGCTGGCGGCTTTGGGGCGCGGGAACTCGGCCGCAGCGCCGTTCCAGGTCCCGACCCTGAACAGTTCGCGCACGACGTTGGCATGGGGGAGCGTGCGTCCGGTGTTCTCGCCGCGCTTCACGGCAACCTCGATCACATCCGGCTCGTAGAGCGCCACCCAGACATCGGCCAATCGGCCTTTTGCGCCTGCGCCGACGCCAACCGTGCGGGCTCCGATGGCGATTGCCGGAACCTGGCCCGGATCGGCTGCCGCCAGCGTGTCCTCGACCTCCGGCTGATGGTTGCCGACGATGCTGACGCGGCCATTGATGACCATCTGCGGCGTGAACGGCCCGCGCTCGCCGAGGGCCGGTTCGTAGACGCGCTGCCTCTCGGTGAATTTTTCCTGGCCGAAGACGTCCTTCCAGCCGAGACGATCCCAATAGGTGACGCTGAAGCTCAGCGGCAGCACGTCGGGACGGCCGCGCAGCCTGATCAGATTGGCGTTGGCCGGCGGGCAGGACGAGCAACCCTGGCTGGTGAACAGTTCGACGACGTTGACCGCCCGTTCGCCCGACGCGGCCGGCCCGGCAACGGCCAGGGACACCGCAAGCGCTGCAACCGACCTCAGAAGCATGGCATTCTCCTCGTCGCGACCCGATCGCCCGAGTGCTACTTCGGTCCGTGGGCCGGGATCGTTACATCGGCGCGGCCCGACGCGGCGGAACGGACCGCGATATTGCGCTGCGGCAGCCGTCTCGCTATAGCCCGGGGCTGATTTTCCTCAGGGATCGAGTGTCGCCATGTCCGTCGATATCGCCACAGTGAAGCGCGTCGCCCGCCTTGCCCGCATTGCGGTGAGCGAGGACGACGCCGAGCGCATGACCGGCGAACTGAACACCATTCTGGGTTTCGTGGAGCAGCTGAACGAGGTCGACGTGACCGGCGTGGAGCCGATGACGTCGGTGATCCCGATGGCGATGAAGAAGCGACAGGACGCGGTGACGGACGGCAACAAGGCGGACGACATCGTCGCCAACGCGCCGGCGACCGACGAAAACTTCTTCCTCGTGCCGAAGGTGGTGGAGTAGGCCGTGGCGATCACGATTGCGGCCGAGACGCCCCTGCAGGACGACGTGCGCGCGATGGTCGCCGACCTCAACGCGACGATGATTCCGCTGACGCCGCGCGAATTCCAGTTCCAGCTGACCGTCGAGCAGATGGCCGAGCCGGCGCTGACCACCTTCGTGGCGCGCGACGGGAACGGCCGGCACGTCGGCATGGCGTCGCTGAAGGATCACGGCGGCGGGCTCGGCGAGGTCAAGCGCATGTTCACGCTGCCCGAAGTGCGCGGCCAGCGCGTCGGCTCGATGCTGCTGGAGCGGCTTGAGCAACTGGCGCGCGAGAAGGGCCTTTCGAGGCTGGTGCTGGAGACCGGCGAAGCGCCGGGCTTCGAGGCGGCCTACCGCGTCTACGAACGCGGCGGTTTCACGGTTTGCGGCGCGGTCCTGGACTATCCGGACTCCGGGTTTTCGCGCTTTTACGAGAAGAAGATATCCTGATGAGCGACCTGACCAGACTGACGATTGCCGATGCGCGCGCCAAGCTCCGTTCCAAGGAGATCCGGGCCGTCGAGATCACCGACGCCTATGTCGAGGCGATCGAACGCGCCAATCCGGCGCTGAACGCCTATGTCGCGGTGACGCCGGACAAGGCGCGCGACATGGCCAAGGCGTCCGACGCGCGGCTGGCCAACGGCGAGGGCGGCGCGCTCGAGGGCATCCCGCTCGGCATCAAGGATCTTTTCGCGACCGAGGGCGTGCACACCCAGGCGTGCAGCCATGTGCTGGACGGCTTCAAGCCGCGCTACGAATCGACCGTTACCGCCAACCTGTGGGCCGACGGCGCGGTGATGCTCGGCAAGCTCAACATGGACGAGTTCGCGATGGGCTCGTCCAACGAGACGTCCTACTACGGCCCGGTCGTCAATCCGTGGCGGGCAGCCGGCAGCAACGCCGACCTGGTGCCGGGCGGCTCGTCGGGCGGCTCGGCCTCGGCGGTCTCGGCGTTCCTGTGCGCGGGCGCGACGGCAACCGACACCGGCGGCTCGATCCGCCAACCGGCCGCCTTCACCGGCACCGTCGGCATCAAGCCGACCTATGGCCGCTGCTCGCGCTGGGGAATCGCTGCCTTCGCCTCGTCGCTCGACCAGGCAGGGCCGATCGCCCGCGACGTACGCGACGCCGCGATCCTGCTGAAGTCGATGGCCTCGGTCGATCCGAAGGACACGACGTCGGTCGACAGGCCTGTGCCCGACTACGAGGCAGCGCTCGGCCGCTCGCTGAAGGGCATGAAGGTCGGCATCCCCAGGGAGTACCGTGTCGACGGGATGCCCGAGGAAATCGAGGCGCTCTGGCAGAAGGGCATCGCCTGGCTGAGGGACGCGGGCGCGGAGATTGTCGACATCTCGCTGCCGCACACGAAGTATGCGCTGCCAGCCTACTACATCGTCGCGCCGGCCGAAGCGTCCTCCAACCTCGCCCGCTACGACGGCGTGCGCTACGGGCTGCGGGTGCCAGGCAAGGACATCGTCGAGATGTACGAGAACACGCGCGCCAGCGGCTTCGGCCAGGAGGTGAAGCGTCGCATCATGATCGGCACCTACGTGCTCTCGGCCGGCTACTACGACGCCTACTACCTGCAGGCGCAGAAGGTCCGCACCCTGATCAAGCGCGACTTCGAGACGGTGTTCGACGCGGGCGTCGACATCATCCTGACGCCGGCGACGCCATCGGCGGCGTTCGGCGTGGCCGACCAGGAGATGGCCGCCGATCCGGTCAAGATGTACCTCAACGACATCTTCACGGTGACCGTGAACATGGCCGGGCTGCCCGGCATCGCGGTGCCGGCGGGCCTCGACGGGCGCGGACTGCCGCTCGGTCTGCAGCTGATCGGCAAGCCGTTCGAGGAAGAGACGCTGTTCCAGGCGGGCCACGTCATCGAGCAGGCCGCCGGCCGGTTCGAACCTGAAAAGTGGTGGTAACGGGCGCAAGCCTCCGTACTGATTGAAAAATTCACCCCGGCGCGGTAGACGTTTCAGGCCGCACGGGGGGAACAGCGAGTGCCGCCCATTTCCGACAGCCGCAAGCGCATCCTGGTAACGGGCGGCGCGGGATTTCTCGGTTCTCACCTGATCGATCGGCTGCTCGCGCAGGGCCATGAGGTCATCTGCGCCGACAACCTGTTTTCCTCGACGAAACGCAACATCGACCACATGCACTCGAATCCGCGCTTCGAGTTCATGCGCCACGACGTCTCCTTCCCGCTCTATGTCGAGGTCGACGAGATCTACAACCTGGCCTGTCCGGCCTCGCCGATCCACTACCAGCACGATCCGATCCAGACGCTCAAGACGTCGGTGCACGGCGCGATCAACATGCTGGGGCTGGCCAAGCGGCTGAAATGCAAGATCCTGCAGGCGTCGACCAGCGAGGTGTACGGCGACCCGACGATGCACCCGCAGCGCGAGGAATACTGGGGCAACGTCAATCCGATCGGCCCGCGCGCCTGCTACGACGAGGGCAAGCGCGCTGCCGAGACGCTGTTCTTCGACTACCACCGGCAGGCGGGCGTGCCGATCAAGGTGGCGCGCATCTTCAACACCTACGGCCCGCGCATGCACCGGCAGGACGGTCGCGTGGTTTCGAACTTCATCGTGCAGGCGCTGCTCGACCAGCCGATCACGGTTTATGGCGACGGCGCCCAGACGCGATCGTTCTGCTATGTCGACGACCTGATCGACGGGCTGCTGAAGCTGATGGCAAGCCCGGCCGACGTAACGGGTCCGATCAACATCGGCAACACCCGGGAGTTCACGATCCTCGAACTTGCCAAGCTGGTGATCGAGATCACCGGATCGCGCTCGCAGATCGTCCGCAAGGACTTGCCGCGCGACGATCCGCACCAGCGCCAGCCCGACATATCGAGGGCGCGCGCCCAACTCGGCTGGGAAGCGACGACGCCGCTGCGCGACGGTCTCGAGCGCACGATCGCCTATTTCAGAGAAATCCTGGCCGACGAGCTGCCGATCGGCGGGGAAAATCGGAAAGCCTCCTTGAACAGCTGAGAGCCAGCGCGTAGGCCCTAGGCGTAGAGTTCCGTGAGGTTGGAATGTCCGAAGCCACCCTGCTGTTCTATCTGTCGAAGGTCTTCTGGTTCCTCGTCCAGCCGCTGAACCTGTCGCTGTTCCTGCTCGGCTTTGCGATCCTGGTCGGCTGGTTCGGCTGGCGAAAGACGCGCGGCGTCTTCGCATTCACCGCCTTCCTGGTGCTCGCCGTTTCGGCGTGGACGTCGCTTGGCGCGCTCATGCTCAATCCGCTCGAGGAGCGCTTCCAGCGCCCCGACCAGCCCGGCAAGGTCGCCGGCATCATCGTGCTCGGCGGCGGTTTCGAGGGGGCGATCAATCTGGCGCGCGGCGGCTACGACATCAACAGCGGCGGCGACCGATACATCGAGGCGGCGGCGCTGGCGCTGCGCTATCCGGCCGCCAAGGTGGTGGTGTCGGGCGGCACCGGCACGCTCATCCTCGACGGCGAGGGCGATGCCGACACGTCGGCAAAGCTCTTCGCGGCGCTGGGCGTCCCGGCAAGCCGGCTGATCCTGGAGCCGGAATCGCGAAACACCTACGAGAACGTCGAGAACATCCGCAAGCTGGTGACGCCCGGGCCCGACGAGACCTGGCTGCTGGTGACTTCCGCGTTCCACATGCCGCGCTCGGTCGGCCTGTTCCGCAAGGCGGCGTTCCCCGTCGTGCCGTGGCCCGTCGACTACCGGACATCGGGGCAGGAGGGGATCGGCGTCATGCGCGACAACCCGACGGATTCGCTGGCGACGACGACGATGGCCATCCGCGAATGGATCGGGCTCATCGCATACAAGTTCGTGGGAAGGATCGATTCCGTCTTCCCGGGGCCGGACGCCTAGGCGTCAACCACCGACCGCCGCGCCTGCGAGAAGAACTGGCGGCGCACGAGGACGGCGAGGATCAGCAGCGTCGTCACCGCGAACACGACAGGCCCCAGGAACCAGCCGAGGTAGCCGATCGAGAAGAAGATGCCGCGCATGCCGGCGTTGAAATGCTTGCCGGCGAGCACGTTCATGCGCGCCGCCCTCTCGACGGCAATATCGATTTCGCGGGACGCGCCGGGATCGTCGCGCAGGGGCACCGCGCCGATCAGGATCGAGCAATAGTTGAACAGCCTGTAGGACCAGCCGAACTTGAAGAAGGAGTAGGCCAGGATCAGGGCGAGCCCGATCACCTTCACCTCGAAGAGGGGGCGCGAGGCGGCTTGCGAGAGCGGCAGGTCGCCGAGCACGTTCAGCACCTGGTCGCTCGATCCCAGAAGCGCGAAGCAGCCGCCGATGGCGATCAGCGCGCTCGACCCGAAGAAGGCAGTGCCCTGCTGGAGGCCCTGCATGATCGAGGTGTCGATCATGCGCAGTTCGCGGCGGGCCATGGTGCGCATCCATGCCTCGCGCTGCCGGTTCATGGCGGTGGAGAGCGAGGCGCGGCTGAAGAACCTGCCTTCGGTCGCCAGCGAATGGCCTGTCCAGACGGCCAGGAAGAAGGCCAGCGCGGCGAGGTCGGCGAGGGAAAGCAGCATTCGAAACGCCCGATCATTGTCATTGCGCTCGCTACTCTATACGGCAATGTCGCCGGCGGATCACCCGACGTCGGCCAAAACCAAGCGCTTGGCCGGCAAAGCGCCGCACCCTCCGGCAAACGTCGTCAACCAGGAGCCACGACTTGTTCCTTTCGGTATTCGACCTGTTCAAGATAGGCATCGGCCCGTCGAGCTCGCACACGATGGGGCCGATGACGGCCGCGGCGCGCTTTCTCGACGAGATCAGGTCGGGCGACTGGCCGCGCCCGGCGGGCGTCAGCGTGGACCGCATCGCAGTCAGCCTGCACGGATCGCTCGCCTACACCGGCGTCGGCCACGGAACCGACCGCGCGGTGATCCTCGGCCTGGCCGGCGAGACGCCGCAGACGGTCGACCCCGACAAGACGGATGCGACGATTGCCTCGATCACGGCGGCCAGGCGGGTCTCGCCGCCGGGGCATCCCGCCTACCGTTTCGACCCCGCCGAAGACCTCGTCCTCGACCGCAAGACGCCGCTCACCGGCCACGCCAACGGCATGGCCTTCCTCGCCCTCGACGCCGACGGCCGCCTGCTTCTCAAGCGCATCTATTATTCGATCGGCGGCGGCTTCGTGGTGTCTGACGAGGAGTTGCAGCGGCTGAAGGCGAAGGGGCCGGACAAGTCCGGCAAGCGCGTGCCCTATCCCTTCAAGAACGCGGTCGAGATGCTGTCGATGGCGAGCAAGAGCGGGCTCACCGTCGCCGAGATGAAGCGCGCCAACGAGGAAGCGCACATGCCGCGCGCCGAACTCGACGCCGGCCTCGATGCGATCTGGGCGGCGATGCTCGGCTGCATCGAGCGCGGCCTGTCGCAGGAAGGCGTCATGCCGGGCGGGCTGAAGGTGCGGCGGCGCGCCAAGGCGCTGCATGACCGGCTGAACGAGGACTGGCGCACCAACCGGCCGAACCCGCTGCTCGCCAACGACTGGCTGTCGATCTACGCGATGGCGGTCAACGAGGAGAACGCGGCGGGCGGACGCGTGGTGACCGCGCCGACCAACGGCGCCGCCGGCACGCTGCCTGCGGTCCTGCGCTACTGGCTGCATTTCCATCCGGAAGCCGACCAGGCGAGCATCCGCGACTTCCTGCTGACGGCGGCGGCCGTGGGCGGCATCATCAAGACCAACGCCTCGATCTCCGGCGCCGAGGTCGGCTGCCAGGGCGAGGTCGGCTCGGCGTCGGCGATGGCGGCGGCCGGGTTGTGCGCCGTGATGGGCGGCTCCGCGGCCCAGGTCGAGAACGCCGCCGAGATCGCGCTCGAACATCACCTCGGCATGACCTGCGATCCGGTCGGCGGGCTGGTGCAGGTGCCCTGCATCGAGCGCAACGCGCTCGGGGCCGTGAAGGCGGTGACGGCGGCGTCGCTCGCCATCAAGGGCGACGGCAGCCACTTCGTGCCGCTCGACGCGGCGATCGAGACGATGCGCCAGACCGGCCTCGACATGAGCGAGAAATACAAGGAGACCAGCCTCGGCGGGCTCGCCGTCAACGTGGTGGAGTGCTGAAAGGCCCCAGTCGGCGACGCTCCGCGGCGAGGCCGCGTCAGCGCTCGGTGCGCTTGATGGCCTGGTTGGCGACGCTGAGCTTCTCGGACAGGTTGATCGCCAGCAGGCGGTGGGCGAGGAAGGCGACCTCGGGATCGTCGCGCTCCAGGCGGCTGAGGTCGGCGGCGCTCAGCCTGAAGATCTCCGAGGGTGTCTCGACGATCACGTCAGCCGTCCGTTCCTGCCCGAGGTAGAGCGCGATTTCGCCGACGAATGCGCCGTCCGTCATGGTCCGAAGCCGCAGCTTCCTTCCGTTGGGCAGCGTGACTTGGACGCGCACGCGGCCGCTGGCGATGAAGAACACGTCGTCCGCCGTCTCGCCGGCCCTGATGACGAGGTCGCCGACCTCGACCGGCACGCGCGTCATGTGGTCGAGGAGATCGCCCATGCGGCGGTGAGGGCCGGCGATCGCCGTCAGGTGGCTGAGGAGTCCTGCGTGGACGCCATGCTCCGGCTGCTCCTGAAGGATCGCTTCCTCGGCGTGCTCGAGCGCGTGATCGATATCGACCTCGAGCGTCATCGCTCCCTGGCCGCCGAACTTGATGCCGGCAAGCCCGAGCGTCTTCTCGACCTCGTCGGACACATGCGTGAGGAAGACCTTGACCCTATGATCCTCGCTCATCCGCGCGATCTTGAGGAAGCCGCTGGTCGCTGCGGAGTCGAGGCCGCTGACATGGCGGAAATCGAGGATGAGAAAACGCAAGGGAGCCCGGTTGGGCGCCCGCAGGCGACGCCGGATGTAGTTGACCATGCGGTCGGCGGAACCGAAGAAAAGGTAGCCCTGCAACTGCACGATCTCGATGGCGTCGCCATGGCGGCTGAGCAGGCGCGATGCGGAGGACGAGCGGTCGACCGAGCTTCGGTGCTCGACGCCGCTGGTGTTGAGCCGGACGACCGGCAGGCGCGAATAGTTGAAGACGAAGACCGCGATCGACACCAGCAGGCCGACGGCCAGTCCCTCCAGGAAGCCGACGACGGCGATCGCCAGCATGATGAGCACGACGATCAGCCACTCGACCAGCGGCAGTTCGCGGCGGGTCGCGACCAGCCATTCCAGGAGCAGGCCGACGCCGAGGAACAGAACGAAGCCGGCGGTGAGGAAAACCGGAACCTGGAAGATGAGGCCGCCCGCCGCGGCAAGCCCGAGAAGCATGGCGAGCGCGGTGGCAACGCCGGCGCCGCGGCCGTGGACGCCGGTCTTCTGCGCCAGCACCGTCATGGTGAGGCCGACATAGCCGGAGGGGCCGCCTATCGCGCCGGACAGGACGTTGGCGAGGCCGGTCGAGCGCAACTCGGCATTGACCTCGATATCGCGCCCGACCGCGAGTTCGAGACCGCTGATGTTGAGCAGCAGCCCGATCATGCTGAGTGCCGCGATGGACAGGATGGTCGGGCCGGCCGACAGCACCGCGTGCCAGTCGACGGTCCAGAGCATCTGGACGGTCGGAAGCTCGACGCCGCCATGCGCGGTCAGTTTCGGCAGGTAGCCCAGCGCGCGGGCGTCCTCGACGCCCAGCCCGGCAGCCGCGATGGCACCGAAGAAGGCGAGGCCGCCGACGAGCATGACGACCGGCACCGTCGCGGGATGGCTGAAGCGGCCGAGCGCGAGGTGCAGGGCAAGCGCAAACAGGACGGCCGGGCCGATCAGCATCAGCACGGATGTCTGGCGCGCGATGTCGAAGAAGGCGGGTCCGATGCCGTGGCCGGTGAGCATGACCATGGAGCCGTCGACGAGCAGCCAGCCCGACCCGGCGAGAAATCCCGCGACGACGGGGTAGGGGAGGAAGCGGACGAGTCCCCCGAGACCGAGGCGGCCGGTGACCCAGAACAGCGCTCCGGTGGCAAGGCTGGAAACGCCGAGGATGGCGACCGCGGTTGCGACCCTTGCCTCGGTCGGCCCTTCCAGGGTGGCGGTTGCGGTGACGATGGCCGCCGCAAGAATTGCGACCGGCGTTTCCTGGACCAGCGCCACCGAATTCGGCAGCGTGCTTCTCAGTGCGACGACCAGCGCGAGGACGGCGCCGCCGACGAGGACGACACCGACGCCGAGCCCCAGCCCCGACGACAGCGGGCCGGCAAACAGCAGGGATGCGATTGCCAGCGCAGCGGCGATGTTGTCGACGCCCGCGATCACGCCGATCAGCGCGGCCGGCAGCCACGCATTGCCGCGCTGCGCCTTCAATTCCAACGCCATGCTCCCCCCTCGGTCGCGCGAAGTTAGCCGTGCGCGTGGGCAAGTCAATCGCGACGGGATGGCGTCGATGGCCATGTGCAAGCGTGGCCTGTGTACAAATGCGAACCGTGTACATGCGAAGCTGATTCAAAGAAGCAGCAGCGGCTCGATCTTCCTGACCGGCGGGCCTTTCAGGGTCTGATAGGGCAGTTCGCCGAACATGCGCTTGTAGTCACGCGCAAAGCGTCCGCCATCGTAGAATCCCAGGTCGTAGGAGGCTTCCGTGACGCTCGTTTCCGTTCGATCGGCATAGAGCAGCCGTCGTCTTGCCTCGTGAATCCGCATTCGGCGAAGCAGGTCCTGCACCGTGCAGTCGAACTTGGCGCGGACCGCCCGCTCCAGGGTTCGTTCGTGGATCCCGGCGTTGGCGCACAACTGACCGACGGTGACCACCAGATCCCCCGTCGACATGATCCAGTCGTACATGTCGGCAATGGCCCGGCTTTCGCGCTTGCCGATCACCGTGCTGGTCGCGTTTGGCTGCTGGAACAATGCCTGGGTCAGCGCGAAAATCAGGTCGCTTCGGAGCCTGTCGGCGATTGCCGCATCGCCGACGACCTTGGGGTCGCGCGACAGTTTCAGGAGCAGCCTGAAGAATGACGCGGCGGCCCTGAGGGACTGAAGATTGCGGGAAACCGAAGGCTTGGCGCTGCTGAACCAGTCGACGATTCCTGCAAGCTCCTGCCGAGCTTCGGTATCGATCAGCAAGATGAACTGGTCGTAGTTTTGCGCAGTGACGCTGTCGATCTCGTTGTGAAAGGTCGAATAGACGCATCGCGGGTCGACCGACCTGCCCCAGAACGCCGATTCATCGGTCACCCCGCTGATCGGGACGGCGATCGTCAGCGTATGGGGCGGCGTCATGCCCTGCAGCCGCATGTCGTGGCGGTACCGGTCCCTGTAGATCGCGATCCCGTCGAACTTCAGGTATTCGATCGAGCACTCGAAGCGTCCGGACCGACGCAGATCCACGTTGAGTTCCCACGGCCGTATCGCGGCCTCGTAGAGGACCGGATCGTTCGTCGAAAAGTCACCGGCTTCCGTCTTGATCGCTCCACCCTTCTCCATCGGAATACCTCGGTCCGAAGTGTCGGATATTACGTAGTGCGGCCGCAGAAGGCCATATAAGTTCTCCAAGATCAGTTTCCTGCAATCGCTTCCGGCGCCACGTCCGCGACGTGCCTGCGCGACCGGGAATATTTGCCTTGGACTGTCGACAACGGTGTCGGCTTGGCAAGCACGGCACAAACACTTTTCGGGAACAAGGAGGACGTTCCATGCGATTTTCACTGACCTGTATTTCAGGTTGTCTGGTCCTGGCGGCAATGGCGAGCGATGCATCGGCTTTCGACCCCGCATTGCTGACGCCCGAAACGATCACCAAGAACATTCCGATGGATGTCGAGCCCTATGCCGACCCTCAAATTCTGAAGTCGCTGGCCCCCATTCGGAAGCAGTTCGACAATCTCGCCGTCACCGAGGCTTCCAAGACCATCAACCCCCGCATGACGAGCTTCGCCAACCAGATGGCCAAGACCATCTACGAGCCGGTCAAGGACAGGGCGTTCCTCATGTCAGGCTGGCAGCTGACGGCGACGCTGATCGTCGTCGGAGAAAGCGGCCTCATCGTCGTGGACCCCGGCGAAGGCGACGAGCCGGCCAGGCACCTGATGGAGGCGTTTCGCGAAGCCACGGGCGTGAAGCTCCCGGTCACGGGGGTCGTCTACAGCCACCGCCATCCCGACCATGCGTTCGGCATTGCCGGCCTTGGCGTAAAACAGGAGGATGTCGACAGCGGCAAGGTCCGGATTTTCGCCCATCACGAATTCATGGACTATCTGGCCAACGACGCCAGCGTCGTCGGAGAAATCCTGACCGAGCGTACTGCCTACGGCGGCGCGAGCTATATCGGCCAGAACGCGCAGGGACTTGTCCATGGCGGGCTTGGCCCGACATTCAGCGGCGGCGAAATCTCCTTCCTGAGGCCGACGGACCTGGTCACCGACAAGCTGGAGGTCGGCGTTTCCGGCGTGAAGATGGTGATGTTCGAAGCCTACGGCGATGCCGAGGACGAGATCGACGTCTACTTCCCGGACCTGCGTCTCGTGCATGGATCCGAGACGATCCAGGGCGAGTCGTTTCCAAATCTGTACACGCTGCGGGGTACGAAGTATCGCGACCTCGTCAAGTGGTACAAGGGCGTGGACCGGCTGCTCGCCTACGCCCGCGAGAGCGACGCCTATACGCATTCGCACATGCGCGCCTGGGTCGGCAACGCGTTCATCGTCGAGCGCATCCAGAACTATCGCGATGCGATTCAGTATGTGCACGACCAGTCGATCCGCCAGATCAACAAGGGCGCGACGCCCGAAGAACTGGTGGACCTGATCGAACTGCCTGAAAATCTCAGGAAAGACCCCTGGCTGCAGGAGTTCTATGGCAGCGTCGAGCATGTCGTTCGAAACGTCTACAACGGCTATCTCGGATGGTTCTCGGGCGATGCCACGCAACTGGCGACGCCTTCCGTCGAGCGAAAGGCCAGGCTGTATGTCTCGGCCATGGGCGGCGCCGACAGCGTCAAGGAACTGGCGCGCATGGCCATCAAGGCGAAGGACTACGGCTGGGCCATGGAGATCATGACGCAGGCGATCCGGGCCAACCCCGGGGACAAGGAAGCAAGGCTCTTGAAAGCCGAGGCGATGCGGGCCTGGGGCTACGACCAGGCAAACATCTATTGGCGCGGTTTCGCGATCAGCGGCGCCGCCGAGCTGGACGGAAGCCTCGACAGGTCCGGCGCGTTCGACTTCGCCAATCCGGTCATCATCCAGCAGTTCTCCGTCGGGACGATCCTCGAGAATCTGAGGGTGAAGATCGATGCCGCAAAGGCGACCGGAGCGGACTTCAAGATCGGCTTCAACATAACCGACCGTGAGGAAGGCTATGGTTTCCACGTACGCAACGGCATTGCCGCATTCTATGAAGAAATCCCCGACAATGCGGACCTGGTCGTAAGCCTGCCGAGCAGCGTGGTCTACGATTTCGTGCTCGGCAAGTCGGCGATCAAGGATGCGATCGCGGCCGGAACCGCCTCGGCCAATGGCGATCTTGCCGGCCTTGAACTGTTCGCGTCGTTCTTCGATTTCTCCAAGGAACCGATCGACCTGGCTTCACGATAACGACGAAGGGTGGGGCAGCCAGGCTTCCCCACCCTTCCTGCATGTCACGCGGATGCAATCGGGAACGGAAGCGGTGTCAGGCACGCATTGCCCCTGTGCATAACGCGACCGGCGATTGAACCGCCGCCGCGCGGTCGCTAAATTTCGGGGCATGGCCCTGAACCTCCTCAAACTGTGCGTCGGCTGCGAGAGCGTCGAGGATCTGGAAGAGTGGATCGCGATGAAGCTCGACCAGCGCCGCCGCGCCGGCGAACCGGTGGAGCATTTCCACACCACGCGCATGGTGCCGACCCGCGCCGCCGAACTCGTCGAGGGCGGCTCGCTCTACTGGGTCATCAAGGGCAGCGTGCAGTGCCGCCAGCGCCTGCTCGAGGTTCGGCCGTTCATCGACGACGAGGGCATCTCGCGCTGCCGTCTCATTCTCGATCCGGCGGTGGTCAGGACCGAGTGGCAGCCGCGCCGCGCCTTCCAGGGCTGGCGGTATCTCCAGCAGAAGGAAGCGCCCGCCGATCTCGGCAAGGGCCGCGACGGCATTGCCGAGATGCCGCCTAAGCTGAGGCAGGAACTGGCGGAACTCGGATTGCTATAGGGGCGCCGTTGCTTCGGCGACGAAGCCGGGCGTTTGGCGCTGGGACGACTGGCGCGATCGCGCCACTGCAATCATGACATTCGAGTTGTAACCAACGCCGATCTCCTGCAGGTTTGCCGGCGCGCCATGCCGCATTGCTTGCGGGGACTGGGTCGCTGCTTCGGGGAGACTTCGATGCCGGATTTCTTTCGCGTTCTTTTTGCTTCGTTGCTTCTCGCGGGCGCCGCCCTTCTGCCCTCCCTGGCGCTGGCGCATACGGGTACGAGCGTCGCCGGCGGTTTCCTAAGCGGTTTCAGTCACCCGATCCTCGGCTGGGATCACGTGTTGGCGATGGTTGCCGTCGGCCTGTGGGGCGCATTCCTCGGCGCACCGGCGATGTGGCTGCTGCCGGTGGTGTTCCCGCTGGTGATGGCGTTTGGCGCGGTTCTGGGCATTGTCGGCGTACCCGTCCCGGCCGTCGAAACAGGCATTGCGGCATCGGCAATCGTGCTCGGTCTCTTGATCGCGTTCGCAGCAAGGCCGCCGCTCTGGATCGCGGCGATCATCGTCGGCGCGTTCGCGATCTTCCACGGACATGCGCACGGGACCGAACTGCCGGATGCGGCCAATTCCTTCGCATACGCCGTCGGTTTCGTCATCGCGACCGGGCTGCTGCATCTGGTCGGCATCGGCTTCGGGCTGCCGGTCAAGAAGCCGGCGGGCAGGATCGCGGTCCGCGCAGCCGGCGGCATCATCTCGATGGTCGGCTTCGGCTTCCTGCTTGGCCTCGCATAGGTGACGACCGGCCGGGGGATTGCCCTCGCGTTCCTTTTTCTGGTCGCGTCGGCGGACGAGGCGGCGGCGCACAGCCCAATTCCCGGCATGCAGGGTTTTTATCTCGGCATGCTGCATCCCCTGTCTACGCCGCCGCAGCTGCTGTCGCTGCTGGCGGCCGGACTCCTGCTCGGGCTCAGATGGCCCGGGCCCTTCAGATACTGCTGGCCGGCCTTCGCGGTTTCTTGCCTGGCGGGAATCGCGCTTGGCCAATGGGGCTGGTTGCGCGGCCTGGAAGACACCGCACTTCTGGCAGGCGGCATCGCCGCTGCGATTCTGGCTGCGCTCCTCACACCAAAGCTGACGGCGCCCTGCGTCGCGATCTCGGCTTGGACCGGCCTCTTCCTCGGGGTGGCGTCGATCCCGGACGAAGGACCGGCATGGCCGGTGATCGTGACGCTGGCCGGCTCGTTCGTCGGGGCGAACCTCGCACTGGTCTATCTTGCGTTCGCTGTCGGCTCGCTGCGGGCGCGTTTCACCGCGCAATGGGTGGGCATCGGGCTGCGCATCGCCGCCGCATGGATCGCCGCCGTTGCCGCTCTCATGCTCGCCCTGCTGCTGGTCGATCCGACGAGCGGCGGAGGAACGGGGATGTGACCCCAACGGGGCCGGGAGGCGCAAAATCGCGCCCGCAGGAACAGCGCCCTTGCAAGCTATGCCGCACCGTCACATGTTTTGCGCATGAGTGAGGAGAAAAGACCGGTTCCGGCAAGGGGCGACGCGAAGGCGCCCGAGAAGCGGTCGTCATCCGGCGAGATCGACGCATTCCTGCGGCAGGTGCGGGCTGTGGCGCAGACGCGAGGGGGCGCCGGCGGGCGGCTGATCCTGGCGCTCGACGCGACGATGAGCCGCCAGCCGACCTGGGATCTCGCCTGCGCGCTGCAGGCGCAGATGTTCGACGCGGTCGGAAAGGCCGGATCGCTCGCCGTGCAGCTCGTCTATTTTCGCGGCCTCGGTGAATGCCGGGCCTCCAGATTCGCCGACAATACCGACGAACTGAAGCGACTGATGACCGATATCGCCTGCCGCGGCGGCCACACCCAGATCGGCAAGGTGCTCGGCCACGCGCTGAAGGAGGCGGAGCGGAGCAAGATCGACGCGCTGGTCTATATCGGCGACGCCATGGAAGAGGAGGTCGACGACCTCGCCGACAAGGCAGGACGGCTCGGCCTGCGCGGCGTGCCGGTGTTCGTTTTCCAGGAGGGCAGGGACGGCGTCGCGGAAAAGGCCTTCAAGGAGATAGCCCGGCTGTCGAAGGGCGCCTGGTTCCGCTTCGACCGCAACGCGGCCGCGACGCTTGCCGGCCTGCTCTCGTCGGTGGCGGTGTTTGCCAGCGGCGGGCTCAAGGCGCTCGAAAGCCGCGACCGGCCCGAGGACAGGCTGATGATCGAGCAGATGCGGGGCCGCGGCGGATGAGCGCGACGATCGGCATCGTGGCGGCAGCGCTCGTGGCGGCCGGTCTCGTCGCGGCATTCCTGCGCGTCGATGCGAGGCAGCTTGCCGGGGCGGTGCGGCTGGCGGGGCCGGTGGTGCTCGGGGTCGCAGGTTTCGGGCTGATCGCTCTGGGCCGGGCCGGCGTCGGCGGCATGCTGCTGTCGCTCGCCGCTGGGTGGTACAGCTTCGGGCGCGTCCGTCGCACCCGGACGCGATCGACGGGCCAGCGCTCGACCGTGCGGACCGCGGCGCTCGAGATGGAACTCGACCACGACAGCGGCGGGCTGGAAGGCATGGTGCTGGCCGGAACCTTCGAGCAGAAGCTCCTGTCCAGCCTGTCGCGGAAACAGCTGATGCTGCTGCGCGAGGAACTGGCGGCGGACTTCGAGAGCCGCCAGCTACTGGAGACGTATCTTGACGGCCGCTTTCCCGCCTGGCGAGAGGACGCTGAGGCGGATGGTGGCAAGCGGCATGGTGTTGCGCCAGGTTCTGGCCCCATGACTAAGGAGGAGGCCTACAAGGTCCTTGGTCTTGAAGCGGGCGCCACCACGGCGGATATCCGAAAGGCGCACCGCCGCCTGATGCAGCGCCTGCATCCCGACCTCGGGGGCACCTCGTTCCTGGCGGCCCGGATCAACGAGGCCAAGGACGTCCTGTTGTCCAATCACGGGTAGTTCTCCTTCGACACGATACATACCGGAGGGTGTCGTCCAGCTACTGCTGGACGGCATAACAATCGATCTTCTTCTTCTTCAGGGCACCGCAGGCGTTCCAGGCGGCGTTCTTCGAGTCGAAGCCGCCGAAGCGCGCGCGGTAGTAGGTCACGCCATCCTTGTCGTATGTCATGGTGTAGGGCGACGCAGAGGCGAGGACGTCGCGGGCGCTGCGGGTCGTCCTGGTCAGGAAGGCACGCGCCTCGACCTCGCTCGGCGACGACGCGACCTGGATCGCCCAGCCAGACTTCGGCACGGCGGCGGTGTTGATCGGGTCGATGTCGGCCATGCGCGCGGCGATCGGGTCGGCGTAGGCCTGCTCGACGACTTCGACCTCGGGTTCGGCCGAACCCTGCTCGACAGTCTCTTCCTCGATGCCGGCATAGGCAGCGATGTTCTCTTCCGGGCGCGGCTTGGGCTTCGGTGCGCCGCTTCCGGGCAGCAGCGCGGCAAGCGCGCGGATCGGCGACTTGCCGGATTCGTCCGCAGCCTTCGCGACGAGGTCGCCGCCGCCGCGCCGGCCCGAAGCCTTCGGCAGCCAGGTGCGGATGAGTTCGGCCATATGGTCGTCGCGCGACTTCGCGGTGCGACCGCCCATGACGACCGCGACGATGCGGCGGTTGCCGTCGGACACCGACGAGACGAGGTTGAAGCCAGAGGCGCGGGTGTAGCCGGTCTTGATGCCGTCGACGCCCTTGATCCGGCCGAGCAGGCGATTGTGGTTCGCCAGGCGCTGCTTGCCGTACTTGAAGGAGCGCGTCGAGAAGTAGTCGTAGTACTGCGGGAAGTGCTCACGCAGGGCGATACCGAGGGTCGCCATGTCGCGCGCCGTCGAGCGCTGCGCGTCGTTCGGCAGGCCGTGGGCGTTGCGGAAAATGGTGCCGGTCATGCCGAGCTGGCGGGCCTTCGCGGTCATCATCCGGGCGAAGCCCGCTTCCGACCCGCCGAGCTTCTCGGCGAGCGCGGTCGCGGAGTCGTTCGCCGACTTCGTCACCAGCGACAGGATGGCGGTTTCGACGGTCACCGAGCCGCCGGCCTTGACGCCGAGCTTGGTGGGGGGTTCGGCCGATGCGTTCTTCGAGAAGGTGACGGTCGACGACGTCTTGAGCTTGCCGCTCGCGAGCGCCTCGAAGGTCAGGTAGAGCGTCATCATCTTGGTCAGCGACGCCGGGTAGCGCGGTTCGTCGGCGCTCGACGAAAAGAGCGTCTTGCCGGTGTTGGCGTCGACCACGATCGCCGCGTATTTCGAATTGGCCTGAGCCGGGGCCGCGACCAGGCTGCCTATCGCCAACGCGAGCAGCGCCAACAGAGCCGGTTTGCGGGAAATGAATTTCCGATGAGCCATGCCTGTCAACACCTGACGCACTGTTACATCCTTTGATCGCTAGCGTTCACGGGAGGTGAGGCGGCAAAGGGACCTGCCTCGCTTTGGCGGGACAGTACGGGGGTCAGCGTTACCAATCCGTTTATGGTAAGCGGATCGTTCATGATTTCGCCCGGCTTTGACGCGGATTTGGTTAAAATGCGCAGGCGCCCCGGGGCTCGCCGGGGCGGCCTGTTTGACTTGTGGTGCGCTGCAACATACCTTCGTGTCGGGTGGCCGCAGGCAAGTGCCGCGGCTGCCGGAAGGATTGAAGATGACGCGGTCGTTCGACGACGCCGGCACATTCGGCAAACGGTTCCTCGACACCAGCCTGGACAGCCTGAATTCCGTTTCGCAGGGGACGCAGGCGATCGGCGCCGAGGCGTCGGACTATGCCGCCAGGGCGATCGAGGCCGGCAGCGAGACGGTCGCCAGGCTGATGGCCGCGACGTCGGTCGAAACGGCGGCGCAGATTCAAGCCGACTACCTGACGCAGGCCTACAGGGGTTTCGTCAGCGAGGCGACGCGGCTCGGCGGGCTGTACGCCGACATGGCCAGGGACGCCTATCGTCCCTTCGAGTCGATCGTCGTCAGGACGAAATAATCCCGATGCCCAGGCCCGATCGACGCCCGCGCGGAGAAGTGGTCTCGCGGCGGGCCGCATCGATCATTCACGATTGTGGCAATCCCCCGGAATGGTTCGGGCCGCCATATTGTCAGCCACAAAGAAGGGCTTAAAATCGAGTCCCGAACCACTACATAGGCGTCTCGGGCGTAACGACGAAATGAGGATCGACTGGGTGAAAATCGGCGGGGCGGCCACAACGAAAAGCGCGATCCGCTTGCAGGACGGCGATGACGACGGCGATCGCGGCGGCGCTCCCGGTCGCGGCACGGCGGTCATCACACGGACCCGGCCCAAGACCAAGAAACCCAGCCTTTACCGGGTCTTGATCCTCAATGACGACTACACGCCCATGGAGTTCGTGGTGCACGTTCTGGAGCGATTCTTCCAGAAGGACCGCGAGGCGGCCACCCGCATCATGCTGCACGTTCACAATCACGGCGTCGGCGAATGCGGGGTCTATACATTCGAGGTTGCCGAGACCAAAGTGTCCCAGGTCATGGACTTCGCCCGTCAGAATCAGCATCCGCTGCAATGCGTGATGGAGAAGAAGTGAGGACTGAATAGATGCCGGCATTCTCCCAGGGCCTCGAAAAGGCGCTCCATCAGGCTCTCACCTTCGCCAACGAGCGGCACCATGAATATGCGACGCTGGAGCACCTGCTGCTGGCGCTGATCGACGACGCCGAGGCGGCGGCGGTGATGCGTGCCTGCAACGTCGATCTCGACGAACTGAAGCACACGGTGCTGACCTACATCGACACCGAGCTCGACAACCTGGTGACCGGCTACGACGAGGACTCCAAGCCGACCGCCGGCTTCCAGCGCGTCATCCAGCGCGCGGTGATCCACGTGCAGTCGTCGGGCCGCGAGGAGGTCTCGGGCGCCAACGTGCTCGTCGCGATCTTCGCCGAGCGCGAGAGCCACGCGGCCTACTTCCTCCAGGAACAGCAGATGACCCGCTACGACGCGGTCAACTACATCAGCCACGGCATCGCCAAGCGTCCCGGCGCCAGCGAGGCCCGGCCGCCGCGCGGCGCCGAGGAAGAGCAGCGCGGCAGTGCTGCCGAGCAGGGCGAGGACGGCAAGAAGAAGCCGCAGGATGCGCTCAGCGCCTATTGCGTCGACCTCAACAAGAAGGCGCGCGCCGGCAAGATCGACCCGCTGATCGGCCGCGAGCAGGAGATCAACCGCACCATCCAGGTGCTGTGCCGCCGCTCCAAGAACAACCCGCTCTATGTCGGCGACCCCGGCGTCGGCAAGACCGCCATCGCCGAGGGGCTGGCCAAGCGCATCGTCGAGGGCGACGTGCCGGAAGTGCTGCAGGACGCGACGATCTTCGCGCTCGACATGGGCACGCTGCTTGCCGGCACGCGCTATCGCGGCGACTTCGAGGAGCGCCTGAAGCAGGTCGTCAAGGAACTCGAGGAGTTCCCCGGCGCGGTCCTGTTCATCGACGAGATCCACACGGTGATCGGCGCGGGCGCCACGTCGGGCGGCGCGATGGACGCGTCCAACCTCTTGAAGCCGGCGCTGTCGTCGGGCGCGATCCGCTGCATCGGATCGACCACCTACAAGGAGTTCCGCCAGTTCTTCGAGAAGGACCGCGCGCTGGTGCGGCGCTTCCAGAAGATCGACGTCAACGAGCCGACGGTGGACGACGCGATCGCCATCATGAAGGGGCTGAAGCCCTACTACGAGGAATTCCACAAGGTGAAGTACACCAACGACGCCATCAAGGCGGCGGTGGAACTGTCGGCGCGCTACATCAGTGACCGCAAGCTGCCGGACAAGGCGATCGACGTGATCGACGAGACCGGCGCCTCGCAGATGCTGCTGCCCGAGGGGCGGCGCAAGAAGACGATCGGCATCAAGGAGATCGAGGCGACGATCGCCACCATGGCGCGCATCCCGCCGAAGACCGTCTCCGCCGACGACGAGCAGGTGCTGGCCGGCCTCGAGGTCGAACTGCAGCGCGTCGTCTACGGCCAGGATACGGCGATCACGGCGCTGTCGTCGGCGATCAAGCTGGCGCGCGCCGGCCTGCGCGAACCGGAGAAGCCGATCGGCTGCTACCTGTTCTCCGGCCCGACCGGCGTCGGCAAGACCGAGGTCGCCAAGCAGCTCGCCGCGTCGCTCGGCGTGGAACTGCTGCGCTTCGACATGTCGGAATACATGGAGCGCCACACGGTGAGCCGGCTGATCGGCGCTCCTCCCGGCTATGTCGGCTTCGACCAGGGCGGCCTCTTGACCGACGGCGTCGACCAGCATCCGCATTGCGTGCTGCTGCTCGACGAGGTCGAGAAGGCGCATCCGGACCTCTTCAACATCCTGTTGCAAGTGATGGACCACGGCAAGCTGACCGACCACAACGGCAAGCAGATCGACTTCCGCAACGTGATCCTGATCATGACCACCAATGCGGGCGCTTCGGACGCGCAGCGCGCGGCGATCGGCTTCGGCTCGACCAAGCGCGAGGGCGACGACGTCGAGGCGATCAACCGGCTGTTCACGCCGGAGTTCCGCAACCGGCTCGACGCGATCATCCCGTTCGGCTCGCTGCCCGTGCCGGTGGTGCACCAGGTCGTGCAGAAGTTCGTGATGCAGCTCGAGGCACAGCTTTCCGAGCGTGGCGTCACCTTCGACCTGACGCCGGAGGCCGTCGCCTGGCTCGCCGAAAAGGGCTACGACGAGCGCATGGGCGCGCGCCCGCTCGGGCGGGTCATCCAGGAGCACATCAAGAAGCCGCTGGCGGACGAGGTGCTGTTCGGCAAGCTCAAGAAGGGCGGCACCGTGCGCGTCACGGTGGAGACCGGCGAGGACGGCAAGGCCGGCCTGAAGCTGGAGTCGATCGCCGACGAGACGCGCGTCAAGCCGAAGAAGGAAGACCCTTCCGAGGAAGAGGTGAAAGTGGCGCCCAAGAAGGCGAAGAAGCCGGCCGCGGCGAAAGCCAAGCCGACGCCCAAGGCGCCTGACCAGGGCGGCAAGCGCAGCCTGGTTCCGCAACTGCCCCGCAAGAACTGAAAAAAAGGCCCCGGAAAACCGGGGCCTTTTTTGATGGCCGGCGCGGCGACCGAGCCGGCCAGGGCGCCGCCCGGAGCAGGGCAGCGCCGCGGCCGAGGCGTTATTTGCCGTTCAGCTTCTTCGACGCCGCGTTTTCATGGCTGACCATGCTGCCGATGGCATAGAGGCAGGCGGCGACGGCCAGGACAAGGATGATGGCCAGCATGGCCGGACTGTCGGCGAAGGTGAAGTAGGCGGTTGCGCCTTCCCAGGTCGTGATGGGCGAAGTGTTCATTGCGGTCTCCTTTCTGCGGTTGGCGCGCGGGTCACTCGGCGGGGCTCAGCGCGCCGTCGCCGAAGGCCGGCAGGGCGCGCGATTCCGGGTATGCCTTGACCGGCACCTCGGCGAGGTCGAGGCCGGCCCGCTCGACATTCTCGTCGCAGCGCAGGAGCCCGAACATCTTGAGCGCGTAGGACAGGGCGTAGCCGGGCAGGAAGCCGAGCAGCATGAAGACGACGGCGCTCTGCACCTGGCCGGTGAACGACACGGCCGGTCCTTCGACGTTGGGGTAGCCGGCCGCGAACACGCCTGCGGCCACCAGGCCCCAGACCCCGCCGAAGCCGTGCACGGCGACGGCGCCGACCGCGTCGTCGATCTTGAAGCGGGTCAGCAGGATGGTGTTCAGCTTGGGGATGATCAGGCCGCCGACAAAGCTGATCATGAAGGCGAGCGGCGGATAGTAGACGTCGAGGCCGGGCGCCGACGAGATGACGCCGACCAGCGCGCCGGACATCATCCAGAACGGGTCGCGGGTGACGAGGTAGCAGCCGAGCATGCCGCCGGCGACGCCCATCAGCGTGTTGAAGGCGAAGGCCGAAAGCGTGGCCGGCGTGCTGTAGATCGTCATCCAGGTGTCGCCGGTGTAGATGATGCAGCCGCCGAGGAAGCCGAAGAAGCCCATGACGATGAGCATCAGGCCGATCAGCGACATCGGCATGTTGTGGCCGTTGATCTCGTTGACGGTGCCGTCGGCGTTGAAGCGCCCGATGCGCGCGCCGAGGTTGATCAGGACGCCGAGCGTGAAGAAGCCGGCGACGGTGTGCACGCAGCCGGCGGCGCCGACGTCATGCAGACCCCAGACGGAGGTCAGCCATCCGCTCGGGTGCCAGCCCCAGGCGGCGCCGAGTACCCAGACGACCGAGCCGAGCACGATCGCCAGGATGGTGAAGCCCGAGACGCGGATGCGCTCGATCACCGAACCCGACATGATGGAGGCCGTGGTCGCGGCAAACAGGGTGAAGGCGGCCCAGAAGATGCCGGACGCGTTGTCGGAAAGGTTCGGGCCCATGGACTGCGCCCAGGGCAGGGCGCCGGCGCCCGCCTCGGAGATGGAAAACCCGCTCGGGAACGCGTTGTAGATGAACCAGCCGACGAAATAGAAGAACGGCACGAGGAAGGCGAAGGCGACGAGGTTCTTGACGCCCGACGCAAGCGCGTTCTTGGCGCGGGACGCGCCCATTTCGTAGGCCAGGAAGCCCGCGTGGATGGATATCATCAGCGCGGTGCACCACCAGTAGAAGGCCTCGGAGTTGACGGCCGTGGCCATCTTCAGCGCCGCTTCGAGCGCCTCCACCTTCATTTGAAGCTCTGCAGGTTCCATTGTCTGACCCCTCTGTTGGTCAATGTTTGTTCTGGCTAACCCCCTTCCTCCCCACGATTTTTCTTGTCGTTGGCGCGGCGCTCTGGCTCGCGCTGGTGCCCAGCTATAAAATTAGGCATCTGTTAACGTTGCAGAAAAAGCAGGCAGCGTAAACGTCTTTGTTCGCGGGTGCGAAATAAAATTGTGCGGGAGCGAAAAGAGTGCGTTGCACAAGTTCACGAGGTTGTCGGCGTCGGCACGCGGATGAGGGAGCGTGGCTGGAGGCGAACCGGAAATTCGCATCGCCATGATCCGGGGCCTGTGTTATCCGGCGTTCAGATGCCTTCACACGCCGATCCCGCGATTCCGGGCTTTGCCGAACGCCGCCGCTGGTATTTTCGCGGCGCGGCGAAGGTGGTGTCGGTTCCCGGCCTCATCCTGTGCACCGCACATATCGGCTTCGCCGGGCTGGCGCAGGAGGCCGGCATCACCATGGCGCAGGCCGTGTTCATGGTGCTCTTCATCTGGGCGCTGCCGGGCATGGTGGTGCTGGTCGGAGCCGTCCTCTCGGGCGCGGGACTGCTTGCCGCGGCGTTCGCGGTCGCTCTCTCGTCGGTGAGGCTGACGCCGATGGTCGTGGCGCTCGTGCCGGAACTGCGGGGACCGCGCACGCGCAGGATCACGCTCTACCTGCTCGCGCATTTCATCGCCGTGACATCCTGGGTGATCGCGCTGGAGACGGTGCGCAGCGTGCCCCGCGACCTCAGGACAAGCTACTATTTCGGCCTCGGCTCGACCCTGGTCTGGGTCAACATGATCGTCGTCGCGGTGGTCTACCTGGTCGCTCAGGGCTTGCCGCCAGTGGTCAACGCCGGGCTGTTCCTGCTGACGCCGATGTACTTCCTGACGTCGCTGTGGGGGTCGGCGCGCGAGCGCACGGCGCATGTCGCGATGGTGCTCGGGCTCGGGCTCGGCCCGCTCCTGCATCTCCTCGCGCCCGCCTTCGACCTGGTCGGCGCCGGCCTGATCGGCGGCGGGCTTGCCTACGCCGTGCACCTCTTCGGCAGGAGGTCGGCATGACCCTTGGCGCGATCGAGGCCTGGTGGTGGCCCTACGTCTTCATCCTCGCCGCGGGCTGGGCGGCGACTTATCCGTGGCGCGCGCTCGGCGTCTATCTCGGCGGGCGCCTGCGCGAGGACGCCGAAGTGCTGGTGCTCGTGCGCGCGATCGCCACGGCGCTGGTGGCGGCAGTCATCGGCAACCTGATCTGCTTTCCGGCGGGACCGGCCGCCGAAACCTCGCTCGCCCTGCGCCTGTTGTCGGCCGCCGCCGGCTTCGCCGCCTATTTCTTCATAGCCCGCAAGGTCCTGCTCGGCATCGTCGTCGCCGAAGCGGTCTTCGGCCTGGGGTTCTGGCTCGGCTACTGACGGCGCTCAGGCGAGGGCGGCGCGGATTTTTTCGGCGTTGGCGGCGAGGACTTCGGGCTTCTCCATGGCGCCCGTATGCGGCTTCAGCAGGACGCCCGCGCGGCGCGGAATGACATGGAAATGCAGGTGGAACACGCTCTGCCCGGCGGGTGCTTCGTTGAACTGCATGATCGTCACCCCGTCTGCCGCGAACGCCTTCTTGGTCGCGACCGCGAGTTTCTGGACGACCGCGATCGTCTTGGCGAGGACCGCCGGGGAGGCGTCGAGGATGTTGCGCGAGGGCGTTCTCGGCACGACCAGGACGTGGCCTTCGGCCTGCGGCATGACATCCATGAAGGCGATCACGTCGTCGTCCTCGTAGACGCGCTGCGAGGGAATTTCGCCGCGCAGGATCTTGGCGAAGATGTTGGTGTCGTCATAGCTCATCGTCGGTCTCTCGCGCTTGTCGCAATGGCATAATGGCCGGGCGAATCGTCTCGTTCAACGGGCAGGCTCCCTATGTTGCTCAACTATGTCTACCTGGTGGTCGCCATCCTGTTCGAAGTGGTGGCGACGACGGCGCTGAAGCAGACCGAAGGATTTACCCGGCTGGCGCCGTCGCTCGTGTCCGTCGCTGGCTATGCGCTGGCCTTCTATTTCCTGTCGCTGCCCCTGCGCACCATGCCGGTCGGCGTGGTCTATGCGCTCTGGTGCGGCGCCGGCATCATCTTCATAACGGTGATCGGCTGGGTGTGGTTCAGGCAGGCGCTCGACCTGCCGGCGCTTGCCGGGATGGCGCTGATCATGGCCGGGGTGGCGGTGATCAATCTGTTTTCGAAGACGATTGTCCACTGAACTGGAGTTCGCCCCTGCGGAAGGGGGCGTGCTCGCCGAGATATTCGCCCATGCGCTCGACCTCGCGCCGTTCGCGCTTGAGGTAGTCGGCGACGGCGGCGCGAAGGCCGGGATGCGCCAGGAAATGCGCCGACTGGGTCGTCACCGGCCGGTAGCCGCGCGCCAGCTTGTGCTCGCCCTGCGCGCCGGCCTCGACGACCTTGAGCTTCCTGTCGATCGCGAAGTCGATCGCCTGATGGTAGCAGACCTCGAAATGCAGGTAGGGGTGGTCCTCGATGCAGCCCCAGTTGCGGCCGTAGAGCGTGTCGGAGCCGATGAAGTTGATGGCGCCGGCGATATAGCGCCCGTTGCGCTTCGCCATGACCAGCAGCACGTCGCCGGACATGCGTTCGCCGACCAGCGAAAAGAACGTGCGGTTGAGGTATGGGCGGCCCCATTTGCGGCCGCCGGTGTCCATGTAGAAGGCGAAGAAGTCGTCCCAGACCTTTTCCGTGAGGTCGCTGCCGGTCAGCCAGTCGATCCCGATGCCCGAAGACAAGGCCTCGCGCCGCTCCTTCTTCAGTGCCTTGCGCTTGCGCGAGGCGAGCGTTGCGAGGAAGTCGTCGTAGCTGGAATAGCCCTCGTTGACGAAATGGAACTGCTGGTCGATGCGGCGCAGGAAATGTGCGGCCTCCAGCGCGGCGATGTCGTCCGGTTCGGCGAAGGTGACATGCGCGGAGGAGACGCCGACGGCTTCCGCGACCTGCCGGAGGCCCTCGGCGAGCGCTGCCTTGACGGTTGCGGCGTCGGCTTCGCGGTGCACGAGCAGGCGAGGGCCGGTCGCGGGCGTGAACGGCACGGATGCCTGCAGCTTCGGGTAGTAGCTGCCGCCGGCCCGCTCGAAGGCGTCGGCCCAGCCGTGGTCGAAGACGTATTCGCCCTGGCTGTGCGATTTCGCGTAGCAGGGCACGACCCCGAGCAACGCGCCGCCGGCATCCTCGAGCCTGAGGTGGTGGCCTTGCCAGCCGGTCTTGCGCACCGCGCAGCCGGTCTCTTCGAGGATATCAAGAAAATCAAATGAAACGAAAGGGTTGTACGGCGTTTCGTTAGCGGTTCGCGAGGTGCCGATGAGCGCACCCCACTCGTCTTTCGTGAACGCCGACATGCCCGGCGCGACGCGGATCGAAAGCCCGCCGCCCGCCGCAGGCCGCTCCGCGCTTTCACCCTGGCTTGCCATTGCCCTGCTAATCTATGCTGCTCTGCAACATAAGCAAGGTCAGCTTGTCGCGGCGATGCCCAGTGCGTCGGGATCGAACCCCTCGAAGGTCATCTGGTCGGCATATCTGAAGGTGAGGTCGACGGCCGGGCGGTCGCGCACGGTCCAGGTGATGACCGGCATCTTCAGCCGTTCGCGCACGAAGCCGACGAAAGGATTGGGCAGGTCGCCGGCGGCGTAGGACGTGAAGTCGAGGCCGTGCGCCAGCATCGAGAAGTGCCCCTCGACAAGACGGTTGTCCCTGCCATAGGCGGTGAGGCCGGCCGGGATGTCCGGCATGTGGGCGCGGAAGTCGCGGATCAGCCAGTGGTCGAAGGACATGATCGCGACGTCTCCCCTGTAGGCGTTCAGCTTGGCGGCGACCGCCTCGACGAAGCCGTCGTCATGGCCGGCGACGCCCTTCAGTTCGATCACCAGCGGGACCCGGCCGCGTACCAGGTCCAGGAGGTCGTCGAGCAGCGGCACGTGGTCCTGCGTCCCGCCGACCTTCAGCGCCCGCAACTCGGCGGCCGTCCGCTGCCAGACGGCGGCATCGACGCCCGTCAGGCGCTTCAGGTCGTCGTCGTGAATGACCACTGGCACCCGGTCCGCAGACAGCTGCAGGTCGCACTCGATGGCGAAGTTCTTCTCCACCGCCAGGTGAAAGGCCGAAAGCGTGTTCTCCCAGACCTGCCGGTTGAGGTCGTGCAGGCCACGATGGGCGATCGGCCTCTTGGTGAGCCAGGAAAGGTCCTTGGTCATGGCGGCGCCGGTCCTTGATCGCTCAGGCGAATTCGATCACGGCTTCGACCTCAACGGCCGCGTTCAGCGGCAGCGAGGCGGTGCCGACGGCCGAGCGCGCATGCTTGCCGCTCTCGCCGAACGCGTCGGCCAGGAAGTTCGATGCGCCGTTGGCGACGAGATGCTGTTCGGTGAAGCCGGAGGCCGAAGCGACGAACACGGTGATCTTCACGATGCGCGCGATCCGCTCGAGGTCGCCGAGCGCGGCCTTCGCCTGGGCGAGCACGTTGATCGCGCACAGCCTGGCCGCCTCCGCGCCAGCCGCCGTGTCGAGATCGCGGCCAAGGAGGCCCGACGCCTCCAGCTTGCCGTCCTTGAGCGGGAGCTGGCCGGCAGTGAACAGCAGGTTGCCGGTCATCATGAAGGGCACGTAGTTGGCAGCCGGAGCCGCGGCCGCCGGCAGCGTCACGCCAAGAGTGCTTAGCCGCTTTTCGATTGTTTCGCCCATCGTTCTTCCCTATTCCTGTCGTTGGACCGTGATCGCGGCCGAAACTGCTATTTTTGCCTCGCTTCCGCCACGACTTTTTTTATGGTGTGGCATCTTGACTGCGGCCCGCGCCGCACTTGCCTGGAGTCCTTCATGCGCATTGCGCGTCTTGTGCTTGCCGCGATCTTCGCAGCGCCCGTTTCTGCCGCCGTCGCCATGCCGCTCGCCCAGCATCGCGCGGTGTACGACCTCAGGCTGACCGCCTCTTCGGAAGGCTCCGGCATCACCGGCATCACCGGCCGCATGGTCTACGAGATCAGGGGATCGGCATGCGACGGCTACACGGTCCGCTTCCGCTACGTGACGGAATCGAGCACGCGCGACGCCTCGCAGATCACCGACCAGCAGACGACCACCTTCGAGGACGGCGAGGGCAAGCAGTTCAACTTCGCCACGAAGTCCTACACCGACCAGAACCTCGACAAGGAACTGCGCGGCAGCGCCACGCGCGAGCCGGACGGGGTGAAGATCCAGATCGACAAGCCCGAGTCGAAGAGCTTCGAGCTGCACCCGACGCAGTTTCCGACCCAGCATCTGGTCGACCTGATCGCCCGGGCGAGGAACGGCGAGACCTTCTACGAAACCAGCATCTTCGATGGCTCGGAGGACGCTGACAAGGCGATGACGACGACTGTTGTCGTCGGCAAGCCGGCAAACACCAGGAGCAACGATCCGGAACTGAAGGCGCTCGCTTCGCTGGCTACCGAAAAGTACTGGCCGGTGGACATCGCCTATTTCGACGAGGCCACCGAAGGCGGCGAGGAGACGCCCGACTACAGGATCAGCTTCAAGCTCTACGAGAACGGGCTGACCCGCGATCTCGACATGGACTACGGCGACTTCACGATCCACGGGCAATTGGTGGACCTCGCCGTTTTTGCGCCCGACGCCAAGTCGACCTGCAACAAGTAGCGGGCAGGGGCGGCCCGGCTTGGCGGTCTATGTCGACGATCCCCTCTGGCGCTGGGCCGGGCACCGGTGGGGCCACATGCTGGCCGACAGCGAAGAGGAACTGCATCGCTTCGCCGCCCTGATCGGCATCCACCGCCTGCTCTACCAGGGGCCGCCGAAGACCTCCGCTCCACACTACGACATTACCGGCCTCGAACGGGCGAGGGCGATCCGGGCCGGCGCGATCGCCTGCAACCGCGAGCAGATCGTCGCGGTGTTCCGGCGGGTGAAGGTGAAGAACGGCAAGGTGCACAGGCCGCGCCGGCATGCGCCGGCGGAGGTCAGGCGGATCGCCTGAACGGTGCAAGGGCTGCGGCGCGCCGAACCGGCCCGACTGCGGCCAGACGCTTGCAATGCTGCGCCGCAGCGTCTATATGCCGCCCCATTCCACACACGGACTTGGTTTCCGGCCGGGAGAAATCCGGCGGCGACCGCCGGTGGCGCATCGGGATGTTCCCGAGACGTCGACGTCCGTGGAGGCCAACCGGAAAGGAACTCTTGAATGGCCCTGCCAGACTTCAGCATGCGCCAGCTTTTGGAAGCTGGTGTTCACTTCGGCCACCAGACCCATCGCTGGAACCCGAAGATGGCCCCGTATATCTACGGCGCCCGCAACAACATCCACGTCATCGACCTCAGCCAGACCGTGCCGCTGCTGCACCAGGCTCTGAAGCAGGTTTCGGACACCGTCGCCAAGGGCGGCCGCGTGCTGTTCGTCGGCACCAAGCGCCAGGCCTCGGACATCGTCGCCGATGCTGCCCAGCGCTCGGCCCAGTACTACGTCAACTCCCGCTGGCTCGGCGGCATGCTGACCAACTGGAAGACGATCTCCAATTCGATCGCACGCCTGCGCAAGCTCGACGAGTTGCTGAGCGGCGAGGCCCAGGGCTTCACCAAGAAGGAGCGCCTGAACCTCGATCGCGAGCGCGAGAAGCTCGACAAGGCGCTCGGCGGCATCAAGGACATGGGCTCGACGCCGGACCTGATGTTCGTGGTCGACACCAACAAGGAGGCGATCGCCATCCTCGAGGCCAAGCGGCTCGGTATCCCGGTCGTGGCGGTGATCGATTCGAACTGCGATCCGGACCTGATCGACTTCCCGATCCCGGGCAATGACGACGCCGCACGCGCCATCGCGCTCTATTGCGAGCTGGTCGCCAAGGCCGCGATCGACGGCATCGCCCGCCAGCAGGGCTCGCTCGGCGTCGACGTCGGCGCGTCGGAAGAGGCTCCGGTGGAGCCGACCCTCGGCGACGCAGAGGCGAAGCCCGAGGCCTGATTCCCGGAGGCCGCGCCGCGGCCCCGGACAACCTACCCGCAGATTGCCGTGCCGGAGCACCATTGAATCCGATGGTGCTCCGGGCGCGTTTCGAGACAAAGAGGCAATGATGAGCATTTCCGCTACCCAGGTGAAGGAACTCCGCGAGCTGACCGGCGCGGGCATGATGGACTGCAAGGCGGCCCTGACCGAGACCAACGGCAACATGGAGGAAGCGGTCGACTGGCTGCGCAAGAAGGGTATCTCCAAGGCCGACAAGAAGGCCGGCCGCACCGCGGCCGAGGGCCTGATCGGCGTCGACGCCGGCCTGCGCGAGGCGGCGGTCGTCGAGGTCAACTCCGAGACCGACTTCGTCGCCCGCAACGACGGCTTCCAGGAGATCGTCCGCAACGTCGCCAAGGTGGCGCTCGCCTTCAACGGCGACGCCGACCAGGTCGCGCACCAGAAGTATCCCGGTTCCGACAAGTCGGTCGCCGAGTCGATCAAGGACGCCGTCGGCACGATCGGCGAGAACATCTCGTTCCGCCGCGCGGCCAAGCTGTCGGTCGCGCAGGGCGCGGTGGCGACCTATGTCCACAACGCCGTCGCCGACAACCTCGGCAAGCTCGGCGTGCTGGTCGCCATCGAGACCGCGGGCGACGCGCACAAGGCCAACGCCTTCGCGCGCCAGGTCGCCATGCATGTCGCCGCCACCAACCCGATGGCGCTGAAGGTCGAGGAACTCGATGCCGCCGCCGTGGAGCGCGAAAAGGCGATCTTCGCGGACCAGGCGCGCCAGTCGGGCAAGCCGGAGAACATCATCGAGAAGATGGTCGAAGGCCGGCTGCGCAAGTTCTACGAGGAAGTCGTGCTTCTCAAGCAGGCCTTCGTGCTCAACCCCGACGTGACGGTGGAGCAGGCGCTGAAGGATGCCGAGAAGGAGATCGGCGCTCCGGCCACGATCACCGCCTATCTGCGCTACGCGCTGGGCGAGGGCATCGAGAAGGAAGCCACCGACTTCGCGGCGGAAGTTGCCGCGACTGTGAAAAAGTAACGCGGCATCAACCGCTTCGGGGCCGTTTCGGACCCGTTATTTCAAGGGCGCCGCGTGACATCGCGGCGCCCTTCGTGTATCGCAAACCCGGCGCCGCGGTCCTGGCCGGACGAGGCGGCGCCCGATCTTACGCGGCAGCCCACTTTCAAGAGGATCCCATGACGGCACGATACCGCCGAGTCCTGCTCAAGGCATCCGGCGAGGCGCTGATGGGCGACCAGCACTTCGGCATCGACGTCTCGGTGGTCGATCGCATCGCTGCCGATATCGCCGAGGCGAGGGCCATGGGCGTCGAGGTCGGCGTCGTCATCGGCGGCGGCAACATCTTCCGCGGCGTGGCCGTTGCGTCGAAGGGCGGCGACCGCGTGACCGGCGACCACATGGGCATGCTGGCGACCGTCATCAACTCGCTGGCGCTGCGGACCTCGCTGGTCAAGCTCGGCGTCGACGCGGTCGTGCTGTCGGCGATCGCAATGCCGGAGCTATGCGAAAGCTTCTCGCAGCGCCAGGCCACGGCCTACATGGACCAGGGCAAGGTGGTGATCTTCGCGGGCGGCACCGGCAACCCCTTCTTCACCACGGATTCGGCGGCTGCGCTGCGCGCCGCCGAGATCGGCGCCGACGCGCTGTTCAAGGGCACGCAGGTGGACGGCGTCTACTCGGCCGACCCCAAGAAGGAGCCCGACGCGGTGCGCTTCGAGCACGTCAGCCATGCCGAGGTGATCGCCAAGGGCCTGGCGATCATGGATACTGCCGCGATCGCGCTTGCGCGCGAAAACCACATTCCGATAATCGTCTATTCGATTCACGAGCGGGGCGGTTTCGGAGCGATATTGCGGGGCGGCGGTCGCTGTACCGTCGTCGCCGACTGATTGACCAGCAAGCAGGCCCGAACGGGACAGTTCGAGGAGTAAGACATGAAGAGTGGTGACTTTGACGACATTCGCAGGCGCATGGACAGCGCCGTCAACGCGTTCAAGCACGACATAGCCTCGCTGCGGACGGGCCGCGCCTCGAGCAATCTTCTCGACGCGGTCCAGGTCAAGGCCTACGGCTCCGAAATGCCGCTGGTGCAGGTCGCCACGGTCGCCGTGCCCGAGCCCCGGATGATCTCGGTTTCCGTCTGGGACAAGTCGATGGTCGGCGCGGTCGACCGCGCCATCCGCGAGGCCAATCTCGGCTTCAACCCGATCGTCGACGGCGCCATGCTGCGCATTCCGCTGCCCGAACTGAACGAGCAGCGGCGCAAGGAACTCGTCAAGATCGCGCACGGTTACGCCGAGAATGCGCGCGTGGCGATCCGCCATGTCCGCCGCGACGGGATGGACTTCCTCAAAAAGTCCGAAAAGGATGGCGACATCAGCGAGGACGACCACCGCCGCGAGGCGGACCGAGTCCAGAAGCTGACCGACGAGACGATCGCAACGGTCGACAGCCTGCTATCCGGCAAGGAAGCCGAGATCATGCAGGTATGACCTGCTGTCCCCGCCGACAGGCGGGGATGAAAGAGACGAGATGAGCACGCCCGAGCATGTCGCGATCATCATGGACGGCAACGGCCGCTGGGCGAAGGCGCGCGGCCTGCCGCGCGTTGCCGGCCACCGCGCAGGCGTCGAGGCGCTGCGCAACGCCGTGCGCGCCGCCGGCGACGCCGGCATCGGCTGGCTGACCGTCTACGCTTTTTCGTCGGAGAACTGGTCGCGGCCGAAATCGGAGGTCAGCGACCTGATGGGGCTGCTGAAACTCTTCATCCGGCGCGACCTGGCCGAACTGCACCAGAGCGGTGTCAGGGTGCGCATCATCGGCGAGCGGCAGGGCCTGACGCCCGACATCGCCGGGCTGCTCGAGGAGGCCGAGACGCTGACGGCCGGCAACCGCATGCTCGACCTCGTCATCGCCTTCAACTATGGCGGCCGCGACGAGATCGTGCGAGCCACGCGTCGCGTGGCGGAGGCGATCCGGCTCGGCGACCTGAAGAGCGACGACGTCACACCCGACGTTTTCGCTGGCTTCCTGGACACGGCCGGAATGCCCGATCCGGACCTGGTGATCCGCACCAGCGGCGAACAGCGCATGTCGAACTTCCTGCCGTGGCAGTCCGCCTACAGCGAACTCGTGTTCCTGCCCTGCTACTGGCCCGATTTCACGCGCGAGCATTTCGACGACGCGCTTCGGCAGTATGCCGCGCGCGAGCGGCGATTCGGCGGCGTCACGGCGCAAGGCGTCGCGCAGGGCGTGGCGTCGTGAGCGCGGGCGCTCCGGGCGGCGGCCTGAGCAACCTGCAGCTGCGCATCATCTCGTCGGTGGTGCTGATCACCGCGGTCCTCGCCGTCACCTATGTCGGCGGCGTCGCCTTCCGCATCCTCGCGGCCGCGATCGCCGGCGCGATGTTCTACGAATGGTGCACGATCTCCGGCAAGCCGGGAGCGAAACGCTCGCAAGCGGTCGCCGGCGTGCTGCTCGGCGTCGTGCTTGTCGCGATGGTGCTCGGCTACGCGGCCATCGGCGTCCTAGGGCTGCTCGTCCTGTCGGTTGCGGCGAGCCTGCTGGAAAGCCGGGTCGGCGGGCAGGGGGGCTGGGCGCCGTCCGGGCTTGCCTATGCCGGTCTTGCCGGACTGTCGCTCGGATGGCTGCGCGGCGACGGCCATGACGGGCTGGTCGCCATCCTCTTCCTGTTCGCCGTGGTGTGGGCGACCGACATCTGCGCCTATTTCGTCGGCCGGTCGCTCGGCGGCCCCAAGCTGGCTCCCGCGATCTCGCCGGGCAAGACGCAGAGCGGCGCACTCGGCGGCGCTGTCGGCGGCGTGCTGGCGGGCGTCGCGGTGGCCGCGGCGTCGGGCCTCGGCAACCTGCCGCTGCTGGCGCTGGTCGCCTTCGCGCTGTCGGTCATCTCGCAGGGCGGCGACCTCTTCGAATCGTGGATCAAGCGGCGCCACGGCGTGAAGGACTCCGGCAACCTGATTCCCGGCCATGGCGGCGTCTTCGACCGCGTCGACGGGCTTGTCGCCGCGGCAATCGCCCTGTACCTCGTCGGGGCGCTGATGGCCGGCGCCGACAACCCCGCGCAAGGCCTGTTTGCAAGCTGAGCGGCATGGTGCGCGAATCGCCGCGCCACGGATTCGCCCCGATTGAGGCCACAGTTGCGGCTCCGCGCCGTTTTGAGGGAACGACTTGAACGAAACGCTTTCAACGCTCCTGGGCACCGACAGCCTGCTGGTCGGCACGATCATTCCGTTCCTGTTCGTGCTGACCGTCGTCGTGTTCGTCCACGAGATGGGGCACTACCTGGTCGGCCGCTGGTGCGGCATCGGCGTCAAGGCCTTCTCGATCGGCTTCGGCCCGGAACTGATCGGCTTCAACGACCGGCGCGGCACGCGCTGGAAGCTCTCCGCGATTCCGCTCGGCGGCTATGTGAAGTTCGTCGGCGACATGAACGCGACAAGCACGCCGGACGCCGGCGAGATCGAATCGCTGAGCGACAGCGACCGCAAGATCGCCTTCCACACGCAGCCCGTGTGGAAGCGCGCGGCCACCGTGGTTGCCGGGCCTGCCTTCAATTTCCTGCTGGCGATCGCCGTCTACGCCGTGCTGTTCACCATCTACGGCAAGATGGTGATGGAGCCGGTGGTGGCCGAGGTTCGGCCGGACAGCCCGGCCGCCGCGGCCGGCTTCCTGCCGGGCGACCGATTCGTCAGCGTCGACGGGACGCCGGTCGAGACCTTCGCCGACGTGCAGCGCATGGTGTCGGGACGCGCCGGCGACCCGATCGTCTTCGTGCTCGCGCGGGACGGCGGCGACGTCACGCTGACGGCGACGCCGGAGGTGATGGAGCAGACCGACGCGCTCGGCAACGTCGTCAAGATCGGCGTGATCGGCGTGGTGAACACGGTCGAATCGGGCCAGCCCAAGCTGATCACGTTCACGCCCGGCGAGGCACTGGTCGAGGCGGTCTACGACACCGGCCACATCATCGCCCGCACCGGTCAATTTCTGAAACGCTTCGTCGTCGGGCGTGAGGACAAGTGCCAGCTCGGCGGCCCGGTGAAGATCGCCAAGATATCGGGGCAGGCGGCCAAGCTCGGATTCGACTGGGTCGTCCAGCTCGTCGCCATGCTGTCTGTGGGCATCGGCATCCTCAACCTATTGCCCATTCCGCCGCTCGATGGAGGACATCTTGTGTTCTACGCGCTGGAGGCCGTGAAGGGCCGTCCGGTGTCGGAGCGGGCGATGGATGCGGTCTATCGGGTCGGCATGTTCCTGGTGCTGGCCTTCATGGGCTTCGTTTTCTGGAACGACCTCTTTGGGTGTTGAAATCATGAACGAATCTGCCATGGCTATAAGCCGAATTGAGGCGCCGTTTACCATGACGGGGGATATGCGTGACGCGAAAGCCACGCGGCTTGGTTAAGTAAACACAAATTAACCAGGAGCCTTGCTTGTAGGGCAAATCCGGTTAATACGGTTCAGAGAAATGCACCGCGACGTCCGGTTTTCTCGCCGTGGGGACTTCGAGAAAAAGGGTACATAAGTTTAATGAAGGCAGCATCCGGGTTTTTTAGCGCCGCTTCGGCGGTGGCTTTGTCTGCGGCCTTGGCGGTGCCTGGCGCATTCGTCGTGCAGCTTGCGGCGGTGTCCGTCGCGCAGGCGGCGGTCGTCTCCTCGATCGACGTTCGCGGCAACCAGCGCGTCGACGCGCAGACGATTCGCGACTACCTGACCATCAAGCCCGGCCGCTCGTTCTCGACGATCGACATCGACGAATCCGTCAAGCGCCTGTTCGGCACCGGCCTGTTCTCCGATGTCAGCGTCAACCAGGTCGGCAGCACGCTGGTCGTGCAGGTTTCCGAGTACCAGATCGTCAACCAGGTGCTCTTCCAGGGCAACAAGAAGATCAAGGACGCGCAGCTGTCGATGACGGCGCAGCTGAAGCCGCGCGGCACCTTCTCGCCCGACCAGATGGACGCCGACGTCGAGGCGATCCGCCAGGCCTATTCGCGCATCGGCCGCGACGACGCGACCGTTTCGGCGCGCACGATGGACCTCGGCGACAACCGCGTGAACGTCGTCTACGAGATCAACGAAGGCGGCCGCACCAAGATCAAGACGATCAACTTCGTCGGCAACGAGGCCTTTGGCGACCGGCGCCTGTCAGACGTCATCACCACCAAGGAATCGACGCTGCTGTCGTTCGTGCTGCGCGACGACATCTATGCCGAGGACCGGCTGCGCGCCGACGAGGAGGCGCTGCGCCGCTTCTACTTCAACCGCGGCTATGCCGACTTCCAGGTCGTCTCCGCCTTCGGCGAGCTCGACGAGGCGACGAACGAATACACGGTCACCTTCACCGTCGACGAGGGCCAGCGCTACACCTTCGCCGACGTCAGCGTCGACAGCACGCTGCCGGATGTTCCCGGCGAGACGCTGATGCCGATGGTCAAGACCAAGACCGGCGACGTCTACAGCGCCAAGGACATCGAAGACACCATCATCCGCCTGACCGAGCACCTCGCCGGCATGGGCTACGCCTTCGCGCAGGTGACCCCGCGCGGCGACCGCAACTTCGAGAACCGCACCATCTCGGTCGTCTACGCGATCGACCAGGGCGCCAAGACCTATGTCGAGCGCATCGAGATCCGCGGCAACACCCGCACGCGCGACTACGTCATCCGCCGCGAGTTCGACGTCAGCGAAGGCGACGCGTTCAACCAGGTCCTGATCCAGCGCGCCAAGCGCCGGCTGGAGAAGCTCGGCTTCTTCGAGACGGTCGACGTGGCGACGGCGCCGGGCTCGGAAGCCGACCAGGTCATCCTGGTGGTCGACGTGGTCGACAAGTCGACCGGCGAATTCTCGATCGGCGCGGGCTACACGACCGGCGGCGACGATCCCGGCCCGCAGATCGAGGGATCGATCACCGAGCGCAACTTCCTGGGACGCGGCCAGTACATCAAGTTCTCGGCCGGTGGCGGACAGGATTCGCGCCAGTACCAGCTGTCCTTCACCGAGCCCTATTTCCTGGGCCGGCGCATCGCGGCGGGCTTCGACGTCTATTACCGGACACGCAGCTACGACGACTACGACAGCACGACGACGGGCGGCTCGATCCGCTTCGGCCTGCCGATCACCGAGAACCTGTCGACGCAGCTCGCCTACAACCTGTCGCGCGAAGAGTACGAGCTGGATGACAAGTGCGAGCCTCTCTCGCCCGGCGATGTAGGATTCCCGAATGTCAATCCTTGCGGAATCTCGACGGCTATCCTTCAGGGCGTGGCGACGAGCCCGTGGATCAAGTCATCGGTTTCTGCCGGCCTTGTCTACAACACGATCGACGACATGAATAACCCGCATTCGGGCATCTACGCCAATGCGGTGTTGGAGGCGGCCGGCCTCGGCGGCGACGCCGAGTTCCTGAAGGCGACGGCGCGCGCGACCTACTACCACACCATCTCCGAGGAGATGGACATCGTCGGCCTGGTGACCGGCGGCGGCGGCCACATCATGGGCTGGGGCGACGACGGTCTGCGCATCTTCGACCAGTTCAAGAGCAACGACCGCATGATCCGCGGCTTCAAGTATGGCGGTATCGGCCCTTACGACTCGAATTCGACGGACAATGATCACCTGGGCGGCACGACCTATTTCAATGCCTCGGTCGAGGCCCAGTTCCCGATGCCGGTGATCCCGGAAAGCCTGGGGCTTCGCGCCGCCGTCTTCGCCGACGCCGCGACGCTGTTCGGCAGCGACATCAATGTGGCGGGCACCAACGTCCAGGGCAGCGACATGGAATGGCGTGCCTCGGTCGGCGCCGGCCTGATCTGGGCGTCGCCCTTCGGCCCGATCCGCATGGACTACGCGGTACCGGTCCTCAAGGAGGACCAGGACGAGGTGCAGGAATTCAGCTTCGGCATGTCGACCCGCTTCTGATCGCGGCGATCCCGTCTTCCCGGTCGCCCGGGAAGACGCCCACACTGGATATCGGTAGACCATGACGGACCCGGTGTTTTTCGTGCCGACCCGCCGGTACACGGCGCAGGAGGTCGCGAATCTCGCCGGGGCCGAGCTTGCCGATCGCGGCCATGCGTCGATCGAGATCAGCGGCATTGCGTCGGCCAGCAATGGCGGCGCGGGCAAGCTGGTTTTCGTCGAGGGCCGCAAGAACGCCCGCCTTGCCGAGACCGTCGAGGCCGCGGCCATCTTCTGCACCGCCGACATGGCCGCCAGCGTGCGGCCGGGCGTCGCCGTTCTGGTGACGCGGCGGCCGCAGGCGGCGTTCGCGGCGATCGGCCGGCTGATGTTTCCGGCGGCGGCCTCCCCGCAGGCGCTGACCGGCGAGACCGGGATTTCCCCGCATGCCTTCGTCGATCCATCGGCGCGGATCGAGCCGGGCGTCATCATCGAGGCCGGCGCCGTGGTCGGGCCGGCGGCGGCGATCGGATCCGCGACGATCATCGGGCCGGGCGCGGTGATCGGGATGCAGTGCCAGATCGGCCGCAGCTGCTATGTCGGGCCGGGCGCCAGCCTCCAGGCGACGCTGGCGGGGGACCGCGTCATCATCCACGCCGGGGCGCGCATCGGCCAGGACGGCTTCGGATTCACCGTGGGAGCCTCCGGGCCGGAGCGCCTGCCGCAGATCGGCCGCGTCGTGATCCAGGACAATGTCGAGGTCGGCGCCAACTCGACCGTCGACCGCGGCGCGCTCGCCGATACGGTGATCGGCGAGAACAGCAAGATCGACAATCTCGTGCAGATCGCGCACAACGTGGTGATCGGCCGCAACTGCCTGATCGCGGCGCAGACCGGCATTTCCGGCTCCGTGACGGTCGGCGACAACGTGGTCATGGGCGGCGGCGTCGGCATTGCGGACCACCTGACCATCGGCGCCGGAGCCCAGCTTGCAGCGGGAAGCGGCTTCATGCATGACGTACCGCCGGGCGAGGTCTGGGGCGGCTATCCGGCCGAGCCGCTGGGGACCATGATGCGCAACGTGGCCACCTTGCGCAAGCTTACGGCAGAGAGATCGAAGCGGGGAAAAACCAATGGCTGAAGCGGGCCTGGAAACAGTCGACATCCTTGAGCTGATGAAGCTCCTGCCGCATCGCTATCCGTTCCTGCTGATCGACCGGATCGTCGACATCGACGGCGACAACTCCGCCACCGGCATCAAGAACGTCACCATCAACGAGCCGCACTTCCAGGGTCATTTCCCGGGACAGCCGGTGATGCCGGGCGTGCTGCTGGTCGAGGCGATGGCGCAGGTGGCCGGCGCAATCTCGCTGCGGGCCGCCGGCAGCGACCAGCCCTCGCTGGTCTATTTCCTGACCATCGACGGGGCAAAATTCCGCAAGCCCGTGGTTCCGGGCGACCAGGTCGAGATCAAGGTCAGGAAGATCAAGAAGCGCGGCAACATCGTGCGCTTCGCCTGCGAGGCCTTCGTCGAGGGGACGATGGTCGCCGAAGCCGAGATCGCGGCGATGCTCGCGCCGGCCGGCGCATGATGGACGCGCATCCGATGCAGCAGACGACCTCGCCAGACACCACGATCCATCCGCTCGCGCTGGTCGAGCCCGGCGCGGAACTGGGCGTCGGCGTGACCGTCGGTCCGTTCTGCCATGTCGAGGCCGGCGCGACGGTTGGCGACCGCGTCGAGCTTTCCAGCCATGTCGTCGTGCATCGCGGCGTGAGCGTCGGAGAGGGCTGCACGGTTTCGTCGATGGCGGTGCTGGGCGCCCCGCCTCAGAACACCAAGCACAAGGGCGGCCCGACCACGCTCGTCATCGGCCGCAAGTGCACCATCCGCGAAGGCGTCACCATGCATCGCGGCACGGACGGCAGCCGCGGCGAGACGACGGTCGGCGACAACGGCAACTTCCTCGCCTATTCGCACATCGCGCATGACTGCGTGGTCGGCAACAACGTGACGATGGCCAACGTGGCGACGCTCGGCGGCCATGTCGAGGTCGGCGACTTCGTGACGCTGGGCGGGCTTGTCGCGGTACACCAGATGACGCGGATCGGCCATCACGCCTTTGCCGGCGGCGCGGCGATCATCGACGGCGACATCATCCCCTATGGCATGGTGATGGGCAACCGGGCGCGCCTGCGGGGGCTGAACGTCATCGGCATGCGCCGCTCCGGCGTCGCGCGGGCCGACATCTTCGCGCTGCGCAAGGCCTACAAGATGATCTTCGACCCCAGGCGCTCGGTAGCCGAGAACATTCCCGACGCCGAGCGCGCGTTCGGCCAGTCGGCGATCGTGCGCGACGTGCTCGACTTCATGCAGGAGCGCGGCAAGCGCCATTTCACCGTTCCGCCGCTGCGCGAGGCAGCCGACGACGACGATGACGACGACTGAGAGCCGGGGCCAGGCCGAACTCCGGTCCGGCGACAGGATCGCGATCATCGCCGGGAGCGGCAGGCTGCCGCTCGACGTTGCCGAAAACCTCGCTTCCCGGGGCTATCCGCCCTTCGTCGTGATGATGCAGGGCGAAGCCGAGCCGGGGCTCGCCGCCTTCGACCATGAAGAACTGGCGCTCGAGAACATCGCCGGCCTCGGCGCCCTGTTCAAGCGACGGGGCATCACCCACGCCGTGATGGCCGGCGGCATCGGCCGGCGGCCGCGGCTGACCGCGCTGCGGCCGAGCCTCGCGCTGCTGCGCTTCCTGCCGCGCGTCATCGCCGGCCTCGGCAAGGGCGACGACGGGGCGCTGCGCGCCCTGGCGGGCGGCCTCGAATCGGTCGGCATCACCCTTGTCGGCGCCCATCAGATCGCGCCCGATCTCCTGGCGTCCGAAGGACAGCTGAACGGCGTCGCACCGCAAAAGGCCGACTGGCGCGACATCGACGCCGGGGCGGCCGCGGCGCGCGCGATCGGCGCGCTCGACATCGGGCAGGCGGCCGTCGCCGTCGGCGGCCGGGCCATCGCGCTGGAGGGCATCGAGGGCACCGACCTGCTTCTGGAGCGGGTGAGAGACCTGCGCTCGCACGGCCGCATCGCCGGCAAGAAGCGCGGCGTGCTCGTCAAATGCGCCAAGCCCGGCCAGGAACTGCGCATCGACCTGCCGACGATCGGGCCGGCGACGGTGACCGGCGCGCATGCGGCGGGGCTCGCCGGCATCGCCGTCGAGGCCGAGCGCTCGCTGGTCCTCGATGCCGCCGGGGTGATCGCCGAAGCCGACAGGCTCGGGCTGTTCGTCGTCGGCCTGCCGCCGGAGCCGGTGTCGTGAGCGACGCGCGGCCGCTGCGGATCGGCATCATCGCCGGCGAGGAATCAGGCGACCTGATCGGCGCCGACACGGTGGCGGCGCTGAAGGCGGCCACCGGCCGCGACGTCGAACTGGTGGGCGTCGGCGGCCGCCATCTCGAGGCGCAGGGCCTGCGTTCGCTGTTTCCGGCCGGCGACATCGCGCTGATGGGCTTTTCGGCCGTGCTTCGCGACGCGCCCCGGCTGATGCGGCGTATCGGCGAGGCGGCGCGCGCCATCGCCGCCGCGAAGCCCGACTGCCTGCTTACCATCGACAATCCCGATTTCACGCTGCGCGTCGGCAGGAAGGTGCGCGCCGCCGCGCCCGGGATCCCGATCGTGCATTATGTTTGCCCGAGCGTGTGGGCGTGGCGGCCGGGCCGGGCGGCCGCGATGAAGCCGCATGTCGACCACATCCTCTGCATCCTGCCGTTCGAGCCGGCCGAACTGGAGCGGCTGGGCGGTCCGCCCGGCACCTTCGTCGGCCACCGGCTGACCAGCGACGCCGGGGTGCGGGCCGCGGCTGCTGCCCAGGCCGCCCCGCGCGACCGCTCTGACGACCGCACGAAGACGCTGCTCCTGCTGCCGGGCTCGCGCAGGGGCGAAGTCAGCAGGCTGCTCGGCCCGTTCGGCGAGACCGTTTCGATCCTGAGAGAGAGGGGACACCGGCTGAAGCTCGTGCTGCCGACCGTGCCGCATGTCGCGGACCTCGTGGCCTCGTCGGTGGCGGGCTGGAGCGACCGGCCGGAGATCGTCACCGATGCGCAAGCCAAGTGGCGCGCCTTCGGCGAGGCGGACGCCGCGCTGATCGCTTCCGGGACGGTGTCGCTGGAGCTGGCGCTCGCCGGCGTGCCGCTGATTTCCTGCTACAAGCTCGACGTGTTCGCGCGCATGGCGCAGCAGTTCATCACGGTGTGGTCGGCGCTGCTGCCGAACCTGATCGCCGACAAGCCGGTCGCGCCGGAGTACTACAACTACATGGTACGCCCGGGAACGCTGGCGCGGACGCTCGAGCAGCTGTTCGCGGACACCGAGATGCGGGCCTGGCAGAAGGCGGGATTCGCCGAGGTTTCGCGGCGCATGACGACCGAGCAGACGTCCGGCGAGATTGCGGCCGGGGTGATCCTGAAAACTGCGGGGATGCGCCGCTAGGCAGCCGGGAGGCCGGGATCGCCCGGCCGCCGACGGCTGTCTTGCCGTGCCTCAGCGCTTGGCGATCGGCACGTAGTCGCGCTCGGCCTCGCCTGTGTAGAGCTGGCGCGGCCGCCCGATCTTCTGCTGCGGATCCTCGATCATCTCCTTCCACTGCGCCACCCAGCCGACGGTGCGCGCGACAGCGAACAGCACGGTGAACATGGTGGTGGGGAAGCCGAGCGCCTTCAGCGTGATGCCGGAATAGAAGTCGACGTTCGGGTAGAGCCGCTTCTCGATGAAGTATTCGTCGGTCAGCGCGATCTTCTCGAGCTCGATGGCGACGTCGAGCATCGGATCGTCCTTGATGCCGAGTTCGCCGAGCACCTCGTGCGCGGTCTTCTGCATGATCTTGGCGCGCGGATCGTAGTTCTTGTAGACGCGGTGGCCAAAGCCCATCAGGCGGAACGGATCGTTCTTGTCCTTGGCGCGGTCGATGAACTCGGGAATGCGGTCGACCGTGCCGATGTCGGCCAGCATGTTGAGCGCGGCCTCGTTGGCGCCGCCGTGCGCCGGGCCCCAGAGCGAGGCGATGCCCGCCGCGATGCAGGCGAACGGGTTGGCGCCCGACGAGCCGGCGAGGCGGACCGTCGAGGTCGAGGCGTTCTGCTCGTGGTCGGCATGCAGGATGAAGATCCGCTCCATCGCGCGGGCGAGCACGGGATTGATCTTGTATTCCTCGCAGGGCACCGCGAAGCACATGTGCAGGAAGTTGGCCGCGTAGTTCAGCTCGTTCTTCGGGTAAACGAAGGGCTGGCCGACGTGGTACTTGTACGCCATCGCCGCGATCGTCGGCATCTTGGCGATCAGCCGCATCGAGGCGACCATGCGCTGGTGCGGATCGGAGATGTCCGTCGAGTCGTGGTAGAAGGCCGAGAGCGCGCCGACCACGCCGCACATCACCGCCATCGGGTGCGCGTCGCGGCGGAAGCCGGTGAAGAAGCGGCTCATCTGCTCGTGCACCATCGTGTGGCGCGTCACGCGGTAGTCGAAATCGTCCTTCTGCGCCTTGGTGGGCAGCTCGCCGTAGAGCAACAGGTAGCAGACTTCGAGGAAATCGCCGTGCTCGGCCAGCTGGTCGATCGGGTAGCCGCGATGCAGCAGGATGCCCTTGTCGCCGTCGATGAAGGTGATCGCCGATTCGCAACTGGCCGTGGAGGTGAAGCCGGGGTCGTAGGTGAAGGCGCCGGTGGTGTTGTAGAGCGAGCCGATGTCGATGACGTCCGGGCCGACCGTGCCGCTGCGCACCTTGAACTCATGGGCTTTGCCGGCAAATTCCAATTTCGCAGTTGTCATCGCAACCTCCTTCAGCCTACCCATTCTATTGTTTTTGAATGCCTGTCTGGCCGGAACCCTGGCACGCGCCGGGGCAGCGCAGACAAGCCCCAACCCCTTGTCGTTGGAGTCAATGTTGCATCGCAACAGACTGGATTCAATGCAAAAAATGACAGTGACGTTGTCCTAATCGATTTGATCCCCAATTCGCGCCAGGCTCTCGTCGCGGCCCAGCACGGCCAGCACGTCGAACACGCCGGGCGAGGTGGTTCTGCCGGTCAGCGCGGCGCGCAGCGGCTGCGCGACCGCGCCAAGCTTGAGACCCTGCTCCTCGGCGAACGCCCGGATCGCGGCTTCCGTGGAGGCAGAAGTCCAGTCCTGCCCGACTGACTGCAATGCGGCGAGCGCGCCGCGCAAGACCGCCTTCTGCTGGTCGCCGAGCTGCGCCTTCGCCTTCTCGTCGATGGCCAGCGGCCGCTCGGCAAACAGGAAGGTGGCGCCGTCGGCGAGTTCGACCAGCGTCCTGGCGCGTTCCTTCAGCCCCGGCATTGCGGCGAGCAGCTGCGCCTTGCCCCGCTCGTCCAGCCTGTCAGCGATCAGCTTGCCGTTCTCCAGGTAGGGCAGGGTGCGGATGAAATCCTCCAGCAGTTCGGCATCGTCCATCTGCCGCATGTGGATGCCGTTCAGCGCCTCGAGCTTGGCAAAGTCGAATCGCGCCGCGCCCTTGTTGACGTCCTCGATCTCGAACCAGCGGATCATGTCGTCGAGGCTCATCACCTCGTCGTCGCCATGGCTCCAGCCGAGACGGGCGAGATAGTTGCGCAGCGCCGCCGGCAGGTAGCCCATGGCGCGGTAGGCGTCGACGCCGAGCGCGCCATGGCGCTTGGAGAGCTTGGCCCCGTCCGCGCCGTGAATAAGCGGGATATGCGCCATGACCGGAATGTCCCAGCCCATCGCGTCGTAGATAATCTGCTGGCGCGCGGCGTTGGTCAGGTGGTCGTCGCCGCGGATGATGTGGGTGACGCCCATGTCGTGGTCGTCGACCACCACGGCGTGCATGTAGGTCGGCACGCCGTCGGAGCGCAGGATGATAAAATCGTCGAGATCCTTGTTGGGGAAGCGGACGTCGCCCTGGACGCGGTCGCGCACAATCGTCTCGCCTTCTTTCGGCGCCTTGATGCGTATCACCGGTTTCACGCCGGCGGGCGCCTCGGAGGGATCGCGGTCGCGCCAGCGGCCGTCGTAGCGCGGCGGCCGTCCCTCGGCGCGCGCCTTTTCGCGCATCTCGGCGAGTTCCTCCTGCGAGGCGTAGCAGTGGTATGCCTTGCCGAGACGCACCAGTTCCTCGGCCACCTCGCGGTGGCGCGCGGCGCGGGCGTATTGCGAGATCGGATCGCCTTCCCAGTGAAGGCCAAGCCACGAAAGGCCGTCGAGGATCGCTGCCGTCGCGGCGTCGGTCGAACGCTCACGGTCGGTATCCTCGATGCGAAGCAACATCGTTCCCCCGGTGTGGCGGGCGTAGAGCCAGTTGAACAGCGCGGTGCGCGCGCCGCCAATGTGCAGATAGCCGGTGGGCGAGGGGGCGAAGCGCGTAACGACGGTTTCGGTCATACGTTTCCTGGATGACGAAGCGGCGACAGCCGCAGGCGGTCCGGCGGCGAAAACCGGGCCGATGGATAAAAGTTGGCGTTCATGTAGCATAGGTCGCCCGCCACGCAAGTGGCGGGGACCTGCACGGGGACGGCAATGGCGAAGGACCAGTCGCCTGCAAGCATCGGCGAAAGGGCGATGTTCGCCCCGGATGCCGCGCCGTTCGCCCTGCCGCCTCCCAAAAGAGTGGCCGCCGATGTCACCGGCGAAGGCATAGCGGACGCTCGTCCAGCCGCCTCGCCGCCGCGCGCCATGCCTCCCGTCTCCACGACGCCGGCGTTTCGGTGGCTTGCGAAGGCAAGCCTGCCCGCGTGGGGCGACGCTGTTCGCGCCGCCAGCCGCGCCGTGGAGACCGAACTGGACCGTGGCATCGCCTTCGTGCTGGCTCCCGTTTTCCTGGCTGTTGGTGCGATCATCTATTTCGCGCTCGCCCGCGAGCCTGCCCTGGCTTCGCTGGCCGCGGGCGCGGTCGTCCTCGGCATCCTTGCGCTTGCAACGCGGTCGCGCCCGGCGCTGAACATGCCGATTGCCGCCGCGCTCCTGCTGGTGCTCGGCGCGCTGGCCGCCAAGACGGAGACGCTGCGCGCCGATACGAAAATGCTGGGCGGCGAGGTGACGACGCGGCTCGAGGGCACGGTCGCCAGGATCGAGCGGCTCGCCAGCGGGCGGGTGCGGCTGACCATCGACGTGACCGCGACCGCTCGGCCGGTGCTGCGCCATGCGCCGGACCGGGTCCGCCTTTCCGCGCGGCGCATTCCCGATGGCGTCGCGGCAGGCGCCTCCGTGTCGGGCCTCGTACGCCTGATGCCGCCATCCGGTCCGGTGCGGCCGGACAGCTACGACTTTTCCTTCGAAAGCTACTTCGACGGGATCGGCGCGAGCGGCTATTTCCTCAGCGGACCCGAGCCTATTCCTTCGGCGGCCAAGGCGTCGGCCGTCTCCGCCTTCAAGGTTGCCGTCGAGCGGTACCGCCACGCAGTGGCCGAGCGCATTTCCGGCCATATCGGCGGAGCGGAAGGCGAGATCGCGGCGGCGCTGGTAGTGGGGGTGCGGGCCGGCATTCCCGAAGACGTCAACGAGGCGCTGCGCAAGGCCGGGATCTACCACATCATCTCGATCTCCGGCCTGCACATGGCGCTGGTCGCCGGCTCGATCATGTGGATGCTGCGCTCGGGCTTTGCGCTTTTCCCCGATTTCGCGTCGCGCCACGCAGTCAAGAAATACGCGGCGGCGCTGGCTCTGATCGGCCTTGCCGGCTACCTGTTCATTTCCGGCGCCGAGGTGGCGGCGCAGCGGAGCTTCATCATGATCGCCGTCATGCTTGCCGCTGTCCTGCTCGACAGGGCCGCGCTCACGCTGCGCAACCTCGCCATCGCGGCGATCATCGTCATCGCGCTGTCGCCGCACGAAGTGGTCGGGCCGAGTTTCCAGATGTCGTTTGCGGCGACCGTCGCGCTGGTCGGCGTCTACGCGGCGTGGTCGGACTGGCGCACCGAGCGGCCGGCGGGTCCGCCGCTCGCGCGTTCGCTGCCGGTTCGGTTGCTGCGCGCGGTCCTGCTCGGCTTTGCCGGACTTGCGGTGACCTCGATTGCCGCCGGCGGCGCGACGGCGATCTACGCCGCGTGGCATTTCCAGCAGATGCCGTCGCTTGGCCTGTTCACCAATCTCGCCGCGATGCCGATCGTCTCCTTCGTGGTCATGCCGTTCGCGGTGCTCGGCTCGCTTGCCATGCCGTTCGGGCTCGACGGACCGTTCTTCCAGGTGATGGGGATAGGGCTCGCCTGGACGGTCGCCATCGCTCAGTGGTTCGCGGAGCGTTCGCCGAGCGACATCGTGGGGCTTGTGCCGGCGTCCGCCGTGGCGGTGCTGACCGTCGCGCTTCTGGTCGCCACGGTGTTCTCGACATGGCTCCGACTAGCGGCCGTTCCGATCGCGGCCGCCGGCTTCTTCCTGCTCATCGAGCGCCCGGAGCCGGACCTGTTCGCCTCCGAAGACGGCCGGCTCGTCGGCCTCGGGATCGGCGACGGCATAGCCGTCAACCGAGCACGGCCCAGCCAGTTCACCGCCGACAACTGGAGGCGTGCGCTGCAGGCCGACGCGGTCGTCAGGCCTGAGGGCAGGCAGCAACGCAGCGCCGCCCAGAGTGCAGATGCGACCGGGGACGGAACCGGGGCAGCCAAGAACCTGGACGGTGCTGCCGGGTTCGTCTGCGGAGACGGGCTTTGCCTTGCCCGCCACCCGGCCGGCGCGACGGTCGCCCATGCGCTCGACACGCAAGCCGCGACCGACGCCTGCGCCGTTGCCGAGGTGATCGTGATCGAGGATGCGACCGCGGCAAACGCCTGCCGGTGGAGCGACGCGCTCGTCGTCACCGGCCGCGATCTTGCCGTTGGTGGAAGCGCCGCAATCGTCCTGTCGGACGACGCTCCGGCCGAAATCCGCTTCGCCATCGCCACACCCTACCGGCCCTGGCACGACCAGCGCCGGTTCTCACGCGCCGCGCGCGGACTGCCGCCCTACCGAAGGCCGGCGGCCGAAACCCGAAAGCCCGACGCCAAGCCGAGTGGGCCAGCGCGGAGCGCGGTCGGGCAGGATGAAACCGGTCAGTAGCGGCGGATCAGGCCGACGAGCTTGCCCTGAACCTTGATGCGGTCGGGGCCGAAGATGCGGGTCTCGTAAGCCGGGTTCGCGGCCTCCAGCGCGATCGAGGCGCCCTTGCGCCTGAAGCGCTTCAAGGTCGCCTCCTCGTCGTCGACAAGCGCCACGACGATTTCACCGGGATTGGCGGTCGAGGAATTCTTGATGATGACCGTGTCGCCGTCGAAGATGCCGGCCTCGATCATCGAATCGCCCTTCACCTCGAGCGCATAGTGCTCGCCGCCGGACAGCATCTCGGGCGGAACCGCGATGGAATGCGTCTTGTGCTGGATGGCGTCGATCGGCACGCCCGCCGCGATGCGGCCCATGACCGGGATGGCGACGGACGAGCCGGCGTCGTCGTCATTGCTCGCCATGCGTGACCGCGCCGGCTCCGGCTGGCCGCGTCCCAGGCTTCCCTGGATGACGCTCGGCGAGAACTTCTTCGCCGCGTTCAGGCCGGGCGCGATGGAATCGGGGAGACGCAGCACTTCCAGTGCGCGTGCGCGATTGGGCAGGCGGCGAATGAAGCCACGCTCCTCAAGCGCGGTGATCAGCCGGTGGATGCCCGACTTCGACGCAAGGTCCAGAGCTTCCTTCATTTCGTCGAAGGACGGCGGGATGCCCGATTCCTTCAGCCGCTCATGAATGAACAGGAGAAGCTCGTGTTGCTTGCGCGTCAGCATTGGCGTTTCCCCCGGGAATCAAGCCTCAAACAAAACCAGAACAAACACTATCTGTTCCAGTTGTGTTCCGCAACTGTTTAAAGTTTAATGAATTCGTTGACGATTTGTTCAGCGTAACCGGAGGAGCCGGCACGGCGCACCGGCCTCGACGGCTGGCGCAAAGGGCGCGCGCACGATCAGGCCGCCGGCGTCGGAAAGCAGCCGCAGCATCGAGGAGTCCTGGACATCGAAGGGCGTCGCCAAGAGGCCGGCGGCCGTATGCTCGACCCTTGCGCGGACGTAATCCTGGCGCTGGTCGTTCGCCGCCATCGGTGCGCCGAGAACCGCGTCGACCGTCTGGTCGTCATGCTGTCGGCCGCCGAGCCTCGCCAGGAGCGGTTTGAGGAAGAGTTGCGAGCAGACGAGGCTGGCCACCGGGTTGCCGGGCAGCCCGATGCAGCGTGTCGCACCGAGGCGTCCTGACATCAGCGGCTTGCCGGGGCGCATCGCGATCTTCCAGAAGCCGAGTTCCATCCCGAAGCCGACGAGCGCCGCCTGTACCAGGTCGTGGTCGCCCACCGACGCGCCGCCAAGCGTGACGATAACGTCCGCGCCGGCATCCAGCGCCTGCTGCAGCAGCGCCGAAATTGCCTCGATGCGGTCGGGCGCGATGCCCAAATCGAGCACGCGCGCGCCGGATTGCCTGGCGATCGCGGCGACGCCATAGGCGTTGGAGGCGATGATCTGGTCGGCGGCGGGGGTGCTGCCGGGCGGGACGAGTTCGTCGCCCGTGGCGATAATGGCGACCAGCGGTTGCTTCACGACCGGAAGGGAAGGGTGGTTCGCCGAAGCGGCCAGCGAGAGGGCGGCGGCGTCGAGCAGGCGCCCGGCGTCGAGCAGGACTTCACCCTCGGTGAAGTCGAGGCCGCGGCGACGGATGTGGCGACCGGCGGCGACCGTCTCAAGTACCTCGATCACGTCGCCGCCGAGCGACTTGACGTTTTCCTGGATGGCGATCGTGTCGGCGCCTTCGGGGACGGGCGCGCCCGTGAAGATGCGGACGGCCTGGCGTTCGCCGACCGCGCCCGCGAAGCGGCGGCCGGCGGGCGCGTCGCCGATCACCGTCAGGCGCGAGGGAACATGCGCCACGTCGGCGGCGCGCACGGCGTAGCCGTCCATGGCGGAGGCGTCGAAGGGCGGCTGCGTGCGCAGCGCCTTGACCGGGGCGGCAAGCACGCGCCCGCCGGCCTCGGCGAGCGGCACCGTCTCGGCAGCCAGCGGGGCGGCGCCCTCGAGCATGCGCGCCAGCGCATGGTCGACGGGAAGCAGTCCGCTCATTCCGGTTTCCCTCGGTCGGCCTTGAAGTCGCCGGACTTGCCGCCGGTCTTCTCGACGACCCTGATGCCGGAGACCACCATGCCGCGATCGACCGCCTTGGCCATGTCGTAGATGGTGAGGCAGGCGACGGAAGCGGCGGTCAACGCTTCCATCTCGACGCCGGTCTTGCCGGTCACGCGCGCCAGCGCGGTGACGCGCAGACCGGGCAGGGCCTCGTCCGGTACGATGTCGACCGCAACCTTGGTCAGCAGCAGCGGATGACAGAGCGGGATCAGTTCGTGCGTCCGCTTGGCAGCCATGATGCCGGCGATGCGGGCCGCGCCCAGCACGTCGCCCTTCTTGGCGTTTCCCTCGAGGATGGTTTTCAGCGTCGAGGGCTGCATCGTCACGGCCCCCTCGGCAACCGCCGTGCGCTCGGTCTCGTCCTTGCCGCCGACGTCGACCATGTCGGCCTTGCCGTCGGCGCCGAGATGGGTGAGGCGGGCCATCGTCGCGACTAGGCCCGAACGTGTGAGGGAGCGCCGCGCAGCAGCGCCTGCGTCGCAGCGGTCACGTCCGCCTGGCGCATCAGGCTTTCGCCGACCAGGAACGTGCCGATGCCGGCGCGCGCGAGCCGCAGGCAGTCGTCATGGGTGAAAATGCCGCTTTCGCCGACCAGCAGCCGGTCGTCCGGCACCATCCTGGCCAGGCGCTCCGAGGTTTCGAGCGTGGTCTCGAAGGTGCGCAGGTTGCGGTTGTTGACGCCAACAAGCCTCGACGACAGCTTCAGCGCGCGCTCGGTCTCCGCCTCGTCGTGCACCTCGATCAGCGCGTCCATGCCGAGTTCGTGGGCTGTGTCCTCGAGCGCCCTGGCGTCGTCATCGCCGACGCTGGCCATGATGATGAGGATGGCGTCGGCACCCCAGGCGCGCGCTTCGAACACCTGATAGGGCTCGAACATGAAATCCTTGCGCAGGGCAGGCAGCGAAACGGCCGCGCGCGCCGCGGTCAGGAATTCGGGCGCGCCCTGGAACGAAGGCGCGTCGGTCAGCACCGACAGGCATGCCGCGCCGCCCAGTTCATAGGCGCACGCCAGCGCCGGCGGATCGAAGTCGGCGCGGATCAGTCCCTTCGACGGGCTCGCCTTCTTGATCTCGGCGATCAGCGCGAAATCGCCGGCGGCGCGCTTTTTCTCCAGCGCGGCCAGGAAGCCGCGCGGACGGCTTGCATCGCCAACCCTGGCCTTCAGTTCGGCGAGTGGCAGGCGCGCCTTCGCGGCCGCGATCTCCTCGCGCTTGTAGTGCTCGATCTTGTTGAGGATGTCGGCCATGGGTCAGCCGTTGGAAGCGGCGACGAGCCGGTCGAGCACGCCGGCAGCCTTGCCGCTGTCGATCGCGGTGGCGGCCTGCGCCACCCCGTCCTCAATCGACTGCGCCTTGCCGGCGACGACCAGGCCGGCGCCGGCGTTCATCAGCACGGTGTCGCGATAGGCTCCGGGCGCGCCTTCGAGCAAGCGCCGAAGGGCGGCTGCGTTGAACGCCGCGTCGCCGCCGCGCAGATCGTCCCTGGCGTGGCGCGCCAGGCCGACGGCCTCGGGCGTCAGCGTAAACGCGCGCACGGTCCCGTCAGCCAGTTCCGCGACCTGCGTCTCGCCGGTCGCGGTGATCTCGTCGTAACCGTCGCCATGCGCCACCCAGGCGCGCTCGGCGCCGAGCGCCTTCAGCGTATGCGCGACGGGCTCGATCCACTCGGGCGCGAAGACGCCGACCATCTGCCTTTTCACGCCGGCCGGATTGGAGAGCGGGCCGAGCAGGTTGAAGATCGTGCGCGTGCCGAGCTCGGCCCGCGTCGGGCCGACATGCCGCATCGCGGGGTGGTGGGACGGCGCGAACATGAAGCCGACGCCGGCCTCCGCGATGCAACGGGCGATCGCTTCCGGGGCAAGGTCGATCCTGACGCCGAGCGCCGTCAGGACGTCGGCGGCGCCGGTCTGCGAGGACAGCCCGCGGTTGCCGTGCTTGGCGACCGGGACGCCGGCGCCGGCGATGACGAAGGCGGACGCGGTGGAGATGTTCACGCTGTGGGAACCGTCGCCGCCTGTGCCGACGATATCGATCGCGCCGGCCGGTGCGTCGACCCGCAGCATCTTGGCGCGCATCGTCGCAACCGCGCCGGAAATCTCGTCGACGGTCTCGCCGCGTACGCGCAGCGCCATCAGGAAGCCGCCAATCTGGCCGGGCGTGGCTTCGCCCGACATGATGATGTCGAAGGCTTCGCGGGCCTCCTCGAAGGAGAGCGGGCTGCCGCCCGCCACCTTTGCGATGTGTTCCTTCAGTGTCGCCATGGCCCCCGATCCCGTCCGTCGAGGCGCTAGAACGCCAGCGCCTGCTCGATGGCCGAACGGTCGACCGCCACGCCGTACTGTCCCTGCAGCTTGGCGACGAGCTGGTCGAGAAGGTCGTCGGCCATGCCCGACGCGAAGCTGGTCCTGGCGTCGTCGGGAATGGAGTTCGCATCCGCGCCGGCCGGTTCGAACACCTCGGTGACCTTGAACACGATCTGGGCGTCGCCCGTCGGCGCTGCGACCACGCCGCTACCGCCTTCGGGCACGCCGAACACCGCGGCGACACCGGGACGACCGAAGTCGCCATCGTCGGTCTCGCGCTTCAGTCCGCGCTTGGTCTGCTTCTCCAGGCCGAGTTCGGTCGCCAGCGCGTCGATCTGCGCGCCGTCCTTCAGCCGCTTCTCGACGTCCGCCGCCTTGGCCGCGAGCCGGGTATCGACCTCATCGGTCCTCCAGTCGGCGGCAACCTTGTCCTTGACCTCGTCGAGCGTGCGGTCGCGGGCAGGGGTGATCGCCTCCACCTCGTAGAACACAAAGCCGGTGCTGCCGACGTTTATCGGCGCGTTCTCGATGCCCGTTTCGGACTCGAACGCGGCATCGAGCAGTTCCTTCGACTGCGGCAGGTCGGTGACGATGGAGCCGTCGGGGCGCTGCGCCGCGCGGTCGATCGCCTCGACGGTCATCACCTTGAGGCCGAGCTTGGTCGCGGCTTCGCGCAGCGAATCGCCGCCGGCGCGGCTGTCCTCGTAGTTGTCGTGGACGTCGAGCAGGATGCGATTGGCCTCGGCGACCGCCAGTTCCTTGCGGATCTCCGGCGACACCTCGTCAAGCGACCTGACGACCGCCGGCGTTATCTGGGTGACCCGCAGCAGCACCGGGCCGAATGCGCCGTCGACGATCTGGCTCACCTCGTTGGCCTGGAGCGCGAACGCCGCCTCGGCGACGGTCTGGTCGGGTACCCGGTCCTTGGTGAAGGTGCCGAGCAGCGTGTCGGCGGCGGTCTTGCCCTGGGCGGTCACGACCGAATCGAAGGTTGCGCCGGCGCTGATCGAATCGAGCGCCGCCTGGGCGGCGTTGCGGTCGGCGAAGACCACTTGCTCGATGGTGCGGCTTTCGGGCGTCGTGAAGCGGTCGATGTTCTGCTCGTAGTCCTGCTTGACCTGCTCGTCGCCGATCGCCTGTTCGTCGGCGATCGCCTCGGGCACCAGGCTGACATAGGAAATCTTGCGGTATTCCGGCGCGGCGTAGCGCTGCTTGTTCTTGTCGAAAAATTCGGTCAGCGCGGCGTCGGTCGGCGCCTCGACGGATTCGACGAGCGACTTCGGCAGAACCAGGTATTCCGCCGTCCGGTCCTCGCCGCGATAGAGGGCGACGGCGCGCAGGAAGGTGTCGGGCGCCTTGATCCCGTCCGACACGGCTTCGACGATCTGCTGGCGGATGGCGACCTTGCCGCGGTTCTGGAGGTAGTCCTCGGGACGCATGCCGATCTGGCGCAGGACGTTTTCGAACTGCTGGCGGCTGAAGCGTCCGTCGGGCCCCTGGAAGGCGGGGTCGGACATGGTCAGGGTCGCAAGCTTGTCCTGCGAGAGGCCGAGGCCGAGTTCGCTCGCCTGTTCGTCAAGCACGGCACCGGCGGCCAGCTGCGCGAGAACCTGGTCCTCGACGCCGAGCGAACGGGCCTGGTCGCGCGTCAGCCGCGTGTTGAACTGCTGGGAAAGCACCGCGAGCTGCCGGTCGTAGGCGAGGCGATACTCGACCGGCGAAACCGTCGTGTCGCCGGCGGTGATGACCGAATTGCCGCCGAAGCCGTTCACGAGCTGACCGGAGATGCCCCACACGGCAAAGCTCACGACGAGAAGGAGGAGCAGCAACTTCGCCACCCACGTTCCGGCGGCACTTCTGAGCGCAGAAAGCATGTAAAATCCCGGTTTTGCGCGCCCAACCGGACGCACGTTCAGTCGCACCGAAGCGCAATAGCGCCCTTCAGCGACAGTGTCGATTGCTTTGTGGCCCGATTTTGGTAGGGAACCCTTCTGCAATCGCCATGCCGTCGAGGCAAATCCAGAGGAACCCTATCGATGACCCCAGGTATCCGTCCTCTCGTCGCCGGCAACTGGAAGATGAACGGCACCGCCGCATCGCTGGGCGAACTGCGCGCCATCTCGCACGGCTTCATGTCCGGGCTCGACGCCGAGACCGACGCCCTCATCTGCCCGCCGGCGACGTTGCTCGCACGGGCCGCCGACATCGTTAGCAGCACGCCGGTCAAGGTCGGCGGGCAGGACTGCCACGCCAAGGAAAGCGGGGCGCATACCGGCGACGTCTCCGCCGAAATGCTGAAGGACGCAGGCGCATCGCACGTCATCGTCGGTCATTCCGAGCGGCGCACCGACCATGGCGAGACCGACGCCGGCGTGCGCGCCAAGGCGGAGGCGGCGTGGCGTGCGGGCATCTGCGCGGTGCTCTGCATCGGCGAAACGAAGGCGGAGCGCGAACTCGGCTCGACGCTTGACATCCTGTCGCGCCAGATCACCGGTTCGGTGCCGTCTGCCGCGACCGCTCACAATACCGTCATCGCCTACGAGCCGGTGTGGGCGATCGGTACCGGGCTGACGCCGACGGCGGCCGACGTCGCCGAGGCGCATGCGCACATCCGCGCGGAGCTGAAGGAGCTGCTGGGCGCCGAAGCGGCGAAGATGCGCATCCTGTACGGCGGCTCGGTGAAGCCCTCCAACGCGGTCGAGCTGCTGTCGGTGGAAAACGTCGACGGTGCGCTGGTCGGCGGCGCGAGCCTCAAGGCCGCCGACTTCCTCGCAATCGCGGAAGCCTACCGCTCGATCTAGCGCAACCGGCGGACCCGGGGCCGGTCTGCCCAATTCGGGTTTCGACAGTGAGCGTAACGATCTACCACAACCCGCACTGCGGCACGTCGCGCAACACGCTTGCCATGATACAGGCGAGCGGCGAGGACCCGGCGGTCATCGAGTACCTCAAGAATCCGCCGACGCGCGCCAGGCTGGAGGCGCTTATCGAAGCGATGGGGATTTCGCCGCGCGATCTGCTGCGCGAGAAGGGAACCCCCTACCGCGAGCTCGGCCTCGACAGGCCGGACTGGAGCGATTCCGAGGTGGTCGACTTCATGCTGGCGCACCCGATTCTCATCAACCGCCCGATCGTGGAAACGCCGAAGGGCACCAGGCTTTGCCGCCCGTCGGAACTGGTGCTCGACCTGCTGGAGAATCCGGTCTCAAGCTTCACCAAGGAGGATGGCGAAGTCGTTGCCTACGATCCGGGCTGAGGATCAGGCGACGACCGTCAGGCGCCGCCGCCGCTCATCGAGCAATACGATGGCGAGGCCGCTCGACACCACCAGCAGGATGCCGCCAAGGGCCAGCGCGTTCGGGAGTTCGCCGAACACGACCAGTCCCGAAATCACGGCCCAGACGGTGAAGCTGTAGTAGAACGGCGCGACGACGCCCGTCGGGCCGACCCGGTAGGCCATGAAGATGAAGAAGTGGCCGAAGATCAGGAACAGCCCGGCGCCGGCGAGCAACGCCAGGTGGCGCGGCCCCGGGGCAACCCATTCCTCGGTGGCGAGATGGGCAACACCGGCACCGACCAGCACCACGATGACGGCAGAAATGGCCACGATCATGCCGGGAACGTGACCGGCGACGCGCCGTCCGGCGATGTCGCGGGCCGCGCTGAACACCGCGTTGGCCAGAGCGAGAAGCGCATAGACCGATATGCCCTGCATGGTCGGCTGCGCCACCATCAAGGCGCCCGAGAAGCCGAGCCCGATCAATGCCATGCGCAGGCCGCCGATCCTTTCGCGGAAGAGGATCGAAGCGCCGAGCAGCACCAGCAGCGGCGTGATCTGTCCAAGCGCCACGGCGTCCCCGATCGGCATGTTGGCGAGCGCGACGACGTAGGAGAGGATCGCGGCGAGCTCGAGCAGGTTCCTGGCCAACACCCGCCGCTCGAACATCAGCGGCAGCTGCGCCCGGTAGCCGAGCAGCAACAGCATCGGCAGACCCCACAGCAGCGCGGCGACGCCGCGCAGGAACAGGACCTCGTAGGGCGGCAGGCCCACCGTCGCCATCTTCATCATCGTGTCGTTGATGACGTAGGTGGCGGTAGCCGTGAGCATGAAGAGCGGGCCGCGCACGGCGGTCGGGATGAAATGCATGGCGGAAGCGCTCGAAATGCGGTCGTGGGCGGATGCCGGGCAGAAGAGGTAAAGGAATGCGCCGCTTTGGCAAGCGGGAAGCGTCACAGGCGGGCAGGGCCATTGCGCGCGGGCCTTTGCTCCCCATATACCCCTGCGGGCTTGGAAATGCCGCGAAAGCATTGTATTGAGCCGCCTTCTTCGGGGCTCCGCCACCTTTCCGGGCGCACCCCGCATGTCCCGAAACCGGCCCTCTGGTGAAGTCTTCTATGGAAACCGTCGTCATCGTCATTCATCTGATGGTCGTTCTCGCGCTGGTCGGGGTCGTGCTCCTGCAGCGCTCCGAGGGGGGCGGCCTCGGGATCGGCGGCGGTTCCGGCTTCATGACGGCCCGCGGCGCCGCCAACGCGCTGACGCGCGCCACCGCCATCCTGGCGGCGGCCTTCTTCGCGACGTCGCTCGGCCTGTCGCTGATCGCCCGCTATGGCGCGCAGCCGCTGGACATCCTCGACCGCCAGGCGCCCGCGGGCCAGAGCCAGGGCGTTCTCGACCAACTGGGCGGATCCGATGCGCCTGCAACTCCGGCCGAGTCCGGTACGCCGACGGTGCCCGATGCGGCGCCGGCTGCAGCCCCCGCGACGGAAGCGCCCGCCGCCCCGGCACAGCAGGGCGAGCCGCAGGTCCCGAACTAGCGGTCATCCCGGAAGTGCCGGGTGGCGCACTTGCGCGCCACGAAGTCGTTACTGTGATCGTTTGAACACAGTCGCCGTAAATGCCGCCTGCATCACGAGGATTCGACCCGTGGGCCCGCTTGGCCGCGCTTGAGGCGCGTCGTCCTATTGCCGTATAAGGCGGGCGGCGGTCCATGTCGTGCGGATGTCGGCATGGCGGCTTGGGCAGGCTGAAGAGTTCAGCCTGGATTTCAGTCGGGATCGAGATCATGCAGCTTCGTAACCTCTTGCTCCTTGGCATCGGCGCTGGCCTTGCCATGAACGTCGCGGCATTCGCCGCGCCGCCCGTGCCGGCGCCTTCCACGCCCGAGACGGCAACCGTCGTCCCGGTTGCGACCAAGGCCGAGGAAGAGGCCTTGAAGAAGAAGAAAAAGGCCGCCGCAGCCAAGTCGAAGTCGAAGACCGCCGCAAAGCCGCTGACGGAGCAGGAAAAGAAGGCAGCGAAGGCGAAGGCCGAGAAGGAAAAGCTCGCCAAGGCGAAGGCGCTGAAGGAAAAGCAGCTGGCCAAGGCAAAGGCTGACAAGGAAAAGCAGCTCGCCAAGGCGAAGGCCGAGCGCGAGAAGCAGCTCGCCGCCGCCAAGGCCGAGCGCGACAAGAAGCTCGCAGCCGCCAAGGTCGAGAAGGAAAAGCGCGCGGCGCAGGCCAAGGTTGAACGCGAGAAGATGATGGCGGAACGCGCGAAGGCCGCCGAAGAGCGCAAGATCCGGCTCGCCAAGGAGGCGGAGGAGCGTAAGGTGGCGCGGGCCAAGGCGGCCGATGAACGTCGCCTGCTGCGCGAGGCCAAGGCCAAGGCGATCGAGGAACAGCGCCTGGCGAAGATCAAGGCCGAGGAAGAGCGCCAGCGCCAGGTTGCCGCCGCCGCCGAAGCCGCGCGCCAGGCCGAACTCGCCAGGCTCGCGGCCAGCCAGGTCGTCCAGACCGGCAACAACGGCGAACTGCGCAGCGAGACCGCGATGCAGGCGGCGCCGAAGCCGAACAACATTTTCGCCAACCTGTTCGGCGGCCAGCAGGTGCAGAAGGCGTCGCTCCTGCCTGAGACACGCGCGCTCGACGCCGCGCTCGAGCTGAAGGGCCCGAACAAGCGGTTCAAGGTGCCGCCGGAGTACGAGCCGCAGGTCGTGCAGTACAATTCCGGTTATCCGCGCGGGACGATCATCATCGATACGGCCGCGCATCGCCTCTACCTCATGGAAGGGTCGAGCAAGGCGCGCCGCTATGCGATCGCGGTGGGCAAGGACGGGCTGCAGTACAAGGGCACGGTCAAGGTCGGCGACAAGCAGGAATGGCCGCGCTGGATCCCGACCAAGGAGATGCAGGCGCGCGAGCCCGCCAAATACGGCCGCTATGCCGACGGCATGCCGGGCGGCGGCGCCAATCCGCTGGGCGCGCGCGCCATCTACCTCTACGAAAACGGCCGCGACACGCATCTGCGCATCCACGGCACCATCGCCCCGGAGACGATCGGCACCGATTCGTCGAACGGCTGCTTCCGCATGATCAACGAGCACGTCATGGACCTGTACAAGCGGGTGCCGGTCGGCACGCAAGTGATCGTGCTCTGAACGAAACGCATTTCGATGTGAAAAGGCCGGCTCTCGAGCCGGCCTTTTGCATGCGGCGTTCAGCGAGGCGGTGCGTCGGACTGCAGGCGACGTGGCAAAGCCGGCGTGGAAAAGCAAAAGCCCCAAAAGTTTTTGCTGGCGGAATCGTGCCGGCGGCGCTAAGCACCGACTCCCATGGCGCGATATGTTTTCATCACCGGCGGCGTGGTTTCTTCCCTTGGCAAAGGCATAGCTGCGGCGGCTCTCGGAGCCCTGCTGCAGGCGCGTGGCTACCGCGCGCGGATCAAGAAACTCGACCCCTACCTCAACGTTGATCCGGGCACGATGAGCCCGTATCAGCACGGCGAAGTGTTCGTGACCGACGACGGGGCCGAAACCGACCTCGACCTCGGCCACTACGAGCGGTTCACCAACCGGTCGGCCAACCAGGCCGACAACATCACGACCGGCCGCATCTACAAGAACATCATCGAGCGCGAGCGGCGCGGCGACTATCTCGGCGCGACCGTGCAGGTCATCCCGCACGTCACCGACGAGATCAAGAATTTCGTCACCGACGGCAACGACGACTACGACTTCGTGTTGTGCGAAATCGGCGGCACCGTGGGCGACATCGAGGCGATGCCCTTCCTCGAGGCGATCCGCCAGCTCGGCAACGACTTGCCGCGCGGCCAGGCGGTCTATGTCCATCTCACGCTGATGCCCTGGATTCCGGCGGCTGGCGAACTGAAGACCAAGCCGACCCAGCATTCGGTCAAGGAACTGCGCTCGATCGGCATCGCGCCCGACATCCTGCTGGTGCGCGCCGACCGCGCCATCCCCAAGGAAGAGCGCCGCAAGCTCTCGCTGTTCTGCAACGTGCGCGAGTCGGCCGTGATCCAGGCGCTGGATGTCGCGCATATCTACGACGTTCCGCTGGCCTATCACAGGGAAGGGCTCGATTCGGAAGTGCTGGCGGCCTTCGGCATCGATCCCGCGCCAAAACCGCGCATGGAGGCCTGGCAGAACGTCTCGTCGCTGATCCACAATCCGGAAGGCGAAGTGACGATCGCCATCGTCGGCAAGTACACCGGCCTCAAGGACGCCTACAAATCGCTGATCGAGGCACTTTCGCACGGCGGCATGGCGAACCGCGTCAAGGTCAAGCTCGACTGGATCGAGAGCGAGATCTTCGAGAAGGAGGATCCGGCGCCCTGGCTGGAGAAAGTGCACGGCATCCTTGTTCCCGGCGGCTTCGGCGAACGCGGCTCGGAGGGCAAGATCCTCGCCGCCCGGTTCGCCCGGGAGCGCAAGGTGCCGTATTTCGGCATCTGCTTCGGCATGCAGATGGCCTGCATCGAGGCTGCCCGGTCGCTGGCGGGCATCTCGCATGCGTCATCGACCGAGTTCGGCAAGACCGATGAACCGGTGGTCGGGCTGATGACCGAATGGCTCAAGGGCAACATGCTCGAGAAGCGCCGCGAAAGCGGCGATCTCGGCGGCACGATGCGCCTCGGCGCCTACGAGGCGAAACTGGCCGCCGGCTCCAAGATCGCCGAAATCTACGGCGACACGGACATTTCCGAGCGCCATCGCCACCGCTACGAGGTGAACATCGAGTACAAGGAGCGGCTTGAGGAATGCGGCCTCGTCTTTGCCGGCATGTCGCCCGACGGCGTGCTGCCCGAGACGGTCGAGTATCCCGACCATCCGTGGTTCATCGGCGTGCAGTACCATCCGGAACTGAAGAGCCGTCCGCTCGATCCACACCCGTTGTTCGCCTCCTTCATCGGCGCAGCCGTGGAGCAGAGCCGGCTGGTATGAGCGCAGGCCCGGCCGATCAGTCGAACGCAGACTGGACCCGGGAAGAGGCGCTCTACATGGAACACGCCGAACGGCTCATCGCCTCGGCGCCGATACCGGTCGTCCTGAGGAAGCAGGGCCGATACGGCGCCAGCCGCCTGATGCTGGGCCACCTGCTGGGAAGCCTGGAACTGCATTGCTCGCTCGAGCGGGGCAAGCTCAGGATCCTTTACCGGAAGCCCTGGATAATCCGCCTGCAGCAACTTGCGAACCTGATCGCCGAGGCGGTGGCGATGCTCGGTTGCCGGTCGCTGCCGCCATTTTACGTCAATTCGGGCGACAAGCCTTCCGACACCGGGACGCGTCCGATCACCGTCTTCGGAGCGTGCGCGCAGGCCGGGCATCCGGTCGTCGCGGCGCCCGATTTCGTGTTCAACGGCTGGCCCGAGGCACGGTTTCTGGATTTCGACGGCAAGGTCGCATCGCTTTGCGAGGCGTCGGCGGCGATGCCGACCCACGACCTGGCCTTCTGGACCGGACAGGGCGGGTTCCCGGCGCGTCGCGCGCTCGTTGAGCACGCATCCCGGCATCCCGATACGATCCGGGCCGTCGACGCACAGACGACCTCACACCCATCCGGAACAGTCTATCTCGGCGGCTTCACCACGATGGAAGAGCAGGTGGCGCAATACCGCTACATGATCGATGTCGAGGGAAGCGGCTACAGCGGTCGGCTGAAGCTGCTTCTCCACGCCGGACGATCGGTGCTGGTGATCGACCGGCCGTACCAGGAATTCTATTTCGGCGACCTAGAGCCATTCCGCCACTACGTGCCGGTCTCCCGATACTCTTCGAACCTGGCCGAGCAGGTGGACTGGCTGCGGTCGAACCCGGCGCGGGAAAAGGAGATCGTCGGCGAGGCCCGCGAATTTGCCCGGGCGCGGCTCACGCGCAGGGCCGCCGTCGAACGTTGGGCCCGGCTTCTCGAGCAGCATGCCCATGCGGGCGGAAAGCTGCGCTCGGGCTAGGAGGATCGACTGCGGGCGAGCGGCCCGGAGAATGTTGGAGGGACGCCGGCAGGCGCGACGGTGCTCGATCCATGGTCCTGTGTCGAAGTTGCTGGTAGAATCCCAGCGTTCTACGTCGCTGGAGTGGGCCATGCCGAAGCGCTACATCGTAGAAGTCGATGGCGTTCCGCCGTCGCCGTCGCCGATAAGCAATGCGGTCGTCGTCGGCAACCAATGCTGGATCAGCGGGCAGCTCTCGGTCGGTGACGACGGCGCCTATGTACCGGGGAGCGCGCGCGAGGAGGCCTCGCGTGCCTTCGCTCACGTCTTCCGGATAGCAGAGGCGGCTGGGTTCTCCCGATCGGACATCGTCTATGTCGATCTGGCGTTCATAGACCTCGCCGACGTCAAGGAGGTGAACGGCCTGTTCGGCGAACTGTTCCCTGAGGGCCGTCGGCCCGCCAGAACCGTCTACCAGGCGGCAAAACTGCCCTTTGGCGGCAGGATCAAGGTGCAGGCGGTGGCGCCGCGCTGAAGCCAAGCGGTGATGCCTGGAGTGCGGCGACCTGACCTCTCGCGTGTTTGGAAGCTGGATGCGGTCATCCGCCTTTGCCGCCATCCACTGCCGACCGCCGCCTGACGCTGCCGTCGTTTCGCCGGCTGCCGTCCGTGCTATGCAGGGGCAAGAGGGGAATCAACTGTGGACAGGCAGGACAAGACCACGTCTCGCCCCGTGGCCAGCCACGACGACGCCGGCGAGCAGCGCGTGCTTCGCTGGGCGAAGCCGCTGCGCGTCCACCTCAGCGTCATCATCGTCCTGCTTCTGGTCGCGATCTCGGTTCCGCTGATGTGGCTGACCTTCTACGAAGGTCGCCGGTCCGCGCTGGAATCGGCGGAACAGCAGATCAAGCTTCTCTCCCGGGGGACGATCGACCTCTACGAGACCGTGTTCCAGGACGGCCACAACCTCATCACCACCGGCGCCGTGCTGCCATCGCTCGCCACGGAGCCGCCTGCGGATCTCGACATCAAGCGCGAGTTCCTGGTGCGGGCCCTGCGCGGGTCGTCGCATCTCGACGCCGTCTACATCGGATATCCGAGCGGCGCCTTCTTCCATATCCTACGCGCCGACAGCAGCAAGCGATGGCGCGACGCGGTTTCCGCGCCCGCCGCCGCGACCTACGGCATGCGCGTCGTTCTCCGTGCCGCCGATGGCGCTGCCTTGTCCACCTGGCACTTCCTTGATGCGGAGGGCCGATTGATCGGCTCAGGCACCGCGCGGGAGAGCGACTACGATCCACGACGGCGGCCCTGGTACCGCGCCGCTATCCGGGCCGATGGACCGATTTCCACGGCCCCCTACAGTTCGGCCAGCACGAGTTCGCTGACGCTGACGCTGGCGGCGTCGACCCTGGCCGATCGGACCGTTGTCATCGGCGCCGACGTACTGCTCGAAACGATTAGCCGCATGATGGAGGAGCATGCGGTGTCGGAGCATTCCGTCGGATACGTCTTCGACGGCGACGGCAAGCTGATCGTTCATTCGGACCCGGAGGCGATGGCGGCGCTCCTGACGGACCTGCCGGCGCGGAGTGCGCTGGCTGCGAACGACGACCCGGTGCTGACCGCCGGAATCGTCGGCGAGGTTCTGGCGCGCGCATCGTCGGGGGGCTCGGCCGCGTTGTCGGACCCGGTGCTGGCGGCGGCCCAGGCCATGCTCGACACGACGCCCGACACGGGTGTCGGCCGGTCATCGGTCTTCGAGGTCGACACGGTTCCATGGCTTGCGCGCTTCTCCTCGTTCGGCTCAGCGCACCTGCTCGACGGCTACCGAATCGTCATCGCAGCCCCGGTCGCCGATTTCACGGCCGCGAATGTCGAGCTCCTGAGGAAGACGCTCGCGATCGCCGCAGTGCTGGTCATCGCCGGGATAATCACTGCGATCATGGTGTCGCGACGCATCAGCCGCGCGCTGGTCGCGCTCGCCATCGATGCGGCCCAGATCGGCAATCTCGACTTCGACAACTGGAAGGTCGCCAATTCGCTGATCAGCGAAATCAACATGCTGGCACGGGCGCTGTCGTCTGCGCGCAACGCGATCCGGACCTTCGCGGTCTACGTGCCGCGCGAACTGGTGCGCCGCATCGTGGCGTCGGGTCAGGCCGCGGCGGGAGCGGCCGAGCGGCGCGAAGTGACGGTCCTCTTCACCGACATTCGCGATTTCACGACCATCTCGGAGCAACACTCGCCGGAGGAGGTGGTCGACCTGCTCGGCGTCTATTTCGAGACCATGAACAGGGTGGTCGAACGCCACGGCGGGGTGATCGTGCAATATCTCGGCGACTCGATCTACGCGATGTGGAACGCGCCGACGGAAAACCCCGACCATGTCGCGGCCGGATGCCGCTGCGTGGTGGAACTGAAGGCGGAGATCGACCGGCTGAACGCCGCCAACCTTGCCGCCGGCCGTCCCGAACTCATCACGCGCTTCGGCATCCATACGGGCATCGCCGTCGTCGGCAGCGTCGGTGCGGAGGACCGCAGGCAATATACGGCGATGGGCGACACGGTGAACGTCGCGTCGCGCCTCGAGGGCATGAACAAGGAGTTCGGCACGACGATCCTGGCCAGCGCCGCCGTCCGGGAACGGGCAGGGCCGGGGATCGACTTCCGGCCGCTCGGCGCAGCGACGGCAAAGGGCCGCCACGCGCAGATCGAGGTCTTCGAAGTGACCGCCCCAGCCAGCGCCGCGTAGCGGGACAGCTCAGCTCATCGCCATGTAGCGCCCGGGTCGATGGTTGATCGCCAGCGTCAGGTTGAGCACGACGGCGCCGAGCACCGACAGCGCGGCGCTCTGCCACGGGATGAAGAACAGGGCGACCGCGAGGATCGCGAGGTCGACGCAGAGCTGGAACCATCCGGCGCGGATGCCGTGGTTGTCCTGCAGGTAGAGGCCGAGGATCGAAAATCCGCCGAGACCGGCGCGGTGCCGGAACAGGATGAGCAGCCCGACACCCATCAGCGCACCGCCGGCGACCGCGGCGAAGACCGGATTGACGGTGTCGAGCCCGATGACATCGGGCGCAAAGCGCGTCATCAGCGAAAGGATGACGATCGCGGCGAAGGTGCGGATGGTGAACGGCCAGCCCATGCGGCGCACCGCGAGCCAGAAGAAGGGCAGGTTCACCAGCACGAAGCCGACGCCGAACGGCAGGCCGGCCGCGTATTGCAAAAGAAGCGCGATACCGGCGGCGCTGCCGGTGACCAGCGACACCTTCGCGTAGAGCACGATGCCGAGCGCCACGAACAGGGTGCCGTTGAACAGCGCCAGGATATCTTCGTAGAAGCGGTGACGGTTGTCTTCCACGCGCGGCGCTCCGTTGCCCGGCGCACTATATCCGCCGGGCGGGGCGCGACAAGCACGGCAGTGGGCCGCAGGCGTCGAGCACGGCTGCCGGGTTGTGGCCGTTCCGCTGGGTCGGTTGCAAGGCGGGCTCACGGGGGGGCGCGCTTGAACCTTGGCGCGGATTCGGGCACATGGCCGCCAGAGATCGCGAGGAACCCCATGAGCGCGCCCAGCAAGACTGCCACCGAAGCCCCGAACCCCGAGGTCCGCGTCGGCAAGGCGCTGTTCGCCAACAACGCGCCGCTGTCGCTGATCGCCGGCCCGTGCCAGCTCGAATCGCGGGGGCACGCCTTCGACATGGCCGGCGCGCTGAAGGAACTGACCGAGAAGCTCGGAATCGGCTTCGTCTACAAGTCGAGCTACGACAAGGCCAACCGGTCGTCTCTGGGCTCGACGCGGGGCGCCGGCCTAGAAGCGGCCCTGCCGGTCTTCGCCGACCTGCGCAAGGAGCTCGGTGTGCCGGTGCTGACCGACGTCCACACCGAGGAGCAATGCGCCATCGTGGCCGAGGTCGTCGACGTGCTGCAGATTCCCGCCTTCCTGTCCCGCCAGACCGACCTGCTGGTGGCGGCCGCAAAGACCGGCAAGGTCGTCAACGTGAAGAAGGGGCAGTTCCTGGCGCCCTGGGACATGAAGAACGTCGTCGCCAAGGTCACGGGGTCTGGCAACGCCAACGTGCTGGTCACCGAACGCGGCGCGTCGTTCGGCTACAACACGCTGGTCTCCGACATGCGCGCGCTGCCGATCATGGCCGATCTCGGCGCACCGGTGATCTTCGACGCCACGCATTCGGTGCAGCAGCCGGGCGGGCAGGGGGCGACCTCCGGGGGTGAACGGCGCTTCGTCGCCACGCTGGCGCGCGCCGCCGTGGCGGTCGGCGTCGCCGGCGTCTTCATCGAGACGCACGAGGATCCCGACAACTCGACCTCGTCCGACGGTCCGAACATGGTGCCCCTGAAGGACATGCCCGCCCTCATCGAAAGCCTGATGAAGCTCGACGAAGTGGCCAAAAGCACAGGTTGAGGCGGCCGCTTTCCGGTCGTAGGCTGGGCTGCGTAGACTTCATGGCGTTCCGAAGGAGGAACCGATGTCTGTAGCCCGTGTCACCGAGATCACCGCATCGTCGAAGAAGAGCTTCCAGGACGCGATCGAGAAGGGCATCTCGCGCGCCGCCAAGACGCTGAAGAACGTCCAGGGCGCCTGGATCCAGGAGCAGAAGGTCGTCGTCGAGGACGGCCAGATCGCCGCCTACCGGGTCAACAAGAAGGTGACCTTCATCCTCACCGACTGACGCGGTTGCAGCGGTCCAAAAGCCGGAACCTTTGGCAGCGGCGTTCATTTCTCTCCCATCGTCCATCAACGAGGAGCGAGACAATGAACACCCATACGCCAAGCGGCCACACCAACGCCATCACCGCGTCGCGGGTCATCGGCACGGCCGTGTACAACATGTCGGGCGACCATATCGGATCGATCGAAGACGTGATGCTGGAGAAGATGTCGAACGGGATCATGTTCGCCGTGATCGGGTTCGGCGGCTTCCTCGGCATCGGCGAGAAATATCACGCGATCCCGTGGTCGGCGCTCGACTACGACGAGGAAAAAGGCGGCTACGTCGTGCCGTTCACCAAGGCGCAGCTCGAGGCAGGGCCGTCCTATTCGATCAACGAACTGACCCGCGGCGACGGCACGCTGGCGCGCGACGAATCCTACAGCTACTACAAGGTCGACCCGTACTGGTGATCGTCCGCGCCCAACAGACCGCTTCACGGATAACCCCGCCCGCGCACGCAGGCGGGGTTTTCGTCGTCTGCCGTCAATGTGAGACAAGGGGCGCGATCGGCCTGCCGGCGTCATGAGAAGCCTGCGGGTTGCAGGACGTCAGGAACGCCGCGGCGATAAGCAACAAACTCAGGATACCGGGAAACTCGGACATGGCGAAACCCTCCGTTTCGCCCCGCGCAACCTCGAAGCTATCCGAAATCCCGGGGACCGGCAGGTCCCCAAACATGACAAATCGTAACAGCCGGCACCAATTCGTGAATCCGTCGCAGGATTCCTATAAATGGGCGGGCCGGATTGAATTTTGCCGGGCTTCCACTAAGACGGGCGCGACATTTCACACGACTTTTCTCGGGGATTCCAAATGACCGCCATCATCGACATCATCGGCCGCGAGATACTGGACAGCCGCGGCAATCCGACCGTCGAGGTCGACGTCGTGCTCGAGGACGGCTCGATGGGGCGCGCCGCCGTCCCGTCGGGCGCGTCCACCGGCGCGCATGAAGCGGTCGAGCTTCGCGACGGCGGCCCGCGCTATCTCGGCAAGGGCGTGGAGCGCGCAGTCGAGGCCGTCAACGGCGAACTGTTCGAGGCGATCGGCGGCCTCGAGGCCGAAGACCAGATCCACATCGACCGCACCATGATCGAACTCGACGGCACGCCGAACAAGGCACGGCTCGGCGCCAACGCCATCCTCGGCGTTTCGCTGGCGGTGGCCAAGGCGGCGTCGGAAGCGTCGGGCCTGCCGCTCTACCGCTATCTCGGCGGGCCGAACGCGCATGTGCTGCCGGTGCCGATGATGAACATCATCAACGGCGGCGCGCATGCCGACAACCCGATCGACTTCCAGGAATTCATGATCATGCCGGTCGGCGCGCCCAGCCTGCGCGACGCGGTGCGCTGGGGGTCCGAAATCTTCCACACGCTGAAGAAGCGCCTGAAGGATGCCGGCCACAACACCAATGTCGGCGACGAAGGCGGCTTCGCGCCCAACCTCAAGAACGCACAGGCCGCGCTCGACTTCGTCGTCGCCTCGATCGAGGCCGCCGGCTTCAAGCCGGGCGAGGAGGTCGCGATAGGCCTCGACTGCGCCTCGACCGAATTCTTCAAGGACGGCAACTACGTCTATGAGGGCGAGCGCAAGACGCGCGACCCCAAGGCGCAGGCGAAATACCTGGCCAAGCTGGCCGCCGACTACCCGATCATCTCGATCGAGGACGGCATGGCCGAGGACGACTGGGAGGGCTGGAAGTACCTGACCGACCTCTGCGGCGACAAGGTGCAGCTGGTCGGCGACGATCTCTTCGTCACCAACACCGCGCGCCTCAGGGACGGCATCCGCATGGGCGTCGGCAATTCGATCCTGGTCAAGGTCAACCAGATCGGCTCGCTGACCGAGACGCTCGAAGCCGTCGATACCGCGCACCGGGCGGGCTACACGGCGGTGATGTCGCACCGCTCCGGCGAGACCGAGGATTCGACGATTGCCGACCTCGCGGTGGCGACCAACTGCGGACAGATCAAGACCGGCTCGCTGGCCCGTTCCGATCGCACGGCGAAGTACAACCAGCTCATCCGCATCGAGGAAGAGCTGGGCAAGCAGGCGCGCTACGCCGGCACCTCGATCCTGAAGGCCTGACGACACGCATCGCGGCTCCCGCTAACCGTCCATTAAGCACAATGGAGCGAGATAGGCGGGCAGAACGGGAGCCGCCGCATGTGGACGCGCCAGCACAAGCAGAGAAATACCGGCCGCCTCATCGTGCCGGCGGTGTCGGCGCTGTTCCTGACCTATTTCGGCTTCCACGCCTATCACGGCGAATTCGGCATCTATTCCAAATATCTCTATGAGGCGCAGGCCGTCGAGCTGCAGGCCAGCCTCGATGCGGTGACGGCGCAACGCGTCGAACTGGAGCGCCGCGTGCAGCTTCTGCACGACGGAACGCTCGAGAAGGACATGCTCGACGAGCAGGCGCGCCGGGCGCTCAACCTCTCGCAGGCCGACGAGATCGTCATCATGCGGTCGTCGCTTCGCTGATTAACCGGAATTTGGTTATTCTCAAGAATTTTCAATGATTTTAGGTGCTTAGGCCGCATGCCAGCCATGCGTTTTTCCGCATGGTTCGACGGTGACAGGCGTGCTAGCGTCTGTACAAATCGAGGGTGCCGCATCCTCGGACATGTCCGCGAAGAGACAAACATAGGGAGTGATGTATGGCCGTCGCCGCCAAGAAGGCGTCCGCTAAGAAACCCAAGGCGGATGCAAAACCCCTCCAGGGACCCACCGCGCCGAAACCGGCGAACTTCACCAAGGAGCAGGAGCGCGCCGCCTATCGCGAGATGCTGCTCATCCGGCGGTTCGAAGAGAAGGCCGGCCAGCTCTACGGCATGGGCTTCATCGGCGGCTTCTGCCACCTCTACATCGGCCAGGAGGCCGTGGTCACCGGCATGAAGATGGCGCTGATCGACGGCGACCAGATGATCACTGCCTATCGCGACCATGGCCACATGCTGGCGATGGACATGAGCCCGCGCGGCGTCATGGCCGAGCTGACCGGGCGCCGTGGAGGCTACTCCAAGGGCAAGGGCGGCTCGATGCACATGTTCTCCAAGGAGAAGAATTTCTACGGGGGGCACGGCATCGTCGGCGCCCAGGTGTCGCTCGGTACCGGGCTCGCCTTTGCCAACCGCTACCGCGGCAACAAGAACGTGTCGCTGACCTATTTCGGAGACGGCGCGGCGAACCAGGGCCAGGTCTACGAGAGCTTCAACATGGCCTCGTTGTGGAAGCTGCCGGTCATCTACGTCATCGAGAACAACCGCTACGCCATGGGCACCTCGGTCACGCGTTCGTCGGCGGAGACGGATTTCTCGCAGCGCGGCCTTTCCTTCCGCATTCCCGGCATGCAGGTCGACGGCATGGACGTGCGGGCGGTGAAATCGGCCGCCGAGGTTGCCGTCGAGTGGTGTCGCTCCGGCAAGGGGCCGATCATCCTCGAGATGCAGACCTACCGCTATCGCGGCCACTCGATGTCCGACCCGGCGAAATACCGCTCGAAGGACGAAGTGCAGAAGATGCGCTCCGAGCACGACCCGATCGAGCAGGTAAAGGCGCGCCTGATCGCCAAGAAGTGGGCGAGCGAGGACGACCTGAAGGCCATCGACAAGGAGGTTCGCGACATCGTGGCGGACGCCGCGGAGTTCGCGCAGACCGATCCCGAGCCGGATGCATCCGAGCTCTGGACCGACATCGTACTTTGAGGGGGAGCGCGACCATGCCCATCGAGATCCTGATGCCCGCGCTTTCCCCGACGATGGAGGAAGGCAATGTTTCAAAATGGCTGAAGAAGGAAGGCGACAAGATCGTCGCCGGTGACGTGATCGCCGAGATCGAGACCGACAAGGCGACCATGGAGGTCGAGGCGGTCGATGAAGGCACCCTGGCCAAGATCGTGGTGCCCGCCGGCACCGAAGGCGTGAAGGTCAACACGCCGATCGCCATCCTGGCGGTCGAGGGCGAGGACGCCGCCAAGGCCGGCGCTGGCGCGCCCGCCAGGGAAGCGGTCCCCGCTAAGACAGCCGAAGACGAGAAGGTGGCCGATGCCGCGGCGCCTGCCCCGGCAGCCGAGCCGGCAAAGGTTCCCGCCGCGCCGAAGGCGCAGATCGCCGCCGACCCCGACATTCCCGCCGGCACCGAGATGGTGTCGATGACCGTGCGCGAAGCCCTGCGCGACGCCATGGCCGAGGAGATGCGCCGCGACGAGGACGTGTTCGTCATGGGCGAGGAGGTCGCCGAGTACCAGGGCGCCTACAAGATCACGCAGGGGCTGCTGCAGGAATTCGGCCCGCGCCGCGTGGTCGATACGCCGATCACCGAGCACGGCTTCGCCGGCGTCGGCGTCGGCGCGGCGATGGCCGGCCTGAAGCCGATCGTCGAGTTCATGACCTTCAACTTCGCCATGCAGGCGATCGACCAGATCGTCAATTCGGCGGCGAAGACGCTCTACATGTCGGGCGGCCAGATGGGCGCGCCGATCGTGTTTCGCGGTCCCAACGGCGCGGCGGCCCGCGTCGCCGCCCAGCACAGCCAGGACTATGCCGCCTGGTACAGCCACATCCCGGGCCTGAAGGTGATCCAGCCCTATTCGGCGGCCGATGCCAAGGGCCTGCTCAAGGCGGCGATCCGCGATCCCAACCCGGTCATCTTCCTGGAGAACGAAATCCTCTACGGTCATCATTTCGATGTGCCGAAGCTCGACGATTTCGTGCTGCCGATCGGCAAGGCCCGCATCCACAAGGCGGGTCGGGACGTCACCATCGTCTCCTGGGGCATCGGCATGACCTATGCGGTGAAGGCGGAGGCCGAACTCGCCGGTCTCGGCATCGACGCCGAGGTGATCGATCTCAGAACGATCCGCCCGATGGACCTCGACACGGTGATCGCGTCGGTGCGCAAGACGAACCGGCTGGTCGTCGTGGAGGAGGGCTTCCCGCAGTCCTCGGTCGGCGACTTCATCGCCAACCAGGTGTCGCAGCGGGCCTTCGACCATCTCGACGCGCCGGTCATCACCATCGCCGGCAAGGACGTGCCGATGCCTTATGCGGCCAACCTCGAAAAACTGGCGCTGCCGAATGTCGGCGAGGTCGTCGAGGCGGTGAAAGCCGTCACCTATCGCTGAGCCGGGTGGGAGGAAGCCATGCCGATCAACATTACCATGCCCGCCCTCTCGCCCACCATGGAAGAGGGCAACCTCGCCAAGTGGCTGGTCAAGGAAGGTGACAAGGTTTCGCCCGGCGACGTGATCGCCGAGATCGAGACGGACAAGGCGACGATGGAAGTCGAAGCCGTCGATGAAGGAACGGTCGCCAAGATCGTGGTTCCCGCCGGAACGGAGGGCGTGAAGGTCAACGCGCTGATCGCCGTCCTCGCGGGCGAGGACGAGGATGCCGGCGCCGCCGCCAAGGCGGGCGCGGCCGAAAAGGCGGAGGCGCCGAAGCAGGAAGCCGCGAAGGCGGAAGCGCCGAAGGCCGAGCCGGTGAAGGCAGAGAAGCCGGCGCCGAGCGCCGCGGCCCCGGCCGCAAACGGCCATGCAGCCGGCGACCGCGTGTTCGCCTCGCCATTGGCACGCCGCATCGCGAAGGACGCCGGCGTCGACATCGCGTCGGTCGCCGGGTCCGGCCCGCACGGTCGCATCGTCCGGGCCGATGTCGAGGCGATGGTCGCCGGCGGCAAGGCCGCGCCCGCGGCAAGGGCCGA
>NZ_JBFOCI010000007.1:0-252758 GCF_040813675.1 Mesorhizobium marinum | reverse complement strand
TCTTCAAAAGACCAGCCACAGCGCCGCTATCCAGAACGCGGCGCTGGCCGCGCAGACGAGAAGCAACCCGTAGGACCAGCGCTGCGGTCTTTTCGATATGCCATTGTCGATCAAAACAGTACCCCCCCGGTTTGTCTTGAAAACGGCGATGTCAGGACTTGAATGTCTGTCGGCAGTCTCTCTTCATTTTCTGGTGCTGCAGCAAACCCGGTTCGCAGCAACGCCGATGAGTTAAGTCGCACCGCGCTTAATTAGCAAGATAGCATGGATGGCAAAGCGATCTCGTTCCGACTTTGGTTAAGGCTTTCATCGTCGCCCGCACGGCCCTCGCCGTCGCTTCGACCTTGGCCCGGGCTGTGATAGTCTTGGACCTTCCGCGGAGGGATCCATGATGAAAACGCTCGTCGTCACGGCTGCTGTGCTCGGCCTTCTGGGCGCTGTCACTTCAGGATTTGCAGAGGATGCCGATCGCGGCACGGCAGCCGAAGCCAGGGCGATGCTGGACAGGGTGGTGATCGCCGTAAAGGCCGACAAGGCGAAAGCGCTCGCGTCGATCGCAACAGGCGGTGACGGCTTCCTGGACCGGGATCTCTATCCGTTCTGCTTCAACAATACAGACGGCATCATCCACCCCTACCCCAATCCAAGCTCGAAATCGCTCTTCGGCCAGGACGAACGGACGGTCAAGGATGCGGTCGGCAAGAATGTGGGCCAGGAACTCTACGACGCGGCGCAAAAGCCCGAAGGCCAGGTTTCCGAAGTCAGCTATGTCTATTTCCGGCCGAGCGACGGCTCGCCCGCGCCCAAGGTTTCATTCGTCACCAGGATCGGCGATCTCGGCTGCGGCGTCGGCTACTACGAATAGACGGCTTCCGGAATCGCAATCCGGTGCTCACGTTCGGGAGCGTCAGATGAAAAACGCCGCCCGTAGGCGGCGTTGTTGAAATCTGACAGCAGCCGGAGATTCAGAACTTCCAGGCCAGACCGAAGCGGACGTCGCTCGTGGTCAGGTCCGCCTCGGCGGCGCCGTCAATCGAATCGAGCACAAGATCGGAGCTGCCGAAGTCGGTGTACCTGTACTCGACGCGCCCGATCAGCTGGTCCGTAAACGCGTACTCGCCACCAATGCCGACGGTCCATCCCACCATTGTATCGCTGTCGTTGAAGGTGACGGGAGCAAGCACATTGCTGCTATCGACGTCAGCAAAAGCTACGCCGCCGGCGATATAGGGAAGAAGGCGGTCTAACGCATAGCCGAGGCGACCGCGCACCGCTCCAGACCAGTTCACCTCCATGTTCAAGCCGTCTCCGGGCGGAGCCGGGATGCCGCTGAAACCAAACCCTTCCCTGTCGCCTTCCGCATCTGCATAGGCGATGTCGGCCTCGATGCCCAAAACGACATTGGAGGGCATCTCGTAGTTGTATCCAACATAGACTCCGCCCAACCATCCATGGGGATCGGGATTGCCGTAGGAACCGTCGCTAAGAAATTCCATGTGACTGTCGCCCCACAGATAACCGGCTTGCAGGCCGATATAGCCGCCCGTCCAACTGAAGACAGGAGTGGAGATTACCTCGGCCGGTTCATAGACGACGGCATCGGCGGCATGAGCGACGGAGGCGGTGCATGCGAGGGCGACCACAATCAGAGTGTTTCTCATAGTTTTCTCCATACGCAGCCCCGACGAAATAACTCGTCCATTAAATCGCTGTATTCAATTAGTATCGATCGAAATATGTTTACTAGCGGACTCAAAGTTGTATTTTTGCAACAACAACAATCGACCTATTCGCCATCAGCCTTCGCCCTGGAACTCGACTGCCNACCGCATCGGCAGCGAAAGTGCCGGACGCCACACAGGACAGCGTGGCCGCAATCAAAAACTTCTTCATCTCAAATTCCCTATGCCAGTGCCTCGTGCAACATTTTCTCGTCGGTTACGCTTCACGGCGCAACCTCAATCGGTCGGCGGATTCGGCTAGTACAGACCCTCGCCCAACACGACGAAACCGCGTTGCGTGCGCGTGTTCGCCGTCTGGGGCTGGTCGCTGACCACGACCGTCATGCCATGATGCATCCGCTTCTGAATGGCGTTCCTTACAGGCGGGTCGGCCTTCACGCGCTGCAGCGTCTCGGCGTGTTCGTCGTCGGCATTGCCGTGTCCGAACCCGAACCAGTGCAGGTGGCCCTTGCCCTTGTCGTGCCCGCTGAGCACGAAGGTGCGCTCGCCGAACGGCTGGTCGGGACTCTGGATCGTCGCGCCGCCCTCGGCCACGACCTCGCCATTGTCCCAGACGGTCACCTTCCTGTCCGGCCGGCTGACCACGATGCTCGTCGAGTTCGCGTGGTCGGGATGCCCCTCGCTGGTGTTCAGCGCGACGACGTCGATCTCCTCGAACTCGTGCCGCGCATAGTCGCCGAGAACCATCCCGGGATGCACAACCGATGCCGGCTGCGAACTGGCGTCCGCTATGACGACGGTCATTCCCAGATGCGTCACGCCGAACAGCAGTTGCGAAAACTCGAGCGGCAGCCGGACGCAGCCATGCGAGGCCGGGTAGCCCGGCAGGTTGCCGGCATGCAGCGCGACGCCGGACCATGTCAGCCGGTTCATGTTGGGCATCGGCGCGTTGTTGTAGGTCGAGGAATGGTGGTGCTTGTCCTTTTCGAGGATCTTGAACACGCCGGTCGGCGTTCCGTGTCCGGGCTTGCCGGTCGAACAGGTCGAGGCGGCCACGCGGACGTCGTTGCGATAGACGTGGACAAGCTGGTCGGGGATCGAGACGATGATCAGCATCGGCCCCGATCGCGACCGCTCGGGGAACCAGTTGAACTCCCCGTTCCTGAGGTCTTCGGCGTGCTTGTTGACCAGTTGTGCTGTGCTTGCGCGCGGCAGCGCCAGCGTCGCTGCCAGGCCGCCTGAAAGGCCAAGGAACGTTCGGCGGCTGGTCGTCATGTCGGCATCCTTTCGCCGTTCCGTTTCGCCATCAGCCTTCGCCCTGGAACTCGACTGCCGTGATGTTGCCCGCCCCGTCCGCGCGGCACACCCATGGCGCTCCGTTGAGGCTGAGGAAGACCGCAGAGCCCTCCGTCGATCCGGTGGAATCCGTCACCCTGATCGAACTGGAGGAAACATTCGCCGTCTGGGCGAGCCGTTTCGTGCAGTTCTTCTCCACGTCGCCCATCGTGGCGCGCCCGGGTGCAACCGCCCCGCCGCCCCCGCCGCTGGTCTCGCAACCGGCGACCAGCAGCAGGGCCGAAATCGCAATGCCGAAATTCAGCGTCTTCATGGGCAGGCACTCCGTTGTCGCGTCGCAGATGGCACAGCCGGATATGTCTGGCATCCAACGGATGAGTCCGACTGGGATGGCATGATTGGTCGGCACTTGCTGTCCTGTCTAATGAGTTTTGCACGCGACACATGAGTTGCATTGTATAGGAGCCGATCTCTTCGCTTTTGTCGGCGTGCGCGGCCTTGCGGACAGTAGCATTGAAGTAGAGTTCTCCCGTTTTGTTCTCTGAATCGTGGTGCGGCGGCAANGGCACTCCGTTGTCGCGTCGCAGATGGCACAGCCGGATATGTCTGGCATCCAACGGATGAGTCCGACTGGGATGGCATGATCGGTCGGCACTTGCTGTCCTGTCTAATGAGTTTTGCACGCGACACATGAGTTGGATTGTATAGGAGCCGATCTCTTCGCTTTTGTCGGCGTTCGCGGCCTTGCGGACAGTAGCATTGAAGTAGATTTCTCCCGTTTTGTTCTCTGACTCGTGGTGCGGCGGCACNTCGCTTTTGTCGGCGTGCGCGGCCTTGCGGACAGTAGCATTGAAGTAGAGTTCTCCCGTTTTGTTCTCTGAATCGTGGTGCGGCGGCAAGACTTCGCTATCGCCTCTTGGCTGTGTTCGTCCTATGAATCGAACAGCACAGCGGGAAACTTCGAATGGCACTCGACGGCAAACGCCCGAAGCTCAGGACCCTCGAAGCGTTCGAAGCGGTGTCTCGCCATCTTTCGATCTCCAAGGCGGCGGAAGAGCTCGGCGTCACCCAGAGCGCGATCAGCCATCAACTGAAGCAGCTGCGCGAAGAACTGGGGGAATCGCTGGTTCACCGGTCGGGCCGCGGCGTCGCCCTGACCGAGATGGGCAAGCGCCTCGCCGGGCGAATTCAGGAAGCGTTCGGGCAGATCGATCGATCGGTCGCCGACGTCCTGGGGTCGGGCCACAGGCGCATCCGCATCGCCATCTGCAGCAGCTTCGCACCGGGCTGGCTGATCGGGCGGCTGGCGAATTTCTACGCCGCCAACCCCGACATCGACCTGCACCTTCAGATGTACGCCAAGGACCCGGAACTGACGGATGTTGTTGGCGACGCCTTCGTCACGACGCTGCCCGACCAGCAGCTGGGATATTTCGCGCTCAAGATCATGGATGAGCAGCTGGTCGCCATCTATGCGACGTCAAAGGCAAACGCGCTGCGCAGCCTGCCGCTGATCACCACCGACCTGGAGCCCGGACGCATCGGAGCCGACTGGAAAGCCTTCCGCCGGCTGGCCGACGTTCCGGACTTCGACACGGATGGCCGATGGCTGTTTGCGTCTCACTACGTCATGGCGTTCAACATGGTCGAGGCGGGGCTCGGCATCGCCCTGGTGCCCGACTTCCTGGCCAGGGAAGCTCTGGCGTCCGGACGGGTGAAGATGCTTTCGCCGGTCGCCCTGCCGACCAACGAGGACTACTATCTCTGCGTGAAGAGCAGCCGTCGTGACGAGCCGCCGCTGCGCGCGCTGGTCAACTGGTTTCGCGGCCAGATCAACGGCAGTGCAGCGCATGGCAAATGAGCGATCCGTCGTGGGCAAGACGTCCGAGGGCGACAATCAAGTTCGGGTACGCAGCAAGTCATGGCGCCGGCGCTGACCTTGTGCTGACGACGTCGCGGTGGCCGCAAGGTTCCTGCCCAGCGGGTCAGTCGTGCCTGATCACCAGGGTGCGCACGGCGGAGAATTCCTTCAGCGCGTCAAAACCCTTTTCGCGGCCGTGGCCCGACTTCTTCATGCCGCCGAACGGCAGTTCGATGCCGCCGCCGGCGCCGTAGCAGTTCACGAAGACCTGGCCGACCTGCATCTTGCGGCCGACCCGCAGCGCCCGTCCGCCGTCCTGCGTCCAGATGCCGGCGACCAGTCCGTAGGGGGTGCCGTTGGCGAGCCTTATCGCATCGGCTTCGTCCTCGAAGGGAAGCACCGCCATGACCGGGCCGAACACCTCTTCGCTTGCCAGCCTGTTGCCGCGCGGCACCGGGCCGTAGAGGCGCGGCCTGACGAAGAAGCCGCCCGCAGGCAGGCCATCTGCCATCTGCCCTTCGGCAATCAGCGGAATGCCGTCCGCGTCGGCGCCGCCGCAATAGCCGGTCACGCGGTCGCGCTGTTTCGCGCTGACCAAGGGACCCAGGTCGAGGTCCATCTCCGGCGTGCCGACGCGAACCTGCGCGAACCGCTCGGCGACGCGCCCGACGACGCGGTCGTAGGCCGAGCGTTCGACCAGCAGCCGCGAGCCGGCCGAGCAGGTCTGTCCGGCATGCTGGACGATGGCGTTGACGAGGACCGGCAGCGCCGCCTCGATATCGGCGTCGGCGAAGACGATCTGGGCCGACTTGCCGCCGAGTTCCAGCGTGCAGCCGATATGGTTGCGCGCCGCGGCGGTCTGGATCTGCACGCCGGTCTCGTTGCTGCCGATAAAGGAGATGAAGTCGATGCCCGGATGGCCGCTCAGCGCCGCGCCGGCCTCGTGCCCGTAGCCCGTCACCATGTTGATGGCGCCCTCGGGAAATCCGTTCTCGACCATAAGCTCGGCCATGCGCAGCGGCGTCTGGCAGGCGTCTTCCGCCGGTTTCATGACGACCGCGTTGCCCATGGCGAGCGCCGGCCCGACCGAGCGCGGGAACATCTGCGCCGGATAGTTCCAGGGAATGATATGCGCCGTCACGCCGTGCGGAACGCGTTCTGTGGTCGCGAAATGCCCGTTGAGGAACGGGATCGTGTCGCCATGCGCCTTGTCGGCGGCGCCGCCGTAGAACTCGAAATAGCGCGCCGCCGCGACGATGTCGTTGCGCGCCTGCCTGATCGGCTTGCCGGTGTCCTGCGCCTCCAGAGCGGCGAGTTCCTCGGCGTGGTCGGCGACCACGATCGCCATCTTCAGGAGAAGCCGGCCGCGCTCGGCCGCGTTCAGCCGGCTCCATGCACCGCTCTCGACCGCCTGCCGCGCGGCCTTGACGGCCGCGTCGACATCGGCGTCGACCGCCGCTGCTATCTGCGTGAAGGGTCGGCCGGTAGCGGGCGCCAGCACGTCGATCGTTCGCCCGCTTTCCGATGTCCGCCACCGGTTGTCGATCAGAATGCCGGTCCTGGCCATGAAATTCCCCTTGCGTGGAACCTGCCTACTACAAACGCGCCCAGGGATGGAAATAGAGAGATGAGAGACGACCATCAATCTTCTGCATGATCGTGCATTCGCACCAAGTTTCAATTCGGCGCCTGTGCGGGCTCGGCCGAGCATCGCGGGTGCGTGTCAATCGGGTGGGAACGATGACGAGCGCGAAACGGGTATGTGAGGACGGGGGCGCGCTGACGGACGACGAGAACTGTCTCGTCTCGAACTGAGATGCGCTTTCGAAGCAAGCATGATTGTCGTGGTGGCGGTGAAGCGATACGGATCAAAAGGAAAGGCCCGCCGCTGCTGAGTCTGATTGCGGCGGGCCTCTACCAGCCCCGTTGCCAAAATACCGGACCACCCTAGGCAACCCCTACACCGACCACGCTGCAAGCCTCGTGCCAGCGCCATTTGTCTCCAAATGGGACATGCCAAAAGCTGCGATGGCCGCCGGTTTGGAAAAAGGCTGGGTTTCGATCCAGATGCCTCCAACTGACGCGACGCCGCATTGCCGCAAGCTTGCGTCGCCGTTCTTGGCCTGCCGCCTCAGCCGCAACGCGTTGGGAATGGCCACCACCTGCGAAAACAACACGGCTGACAGTTTGCGACGATGTAGCGCCGCGCTGCCCTGTTCAGGACGAGGTTGCCGATAGCAACCGAAGGGGCCATCGAAGACTGGCAGAATGGAGCCAGCTACGGCTGGCTTGTCGAGCATTATGGTAGAAGCTATTCGACCGTCGCGAAGACAATACGCCTCGCCCAGGGGCGGGGAGTAAAGCGTATTGCAGACCTGCGCAGCCGCCGGCGTGGCGGGCGCGAACCATTGGTCGACCAGAAGCCGCTCAGTTACGGTCATCATTCGATCGGCATCCGGCTAAACAAAAATCGTGAGATTGATAGGCACTATACGATGCAGGAGATGGCCGATCGTCTGCCTGTGAACCGCCTGACGATCAGGAAGGTTGCAAAGAATTGCATCCGAGACCGGCGCAAACTTGGAGCAGTTGCTGGTGCCGCTTTCCTAGCAGTCCGGTTACACAAGCCCCGCGACCTCTACTTACGACGTCGCGTTTTCGTGCGGCCTATAAACCGGCCGCACGAGTCGCGTAGAGTGTCTCGGCCTGGCGCCTCGCGAAGCAGGGGCGCACCCAAGTTGCCAATCGGTCTTGTCGACTTGACGGCGAGAGGTTTAACGTGCTGCTAGGTGCCAGTTCAATACCTGTCAACTCGAGCTGGTTATCTTTGTGATGCCTCGATACTGACATTGGCAAATATTGTGAGGGCGCTCTCCTGGGTCCGCAACCCCAACCAGACTTCAGGTCGAATGATCGTCGTGCGACACTCAATTCGCTGATAGATACCTCGCGGGAGCTTCCCCGGCGCTGGCTGTTCCTTGATGGCAAAGGGTCTCTTCCGCTTCCCGAACCGATCTACTTCGAGCAATCTAAGCCCTTCATTGATCTCACCATGGACGGCTTGGTCCTAGGGATCCTCTATTGGGCAATGCGGAACCGCATTCACTTAGACGTTGCTGGCCCGATGAGTCGGGAGTCGCTCGCAAACATCCTCGAACTTCAAACCGCCATCCATAGCATTCATGGCCCTCTGTACCTGCCTATCGACGTGGTCCCGCAGATGGTGGTCGATCCCGTCGAACCGCTGCAATCAGCAGCGCTGTCGCTCTTTTCAGGCGGGGTCGATAGCATCTTCACACTCCTGCGCCATACATCAGAAAGCGCACTTCCGGTAAGGTCGGTGCTGCTTATTCATCATCAGGAATTGGATAGGGGCGAAGACTACGTTGACAGGCTAATCAATCGGACGAAGCCTCTGCTTGAGGAGGTCGGCGTGGATACGCTGGTCCAGACGACCAATCTGCGCCACGCGACTTCTACCACAGTCATGCCGGGTATGGGCCAGCGATACTTCGAATGTTTCGGCGCCCAACTGTCTGCCTCGCTGCACCAGTATGCCGGACATTACGGACACGGACTTACCGGAAGCAATGAACCCTACACGAAGCTCGTCATGGAGGTGGGATCCACTCCGGCCACGGACTGGTTGCTGTCATCGTCGACGATGAGGATCGTCCACGATGGCGCGGCGTTCACGCGGACCGAAAAAGTCGCTGCCATCGCCCGGCATCCGACGGCCCGCAAAGTCGTCCATGTTTGCCTGGATCATCCGTTCCTCAATTGCGGCAGGTGCATGAAATGCGTCAGGACTCGGATGAACTTCCTAGCCGTCGGCATTGATGAGCCAGAGTGTTTTGATGGCTCTTTCGATCTTGCGCTCATCGATCAGTTGAAGATTAAGAAGGTCACAACTTATCTGGAACTGGTGTCGATTTTGGAGTCCGCGAGGAAAAACGGCACGACCGGCGCGTGGTCCAGACGGCTCGCAAGCAGGTTGCGCTGGCAGGGTCGCGGTTCTATCGCATCCAATGTCCGCAAAGGCATAGCGCTGGCGAGCCAGGCGGTAGCAAACCGGCGGGCACCTAAAGGAGATCCTGTCGTGGAAACGCCGGCGACTCGATCGCGCGCGAATACCTTCAATTCTTAAGAACCGCCGCTGAATTGGCTCGCGATGCTTGTTGTGCCTTGACGCATTGCAGCCATTTCGTGGCGATCGATAGCGGGCCGATTGCATTGGGCGCTTCACGGCCCGTACTTTTGGAACCAGCTATTTTAGAAACAGTTGGTCGTACAAAATACAACCACTGATCGTGTGCGCTTCCCCAGGCCCGGCTTTCTCCTGGCGTGAAGTTGCAGATATTAGAGATATCTGAATCACACTTTCGAGCACACCCACGCATGGGTTGTACCGCAACCCAAGGTTAGTTCAACGATTTCAGAAGGTAAATGGTGAGCGCGCTGGGGCTCGAACCCAGGACCTACTGATTAAAAGTCAGTTGCTCTACCAGCTGAGCTACGCGCTCCCGGGGCGGCGCGGCGCCCCCCGAAATTGCGGCGGAACATAGGGAGAGCGCCGCACAGGGTCAACCGGAAAAAACAAACCCTTCGGGGCCTTTTGGAAGGCGTTGCTGCGACGGTTCGTTCGCGGTTCGGCGGGGCGCTTCCCAGCGTCACCCGGTTGCAATACGGTCGGATGAGCACGCATCATTTTTCGGAACAATCGCCCGCATACGCCGTTTTCCCGCCACAAGGGACACAGATACCGAGACCAAATCGAGGAATCGTCATGAAGAAGTTTCTATCATCGCTGTGCGCAGCGACGCTGGCCGCATCCTTCGGCCTGTCGGCTGCGGTCCCGGCAACGGCCGCGCCTGGCTATGTGCCCAAGGCGCAGACGGCCGAGCGTTCCGACGTCATCGCCGTCAAGGAACCCTGGAAGAAGCGGCGCTACGGCAAGTGGGACGGGCGTCGCCACAACGACTTCCGCCGCAGGGGCGACTATGTCTGGTACAACGGCCACCGCGGCTACCGCGAATGGCGCCGGGGCTACCGCTACCATGACGGCTTCTGGTTCCCTGCGGGCGCGTTCATCGCTGGCGCCATCATCGGCGGCGCGATCGCCAACAACAACAACTACGTCTACCAGGGCGGCGGCAGCGCGCACGAGCACTGGTGCTACGACCACTACCGGTCCTACCGGGCCTGGGACAACACGTTCCAGCCGTACAACGGCCCGCGCAGGCAGTGCTACTCGCCCTACAACTGACCGATCGATTTGCAGCCACCGAGGCCCGCGCCGAAAGGCGCGGGCCTTTTCACGTCAAGCCGTCAGCGTCCGCCGCACGGCGTCGCGCCAGCCCTTCAGCTTGGCGGCGCGTGTCGCTTCGTCCATCTTCGGTTTGAAGCGGCGCTCCAGCGCCCAGCTTTTGGCAAATTGCGCCATCGTCGGCCAGACGCCGGCCCGCGAGCCGGCAAGCCACGCCGCCCCCAGCGCCGTCGTCTCGAGGATCTCGGGACGATCGACCGGCGCGTCGAGGATGTCGGCCAGCCGCTGCATCGTCCAGTCGGACGCCACCATGCCGCCATCCACACGCAGAACGGTTCCGGCCGCCGCCCCTTTCCAGTCCTTCTTCATCGCATCCAGGAGATCGCGCGTCTGGTAGGCGACCGCCTCGAGGGCGGCGCGCGCGAATTCGGCCGGGCCTGAATTGCGCGTCAGGCCGAAAATCGCGCCGCGCGCATGCGCGTCCCAATGCGGCGCGCCGAGGCCGACGAAGGCCGGCACGAGGTAGACGTTCTGGGTCTCGTCGGCCTGCGCCGCCAGCTCGCCGCTGCGCGCCGCCTTGTCGATCATCCTGGCCCCATCGCGCAGCCACTGCACGGCGGCTCCGGCGATGAAGATCGAGCCTTCCAGTGCATAGGTGGTCTTGCCGTCGAGCCTGTAGGCTATGGTGGTCAGCAGCCTGTTCCTGGAGCGCACGATGTCTGCGCCGGTGTTCAGCAGGGCGAAGCAGCCGGTGCCGTAGGTCGACTTCATCATGCCCGGCTTGAAGCAGGCCTGGCCGATGGTGGCGGCGTGCTGGTCGCCGGCGACACCCAGGATCGGGATCGAGGCGCCGAGGATCGCCTTGTCGGTGACGCCGAAATCGTCGGCGCAGTCCTTGACCTCGGGCATCAGCGCGGCGGGGATGCCCAGGATCTTGAGCAGTTCCGCGTCCCACGCGTTCTTTTCGATGTTGTAGACGAGTGTGCGCGATGCATTGGTCGCATCGGTTGCATGGACCCTGCCGCCGGTGAGGCGCCAGATCAGGAACGAATCGATGGTGCCGGCGAGCAGTTCGCCGGCTGCGGCGCGCTTCCTCGCGCCCTTCACGCGATCGAGCAGCCAGGCGATCTTGGTGCCGGAAAAATAGGGGTCGAGCAGCAGCCCGGTCTTGCGCGAAAATGTCTTCTCCAGCCCTGCCTTCTTCAGGCGGGCGCAGAGCGGCGCGGTGCGCCTGTCCTGCCAGACGATCGCCCGGTGGATCGGCTTGCCGGTCGTCTTGTCCCAGAGCACCACGGTCTCGCGCTGGTTGGTGATACCGATCGCGGCGATGTCGCTCGCCTTCACCCTGGCCTTTCTCAGCGCCTGACGCGCCGACCACACCACGCTGTCCCAGATCTCCTCGGGGTCGTGCTCGACCCATCCGGAGGCCGGATAGTGCTGCGTGAACTCCTTCTGGCCGATCCCGGCGACCTTCATGTTCCCGTCGAAGACGATGGCGCGCGACGACGTCGTGCCCTGGTCGATGGCGAGAATGTAGCCGGTCATATCGTCTCCTCCGGGTCGTTTGCGATGCAAAGAAGGGAGGCGGCAAAGGCCGCCTCCCCGCTTTCCTGTTCGGCCCCGGCCTGCGCCCGGGCCGGATGGTTTACTGCCAGCTCTTGACCAGTTCGTCGTAGTTGATGGTCAGCGGCTTTTCCTTCTCGTTCTCGATCTTCAGCTGCGGCGCAAGGTTGCCCTTCGAGACGGCGTCCTTGTTCCAGTACTCGAGATCGTGCTCTTCGGCGAGCTTCGGGCCGATGTCGCCCTGCACGCCCGCGCGCTCGAGGCGCTCGAGGACCTTCTCCTGCTCGGCGCACAGCGAGTTCATGGCCTCCTGAGCCGTCTTGGCGCCCGACGACGCATCGCCGATCGCCTGCCACCAGAGCTGAGCCAGCTTCGGGTAGTCAGGAATGTTCGTTCCGGTCGGCGACCACTGGACGCGGGCCGGCGAGCGGTAGAACTCGATCAGGCCGCCGAGCTTCGGCGCGCGATCGGTGAAGGACTGATGCCGGATCGAGGATTCGCGGATGAGCGTCAGGCCGACATGGCTCTTCTTCACGTCCACGGTCTTCGACGTCACGAACTGCGCATAGAGCCAGGCGGCCTTGGCGCGGTCTTCCGGCGTCGACTTCAGGATCGTCCAGGAGCCGACGTCCTGGTAGCCGAGCTTCATGCCGTCCTTCCAGTAGACGCCATGCGGCGACGGAGCGAAGCGCCACTTCGGCGTGCCGTCCTCGTTGACGACGGGCAGGCCCGGCTTCACGAAATCGGCGGTGAACGCCGTATAGGTGAACATCTGCTGGGCAACCTCGCCCTGCGAGGGGACCGGACCGGATTCCGAGAAGGTCATGCCCTGCGCGGCGGCAGGCGCATAGGCCTTCAGCCACTCCAGGTACTTCTCGATAGCATAGACCGATGCAGGACCGTTGGTGTCGCCGCCACGGGCGACGCAGGAGCCGACCGGCCGCGAGTTCTCGTCGACCTTGATGCCCCATTCGTCGACCGGAAGGCCGTTCGGGATGCCCTTGTCGCCATTGCCGGCCATGGAGAGCCAGGCATCGGTGAAGCGCCAGCCGAGCGACGGGTCCTTCTTGCCGTAGTCCATGTGGCCATAGACCTTCTTGCCGTCGATCTCGCGGCCGGTGAAGAACTGGGCGATGTCCTCATAGGCCGACCAGTTGACCGGCACGCCGAGGTCGTAGCCGTACTTCGCCTTGAAGTCCGCCTTGTTCTTCTCGTCGTTGAACCAGTCGTAGCGGAACCAGTAGAGGTTCGCGAACTGCTGGTCGGGAAGCTGGTAGAGCTTGCCGTCCGGGGCAGTGGTGAACGACGTGCCGATGAAGTCGTCGAGATCGAGGTTCGGATTGGTGACGTCCTTGCCTTCGTTCGCCATCCAGTCGGTCAGGCTGCGCGCCTGCTGGTAGCGCCAGTGCGTGCCGATCAGGTCGGAGTCGTTGACATAGGCGTCGTAGATGTTCTCGCCCGACTGCATCTGGGTCTGCAGCTTTTCGATGACATCGCCTTCGCCGATCAGGTCATGCGTGATCTTGATGCCGGTGATGTCGGTGAACGCCTTGGCGAGCGTCTTGGACTCGTATTCATGTGTGGTGATCGTCTCGGAGACGACCTTGATGTCCATGCCGGCGAAGGGCTTCGCCGCGTCGATGAACCACTGCATTTCGGCTTCCTGGGCGGCGCGGTCGAGCGTCGACAGGTCGCCGATCTCCGCGTCGAGGAAGGCCTTGGCCTCGTCCATTCCGGCGTAGGCCTGCCCGGCCGCAAGCAGCAGGACAAGGGCAGTTGACGATGTTAACAGATGCCGTCGCATTTCGTTTCCTCCACTAAGGTTGCAAGTGCGATCGGAGCGGTCGCCGGCACGCGGCCGCTCCAACAGTTTCCCCCTCTAAACGTAGCGGAATACGCCTATTGCGTAGACCACGGAGAGAGCGAGAGCCCACCACAGGTTGGGGCCGATCAGCCCCAGCCATGCGAGGTGGATGAATGCGCTGCCAAGCAGCGAGACAAAGAGACGGTCGCCGCGCGTCGTCTCGAAACGCAGAATGCCGACGCGCGGATTGCCGCCCGGCGAGACGTATTCCCATACGCCCATGCCGATCAGCAGCATGAAGATGGTCCCGAAGAAGACGGCTGTCGGCCACGTCCAGGCCATCCAGGCGAAGCTCATCGTCAGACCTCCTAGACCCGGCCAAGGGCAAAGCCCTTGGCGATGTAGTTGCGGACGAACCAGATGACGAGCGCGCCCGGGATGATGGTGAGGACGCCGGCCGCGGCCAGCACGCCCCAGTCGAGGCCCGAGGCCGACACCGTTCGCGTCATGATCGCCGCGATCGGCTTGGCGTCGGTGGTCGTCAGCGTGCGCGCGATCAGCAGTTCCACCCACGAGAACATGAAGCAGAAGAAGGCGGCCACGCCGACGCCGGACGCGATCAGCGGCATGAAGATCTTCACGAAGAAGCGCGGGAACGAATAGCCGTCGATATAGGCGGTCTCGTCGATTTCCTTGGGAACGCCCGACATGAAGCCTTCGAGAATCCAGACTGCCAGCGGCACGTTGAACAGGCAGTGCGCGAGTGCGACCGCGATATGCGTGTCGATCAGTCCGAATGCCGAATAGAGCTGGAAGAACGGCAGCGCGAACACCGCCGGCGGCGCCATGCGGTTGGTCAGCAGCCAGAAGAACAGGTGCTTGTCGCCGAGGAAGCGGTAGCGCGAGAACGCGTAGGCCGCCGGCAGCGCCACCGTGATCGAGATCACGGTGTTGATGACCACGTAGATGATCGAGTTGATGTAGCCCTTGTACCAGGACGGGTCTGTGAAGATGACCGCATAGTTGCGCAGCGTCGGGTCGCGCGGCCACAGCGAGAAGTCGCCGAGGATCTCCTGGTTGGTCTTGAAGCTCATGTTGGTCAGCCAGTAGATCGGCAGCAACAGGAAGATGACGTAGATGGTGGGCACCAGCCACCAGAAGCGGGACGGCTCGCCGCGACGCCGCATGGCCCTGGCCACCGCGTCGTCGCCTGCCCTTGCGCTCGCTGAGGCCGTTCCGATATCGCCCCGGCCGACGGCGATGGCGGCTTCGTTCTTTCCTTCGGCCATGTCAGCGCTCCTCGCCGTAGTTGGTCATGACCGTGTAGAAGACCCATGACAGCAAAAGGACGATGAGGAAGTAGACGATCGACATGGCTGCCGCCTCGCCCAGGTTGAACTCGCCGATGGCGAGCTTGACGAGGTCGATCGACAGGAACGTCGTGGTGTTGCCGGGGCCGCCGCCGGTGACCACGAAGGGTTCCGTGTAGATCATGAAGGAATCCATGAAGCGCAGCAGCACGGCGATGAGCAGGACGCGGTTCATCTTCGGCAGCTGGATGTAGCGGAAGATCGCCCAGCGCGAGGCGCCGTCGATCTTGGCCGCCTGGTAGTAGGCGTCGGGGATCGAGACGAGGCCGGCATAGCAGAGCAGCACGACGAGGCTGGTCCAGTGCCAGACATCCATCAGGACGACCGTCACCCAGGCGTCGAATGGATCGTTGACGTAGTTGTAGTCGAAGCCGAGACCCGACAGGGTGTGGCCGAGCAGGCCGATGTCGATGCGGCCGAACACCTGCCAGATCGTGCCGACGACATTCCACGGTATGAGCAGCGGCAACGCCATCAGCACGAGGCATGTCGGCACGCCCCATCCCTGGCGCGGCATGTTCAGCGCGATGAAGATGCCGAGCGGAATCTCGATCGCCAGAATTATCCCCGAGAAGATCAGGTTGCGCCCCATCGCCTCCCAGAAGCGTTCCGAGGCCAGGATATCCTCGTACCAGGTGGTTCCCGCCCAGAAGAAGACGTTGTTGCCGAACGTGTCCTGCACCGAATAATTCACGACCGTCATAAGCGGGATCACCGCCGAGAAAGCCACCAGCAGCAGCACCGGCAGGACCATGAACCAGGCCTTGTTGTTCCAGGGCTTGTCCATGGCGCTCAGCCTCCCATCTCGACACGCCATGAATCGGCGTAGAGGTTGATGCCCGCAGGGTCGAAGGCGACCCGGGGATCGGCGGGGATGTCGTCGTCTTCGCCGATGATCGCCGCGATGTCGCGACCCTCGACGCTGGCGCGGACCACCTTGTGGCGGCCGATGTCCTCGACCTTGGTCACCGTTGCCGGCATGCCCGCGCTTCCCAGCCGGACATATTCCGGGCGGATTCCGAGCTCGACGGTGCCGGCGCTGCCGACATCGGGCAGGCCCGGCAGGTCGATCGTCTGCCCGCCAAGCCTGGCGTGCCGGCCCTCAAGCGCAACCGGCATCACATTCATGCCGGGCGAGCCGATGAAGTATCCGACGAATGTATGCCTTGGCCGCTCGAACAGCTCCGCCGGCGTGCCGATCTGCACGACCTCCCCCTCGTACATGACCACGACATGGTCGGCGAAAGTCAGCGCCTCGGTCTGGTCGTGCGTCACGTAGACCATGGTGTAGCCGAAACGCTTGTGCAGCTGCTTCAGCTGCGAGCGCAGCACCCACTTCATGTGCGGATCGATGACGGTGAGCGGCTCGTCGAACAGGATCGCGTTGACGTCGTGGCGCACCAGGCCGCGTCCAAGCGAGATCTTCTGCTTCTGGTCGGCGGTGAGCCCCCTCGCCCGGCGCATCGCCATGTCGGCGAGCCCGGTCATCTCCAGCGTCTCGCGCACCCGGCGATCGACATCGGCTTCCGGCACCGCGCGGTTGCGCAGCGGGAAGGCCAGGTTGTCGTAGACGGTCATCGTGTCGTAGATGACCGGAAACTGGAACACCTGCGCGATGTTGCGTTCCTGCGTCGACAGGTTGGTGACGTCCCGGCCGTCGAACAGCAGTTCGCCATGTGACGGGTGCAGCAGCCCCGATATGATGTTGAGCAGCGTGGTCTTGCCGCAGCCGGACGGCCCAAGCAGGGCGTAGGCGCCGCCATCCTGGAACGTGTGATGGACCTCCTTCAGCGCATAGTCCTTCGCGGATTGCGGGTTGGCGCCGTAGGCGTGTCGGATGTGGTTGCAGTCGATGCGCGCCATGTCGCCCCCCTCACGCCGCCTGCTTCGCGCGCGGTGCGGCCGAACGGCCGTTCGCATCGAAGACCATGATGTGGCGCGGATCGATGAACACTTCGATCTCCTGGTCGGTGTCGAAGTTGCGGATGCCGTGTTCGAGCATGACCCAGCGCACATCGGCGAAATCGAGATGCACGAAGCTCTCGGAACCGGTGATCTCGGTGGCCGAGACTTTCGCCTTGACCGGCACCGCGGCAGGTCCCGGACGCGACAAAGAAAGATGGTGGGGCTGAAAGCCGATCGTGTAACTCGCGTCGGCAATGCCGGCGAGGTCGTCCGGCACAGGGAGGTTCACCCCACCATCAAGCTGGAAGGTCGAGCCGCTCTTTCTCAACACGATGGTGTTGAGCGGCGGGTCGGCGAAGGTCTTTGCCGTGACGAGATCGTCGGGCCGGCGGAAGACGTCGATCGTCGGCCCGAACTGCGTGACGCGGCCCTCGGAGAGCGTGGCCGTGTTGCCACCCAGCAGCAGCGCCTCGTGCGGCTCGGTCGTGGCGTAGACGAAGATCGTGCCGGCCTCGGCGAAGATCTTCGGCAGTTCCTCGCGCAGTTCCTCGCGCAGTTTGTAGTCGAGATTGGCCAGCGGCTCGTCCAGCAGCACCAGCGAGGCGTTCTTCACGATCGCGCGGGCGAGCGCGGTGCGCTGCTGCTGGCCGCCGGAGAGATTGAGCGGCGTGCGGTCGAGATAGGGCGTCAGCTTCAGCAGGGAAGCCGCACGGTCGACTTCGCGCTCGATCGTCGCCTTGTCGGCGCCGGCGACGCGCAGCGGCGAGGCGATGTTCTCGTAGACCGTCATCGCCGGATAGTTGATGAACTGCTGGTAGACCATGGCGACGTTGCGCTTCTGCACCGGCACGCCGGTCACGTCGACGCCGTCGAACCAGACCGAGCCCGACGTCGGGACGTCGAGGCCGGCCATCAGGCGCATCAGGCTGGTCTTTCCGGAAAGGGTCGGCCCGAGCAGCACGTTCAGCGAACCGTGGCGAAGCGTCAGCGAGACGTCGCGGATATGATCCGCTCCGGCCACCGTCTTCGATACATTCCGCAGTTCGAGCATTCCGCCTCCTCCCAGGCAATTTTGCATCGGTTGTCTTCCCGGATCGGCCTCCCGCCTTCGGAAAGAAACTCCCCAGTCTCTATTCAGCCGCCGCGTTCTGCAAGCTGGACAAGTGCCCCTTCATGTACTCCTCCAGCGCCGCGGCTTCCACGGCCGAGACGGTCAGGCCGCGCTTGGTCCTGCGCCAGAGCACGTCGTCGGCCGTCAGCGCCCATTCGTGATCGATGAGATAGCGAACCTCAGCTTCGTAGAGGTCCGGCCCGAACGTCCTGCCGAGATCTGCCTGAGACTTGGCCAGCCCGAGCAGCGTCGCCGCCCTTGTGCCGTAGAGCCGCGTCAGGCGGCGCGCCAGCCCGACGTCAAGGAATGGATACTGCGCCTTCAACTTCGCCGCCTGCGCATCGAACCCCGTCGCCGGGAAATCGCCGCCGGGAAGCTGCGCCGCCGCGGTCCATGGCTTGCCCTTCCGGCCGAGGAAATGTTCGATCTTCTCGAGCATGTGTTCCGACAGCCGCCGATAGGTGGTGATCTTGCCGCCGAAGATGTTGATGACCGGCGCTTCCCCATCCGGATGTTCGGCCTTGAGAACGTAGTCGCGCGTTGCTTCCTGGGCCTTTGAGGCACCGTCGTCGTAGAGCGGGCGCACGCCCGAATAGGTCCAGACGATGTCCTGCGGCGTTACCGGAACCGAGAAATACTCGCTTGCCGCCTCGCAGAGATAGCGCGTCTCTGCGTCGCTGATCTTCGCTTCGTGCGGATCGCCGGGATAGTCGCGGTCGGTGGTGCCGATGAGGGTGAAGTCGTCCTCGTATGGGATGGCGAAGATGATGCGCCCGTCATTGTTCTGGAAGAAATAGGCGCGCGGATCATCGAATTTCTTGCGCACCACAATATGGCTGCCCTGCACCAGCCTCACGTTGTGCACGTCGTTCTGGCCGATCGCCTCGGCGAGTACGTGGTCGACCCAGGGGCCGGCTGCGTTGACCAGCAGGCGCGCCCTCACCTGCTCGACCGCGCCGGTGCGCAGATCCTCCACGCCGACGGTCCATGCGCCGTCCTCGCGGCGCGCGCTGACCACCTTCGCGCGTGTCCGGATCGTCGCACCGCGGTCGGCGGCGTCGCGGGCGTTGAGCACGACTAGGCGCGCATCGTTCACCCATCCGTCCGAATACTCGAAAGCCTTCGTGAAGATCGGCTTCAGCGGCTTGCCGGCCGGATCGCTGCGCATGTCCAGAGTGCGTGTCGGCGGCAGCAGCCTGCGCCCGCCGATGTGGTCGTAGAGAAACAGGCCGATCCGAACCAGCCATGCGGGGCGCGGCCCGCCCTTGTGGTAGGGCAGTACGAAGCGCATCGGCCAGATGATGTGCGGCGCGCTGCGCCACAGCACCTCGCGCTCCATGAGGGATTCGCGGACCAGCCGGAACTCGTAATACTCGAGATAGCGCAGGCCGCCGTGGATCAGCTTGGTGGAGAACGACGAGGTGCCGCTGGCAAGATCGTTCATCTCGGCGAGATAGACCGAATAGCCCCGCCCTGCGGCGTCGCGGGCAATGCCGCAGCCGTTGATGCCGCCGCCTATGACGAAGACGTCGCGCATCGGCGCATCGTGCGTCGGGGTTCCGGTCACATTTCCTCCACGCCTTCGCACTGCACCATTCCAGGCGCTTATCGAAAGCGTGATGGAATTAATTCGAAAACATAACGAATGTCAAACGAAATACCCGACAGATCGATTGCCGCATCGTCAACGCGCCGCCTCGATCAGTTCGACCTCAGAGTCGCGACAGATCGCTCGGATCGCCGGGAGTTCGCAGCGATCGGTGATAAAGGTGTCGACCTGGCTGAGATGACCGATCCTCACCGGCGCCGTCCGCTCGAACTTGTTGGCGTCGGCGACAAGGATCACGTGCCTTGCATTGGCGATGATCGCTTGCGCAACCTTGACTTCGCGAAAGTCGAAGTCGAGCAGCGCGCCGTCATGATCGATGGCCGACGCGCCGATCACGGCATAGTCCACCTTGAACTGCTTGATGAAATCGACGGCGGCCTCGCCGACCACGCCGCCGTCGGAACCACGCACGACCCCACCGGTGATCACCACCTCGATTGAAGGAAACACGCGCATCCTGTTGGCAACATTGATGTTGTTGGTGATGACCATCAATCCGTCGTGGCCGAGGAGCGCATTGCTGACTGCTTCGGTCGTGGTGCCGATATTGATGAACAGAGAGGCGTGATCGGGAATCAGGCGCGCTGCCGCCAGCCCGATCGCATCCTTCTCGTCGGCTGCGATCTTGCGGCGCGCCTCGTATTCCATGTTCTCGATGCCTGACGGGAAAAGTGCCCCGCCATGGATCCGCGTGAGCAGCCTCTGGTCGCACAAGTCGTTGAGATCCTTGCGGATCGTCTGCGGAGAGACAGCGAAGTGCCGGGCGAGGTCATCGACAAGAACACGTCCGTCGTCCTTGGCCATCTGGATGATTGCGCTGTGGCGTTGCGATAAATACATGATCGACCTCCGCTTTCGTTTTTATCACAAACGAGCAAAAGCGAAAGCGATATTTGCTTAGCCGGCTGTCATCCTGTTTCGCGGGAACCGATATCCGCGGTCAGCCCTTCGATTTCCTTTTCGGCAGCCCCTTGCGATCGGTTTCGGCGAACTCTTCGAGCTGCTTCTCGGTCATCGAGTCATACATGTCCTTCGACGCGCCGCGCAGTTCGCTCTTGCTGATCTCTCCGCGCTTGGCTGCAAGCGCGACGCCGGCGGCCATTTGCTGAGCTTGAGATTTGGCAGGCATGGCGCCTCTCCCCGTTGCATGTCCGGAAGAAGCCGGCGAGGCGGCATTCCGTTCCGGACGCCGCTCAGGAAAGCTGAAGGCCGAAGCCCTGCATCAGGCGCCTGGTGGGGAAACCCGCGCTACCGGACGTGAAGATCGCGACATCGGACCGCTCGGCGGCCATCGATGTCGCCGCTGGGTGATCGGTACCCAGCAGCGACAGCGCGCGCCGCGCGATCGCCTCGGCCGGATCGATCCAGTCGACCGGCCATGGCGCTGTCTTGCGCATCCGGTTCACCAGGAAGGGGTAGTGGGTGCAGGCCAGCACCACGATGTCGGTGCGCCCGCCGTCCTTCTCGATGAAGCACGGGGCGATCTCGTCGCGGACTGCCGCCTCATCGACGAAGCCGTCGCGCATATAGGTTTCGGCCAGCCCCGCCAGCCGGTCGCTGCCAACCAGCCGGACATGGCATCTGGACGCCCACTGCGTGATCAGGTCGCGCGTGTATTGCCGCTTCACTGTGCCAGGGGTAGCGAGCACCGAAACGAGGCCCGAGCGCGTTCGCTCGGCCGCGGGCTTGATGGCGGGCACGGTCCCGACGAAGGGCTGGTCCGGAAAGCGCTCGCGCAGCGCCGCGATGACGAGGGTCGAGGCCGTGTTGCAGGCGATAATCGAGATCTCCGGATCAAAGCGCAGCAGCAGCTTGTCGAAAAGTGTCAGCACGCGCTCGCGCAGCGCCGGCTCTTCCCATGCGCCATAGGGAAAGCCGGCGTCGTCGGCGACATAGACGAACTGTCTGTCAGGCATCAGCACGCGTGCCTCGCGCAGCACGGTCAGGCCGCCGATGCCGGAATCGAACACCAGGATCGGGCGATCAGCCATCGTCGCGCGCCTTGTCCGGCGGCGCCGGCCTTCGCCGGTAGTCGCCGTCCTCATGCGCCTCGCGATCGGCTTTCGCCTTGCGTTCTGGATATCCCTCCCCGCGCGGCGTCCGCGGCGAAAAGTAGTCGAGGGAGGAAATGACGCCGCGCAGCACCTTGATCTCCGCTTCCGTAAAGCCGGGACGGGTGAGAACGGCGTGCAGGTTGTCGAGCATCTTGGGCTTCTTGGCCGACGGCCGGAAGTAGCCGCGGGCGTCGAGCGCTTGTTCCAGATGCTCGATCATGCCGTGCAGCTGGTTCTTTTCGGCCGGCGCAACCGGCGGCGTCGAGAATGCGGTGTCCGTCTCGCTCTCAAGCCCGGACTTCATCCATTCGTACGACATCAGCAGGACCGCCTGGGCGATGTTGAGCGACGCGAATTCGGGATTGACCGGAAATGTCACGATCTCGTCGGCGAGCGCGACCTCCTCGTTGTACAGCCCGAAGCGTTCGCGGCCGAACATGATGCCGGTGCGTTCGCCAGCCGTCGACCGCGCCCTCAGCGTCCTGCCCGCCTCGACCGGCCCGCGCACGGGCTTGAAGCCGTCGCGCTCGCGCGCGGTCGTCGCGTAGACGAATGTCAGGTCGGCGACGGCGGAACGCAGGTCGTCGAACAGCGCGACGCCGTCGATCACATGGTCGGCCCGGCTCGCCGCGGCGCGCGCCTTTTCGTTTGGCCAACCGTCGCGGGGATTGACCAGCCGGAGTTCGGCAAGCCCGAAGTTCGCCATCGCCCGGGCCACCATGCCGATGTTCTCGCCGAGCTGCGGCTCGACCAGGATGATGGCCGGGCCTGGATGCGCCGGCTGCATGTCGCGGTCTTGGTCTGCCATATGTGAACTGGTCCCGGTGCCGATCGCCTGCAAGAGCGCGAAGTAGCCCCGCAACCGGCGCGGAATCAAGGCGCCACCGTCAGAAGCCGTGAGTTCCCCGCCGCGCCGGGCTGCTTCACACGGCTGTTACACCGGCCACCTACGAGCGTCACCCGTTCCAGCCACGCAACCTCCTACGGAGCAATCGAACGATGACCGAACATGTCGCAACCTCAAACGGCTTCCGCACAAGCCTCCTCGAAGAAGCGGACGGGCCGGCGCACAACCCGACCGCCAACCCGACGATGGGCGAGCTGATCGCTACCCGGTTTTCCCGCCGCGGCCTGCTCAAGGGCGCGCTGGCGGTCTCGGCGATTTCCGCGACGGTCGCGCCCGCAGCGCTTTTGACTGCCGAGCGTGCGCGGGCCGCGGGCTCGTCAGCCTTCTCCTTCGGCGAGGTTGAAGCCGGCGTCGACCAGGACCATCACGTCGCCAGCGGCTACGACGCCGATGTACTGCTGCGCTGGGGCGACCCGCTGTTCGCCGATGCCCCGGAATTCGATCCGCTGTCGCAGACGGCCGAGAGCCAGAGCCGCCAGTTCGGCTACAACAACGATTTCGTCGGCTACATCCCCCTGCCCGACGCGGAAAACCCAGCCGAGCACGGGCTGCTGGTGGTCAACCACGAATACACCAACGAGCACCTGATGTTTCCGGGCATCGTGAAGATCGTCGACGGCAAGCCCGAGGTCGCTCCGGCCGACAAGAAGCGCGTCGATATCGAGATGGCGGCGCACGGCGGGACCATCGCGGAAATCAGGAAGGCCGACGGCAAGTGGCAGCTGATCAGGAACTCGCCCTACAACCGCCGCATCACCGCGACGACCGAGATGGCGATGACCGGCCCGGCCGCCGGCCACCCGCGCCTGCAGACGACGGCCGATCCAACCGGCCGGAAGGTGTTCGGCACGGTCAACAACTGCGCCGGCGGCGTCACGCCATGGGGCACCTACATCCTGGCCGAGGAGAATTTCCACGGCTACTTCATGGGCGAACTGCCCGCCGACCATCCGGAGGCGACGAACTACAAGCGTCTCGGCGTGCCGGATTCGACCTATGAATGGGGCCGCTTCTACGACCGTTTCGATGTCTCCAAGGAGCCCAACGAGCCGAACCGCTTCGGCTGGATCGTCGAGGTCGACCCGTTCGACGCCAGCGCGACGCCGAAGAAGCGCACCGCGCTCGGCCGCACCAAGCACGAGGGCGCCGAATCGATCGTCGCCAGGGACGGCCGCGTGGTGTTCTACCTCGGCGACGACGAGCGCTTCGACTACGTCTACAAGTTCGTCACCGCCCGGGCCTACAACCCGCAAGATCGCGCAGCCAACATGGACCTGCTCGACGAAGGCACGCTTTACGTCGCGCGCTTCGACGCCGACGGCACCATCGCCTGGCTGCCGCTGGTGCTCGGCAACGGCCCGCTCGGCCCCGACAACGGCTTCGTTACCCAGGCTGACGTCGTCGTCGAGACGCGCCGCGCCGCCGACCTGCTCGGCGCCACCAAGATGGACCGGCCGGAGGACGTCCAGCCCAACCCGGTCAACGGCCGCGTCTACGTCATGCTGACCAACAACACCAAGCGCAAGGACGACCAGGTCGACCCGGCCAATCCGCGCGCCGGCAACGCCTTCGGCCATATCATCGAGATCGCCGAGGCCGATGGCGATTTCGCCGCGACGGCCGGCAGGTGGGAAGTCCTGCTCCGTTGCGGCGACCCGTCGGTCGCCGAGGTCGGCGCGACCTTCTCGACGGAGACCACCCGGAACGGCTGGTTCGGCATGCCGGACAACTGCGCCATCGACGCGGCGGGACGGCTCTGGGTGTCCACCGACGGCAACAGCCCGAAGGCAACCGGCCGCACCGACGGTTTGTGGGCCGTCGACACCGAAGGCGACGCAAGGGCGACGTCCAAGCTGTTCTACCGGGTGCCGGTGGGCGCCGAACTGTGCGGCCCGACCTTCACGCCGGATGACCAGACGCTGTTCGTCGCGATCCAGCATCCCGGCGACGGTGGCGAGGACTGGGAAGGTTTCGGCCGCCCCTCCTACTACGAGGACCTGTCTACCCGCTGGCCCGACTTCAAGGACGACATGCCGGTGCGGCCGGCGGTCGTCGCCATCACCAGGCAGGGCGGCGGCAAGGTCGGCGCGTAGGCGACGCCGGCCATCCGGCAATGATTGGAGGGGTGGCGCGGCTTGTCGCGCCGCCCTTCGCGGCAGGGCGGGCGGACGCGCCTTTGCCTTCCCCGCGCCGGGTGCTATAGGGGCCGCACTTCAAGAACCAGTCCGCGGGCAGGCGCCCGTATTCCAAGCGAGGTAGGCAATGGCGAAGATCAAGGTGGACAATCCCGTCGTGGAGCTCGACGGCGACGAGATGACACGCATCATCTGGCAGTTCATCAAGGACAAGCTGATCCATCCCTATCTCGACATCGACCTCGAATATTACGACCTCGGCGTCGAGCACCGCGACGCCACCAACGACCAGGTCACCATCGATGCGGCCAACGCCATCAAGAAGCACGGCGTCGGCGTCAAGTGCGCCACCATCACGCCAGACGAAGCGCGCGTCGAGGAATTCAAGCTGAAGAAGATGTGGAAGTCGCCCAACGGCACCATCCGCAACATCCTCGGCGGCACCATCTTCCGCGAACCGATCATCATGAAGAACGTGCCCCGCCTGGTGCCCGGCTGGACGCAGCCGATCATCGTCGGACGCCATGCCTTCGGCGACCAGTACCGCGCGACCGACTTCCGCTTCCCCGGCAAGGGCAAGCTCTCGATCAAGTTCGTCGGCGAAGACGGCCAGACGATCGAGCACGAGGTGTTCGACGCTCCGGGCTCGGGCGTGGCGATGGCCATGTACAACCTCGACGAATCGATCCGCGAGTTCGCGCGCGCCTCGCTGAACTACGGCCTGCTGCGCAACTATCCGGTCTACCTGTCGACCAAGAACACCATCCTCAAGGCCTATGACGGGCGCTTCAAGGACATCTTCCAGGAAGTCTACGAGAAGGAGTTCGAGGCGCAGTTCAAGGAAAAGAAGATCTGGTACGAACACCGCCTGATCGACGACATGGTGGCGTCCGCGCTCAAGTGGTCCGGCGGCTATGTCTGGGCGTGCAAGAACTACGACGGCGACGTGCAGTCCGACACGGTGGCGCAGGGTTTTGGCTCGCTCGGCCTGATGACGTCGGTGCTGATGACGCCGGACGGCAAGACCGTCGAGGCGGAAGCCGCGCACGGCACCGTGACCCGTCACTACCGCCAGCACCAGAAGGGCGAGGAGACCTCGACCAACTCGATCGCATCGATCTTCGCCTGGACGCGCGGCCTGGCGCATCGCGCCAAGCTCGACGACAACGCGGCTCTGATGAAGTTCGCCGAGACCTTGGAAAAGGTCTGCATCCAGACGGTCGAGTCCGGCTACATGACCAAGGATCTCTCGCTGCTGATCGGTCCGGACCAGCCGTGGCTCTCGACCACCGGCTTCCTCGACAAGATCGACGAGAACCTCAAGAAGGCAATGTCCGCCTGAGGAAGTGAGCCCCAACTGAAAAGCCCCGGAGCGATCCGGGGCTTTTTTCATATCCAGTCGCCAGTTTGGCTACGTGGCGCGGCCCGGCCCCTTGGGCCGGCCGACATTGCCTTTTCAGTCTGCCTACAGCGCGGCCTTCACCGCGGCGATCGCGTCGGCTGCCTTGCTTGCATCCGGACCGCCGGCCTGCGCCATGTCGGGACGGCCGCCGCCGCCCTGACCGCCGAGCGCCGCCGAGGCGGTGCGCACCAGGTCGACGGCGCTGAAGCGCTGCGTCAGGTCGTCGGTCACGCCGACCACGACACTCGCCTTGCCGTCCTCGCCCGTGCCGACAAATACGACCACCCCGGAGCCGAGCGAGGTCTTGCCCGCGTCGGCGAGCGACTTCAGGTCCTTCGGCGCGACGCCGCTGACCGACTTTCCGAGGAAGCCGACGCCGTTGACGACTTCGTTCTCGCTCGCACCGCCCGACGCCGCTGACCCGCCGCCGCCGAGCGCCAGCTTCTTGCGGGCGTCGGAAAGTTCGCGCTCAAGCTTCTTGCGCTCGTCGAGCAGGGCCCCGACGCGCGCCGGCACGTCGGCCGGCGAAACCTTCAGCGTCGCCGCGACGGACTTCAGCCGCCGGTCCTGCTCGTCCAGGTGCCGGCGCGCGGCTTCGCCGGTCAGCGCCTCGATGCGGCGCACGCCCGCCGAAACCGCGCCATCGGACACGATGCGCACCAGCCCGATGTCGCCTGTCGCGCTGACATGCGTGCCACCGCAGAGTTCGACCGAATAGGGCCGGTTCGCCTTGGCGCCGTGAACCCCGGTGCCCATCGAGACGACCCTCACCTCGTCGCCGTATTTCTCGCCGAACAGCGCCATCGCGCCTTCGGCGATCGCATCATCGACCGTCATCAGCCGCGTCGTGACCGGGCTGTTCTGCACGACGATCTCATTGGCCATCCGCTCGACTTCCTCGAGTTCATCCGGGGATATCGGCTTGTTGTGCGAGATGTCGAAGCGCAGGCGTTCGGGCGCCACCAGCGAGCCCTTCTGCGCGACATGCGTGCCGAGAACCTCGCGCAGCGCCTCGTGGATGAGATGCGTGGCCGAGTGGTTGGAGCGCAGCCGCGAGCGGCGCGCGTGGTCGACCTTCAGTTCGACCGCGGCGCCGGCCTTCACCGCCCCCTTCGTCACCTTGCCGTAGTGCACGAGCAGGCCATCCGCCTTCTTCTGGGTATCGGTCACGTCGATCGAAAAACCTTCACCTGACATCGTGCCGGTATCGCCCATCTGGCCGCCGGATTCACCGTAGAAAGGCGTCTGGTTGACGACGACCGCGACCGTGTCGCCCTCTTTCGCGGCATCCGCGACCGCGCCGTCGCGGACGAGCGAAAGCACGATGCCTTCGGCCTGCTCGGTCTCGTAGCCCAGGAATTCCGTGGCGCCGGCCTTCTCGCGGACCGAGAACCACACCGTTTCCGTCGCCGCCTCGCCGGAACCCGCCCAGTTGGCGCGCGCTTCGGCCTTCTGGCGCTCCATCGCATCGGTGAAGCCGGCGAGATCGACCGAGATCCTGCGCTGGCGCAGCGCGTCCTGTGTCAGGTCGAGCGGGAAGCCGTAGGTGTCGTAGAGCTTGAACGCCGTCTCGCCGTCGAGCATGTCGCCCTCGCCGAGCGTGCCGGTCACATCCGCCAGCAGGCCGAGCCCGCGCGCCAGCGTCTTGCCGAAGCGCGTTTCCTCGAGCTTCAGCGTCTCGGTGATCAGCGCCTCGCCGCGCGCAAGTTCGGGATAGGCCTGGCCCATTTCGCGGATCAGCGCCGGCACCAGCTTCCACATCAGCGGCTCGGACGCGCCGAGCAGCTGGGCGTGGCGCATGGCACGCCGCATGATGCGGCGCAGCACGTAGCCGCGGCCCTCGTTGGACGGCAGCACGCCATCGGCGACCAGGAAGGCGGAGGAGCGCAGGTGATCGGCGATGACGCGGAACGAGGCCGTGTTGTCGGCGTCCGGGCCGCGCCCCAGTTCGGACGCCGTGACGTCGATCAGGTGCCGGAACAGGTCGGTCTCGAAAACGCTGTCCACACCCTGCAGGATGGACGCCATCCGCTCCAGCCCCATGCCGGTGTCGATGGAGGGGCGCGGAAGATCGACGCGCTCCTCCTTCGTCACCTGCTCATACTGCATGAAGACGAGGTTCCAGAACTCGAGGAAGCGGTCGCCGTCCTCCTCCGAGCTGCCGGGCGGGCCGCCCCAGATGTGTTCGCCGCGGTCGATGAATATCTCCGAGCACGGACCGCATGGGCCGGTGTCGCCCATCGCCCAGAAATTGTCCGACGTGGGAATGCGGATGATGCGGTCATCGGAGAAGCCGGCAATCTTTTTCCAGTAGCCGGCCGCCTCGTCGTCCGTGTGGTAGACGGTGACGAGAAGCTTGTCCTTCGGCAGTCCGAAATCGCGGGTGATCAGGTTCCAGGCCAGTTCGATCGCCTGTTCCTTGAAATAGTCGCCGAAGGAAAAATTGCCGAGCATCTCGAAGAAGGTGAGATGGCGCGCGGTGTAGCCGACATTGTCGAGGTCGTTGTGCTTGCCGCCGGCGCGCACGCATTTCTGCGCGGTGGTCGCGCGTGAATAGGAGCGCTTCTCCAGCCCGGTGAAGACGTTCTTGAACTGCACCATGCCGGCATTGGTGAACATCAGCGTGGGGTCGTTGCGCGGCACGAGCGGGCTGGAGGCCACCACGTCGTGCCCGTTCTTCCTGAAATAGTCGAGGAAGGTCGACCGGATGTCGTTCACGCCACTCATGGAAAAGCCTTCTGGTGCACCGGCCGGATCGGCCGGAAATTGGGTTCAGGCCTTTTAGCCGCCGCTCCAATAGCTGTCCAGAAACTCGGATGACGCCCGATGCGGAACAGCCAGGTGGGTGCGGCCCTGAATATGGCGGGTTCAGGAGCGCATCTTCGCTGCTGCCGCGCCGCCATTCGCCTACCCTTGCTTCGGGACACCGGGCCGCCCCGGCACGTAGCACCTACCCAAACAAAAACCGCCGGCGTCAGCCGGCGGCCTTTATCGATCCACGGCGGTCTGCGGTGTCACATGCCGCCGGCGGCCGCGTCGTCGTCGAGTTCGTCGCGCGAGGCGTTGTCGAGGAACTTTTCCGCAATCAGCCCGGCATTCTGGCGAAGCGCCAGCTCGATCTCGCGCGCCGTGTCGGGATTGTCGTGCAGGAACTGCTTCGCATTTTCGCGCCCCTGGCCGAGGCGCTGCGAATTGTAGGAGAACCAGGCGCCCGACTTCTCGACGACGCCGGCCTTGACGCCGAGATCGACGAGTTCGCCCGTCTTCGACACGCCCTCGCCGTACATGATGTCGAACTCCACCTGCTTGAACGGCGGCGCCAGCTTGTTCTTCACCACCTTCACGCGGGTCTGGTTGCCGACCACCTCGTCACGGTCCTTGACCGCGCCGATGCGGCGGATGTCGAGGCGCACGGAAGCGTAAAACTTGAGCGCGTTGCCGCCCGTCGTCGTCTCGGGCGAGCCGAACATCACGCCGATCTTCATGCGGATCTGGTTGATGAAGATGACCATCGTGTTGGAGCGCGAGATCGAAGCGGTGAGCTTGCGCAGCGCCTGGCTCATCAGTCGCGCCTGCAGGCCCGGCAGCGAATCGCCCATCTCGCCCTCGATTTCGGCGCGCGGGGTGAGCGCCGCCACCGAATCGACCACCAGCACGTCGATCGCGCCCGAGCGCACCAGCGTGTCGCAGATCTCCAGCGCCTGCTCGCCGGTGTCGGGCTGCGAAATCAGCAGGTCTTCCAGATTGACCCCGAGCTTGCGGGCATAGACCGGATCGAGCGCGTGCTCGGCGTCGACGAAGGCGCAGATGCCGCCCTTCTTCTGCGCCTCCGCGACCGTGTGCAGCGCCAGGGTCGTCTTGCCGGAGCTTTCCGGCCCGTAGATCTCGATGATGCGGCCGCGCGGCAGGCCGCCGACGCCGAGCGCGATGTCGAGGCCGAGCGATCCGGTCGAGACCGTGCCGATCTCGACGACCTGCTCGTTCGTCCCGAGCCGCATGATCGAACCTTTGCCGAAGGCGCGTTCGATCTGCGAAAGCGCGGCATCCAGAGCCTTAGTCTTGTCCACCGTATTGTCCTCTACGAGCCGCAATGAATTCTGCGCCATGATATCACCCCTTGGTCCTCGATGTAGGCCGGAACATCAGTTGCTTCACATAATGTGTACCCTCTTTGTTCTCATTTTGCAAGAACCCCTATCACACTGATTGATTTGGCATAACCGGATTTGTTCCCGGTTCATTCGCATCCCCCTGATGCGGGATGTATCCACATGCCGGGCCGCGGCATCACGTCGCCCGTCGCGGTGTCCGATGATTCGGAGGGCCGGTTGCGGGCGTCGACCGGGCAACCTAATCTCGACTGGATTCGCGTGCAGACCGGGCGTGCAATGGCCTCTCCGAAAATCGTAGCCGTCGGCGGCGCCCATATCGACAGGCGCGGGCAGATGACGGACGCCTTCGTGCCGGGCGCGTCGATCCCCGGAACGATGCGCGAGGAGGTCGGCGGCGGCGCGTTCAACGCGTTGCGAACGGCCGTCCGTCGCGGTGCCCTGGGCGCCATGATGTCGGTGCGCGGCGGAGATTCGACCGGCGATGCCGTGGCCGAAGCGATGGCGCAAGCCGGCATCGCCGACCTTTCGGCGATCTTCCTCGACCGGGCGACGCCGAGCTACACCGCGCTGCTCGACCGCGACGGCGATGTCGTGGCGGCGCTCGCCGACATGCAGCTCTACGAGGCCGCGTTCCCCAAGCAGTTGAGGCGCGCCAAGGTGCGCGAGGCGCTAGCCGAGGCCGACGCCGTGCTCTGCGACGCCAATATTCCGGCGGCGGGGCTGGAGCGGCTGGCGGCGCTTAGTGCCGACCGGCCGGTCTTCGCGATCGCCATATCACCGGCGAAGGTCAAGCGGATGTCCGGCATCCTGCCCGCGCTCGCCTGCCTGTTCATGAACCGGCGCGAAGCCGCGGCGCTCGCCGGCACGGCGCAGGACGATCCTGTGGAGACGATCGTCGGGAGGCTCCGCGCGCTCGGCCTGGCGCGCGGCGTCATCACGCAGGGCGACCGGCCGGTCGTCGGCTTCGACGCTTTCCACATGTTCTCGGTGACGCCGCCGACGCCGCGGAGGATCGCCGATGTTACCGGCGCCGGCGACGCGCTTGCCGGGACGATGACGGTCGCGCTTCTCGACGGGGCGTCGTACGATGCGGCCCTGCGCGAAGGCATGGCGGCTTCCATGCTCGCGGTCGAGTGTCCAAGCTCCACCCCGGCGCTGTCGCAGGTCGACTTCGCCGAGGCGCTGGCCCTTGTGCCGGCGCCCGTGAAGGTGCAATGACGCGGGTCCTGGAGACGCCATGACGCCCGATACCGCCCGCCCCTTCGTCGACCTTCTGCCGGCCGTGGCCGACGCGCTTGCCGCCGGCCGCCCCGTGGTTGCGCTCGAAAGTACCATCATCACGCATGGCATGCCCTATCCCGACAACAGCGTGATGGCGGCAAATGTCGAGCGCATCATAGCGGAGGAAGGCGCGGTGCCCGCCACCATCGCCGTGGTCGGCGGCCGCATCAAGGTCGGCCTGTCCGACGGCGAGCGGGAATCGCTGGCGACTGCAAGCGGCGCCATGAAGCTGTCGCGCGCCGACCTCGGCTTCGCGGTCGCGCAGGGGCGCACGGGCGGCACCACGGTGGCCGCGACCATGATCTGCGCACGCATGGCCGGCATCAGGGTTTTCGCCACGGGCGGCATCGGCGGCGTCCACAAGGGCGCGGAAGAGAGTTTTGACATTTCCGCCGACCTCGACGAACTGGCGCGCACCCCGGTCGTCGTGGTGTCGGCGGGCGCCAAGGCGATCCTCGACATCGAGAAGACGCTGGAGGTGCTGGAGACGCGCGGCGTGCCGGTGGTAGCGCTGGCCGCCGACATCATGCCCGCCTTCTGGTCGCGCCAGTCGCCCTACCGCGCGCCGCTGCGCCTGGAGCGGCCCGAGGACATCGCGGCGCTGTTCGAGACGCGTCGCAAGCTCGGCCTCGACGGCGGCATGCTGGTCGCCAATCCGGTGCCGGAAGAGGACGAGATCCCGGCCGGCGAGATGGCGCGCTACATCGCGGCCGCGCACCGCGCCGCCGCGGAGCAGAAGATCGCCGGCAAGGCGGTGACGCCGTTCCTGCTCGGCAAGATTCTTGAGCTTACCGACGGCCGGAGCCTGAAGACCAACATCGCGCTGGTCGAAAACAATGCGCGCATCGCGGCGCGGATCGCGAAAGCGCTCTAGCGTTCAGGCGCGGAGCTTCCGGCCAAGCTTGGCAGCCCCCGAACGTCGATAGCGGCGATCAGCCCTTGCCCGCCCGGATACCGGCCTCATAGGCCTTGCGCGCCCATGGCTCCATTTCGTCGGCGCTGTCGGCGGCACCGTCGGGCAGCGACCAGTAGGGCATAGCCACCGACTTGCCGTGGCGCGAATGCACGTAGGTCCACTGCGTCGCGCCCGCCGCCTCATACTCCGGCGCGACGGTCGCATCCCCCTTCAGCATGAGTTCGCCGCGCAGTTCGACGGCGATGATGACGCCGTCGAAATAGATACCCTTGCCGCCGAACATGCGGCGGATCGAGACCGGACCCAGTCCGGAAAACAGGTCGGAAATCGCGTCGGCGTCCATGCGGTCGATTATGGCAGCAGGAATGGCGGCTGTCATTGCGGATGGCCCGGCTGCCGCTCTATCCTGCCGAGGTCTGACATCGGGAGCACGGTCATGCCGGTTCTGCTCAAAGGGTCTTGCCGCTGCGGGGCGGTCGGCTTCGAGTTCGAAAGCCACACGCCGGCGCCGTTCATGCTCTGCTACTGCTCGATCTGCCGGAAGCAGCAGGGCGGAGGCGGATATGCGATCAACCTCGGCGGGATATCGTCCACGCTGAAGGTGGATGGCAAGCGCAGCCTCGGCGTCTACCGTGCAGAAATCCAGGACGAAGAGCGGCCGCGCTGCGAGGTGTCCACCGGCGAGCGGAATTTCTGCAGGAAATGCGGATCGGCCCTGTGGCTCTACGATCCGACCTGGCCGGAACTGGTGCACCCGTTCGCCTCGGCGATCGACAGCGAACTGCCCAAGCCCAGGGAGCGCGTCCACATCATGCTGAAGTACAAGGCATCATGGGTCGAGCCGAGCATTCGCAAGGGCGACAAGGCTTTCGACGCCTACCCCGAGGAGTCGATCGCCGACTGGCACAAGCGCACGAAGATGTGGGTGGCGTAGCCCTACGCCGCGCTCGCCGCGCGCGCTTCTGCAAGCGCCTTGAGGTCGGCGGGCTGCAGCTCGACGGATTCGCCGCAGCCGCAGGCCGAACTCTGGTTGGGGTTGCGGAAGGTGAAGCCGGTGCGCAGCGTGGTCTTCTCGAAGTCCATCTCGGTGCCGAGCAGGAAGAGCGCGGCTTCCGGCGCGACCCAGACCTGCGCGCCGTTCTTCTCGACATGGTCGTCGCCGGCCTTCGGCTCGGTAACGAGGTCGACCGTGTACTCCATGCCGGCGCAGCCGCCCTTCTTGATGCCGAGGCGCACACCCCTGGCGTTGTCGCGGCTGGCAACGATCTCGTTGACGCGCTCGGCGGCGGCGTCGGTCATCGAAATGACGGCGAAGCGTCCCATGTCAGTCTCCAAGCCATGCAGGTTCAAGGCCTGCCGGATGATTCATCCCTAAAATGGTGAAGTTTTTGGCCCGATGCAAGTTGTGGCGTCGATCTGACAACCTGAGCAGACGGCGGTGCTTCAGATGAAATTGCCCCTCACGTGACTTCGACAACCAACGGCTATCTGTTCAAGAGCGCCTTCGCGAACTCGTCAGCCTGATCCCGATAGCGAGCCCACTCGTCATCAGCGACGGAATAATACACCGCTTGGGCGGCACTCCAGCATCGGTCATTCTTATCGCAAATTGTCTCGACTGCGAGCATTCGCTTTTCCCTATCGAAGGGCACCTCGCCACCAAACTCATCCTTTGCCAGTCGAGCCGCCGACGCGAACTTGATCTGCCCCGTCAGTTCCAGACCACGAATGGCTTCATCGATCATAGCGCCATAGGAATTGTGGAAATACTGATCGAAGCCGCCATTCTCGACCTCAGCGGTGAGCCACCAAGCAGCGACAGCCTCCGGAACGTTTGCAGGTAAGCGCCGTATCAACGCATCGTAAAGCGGACGATGTTCGAGCGCAGCCCAAAACTCATCCTTGTACTTGTCAAAGAGCAGAGAGCCACTCGGCAACTGGATGTTCGGTTCCTCGGCCGCAATTGGTTTTCCCAGAGCGACAACAACCACCGCCAATGCTGTCGCGAAGATGAATCGCCTCAATACCACCCCACCGCGACCTGGGCCTCTTCTGACATGCGATCCGGCGTCCAGGGCGGGTCAAACACCATGTCGACCTCGACGTCGGAGACGCCTTCCACGGCGCCCACCGCGTTCTGAACCCAGCCGGGCATCTCGCCGGCGACCGGGCAGCCGGGCGCGGTCAGCGTCATCTGGATCTTCACCGAGCGGTCGTCCTCGATGTCGATCTTGTAGATCAGGCCGAGCTCGTAGATGTCTGCCGGGATTTCCGGGTCGTAGACCGTCTTCAGCGCCGAGACGATATCGTCGGTCAGCCGCGCCAGTTCGTCCGCGGGGATGGACGATGCCGGCGCGGGGGCGGCGTCCAGTTGTACCGGGGCGTCGGCCGGGGTGCCGGCAGCAGCGTCAGCGGTCTCGGTCGCGGTCTTAGCCTCTTCCATCGCCATCACCCGAAGAATTTCCGCGCTTTTTCCAGCGCCTCGACCAGCGCGTCCACCTCGGCGCGCGTATTGTACATGCCGAACGACGCCCTGCAGGTGGAGGTCACGCCGAACCGCTTCAGCAGCGGCTGGGCGCAATGCGTGCCCGCCCGTACCGCGACGCCCTGCCTGTCGATCACCATCGACACGTCGTGCGCGTGGATGCCCTGCAGTTCGAAGGAGACGATGGCCCCCTTGCCGGGCGCATCGCCGAAGATGCGCAGCGAATTGATCGACCGCAGCCGCTCATGCGCATAGTCCTTGAGGTCGGCCTCGTGCGCGGCGATGCGGTCGCGGCCGACCGCGTCCATGTAGTCGAGCGCGGCGCCCAGCCCGATCGCCTGCACGATCGGAGGCGTGCCGGCCTCGAAGCGGTGCGGCGGGGCGTTGTAGGTGACGTTTTCCTCGCTGACGTCCTCGATCATCTCGCCGCCGCCCTTGAACGGGCGCATGCGCTCCAGCATCTCGGACTTGCCGTAGAGCACGCCGATGCCGGATGGACCGTAAACCTTGTGTCCCGTGAAGACGAAGAAGTCGCAGCCGAGATCCTGCACGTCGACCGGCATGTGCACGGCGCTCTGGCTGCCGTCGACCAGCACAGGGATGTTTTTTGCGTGGGCGATCTCGACGATCTGCTTGATCGGCGTCACCGTGCCCAGCGCGTTGGACATCTGCGTGATCGCGACGAGTTTCGTGCGCGAGGTCAGCCGCTTCTCGAATTCCTCGATGTGGAACGCGCCCTGGTCGTCGACCGGCACCCAGACCAGCTTGGCGCCCTGCCGCTCCCGGATGAAGTGCCAGGGCACGATGTTGGAGTGATGCTCCATGATCGACAGAACGATCTCGTCGCCGGCGCCGATGTTCGGCATGCCGAAGCCATAAGCGACGGTGTTGATCGCGGCGGTCGTGTTGGAGGTGAAGACGATGTTGTCGGTGCTGGGCGCGTTCAGGAAGCGGCGCACCGTTTCCCGCGCCTTTTCATAGGCGTCGGTCGAGGCGTTGGAGAGGAAATGCAGGCCGCGGTGCACGTTGGCGTATTCGCTGGCATAGGCGTGCTGGATGGCGTCCAGCACCACCTGCGGCTTCTGCGCCGAGGCGCCGTTGTCGAGATAGACGAGCGGCTTGCCGTAGACTTCGCGCGCAAGGATCGGGAAGTCACGGCGGATCGCCTCGACGTCGTAGGGGGCGTTTTCGACTTTCTGGTCCATCGTCAGCCTGTCACTGCCCCTCACCCGTGCTCCGCGAACCACGCGTCGAGCCTGGCCTCGAGCGCATCGACGATCGTCTCGTCCTCGAGTTCCTCGATGACCTCGGCCACGAACGCCTTCACCAGCAGGCCGCGCGCCGACTTCTCGTCGACCCCGCGCGCCATCAGGTAGAACAGGTGGTTGCGGTCGATCTCGGTGACGGTCGCGCCGTGGCCGCACTGCACGTCGTCGGCGAAGATCTCCAGTTCCGGCTTGGTCGAGAACTCGCCGTCGTCGGACAGCAACAGCGTGTTGCAGGCCATCTTGGCGTCGGTCTTCTGCGCATACTGGTGCACGTTGATGCGCCCCTGGAAGACGCCGCGCGCCTTGCCGGTCACCACGTTGCGGATGACCTCGGTGGAGTCCGTGTGCGGCACGGCATGGTCCAGCACCATGGTCATGTCCGTGTGTGTGTCGCCGGCCAGAAGATTGATGCCGCGCAGGGTGAAGGTCGAGCCTTCGCCCCTCGCCTGCACGTTGATCTCCTGGCGCACCAGCTTGCCGCCGGCGTTCATGACGAACACGGTCAGCTTGGCATCCTTGCCGATCGAAGCGTTGAACTGGCCGAGGTGCGTGGCCGTCTCGGGCTGTTCCTGCACGATCAGCCAGGTCAGTTCGGCGCCGTCGCCGACAGTCACGTCGGCGACCGAGCTGACGAAGCCGTTGCCGGTTCCGGTCTGGCGCTCGATGATGACGGCCTTCGCGCCGTCGCCGACGCGCACCGGCAGACGCACATGCGCCTGACCGCCCGCCTGCACGTTCTGCAGTTCGATCGGCTGGTTGACTTCGGCGCCGTCGGCGACATCGACGTGGTAGCCGTCGGCCACGAATGCGGCGTTGAGCATGCCGACCGCGTCGTCGGAGCCGCGCGGCTCCAGCGTTGCGGCCAGGCCGCCGTCTTCCAGGCTGGCGGCGACGCGTCGGACGGTTACGCCTTCGAGCGCGTCGGTCTTCGCCGAGGAGACGCCGTTCAGCAACGGCAGGACGACCGAACCCTTGAGCACGGGCGCGACCGCCGCGGCCCTCGCAGTCTGGTCGAAGGCAGGCACGTCGGTCAGAAGACGGCGCAGGTCGGTATAGTGCCAGGCTTCGACGCGCTTGGTCGGCAGGCCGGCCTTGATCGCCTCGATGGCGCTGTCGCGCCGCGCCATGATGTGGCCGTCGCCGGGCAGCAGCGACAGGCGCTCGCCGAACGCGCTGACGAGGGCCGTTTCGGCCGGCGTCAGCTGAGGGGCAGCATGAACGTTCATGACTTCACCTCCGGCCTCAGGCCGCCTCGCCGACGACGCCGGCATAGCCGTTTTCTTCCAGTTCCAGCGCCAGGCTCTTGTCGCCGGACTTGATCACCTGGCCCTTGTAGAGCACGTGCACGCTATCAGGCACGATGTGCTCCAGAAGGCGCTGGTAGTGGGTGATCACCAGGAACGCACGGTCCGGCGAACGTAGCGCGTTGACGCCGTCGGAGACGATCTTCAGCGCGTCGATGTCAAGGCCGGAATCGGTCTCGTCGAGCACGCAGAGCCTCGGCTCCAGCAGCTTCATCTGCAGGATCTCGGCGCGCTTCTTCTCGCCGCCGGAGAAACCGACATTGAGCGGGCGCTTGAGCATGGCCATGTCCATCGAGAGATCGCCCGAGGCTTCCTTCACGCGCCTGATGAACTCCGGGATCGACAGCGGCTCCTCGCCGCGCGCCTTGCGCTGCGCGTTCATCGCCACCTTGAGGAACTCCATCGTCGCCACGCCCGGTATTTCCATCGGGTACTGGAAGGCGAGGAAGATGCCCTTCGCCGCGCGCTCGGCCGGATCGAGTTCGAGGATCGACTCGCCGTCGTAGAGGATGTCGCCCTCGGTGACCTCATAGTCCTCGCGTCCCGCGAGCACGTAGGAAAGCGTCGACTTGCCGGAGCCGTTCGGGCCCATGATGGCGGCGACCTCGCCCTTGTTCACCGTGAGGTTCAGGCCGCGGATGATTTCCGTGCCGTCTTCGGCGATGCGGGCATGGAGGTTTCTGATTTCAAGCATTGTAGTCCGTCTCTGTCTCGTTGCGGCCATAGGCCTGTATCTGGTGGGTGGCCTAGCCGACCGATCCTTCAAGGCTGATGCCGATCAGCTTCTGCGCCTCGACGGCGAACTCCATCGGCAATTCCTGGATGACTTCCTTGACGAAGCCGTTGACGATGAGCGCGATGGCCTCCTCCTCGGGAACGCCGCGCTGCATGACGTAGAACTTCTGGTCTTCGGAAATCTTCGACGTCGTCGCCTCGTGCTCGAACTTGGCGGTCGCGTTCTTGGCTTCCATGTAGGGCACGGTGTGCGCGCCGCACTGGTCGCCGATCAGCAAGCTGTCGCAGTTGGTGAAGTTTCTCGCCCCGGTCGCCTTGCGATGCGCAGAGACCTGGCCGCGATAGGTGTTCTGGCTGAAGCCGGCGGCGATGCCCTTGGAGATGATCCGGCTCCTGGTGTTCTTGCCGAGGTGGATCATCTTGGTGCCGCTGTCGACCTGCTGGTAGCCGTTCGAAACCGCGATCGAATAGAACTCGCCCTGGCTGTCGTCGCCGCGCAGGATGCAGGACGGGTATTTCCAGGTAATCGCCGAGCCGGTCTCGACCTGCGTCCAGGAGATCTTGGAGCGGTCGCCGCGGCAGTCGCCGCGCTTGGTGACGAAGTTGTAGATGCCGCCCTTGCCCTCGGCATCGCCCGGATACCAGTTCTGCACGGTCGAATATTTGATCTCGGCGTCGTCGAGCGCGATCAGTTCGACCACGGCGGCGTGCAGCTGGTTTTCGTCGCGCTGCGGCGCCGTGCAACCCTCGAGGTAGGAGACGTAGGCGCCCTCCTCCGCGATGATCAGCGTGCGCTCGAACTGGCCGGTGTTCTTCTCGTTGATGCGGAAGTAGGTCGACAGCTCCATCGGGCAACGCACGCCCTTCGGCACGAAGACGAAGGAGCCGTCGGTGAACACGGCGGAATTCAGCGTCGCATAAAAATTGTCTGATGTCGGCACGACCGTGCCGATATACTTCTTCACCAGTTCGGGATGCTCACGGATGGCCTCTGATATCGAGCAGAAGATGACGCCGGCCTTGGCCAACTCGTCCTTGAAGGTCGTTACGACGGATACGGAATCGAAGACGGCATCGACCGCGACCCGGCGTGGCGCGGCGTTGTCGTTCGCCTCGCCCAGCCCGTCGTCACTGGTCGGCTTCTGCACGCCGGCGAGTATCTCCTGCTCGCTCAGCGGAATGCCGAGCTTGGCGTAGACCTTCAGCAACTCCGGATCGACTTCGTCGAGCGACTTCGGCCCGGGCGTCGACTTGGGTGCCGCATAATAGTGAATGTCCTGGAAATCGATCCTGGGATAGTCGACGCGCGCCCAGGTCGGCTCATCGAGGGTCAGCCAGCGGCGGAATGCGTCGAGCCGCCACTCGAGCATCCATTCGGGCTCGCCCTTCTTCGCAGAGATAAGGCGGATCGTGTCCTCCGACAGGCCCTTGGGAGCCTTGTCCGTCTCGATCTCTGTCTCGAAGCCATATTTGTATTGATCGACATCGATCTTGCGGACTCGATCGATCGTCTCCTGCACGGCAGGCATCGCGTTCTCCATCCATGCCGGGTTCAAGGCCCGGCCGTTTTCAAACTATGGCGCCGCTGGAACGGCGTAAGTTCAATATAGTACGCTCTTCCCGGGAATTCACCCCGGCGGACGGCATGACACCGTCCCGAAAACGCACCGGCTCACGGCCTATCGGCCGAAACTTCAACTCCGCCTACGCGGCTTCGCTCGCCCTGCCGCCGCGGCGCGCCAGCAAGCCGGACAGCGCGGAGGCGAATAGCTCGATATCGTCCGGCGTCGTGCCGTGCCCGATCGACACGCGCAGACCGCCATCGTTCTCCCTGCCCATCGCCTTGAGGACATGGCTCGGCCCGACCCGGCCCGAGGAACAGGCCGACCCCGCCGACACCGCGACGCCGGCGAGATCGAATCCGATCTGCGCCGTCTCGGCTTTCACGCCCGGTATGGCGAAGAATGTCGTGTTGGCAAGACGCTCGGCGCCCTGTCCAAAGATCTCGGCGTCCGGGGCGAGCGACTGGATTGTATTTTCGATCCCGTCGCGCAGGGCTGCGATTCCGTCGATGCGCGACAGCGCTTCGCGTGCGGCGCGGGCGGCCGCGCCGAAGCCGGCGATGCTGGCGAGATTTTCCGTTCCGGCGCGATGGCCCTTCTCCTGCCCGCCGCCGGTGACGAGCGGCTTCGGCATCATGAGGTCTGACGCTGCGACGAACGCCCCGGCGCCCGTTGGGCCGCCGATCTTGTGCGAGGAGAGAATGACGAAGTCCGCCGCCCCAACGGCGATGTCGAGCGCGATGCGCCCGGCCGCCTGCACGGCGTCGAGCACCAGCACGCCGCCTGCGGCTTTCACGATCGCCGAAATCGCAGGAACAGGCTGGATGACGCCCGTCTCGTTGTTGGCGAGATGGATGGCGACCAGCGGCAGGCCATCGGTGCGGTCGTGGGCAGCGAGCGCGGCGGAAAGCGCATCGAGGTCGCACACGCCGTCACGCCCGACGCCGACGCGCACGATGTCATCTGCGGGGAACCGTCCGCCGTTCAGCAGACAAGGATGGTCGGCAGCCGATACGTAGAGCTTCGACATCCGCAGGTCGCCGCGCCCCATACGCCAGTTGGGCGTCAGCAGCGTTGTCGCGGCTTCCGTCGCGCCGGAGGTGAACACGACGTGCTCCGCACTCGCATTGACCAGCGCGGCGACGTCGCGCCGGGACGCCTCGACGATGCCGCGCGCAGCGCGACCCTCGCGGTGGACCGACGACGGGTTTGCCGCCGCGTCGAGCGCGGTCAGCATCGCCGACCGCGCTTCGGGAAGCAGCGGCGCGCTCGCATTGTAGTCGAGATAGGCGCGATGCCCGGTCATGTCGTCGAGGTCCGTCGCCTCACGGCGCAATATCGATGAAGGACGCGTTATTTCCTTGAATTTGCAAGCGCAGCCGTCCTATTTACGCGCTTTGCCGGTTGGGTGCGTAACGCCGCCCACTTTTGAACAATTCTAAACTAGCTTCTAGGCAGGCGAACAACCCGCGTCAAGGCTGCGGGAGGAATTGATCCAGACGGCAGTACTGAAGCGGTGATGGAGTTTTCATGCCTGAGGTCATTTTTGCGGGTCCGTCCGGTCGCCTCGAGGGGCGGTACCAGCCTTCGAAGGAAAAGAACGCGCCGATCGCGATCATCCTTCATCCGCATCCGCAGTTCGGCGGGACGATGAACAACAAGATCGTCTACGACCTGTTCTACATGTTCCAGAAGAGGAACTTCACCACCCTGCGTTTCAATTTTCGCGGCATCGGCCGCAGCCAGGGCGAGTTCGACCACGGCACGGGCGAGCTCTCCGACGCGGCCGCCGCGCTCGACTGGATCCAGTCGCTGCATCCCGACTCCAAGAACTGCTGGGTCGCCGGATATTCGTTCGGCGCGTGGATCGGCATGCAGCTCCTGATGCGTCGTCCGGAAATCGAAGGCTTCATCTCGATCGCGCCGCAACCGAACACCTACGACTTCTCCTTCCTCGCGCCCTGCCCGTCGTCGGGCCTCATCATCCACGGCGACGCCGACAAGGTCGCGCCGCCGAAGGACGTGCAGGCGCTCGTCGACAAGCTGCACACGCAGAAGGGCATAACGATCACGCAGAAGACGCTCGCCGGTGCGAACCATTTCTTCTCGAACGACACCGATGTGCTGATCGAGGAATGCGCCGACTATCTCGACCGCCGGCTGGCGGGCGAACTGTCCGATCCGCGACCGAAGCGGCTGCGCTGATCGCGCGCTTCGGCGCGCGCGGCAATAATCCCCGTCGATCGACTGCCGTGACCTTGGCGACAGGGGCGCGGTGGAAAGTTATGCCGTGCGCATTACAGATACTCGACAGCCGACTTACTGCGTGTCACGCTCCGATGGTGACGAATCACAATCCCTAGACGAGGGGGAACTCACGTGAGCAAGACTGAAACTACCAAGAAGCGTGCCATAGCTGCGGTAGCTTCCAAGCCGAAGGCGACGGCGAAGCCCGCCGCGAAAAAGCCGGCTGCGAAGGCTGCTGCGAAACCTGCAGTGAAGAAGACGGCGAAGCCCGCCGCCAAGGCTGCTGCCAAGCCCGCCGCGAAAGCTGCTGCGAAGCCGGCCGCCAAGGCCGCTGCCAAGCCTGCCGCGAAGAAGGCCCCGGCCAAGGCTGCGGCAAAGCCCGCTGCAAAGAAGCCGGCTGCCAAGGCGGCCGCGAAGCCTGCTGCAAAGAAGCCTGCTGCGAAGGCCGCTGCCAAGCCGGCCGCGAAGAAGGCTCCGGCAAAGAAGCCTGCCGCCAAGGCTGCTGCGAAGCCCGCCGCCAAGGCTACGGCCAAGCCTGCCGCCAAGAAGGCTCCGGCAAAGAAGGCTCCAGCCAAGAAGTAACAGGACGCAGCTTCGGCTGTGTTTTTTTAAAGGGCGCGTGGTTCTACCGCGCGCCCTTTGGCTTGTTCAGCACACCGCCGGTCGCAGGCTCTTTGCATCCCGTCGTCGTCGGAAAAGTCAGCGGCAGGCCGCGCAGCGAACGCGCAGCCAGGAACGCCCACGCCTCGGCCTCGGTCGCATCGCCGTCAAGACCCGCATCCTCGGCCACCGCCACGCTCGCCCGCATCCTCTCGGCGCCGGCGCGCAGGTCGTCGACGATCCGCGCGTTCTTGCGCCCTCCGCCGCAAACGATCCAGAGCTTCGGCATCTCGGGCAGGTGCTCGACCGACTTCAGGATTGCTTCGGCCGAAACGGCGGCAAGCGTGCGCGAGCCGTCGGCGAGTTCGAGCCCTTCGGCAGGATCGAGATTGAAGTCGTTGCGGTCGAGAGACTTCGGTCCCTCCTTCGCGAAGAACGCATTGTCGAGGTAGCGCGCGACGACGGAACGCACCACGCTCCCCTCGCTTGCGATGGCGCCCCCGGCGTCGAACGGCACGCCAGCCTCGCGCGACACCCACTGGTCGATCAGCGTGTTCCCCGGGCCGGTGTCGAACGCGATGGGATCGCCGTCCCGCGGCACGTAGGTGATGTTGGAGATGCCGCCGATGTTGACGAACACCATCGGCAGTTGCGCGACGAAGGCGTCGGGCAGCGAACGGGCCAGGGCAGCATGATAGGCAGGCACGAGCGGCGCGCCCTGCCCGCCGCGGAGCATGTCGTTTGCGCGCATGTCGTGAACCACGGGCACGGCGAGTTCGTCAGCGAGCAGCGCTCCATCGCCCAACTGAACCGTCACGCCCAGGCCGGGCCTGTGCAGCACGGTCTGGCCGTGGAACCCGACCACGGAGGGACTGCGCCATTCCTCCCCGACCGCCGCCAGGAAGTCCCGCACCGCCTGCACGTGGCGGCGCGTGATCTCGCGCTCCAGATCGGCCAGGTCGCCTGGTCGGTCGCGGCGATCGACGATCGACTTCGCGGTTTCGAGCGCCGCCTCCAGGCGCCGGCGGAATGCCGCCTCGTAAGGCGCAAAGCGGGTCGGCCCCCGCGTGGTCACCGTCTCGCCGTCGGTTTCGAGCGCGGCAATGTCGATGCCGTCCATCGACGTGCCGCTCATCAGGCCGATCGCGCGCATTGTCGTCATTTTCGCCGCCGTTCTTGTGATTCACCGCTTGCGAATGCTACACGCCCGCCACCAACTTGCCATGTGGCCGGAGCGCCGGCACTCTCTCGGGATTACGAAATGTCCGCCTTCAAGTCCGATTTCCTGCGCATTCTTTCGGAGCGCGGCTTCATCCACCAGATATCGGATGAGACCGGCCTCGACGACCTGTTCCGCAAGGAGATCGTGTCGGGCTATATCGGCTTCGACCCGACGGCGTCGAGCCTGCATGCCGGCGGGCTCATCCAGATCATGATGCTGCACTGGATGCAGCAGACAGGCCATCGCCCGGTCGCGCTGATGGGCGGCGGCACCGGCATGGTGGGCGACCCCTCCTTCAAGGAGGAAGCTCGCAAGCTGATGACCGTCGAGACGATCCAGCAGAACATCGACGGCATCAAGAAGGTGTTCGCCAACTACCTGACCTTCGGCGACGGCGAGCGCGACGCGATGATGGTCAACAACGCCGAGTGGCTGATGCCGCTGAACTACCTCGAGTTCCTGCGCGACGTCGGCCAGCACTTTTCGGTCAACCGCATGCTCTCGTTCGATTCCGTCAAGCAGCGGCTCGACCGGGAGCAGTCGCTGTCGTTCCTCGAATTCAACTACATGATCCTGCAGGCCTACGACTTCGTCGAGCTCAACAAGCGCTACGGCCTTCGCCTGCAGATGGGCGGCTCCGACCAGTGGGGCAACATCATCAACGGCATCGACCTTGGCCATCGTCTCGGCACGCCGCAACTCTACGCGCTGACCTCGCCGCTCCTGACCACAGCGTCGGGCGCGAAGATGGGCAAGTCGATGAACGGCGCGGTGTGGCTGAACGCCGACATGCTCAGCGTCTACGACTTCTGGCAATACTGGCGAAACACGGAAGACGCCGACGTCGAGCGCTTCCTCAAACTCTACACGACCATGCCGCTGGACGAGATCGCCAGGCTGGCCGCGCTCGGCGGCTCGGAGATCAACGAGGCCAAGAAGGTGCTGGCGACCGAAGTCACGGCGATGCTGCACGGGCGCGCGGCGGCCGATCAGGCGGCGGAGACGGCGCGCAAGACTTTCGAGGAGAGGATTACCGCCGACACCCTGCCCACCGTCACCGTCGATACGGCGCGTTTCGACGAAGGCGTCGGCATCCTCGCGCTGTTCGTGTCGGCAGGCCTCGCATCGTCCAACGGTGAAGCGAGGCGACACGTGCAGGGCGGCGCGGTGCGCCTCAACGACGAGCCCGTTTCCGACGAGCGCCGGCTCGTGACCGCGGCGGATTTGACCGCCGACGGCGCCGTCAAGCTGTCGCTGGGCAAGAAGAAGCACGTCCTGGTGCGGCCGGGCTGAGGCTCAGCGGAACTCGAAGATCGAGCGGAAAATTCCGGGCGCGATCACCGACAGCGGATTGATCTGGATGGCGGGCGCGTCGGCATCGCCGGCCAGCTTGAAGGTCACGCCGATCAGTCCCCGGTCGCGGCCGTTGCCGAGCAGCACGCCGATGATCGGAATCTCGCCGAAGATGCGGTTGAGGCCGTAGGCCGGCATGAAGGTGCCGGTCATGTCCATGTTGCCCTGCTTGTCGTAGAGCATGCCCTGGAACGACGCGCCGACGAGCGGGCCGCGCAGGATGCCGTTGGACAGGCTGAGATAGCCGGCTCCCTTCTCGATCTGCGAATAGAGGCGTTCGAAGTTGACGCGCGACGTGTCGATGTCGCGCTTGACCGCCTGGTTCAGGCTGCGGTCGCCGCCGGGAGGCGTCGTCGAGACGATGGATCCAAGGCGCGGTTCGTTGACAAGCACGAAGTCGCGCGCATCGACCTTGCCGGTCATCGGGCCGTTCGCCGCGCCATCGAGTGCGAGGTCGATCCTGCCACCTTGCATATGCGGATAGATGTCGAGGAACCTGAGCACCGCTCCGGCGTCGGAGGATGCCATGCGCATCGTCCGCCGGCCGCCTTCGCCGCTGCCGTTGCGCAGCTCGACCTTCGCGCCCGAACTGGTCGTGGCGTCGACCGCGAGCCGGTCGACCTTTTCTCCGGTCCCGCGATAGTCCAGCTTGAAGCCATCCAGCTTCTCGTCGTGGAAACCCGACACGCGGTCGACGTCGACCGTGACGGAGACCGATCCCCCGTCGGCGGCCTTCGCAGCGGTGTCGGCGTCCGCCGTCAGTTGCCGGATGACGGAGCGGGCGTCCAGGGACTTGCCCTTGATGTCGATCCGGTATCCGTTTCCGGACTGCTTGACCGCCACCACGACGTCGTCGCCGCGGTTCAGCTTGACACTCGAGAAGCTCGCTTCGCTCAGGCTCCCCTTCGACAGCACCGCCGAGCCCGCAATGCCGAAGCTGGCGCCGCTCAAGTTGAAGTCGGAGAGTGTCGCGACGTCGCCGGCGTTCTCGATCTGGAAGCTCACACGCCCCGCAATGCCCGGGCCCTTGCTCCACCCTGCCCAGGGGATGTTCAACTGCGCCGAAGTCAGGTCGGCGTCCACCATGCGCTTGCCGCCGCCGATCGCATCGACCTTCACCTCGATCGGCCCGTCCACCAGGCCTGCCAGGCCCGGCGCCACCGCCTCGCGCGCCTTGGCGTCGAGCGTCAGGGTGATCAGTCGCTTGCGCTCGGCATCGCCGTCGCCGAGGGGCTCGACCGCGTCGATCCTGGCCGGGACCCCGCTCAGCTTTGCGGTCGCGGCGATCACCGCCTTGGTCTTCTCGACAACAATTGTGCCTTCAGCTTCCGAGACCATCTGGCCATCGACCGGCTTGGCGATGGCGAGACCATTGTAGTTCAGCGACACCAGCCAGTTCAGCCTGTCCCGATCAACGCCTTTCTGCAGCGGGATGTCGGCCTTCACTTTGCCGGAGACCTCGCCGACGGTAAAATCGTCGGCCACCAGGCCGACATGGCGCATCGCGTTGATCGGATCGTACGAGGCGAGCTCCGCCACGGCAGGCGCTGTGCCCGCGACATCGATGTCGAGCGCGCCGATGACCGGCTGCACATTGGCCTCCTTGACCGAAAGGATGCCGTTGCTCGCCGCAACCGTACGGCCGCTTGGCAGGTACACCGTGCCCGACGACAACGTGATATCGACGTCGTTGCCGCGGTAGTTGACCGCTCCAGTCGCATCGCGCACCGGGGGGATCAGCCCTGCGGTGTCGAAGCGCGTACCGGTGAGGTTGAATGTGCCGAACGACTCGTTCGCCCTGAGCGGAAGCTCCGCACCGCTCGGCCTTCCGGGTTCGACGCGGTACTGCAACTGCGCATCGGTGACCCTGCCGCCGAAGACGTTGTTCAGCACCCAGTTCCTGGCGCCCCGCCCGGCGAACCAGGGCCAGAGTTGCTTGACCTGGGAAACCGACATCTCATGCACGTTGAAGGCTACCGACAGCCCTGGCGCCTGCCCCTCCACGAAACGCATCGAGGCCGTGCCGAGCGCCTCGCCTCGCCCGCCCTTGACGATGATGTCGTCGAGCGAAAGCACCTTGTCCACGGTCTGGTAGGCGCCCGTCAGCTGCAAAGCGGTGACCATAGCCGGTTCGGGGGAGCCTTCGGGCGCGATGGTCGAGCGGGTGCTGACCAGGTTGAACCTGTAGCCCGGCTGGTCGCCGGGTTCGCCCGTCGGCGGGCGCGGACCGATGCGGCCCCTGAAATCGAGCACGGACCGCCCGATCTGCGCCCGCAGCTTGTCTATCTCGATGCGGTCGGATCCGCTGACGAAGTGGACGTCGAGGTCGATATTGCCCGAAAGCACGCCCCGCCGCTCCAGGTCGAGAGCGGACTCCGCTAGCTTGAGCGAAGCGCTGAGCCGGGGCGGTTCGGCGCCGTCCGTCTCTGCGCCGTTCAGCGTCAGGTCAACCGCGCCGATGCGCGTGGCGGTGCTCGACGCGGTTTCGACGGCGGGCGACGTGGCGCTGATCTCCAGTCCCGAAATCAGGCTGCTCGTCCGGTCGCGACGCGCGCTGGCCGTCGCCTCGATCATGCGGCCACCGAGGTCGAGCGTTGCCGAAAAGGTGAGGCTGTCGCCGCGCGACTCCGCAAGCCTGGCGTCCACAACGTTAATGCTGGCGACGCCATCGCCTGCCGGCAGGACCAGTTCGACGTTCTCGAGCGCGAGCCGCCTCAGCGACTTCGACCCCATGGCGTCCAGCGCATGATGGGCGGAGGCGAATACGGCGCTGGTGACCAGGTCGGGTTCGATCAGGCCAACCCCGTTGCGCAAGGCTGCCGCCCAGTCGGTATCGGCGCCGTTGCGAATGGCCGCGAGCATGATGCGCGCGTCCGACAGGCCAACCGTCGAGATGCGCACGTCGCCCGAGAGAAGCGGCGCCAGCCGAACGCCCAGCCTGATCTTGCCGACATCCGCGATGGCCTTGCCATCGTCGGCACGCCGCAGCCTGACCTCACGGACATCGATTGCCAGCAGTCGAATCCCGTCAAACGCAAAGCGGGCCGGTCCGACCGAGGCATCGACATCGAAACCTGCCGCTTCCTCGATCGCCTTTTCGGCGGCGACGCGCAGACGCTCCGAGCCGATACCGGAGACACCCAGCGCATAGACGGCAAGCAGGACCACGGCAATCAGCACCGCCGTGCCCGCCGCTACACGGAGCAGCATCCTGCCGAACCGCTTCGGCAGCCATTGCCGGGCAGGCCTCGCGCCTGGCTCAGCCGACGGAAAGCGCGCGAGATCGGTGATCTCGTTTCGCCTGAACCTTATCTTCTCGTGCGGAGGTGTTTCGTGCTCCACCCAAACTTCCGTTCTGATACGCGCGACGTAGACGACTCTTGCCGCAGACTATATCTGTGCGGCTTTCATGTAACCCGATCAAGGACATGGCCATGGCCGGACTGGCAGTTGGAGACGAAGCGCCGCAGTTCACGCTGCCGGTCGATGGCGGCGGAACGATCCGGCTGACAGAGCTTCGCGGCAAAATCGTGGTGCTGTTCTTCTATCCGCAGGACGATACCGCCTCCTGCACCCGCGAAGCCATCGATTTCTCCCGACTGGAAGCCTCCTTCAACAAGGCGGGAGCGGTGGTGGTCGGGATCTCCCCCGACACCCTGCAGAAGCATGAGAAATTCCGCGCAAAGCACGCGCTCACGACCCAGTTGGCGTCGGACGAATCGCGCGACGCCATCGAGGCCTACGGCGTGTGGGCCGAGAAGTCGATGTACGGCCGCAAGTACATGGGCGTCGTGCGCACCACGGTGCTGATCGATCGCGACGGCAAAATCGCTCGCATCTGGCCGAAGGTGAGGGTTCCCGGCCATGCCGAGGAGGTGCTCGAAGCCGTCGCAGGTCTCTAGCGCCCGTTCCCCTGGCCCGGGCGCCCCGGAGAAGGGCTTTATTAACCCTAACAATGTGTAATCGGCGCCATCGCAATCCTGGCGGAATGGGGCGCGCGTTCGGGTGAAAGAGGCAGGATCAACGGTCTTCGGCAGGCGCAGGGAGCCGCACACGGTCATCATCGCCCGCGGTGACGACATACGCCATTTCCAGGTCAGGCCATGGATCGTGGCATTGGCGGGATCGGCCTTCGCCGCCATCGCCATCGGTTATCTCCTCGCCACCTCCTACCTCGTGCTCAGGGACGATCTGATCGACGCCACCACGGCGCGGCAGGCGCGCATGCAGCAGGCCTACGAGGACCGCATCTCCGCCCTTCGCGCTCAGGTCGATCGCATCACCAGCCGCCAGATGCTCGACCAGCAGCTGATGGAGACGCGGGTCGGCGAGCTCATCGAGCGCCAGTCGCAACTGTCGCAACGCCACGGACGCCTGGGGCCGCTGCTCGACAGGGTCGAAGGTGCCTCCACGACGGCTGCCGAGCCGACGCCGGCCGTCCCGGGACAACCGGATCTTCGCGCCAGCCTGTCCGAGCTTGGAAGCCACGACGTCGCGCTGGCCGCAGCTACGCAGGCATCGTTCTCGCTGTGGTCGACGCGAACCGCTTCCATGACAGGGGAAACGCCAGCCGATCGAGCCGACCGGGTCTTCGTCGCCATAAACCGGTCGCTGCAGGCGATTGAGGCGGAGCAGGTGACCCGGATCAACGCGCTTGCCGAAGACGCTTACGAGACGGCAGACGCGATTTCGAACGCCCTCGACGACGCAGGCCTGGACATCGAAGACGACCCTGGCAAGAGCGCGATGGGTGGCCCGCTGGTTCCGATCGACACCCCTGCCCTTTTCGACAGTAAGGTGAAAGACCTCGACGAAGCAATTGATCTGCTTGACAGAATAAAGTCGCACGCACGCGGCCTGCCGATCGCGAACCCGTCGCCCGGGCATTCGATTTCAAGTTCGTTCGGCGTGCGCCAGGATCCTCTGCTGGGCATGCCGGCGATGCATTCAGGCATGGATTTCCGGGCTCCGACAGGCTCGCCAGCGCGCGCGACGGCCGGCGGCACCGTGATCAAGGCCGGATGGAATGGCGGATACGGTCGCATGGTCGAGGTCCAGCACGCCAACGGCTTTTCGACACGCTACGCCCATCTCAGCAAGATTCTCGTCAAGGAAGGCCAGGCGATCACCGCGGGCGACATCGTCGGCAAGGTCGGCAGCAGCGGCCGCTCCACTGGCCCGCACCTGCATTACGAAGTTCGTCGCGACGGCGAGGCGCTGAATCCGGTCCGCTTCATCAAGGCGGGCAAGAAGGTCGCGCAATACCTTTGAATTCCAACCGGCGACGCGACCCGCGCGCCGGTGTGGATTGGCAGCGAGACTGGAAGAGTACTATTTGTTTCGGTGGCTGCGGGGCGCTATTCTGAAGGCGGCAGGATGAAGATCGCGATCGGCGTTGCATTCGCCACTATTATTCTCGCGGCTTGCACGTCCTCGGGCAATCCGACGGCGGCACTCGACGTTTCAAAGGACAAGCCTTTGCCGCCGGGCGCCGTGGCGTCGGCGGCTCAGGCAGCCGAAGAGGACCCGCCAAAGGTCATGGCCACGGGAACCAGCCCGATCAAGCCGAACCTGCAGGTTGCCTTCTGCATCGACCAGGTCGCCTTCTTGCACGAAGCCACGCCGCAGTTGGCCAGGGCCGGCGAGCGCCAGATCGCAGCCGATGGTTCGATCACCATCGACGTCGCCATCGACAAGGGCACCGAAGGGACGAGAGCCTATGCGTGCCAGCTCGACCAGGAAAACCGCTTCGTCGGAGTGACCGCCCTCGGCGGCGGTCTACACTGATCTGGGACGGCAGGGTCGTCGAACCACCTCGCCGCCCCTGCCCCTTCAGGCGCCCAGGCGCCGCCACCAGCCGGTTTCCGATGGCAGCTTTTCGATGCCGGTCGCGTCGATGTGCGCAAGCCAGTTGGCCAGCGAACGCCCCTTCACCTCGAAGGCGGGGGCGACCTCAGCCAGCGGCGCAAGCACGAAGGCGCGTTCCAGCATGCGCGGGTGCGGGATTTCGAGACCACTCTCATGGACGGTGCGGTCGCCGAAGACGAGGATATCGATGTCGATCAGCCTTGGTCCCCAGCGCTCCTGCCGGACACGCTTCAGCCTCCGCTCGGCGTCGAGACAGGCGTCGAGCAGGCCGCGCGGCGGCAGCGTGGTCGCCAGTTCCGCGGCGATGTTCAGGAAATCCGGCTGGTCGGTATTGCCCCACGGCGGTGTGCGATAGAGCGACGACACGGCGACCACCTGCGTCGCCGGGTCGGCGTCGAGCATGCGCAGCGCCGCCGCCATCGCCTTGTCCGGCTCGCCGAGATTGCCGCCGAGGCTGAGATAGACCCTTTCCCTACTGCGGCCAGGCAACGGTCACCTCGACATGGTCCAGGACGCCGGGCACCGGCGCATTGGGCTTGCGCACCGTGATCTCGGCGCGGCCGATCTGCGGAAAGCGCTGGGTCAGCGCCTTGCCGACTTCGAGCGCCAGCGCCTCGATCAAGAAGCGCCGCTCACCGGTGACGATCTTCTCGATCACCTGGAACGCCACGCCGTAGTCGACCGTCCCGTCGATCGCGTCGTTCTCCAGCGCCTGCCCGGGATCGACGGTCAGCGTCGCATCGACGTAGAAGCGCTGGCCGAGCATCTCCTCCTCGTCGTAGACGCCGTGGCGGGCGAAGAAGGCGCAGTTCTTCATGCGGATCTGGTACATGGCTATCGTCCGGACTTGTCGCGCGCGAGCATAGCATCGGCGAAGGCCAGCGCATCCCTGTTGATTGCGACATCATGGACGCGGAACAGCGCGGCGCCCTTCAGCCGAAGGATGACGCTCGTCGCTGCGGTTCCCACGTCCCGGTGCCCCGGGTCGCGTCCGGTGACGTTGCCGATGAAGCGCTTGCGCGACGTGCCGGCCATCAGCGGCAGCCCTAAGGCGGAGAGTTCGCCGAACCGCGCCATCAGGTCGAGATTTTCGTCCGCCTCCTTGGCAAAACCGAAGCCGGGGTCGAGGACGATGCTGCCGCGGGCGATGCCGCTGGCTGCGGCGATCTCCAGCGACCGGTTCAGGAAGGCGAACTGGTCGGCGATCACATCCGGCAGTTTCTCGCGGCCGCGGCCGGTATGCATGATAACCAGCCCCGCCCCCTGTTCCGCCGCCAGACGCGCGATGTCGGGCTCGCGCTGCAGGCCCCAGACGTCATTGACGATATGGGCGCCCGCAGCAAGCGCAAGCCGCGCCGTCTCGACGCGGTAGGTGTCGACCGAGACCAGGCAGGCGCCTTCGGCGGCAAGCGCCTCGATGACCGGCAATACCCGGCGCTGCTCTTCCAGCGCCGTCACCGCCTCGGCTCCCGGCCGCGTCGATTCCCCGCCGACGTCGATGATGGCAGCGCCCTCTTCCGCCATGCGCCGCGCCTGGGCCAGCGCGCGCTCTGGGTCGTCGAAGCGCCCGCCATCGGAAAAGCTGTCCGGCGTGACGTTGAGCACGCCCATGACCTCGGCCTTCGCGCCGAGGTCCAGGTGGCGTCCGTGCGCCAGTTGCCATCGTTTGCCGGTCATCGTCGCTGGCCGTTGTCCCATCCGCGCGATGCCATGCGGCCAGCGCGGCGGAAAATCAACGACTTTGTCCGTCAGGTTCACGAAAACGTCGAGGCAAACGATTTCCGTTGCGCGCCGTTCCCGGCTGACGCAAAGTTCAGGAAAATAAGGCACCCGCATGATCCGAACCCTGCTCGCCGTCGCCTTCATGGGGCTGGCAATCCTGCCTGCTTCGGCTGAAAACGTGTCCAAGACCTACAGCTACTTCTCCGTCGGCGGCAGGACGCTGGAGGAGTTGGAGGCCGAACTGAACCGTCGCGGCCCTACGGTAAAGAGCACCGGGCAGCGCCATCCCGGCGCGACGCAGATGCAGTTCAACACCCGCATCGGCTACGCCGAGCAGAAAGGAACGTGCCGTGTCGCGGAAGCAACGGTCACGGTGAAGGCAACGGTCATCCTGCCTCGGTGGCGGCAACGCGCCCGCGCCGATCAGGACACACGCCTCGTTTGGGATTCGCTCTCGATCGACATCAAGCGCCATGAGGAACAGCACGTCCGGATCGCCAGCGACTATGCACGCCAGCTCGAACGGAAACTCATGAGGATCGGCAGGCAGAAATCCTGTGCAATCGCAGCCGGAAAGGCCAAGGCCACAGCTGACGCCGTCCTGAAGAAACACGATCGCGCCCAGGCCAAGTTTGATCGCATCGAAAGCGCAAATTTCGAGAAGCGCATTCTGAGGCTGATGCGCCAGCGCATCAACCGGATCCAGTCCGGCGAAATCGCCGGGTAGGCCTGTTCGCGGCATCGGGCGGGCGCATCGCTCCGCGAAACGGGCGCAGCCCGCCGTGTGTCTTGGCCGCATGGCGTCGGGATTGCGAGCGGCCGCCACCTCCGTCCATCACGCCGGACATAGCATACACATTGACTCGGCCCGGTCCGAGGCCGATGGTTCGGCGGTCAGACTTCCAAACGGTGGGCGGTGGCTTCGATGCTGAATCCCATTTCCATCATGGCAGATCGACTGGGCGACTATCTGTCCGAACTGTATCTCCAGTACTTTGCGCACCGGCGGCCGGAATACGCCGCCTACATGGGGGGCGCGGCGCGCCTCGTCCTGGAGCGCATCGGAAACTCCAACGCGCTCTACCACAACGTCGAGCACACGATCATGGTGACGCTGTGCGGACAGCAGATCATCCGTGGCCGCCTGCTGTCCGAATCCCTGACGCCCGACGACTGGCTTCATTACACCTGCGCCCTGCTCGTCCATGACATCGGCATGGTCCGGGGCGTGTGCGCCGGCGACACCGACAGCACCATGGTCATCGACGAGAGCGGCAGGAACTTTACGCCGGCCCGCGGGGCGTCCGACGCCATCCTCGCGCCCTACCATGTCGACCGCGGAAAGATCTACGCCCGCCAGCGCTTCACCTCGTCCCAGTTCGTCGACCAGGAGCGCATTGCCGCGGCGATCGAGATGACGCGCTTTCCGGTTCCCTCCGACCCCGAATACCGCCGAACCGACACCGAAGGCGCTCTCGTGCGGGCAGCCGACCTTATCGGCCAGCTTGCCGACCCCTACTATCACCGCAAGCTGAATGCGCTGTTTGCGGAGATGGCGGAAACCGGAATGACGGAGAAGCTCGGCTGCAAGACCCCGGCCGACCTTGCCTCGATGTACACCCGCTTCTTCAAGGAACAGGTCGAGCCCTACATCCAGGAAGCGATCCGCTACCTGGAGCTGACCACCGAAGGCAAGCAGTGGATCGCCAACCTGGACAGCAACCTCTTCCAGACCGAGCATCGCCCGTGCCGCATCGGGCCCTTCCCCGGTCCCGCCTGACGGCTTTGGAACCCGTTCGGGACCGGCGCGCCTAGACGGTCAGGTGGCGTTTCACGTCCGGGAGGTCGAGGTCTTCGGCCGGGCCGGTATGCACGATCAGTCCGCGGTCCATGATGTTCACCTCGTCGGCGAGTTCGCGGCAGAAGTCGAGATACTGCTCGACCAGCAGGATCGCAATGCCCGCGGTGTCGCGCAGATAACGGATGGCGCGTCCGATGTCCTTGATGATCGAGGGCTGGATGCCTTCGGTCGGCTCGTCGAGCACCAGCATCTTGGGCCGCATCACGAGCGCCCGTCCGATGGCGAGCTGCTGCTGCTGCCCCCCGGAGAGGTCGCCGCCGCGGCGCGACAGCATCTGCTTCAGCACCGGAAACAGCTCGTACACATGCTCGGGCACCGTGCGGTCACTGCGCCTCAGCGGCGCGTAGCCGGATTCGAGGTTCTCGCGGACGGTCAGCAGCGGGAAGATTTCCCGCCCCTGCGGCACGAAGGCGATGCCCGACCGGGCGCGATCGTACGCCGCGCTCCGGTCGAGCGCCTTCCCCTCGAAGGCAACCGTTCCCGATGTCAGCCGGTGGTGGCCGACGATCGATCTCATCAAGCTGGTCTTTCCGACGCCGTTGCGGCCAAGTACGCAGGTGATCTTGGCCGCTTGCGCGGTCAGCGACACGCCGCGCAGCGCCTGTGCCGCGCCGTAGTGAAGCGTTGCGTCCCTGACCTCAAGCATGTCCGCCTCCCGCAACGGCGCGCATGACGGCGTCCTGGTCCCCCCGCGCCCCCGCCGAAGCGGGGGTGGCGCGCCTTCCGACGCGCCAGAGGGGGTTCGTGAAATTGATGAGGCGGCGGGCTAGGCGACCACCAGCCTCCCCCGCGTCGCGCCTGGGGTGGGATGCCGACCGATGGGTCGGCGCGCTCGTCCTGTCGAAGCCCATGAACCTGTCGAGATCGATGCGCCAGATCATCGTCAGCGCCCCAGATAGACTTCGACGACGCGTTCGTCGGCCGAGACGAAATCGAGCGAGCCCTCCGACAGCACCGAGCCTTCGTGCAGGCATGTCACCTTGACCCCGAGTTCGCGAACGAAGTGCATGTCGTGTTCGACCACGACGACGGAGTGCTCTCGGGCGATGTCCTTCAGCAGGCGCGCCGTCTCCTCCGTCTCGGCGTCGGTCATGCCGGCCACCGGTTCGTCGACCAGCAGCAGCTTCGGGTCCTGCGCCAGAAGCATGCCGATCTCCAGCCACTGCTTCTGGCCGTGCGACAGGTTGGCCGCGAGTTCGTCGCGCTTGTCGCCGAGCCGGATGATCCCGAGGATTTCGTCGATGCGCCGGCTGTCTGCCGTCGACCGGCGATAGAACAGCGCCGGCACGATCGAGCGTGGCCCCTTCAACGACAGGAGCAGGTTGTCCTCGACCGTATGGCTCTCGAAGACGGTCGGCTTCTGGAATTTTCGGCCAATGCCCATCATGGCGATCTCGGCCTCGTCGTGCTTGGTGAGATCGACCTCGCCGTCGAAAAACACCTCGCCGTCGTCCGGCCGTGTCTTGCCGGTCACGATGTCCATCATCGTCGTCTTGCCGGCCCCGTTCGGACCGATGATTGCCCGCATCTCGCCCCTGTCGAGCACCAGCGACAAATTGTTGATGGCGCGGAAGCCGTCGAAGGCGACCGAGACGCCGTCGAGATAGAGGATTGTTCCGGATTTCGACATTGCGCGCCCCTATTCCGCCGGCTGCGGCTCGGGGCCGCGAGCCGGTTTCGCCCACTCGTCGGACTGCGCGCGCACGATCGTGGGCGGCGTTTCGTCGGGCTCGCGCCCCTCCTCCTTGGCGACGGACACGGCGCGTTCGGCCCCGCCCGCGCGCCATTGGTCCCAGAGACCGAGGATGCCCTTTGGAAGGAACAGTGTGACCGCCACGAACAGGCCACCGAGCGCAAACAGCCACAGTTCGGGAATTGCGCCCGTGAACCAGCTCTTGCCGGCGTTGACCAGCAGCGCGCCGATGATCGGTCCGACGATCGTGCCGCGACCGCCAACGGCCGTCCACACGACGACCTCGATCGAGTTGCCAGGCTCGAATTCGCCGGGATTGATGATGCCGACCTGCGGTACGTAGAGCGCGCCGGCGATGCCGGCCATCACTGCCGACACGGTGAAGGCGAACAGCTTCACGTTCTCCGCCCGCCATCCGAGGAACCGTGTGCGGCTCTCGGCGTCGCGCACGGCGATCAGCAGCTTGCCGTATTTCGACGTGACGATGAGCCAGGTGACGAACACGCCGAGTGCCAGCGCCAGCGCGCTGGCGGAAAAGAGCGCCGAGCGGGTTGCATCGGCCTGCACGTTGAAGCCGAGAATATCCTTGAAATCGGTCAGCCCGTTGTTGCCGCCAAAACCCATGTCGTTGCGGAAGAAGGCGAGCAGCAGCGCGTAGGTCATCGCCTGGGAAATGATCGAGAGATAGACGCCGGTGACGCGGCTGCGGAAGGCGAACCAGCCGAACACGAAAGCCAGCAATCCAGGGACGGCCATGACCATCAGGGCGGCGAACCAGAAACTGTCGAAGCCGTGCCAGAACCACGGCAGTTCCTTCCAGTTCAGGAACACCATGAAGTCGGGCAGCACAGGGTTGCCATAGACGCCGCGGTCGCCGATCTGGCGCATCAGGTACATGCCCATCGCATAGCCGCCGAGCGCGAAGAAGGCGCCGTGGCCGAGCGAGAGGATGCCGCAATAGCCCCAGACCAGGTCGAGAGAGAGCGCCAGCAGCGCGTAGCAGAGGTATTTGCCGATCAGCGCGACCATGTAGGGCGGTACGTGGAACGCGCTGGTCTGCGGGACGGCGAGGTTCAGCACGGGCACAAGCAGCGCGACGGCAACGAGGATCGCGATGATGACCAGGATACGGCGGTCCGAGCCGAAGAGGCGTCGGGCGATCATGCTTCCACCGCCCTGCCCTTCAGCGCGAACAGGCCGCGCGGGCGCTTCTGGATGAACAGGATGATCAGGACGAGCACGAGAATCTTGCCGAGCACCGCGCCGGCGTAGGGTTCCAGGAACTTGTTGAGGACGCCGAGCGAGAAGGCGCCGACAAGCGTGCCCCAGAGATTGCCGACGCCGCCGAACACCACGACCATGAAGCTGTCGATGATGTAGCCCTGGCCGAGATTGGGCGAGACGTTGTCGATCTGGCTGAGCGCCACGCCCGCGATGCCGGCAATCCCGGACCCCAGCGCGAAGGTCAGCGCATCGACCCAGGGCGTCCGAATGCCCATCGAAGCGGCCATGCGCCGGTTTGCCGTCACGGCGCGCATCTGCAGCCCCCACGCCGTACGCTTCATGACGAACAGCAGCAGGAAGAACACGGCGAGCGCAAAGGCCATGATCCACAGCCGGTTCCAGGTAATGGACATCTCGCCGAGATTGAACGCGCCCGACATCCATGAGGGATTGCCGACTTCGCGGTTCGTCGGGCCGAAGATCGTGCGCACGGCCTGCTGCAGGATCAGCGACACACCCCAGGTGGCGAGCAGCGTCTCCAGCGGTCGGCCATAAAGGAAGCGGATGATGCCGCGTTCGATCGCCAGCCCGACCGCGCCTGCGACGAGGAAGGCAAGCGGCAGCGCGATCGCAAGGGACCAGTCGAACAGGCCCGGGAAGGAGCCGCGTATCAGATCCTGGACGACGAAGGTGGTGTAGGCGCCGATCATAACCATTTCGCCATGAGCCATGTTGATGACGCCCATGACGCCGAAGGTGATGGCAAGGCCGATCGCGGCGAGAAGCAGAACCGAACCGAGCGAAAGCCCGTACCAGACATTCTGGGCCGCGGCCCAGACGGCGAGCCTCGAATTGACGTCCGCGATGGCGGCCGTCGTCGCGTCCTTCACCGCCCCTTCGGGCGCGGCATTCTCGTAGCCGATGAGAAGCGACAGCGCGGCCCTGTCGCCACGCGCCGCGATGCGCTCGATCGCCGCGAGCTTGTCGGCCTCGGGCAGGTCGGACCGCAATACAGCCGCGGCGCGTGCCTGTTCGAGCTTCGCCTTCACCGATGCAACCGTTTCCTTCGCGATGGCGGCGGCGAGCCCGTCTACCGCTTCGGGGTCGGGATTGCCGAACATCGTCTCTGCGGCGGCCAGCCTGACCGCCGGGTCCTCGGAGCCCAGCGTCAGCGTGCCGGTCACGTCGCGCACGGTGCGGCGCAGGCTGTTGTTCACGCGGACCTTGGTCAGCGCGCCTTTCGGCTCCTCGCCGGCGCTCTCGCCGGTCAGCGGATCCGACAGCCTGACCGACTGGCCGGCCTCCTTGCCGATGAAGACGGCGTTGTCGGACTTGCGGAAGTAGAGATCGCCTTCCGCCAGCGCTGCCAACGGCCGTTCAACCGAGGGATCACCTGTCCCCGCCAGTTCGCGCACGATCGCCTCGGTCGCCTGGAAGTTCTTGGCGGTCGCGAACTTGGCGACGATAGCGCGAAGCGACGCATCGTCCGCTGAAGCCTGCGCCACCAGGGCAAGCGACAGCAAGAGCGTGATCAAAATCCGTCGAAGAAGAATCGTCACTGGACGGGCGGGCCTTGTTATCAGGAAGTGCTCCGGACGAAACGGAGGGTGTATCGTCCGGAGCGACATGCGGGAGGTTAGCTCGCCCGCATCAGTTCGTGGTGCCCTTGCCGCCGCACTTTCCGGTCGCAACATTGAAGTTGCCGCACGACATCGGAGCGCGCCAGTCGGCGATCAGGTCCTTGGAGTCCGGCAGGTAGTCGGACCACTCGTCGCCGACGACGAGGCCCGAGGTCTGCCAAACGGTCTCCATCTGGCCGTCGGCCTGGATTTCGCCGATCAGCACCGGCTTGGTGATGTGGTGGTTCGGCATCATCGTCGAATAGCCGCCCGACAGGTTAGGCACGGACACGCCGACGATCGCGTCGATGACCGCGTCCGGGTCGGTGGTGCCGGCCTTTTCGACGGCCTTGACCCACATGTTGAAGCCGATCACGTGCGCTTCCATGGGATCGTTGGTCACGCGCTTGTCGTCCTTGATGAAGGCGCGCCATGCGTCGATGAAGGCCGCGTTCTCGGGCACGTCGACCGACTGGAAGTAATTCCAGGCCGTCAGGTGGCCGACCAGCGGGGCGGTGTCGAGGCCGGCCAGTTCCTCTTCGCCGACGGAAAAGGCTACGACCGGAATGTCCTCGGCCTTGATGCCCTGGTTGCCGAGTTCCTTGTAGAAGGGAACGTTGGCGTCGCCGTTGATGGTCGACACGACGGCGGTCTTCTTGCCGGCCGAGCCAAAGTTCTTGATGTCGGTCACGATCGTCTGCCAGTCGGAATGACCGAACGGCGTGTAGTTGACCATGATGTCGTCCTTGGCCACGCCCTTGGACTCGAGGTAGGCCTGAAGGATCTTGTTGGTGGTCTGCGGATAGACGTAGTCGGTGCCGGCCAGGACCCAGCGCTCTACACCTTCCTCGTTCATCAGGTAGTCGACGGCCGGAATGGCCTGCTGGTTCGGCGCCGCGCCGGTGTAGAAGACGTTGCGCTGGCTCTCCTCGCCCTCATACTGCACGGGGTAGAACAGCAGCCCGTTCAGTTCCTCGAAGACGGGAAGAACGGACTTGCGGGACACCGAGGTCCAGCAACCGAATACCGCCGCCACCTTGTTTACGGCGATCAGTTCGCGGGCCTTTTCGGCGAACAGCGGCCAGTCGGAGGCGGGGTCGACGACGACCGCTTCCAGCTTCTTGCCGAGCAGGCCGCCCTTCTTGTTCTGCTCGTCGATCAGGAACAGCATCGTGTCCTTGAGCGTCGTCTCCGAAATCGCCATCGTCCCCGAAAGCGAATGCAGGACGCCGACCTTGATCGTGTCTTCCTGCGCCATTGCCGGCGCGGTGATGCCGATGCCCGCGGCGATCAGGCCGGCGGACAGGCATTGGGTTATCGTCGAAAAGCTACCCCTCATACGGAAATCTCCCACTGGGCGTTGCACCGCAAAAAACGAAGCAACGGGCGTGCCAGTTGGAAATGCGCTTCGACGAGGCGACTGTTTCTGTCGTAAAATCAGCCTATTGCGAGACGGTATGAATGTCGGCGTGGCGGATTCTTCCAGCCTCGCCGGGCAATGCGTGCGGGAATTTTGCGCACCGCACAAATATCTGGCGACATTTTATGCAGAAATCCGTTCTGCCTAATTTGTGGGCGAAACAAGCCTATCGATTGTCGCCGCCGCCACCGAAGCGCGATCCATCAAGGCACTTGTAGACCCGGCAGTTCTGCGTATCCGCCGTCGGCACGGCCTCCGCGATCGTGTCCTGGCCGGCCTGACAGAACGACTTGTCGGCGACGTAGCGGTCATAGAGCGGCACGCCGGACCCGGAACCCTTGCGGTAGAGGATCGCGACGCCGTCGCGCTTCACCGCCCCCTGCACTTCCGCGCAGGTCATGCCCTGAACCATGTACCGCACGGCGGCGGACGCCTGCAGGGGCGCGAGCGCCAGAAGTACAGTCAGAGCGATCTTGTTCACGAGCCGTCCCTCCACCCGAGCATTGCCATGGTAGCAGATGTTAGCGCCTTCGAAAGTCTTTGCGGAACAAGCTGGAGACCCAGAATTGATGGCCGCGACGGGAGCCGCTGAAAGGCCGGTCCGCTGGCGCCATGTCAGCCGGCTGTCGGGAGCCCGTGGCGGCGGCCTTGACGTTGCTGGAGCCAGGGCGGACACTCCATGGCCGGGCCGTGGAACCGATGGCCCATCGGTGAGTTCAGTCGATATGGCGCAGCCAACGCGCCTTGTACCTTGCGTATGGAGTTTCCCCATGGCGTTGCGTGCGGTCTGGAAGGGTTTTCTGAAATTCGGCGCGGTTACCTGCGGCATCAAGCTCATCAACGCGGCCAGCGATTCCGAGAAGATCCACTTCCGCATCCTCAACCGGAAGAGCGGCCAGCCCGTGAAGGCGGCCTATGTCGACGAGGTCACCGGCGACGTGGTCGGCCCTGAAGACCAGGTCAAGGGCTACCAGCTCGACAGCGGCGAGTACCTGATGATCGAGCCGGACGACATCAAGAAGCTGAAGCCGACCTCCGAGCATATGCTGGAGGTCGACGAGACCGTCGATCTCGCCGCGGTCGACCAGCGCTATCTGGACAAGCCCTATTACGTCGTGCCGGCCGACGCCATGTCGGAAGAGCCGCTTGCGGTCATCCGCGAGGCGCTTTCGAGGAAGAAGGCGGCCGCCTGCGCAAACATCGTGCTCTACCAGCGCGGCCGCGAGGTCGTCATCCGCCCGCATGGCGACGGACTCATGATGACGACGCTGCGCAACGCGAAGGACGTCGTTTCCGAAAAATCGATCTTCGACGGCATCAAGGTTCCGAAGACCGATCCCGAGATGGTCGAGATCGCGACGATGCTGATCGACAAGAAGATCGGGAAGTTCGATCCGTCGACCTTCGAGGACCGGTACGAGAACGCGCTGGTCGAGATGATCGGGGCCAAGAAGGCCGGCAAGAAACTGCCGAAGCCGGCGGCGGCGCCCAAGGAGAACGTCGTCAATCTCGCCGAAGTGCTGCGCAAGAGCCTCGAAAAGGAAGGCATCAAGGCCGACAAGGCGAAGAAACCGGCGGCTCGCCGCAAATCTGCAGCATGAATTTCGTTCCCGGCGTCGACGCCAAACCGATTGTGCCGGCCGAAGGCCGCTGCTAGCTATCGCCCGTGACCAAGGTCGAACCGAATACGCTGGACCCGCTCGCCGCCGCACGTCTGGCCGCAATCGTCGATTCGTCGTTCGACGCGATCATCGGCAAGGACCTCAACAGCATCATCACCGACTGGAACGGCGCGGCAGAACGACTGTTCGGCTACACCGCCGAAGAGGCGATCGGGCACTCCGTGCTGATGCTGATCCCCGATGGCCTGCACGGCGAGGAAGTCGACATCATCGAGCGAATCCGCCGCGGCGAACGCGTGGCGAGCTATGAAACGACGCGTCGGCGCAAGGACGGAACCTTCATTTCGGTCTCGCTGACGATCTCGCCGATCAAGGATGCCGACGGCACGATCATCGGGGCATCCAAGATCGCCCGCGACATCTCCGCCGCGAAGGAGAGCGAGCGCCGCATCAAGCTCCTGATGCGCGAAGTCAATCACCGGGTGAAGAACCAGTTCGCCGTGATCCTGTCGGTGATCCGCGAAACCAGCCGGCGCGCCAAGGACCCGCTGGAGTTCGAGGAACAGGTGCGCGACCGCATCATGGCGCTGTCGCGCTCGCATGATCTTCTGGTCTCGTCGGAATGGTCGGGAACCAGCCTGCTCGACCTGTTGCAGGAACATCTGAAGCCGTTCGGCCACGACGAGCAGATTTCGCTTTCCGGCCCGCTGCTGACGCTGCAGGCCAACGCCGTCCAGCATCTCGGCATGGCGATCCACGAACTCGGCACCAACTCGTCCAAGTACGGCGCGCTGTCGACCGGCGACGGCCGGATCACCATCGAGTGGAAGCTCGTCGGCTCCCCAAAGGGCCACCGCGAATTCCAGATGGTCTGGGACGAAACCTCCGCGTCGATCGCCGGACGCGATGAAGAGGGTGACCCGAAGAAGGGATTCGGCAGCGTCGTCCTGCAGCGCGTCACGCCGCAATCGCTGAGCGGGTCGGCCGTGCTCGAGCATCGGCCCGGGCATGTGCGCTGGTCGCTCGCCGCACCGGCCGACGTGACGTTGGTCATGCACCCCTCCGAGCCGCTGGCACCGTCTGCCGACGCCAAGCCCCCGCACGGCTGAGTCCGGGTAGCGGCTCGGCTTTCCGGCCGACGCCTTTCAACCAACAGGGCGGATACGGCGGCGACCTAGTGCAGGGTCACGCCCTGTCGCGCAACGAAGTCCAGGGCCTCCGCTGCAATGGCCGGATCGGCAAGGATGCGCCGATGGCCGAGACCCGGCGCCCAGTGCAGACGGACATGGCCGCCGGCCGACGCGTACATCTCGGCATTTTCCGGCGAAACCTCGCGGTCGTCGGGTGCGTGCACCACCAGGGTCGGTACCGGCGTATGGGCCAGGAAGCGCGATCCGACGAAATCGTCGAGCGGGCGGCCGGCGATGCGGCGGACCTGCTCGGCCGCGGCCGATCGCGTCCTGGGACCAAGCTTCAGGTAGTGCCCGAACCGTTCGAAGACTTCCGGCAGCGAATCCGGCGCGGCGATCAGCACCAGTCTCGACGCGGCGAGCGGCGGGATGCCGGCAACCGAACCGACGACCGCGTTTACCGCGACGGCGCCGCCGAAGGAATGGCCGATCACGGCGGCGAAGGGACCGAACCACTGGCCAGCCGCATGCGCCGCCCGAACGGCGCTGACCATGGTCAGGCGCCGCCCCTGGGAACCGCCATGTCCCGGCAGGTCGAGCGCCATCACGCGGAAACCGGCGTCCCGGTAGGTCTCGATCAGCGACTTCATGTATTCGGTGCGCGAGCGCCAGCCGTGCAGGACGAGCACGGTTCCGGCGCGCGGCCGCCCTTCCCTCGGCCGGAATTCGTGGACGACGACGCAGCGGCCGGCGACGTCAAGCCGGTGGTGCCGCGCTTCGTCCATGAAGTTGGACGCGCGCGCCACGGCCTTCTTCTCGCCATCGGTCAGCCGGCGCGGATTGGGTGTCCGGCAGAACAGCTCGAACGCCGCGCGCCCGCCCAGTCCGGGCGCGATCCGCTCGGCCGCGCCAAACAGGCTGCGGATGACCTTGACGCCGATTGATGACATGATAGCTATCCGACAAATAGTTCAAGCGTGAACATAATAGTTCAAGGATGAACAAAAAACAAGAACTCCCCTGGGACAACCCCCGCTTCCGCAACTGGGTCGCGGTGGCGCGCGCCTGCCATGCCGTCGAGCGGGCCGTGGCGGCGGCGCTTGTCCCGCTGGATCTGAAGCCTGCGCAACTCGACGTGCTGATGAACCTCTTCCGGCACCCGGGCATGTCGCAGCACGAGCTTGCGCGCAAGCTTCTGGTCGGCCGCTCGAACATCACCATGCTGCTGCCGCAGATGGAGAAGCGGGATCTCCTGAAGCGCGAGGCCGACCTCAACGACAAGCGCATCATGCGCCTGAAGCTGACATCTGCAGGCGAAAAGCTGCTGATGAAGGCGCTGAAGGTGCATACGGCCCTGATCGAGCAGGTGATGGGCCAGTCCACACCGGCCGAATGCGACATGCTGGGCGACCAGATGAGGCGGATCGCGGAAGCGCTGAAGACCGACTAGACGTCAGCCTACCGGCATCATTGTGCCGGCACCCTCGACGCCCGTGCACCGCGCGACGGTTCGCGACGCCCCCCCGAACGTCGCACCCCGGCGACGACCGCCATGCCGGCGCCGACTGCCAGCACCCACCAGGCCGGGCGGATGGAATAGGAAAACTGCAGGTTGGCGGCGAGTACACGGCCCGGCGGAACGCCGGTAGCGAGGGCGTACCAGGCATATTCCACCGCAACTGTGCAAAGTGCGGCGAGCACGGCAATCGCAGCAAGCACGAGCGGCGAGTTGATCGCGAAGCCGCGCCAGTGCGCCAGCCTGTAGAGCATCATGAGCAGGAACAGCCCCGCCATCAGCGTGGGCTGGTAGACGTCGGCTTTCGACTGGATGAAGAAGTGCAGCGCCGCCAGCAGGCCGATCGCGTAGACGATCTTGTGCAGCCGTACCCAGTTGCGGCCAAGACGCTTGATCGCCGCGTCGGTGGAGGTCGACCCGAGCGCGATCAGCGCCACCAGCGCAACAAAGCCAATGGTCAGGTAGAAGCGCAAGGCGATCTCCGATGCGATGCGCGCGACATCCAGCTTAAGGTCGACCGCATACAGCGCGAAATGCGCCAGCGCATAGGCGAGCGCCGTCACTCCCAGCATGCGGCGCACGAGGATCAGCTTCGGCCAGTCGGCGATGCGCCGAAGCGGCGTCACGGCCAGCGACAGCCACAGGAAGCGGATCGCCCATTCGCCGGTCTCGTGGATCGCCTCGGTGATCGGCCGCGGTCCGAGCGGGCCGACCGGAGCGGACGCAGCCAGCGTCCCGCTGAAGGCCGACCACGCCAGCATCAGCGCGGGCAGGCAGGCTGCGGCCAGCACCGCAGCCTTGAGCGGCGAGAATTTTCCCGAGCGGTCGGTCCAGGGCGACATGAGGCGTTTCCGGTGCATGTTGGCAAAGTACGGTCAGATGGCCGGACTTGTTACAGCAGAGACATCACATCAATTTGAGGCGAGCCTGCGGAACCGGGCGAGCCTACCACATGGACGCCTTGGCGCGCTCCGGCCATTCGCGGTCGTAGGCCTCGCCGTCGATCGACTTCCTGCTGGTGATTTCCAGGATGCGACCGGGCGTCGGCAAGGTCGACGGATCGACGTGCTTGTCCTGATTCCACAGGTCGGAACGGCGGATCGCCCGCGCGCACTGGAAATAGACGGCCTCGACCGAGATCACGGTCACCGATCGCGCCGGCTTCCCCTCCACCGTGAATGAGGCGCAGAGATCGCGGTCGACGCTGATGAACGCGCGTCCGTTCACCCGCAGCGTCGTGCCGGATCCCGGGACCAGAAAGAGCAGCGCCACGCGTGGGTCGCGAACGATGTTCTTCAGGGAATCGGCGCGATTGTTCCCGCGCCGGTCGGGCATCAGCAGCGTGCGCGGGTCGTGCAGGCGCACGAAGCCCGGCAGGTCGCCGCGCGGCGAGCAGTCGAGGCCCTCGGGGCCGCTGGTGGCAAGCGCGACAAAGGGAGCTGCCTCGATGAAGGCCGCATATTCGGGGATGACATGGTCGAGCTCCTTCACCAGCGAGGTCTCGCCAGGCAGGCCGTACAGCGCCTCGAGTTCTTCGACTGTCTGGATGGCAGCCCCGCTCAGCCTCTCGATTTCAGTCATGTCCGCGTCTCGCATTGATCTTGCCTCGCACCCTGCCCTGCCAGCATGACGGCGACTTGACGGGTCAGTCCCGCGACAGCGCCTTGCTTTCGAGCGAAGCGAGATAGTCGCTCCAGACCTGTTCCTTGTCGTGCCCGAGCCGGTGCAGGTACGACCAGGTGAAGATGCCGGTATCGTGGAGATCGTCGAAGACGATGCGCACGGCATAGTTGCCCACGGGCTCCATTCGCGCAATCGAGACATTGCGCTTGCCGGGCACGGTGACGCGCTGGTCCGGCGCGTGACCCTGCACCTCGGCGGACGGCGACGTCACCCGCAGCAGTTCGGCTGGCAGCTCGAACGGTTCGTGGTCGTGGTAGACGACCGTCAGCGTCCTGCGGTCCTTCGACACTCGAAGCTCTTTGGGCGCGCTCATCCGGATAATCCTCGATTGCAGCCGGTTCTGTACCCCTGTTCCCGGACCGGGGAAAGCCCGCCGGACGGCAGGAAGGCGACAGCCAAACCTTGACCGGATAGCCAGAGCGCATCACATGGCTGTATATAACGCTTGCAAAGCCGCAGAACGGAGTTGGATTGCGGACATGGACATGATCGACCCCTTCGGCCGCACGGTCAGCTATCTGCGCGTTTCGGTCACCGACCGCTGCGATTTCCGCTGCACTTACTGCATGGCCGAGGACATGACGTTCCTGCCGAAGCGGGATTTGCTGTCGCTCGAGGAACTGGACCGCGTCTGCACCGTGTTTGTCGAAAAGGGCGTGAAAAAGCTCCGCCTCACCGGCGGCGAGCCGCTCGTGCGCAAGAACGTCATGCATCTCGTGCGCCAGTTGTCGCGGCACCTCAAAAGCGGTGCGCTGGAGGAACTGACGCTCACCACCAACGGATCGCAGTTGCAGCGCTTTGCGGGTGAACTGGCCGACGCGGGCGTCAAGCGCATCAACGTCTCCCTCGACACGCTCGACGCCGAAAAGTTCCATGCGGTGACGCGATGGGGCAATCTCGACAAGGTGCTCCAGGGCATCGACGCCGCGCAGGCGGCGGGCCTCAAGATCAAGATCAACGCGGTGGCGCTGAAGGGTTTCAACGACGGCGAAATTCCCGGCATGCTGCGTTGGGCGCACGCTCGCGGCATGGACCTGACCCTGATCGAGACCATGCCGATGGGCGAGATCGACGAGGACCGCACCGACCAGTACCTCCCACTGTCCCTGCTGCGGGCCGATCTGGAGCGCGAGTTCACCCTGAGCGACATCCCGTTCCGGACCGGCGGGCCGGCTCGCTATGTTGACGTGAAGGAAACGGGCGGCAGGCTCGGCTTCATCACGCCGATGACCCATAATTTCTGCGAAAGCTGCAACCGCGTCCGGCTGACGTGCACCGGCACGCTCTACATGTGCCTCGGCCAAGAGGACGCCGCGGACCTTCGCGCGCCGCTGCGCGCATCGGAAGCAAACGACGCCCTTTCGGCCGCGATCGACGAGGCGATCGGCCGCAAGCCCAAGGGCCACGATTTCGTCATCGACCGCCGCACCAGCCGGCCCGCGGTGTCTCGCCACATGAGCGTCACCGGCGGCTAGACCTGGCCCAAAGCTTTCCGTTTGCGCTTTGGCCCTTCGCTGATACACCCGGGCGGTCGCAACGTCGGATTGCAGCCTTGCCCCTTTCGCCCAACATGCGCGCCGCGCTCTTCATGACCGTGTCCATGGCGGGTTTCACCGTCAACGACGCGATCACGAAATACGTCTCGGACGCAATGAACATGGGCCAGGTGATGCTGATCCGCGGCGCCTTCGCGACGCTGCTGATCGCGCTGCTCGCCTGGCGTCACGGCGCGCTGGCCGACATGCGGCAAGCCCTGCAGCCGCTCGTTCTCCTGCGCGTCGCCTGCGAGGCGATGGCGACCATCACCTTTTTGGTCGCTCTTGCTCACCTTCCCATCGCCAATGTCTCGGCGGTGCTGCAGGCGCTGCCGCTCGCCGTGACAATGGGCGCAGCGCTGTTTTACGGCGAAACCGTCGGCTGGCGGCGCTGGCTGTCGATCGCCGTCGGATTCGTCGGCGTCGCCATCATCGTCCGGCCAGGCCTCGAGGGATTCAGCGTCTATTCGCTTTCGGTGCTGGTCTGCGTCGGCTTCTGCACGGTGCGCGATCTCGCCACCAAGCGCATACCGGAAAACATCCCGACCTTGCTGGTCTCCACGATGACGGCGGCTGCCGTGACCCTGTGCGGCGTCGTTCTGGTGCAGCCGATGGGCGGCTGGTCGCCTCCGGCCGCGCATGACCTGGTGATGATCGCGCTGGCGGCGGGACTGCTTCTCGTCGGATACCAGTTCATCATTCGTGCGATGCGATCCGGCGACGTCTCCTTCGTCGCGCCGTTCCGCTATTCCAGCCTGGTCTTCGCAATCCTGCTCGGCTTCCTGGTGTTCGGCGACGTGCCCGACCTGCCGATGACGGTCGGCTCGCTTATCGTCGTCTCATCCGGCCTCTACATGCTCTACCGCGAACGCGTCGTCGGCCGCTCGAAGGCCGCTTCGGAGAGCGTCGGGCCGGGAATGACGCCGGACGGCCTATGACCACCACGGTCCGACCGGCGGCTCCGCACCTGCTGACGCTCGTCATGGCGGCCGCGATCGGCCCGCTCGCGATGAACGTGTTCCTGCCGTCGCTGCCCGGCATGGCGCGCCATTTCGAGAGCGACTATGCGGTCATGCAGCTTGCCGTCTCCTTCTACCTCGCGGCGACCGCGGCGCTGCAACTCCTGATCGGCCCCGCCTCCGACCGGTTCGGCCGCCGGCCCGTCATGCTGGCGTGCATCGGCGTTTTCCTGGTCGGCACGATTGCCGCCGTCTATGCGCCGACGGTCGAAGTGCTGCTGCTCTGCCGCCTGCTGCAGGCATTCTCGTCGGCCGGCATGGTCATCTCCCGCGCCGTCGTGCGCGATACGGTCGACACGACGGCGGCGGCGAGCCAGATCGGCTACATCACCATGGGCATGAGCGTCGTTCCGATGGTCGGGCCGATGATCGGGGGCCTGCTCGACGAGCTTTTTGGCTGGCAGGCCGGTTTCTGGCTGACCCTGGCGTTCGGCATGGTTGCGTTCGCCATCGTTCTGGTCGACCTGCGCGAGACGAATCTTTTCCGCTCCGACAGTTTTGCGGCGCAGTTTCGCGCCTATCCCGCGCTGCTCGGTTCGGGCCGCTTCTGGGCCTACGCGCTGACGGCGTCGTTTTCCGCCGGCGCGTTCTTCGCCTTCCTCGGCGGCGGCCCGTATGTCGCAACCGAGATGCTGGCGCTCAGCCCTTCGCAATACGGCCTCTACTTCGGCATCGTCTCGGTCGGCTATATGTTCGGCAACTTCCTTTCGGGCCGGTTTTCCCAGATCGTCGGCATCAACCGCATGATGCTCGCAGGCAACCTCATCGCCGTCGCCGGCATGGTGCTGGCCCTCGCGCTCTTCGCTTTGGACTTCCACCATCCGCTTTCGCTGTTCGGGCCAGTGTTCTTCACCGGCGTCGGCAATGGGCTGACGCTGCCGAGTGCGAATGCGGGCGTGGTCAGCGTGAAGCCTCATCTTGCCGGTTCGGCCTCGGGACTCGGCGGGGCACTGCAGATCGGCATTGGCGCTGCGGTTTCGGTGCTGGCGGGAGCGCTGATAACGCCGCTGTCGGGTCCCTCGCCTTTGCTACTGGTAATGCTCGCCTCGTCGGTCGCCGCGGTGGCAACGACACTCTATCTCATGCACATCGCCGAAGTTGAGGACGCGGTGCGATGACCGCGCAGCCTCACCTCGCCGGGATCGTGCTGGCCGGCGGCCTATCGACGCGCCTCGGAGGCGGAGACAAGACCCTGCTGGAAATCGCCGGCCGATCGATCCTCGACCGCATCGTCGAGCGTCTGCGACCGCAGGTGGGCGTGCTCGCCATCAGCGCCAATGGCGATCCCAGTCGCTTCTCCAGCCATGGACTTCCAATCCTCGCGGACAGCGGCCCGCCTGGTCGCCACGGGCCACTTGCAGGCATCCATTCCGGCCTGCGTTGGGCGAAATCCATCGGCTGCAGCAACCTGCTTTCGGTCGCGGGCGACACCCCGTTCTTTCCGGACAGCCTCGCCGAAAGGCTGCTCGAAGCTGCCGCGGGCTTGCCGCGCATCGCTTTCGCGACCTCCGGCGGCCGCAGCCACCCGGTCTTCGCGCTTTGGCCGGTTTCGCTGGAGGACGAACTGGCGCACTTTATCTACCACGGCGACCGGCTCAGCGTCCTCGCGTTCATCCACGGGCGCGCCTCGGTGGATGTCGATTTTCCTGTGACGACGGTGGGAGGCAAGCCGTTGGACCCCTTCTTCAACATCAACACCGCAGCCGACCTTGCCGAGGCCGATGCCATCGCCAGGATGCTTGCCGCATGACCCAGCGCGTCTTCGGCATCACTGGCTGGAAGAACTCGGGCAAGACGACGCTGACAGAACGCCTCGTCAGCGAATTGACGCGGCGCGGCTGGAAAATCTCGACCGTGAAGCATGCCCACCACGAGTTCGACATCGACAGGGAGGGCGCCGACAGCTTCCGCCACAGGCAGGCGGGTGCGAGCGAGGTGGCGATCGTTTCATCGCGGCGCTGGGCGCTGATGCACGAACTACGCGGCGCCGAGCAGGAGCCGCCGCTGGCAGCGGTGTTGTCGCGGCTGGCGCCGTGCGATCTCGTGCTTGTCGAGGGCTACAAGCGCGAAGGCCACGCCAAGATCGAGACGCGGCGCGTGACTGCGAAAGACAGGGCGCCTCTCAGCGCCGACGACAACTCCATCGTCGCCGTCGCCGCTGATCATCCGGCGGCCGGCGAGCAAGTACCGGTCTTCGACATCGACGCGGTCAGCGAGATCGCGGATTTCATCGAAAAATACACCGGACTCCATGCAAATCCGGGCGATCCGGGCGATCCGGTACAATAACTTTGTCGGGTCCGCCTCGTTGGGATTGATTTTTCGGGAAAAAGTGGCGGATTATCGGCTACCGGCGCGCGGCAGGACCGCCGCCGACACAGCCGGCATTTGGCCGGTTGCGAGTGATCATGAGGGGTCTCCTATGTTTACGATGAAACGCTTGACGCTGGCGGCTTCGGTCGCAGCCTTGGCGCTGACGCTCGCCGCATGTTCGCAGGAAAAGGCAGCCGAACCGGCGCCCGAGCCCGCGGCCCCGGCTGAACCAGCACCTGCGCCGGCAGAACCTGCTCCAGCGCCTGCCGAACCCGCCCCGGCGCCCGCCGCCGAGCCGGCGCCCGCACCGGCGGAACCTGCACCCGCACCGGCCGAGCCGGCGACCCAGGGTTCGGCTCCCGCAATGCTGAAGATCGGCACCGAGGGCGCCTATCCGCCCTTCAACAACCTGACCGCGGACGGCCAGTTGGTCGGCTTCGACATCGACATCGCCAACGCGCTTTGCGCCGAGATGAAGGTGACCTGCGAGTTCGTGACCCAGGACTGGGATGGCATCATTCCCGCCCTGCAGGCCGGCAAGTTCGATGCGATCATCGCGTCGATGTCGATCACGCCGGAACGCGCGGAAAAGGTCGACTTCACGCAGAAGTACTACAACACGCCGTCCGCACTGGCCGGTCCGAAGGACTCCCCGCTGACGGGCGTCACCAAGGCCGACCTCGCCGGCAAGACGATCGGCGTCGCCACATCGACGACCCACTTCAACTACGCCTCGCAGACCTACACGGACTCCACCATCAAGGGCTACCCGACGAGCCAGGAGTTCCTGCTGGATCTGTCCAACGGACGCCTTGATGCCGTCGAAGACGACATCAGCGTGCTCGAGGAATGGCTGAAGACGCCGGACGGCGCGTGCTGCAAGCTGCTTGGCCAGCCGTCGCCGCAGCCCGACGAGATCTTCGGCCAGGGCGCGGGCATCGCGGTCCGCAAGGGCGAGACCGACCTCGTCAACAAGCTGAACGCCGCGATCAAGGCCATCCGTGCGAACGGGAAGTACAAGGAGATCAACGACAAGTACTTCAGCTTCGACGTCTACGGATCTGAAAACTAAGCACAATTGCGGGCGGTCGCTGTGCGGCCGCCCGCGTTCTCGTGATCGACGACCACGGAGCCGGCCAGCCTAATGGGGAGCATCGGGACTCTGCTGAGCTGGGGCTCTGATGGGTGGCTCGACGAGATTGCATACGGTGTCTTCGTCACCGTCTCGCTCGCGGTCGCCACGCTTCCCCTCGGATTGCTGATCGGATTCTTCGTCGCGCTCGCCAAGCAGTCGAGCGAGGCCTCCGTGCGCATGGCCGGCAACATCTACACGACGATCTTTCGCGGGCTGCCGGAACTCGTAACCCTCTTCCTCGTATACTATGGCGCCCAGATCGGCATCCAGGCGGTCATCCGTACGGTCCAGCCAGGCGCAACCGTCGACGTCAACAGCTTCATTTCCGGCATGGTCGCCCTCGGCGTGGTGTTCTCTGCCTATGTCAGCGAGGTATTCCTGTCCGCCTTCCGCGCCATTCCGCGCGGCCAGTACGAAGGCGGCTACGCGATCGGGCTGACCAAGGGCCAGACCATGCGACTGGTCGTGCTTCCGCAGCTGATCCGCATCGCGCTACCCGGCCTCGCCAACCTCTGGCTGATCCTGCTCAAGGAAACGGCGCTGGTCTCGGCCATCGGCCTCAACGACATCCTGCGCTGGTCCGGCATTGCCGCGCGCGTCGAGCGCGAACCGTTCCTGTTCTACAGCTTCGCCGCGCTGATGTATCTCTGCCTGACGATCATCTCCTCGTTCGGGATCAACAAGATCGAGCGGGCCGTCGGACCGCAGGAGCCGGCCCGATGAGCGCCGCCCAGCAAACGACCGACGACATGGCCCCGCCGCCCCGCCCGCCGCGCGGCTGGCCGCGCGCCCGCATCGTCGGCTATTGCCTGATGGGACTTTGGATCCTGGCCGGCCTCGCGCTTGTCGGATATCTGGCGGCGGCCTGGAACCTGGTCTGGTTCGAAAAATACATCCCGACCTATTTCTCGGGCCTGAAGGTGACGCTGATGCTGGTCGTCATATCGACGGTCCTCGGCGCCATCCTGTCCCTGCCCATCGCCTACGCCCGGATGTCCGGGAACAAGGTGCTGTCGGCGATCGGCTACGGCTACGTCTATTTCTTCCGAGGCACGCCGCTGCTCGCCCAGACTTTCCTGATCTACTACGGCTTCGGCTCGTTTCGGCCGCAACTGGAGGCGATCGGCCTCTGGTCGTTCTTCCGCGAAGCTTGGTACTGCGCGATCCTTGCCTTCTCCCTGAACACCTCGGCCTATCAGGCGGAGATCCTGCGCGGCGCGATCAACAGCGTTCCCAAGGGACAATGGGAAGGTGCGGCCTCGCTCGGCCTGCACAAGCTGCAGACCTTACGGAAGGTCATCCTGCCGCAGGCGATGATCGTGGCGCTGCGCCCCTACAGCAACGAAGTCATCCTGATGGTCAAGGGTTCGGCCGTGGTCTCCCTGATCACGGTCGCCGACCTGATGGGCGTTACCCGCCTTGCCTTCTCGCGCAGCTACGACTTCCAGGCCTACATCTGGGCCGCACTGATCTATTTTGCGCTGGTCGAGACGCTGCGCAATCTCGTGGCCTGGATCGAGCGCCGGATCACGGTTCATCTGGAACGCTGACACCCTTCGTCCAGCGCTGTATGAACACCCCATCATCGGACTGAAAGGACTTTGAAGATGGCATCGGTTGCATTTCTCGGCCTCGGCGTCATGGGGTATCCCATGGCCGGACACCTGAAACGGAAGGGCGGCCACGACGTCACCGTCTACAACCGGACCACCGCCAAGGCCGAGAAATGGGCCGCCGAACACGGCGGCGCCTTCGCCAGGACGCCCGCCGAAGCGGCCGAAGGCAAGGACTTCGTGTTCACCTGCGTAGGCAACGACGACGATCTGCGCTCGGTGACGATCGGCCCCGACGGCTGCTTCAGCGCAATGAAGAAGGGCTCGATCTACATCGACAACACCACCGCTTCCGCCGAAGTCGCCCGGGAGTTGGCGGAAAAGGCCGGCGCCCGCGGCTTCGCCGCGCTCGACGCGCCCGTCTCCGGTGGGCAGGCCGGGGCCGAGAACGGCGTCCTCACCGTCATGGTAGGCGGCGACGAGAAGACCTTCGAGCAGGCCAGGCCGGTCATCGAATCCTTCGCCCGGATGGTCGGGCTGATGGGCCCGGCCGGCGCCGGGCAGCTTACCAAGATGATCAACCAGATTGCCATCGCAGGCCTCGTGCAGGGGCTTGCCGAGGGCATGCATTTCGGACGCAAGGCCGGCCTCGACCTCGAGAAGGTCGTCGAAGTCATCTCCAAGGGCGCGGCCGGCTCCTGGCAGATGGAAAACCGCCACAAGACGATGATCGCCGGCAAGTATGATTTTGGCTTCGCCGTCGACTGGATGCGCAAGGATCTCGGCATCTGCCTGGAGGAGGCAGACCGCAACGGCGCGAGGCTTCCCGTCACCGCCCTGGTCGACCAGTTCTACAAGGAAGTCCAGCAGATTGGCGGCCGACGCTGGGATACGTCATCGCTTCTGGCGCGGCTGGAACGCTAGAGCCGGATACGGCCGTGGACGAGCTTTCGCCCGCGTCCACGGCCGCCGACATCATTGCCTGCCTGCGCCGGCTCGGGTCCGAGGACAACCGGCAGGGCATGAAGCGCTACGGCATCAGGATCGAGCGTGCGCTCGGCATTTCGCACGGCGTGCAGCGCGCGATCGCCCGGAAGATCAAGCGCAACCACGAGCGCGCCTTCGAACTCTGGGCAACCGGCATCGTCGAAGCGCAGTTCATCGCGTCGGTGACAGCCGATCCCCGGCGCTTCACCAGGGAGGATGCGCGTCGCTGGGCGGCCGCGTTCGATTCCTGGGATATCGTCGACGGCGTCTCCGACTTCTTTGTCGATACCGATCACTGGCGCGACCTGATCGGCGAATTCGCCGCGGATGAGCGGGAGTTCGTCAGGCGCGCGGCCTTCGCCATGATGGCCTGGTCCGTGGTGCACCGGAAGAAGGAACCGGACGCGACGTTCCTGGCCTTGCTGCCGCTGATCGAGGCGCGTGCCGGCGACGAGCGCAACTTCGTGAAGAAGGCTGTGAACTGGGCGCTGCGCTCGATCGGCAAGCGCAACGCACACCTCAATGCCGAGGCGCTGGCTCTGGCCGGACGCCTGGCGCGCTCCGAAGACAGGACGGCACGCTGGATCGGCAGGGATGCCGAGCGCGAACTGGCGGGCCCCAAGGTACGGGAGAGGCTGGCCCGCGCGACGGGCCGCGCCGACTAGGCTTCCGCCAGGAGCTGGCGCAAGGGCGCGATCCATGCGTCGCTCCGCAATCGGGTCCTGATGTAGTCGGGGTCGGTCAAGGGGCCGAGTTCCTCCACCCAACGTTCCATCATCCTGGGCACCCTCGCCTGTCGCCAGTCGTCGAGGATGGCCACCGGCAACCCCTTGTACAGCGGATCGAGGGACGAAGTCTTCGTCACGGCGATGCAGCCGAGCAGGAGCAGTTCCCAGGTCCGGTGGCAGTCGAGACCGTTGCCGTGCGTCGACAGAACGAGCGGATAGCGCGCATACTGCCGCCAGATTTCGGCCTGCGGCACCCTCGCCCGCGCCATATCGACATGCCCGCAACCCCGCAGCGCCTCGAAGGCTTCGTCCCGCGCGGCGGTTGGACTGAGATGCAGGTCGCTGAAGATCCGGAGCGGACGCCGGGCGGCCGGCGGCGCTTCGCGGCCGATCCGGTCGAGCAGGGATGTCAGCCGCGACGGCGTCGTCCATTTCCGGCGCGTATGAAAATCGAGGCCGATCGGAAACGGCCTGACCCGCGCATCGGTGCCGTCGATGTTCTGACTGTACCACGCGACGAGATGCGGGTTGCCGAACAAGGCTGCGACCGTGTCGGGACGGAGGTCGCCGGGCACACCGGCATCGCCGTCGGTCGTGAGGAGGACGAACGGCTTGTCGATGGAGGACAGCGCGCCCCGGACAAAGCTGTCGAGGTCGCAGTTCCGTTCGTCCCGGGCTACCGTGCCAAGGCGCACCCAGACGAGCCCGTGCGCGTTGCGGTAATGGCGCTCGAAGAACCCTTCGGGCTGCGTGTCTTCGGTTGCCGCCGCGCGATAGGCCGCCGTGCCGGCGACGTCGCAAAGTTCACCGATCCGCTTCGACCAGATCAGCGGGGGCGTTTCAAAGAAACGAAGGCCTACCGCATAGGGCAACTTCGCCAGATTCGCCACGACCGCCCGCCCCCTTCCGCAGCGGCCCAGGCCGCCCCGGTTCCCCCAAAGCTACAACCTTACGAGACGCCGGCCGGCACCGCCCTAGATGCCGCCGCCCGCGTTCACGTTGCCGTCCTTTTCCACCAACATGTAGTCGAGCGGCATTTCGGTTGTGTACTTTATCTGCTCCATCGCGAAGGACGAGGAAACGTCGCGAATCTCGATCTTGGCGATGAGCCTCTTGTAGAAGGCGTCGTAGGCGGCGATGTCGGGCACGACAACGCGCAGCAGGTAGTCGATGTCGCCGCTCATGCGATAGAATTCGACGACTTCGGGGAAATCCTGGATCACCTCGGAGAAGCGGCGCAGCCACTCGTGGCTGTGCGAGTTGGTGCGGATCGACACGAAGACCGTGACCCGCGCGTTGATCTTGACGGGATCGAGGATGGCGACCCGGCGCCGGATCACGCCCTCTTCCTCGAGTTTCTGGATGCGCCGCCAGCAGGGCGTGGTCGACAGCCCCACCTTCTTCGCGACGTCGGCGACGGCGAGCGTGGCGTCTTCCTGCAGCAGGCGCAGGATCTTGCGGTCGAGGCGGTCCATCGTTGAGGCTCCCGGGCGGAATGGTCGCCTATTTACCCGACCTTTTCAGCGCTTCGCAAGAAATCCATTCCCCCACTACCTGGGTTAAGGAGAACGATTTGCTCGCTCAATTGGACAGGCGATGGACGATTTCTGTTTTCAGGAAAGGCAGGAATTCCATTTCAAACCAGGGATTTTTCTTCAGCCACGCGGTGTTGCGCCAGGAGGGGTGGGGCAGCGGCAGCACCTTGGGCACCCGTGGCTCTGCGAATATCTCGCGCCATCCGGCCACCGTCTCGGTCAGGGAGCTCCGCCGCGCCGCGCCAAGGTGCCACGCCTGCGCATAGAGGCCAATCGTCAGGACCAGCTCGACCTGCGGCATCTTCTCGATCAGCCGCGCCCGCCATGCCTGTGCACATTCCCGCCGCGGCGGCAGGTCGCCGCCCTTCGCGTCCTGTCCCGGGAAGCAGAACCCCATCGGCACGATGGCGAAATTGTCGGTGTCGTAAAACTCGGCGGCGGTTACGCCGAGCCAGTCGCGCAGGCGGTCGCCCGACGGGTCGGTGAATGGCTTGCCTGACAGGTGTACCCTGGTTCCTGGCGCCTGGCCGGCGATCAGGATGCGCGCCCTGGCCGACGGCACGACCACCGGGCGCGGTTCGTGCGGCAGCGGCGGCCCGATCGGCTCGTCGACGCAGATCCGGCACGCGCGGATCTGCCGCGTCAGGCGGGCAAGATCTCCCGCCACATCAGGCCGAGGCGCTCGGGCGGGCGGCGAGCGCGGCGTGCCACCTGACCACGTTGGCGAGTTCGGCCGGCACTGCCAGGCGTGCCGGCTTCATGAAGTCGATCGCCACCAACCCGGTGATGTCGGCGATCGAATAGGCGTCGCCGGCGACGAACTCGCGCTGCGCGAGTTCTGCGTCGAGCATGGCCAGGAACTCCAGCGCCTTGGGCTTGTTGGCCTCGCCCCATTCGGCAATCTGTGGAACCTCCCACTCCTTCATGGCCGGATGGATGTGGCGGAAGGCCTGGGCGACCGGCCAGAAGAGGTTCATCTCGATGCGGCGCTGCCACATCTCGACCTGCGCCTTGCCGAGCGCTCCCCGCCCGAACAGGGCCGGTTCCGGTTGGATCTCCTCGAAATATCGGCAGATGGCCACCGACTCCGTCAGCACCGACCCGTCGTCGAGTTCGAGAACCGGCAACCGTCGCAACGGATTGCGCGCGGCGATCGCGTCGCCCCTGTGCTCCATCGCCGCCATATCGACCGGCACGAGCGGAACGGAAATGCCCTTCTCGGCGAGAAAGATGCGCACGCGGCGCGGGTTGGGCGCCCTGCCCCCGTCAAACAGCTTCATGGCGATGATTTAATCCCATCGTCACGAAAATCGAAACAGGCGTTTCAGCCAGCCGAGCAAACCGGACGCGGCGTGCTCGATTTCGACCATGCCGCCATGCGCCTGGCGCCAGTCGCGCGGCCGGTCGAAGCTGCCGGCCCACAGGCCGGCGCCCTTGGCGCGCGCGGCGTCCTCCTCGGCGCGGTAGTCGCCATAGGAGACCGCCCAGCCGGCCGCCACCTGGCTGCGGTTGAGGTCGACGCCGCCGACCGAACAGGTGGCGAGCAGCCGATCATACTTGTCGCGCTCGCTGCCCTTGCAGGCGACCGCGCCTTTGCCGACCAGCGCAACCAGCGCCTGGCGCGCCATGCGGCCGCAGGGGTAGTCCGCCCCGTCGCGCATGCAGATCTGGTCGTATTCCGGCGCGTCGATCCCGCGCAGCCTGATGCGCTCCGCGCCGAGCGTGATCGTGTCGCCGTCGTTGACGACGGCGGAGCCCTCGAGGGTACGCATCCCGGCAAGGTCGAGACGGGCGGCCAGGAGTACCAGCAGTGCGAGGAGCGCGACCGCCAGAAACCCATCGCCGACGCGCCGCCAGCCGTTGCGGCGCCGCACCGATGCGCGCCGGGCGCGGCGCATTCTCAGCATATGGCAAACAGTCCGTTAATCATTCCGCAATAGCCTGCGCAGGCTGATGTATAGCGCTTTCGGAAGTTGAAGGTCCAATGCCGTTGCCAGGCTTGAACACGGCAGACAAGATCATCGTGGACCGCAGGAAACCGCATCGCAACAGCGACGTGGCCCGCGCGGTGCGCAAGACGCGCGACCAGCTTGCCCATCAGCCAGGAAACCTGAGCTTCGACCGCGAACTGCTCAAACTGCACGCCAGGGCGATGGCGCGCGTGGCGTTGGCCATACCGGCCATGGTGCTCGTCATTGCCGCCATCGGCCTATACGCCGGCATCCGCGAACAGATGCTGGCCTGGACCGTCGTAACGCTTTCCGGATATGCCGTGCTGGCGCTGGTCGCGCGCCATGCGGACCGAACCGAGACATCCCGCCTGAATGTCGCGACGACGCATCGCAATTTCCTGGTCGCGCATTTCCTGAGCGGTTTCGGCTGGATCTATTTCGTGCTGGTCGATTGCAGCGCCTGCGTGCCTGACCAGTTGGCTGTGATGAAGGCGATCGTGCTGCTGCTGGCGATCGCCGCCACCGCGCTGATCGCTTCGCTGCTGCGCGGCGCGCTCGCCGTCACTTTCGTGCCACCGGTCGCCGCCTATATCCTGTTTGCCCAGCACCTCTGGACGCCGCTGGAAGCTCTGGTCGCCGGCCTGCTCGCCGCGTCGCTTCCCTTCTTCGGCTATGTCGCCGGCCACATGAACCGGGCCGCGCTGACGCTGCTCTCCTTCAGGTCCGAAAAGGATGCGTTGATCGCCGAACTGGATACGGCCAAGTCGATGTCCGACGAAGCGCGCCGCCGGGCCGAGGAAGCCAATCTCGCCAAGTCGCGCTTCCTGGCGTCGATGAGCCACGAGCTCAGGACACCGCTCAATGCGATCCTCGGCTTCTCGGAGGTGATGGGCGACGAGGTGCTCGGCCCGATCGAGAACAAGACCTACCGCGACTACGCCCGCGACATCCACACGTCGGGACAGCACCTGCTCGAACTCATCAACGAGATCCTCGACCTCTCCAGGATCGAGGCTGGCCGCTACCAGCTCAACGAGGAGCCGGTGGTGGTTACCGAAATCGTCGAGGACTGCTGCCACCTGATGGAACTGAAGGCGCGCAACAAGGACATCCGCATCGAGCACCGCTTCGAGCCCGACCTGCCGCGGCTTATGGCGGACGAACGGGCCGTGCGCCAGATCGCGCTCAACCTGTTGTCGAACGCGGTGAAGTTCGCGACGCCCGGCACCGACGTACTCGTACGGGTCGGGTGGACGGCGGGCGGCGGCCAGTACATCTCGGTCAAGGACGCCGGGCCCGGCATCCCGGAAGACGAGATCCCGGTCGTGCTCTCGGCGTTCGGCCAGGGTTCCATCGCGATCAAGAGCGCCGAGCAGGGAACCGGCCTCGGCCTGCCCATCGTCCAGGGGCTGGTCGCGCTGCATGGCGGCGAGTTCGAGCTGCACTCGCGCCTGCGCGAGGGCACGGAGGCGATCGTCATCTTCCCGCCGTCCCGGGTCATGGAGGCGCTGCCCGCCCTGCCGGCACCGAAAATCGCCGCCCGGCGCTGACGTCAGGCAGGGACTGCCGCCGCCATACCGGAGCTCAGCATTGCCGCCGCCCTGACGAGGCCCGCCGCGAGCGCCGCGCCGACGGCTTCGTCGTGAGCGAGTTGGAGGTCGAGCAGCGGAGCAAGGCCGAGCGTCTCGGCGGCGCGGGCAAGCCCGGCATCGACCGGACGCGCGGCGACGATGCAATGGCCGAGGATCGCCGGATTGACGGCGTGGAGGACGCTGGCGGCGGCGATGGACGCGTGCCCGTCAAGGATGACCGGCACCTTCTCGGCGCGCGCCGCGATGATCGCCCCGGCGATGGCCGCGCATTCGCGTCCGCCGACGCGCCGCAACACCTCGAAGGGGTCGCGTCGGTGCGCGCCGTGCAGCGCGACCGCCGCGTCGACAGCCTCGGCCTTGCGGCGCAGCATATCCGCGTCGGCGCCCGAACCCTTTCCCACCCAGTCTGCTCCGGCGCCGCCATGCAGCAGGCACAGGATCGCGGACGCGACGGTGGAGCCTCCGACGCCGATGTCGCCGAGGCAAAGCAGGTCGACGCCGCCGCCGACCGCTTCCATCCCGAACGCCATGGTCGCGGCGCATGCCCGCTCGTCGAGCGCCGCGTCCCGCGTGATGTCCTGCGTCGGCAGGTCGAGCGCGAGGTCGAATACCTTCAAGCCGAGGTCATGGGCCAGACAGACCTGGTTGATGGCGGCGCCGCCGGCCGCGCAGAGTTCCACGGCCCGCGCCGTCGCTTCGATGGGCCTCGGCGACACGGCACGTCCGGCGACGCCGTGCGTCCCGGCGAAGATGGCGACGAGCGGCCTGTTGACCGCCGGCGGCGCACCTCCCGACCATTCGGCGAGCCAGACGGCGAGGCCTTCCATCCGCCCGAGCGAACCCGCGGGCTTGTCGGCCCTGCCGAAAAGTTCGCGCACGCGCGCCGCGGCTGCCGCATCGCCGGCCGGAAGCTCCCGCATCAGGTTGCGAAAATCATCGAACGGAAGCGCGCTCGTGGAACTCGTCATGAAATACCTGCCTCTCCGGTTTGGCTGGGCATAGACGCGAAGCTGCGCCGGCACAATGCCCGGCATGCCCGACCCGCTGCGACGGATCGCGTCGGCGTCAGGCTTGCATCCGGACGCGGCCTGTCCCATGTGAGATGCAGCAAGCGGAACCCTTGATGGCAATCGAATCCCCCTGCATCCTCGTCTGCTCCGTCGACATGAAGACAGGCTATTGCTTCGGCTGCGGGCGCACCCGCGACGAGATCGCAGGCTGGCTCGACATGACCCCGCAGCGTCGGCGCGAGATCATGGAGCTTCTTCCCGCTCGGCTGGAAACGGTCGAGCGCAAGCCGCGCCGCGAGACCCGCCGCGCCCGCATCGCGCGCGAACGCGGGCTGGCGTAGCCGCCATGCGCATCCTCTGGATCGGCATCGCCATTCTCGCGATCGGCCTGGTCGTGCTTCTGCTGTCGGATCCGCATGGCGAAGTCCTCGGCCTCAGCACCGACCGTTTCGGTAACCTCGTCTACCTCGTTGCGCTTGGCGCGGTGGTCGGGTCCGGCGTGCTCTTCTCCGGGCAACGCTTCGGCCAGACGGTGCGGACGCTGGCAATCTGGATGCTCATCGTGCTCGCGCTGATGACCGGATACGAATACCGCTACGAGTTGCAGGACGTGGCGAGCCGCGTCAGTGGCGGGCTGATCCCGGGCAGCCCGCTCTCCGCCCAGGACGGCGACGGTCGCGCCATCGTCACGCTGCAGAAGGGCATGAACGGGCATTTCGACGCCGAGGTCGAGATCAACGGCCGTCCGATCCGCGCGGTGATCGATACCGGCGCAACCTCGACCGTGCTGTCACGCGCCGACGCCGAGCGCGTGGGGTTCGACCCCGCCACGCTTCACTTCAACATCCCGGTGTCCACCGCCAACGGCGTGACAACCGCCGCCCGCGTGGTCGCCGACGACGTCGCGGTCGGCGGGATCGTGCGGCGCCGCCTGCCGCTCCTGGTGGCTGAGGCCGGCCGCCTCGACCAGAGCCTGCTCGGCATGAATTTCATCGGCACGCTGTCGGGCTTCGACGTGCGCGGCGACCGCCTCGTCCTGCGGGACTAGATCAGTTCCCTGGGTTCAATCGGCTAGGCCGCGGCGCGCTCGGCGTTCATGTCGACGGCCGCGAAAGCGTCGCGAAGCACGTCCGACCCGGCGCCCGGCCGGTTCGCTTCGGCCGACAGGATTTGCCGGTAGCGGCGCGCGCCTGGCAGGCCGTGGAACAACCCCACCATGTGCCTGGTGACATGCCCAAGCCGGCCACCGGCGGCAATGTGGCGCTCGGCGTAGGCGCACATCGTCTGGAGCAGCTCACCATGGTCGAACGGGGTCGCGGGTGCGCCGTAGAGAGCCGCATCGGCCTCCGCCAGGATACCGGGCGTGTGGTAGGCGGCGCGGCCGAGCATCGCCCCGTCGACATGCACGAGATGCCGGGCCGCCTCGGCGAGCGTTCCAATCCCGCCGTTAATGCCGATGAAACGGTCCGGATAGGCCTGCTTCAACCGGTAGACGCGCGCGTAGTCCAGCGGCGGTATCTCGCGATTCTCCTTCGGCGAAAGCCCCTCGAGCCAGGCCTTGCGGGCATGCACCCAGAGCGCATCGGCGCCGGCGGCGAAGACCTTGTCGGCCAGCGTGCCGAGCGCCGGCTCGGGATCCTGGTCGTCGACGCCGATGCGGCACTTGACGGTGACCGGGATCGCCACGGCCGCCTTCATCGCCGCGACGCATTCGGCGACCAGCGACGGCGTCTTCATCAGGCAGGCGCCGAACGTCCCCGACTGCACGCGGTCGGATGGGCACCCGACGTTCAGGTTGATCTCGTCGTAGCCGAACTCTGCTCCGACGGCCGCCGCCTCGGCAAGCTTCGCGGGGTCGGAACCGCCGAGCTGCAGCGCCACCGGATGCTCCTGCGCATCGAAGCCAAGCAGCCTGTCGCGCTGCCCGTGGATGACGGCGTCCGCCACCACCATCTCCGTGTAGAGCAGCGCCTCGCGCGTCAGCTGCCGGTGGAAGAAGCGGCAATGCCGGTCCGTCCAGTCCATCATCGGTGCGATGGCGAGCCTAGGAGATCGATTTCTGTACATCTTGCCTGGTATCGGGACGCTGCACGGTTCGGGGTGCACCCCATCTCGCGACAATGCGCCCAAAGCGGCGCGTCGATCGGTTGCGGCGTACCTATACACGCTGATCCAACGACCACAAAGCCGGTCCCGAAATGGTTCTCCTCCACGGAGAAAAGTCTCGCCGCAGTGGCAAGGGTTGCGGCGCTGGTCTGCGAAGGCCCGCCTTGCCATTCCCTCGGTCGAGCCTGCCGGAATTTTGGCTCCGCCTGAAAACATAAACCCGCCAGGTGAACGCGTCACCTGGCGGGCCATTTGCCTTGGGAGACAGGCGTTGATCGTCAATCGAGCCTGATCGCGCGTTCCTCGGCGATGCTCTGATCCGCCGCCAGCACGATGCGCAGGGAATTCAGCGCCGCTTCCATCGAATCCGTCAGGTCAAGGTCCTCGACGATGGTTCGCAGGAAAAACGCCTGCTCGAGGTCGCAGAGCTCCTGGTGGCTGGGCTCATTGTCCATCGAAATCATGTCGTCGGAGCGCGTGAACTTCTTGTCCTCTCCCACGTCGGCATGGTGATGCCGGATCGAGCCAGTCTTGGTGTGCTCGTCGATGTCGGCGCTGCCGGACAGATCGGTCGCCTCGGAGCGAATCTTCTCGTTCGGCACAAGCGAGACCGACCCCTTCGGCCCGACGATGTCCTTCACGAAGAAGGCCGTCTCGGACATCATTGGTCCCCAACCGGCTTCGTACCAGCCGACCGAGCCGTCGTCGAACGTGACGTGCAGGTGACCGTAGTTCTGCTTGGCCGCCCCCTCCCACAGCGCCGCCCCGATGCCGTGCACCCGCACGGGCTTGGCCCCGGTCAGCTGGCACATGACGTCGACATAGTGCACGCCGCAATCGACCAGAGGCGTCAGGCTGTCGAGCAGGTTCTTGTGCCAGAACCATGCCTCGCCAGAGGACTGCTGGTTGAGGTTGAGACGCATCACGAGCGGCTTGCCCAGCGTCTTTCCGTGCTCGATGAATTTCATCCAGCTCGGATGCACCCGCAGGATGTACCCGAGGACGAGCTTGCGGTTCTTCGCCTTGGCCACGTCGACGACGCGTTGTGCGTCTTCGTTGTTCGTCGCGATCGGCTTTTCCATGAACACATGCGCGCCGGCTTCCATCGCCTTGATGGCGTAGTCGGCATGCGTGTTGGCATAGGTGTTGATCGACACCGCATCCGGCTTGGATTCGCGCAGCGCCTCATCGTAGTCCTCGTAGAGCGGATAGCCCTGCAGTTCTTCCGGGAGGGTCTTGGATTTGACCGTGCGCGTGCACAGGCCGACGATCTCGAAACCGGGATTGCGGTGATAGGCGCTGGCATGCGACGCGCCCATGAAACCCAGGCCTACGACTAGAATTTTGACTGGTGCCGCCACGGTGGCTCTCCCCTGTGTCGTTTCATTGGTGGCGGCGGTTGGACGCCCGCCACCCGTTGGTTCGATCGATCAGATGGCCTGCTTGAACAGCGAGGCGCGGATCGCGTCGACGTCGACGCCGGCCAGGGCGTCCGAAACCGGCGCTGCCAGCGCATCCGCCTTGACCTTGGCGAAGTCGAAGTCGTTGATCGCCGGGACGAGATCATTCGTGCAGACGTCCGCGGCCTGCAGCGGATCCTTCTTTTCCTTGGAGGTCGAAGCCGACAGGTCGAAGAATGTCTGCCACGACTGCATGTCGTGCCATCCCCAGCCCTGGCGCTTGTCCCAGTCGCCGCGGAACACGTTGGCTTCCTGCAGCACAGAGGTGACGCCGAGCTCCGGTCCCATGTTCGCGGCCAGGGTCGGGAACTGCTCGAACACCGCGTCCACGGCGGCCCGGGGATTGTGCTCGGAAAACTCGAGCCCCATCGCCCAGCCGCGCAGGTACTGCTCCAGGAACGCCTTCTTGTCGGCGTCGTCGACATCGGCCGCCCGCACCGAGAACGTGTTTCCGGGCAGCGGCGACTTCTGCACGCCGAGCCAGTATTCGAACGGCAGCCCCTTCGCGGTCCACTCGGCGCGCAGGCCTTCCCATGCAAGCGCCGCGTCGCCTTCGCCGGCCGCAAGCGCCGTGCCCCAGGTGGGCCAGCCCGCCTCGAGATACTTGACCGAAGAAATGTCGACGCCCTGCGCGGCGAGCATCGGCTCCACGATCGGCTGCCATGCCGCCGAACCCAGCAGGATCGTCTTGCCGGCCATCTCCTTGATGTCCTTCGGGCCCTCGCCCTTGCGGAAGGCGAAGCTGAAGGAGTCGCGCGGGCACATGTGGAACACCGACTTCAGCTTCATGCCGGCCTGCAGGCCGAAGGAGAAGACGCCGGGGGACGGAAAGCCCATGTCGGCCTGGCCGACGTCGACGAACTTGACGGTGGCGGTTCCATCCGACGGGCCGGGCTGAATGTCGATGTTCAGATCCCCGAAATAGCCCATCTTCTTGGCCACCCAGTACGGAAAGTCGCCGGCGACCTCGAGGCTGCCGCGCGGCGAAATCCACGTGAAGGCACGCTGATACGGAGCTGCCATCGACGGACGCAGGCCCATGCCCATGACCGCCACGCCGGTCGCAGTTGCCTGCAGGAAATGCCGGCGATTCAAGGAAAACGTCATTATTTCACTCCCCTAAAATGTTGAGAAAACCGATTTCAGTTTGGGCGAGTCCGACCTCACAACTCCCAACTCGCCCATTTCTTGCCGACCAGGACAAAGAAACTGTAGATGAGGATCCCCAGCGCCGAGAGGATGAGGATCACCGCGAAAAACTCCGGCATGTCGATCATCGAGGAATAGGTCGTCAGCCGGTTGCCGAGACCGAAACCGCCGCCGACCATCTCGGCTCCGACTGCCGTCAACAATCCGAAGATCGCCCCGATCATGAGGCCGACCAGGATCATCGGCAGCGCCATCGGCGCGCGGATCTTCCAGAATATCTGCAGCGTGCTGGCGCCATAGGAACGGGCGAGCGCGATCTTCGCGCTGTCGACCCTCCGGAAACCCGTTGCGGCGTTGATCATGACCATCGGACCGGCCGCCAGCGCGACCGCGATGATGCGCGGCTCGAATCCAAAGCCGAACCTCAGGATGAGAAGCGGCACCAGCGCCAGCATCGGCGTCGTGACCAGCACGAGGATGTACGGCGCGATGATCTTTTCGGCGAACGGAAACTGGGTGATTACGGCCGCCAGGATCAGGCCGATGCCGGCGCCGATCGCAAAGCCGGAAAACAGCTCGATCAGCGTGTAGCCCAGATGCGGCGCTATGCTCGGGAACTCCGTCCACAGCGCGGCCGCCACGGACGATGGGGTCGGAAGCACGTAGGCGGGCACTTCGAACCAGCGCAGCGACGTCTCGAGCGCGCCGATCACAATGATCGCGGTCAGGACGATCGTGAACGCCTCGGCGCTCGTGCGCGCTCCGCCGCCGGAGAGCGCCGACATGTTGGTCAATCCCGCGGCGCCGTCAGCCATGGAAACGCCAGAACCTGATACACTCACGCGCCTACTCCGCTGCCATGTTGACGGACGGATCGAAGCCGTAGATCCCCGCCTTGATCGTGTTCGACAGGTCGAACGCCGCCTTGCTGGCCATGACCTGCATGCTTCGCGGCCGCGCGAAGTCGACGGCCAGGTCCTGCTGCACGCGGCCGGGCCGGTTGGCCATGACCAGCACGCGGTCGGACAGGAAGATCGCCTCTTCAATCGAGTGCGTGATGAAGACGATCGTCGTCTTGGTCTCCAGCCAGATCTCTTCGACCAGCCGGTTCATTTCTTCGCGGATGAAGGCGTCGAGCGCCCCGAACGGCTCGTCCATCAGCAACACCGACGGACGCAGCGAAAGCGCGCGCACGATCGATGCCCGCTGCTGCATTCCGCCCGAAAGCTCGCGTGGGAAATTGCGCTCGAAGCCGACCAGGCCGCACCGCTCCAGCAGGTGGCCGATCCAATCCATGTCGGGCTTCTCGCGCCTTATCTCGAATGGAAACAGGATGTTGTCCATGAGATTGCGCCACGGCAGCAGGTTGGGCTCCTGAAAGACCAGGCCGATGTCTGGATGCGGACCCTTGATCTTCGTCCCGTCCAGGAAAATCTCGCCCTCGGTCAGGTCGCGCAGACCCGACATTGCCCACAGAAGCGTGCTCTTGCCGCAACCGGACGGGCCGACGATCGAGACGATCGTGTTCTGCTCGACATCAAAGGTGCAGTCCTTCAACGCGACACGCGGGCCATAGGCCATTCCGGCCCCGGCGATTCGCAGTTTCGGTGCTTGTTTTGCAATGCCAGCCATTGCCGAATATCGCCTCCCGCATGGTGTCAGCGCATCGTGTAGGACATTTACGTGATGCGCGAAATTCAATGTCATTATCCTACATTTGTGTCAAGCATTCCTGTCCGCAACCGGTCAAAAATCCCGGATTTTCAAGATCTCCAGCACTTGAGAGAAAGGACGACGCAAACATGGTTCCGCCCGCGCCGACCCCGGGTCAGGACGGGCCGCCATGCGAACGGCGCAGAAATTCGACGCCCGACACGGATGTCGCCGGGCTACATGCCCGACCGTCCGGAAACGGCCGGACGAAACCGGTCAGGCGACGAGATATCCGCCGTCGACGGGCAAGGTGACGCCGGTCACGAACCCTGCTGCCGGGCTGCACAGGAACGCGATGGCCTGCGCCACGTCGTTCGGCTCGCCCCAGCGGCGAAGCGGCGTTCGCGACAGGATCGCCTCGGAGCGCTGCGCGTCATCCTGCAGCGCCTTGGTGAGCGGCGTTGCAATCCAGCCGGGTGCCACCGCGTTGACCCGAATACCTTCGGCGGCATAGGCGATGGCGAGCGACTTCGTGAGCTGCGCCACGCCTCCCTTGCTGGCGCTGTAGCCCGGCACCAGCCCGCCGCCGAAGAAGCTCAGCATCGAGGCCATGTTCACGATGCAGCCACGGCGTTCCGCCAGCTTGGTGCGCGCGGCCGCGCAACACCGCATTGTTCCGTTGAGATTGATGTCGACGACGCGCTCGAACACCTCGATCTCGTGCTCTTCGACGCGCTTGATGATGCCGGCGCAATTGACGAGGATGTCCAACCCGTCCAGCTTCCCGATGAACGCACGGACGCCGTCATTGTCGGCGACGTCCAGTTCGCTGAAGACGACGCCGGCAACCGGCGCGCAGGCATCCGCCCCGAGCCCGACCGCATGGACGGTCGCACCAAGAACCGCCAGCGCCTCCGCGGCCGCCGCGCCGATGCCGGTCGTGCCGCCGGTCACGACGGCCATCTTGCCCTTGAACAAATCCGGTTGAAAGCTCACCGATCCCCCCTGTCGCCTGCACCTGCCGCGACACGGAGCGTGTCGGCGGACAAACCTTCGCTGGACCCGCTCGACGCTCAGCGGATGAACTGGTCGACGTAGTCCTCGCCGAGACCGACCGAACCGTAGTGCTTGCGGCACATGTCGATCTTCGTGAAGACGTCCTCGTAGCCGACGTGGTTGCCCCAGGGGTCGACGTAGTACATGCAGCCGTTGACCTGGAAGTAGGTGATCATTTCCTGCACGCCCTCGTCGACGACCAGCGTGTGGACCTCGCCCGGAGGCTCGAACGCGTAGCTGCCTTCGGTCGCCTCCCAGTCGTGCTCCAGATAGCGCCAGCGCCCCTTTAGGACCATGGCGTGCACGGGGCCGGGATGGCGATGCCGGCTGACCACGCCCGAACGGCGCACGCGCAGCAGGTTCATCCAGTATCCGCCCGAACGGCTGAGGCACAGCGGCCGAAACCAGACGTTCTCGTTCTGCGGGACCCAGATACGCTCGTCGAGGGGAATCGCATTCGGAACAACCAGGTCGGGCAGCATCTCCGCGCACTGCTGCTTCTGGTAGGGCATGCGCAGCAGTTCTTCCGCCGTATGCGATCCGTCGTTCTGCGCCTGATGCTCGCTCACCGTGTGCTCCTCCTGAAGTCCATGACCATTGGAATGTCACCGCGAGAAATATAGCAACATTTTTCAAATCGCAAGTGCGACATCTCGTTCAAAATGTGTCTAAATTACATATTGGACCAAGCCCGCCACCCAGGTCCGGCCTGGCCGGGCCCAATCGCCGCGCATTGCATCGACATTGCGAGACTATCGGCAAAACAGAAAATCGATGATACCGCCCCGTCGCAATCATCCGCCGGCGTGGCGCGCCCGTCACCGCCCGGGACTATGGACAAGGCCGGCTTCCCGACGCACTGTCCGCCGATACTGCGGTGCGCGTCAAGTAAATCATGGATTGGAGCAGCGTTTGACTGAGGGGATTCAGGAAATGAGCGTGACGCCTGATATTATTATGGATATTCGCAATATTGCGCGAAATGGAAGCAAGGTCGAGCGGAAGATCGCAGAGGTTTTTCTTTCCGATCTTCATTTTGCCTGCAGCGCATCGATCGCCGTTCTCGCAGACAAGGCAGGCGTCAGCGAGCCGAGCATCACCCGGCTGTGCCGGGCGCTGAACTGCACCGGCCTGCGCGACTTCAAGCTGCGGCTCGCCCAGGCTTTGGCCATCGGCGAGTTTTATCTCGTGCCGCCGCCGCCCAGCACCAACTCGCCGGAGGAGCGGATCGCCGCGGCCGTCTGCGACGCCGCGATCGAAACCATCGTCGCTGTCCGCAAGGATGTCAGCATGGGAACGATCATGACGGCCGGCGAGCGACTGTCGAAGGCCCGGCAGGTCTACATCTACGGTTCGGGCGGCATCTCGTCGCTCGGCGCGATCGAACTGCAGAACCGGTTGTTCCGCTTCTCCATTCCCGCTATCGCCCACATCGACGGGCAGATGCAGCAGATGACGGCGGCCGTTGCCGATCCGGATACCGTGACCATCGGCATCTCCCTTTCGGGATCCGCGCCTGCGGCGGTCGCAGCCACCGAAATCGCAAGGCGCTACGGTGCGCGCACCATATCGATCGCGCCCGGGAAATCGCCGCTTGCGCAGGCGTCCGAAATCAACGTCGTGTTCGAGCCCCGCGAATACGACAACGTCAAGAAGCCGGCGTCGGTCCGCTATGGGCTGATGGCGATCGTCGACCTGATCGCCATGGCGACCATCGAATATCTGGACGACGCATCGATCGAACGGATGCGACGGGTCCGCCTGACCCTGAGCGAGCTCAAGGGACGCAACCGCTACTGGCCGCTCGGCGACTAGCCGCGCGCAACCTGGCCTGCCGCCCCGTTACCAGGGCAGGGCCTCAGGCGCCGGCATGGAACAGGTAGCCGGCAAAGCCCGTAATCCGCCAGCGATCGCCGGCATGGCCGCAGAAATAGAGCGTCTGGAAAGCGAGCGTCTCGCGCGAGCCGTCGGCGCGCAGGATGTCGCCGCTGAACTTCTTGTGTGCGATGGCGGCCGTGCCGCGGATGTCGATCTGGTCGAGCCTGACGATCTTCAGCAACGTGTCGACCAACGGTTCCTTGTAGACGTGTCGCGCGGCTTCGGCGGCCTGGCGCAGCCATTCCTCGCGATAGATCGCAAGCGTCGGAAATGCCGGTTTCCAGTCGTCCGGGCTGGCTGACTTGTTCGCGTCAATGCCGAAGAATCTGCCTTCGTCGAAGTCGGGCGCGACCATCGACCAGTCCTGCGTCGCAAATGCCTTGAAATCGCGCGGCATGAGCATTTCCCAGATGAAGGCCCTGTCGGGATCTCCGGCAAACGGGTTTGGCGTCGATGTCATGCAGTTCGCTCCGGTTGCCGGCAACGGCGCTGTGCCGGGCGTTCACATCTTCGTTCGGCCCAGGCCTCAACACCTCCGGCAGGTCACTGGCCTGAGGCACATCGGCAGCCAGCCGCCGAAGGCTACGAGTCCCTCACTCCCCGCCCCCGCGCATCGGCGGAGACAAGGGCGAACGGCCGGCCGCTATCCGAGGATGTCGTTGATGAAAGGGAGGCACCCGGCGGTCAATCCGCCATCCACGGGCAACACCGTCCCGGTAATGCCAGACGCCAGGTCGGACGCCAGGAAGGCCACCGCCTCGGCCACTTCCGTGGTGTCGACGAGGCGTCCGAGCGGATAAAGACGCTTGAGCTTGGCCGGAATGTCCGCGTCCTTCGCCAGCCGGTGGTCCCACGCAGGCGTGCGGATGGATCCGGGCGCAACGACGTTCGCCCGAACCCCATTGCAACCGAGTTCCACCGCCAGAGACCGCGCATAAGCATTGATGCCGGCCTTGGCCGAGGCGTAGGCGGGATTGCCGTAGTGCAGGAGCGCATTGACCGAAGAGACGAACACGATGCTGCCCTGCCCCCGCGCGGCCATCGCGCGGGATAGGGGATTGGTAAAGCACATCACGCCGGTCAGATTGAGGTCGACCTCCCTCTCGATGGCCGCCGGCGTCAGGTCCGCCACCGTCTCGGCGCGGGTCCAGCCAGCGTTGTTGACCAACACATCGGGGCAGCCTGACGTCTCTAGTATCCGCTGTGCCGCGTCAGCGACCGATTGCGTGTCGAGAAGGTCAAAAGCGATTTTCTGCTCGAGCGGAAGCGCGGCCATCGCGTCGAGCGCGACATCGCAACCGACGACACGCGCACCCTTGTCCGCGAAAGCCGACACCAGCGCCGCGCCCAGCCCTCCGCTCGCGCCGGTGATCACAACGGTCTTGCCCGCCAACCCGCTTCCGACCATTCGACTTTCGCCTCAATTCTTCTGGATCGCTCGGCACCGCATAGATAGAAAAAAGTAGCTTAGCAACAACTAAATCACTTGCTGGCATTTTTGTCGGCGTCTATGTAGGAAACCGTCACGCCCGCTCCATACCCCGCCTCGATGTAATTTGAGCGAACAGATGAGAATGCCAAATGATTAGCGCAGCAAGCCGCCATGGCGGTCGCGCCTCCCATCCATTTTCGATGGCTCGCACGGCGCTTCGGCGCCCATGTTCGCACTCCTGGTCGACACATCCGTTCGGAAGCACGGAAGCGGCAGTGTCTTGAGCATGCGAATTTTCACAGCATCGTTGGCGACTGAAACCAACACGTTTTCCCCGGTCCCGACAGACCGCAAGTCGTTCGAGGCCGGGTTCTTCGCCCTTCCCGGGGCTCATCCCGACACTCCGACCCTCTGCTCGTCGCCGGTCGTGGTCCTGCGCAAGCTGGCGCGGACGGAAGGCCTCGACGTGATCGAAGGCACGGCCGCATGGGCCGAGCCTGGAGGGCTCATCCAGCAGCAGGCCTATGAAAGCCTGCGCGACGAGATTCTGGACCAACTGCGCGCAGCCATGCCGGTCGACGCGGTCATTCTCGGCCTGCACGGCGCTATGGTGGCGCACGGCTACGACGATTGCGAGGGCGACCTTCTCGCGCGCATCCGCTCAATCGTGGGGCCGGATATCGTCGTCGCCTGCGAGTTCGATCCGCACAGCCATCTGACGCGGAAACGTGTCGATGCCTGCACCCTCATCGCGGCATTCCTCGAGTACCCGCATACCGATTTCTACGAGCGCGGCGAACATCTGGTGGATTTGAGCCTCGCCACGCTGCGCGGGGAGATCCGCCCGGCGATTTCGACGTTCGATTGCCGGATGATTACCGTCCTGCCCACAAGCCGCGAGCCGATGCGCTCCTTTGTAGACCGCATCAAGGCGTTGCACGGCAAGGACGGGATACTTTCGATCTCCGTCATTCACGGTTTCATGGCGGCCGACGTGCCGGATATGGGCGCCCGCATCGTCGTCGTTACCGACAACGACAGGGCCAAGGGCGATGCGCTGGCGCAAGAGCTGGGCATGGAACTATACGCAATGCGCGAGCAGACGCTGATGGCGATGGTCGATCCTGATGAAGGCATCGATCGGGCATTGGCCGCGCACAGCGCCAACCCGCAGAAGCCGGCCGTCATCGCCGATGTCTGGGACAACCCCGGCGGCGGCGTCGCCGGCGACGGGACCGCCATCCTGCGGAGGATGATGGAACGTGGCATCGACCGCGTCGGCCTTGCCACGATCTGGGACCCGGTCGCCGTGACCTTCTGCCATGCAGCCGGTGAAGGCGCGAGCATCCAGCTGCGCTTTGGCGGAAAGGCGGGAGCGTCGGCCGGCGAGCCCGTCGACGCCAGCGTTCGCGTGATGAAGGTCGCGGCCGAAGGCTGGCAGAGTTTCGGACAGAGCCGCGTCACCCTTGGCCCGGCCGCGGTCGTCCGGATCGAGGGCACGGAGATCGACATCATTCTCAACGCCAACCGGACGCAGGCCTACGAACCGGACATCTTCTCGAACATGGGCATCGATCCGTTTGCAAAGGACATCCTGGTCGTCAAGTCGACCAATCACTTCTACGCCGGCTTTGCGCCCATCGCCGCCGAGGTGATCTACGTGTCCGCGCAGACGTCATACCCCACGGATCCCAGCAGGACGCAATACCTCAAGGTGACCCGTCCGATCTGGCCGCGGGTGCCCGATCCGTGGAGCGTGGCTCCGGTGGAACAGCACGCCGCGGGCCGCTGACCGGTGCGCCGGCTCGATCCGCAATTGCCGGCAGCGGAACTCTGAAGGGATTTTCTGATGGACGATGCGCTCATTGACTCGATCGTGATCGATGCGCTGGAAAAGGGCCTGCCCCCGGGGATCGGGCCGGCGACGATCCGTGAAGTCGCAAACTTGGGCATCCGGGTGTTGTCCGACGACATCCCGCTGCCGCTGCTGGTTCTGCGCCAGTCTGCCCTGGACCACAACAGCGCCTGGATGACGAGTTTCCTGGAACTGACCGGCACGTCGCTCGCGCCCCATGGAAAGACCTCGATGAGCCCGCAGCTGTTCCGCCGCCAGATGGCGGATGGCGCATGGGGAATGACGCTGTCGAACATCCACCAGCTCAAGGTCGGGCGGCATTTCGGCCTCAAGCGGATCGTTCTGGCAAACGAACTGGTCGGTCGCGGCGCCATTCGGTACGTGCTCGAGGAACTCGAGAAGGACCCTGAGTTCGACTTCTTCTGCCTCGTGGACAGTTCGACCAATGTCGAGGCAATCGCCGAACTGGCGAGGGAAAAGGGCATGACCCGGCCGGTGCAGATGCTTGTCGAGGCCGGTATCGCCGAGCGTCGTGCGGGCTGCCGGACGCTCGACGCCGCACTCGACGTCGCCCGCGCGGTCTCGCGCAATGCGCCCTACACGGCGCTGCGCGGAGTCGAGGGTTTCGAGGGCGTCGTGAACAACCCCGACCCGGCCAGGCGGCAGGAAGCCGTCACCGGCTTCATCGACTTCCTCTGCGAGATTGCCCGGCGTTGCGAAGACGAAGGGCTGTTCGCCGACGGCGAAGTGATCCTGAGCGGCGGCGGATCGGCCTATTTCGACATCGTCGCATCCCGCTTCGGCGCGTTGAAGCTGCGCCAGCCGACCCGCACCGTCCTGCGTCCCGGCTGCTACCTGACCCACGATTCCCACATGCTGCGGAATTTCATGGCGGAGATGAAGGCGCGGCGTCCGGACCTTGCGGCGCTCGGCGAGACCTGGCGTCCGGCATTGGAGGTCTGGGCGCATGTGGTTTCGCGCCCGCAACCGGACCACGTCATTGTCGGCCTGGGCAAACGCGATGCGAGCTATGACGCCGGCTTCCCGGTGCCGTTTGCGATGTGTCGGCCTGGAAGGGACAGCCTGCCTGTGGCGCTCGAAGGCAAGCATGTGGCCATCGAGATGAACGACCAGCATCTCTTCCTCAAGGTTCCAGCCGATTCTTCGCTCGAGGTCGGGGACATGATCGGTTTCGGGATCTCCCACCCCTGCCTGACACTCGACAAGTGGCGGTTCATTCCGGTGGTCGATGATGACTATGTCATGGTGAGCGCGGTCACGACAGCATTCTGACGGGCAGCCGAGGTTCGAAGACCTATATCGGCGCGCTTGCGTTCAACAGCTTCGGCAATCCCGTGGCGCGGCTCACCGAGAGGATGCTGCGACGGATGCTCGACGGCACCTCATTTGTGTACGAGGATGGATCGGCGATCGCGCCACCATGGAACATCTGCATGCAAAGCGTTCGGATCATTGTCACCGGCGGAACCATCGACAAGGTGCACGATATCTTGACCGAAACCCTGGGCTTTTCGGGGCCCGGGAGATCGCAGATCCCCGAGTTGCTGAAACAGGCCCGATGTGAACATCCCGTCGTCGAGATTCTGATGCAGAAGGATAGTCTCGAGTTCGAAGACAGGGATCGGCAGGCGATCGCGGCCGCGGTTGAAGCGGCGCCCGAAAAGTCCGTCGTCGTGACACACGGCACGGGAACGATGGATCGAACCGCGCGCTTTCTCGGGCCCCGGGTTTCCGACAAGACGGTCGTTCTGACGGGTGCGATGCGGCCTTTTTCCCTCGGCGCTTCGGACGGCCCCTTCAACCTGGGCGGCGCCATCATCGCGGCCCAAATCCTGCCCCACGGCGTCTGGGGTGCAATGAACGGTCGGATCTTTCCGTTCGACAGGTTGAAGAAGAACACCCGCACCGGGCGGTTCGATCGTTGAACGGGGTCTGCCTTGCGGCTCCTCAGCCGAGGTCCGTCAGGTAGCTGGTTCGGGCAAGCCGGTTGCCGGTGCCAAGTGCAAGGGATCCGTGGTCGTCGGCTCTCCCGGGCCTGCGACGCGGGAGAGTCTTTTTCTTGGCGAACGCCGGACCGCTTCGGCCGCGCCTACGCGATACCGTCGGGACCGGCGCCGCAGACGAGCGCGCCAACCGTTTCGTCGCGCCCGAACGTCACTCTGCCCGACCTCAGGGCGGCGATCGCCGCCGCGCCGCTCAGGTCGGAGGCGATGCCGAGTTCGAACCAGAGCCAGCGCGCAGCCTCCAGCATGGCCTCGTCGTCGATCAGAACGATGTCATCCACGTGGTCGCGCACGGTCTCGTAGATCTTCTGGTCGGTCATGCCGCAACTCATGGTGGCGACGCGGCTGGTCACGCTGTCGAGCCGCACCAGGCGGCCGGCATCGAGGCAGGCTTTCAGCGTGGGCGAGCCGACGGGTTCGATGCCGACGATGCGGACCGATGGCTTCAGCGCCTTAAGCGCCACCGACATGCCGGCGATCAGCCCGCCGCCACCGACGGCCACCAGCACGGTGTCGACATCAGGCACGGTATCGAGGAGTTCCAGTGCGACCGTGCCCTGCCCGGCCACCACAGCGGGGTCGGCGAAGGGATGGAAGTAGGCCGCGCCCTCCTCCTCGGCGAAGGCGAGCGCCGCTTCGTTGGTCTCGTTCCAGATGGCCCCGAGGACGCTGACTTCGGCGCCCCAGCGCTTCAGCTTCTCGCGCTTCTCGGCCGTCGCACTCTCGGTCACGAAGACATGGGCAGGCACGCCGGCGATGCGCGCCGCGCGGGCCACGGCCAGGCCGTGGTTGCCGCCCGAGGCTGTGACGATGCCGTTGGCGATCGCCTCTCGGGGCATGCTGAGCAGCTTGTTGGTGGCGCCGCGCGCCTTGAACGACCCGGTCGCCTGCAGGCATTCGAGCTTCAGCATCAGGCGGGCGTCTGTCACCGGCTCCGACACCGCCTCGACGGCGATGGTTGGCGTCTTGCGGACGTGCGGGGCGATCTGGCCGGCCGCAGCCCTGATGCAGTCGATGGAAATCATGCCGGCTTCCTTTCATAGGGCGAGGCCACCACCAGGCAGCAGTTTCCGGGGCGGACTCTGCCCGGCTGCCGGCGACCATAGACGATGCCGTCGGCGCGGTAATGCATTTCGATCGGCGTGCGGCCCGGCTGCGTCAGGAAATGGATTCGCCCGGCGAGTTCGCCGGCGCGAACCTCGGTGCCGAGCTTGTGGATAGGTTCGAATACGCCGTCGTCCTCGGCGATCAGATGCGCCTTGCCGGTGAGCTCGTAGAGCCGCGACGGCGCCTCGGGTGCAACCACGGTTTCGCCAGGCAGCACGCCGACATGCGCCAGCACGTTGCGCACGCCGCGTCGGCAGAGCGCCAGCGCATCGATCGAGACCGTGCCGGCGCCGGCCATCTCGGTTCCGATCGCCGTCATGCCGGCGAGAGCCGCCGACGCCGTCGCCGTGCGCGGATCGCCTCGGTTGTCGATGACGACGGTGACAGGCGCGCCGAAGGCCAGCGCCGCATTCACGTTCGCCTCGTGTTGCTCGGGCGTCTTGCCCGGCTCGATGACGGCGCTCGGAATGATGTCGAGCGAAGAGCCGCCGGAATGGAGGTCGACGAAAACGTCACCCATCGGGAACAGCACGTCGTTGACGAATGCCGCGATCTGCTGGGTTGTCGTTCCCAGCGGGTCGCCCGGGAAGGTGCGGTTCAGGTTGAGCCCGTCGATCGGCGAGACGCGGCGGCCGGCAACCACGGCCGGCTGGTTGATCGCCGGGATGAAGATCAGTCTGCCCGAAACCTCGGCCGGATCGAGGCCACGGATCAGCTCGCCGAGCGTGATCGGACCTTCGTATTCGTCGCCGTGGTTGCCGCCTTCCAGGATGACGGTCGGGCCCTCCCCGTTCTTGATGACGGCAACCGGCACCGGAATCACGCCCCAGGCGTCGTCATGCGACGAAAGTGGCACATGGAACACGCCGATCTGCTTTCCCGGCTTGTCGAAATCCACCGTGGCGGGCGTCAGCTGTTGGGTTATATTGCGTTCCATTGGCTACTCTTCATGCTGGGTAGGGACGATGGGCGGCGCGTGCGGACAACTTTCCGTACACGACATTTGATTTTATATATGGAAATGTGATTTCCTGAATGATAGACGGCGCCGTTTTCAGGGAAGCCGTTCCAGGGGACCGTGCGCCATGCCGAAGAACACAAGCACCAGCATCGCCCGCAAGGGCAAGAAGGCCGCTGCGACCGCCGACGCCAAGCAGGCCTACGGCGCGCCGGCGCTCGAGAAGGGGCTCGACATCCTCGAACTGATGGCCGGCATGTCCCGCGGCGTGACCCAGAGCGAAATCGCCCAGTTGCTCGGCCGCTCCCTGCAGGAGGTCTACCGCGTCGTCATGGTGCTGGAACGGCGCGGCTACATCCAGCGCCGGCCAGACGACGACGGGCTGTTTCTCTCCAACCGGCTGCACGACCTCTCCAACCGCTATCCGCCGATGCGCCGCCTCCTGGACATCGCGCTGCCGATCATCAACACGGCCTCGGTCGAGGCCTACCAGGCCATGCACATCGCGGTTCTCGACCATCTCGACATTCGCGTCGTGGCGCAGGTCGACAGCCCCGCGCCTCTGGGTTTCCGCCTGCGCGTGGGAACGCAAAACCCGGCGGCTGCGACGGCTTCCGGCCGTGTGCTGATCGCCTTCCAGCGCCCGACCATCAAGGACTGGGCGTTTCGCGAGATCGAGAGGACGGTGTCCGAGGACACCGCCAAGGCGCTGGAGCAGCGCATCGAGGCGATCCACCGGCGCGGCTACGAGATGATCGCCGGCGAAGGCCTGCAGGGCATCACCGACGTGTCCTTCCCGATCCTCGACGCCGAAGGCCACGCCACCGCCGTGCTGACCATGCCCTACCTGCCCTCCGCCAGGGAGCGCGTGAGTTTTGAAAACGCGTGCCGGACCTTGTTCAGAGCGGCGCGCGCCATCACCGAGGCGTTCGACGGCACGCTGCCGGAGCCGAACTTCCCGCTGGCGCCGATCCGCGAGAAGCGGCCGCCGGCACGGCATACCTGAGCCGGCGCCGATGATACTGGGCGCACTGGGGCTCATGACGACCCGCCTTCGCCGACGACCGGGTGGCTGAAGACCTCATCCAGCCAGAGCGGCTCGCCTTCGGCGTCCGCGATCTCGTCGAAGACATGGCCGAGCGACTCCGTCCAGCGCTTCTGCACCGCGCTCGCGCCGGTCACGGCGCGCGCATGGTCGTAACCGTGGCGGGTGCGCATGCGCGAGACGACGAGGTCGCCTCGACGCCAGATCTGGTAGTCGTAGATGCCGGCCTCATCGATGAGGTCCAGAATCTCGGCCCACACGGCGCGGTGGGCGCGGTCATACTCGGGACCCATGCCCGGCTTGAGCCGGTAGACGAACAGCACGGCATCGCCGGGGCGGCCGCGGCTCACTTGACCGCTCCCGCGATGGCGCCGTTCAGGATCTGCCGCTGGAACACGAGGTAGACGATCATGACCGGGAGCAGCGCAACGATGAGGCCGGCGCTGATCAGCGGTATCGAGACGTCGTACTGCCCCGACACCAGCGCCACCCCGACCATCAGCGTGGTCTTGTCCGAACCGCCCATGATGACCAGCGGCAGCAGGAGGTCGTTCCACATCCAGACGAAGTTGAGGATCGAGAGCGCGGCGATTGCCGGCGTCGAAACCGGCAGCAGCACCTGGAACAGGATGCGCATGTCGCCGGCGCCGTCGAGCCGCGCCGCCTCGATGAGTTCGTCCGGGATCGCCCGGAAATAGGCGACCAGCAGGTAGGTGCTCATCGGCAGGCCGAAGGCGGCATAGGACAGGATCAGTCCCTGGTAGGTGCCGCCAAGGCCGAGGCCCAGGATGGTCTCGTAGAGCGGGTAGATCACCACCTGGCTCGGAATGACCAGCATCGAGATCACGAAGAGGAAGACGAGGTTGCCGCCCGGCATGCGCAGCTTCGTCACCGCATAGGCGATGAACAGCGCGGCCACCGTCGAGAGCAGCAGCCCGCCCGCCGTGGTGACGACGCTGTTGAACAGCAACTGCGGCACCTGCATGCGGTTGAAGGTGTCGATGTAGTTGTCGAGGCTGATCGCATCGGGCAGGCCGAGCGGGTCCTGCGCATAGGCCGTGCGCGACTTCAGCGAGTTGATGATGGTGAAGAGAAGCGGATAGAGCGCCCCCAGTGCGATCACCACGAGCACAAAGGTCACCAGCCACTTACCAAGGCTGCGCAGGGCGCGGCTGCCCCGGCGGCGCCGGCGCGGGATCATCGCATCGGCGCTCATGACGATCTCCCCTTCCCTTCCTGGTACATGCGCCGGACGACGAACGCCGATATCACGGCGGCGAAGACGAACAGCGCCATGCCTATGGCCGCGCCCTTGCCGCGATTCATGAACTCGAACGTGGTCGTGAAGACGAGATACTCCGGCAGCATGGTGGCGCTGCCCGGTCCGCCACGCGTCAACGCGTAGATCAGTGGGAACATCCAGATCAGCATGCTCGACATGCACAGCACGGTCCAATAGCCGACGACCGGCTTGATCAGCGGCATCGCAATCTTGAACATCAGCCGGAAGAAGCCGGCCCCGTCCAGCCGTGCGGCCTCGACGATATCCTGCGGGATTGTCGCCAGGCCGGAAAGGTAGGTCAGCACGCCGAGGCCGAAGAAGGCCCACAGCGCCACGGCCGTCAGCGAGAACAGCGCGCTGTTGGGGCCGTTGAGCCACTCGATGGCCAGCGGCGCCAGCCCGATGTTGATCAGCAGCGCATTGAGAGGCCCTTCGGGCGCGAGGATTTGGCGGAACATGATGCCGACCACGACCGGGGCGATCATGTAGGGCAGGAAATAGACCGCGCGAAAAACCTTCCAGCCCGGCGTGCGCTGGAACAGCAGGAGCGCGATGATCAGCGGCAGGAAGACCCAGACGGGCAGCGTGAGGAAAACCATCACGGCGTTGCGGAAAGCCTGCCAGACGGCGGGGTCGTTCCACGCCGAGATGTAGTTGCGCATGCCGCCGAAAGTCGGGTCCTCGAAGCCACGCGTGCGCAGCAGGCTGAGCCAGAAGGCATGGACGAGCGGCACAAGCTTGAACAGCACGGCGAGCGCCACGCCGGGAAGAACCAGCGCGAGCGCCAGCCACGGCATGCTGCCTCGGCGCTTGCGCGCCGCTCCGCCTCTCGGGGCTGCTGGGGTCTGCAACGTCATCGTCTCATGCCTCGGCTGGAGCATGGCGGGGCCTGTCGCGGCCCCGCCCGGCGCGTCGGCGCCGCCTATTCGTCGCTCTTGCCGGGGCTCTCCTCGAGAGCGACCTGCATGCGCGCGACCCATTCGTCGACCGTCATGCGGTCGAGCGTCACTTCCTGCCAGCCGCGGGCGAGCGCGTCGGCTTCCTGGCCGCTCAGAAGCACGCCGACATGCAGCGTCGGAGACTTGATGATCTCGCGGATCTGCTCGAGCGCCGCCGATTTCGGGAACAGGCTCTGGTCGACGTTCTTGTTGAGCGGGATTCCGCCGCCGAGCGAGGTGAGAAGGTCGCCGTTGGTCTTGCCGGCGATGAACTTGACGAACTTCAGCCCGGCGTCCTGCTTGTCGGACCACGAGGCAACGCCGAAGACCGCGCTTTCGACGCCGCTGAAGCGGTCGGCGAGCGGCGCATCCGCGACCAGCACGGGCCAGCGCATCGCACCAACGTTCTCGTCGCCCAGCGCCGCGCCGAAAGCCTGCCAGTTGACGGCGTCGGCGATGATGGTGCTGGCGAAGGCGGCGTTGCCGCTGGAGAAGATATCGGCGCCGTCGGGCAGCATCGAGATCGACGGCGAGTTGGAGTTGATCCAGCCACGCTTGCCGATCGACGCCATCGCCTCGAGGATGCTCTTCATCTTCGGGTCGGTCCAGGGCATGTCGCCGGCAAGCACGGCGCGCATGTCATCCTCGGTCAGGTAGTTGCGTGCGACCTCTGGGAAGTTCCAGTAGGTCGGGAAGACGCCGGTCATGCCATGCGCCAGGCAAGTCTTGCCGATCGCCGACACAGCCTTGCAGGCCGCGTCCATTTCGTCCCAGGTCTTGGGCGGGCTGGCCGGATCGAGTCCCGCTTCCTTGAGCACGGCCTTGTTGTAGTACATCACGTTGCCCTGGTAGCCGAAGGGCAAGCCGTAGCAGGCCTGGTTGAGGTCGAAGTTCAGGCAGCCGCCGCTGTAGGTGATCAGGTCCGTGCCGGCGCTGGTGACGAGGTCGGCCGGAAGCTGCATGTAGGCCGAGCGGCGATCGTAAAGCTCGAGGCCCGAATTGTTCTGCATGACGTCGGGGCCGCTCTTGGTGGCGATGTAGGGGCCCTGCACTTCCGGATAGCGGTCGAAGGGGACCGTTTCCAGTTCCACCTTGATGCCCGGGTTTTCGGCCTCGAAGGCCTTGACCAGCGCCGTCCAGTAGTCCGGGCCGCCCGGCTGCCAGTTGAGCACCTTGATCGTGACGTCCTCGGCCGAGGCCGGCGCAACGGCGCCGAACACCGCCGCCGCGAAGGCTGCGGCGACGCAGCCCGCCCTGAGCGACATGGTCGATACCGAGTTGTTCCAAATGCTGTTCATCGTAACGCTCCCATTTTGTCCACCGCCCCATCGGGAGCGGCCCTCTCCGTCAGACGGGGTCGCCGGTCCCCCGGCGCCCATCGATCGACAGCTAACACGAGAACTTTGATTTATGAAAGCACATTTTCGTATACGATAATTTGCTCACACAGAATCCGGCACGACGCCACCGATCCGGCTCGACTTCAGCGCCGCGTCGACCAGCGCCATGGTGCGAACGGAATCGTGGACGTCGGTGTCGAGCGCGGCATCCTCGCCGGCGACGTAGCGCTGCAGGTTGGCCATCACGAAGCCGAACGCGTCCGGCACGCGCTCGCCGGCCAGCCGCAGGTCGGTCCACTGGCCGCCCTCGGTGATGATTTCCAGCCGTTCCGGCACCGGCCTGACGTAGTCGACGAGGTAGCCCACCGTCAGATGCGCAGCGCCCTTGGTGCCCTCGACGCGAATGGTCGCCTCGACGTGCTCGGGACCGAAGTTGTAGGTATGGTTGAGCGAAAGCGCGCAGCGCACCCGGTCGCCATAGTCGAGGATGATGCTGGAGCGGGCGTCGGCCTGGTTGGCGTAGCGCGGGTGCTTGACCGCCTTGGCGTAGACGCTGTCCGGCTCGCCGATCAGCGAGCGGATCCAGTCTAGGTAGTGGATGGAATGCAGCGGGATCTCCACCGCATCGAGATGCGGGATGAACGACCACAGCTCCCATGGCATGTAGACCGCGAGCCTGACCTCGACGTCGACGATGTCACCGAGCAGGCCCTTCTGCGCCGCATCCCGGATTGCCAGCATCGAGGGGGTGAAGCGGAGCTGGAAGTTGGTCGCCGCCGTCACCGCGCGCGCATCGAGCGCGTCGACGATGCGCCGCGCCGTGGCGCCTTCCGGCCCGAGCGGCTTCTGAATCAGTGCGACGCTGCCCCGGGGAAGCTTTTCGGCCGTCGCCAGGATCGCAGCCGGCGGCAGCGCCAGGTCGAAGACCCCGTTCGTGCCGCAGGCGGCCAGCGCCGAATCAAGCGTCTCGTGCACCACGGGCACATCGAAGTCGGCGGCGAGCTGGCGCGCCACGTCGACATTGAGGTCGAACACGCCGGCAACCGGCAGGCCCATCTTGCGATAGGCCGGGAGATGGCCGTCGCGCACGATTCCGCCTGCCCCCAGAATCGTGATGGGCCGCGGCTTCGAAGGCATCGGCCATGTTTGCCTGAGGCCGGAAATCAGGGACTTGGTATCGGACGGCATGAAACTCCCCGGTTGGACAGATGTTATCACCAGCGAAATATGATGTTGATATTTGATAGGGTCGCTGCTTTACTCTGTCAAACGGATTAGGGAAGGACTGGCATGATCATCGATGGCGAAGACAGGCATCCGCACGCGGCTCGGCGGCTCAGGCAATCGGTCACGGCGAACGCACAATCGCGGGTGCGCCTCCAGCTCGACGAGGGGCTGAAGGAAGGGGCGTACGTGATCGCCGCCGAAGCCGACGCGATCGTCGTGCGCGGCGGGCCGTTCTCCGGCGTGATCTACGGTGTCGAGGAACTGATCGAGCGCGCCGGCGCGCATCTCGACCCCGCCGCATTCTCGAACGGCCCCGTCAGTGGCGAGCCCGGCCTCGCCTACCGCACCTTCTGGACCTGGGACCACTCGACCAACTGGGAGCTGTCGCAGATCGGCCAGCAGGAGATCGGCGTCTTCAACCCGTTCCAGAAGCCACCGAAGGGCTTTCTCGACGACTACCGCAAGCTCGTGGACTTCTGTTCGAAAAACCGCATCGCCGCCATCGTCGTCTACGGCTTCCTGCGCGACAGCCACGGCGGCATCGAGGCGGCGCAGGAACTCTGCCGCTACGCCAACGAGCGCGGCGTGCGCATCATCCCCGGCATCGCCATCGGCGCCTATGGCGGCGTCTACTGGGAAGGCAAGCACCGCTACAACCTGTCGACCTGGCTCAAGCAGAACCCCCAGCACGCGGCCACCATGGAGAAGGACGTCGGCTTCCAGCTTGCCGACCTCGCCTTCCCGCTCAACTTCCCGCATTCGGACTATACCGTCAGCGCCTGCCCGAGCGCGCCCGAGGTCATCGACTGGATGGAGGAAGCCGTATCCTGGCTGGCCGAGACCTTCGAGATCGGCGGCATCAACATCGAGAGCGGCGACTACGGCGTCTGTGGCTGCGAGCGCTGCCGGCTCCGTCGCGGCAATGACGATGAGGCCAGGCGCCGCGTCGACGACCATGGCGATTCCTGGTCGCACACCGACATGGCCGCGAACTTCCCGCGCCTCTACAATGCCGCCAAGGCCAAGCGGCCCGATCTCTGGATCTATTGCGAGATGCAGTGGGACAACCTGCTGGAGCCGGTCGCCTCCGAGGCGCAGAAGGCGCTGCCACCCGGCGCAATCTACCAGCATACCGCCAACCGCAGCTACTGGCAGCGGCTGCGCACGGAACTCGACCCCGCATACGTCAGCACCCTGCCGACCCAGCCCAACGTGCTGCGCTGCCAGTTCGCCTGCCAGTGGAACGGCGACGAACGCACCGAGCGCTACGCGCTCAACGCCAAGACCTTCGCCGACATGGCGACGCGCGGCAAGCAGCTCAACATGGAGGGTCTGACCGTCTGGGGCGAGCCGTCGGACTATTTCGCCACGGTCGAGATCAGCTACCTCGCCTTCGCGCGCTTCTGCTGGAATCCTGAGCTCACCTGGGCCGAGTTCATGCAGCGCGACGTGGCGCCGCTGCTCGGCGGCGCCGAGGCGGCCGAACGCTTCGTTGCGCTGGCAGAGGAGCTCGACGGCGCGCAGGCGCTGCCCGTGCAACGGCTGGGTGAGATCCAGAAGGAGGCGCTTGCGCAGGCCGTCGCCCGGGAAGGCCGCATTGCGCGCCGCTGGATGACGCTCGCCGACCAGGTCGGCCGTCGCCTGCACATGGGCCGATAGTGCCGCACATGCGTGACCGGAACGGCCTCTATGCCGGCCCGATCGTGGACGCGCATCACCACTTCTGGGACCTGTCGCTCGACCGGCACCCGTGGTTGCGCGGACAGACCGATGCGAAGCTGGCGCGCGACTGCCTTCCCGCGGACTATCTGCGCGAGGCAGACGGCTACGACATCGTCGCCAGCGTGCATGTCGAGGCCAACTGGGATCCCGCCGACCCGCTCGGCGAGATCGCCTGGCTCGACGGGCTGCAACGGCCGCGCGGCATCGCATCCCGCTATGTCGGCTATGCCGACCTTGCCGATCCCGGCGTCGAGGCGCTGCTGGAGACCGTGGCCGCGCATGGCCGCGTCGCCGGCATCCGCCAGATCCTGAGCTGGCATCCCGACCCCGCGAAGTCGGCGGTGACCGACCGGCATCGCATGGCCGATCCGGCCTGGCGGCGAGGACTGGAGGCGCTGCAGCGGCTCGGCCTCTCCTTCGACATGCTGATTTCGCCCTGGCAGGCGGAGGACGCCCTTGCGCTTGCCCTCGCCTATCCCGGCATGAAGTTCGCGCTCAACCATTGCGGCTCGCCGTTCGACCGCAGCGCCGAAGGCATGGCGCAGTGGGCGGCCGGCCTGCGCAGCCTTGCGCGCGCGCAAAACGTCGTCCTCAAGGTGTCCGACCTGGTCGCCTATGATCCCGACTGGACGGAGGCGAGCCTGCGCGAGGTCCTGCTGACCTGCCTCGACGCCTTCGGCCCCGACCGCTGCATGCTGGCGAGCGACCACCCGGTGGTGACCCGCTTCGCCAGTTTCCGGCAGACCTACGAGAGCTTCCGCACGGCCTACGCCGATCTCGGCGACCACGAACTCTTCGCCATGTTCGCCGGCAACGCCGCGCGTTTCTACGACATAAGTGACATCACACTGGAAGAACCAATCTCATGATCGACTACCAACTGAAGGACCAGGTCGCCATCGTCACAGGCGGCGGCCAGGGCATCGGCTTCGCCATCGCGGCACGCCTCGTCGCATCGGGCGCCCGCGTCAGCCTCTGGGACATCAACGAGGAGGTCCTCGCCTCCGCCAGGGAGAAGCTCGGTGCGGCCGCATCGACGCTGAAGGTCGACATCGCCAACGCCGATGCCGTTGCAGCCGCCGCCAGGCAGACGGCCGACGCGCATGGCCGGATCGACATTCTCGTCCATTCCGCCGGGATCGCCGGCAAGAACGCGCCCCTCGACGAGTATGAGCTCGACGAATGGCGTCGCGTCATCGACATCGATCTCAACGGCGCGTTCTACGTCAACCGCGCCGTCGTGCCACACATGAAGGCGCGCAACTACGGCCGCATCGTCAACATCGCCTCGATCGCCGGCAAGGAAGGCAACCCCAACGCCTCGGCCTACGCGGCGGCCAAGGGCGGTCTCATCGCCATGACCAAGGCGCTGGGCAAGGAGCTTGCCAAGCACAACATCGCGGTCAACGTCATCACGCCGGCCACGGCCAAGACGCGCATCCTCGAGGAGCTCAAGCCGGAATTCATCGACTACATGCTGAGCCGCATCCCGCGTGGCCGCTTCCTCGAGGTCGAGGAAGCAGCGAGCATGGTCGGCTGGCTGGTCAGCCCCGAAAACAGCTTCACCACCGCATCGGTCTTCGACCTCTCAGGCGGCCGCGCCACCTACTAGCCTTTGGAGTCTGTGCGATGGGTGCGGTCACGATCAGCGACGTACGCAAGGTTTACAACAAGACGGAGGTGCTGAAATGCGTCTCCGTCGACATTCGGGACGGCGAGTTCCTGGTGCTCGTCGGGCCGTCCGGCTGCGGCAAGTCCACGCTGCTGCGCATGATCGCGGGCCTGGAGGAAATCTCCAGCGGCGAAATTGCAATCGGCGGCCAGGTCATCAACGACCTTGCGCCGAAGGAACGCGACATCGCCATGGTGTTCCAGTCGTATGCGCTCTATCCGCACATGACCGTCGAGGAGAACATGGCCTTCGCACTCAAGCTGAAGGGCATGAGCCGCGGGGAACGCGACCAGCGCATCGCCCGCGCCGCCGAGATCCTCGGGCTCACCCCCTATCTCGAACGCCGGCCAAAGGAACTGTCGGGAGGCCAGCGCCAGCGTGTCGCCATGGGCCGCGCCATGGTGCGCAATCCCGCGGTGTTCCTGTTCGACGAACCGCTCTCCAACCTCGACGCCAAGCTGCGCGTGGCAATGCGCAGCGAGATCAAGCAGAACCACGCCCGGCTCAAGACCACGACCGTCTATGTCACGCACGACCAGATCGAGGCCATGACCATGGCCGACCGCATCGTCGTCATGCATGACGGCCAGGTCGAGCAGATCGGCACGCCGCTCGAACTGTACGACCAGCCGGCGAACCTGTTCGTCGCCGGCTTCATCGGCTCGCCGGCGATGAACATGCTGCGCGGCACGCTGACCGCCGGCGGGTTTGTCGCCGCCGACGGTACGCGGATCGACCTCGGCTCGGAAACGGCCGCCGCCGGAGCGCGCGACGTGGTCCTCGGCATCCGCCCGGAGCACTTTTCACAGAGCGGCACGGGCCACTCGGCAGAGATCCTGGCCGTGGAGCCGACCGGCGCGGAAACGCAGGTCGCGGCACGCTTTGCCGGCAGCGAGGTGATGATCGCGCTGCGCGAGCGCATTTCGGCAAGGCCGGGCGAGAGCCTGACGGTCCTGCCCCAGCCCGGCAGCCTCCATCTCTTCGACGCGGGCACCGGCATCCGGATCAACTGACGGTCTCGCTTTCTGCACGGCGTGTCCACGGCGCCGTGCCGAGGGCGTAGCGCGAGACGGCGCTACGCGATCAGCGCGGCGAGGCGCGGGACCAGCCACACCATCGCGGCCGTCCCGATGGCGTAGGCGCCGAACAGGCGAAGCCGCTCGATCGGCAATTCGGCGAGCGCCTGCACGGCCTTCCAGAGGACCAGCGCCCCGGCCACGAAGATCAGTTGCCCGGCCTCGACCCCGAGGTTGAACGTCAGCAGGCTGAGCGGCACGTCCGACTGCGGCAGGCCGATTTCCTTCAGCGCGCCGGCAAAGCCGAAACCGTGCAGCAGCCCGAACGCGAACGCGACCACCCATGGATAGGCTTCCGACAGCCGGCGCTCGCCTGGTCTCGACTTGACCAGTTCGCTGGCGACAAAGGCGATGCTGAGCGCGATCGTCGCCTCGACCGGGGCCTGCGGCAGGCTGAAATAGCCGAGCGCGGCGCCGGCCAGCGTGATGCTGTGCGCGATGGTGAAGGCGGTGATCGTCTTCAACAGCATCCAGCGGTCGCGGATCAGCAGCATCAGCGCGAGCACGAACAGCAGATGGTCGAGCCCCGACAGGATGTGGTCGACGCCGAGCAGGAAGTAGGTGCCGGCCACTTCCAGGCCCGTCTGTGTCCCCGCCGCGACGAAGGAAGGTGAATCCGGCAACAGCCTTTTTACCTCGGCGTCGCCGGTCGCATACTCGATCCTGACCAGCACATCGGTCATCGTCGAGGCCAGCCCGTCGATGCCGATGGTCCCGCCCTTCAGGCCGCCCGCGCAGACGGCGGTCCAGCGCTCGAAATAGGCGTCCGCCTCCATCGACGGCGTCGGCTCGGTCTGGGTCGCACAGGACGCCGGCAGCCGTACGTGAAGCGCAAAGCGCATATCGCCCGTCGACGGAACCTTCCAGGCCACGGAGAAGGTGTCGGCTGTGGTTTCACGCAGGTCCAGATAGGCCGGACGGATCTCGTGCGCCGAGGCCGCCCCGGCGAGCAGGATCATCGCGAGCAGCGCAAGGAAGGCCGCCAGGCGCGTCATTGCGAAGCGGTGTCGCCCGGCAGGCGCGCGATCGTCACCGTGTAGCTCTTCAGGAGCTCGGCGAAGCGCTCGTCTTCGAGTTCCCGGCGCCGGTCGTTGGTCCATTCGCGCGCCACGGCTTCACGGACTTCATCGAGAGCGGGCACGCGCCCTTCGACGCGATCGGTCACCCGGACGAGATGCAGCCCGAAGGCGGACGCGATGGGTCCGGTCCACGTGCCGGCGGGAGCCCTGGCCACGGCCGCAGCGAACTCCGGCCCGAATGTCTGGGCGACGGAGGCCTGGGTGGACAGCGGCATCTCGGGCGGCAGCATGGTTGCGTCGCCGAGCGCGGAGAGGTCGGCGCCCGGGTTGCCGGTCAGCGTCGCGAGCATGGCGGCGGCATCCTGCGCCACCGCCTCGCCGCGCTGCTGCCCGTTCAGGAACACCTGCTGGAAGGCCACCGTGCCGTCGATCCGGAACGCGTCGGGCGCGCCGTCGAGATAGGCCTGGAGGTCGGCCTCTGTCGGCACCGGCGTTTCAGCGTCGGCAAGGAACTCCATCTTCTGGCGCAGCCGCCGCCTGATCACGGTGTCGTCCTTGTCGAGGCCGAGATCGAGCGCCTGCCGGACGTAGATTTCTTCCTTCACGTAGTCGTCGATCAGGCCCTTGAGTTCGCCGGGCGTCGGCGGACGCTGCCACGTCTTGACGAAAATCGACACCATCTGCTCGATCTTGGGAACGGAGACCTCGATGCTGTCCGGCTTCTTCGCGCTGGCGCCTTCGAACAGCCCGTAGACCGCAAAGATGGCAAGCGCCAGCAGCAGGAAATGAACCAGCGGTTCCCTAACGATCTTTTTCAGCACGAGGCACCTGCGGTCGCGACGAACAATGCACGTCACATGATTGGAGGTCGCGGCGCAAGAGCGGCATTCCGGTCATGGCATCGCTAGAAGTCGGTCGTTCCGGAGGCGCCGGCCGCCACCCGGTCTTGCGAGCCCGCGCGCATGATCACCGCTCTTGCGGCAGCCGACTGTCCGTCGCGACCGTAAAGGCGAAGCAGTCCCAGGCGTTCGGCCTCCGCCCCGTTCAGCCGGCCGTCGAGGATAGCTCGCATGACCTTCTCGCCGGTCACGACCACTAGGTCGCCCGCGGCCGGCCCGTCGGCGTGGGTGGTGGTGTGCGTCCCCTCGGGGCCGATCTGGTAGCGTGTCCACATGACCTGAGGAATGAGAACCACCGAGATCGCCAGTTCCGTTCCAGGCGCACGCGCATCGGCAAGCCGCGCTCCAAAGCGCGTCATCGTGGCCGCTGCGCGATAGAAGGCGAGCGGACCCGCCGGCGACGGCTGGACGCGCGGCGGCAGGATGCCCGCATCCTCCGCCTGCCAAACCGCCGTGTGCACGTGGAGCGCATCGGGGTAGGCCCAGTTCAGCGAACCGAGCGCCACCGCGTCCGGATTTTCGTATCCGCAGGCAAGAACGGGGGACGGCGCGCCGCCCCCCACGCACGCGGCGGTCGCGGCGGCCAGGACCGCTCGCCATCGCCCTGCGGCGAGCGTCAAGGCAGTTGCCCTTAGCCGCCTGGCGTGTACCAGATCGGCGACGCGTAGGCCCGCTCCGTCACCTCCATCGGAACCTCCGGCGCGAAGGTTTCCTTGAAGTAGGCGGCGTCGTAGGCCGTCCAGCGCGGCGTCGGGATTTCGATCACGCGGGCGTAGTAGAACGCCTTCAAGGCCGGATCGAAGTCTGGATCATGCCAAACGGCGATCAGTTCGGGCGCGCCGATGGTGTTGGTCCAGGTCGCGTTCGGCAGATCGACCGTGCTGCCCACGAGCGGCACCTTGCCGTCGGCTCCGGGCTTCCTGTCGCCGGCCCAGACGACGTCGTAGACGTGCTCCTGCATCTCGCCCTTCGCATCGAGCCATCCCTTGACGATCTGGATGCGGTCCAGATTGCCCGAAAGCGGGTCCTTCAACGCCGCGACGAGGAAGCTCGGGGCCTTGGCGCCGTCCGGCACAGGCGGCAGGTCGCTGCCCATGGGAACGCCCTTGCCGTAGCCGACGGCGGCGGGATCGCGCCTCAGCGCATCCTCGGCGGCGAAGTCCCAGCCGCCGAAGAAGCGCACGAACATGCGCGTGCCGGTCGTGGCGTAGACTTCCTTGCGCTTCATCGCATCCCAGATCGAGGCGCGGCTATTCTCACCCGCCCAGACCGCGGTCAGGCCGGAAGCGCCGAGTTGCCAGTCCTTGATCGTCCGCCCCTCGAAGTCGAAGGCGTTGCCGGTCGAACGTTCGGGGCTGGGTTCGCTGTTCGGGAACTTGCCCCAGAAATTGTTCTCCTCGGTCGACGAGACGCCGGTATGCGCATCGGTGGAGCCGACGAAACCGAACTTGAACGGGTTGGTGCCGAACTCCTGCTCAAGCTTCAGCCCGCGCTTCAACGCTTCTCGGGCATATTCGTAATTCAGGTCGCCGGGCTTCTTGGGCTTCACGTTCAGGTTGCCCTTGTCCCAGATCTCGAAATTGGCGAACTCGTCGGCCGGCGCCAGCGACGGGTGCTGCTCCGACGTGCCCTTGCCCTGCGTGATCTCGTAGAGCGGCTCCCAGCGGGCTCGCGTCTCAACCCATTTCTGGTCGATCGGATGCCCGTCCGGCGTCTCGGTCGAGAACATCAGCCCGTTCGACAAATTGCCGTTGTGCGGCACCGCCAGCACCTTGCCGCCGGTCTTGTCCTCGTAGCCCTGCATCCAGTCCCAGAGGTCGCGAGGCTGTTCGCTGTCGAAGGTGGTCATCGGCCGCACCTGGTCGGCGAAGCTCTTGCCGTCGCGGTAGACGACGTTGCGGTGCAGGTTGTTGCCGCCGCCGAAGTTCGACGTCCACTCGTAGCCGATCAGCGCGGTGAACCGGCCCGGATCGTTGTGGCTCTCGACGATCTCCGTCATCTTGCGCCACATGTCGAACTGGGTGTCGTTGTCGGTCATCGGCTTCGGCAGCTTTCCTTCGCCCTGCGCCGTGATGATCTCGATCATCACCTTGCTGGCCTCCGCGCCACCGGCATTCATGCCCTGGTTCCACTTCTTCAGCTGCGGATCCGCCATCAGCGCGGACTCGCCCGCCAGCACGCCGCTCATCACGCCGAGCGCATCCGAGTGGTCGGCCACCATCATGTAGTCGTAGGGCCGCGAAAGCCTTACCTGCTGCCCGGTGCTCGACGTGATCTCGTGGCCCTCGGCATAGCGCAGGGCGTCGTCGGGGCCGACGCGCGTGCCGCCGGCGATCGCGTCGCCCGACCAGGAGGTATGCAGGTGGATTTCTCCCCACAGCGGCCGCATCGGGTAGTTGTGGCCGGCATAGGGCGAATACCCCGGCTGGTTGAAGAACCGCTCGATCTTGGCCGGATCGATGGTGCCGGCGTCGGTCGTGACCTGTGCGAAGACCGGCCCCGAAACAAGGACGCCGGCAAAGGAGACAGCAAGTGTACGGAAAATCATGACAGCTCTCCAGGTACGCGGGCCAGTATTGGCCAGTAGTTGCCCCGACCTCGAAAGTAGCACCGAATTCCCGACCGACCAAGGCCGTTCGCGCCCGGCGTCCGCCGGCGTTCAACTTTTCGGCGTGTACCAGATCGGCGAGGTGTAGGCGCGTTCGATGACGGTCATGCGCGTGCCCTCGAGCGGCGTGTTGCCGAAGCGCTTGGCGTCATAGGCCGTCCAGCGCGGCGTCGGGATCTCGATGACGCGACCGTAGTAGAACGACCTGACCGCGGGATCGAAATCCGGATCCTTCCAGACGGCGATGAGTTCCGGCGCCCCGATCGTGTTGGTCCAGGTCGCATTTGCGACGTCGACCGTGCTGCCGATCGAGGGAAGCTTGCCGTCGGCGTCCGGCTTGCGATCGCCGCCCCAGGCCACATCGTAGACCTGCTCGTGCGTATCGCCCGACTTGTCCAGCCAGCCCTTGACGATCTGGTAGCGGTCGAGATTAGCGCCGATCGGGTCCTTCAGCGCCGCGACGAGGAAGGTCGGCGCCTTTCCCTCGGGCGCCGCGCTGAGGTCGCCGCCCATGGGCACGCCCTTGCCGTATCCGACCGCGCCGGGATTGCGCGTCTGCGCGTCGGCCGCCTCGAAGTCCCAGCCGCCGAAGAAGCGCACCAGCATGCGGGGGCCGGTGGTCGCATAGGTTTCCTTCCGCTGCATCGCGTCCCAGATGGATTCGCGCGTGTTTTCCTCGGCCCAGACGGCGGCATAGCCGGACGCGCCGACCGTCCAGTCCATCACCGTGATGCCGGTCTTTTCCTCCTTGACGAAAGTAGCGGTAAGCCGCTCCGGGCTCGGCTCCTGCGGCGTCGTCTTGCCGAAGAAGTTCTCCTCCTCGACCGCCGCCAGGCCGGTATGGGCGTCGGTGCTGCCGATCATGCCGAACTTGTAGGGGTTGGTGCCGAGTTCGGCCTCCAGCTTGAGCCCGTTCCTTAGCGCCGAACGCGCATATTCGAATTCCAGCATGTCGGGCGTCTTCGGCACGCTGGCGTCGAGATTGCCGAAATCCCATATCTCGAAATCGGCGAACTCGTCGTTGGGCGAGAGCAGCGGATGCGCCTCTCCCGTGCCCTTTGTCTGCGTCGCCTCGTAGAGCCGCTCCCATCGCGCGCGCTGCTCCACATACTCCTTGTCCACCGGCTTGTCGGTGAACGACTCGATCAGCGGGAACATGCGGCCGTTGGAAAGATTGCCGTTGTGGGCGATCGCCAGAACGTTGCCGCCCGTCTTGTCCTCGTAGGCCTGCATCCACTTCCAGAGGTCGCGCGGATTATCGCTGCCGAGCGGCTTGAGCGTCGTGTAGGGCACGACCTGGCTGGCCTTGTCGGCGTCATCGCGGAAGATCACGTTGCGGTGCAGGTTGTTTCCGGCCGTGTTCGAAGTCCACTCGTACCCGATGAAGGCCGTGAAATGCCCGGGATCGTTGTACTCCTCGGCTGCCTTGATCGTATCCTGCCAGGCATTCTTGTACGGCCGCGTGTCCGGTCCGTAGAGCATCGTCTTGGGCAGCGTTCCCTTGCCGAAGGCGAATATGATCTCGAGCGCGGCCTTGCCGCCCTCTCCAGCCTTGATTTCGTCGTACCAGGTCTTCGCCTGCGGATCGGCGAGCACCTCCGGCTTGCCGGCGAAGAGGTCGGGGAACATGCCCATGTTGTCGGAATGGTCGGCGACCACGAGGAAGTCGAGCGGCCGCGACAGCTTGGCCGCCTGGCCGCTCGACGCCATGATCTCCTCGCCGCGCGCGAACCGGTAGGCGTCGCGCGGCGTCAGCCGCGCACCAAAGGCGCCCGCATCGAACGAGGCGCCGGTGTGCAGGTGCGTGTCGCCGAAAAGTGGACGCATCGGAAAGCTGCGCCCGGCGTAGGGAGAATAGACGGGCTTCGCGGCGAATGCCCTGTCCGCCTTGTCTGGAGAAAGCGTGCCGACATCGTCGCCGGCCGCGTAGGCAGGCATGGCAAAAACGGAACCGGCAACCGTCAGAACGGCAGCAAGACGGGGCTTCATCGCAACTCCCTCCTTCAGGCGGCGCGACTGCCAGCCAGGCGCGCCGATGGCTGATATGACGGGGTCGACCGCCTGGCCTCCGCATGCATCGATGTACCGGATTGTAGTGTCTGCGATGTCCGGTCTGCCCGACGCCTATGCGAATGACAGGCTGTCTTCCCAAACCTACGACGTTCAATCTGTCGCGACCGGCGTTGCTGTATCGCCGTTCGAACAGCATGCAGGCCCACGTCAAAGGTCGTGGCGCCCGCGGTCACCCTAGAACACAGTCTTGGCCCTGTATTTGATCTGGATCATTTTTGCGCAGCCGGCCCAAGCCCTGGCGCCTGCACACGCTCGATCCTCGGCATTCAACTATCGGACAGGCCGTCTTCATCCTCCATCGTCTTCTGGAAGGCGATGCCTTCGTTGAAGGCCTCGTAGGCGGCCAACTTGAACTCGGCTCGCATGGCCCCCTTCAGCCAGTGCGAGCGTTCGGACTCGCAATAGCTCTGGAACCATCTGTCGAAATACCTGGCTGGGTCCATTCGTCATCCTCCACGCTTCAAATCTCATGCATCGGCCTGACGATCATACCGGGCAGTCGCGGCTGGCCTCTGCCTGTTTACAACTTACCATCTTTTTACGGCCGACGGCGGCTGTTCTGCGAACGGCCGGGCGACGAGACCGGCGGCAAGTATAGAGCCGCTATTCCGCAGCCACGCCCGGAGTATGCTCTCCAGTTGTGATGGCATGTCGGCTGGACAAGGGACAACTGCCCGTTCTTTGATTTTGCTCAATGCGCGGGCTGGCTGGCGGGTGCATACCGTCGGCAGGTGGTCGGGAACCGTCCCGATCCGGCTCAACTGGCGCCGGCGTACCCGGCAGCGCCTGAACGCAAGCAGGTGGAGGTAGTTTCCATGGCCTACAAGACCGTCCTCGCCGTGACAGGCGCCGATCTCGGCGACGGCGACCTGAAGCTGGCGATCGCCCTTTGCGAGGAGGCAGGAGCCCATCTGGCCGTCCTGGTGGTCGGGCTGGCCGCGCCGCCGCCGATCGGCGAATACGCCGCCTTCGTGTCGCAGGACTGGCTCAGCGAGAGGCAGGCCGACATGGATATCCTGCAGACGCGCGCCGCGGCGGTCACCGCACTGCTGGCGTCCTCCGGCGTGTCTTCGGACGTGTCCAGCGAATACGCCGAGGAGGGAGCGGCCGACGACGTCATCGGGCGGCGTGCCCGCTATTGCGACCTGCTCTTCGTCGGGCCGGAATTGCTGTCGCGCGGCGTCCTGAAGACGAAGACCGTCGAAGGCGGGCTGTTTTCGTCCGGAAAGCCGCTGTTGCTCGCGCCGGAGGGAACGTCGCCGACGCTGAAACCCAAACGCATCCTGATCGCCTGGGATTCGCGCATCGAGGCCTCCAACGCCGTATCGCATGCCCGGGATCTGCTGGCAGCCGCCGAGGACGTGCGCATCGTGCTGGTCGATCCGCTCGTCGGCGAAGACGGACAGGGCGAGGAACCCGGCGCCGACCTCGCCGCCTATCTGGCGCGGCATGGCGTCAAGGTGACGGTCGATCGCCTGTCCAGCCAGGGCAGGACCGTTGACGAGACGCTGCGCCAGCATGCCGTCGATACGGCCGCCGAGTTGATGGTCATGGGCGCCTACGGCCATTCGAGGCTGCGGGAACGCATCTTCGGCGGCGTGACGCAGTCGGTGATCGACGATACGCCGCTTCCGATCCTGATGGCCCGCTGAGGCGACCGCAACCAGTTGTAGTGGAGCACGGCTGGGCCGGTGTCGCGAGGATGCCGCACCGGCACAGCGGCTCGACCTGACCTGGTCGGGCAGTCCGCGGCCCACCCCAAAAAACGAAAAGTCGGGGCGGAGTTGCCCCGGCCGTTCCGGTCGATGTCGCAGCGGCCCGCTCAGGCGTCGACGATGGCCGCCTTGATCGCCTCGGGCGGCCGCCCGCTCAGGTCCTTGGCGAGCTGGCCGATCAACCTCTTTTCCAGCACGTCGTGGAAATGCCTGCGCAGTTCGCCGAGCGTGCGGGGGTCGGCGATGATCACCAGCTGCTCGATCCTGTCGGCGAGCGCCTCGCCGTTCAGATGATCGGCCACCGCCGCGGCGAAGTCGTCTTCGGCCTGGCGCCTGTCGTCGGGATTGGCCGACGAACTGCGGTGGCGCGACCCCGAGCCCGCCTTGGCGGGTTCGAGTTCGGGCGACGGCAGGTCGACCAGTTCGATATGCGGTTCGCGGCCGGCGTTGCGGAACAGCCGCATCCGCTTTCCGTCGACTACGGCCACCACGGCATTGTTCGGCAGGATCATTTCGCTGGTATCTCCGGCATGACTGAACTGCGTTCGACCGGGACGGCTGGCGTCCCGCGAACGGCCGCCGGACTGTTCCACGATCGCGCCGGGTCTTCCTTGATTTTGATCAACCTTCGACGGCAAAGCCGGACAATGCCTGCGTGACTCAGGCGTCGCCGCGTGGCTCCGCTTTCTGGTAGGTGGCGCGCTTGATCGCCTCGATCGCCTGGTCGACCTGCGCGTCGTCCTCGCCGAGCGAGCGCAGCACCGCGCCGCCGAGAAGGAGGCTGGATTCCACCGTTTCCGGCAGCACGCTGCTGGCGCCGCTGCGCAGCAGGTCCTTCATGTTGCTGGTGTCGCGGGCGCGCACGATGACCGGCAGGTCGGGCAGGGTTTTGCGGATGCCCCTGAGCACGGCGCCGGCTGCGGTCGGGTCGTCCAGCGTGACGACGGCGGCGCGCGCATGGTCCGTCCTCGCCGCCTGCATGATCGCGTCGTTCGCGGCGTCGCCGAAGAACACCGGCAGGCCCCTCGCCCGGGCGTCGGCCACATTGGCCGCATGGCGGTCGACGGCGATCCATTTGAAGCCGCGCTCGTCGAGCATCTCGGCGATCGTCTTGCCGACGCGGCCGAAGCCCGCGATCACCACGTGGCCCGAATACTGCTCGGCTTCCGCGGCGAGCGTGTCGGCGCCGGCAACGCCGCGATGATCGAGCCAGCCCTGCGCACGCCGGCCGGCCGCAGCCAGCAGCGGCGTCAACGCCATGCTGATCGCCGCCACCGCGAGCAGAAACTGCCCTGTTTCAACAGGAAGAACCGCCGTTCCCATGGCGAGGGAGAACAGCACGAAGGCAAACTCGCCGCCTTGCGACAGATGAAGGCCGGCGTTCGCCGCCACCGACAGCGGCAGGCCGAGCAGCCGCCCGGTCAGCAGGATGATCAGCGCCTTGACGCTGATCAGGCCCGCGGTCACAGCCAGGATTTCCGGCAAACGGGGCAAGATGACCCGCATGTCCATCAGCATGCCGATGGAGATGAAGAACAGGCCCATCAGGATGCCCCGCACCGGACGGATGTCTGCTTCGATCTGGTGGCGGTATTCGGTGCCGGCCAGCATCAGCCCTGCCAGGAACGCGCCGAGCGCCATCGACAGCCCTGCCTCGGCGGTTCCCCAGGCGGTCGCCAGCACGACCAGCAGCGTGGCCGCGGCGAACAGTTCCGGACTGTGGGTGTTGGCGATCATGCGGTAGAGCGGTCGCAGCACGAACCTGCCGGCCAGGATGAGCACGCCGAGCGCCGCCACGGCCTTCAGCCCGGCGAGCAGCAAGGCCGGGACGAGCTCGTCCGGCGCGCCGCCAAGCGCCGTCACCACCGCCAGGCCGGGCACGACGGCCAGGTCCTGCAGAAGCAGCACCGACAGGATGACGCGCCCGAAATGCGTCGACAGCTCGCCCCGCTCGGAAAGCAGTTGCAGGACGAAGGCGGTCGAGGACAGCGCCAGTGCGCCGCCGATGACCGCTGCCTGCTCCCATCCGGCCCCGATCAGCATCGCCGCGCCGAAGAGCACGCCTCCGGTGACCGCCACCTGGGCCACGCCGAAGCCGAAAACGTAGCGAGCCATCACCCGCAGCCGCTCGACCGACAGTTCGAGTCCGATCGCGAACAGCATGAAGACGATGCCGAGTTCGGCCAGCCGATGCGTGCCTTCGAGATCGCCCACCAGCGCAAAGCCGTGCGGACCGATGGCGACGCCGGCGACGAGATAGCCGATCACCGAATTGACGCCAAAACCCTTGAACAGCGGGACCACGGTAACCGCGGCCAGAAGCAGGACGACGGCGTCGCGCAACTGCGCGTAGTCGTGGGTCAGGGTTTCCGGCATCGCCTCGCTCGTCTCGGTTCAGGGCGTCATCCGCCCCGGCCCGTGTGACCGGGCACGACGCACCGCGAATCCGTCCAGCCTTCGCCGGCCGGACCTGTGCCACAATATTTCCCTCGCCGGCCAAGTCCAGCGCCTGCGGACCGCCCGTCTTCTCCTAGCCGCCGGCGGACGGATCGGGCGGCGTGTCGGCTCCAAGGGTCGTCGCCCGGTCGCCGTTGAGCACGACGAGATGGCCGCTGCGGAAGACCTGGCTGCAGGCCACGCTGCGCGTCGCATCCGGATAGTGCCGCATGTTGGCGATCAGGTAGCCGTCGGGATGCGTCTGCAGCCACTCGTCCTTTGCCGACGGTTCGACGATGGTCAGCGGCTTCTCCAGCCTGGAAAGGAAGGTCAGTTCGCCCTGGTATCGGCCGGCGAAGGCGAGTTCGGCGTCGCTGTTCGCCGCGACGCAGGCGGCGACGGAGGACAGGTCGTAGCGGTAGAAGATGGTCGCGGAAGCGGCGAGTTGGCCGACCGCGAACAATCCGAGCATCGCCGCCGCGGTGCGGGCGATGGTCGGCACGCGCGCGCCGGCCATGAAGTAGGCGAGCAGCAGGACCAGGACTGGAAGCGCGGGCAAGAGATAGTGCGGCTGCTTGCCGGAAATCGCGCTGAACACCAGCAGTTCGCCGACCAGCCACACCGCGAGAAACCGCAGAATGCGCAAGTCCTGCGAGCGCGCGCCGTTGCCGTCGCGAAAACGCAGCCAGGGTCGCGACGCCCACAGATCGCGGAAAAAGCACCAGGGCATCAGCATCAGCGGCGTGAGAAGAACGTAGAAATAGAACGGACGCGCGTGCGCGCCGTGCGCCGAGCCCGCGACGCGGCCGGCCGACTGTTCCCACACCAGGCCGTAGGCGAAGTCACGCCCCGTGCTGTAGAGCGCTGGCCCGAGCCAGGCGGCCACGATCGCCGCCGACACAAGAACCGCCAGGCCGAAACCGGCCAGGAAGCGCCGGGTCGACAAGCCGGTGTCGGGTTGCCGCCAGAGTGGATGCAGCAGCGCGGGAAAGGCCAGGTGGATGAGTATCACCGGTCCCTTGGCCAGGACGCCGAGCCCCAGCAGCAGGCCGGCCAGCAGGGCGAAACGCAGGCGGCCTTGCCGATCGTAGGCGAGCAGCGCCAGCAGGCAGCCGAGGACGCAGGCGGTCAGCAGCAGGTCGAACAGGATCAGGCTCGAATAGAGCACGAACGGGACGCTGCCCAGCAGCAGCCACGGAACGCGCCGCTGGATATCCGGAGCGTCGGGGAAGAGCGCAATTGCCAGCCGGCGGGTGAGGTCGATGACCAGCGAAGAAATGGCGAAGATGACCAGCACGGCCGCGAAGCGGCTGACGCCCAGCACGCCCCAGGCCAGGTCGATCAGCCAGAAAAGCAGCGGCGGCTTCTGGAAATACGGCGCGAAGTTCATCGTCGGGACCAAGAAGTCCTGCCGCACGTACATTTCCCAGGCGACCGAGAGATAGCGCGTCTCGTCCACCGGCAGGAGCGGGCGGACCAGGATGGACACGCAGAAGAACGCGGCCAGCAACCCGTAAGGCAGCAGGCGCTCTGCCCGGCTGGCGGTCAGCATTCCACGGCGTCGTCAGGCAGGTCCGCCTGGTTCCGGGTCAGCATCAGGTTGCGCACGTAGATCAGCAGCCCGCTCGCCTGGCCTACCATGAAGACGATGTCGCGCTGGTAGATGGCATAGGCCAGGAGCGTGCTGCCGCCCATGATGCTGAAGTACCAGAAGGCGGTCGGAACCACGCTCTTTCGGCTGCGCTCCGAGGCGATCCACTGGACGAAGAAGCGCATGAAGAACAGGGATTGGCCGAGAAACCCGATCCCGAGCCAGATGGAATCCTGGGTCATCTGAAATCCGTCTTGCTGATCTCGATCGGTTCGTAGTCGGCGGGCAGCCGGCGCCGCGACAGCCACGCCGCTCCGAGCAGGTCGACCGCCCCGACGGCGGCGCGGTTCCAGAAGCCGTATTTCGAGCGGCCATTGACCCGCGCGCGATGCGACACGGAGACGTGCGTGATCTCCACGCCGTTCCTCAGCAGCATCGCCGGCAGGAAGCGGTGCATGTGGTCGAAATACGGCAGGTCGAGGAAGTCGCGCCTGGGGATGAGCTTCAGGCTGCAACCGGTATCGCGGGTACCGTCCTTCAGGACGGCGCGGCGCAGCCGGTTGGCCAGTCGCGACGAAAGCCGCCTCAGCCAGCGGTCGTTGCGCACCGCCCGCTCGCCGAGGACAGCCAGCCGGGAGCCGAGGGGGGCGGCCCGGTAGCAACGATAGAGCGACGCGACGTCGGCCGGATCGTTCTGCAGGTCCCCGTCCATGAAGACGAGCAGATCCTGCGACGCGGCTCGTGCGCCGGAAAGAAACGCCGCCGACTGCCCCAGGCACCTCCGATGTCGGACGATGCGCAGCATCCCGACATCGCCCAGCCGCTGCTGCAGCAACCGGAGCGATCCGTCCGTGCTGCCGTCGTCGACATAGACGATCTCGCGGATCGGAACGAGAGCCGCGGCGGCGGCGATCTCGGCGATGAGCGCAGGGATGTTCCCGGCTTCGTTGTAGACGGGGACGACGACCGAGATGCCCGGTTCGGCATTCCGGTCGCCGGGTTGCGGCATGGCGGCATCCGAGGCCTTCGCGTCGATGTCGAGCGGCCTCGGAAGCGGCAGGGAATGCGGCGGCGTGGCTTCCAGCGTGGCCGACGCGATCAGGCTGCGACTGGTCACCGCAGTCACGCGACGTCTCCTGGCTGCGGCGCGGGCTTTCGGCCGGTGATCATCGACCGCACGAGATTTTCGCGGTGGCGCAGGCTCGACAGGACGACGCCGCCGACATGCAACAGGACCAGCGCCAGCATGCCGTTCGCGCAGACCTTGTGCAGGTCTTCCACCCATTCGACGCCCCAGAAGGCGTCGGTGGTCATCAGCCAGCCGCTCGTAGCCGTCACGACAATCGCGCAGAGCAGCGCCACTATCATGATCCCGCCGAGCGGGTTGTGGCCGACATAGCGGGGTTCGCGGTTGCGCACCACGTCCGCGGCGTAGCCGGAAATGACGCCGGGGCCGCGGACGAACTGCGAGAAGCGCGCGTAGCGCGGCCCGGCGATCCCGTACAGGAGGCGGAAGGCCACGAGCGCGATGGCGGCATAGCCCGCCCACTCGTGGACCGACATCCATTCGTCGCCCGTCAGCCACGCGACGGCGAAGCTCGTGACGAGCGACCAATGGAAGATGCGTACGAGCGGATCCCAGACGGTGATCGTCGGGCGCATGGGCTCAGCCTTCGTCGGCCGCACCGACAGGCTCAAGGGTCTTGGGGTCGAAATAAGCCTCGACCCGGTTGCCCTTCTCATCAATGGCGTAGGCTTCGTAGCATCCGTCTTCGGTCTTGATGGTGCGGACGTTCCAGCCCTGTTCCTTGAGCTTGGCCTCGAGGTCGGCGCGCGGCTTCCAGTCGGCCATCGGAACGGTGCACTTGTCCGCGGCGTGCGCCAGGGAGGTGGCGAGCGCGAAGGAGGAGATGGCAATTGCAAAAACAGTCTTCATGGCGTCCTCGTTGGGTGGCGTTGACGCCGTCCTTTTCAACGCGGAAGCTGACAGGCACCTGAACGGATCGCGCCGGCGCCTGGAGATCTGAATTACGGCGGGTTCAGGCTGGCGTCAGCAACGCCGACATATGAGCGCGCAACGGGGGCCATCGGGTGCGGGTACTGCTGATCGAGGACGACGAGATGATCGGCGACGCCGTGCGCAGCCACATCGCTTCGTCCGGCCACGCCGTCGACTGGGCCCGCACCATCGGCTCGGCGGCCGAACACCTGTCCGTCGGCGACTACGCGCTCGTGCTGCTCGACCTGCAACTGCCCGATGGAAGCGGCCTGCCCTTCCTGAAGGGTCTGCGGCAGGACGGGCACCGCATGCCGGTGATCGTGGTCACCGCGCGCGACCAGATATCCGACCGTATCGAAGGCCTGAACAACGGCGCGGACGACTATCTGGTGAAGCCGTTCGACCTCGGCGAACTGTCGGCGCGGATGGGCGCCGTCGCGCGGCGGACGGCCGGGCGCCCTGACCCGCTGCTCACGCTCGGGCCGGTCGTCATCGACATGGCGAACCGGAGCGTGGTCGTCGACGGCGCGTCCGTCGACCTGACGGCGCGCGAATGGGCGGTGCTCGACCGACTGGCGCTGCGGCCGGGCGCCGTCATCTCGAAAGCGCAGATCGAGGACGCCCTCTACGCCTTCGGCTCCGAAGTCGAAAGCAACACCGTCGAGGTCTATGTCAGCCGGTTGCGCCGCAAGATCGGGGCTTCGGCGGTCCAGACCGTGCGCGGCGTCGGCTACAGGCTGACCGCGCCATGACGCGTCGGCTGATCCTCTGGCTGACCGGCGTCACGGTGCTCCTCTGGTTGCTGACGGCGGGTCTCGGCGCGCTGATCATGCGCGAGGAGTTCGACGAGGTGTTCGACAGCAGCCTGGCCGAAACGGCCCAACGCCTCCTGCCTCTCGTGGTCGAAGACGTCTTCAGCCGAAACTCCGGCGAAGGGCCGAAGCGCCTGCCCCACTCTCCCGGTATGGAGGACGAGGAATACCTGACCTTCCAGGTGCGAGACCAGGACGGCGCCGTTCTGCTGCATTCCCACGATGCACCGGCTGAACCGTTCGCCGCGCCGCTAGAACCAGGCTTCGCAGACACGCCCACGCACAGGATCTTCACCACGAACGCGGTCAGCGGTTCGATCGTGCTCCAGGTGGCCGATCCCCTGGCGCACCGGGCCGAGGCGATGAGCGAGGGGCTGCAGGCGCTCTTGCTGCCGCTTCTCGCGCTTGTTCCCTTGAGCGTGATTGCGGTGTGGACCATCGTGCGGCGGGCGCTGAGGCCTATCGGTGCGCTGAGCGCGCAGATCGGAGCCCGTTCCGGCGCCAACCTCGCGCCGCTGGCGCCCGGCCCGCTGCCCCCGGAACTGTCGACGATCGCGCATTCGGTCGACGACCTCCTCGACCGCCTGCGCAGGACGATCGAGGCGGAACGGTCCTTCACCGCCAACAGCGCCCACGAACTGCGCACGCCCATCGCCGGCTCGCTCGCTCAGACCCAGCGCCTGATCGAAGAGCTCGAAGCCGGCCCGGCGCGCGACCGCGCCCTCCAGATCGAACGTTCCCTGCACGGCCTCTCCAGGCTCGCCGAGAAGCTGCTGCAACTCGCCCGCGCCGATGCCGGAATCGGCCTGGCCGCCAACCCCGTGGTCCTGGAGCCGATCGTGCGGATGGTGGCGGACGAATTTTCCGGGAGCCGGGCCGGCGGTCACCCGATCGATGTCGTCCCGGCCAGGCCGTTTCTCGCCGCCGCGATCGATGTCGATGCATTTGCCATCGCGCTGCGAAACCTGATCGAGAACGCGGTGACGCACGGAGCGCCGGATCAGCCGGTCACCGTCCTTATCACGCCGCATGGCGTCGACGTGACCAACGCGGGGCCGGTTCTCGACAGCGCCGCCCTGCTGCGGTTGAAGCAGCCCTTCGAGCGCGCCGGCGCCGTCGCACGGGGGACCGGCCTGGGGCTGGCCATCGCCGACGCGCTGGCACGGGCTATGGGCGCGCGGCTGACGCTGATATCGCCGGCCCGGGGCCGCAACGACGGATTTCAGGCCAGCCTGGTCTTCCCTGAAGGCGCGGTCGGGCCTGCGCCCGGCGGTCGGCCGGAATCCTAGCTGGCGCTATTTCGAGGATTGGCATGCAGCATGTCGGGGAGCGGGTGCGGATGAGCGGCGAATACAGCGACCGGTTCAAGGTCGCCGTTCTGGTCATCGCCCTTGCCGGTCTTTCGGTCGGCGTCGTGCTGATGCTGGCCGGCCGTAACGATCTCGCCGAGATTGCCTGGGTCGCCGGCGTCCTGCCCGTCGTCCTCGCCCTTGTCGTGGAGATCGCCCGAAGCCTCTGGAAAGGCGAGGTGGGGCTCGACATCGTCGCCGCGCTTTCGATGACGGCGGCGCTGGCGTTCGGTGAGACGCTGGCCGCCGCCGTCGTCGCACTGATGTATTCCGGCGGCACCTTCCTGGAGAGCTTTGCCGAAGGCCGGGCCCGCCGCGAGATGCGCGATCTGCTGTCGCGCGTGCCCCGCACCGCGACCCGCCACCGCAACGGCGGCCTTGAGGAGGTTCCGCTCGATGACATCGCGCCCGGCGACCGCCTGCTCATAAGGCAGGGCGACGTCGTGCCGGTGGACGGCGTGGTATCGGCGGCTTCGGCCTTCCTGGACACGTCGGCGCTGACCGGTGAGTCCCTGCCCGCCAAGGTTCCCCCGGGCGGCGATGCAATGAGCGGATCGACCAACGCCGGCGAGGCATTCGACCTCGTCGCGACCCGCCCGGCTCGCGACAGCACATACGCCGGCATCGTCAGGCTGATCGAGGAGGCCCAGCGGTCCAAGGCGCCGATGTCGCGACTGGCCGACCGCTGGTCTCTCGGCTTCCTCGCCCTCACGGTCGCCATCGCCTTCGCCGCCTGGTGGTTCACCGGCGACCCGATCCGGGCGGTGGCTGTGCTGGTGGTCGCCACCCCCTGCCCGCTGATCCTGGCGGTGCCGGTCGCTCTCGTGGCGGGCCTGTCGCGCGCCGCGCGCTTCGGCGTACTCATCAAGGGCGCGGGTCCCCTTGAAGCCATGGCGCGCACCCGCACGCTGATCCTGGACAAGACCGGGACGCTGACCGACGGCCGGCCGCGGATCGTTTCCATCGACAGCCATGACGGGACCGATCCCGACGAGATCCTCCGGCTGGCCGCTGCCCTCGATCAGGCGACCAAGCACCCGGTGGCGCAGGCCGTCGTCGCGGCGGCAAGGCAGCGTGGGCTGTCGCTGCCGGTCCCCACGGAGGTTCGCGAGTCTCCCGGAGAGGGACTTTCCGGCCGCGTGGAGGGGCGTCAGGTGATCGTGGGCGGCCATGGCTTCGTCACCGGCCGCGTCGGCCGCGCCGCGGAGCATCCGGCGCTTGCCGCCGGTTCGGTACTTGTGGCGGTCGGCGTCGACGGCCGGCTTTCGGGCCATCTGGTGATGGCCGACCCGCTGCGCGAAGGCACGCACCACCTGCTGTCCCGGCTGCGGCGCGGCGGCATCACGCGGACCCTGCTCGCCACCGGCGACCGCCAGGAGGTGGCAGAACGCGTGGCGGAAGGGCTCGGCCTCGACGGCATACGCGCCGGCCTGACGCCCGACCAGAAGGTGCTGCTGGTGCTGAGCGAACGCAAGCACGGGCCGGTCATGATGGTCGGGGACGGCGTCAACGACGCGCCCGCGCTGGCGGCTGCCGACGTCGGCGTCGCCATGGGCGCGCGCGGTGCCGCTGCCTCCGCCGAAGCCGCAGACGTCGTGCTGCTGGTCGATCGCGTCGACCGGCTGGCCCCCGGGATCGAGATCGCGCGCGGCGCACGCCGCATCGCGCTTCAAAGCGTGGTCGCCGGCATCGGCCTGTCGGTGATCGGCATGATCGCCGCCGCCCTGGGTCACCTGACGCCTGTCGAGGGCGCGCTGATCCAGGAGGCGATCGACGTCGCCGTTATTCTCAACGCGCTGCGGGCGCTTCGCATCCGGCCGGCGGAGACGACCGCAGCCGGCCCCGCCCAACTGGAAGGAACCGAGCCATGAGCCGTCTGTCTCACTCCGAAGTCCACATGGTCCACCGCATCGGCTGGCTGCGCGCCGCAGTGCTCGGTGCTAACGACGGCGTCGTCTCGACCGCAAGTCTGGTCGTCGGCGTCGCCGCCGCCGGTTCGGGGCGTGACGCAATTCTGGTGGCCGGCCTCGCCGGACTGGTGGCCGGCGCCATGTCGATGGCCGCGGGAGAATATGTCTCCGTCAGTTCGCAGGCCGATTCCGAGAAGGCCGACCTCGCCCGCGAGACACGGGAGTTGCACGACGATCCCGCAGCCGAACTCGACGAACTCACCCGCATCTACCGGGATCGCGGCCTCGACGAGGAGCTTGCCCGCCAGGTCGCTACGCAACTCACGCAGCGCGACGCGCTCGGCGCCCATGCCCGCGACGAACTGGGCATCTCCGAGACGGTCGCGGCACGACCGGTCCAGGCGGCGGTCGTATCGGCGCTGACCTTCGCGGTCGGCGCCGTCGTCCCGCTGATCGTCGCCCTGCTCGCTCCCGACGACGGCATCACCCTTTACGTCGCGGCTTCGACCCTCGTTGCGCTTGCAGCGCTGGGCGGGCTCGGCGCATCGGCCGGCGGCGCGGGCATCGTCAAGGGCGCGGCCCGGGTGACGTTCTGGGGTGCCCTCGCAATGGCCGCGACGTCCGTCGTCGGCAGCATCTTCGGTGTGGCGGCATAGCCCGGAAGACGCCTTTCCCGGTGGCCAGTGCCGGGCATCTCCCCTACACATCCCGGCACGGTCGGGCTCGCGCCCAGCTGGCCGCCCAATCCAGGCGTAGGCCACACAGGAGTACCGAATGGACGGATTTCGTCAGAAATGCCTCGGCGGCGAGCGTCTGGTCGGCGTCTTTGCGTCGATCCCGCACCCCGTCGCCGTCGAAGTCGCCGCGGCCGCCGGTCCCGACTTCCTCTGCATCGACTGGGAGCATTCGCAGTTCGGCCGCGAGCGGATCGAGGACCTTGTCCGGGCAAGCGACATCCACCGCGTCCCGGCGATCGTTCGCGTTCCCGGCCATGCGCCCGAGCAGATCGCCGCGGCGCTCGATGCCGGCGCCGCCGGCGTGCTGGTGCCCAGGGTCGCCACCGCCGCCCAGGCGCGGGCAGCCGTCATGGCGGTGCGCTATCCGCCGGTCGGTGAACGCGGCGTCGGACCCGGGCGCGCGGCGGGCTACGGCTATCGCATCCCCGACTATCTGGAGACGGCCAACGACAAGATCGTGCTTGCGGTGCAGGTCGAGACAGCCGAAGGCCTCGCCAATGTCCGCGAGATCGCGGCCATCGACGGCGTCGACATCGTGTTCGTCGGGCCCGGCGACCTCTCCGTGTCGATCGGCGCGATGGGGCCGGACGGCCGCGACAGGCTGAACGCGGCGATCGCGGAGATTGCCGGCGCGACGCAGGCTGCCGGCCGGATCGCCGGCATATTCCGTCCGTCGGCGGACGACGTGGCGCAATGGGCGGCCGCCGGCGTCAGCTTCTTCATCCTGGCGAGCGACGCGATGTTCCTCGGCGCCAGCATAGCAACGGCCATGTCGGCCGCCCGCAGGGCCTAGGCGGCCGTCCTAGATCGGGCTTGGCTGGGCGCGGCGCGCGAAACGCAGGCCGACGAGCGCGACGAGGCAAAGCCCGGTCACCGGGAACACCACCCAGTTCAGCATCTCCCAGCCCCAGGTGTTGTAGATCACGCCCGACAGCAGCGAGGCCATCGCCACGCTGGTGAACAGGACGAAGTCGTGCAGCCCCTGCACCTTGCCCTTCTCGGAGATGCGGTAGGTGCCGGCCACCATGGCCGTTGCGCCGATGAAGCCGAAGTTCCAGCCGAGCCCGAGCAGGATCAGCGCCAGCCAGAACTGCCAGAGCTGGATGCCCGAAAGCGCAACCAGCGCGCAGCCGATGAGGATCACCAGCCCGGTCGCCACGATCGTCTCCTTGCCGAAACGCGTGATCAGCGCACCGGTGAAGAAGCTCGGCGCGAACATCGCCATCACATGCCACGAGATGCCGAGCGTCGCCTCGTCCGGCGAGAAACCGCAGCCGACCATCGCCAGCGGCGCGCCCGTCATCACGAAGCTCATCAGCGCATAGGACCCGACCGCGCAGAGCAATCCGACCGCGAATTGCGGCTGCAGGGCGATCTCGCGGAGCGGCCGGGCCGGCGCCTCGGCTTCGCCGGCAGCGCCGGCCACGCCCGGCGCGACCCGCAGGAACGACAGGAGCACGGCGCCGATCGCGGCGAGCACGAGGATCGACGCGAAGGAGCCCGCGAACATGACCGGAGCCATGAGTTCGCGCGTGAAGATGACGATCTGCGGACCGATCAGCGCGGTGAACACGCCGCCCGCCAGGACGAAGGAGATCGCCCGCGCCTTGAACTCGGGCGGGGCGTTGTCCGCCGCGGCGAATCGGAACTGCTGCACGAACGCGCCGCCGACGCCGATCCCGAGCAAGCCGGCGACGAACAGCCAGAACGACGCGTTGAACAGGGCGAGCGTCGCGACGAACCCGCCGAACGCCGTCACCAGCGTCCCGGTCATGAATCCGCCGCGCTGGCCGAGAGCCCGGATGATCACCGCCGCCGGAATGGCGCCGAGCGCGACGCCGACGTTGAAGCCGGTCACCGGCAGGGTCGCCAGCGACTTGTCGCTGCCCAGCATCATGAAGCCGGCCAGCCCGCCCACCGAGATTGCGATCGGCGCCGCCGATCCGATGATCGCCTGCGATGCGGCGAGGATGAGCGCCGTGCGCCGTGCGTCGGAAGCGGTGGGCGTCGTCATGGCCGCCCTAGGACGCGTCGCGCCCGCGTCCTTCGCCACGCAGCCGACGCGACACCCGGTCGAGGACGGCGTTGACGAGCTTCGGTTCGTCCTCCGAATAGAACGCCTTGGCGATGTCGACATACTCGGTGACGATGACCGCCGCCGGCACGTCCTCGCGCTTCATCAATTCGTAGACCCCGGCGCGAAGGATCGCGCGCAGCGTCGAGTCCAGGCGCGACAGCGGCCAGTCCTCGGTCAGCGCCTGCCGGATCACCGGGTCGACGGTCTTCTGGTTCTCGACGACCCCGGACAGGATCGCGCGGAACCACTGCGGGTCGGCCTCGCGGTACTGCGCGCCGTCGACCTCCTTGCCGAGCCGGAAGGCCTCGTACTCCGCGGTGATTTCCAGCAATCCGCTGCCGGCGACGTCCATCTGGTAGAGCGCCTGTACCGCGGCAAGGCGCGCGGCGCCGCGCTTGTTCGCCTGTCGTACGGTGGAATGATCGCGCGGGGCCTGCGTCACCGGATCAGCCTCCGAGCCGCTCGCGAAGGGCGATCATGGTCAGCGCGGCGCGCGCCGCGAAACCTCCCTTGTCGCCCTCGCTCCTGCGTGCGCGCGCCCAGGCCTGCTCCTCGTTCTCGGTGGTCAGGATGCCGTTGCCGATGGCCGCGGACTCCTCGACGGACAGGTCCATAAGGGCGCGGGACGACTCGTTGGCGACGATGTCGAAATGATAGGTGTCGCCGCGGATCACGGTGCCGAGGGCGACGAAGCCGTCATAGTCGGTGCCGCCCTCCTCCGCGCCGTCGAGCGCAAACGAGATGACGGCCGGAACCTCGAGCGCGCCGGGCACGGTCACCACGTCATAGGTCGCACCGGCGGCGTCGAGCGCAGCCTTTGCGCCGTCCAGCAGGGCGTCGGCGAGATCGTCGTAGAACCGCGCCTCGACGATCAGAAGATGCACCTTCCCCTCGGGCAGGCTGAAGGCTTTTCCGTGGTCTGAAGTAACGGCCATTTGGGTCTCCGGGTCGGGCGGTGACTTAGGCCGAAGCGGCGGGGGGCGCAAGCGGTTTCGGTTCGGTTGACATGCCCGCATCCAAGCGTACCATTTTCAGCCTCGCGCCGTGCATGGCTCATCGCCCGGCAACGCAACGCGTCGGACATCCGCCTCACGGCCTCTCGAACACGGGGGATGTCATGAAGTACATCGAGACCTCTGCCTTCAACCAATGGGCCAAACGCGCCCAGCGCGAAATGCTGACCGGTATTTTCGACAGTGTCAGGCCAAGGATAATCGACTGGAACCAGTCGGTGTCGCTGCCGATCTATTCCGGCAGCAAGCGATGGACCCGCTTCAGGGTCGTGCTGAAGGCCTACACCGTGATGGCGCAGTACGAGGCGCCGTTTGCCGATGAAGATCCGCAGTTCGTCGGCGCCGGCGTCAAGAACGAAAAGGCCATCGGCTTCGCTGCCCCCGGAGCCGACACGAATGTCGACCTCGGCGACACCTACGATATCGGGCTCGAGGTATTCAGCATCGACTATCTGAACCTCCTCCCCTATTCGGCGGAACTGGTGGTGCGCGCCTACGACCAGGCCGAACCCATCGCGAAGACGATCATCTCGGAGTTCGCCGACACCGCTTCATCGTCGCTGAAGGGCGCGACCGCGACCATCCCGTTCGGTAGCCAGGCGTCCGGGATCGGGCTTGCGGTCATCGACAAGATCGCCCGCCTTGCGAGCGGACCCAAGCAGATCGGCTCCCACTACTACATGTTCTCTGTCAGGAAGCGCCTCTGGAACCGGCCGTCAACCCAGACATACTGGTCACGCTTCAAGTTCGTCGCCTTCGTGGAGGAAGACCCGGACGACAAGGACACGCCGTACAAGGAAATCTACCTGACCCTTTGGGAACTGATTCTGGAGTCCGACGAAGCGATCACCGGCCAGGAAACCGGCGTCGAAAGCCGCGGTGAGTTGAAGAGCGACACCCGCACCGAGGCGGAGAAGGCCGCCGGCGCGGAGGAGTTGCGCCAGCGCGCCCGCGCCGAAGGCCTGGAGGACGACGGAGGTGACGACGACGCGGAGGCCGCCGGAGACCGCGAGGAGTCGGGCCGGCCCGACGCCGAGGCCGCCGGCCACGGAGAGCGCCAGGGAGAAGCGAAAAAGGTCAGGAAGCGCTGAGCCGGCTCACCGCCCGTCGCGGTCGGCCTCCATCAGCCTGGCGGCGTAGCGCGCCATCGTGTCGATCTCGATGTTGACCTCGTCGCCGGCCTGACGCTCGCCCCACGTGGTCACGGCGAGCGAATGCTGGATGAGCAGCACGTCGAAGCGCGCGCCGTCGACCTTGTTGACGGTCAGCGAGGTGCCGTCGAGCGCGACCGATCCCTTCGGCGCAATGAACCTGGCCAGCGCGCGCGGCGCTTCCAGCGTGAAGCGCACTGCATCTCCTTCGGCTTCGCGGGCGACGATCGTGGCCTTGCCGTCGACATGGCCCGACACGATGTGGCCGCCGAGTTCGTCGCCGACTTTCAGCGCCCGCTCGAGGTTGATGCGCGTGCCGGGCCGCCAGCCGGAAGCCGTGGTCAACCGCAGCGCCTCCTCCCAGGCCTCGACCTCGAACCAGCGCGCGTTCGATCCCGGTTCCGGCAATCCGGTCACCGTGAGGCAGACGCCGGCGCAGGCAATCGACGCGCCGATGTCGATGGTGGCGGGGTCGTAGGCGGTTTCGATGCGCAGTCCGGCGCCTTCGGCCAGTTGCCTGGTCGCGGCCACCTTGCCGACATCGGTGACAATTCCTGTGAACATCAGATCGGCCTTGCCCATTCCGAATAGTGATCGTCGCCGTAGACCGCCCGGCGCAGCAGCCGGAATCCAGCCGGCATACGGTCTTCGTCGAACGGCGCCGCAATCCCCTTGCCGATCACCACGGCGCCGCGGAACAGCGCGATCCGGTCGACCAGCCCCTCTTCCAGGAAGTGCCCCACCGTCTTCGCGCCGCCCTCGACCATCAGGGTCGACATGCCCTTCGCGGCCAGGTCCTCAAGCAGTTCCGGCAGCGCGGCGCGGCCGTCGAAAGTCTCGATGGCGAGCAGGCTCGCGCCGGCGTTTTCCAGGCCGGCCCGGTGCGGCGCGTCCGCGTCGACGCCGGCGGCTACCAGCAACGGCACCTCGCGCGCCGTCTGGACCAGCTTCGAGGTAACAGGGAGCCTGGCCGCCGGATCCAGCACGATGCGTGCAGGCGATCGCGCCGCGAGGCCGGGCAGCCGCACGGTCAGCTCCGGGTCGTCTTCCGTCGCCGTACCGACGCCGACCAGGATCGCGTCGCTCGCGGCGCGCATCATGTGTACCTGCCTGCGCGCGATCTCGCCGGTAATGGCGATCTGGCCCTCGCCGATGCGCCCGATCATACCGTCCTGGGAAATCGCCATTTTTACAGTGACTTCCGGTCGCTTCTTCAGCGACCGAGTCAGGTATCCGGCCATTGCGTCGGACGCCTCGTCGGCCAGCACCCGCTCGATCACCTCGATGCCCGCCTCGCGCAGGATCGCATATCCCTTGCCGGACACCCGGTGGTCGGGGTCGCTGGCGCCGCCGACGACGCGCGCGACGCCGGCGCTGACCAGCGCATTGGCGCAGGGCGGCGTGCGGCCATGGTGGGCGCAGGGTTCGAGCGTCACATAGGCCGTGGCGCCCCTCGCCCTTTCGCCGGCCTCGGCCAGCGCCTCGGCCTCGGCATGCGGCCGCCCGCCGATCGCCGTGACGCCGCGTCCGACGATTTCAGGGCCGGCGCCGTCGTCACGCACGAGCAACGTCGCCACCGACGGATTGGTCCCCGTCAGCCCTGCATGCTTTCCCGAAAGGCGGATCGCCGCCGCCATGTAGCGCCGATGGAGCGCCTCCTGACCGTCCTGGACCATCGCTCAGCCGGCGTCCTCGTCGCCCTTCAGTTCGCCGAGTACCTCGTGGAAATCCTTGGCTTCGCGAAAATTGCGGTAGACGGAGGCGAAACGCACATAGGCCACATCGTCGAGCGTCTTCAGCGCTTCCATCACCAGCCGCCCGACCTCGGCGGAGGGGATTTCGGTCTCGCCGGAGCTTTCGAGCTGCCGCACGATCCCGGTCACCGCGCGGTCGATGCGTTCAGGCTCGACATTGCGCTTGCGCACCGCGATCTCCACCGAACGCAGGAGTTTGTCGCGGTCGAAGGGCACCTTGCGCCCCGACTTCTTGACCACCACGAGGTCGCGCAACTGCACGCGCTCGAAGGTCGTGAAGCGGCCCCCGCAGACCGGGCAGACCCGCCTGCGGCGGATCGCGCCGCCATCCTCGGCGGGCCGTGAGTCCTTAACCTGGGTGTCTTCGGACTGGCAGTAGGGACAACGCATGAAAGCTCGATACCTGGCGATTCCGGATGCCGGAAGCCATAGAGGTTTTCATGCCGCCTGCAAAGCGCCGGGGGTCGGAACTCCGGCGCTTTGCCAGGACCTGGCTATCCCAGGTACGAGTAGAGCGGGAACCTGTCGGTCAGCGCCAGCACCTTGTGCTTCACCGCGGCCTCCACCGCCGCGTTGCCGTCGTCGGAATTGGCGACCTTCAGCCCGTCCAGCACTTCGGCGATCAGCTTGCCGATCTCGCGGAACTCGGCCTCGCCGAAGCCGCGCGTCGTGCCGGCCGGCGTACCGAGCCGCACGCCCGAGGTGACGAAGGGCTTTTCGGGGTCGAAGGGGATGCCGTTCTTGTTGCAGGTGATGTTGGCGCGGCCGAGCGCCGCCTCGGCGCGCTTGCCGGTGGCGTTCTTCGGCCTGAGGTCGACGAGCATCAGGTGGTTGTCGGTGCCGCCCGACACGATGTCGAGCCCGGTTTCCTTCAGGCTGTCGGCCAGCGCCCGGGCGTTGGCCACCACGTTGGCCGCATAGGTCGTGAACTCGGGCTGCAGCGCCTCGCGCAGCGCCACCGCCTTGGCCGCGATGACGTGCATGAGCGGCCCGCCCTGCAGGCCCGGGAACACCGCCGAATTGACCTTCTTGGCGATGTCCTCGTCGTTGGTCAGGATCATGCCGCCGCGCGGGCCGCGCAGCGACTTGTGCGTCGTCGTCGTGACGACATGGGCATGCGGCAGCGGCGACGGATGCTGGCCGCCCGCCACGAGGCCGGCGATGTGCGCCATGTCGACCATCAGGTAGGCGCCGATGGCGTCGGCGATCTCGCGGAAGCGCTTCCAGTCCCAGATGCGCGAATAGGCCGTGCCGCCGGCGAGGATCAGCTTGGGATTGTGTGTGTGGGCCAGGCGCTCGATCTCGTCCATGTCGAGCAGGTGGTCGTCCTTGCGCACGCCGTAGGACACCGGCTTGAACCATTTGCCGGACATGTTGACCGGCGAGCCGTGCGTCAGGTGGCCGCCCGAGTTCAGGTCCAGGCCCATGAAGGTGTCGCCCGGCTGCAGCAGCGCCAGGAACACCGCCTGGTTCATCTGGCTGCCCGAATTCGGCTGCACGTTGGCGAACTTGCAGTCGAACAGCTTTTTCGCGCGCTCGATCGCCAGTTCCTCGGCGACGTCGACGAACTGGCAGCCGCCGTAGTAGCGCTTGCCCGGATAGCCCTCGGCGTATTTGTTGGTCATGATCGAGCCCTGGGCTTCGAGCACGGCGCGCGAAACGATGTTTTCCGACGCGATCAGTTCGATCTCATGGCGCTGGCGACCGAGTTCAGAACCGATCGCCCCGAAGATTTCGGGGTCCGCGTCTGCGAGCGTCGTCCCGAAGAACGAAGCGGAATGGTTCGCGGTGGCCGTTGCTGATGCCATGGCGGTCGATCCTTGATGCTGCTGGTGTTCAACGAAGGTGGTTCGGCGCGGCCTTAACACAACTGACGCTGCGTCGCCACGATCACCCCGGGGCATTCATAGCGGTATCACGCCGCAGGGCGTCGTCTGGTTGCGCTATGCGCCGGTCTGCGGGCGACGGGGCGGCCGCGCCTCGGGCTACAGTCCAAACGTCACGTGACCGCGGTCGTCGATCGCCCAGGCCGGGTTCCAGGCGATCTCCCAGGCATGGTCGTCGGGATCGGCCACATAGCCGCGAAAGCCGCCATGCGGCGGCGCATCTGCCGGCCGGATCAGCCGGCCGCCCGCCTCGACCAGCCGCTCCATCACGGCCGCCACGTCGTCCTGCGCGGGCACGTTGTGGGCGAGCGAGACGGCGCCGGGGGCCACGAGGCCGGTCCTGCCCATGTCCTTCTCCAGCGACGGCTTCCAGAACGTGCCGAGCACGAAGCCGTTCATCTGGTAGAAGACGATCTCGTCGTTTTCGAAAACCGGCGTCCAGCCGAAGCCTGTGACATAGAACCTGCGTGAAACGGCAAGGTCGCCGACGCCGAGGGTGATCACGGAGATTTGCTGCTGCATGTCCAAGTCCTCATATGCGCTGCGCGGGATTGCGCGGCGTTCAAGGTCTTGGGCCATCGCGAAACCGATGGAAGGACCCGCATTGCGGGGGCCGGGCCAACCGCACCGACCTAACCTGTTTCAGACGCCGGAACTCTTTCACATCGGCAGGCAGAGTCAAGGGCGACGTCAAGCACTCGTCCGCCCGAAATTTCAGAGCGAGCGCTGCCTTTTCGCTTTTATATCAATGTTTTGTGGCGTCTAATTCGCGCGAAAGATCACTCGGTGACCGGCCTCCTGCGGCCGTCACAGTGCCTGGCTGAGCTGCAGTTCGTCGACGCCGTCGCGGCCGTAGATGTCGTCGCGGAAATGCGCCACGCCGTCACCCGTCGACCATGCCGAGATGTAGGTGAAATAGACCGGCACCGGCTCCGCCAGGCGCACCGGCACGCTCTCGCCGCTCTTGATGGTCGCCTCGAAATGCTGGCGGTCCCAGCCGGGCGTGTCGCGCAGCAGCCAGGTCACCAGGTCGCGCACGTTCTGGACGCGCACGCACCCCGAGGAATCGAATCGCATCAGCTTGTTGAACAGGCCCTGCGAAGGCGTGTCGTGCATGTAGGTCGCGTGCGGATTCGGGAAGTTGATCTTGACCGAGGCCATCGCGTTGATCTTGCCGGGGTCCTGCCGGAAGCGGAACTTCGCGGCGTCTTCCGTCGACCAGTCGATCGTCGCCGGGTCGATCTCGACCCCGTCCGGTCCGAGGATGCGGATCGAATTTTCGGTGAGGTACTGCGGGTTCTTGCGCATCAGCGGGATGATGTCCTTGCGGACGATCGATTCCGGCGCGTTCCAGTACGGATTGACGATGATTTCGTTGATCGCCGAGTTCAGGATCGGCGTCTGCCGGTCCACCTTGCCGACGATGGCGGTATGGCGAAGCACGACGCGGTCGTTCTCCACCGCCTCGATCTGCGCCGCCGGCACGTTCACCATGACATAGCGGCCGCCGAGGAAGCCCGACATCGAGCGTAGCCGCACCAGGTTGGTCTCGAGCTGGCCAAGGCGCACCTCGGCCGACACGTTCATCGCCGCATAGGTGTACTTGCCCAGGACGCCATCGACCGGCAGGCCGTGGCGTGCCTGGAAGCGCTTCACCGCTGCATCGACATAGGTGTCGAAGGACTGGGAGATGCCGGCGCTCGTCGACAGGTCGCCGGAGATCATCAGGCGCTTGCGAAGCGCGATCACATCGGGATCGACGACGCCAAGCTGCAGCTTCTTGGTCGCCGGAACCATCGGCCAGCCGCCCTGCGCGACGATGTTCGAGTACTGGGCAACGGCCTGCTCGATGTACAGCACGGTCTGAGGCGAGAAGATCGGCAGGTGCGAGGCGACCTTGTCGCCCTGGCTCGCGCGCGCGTCGAACGTGTCGTCCCAGTTGCCGCGGCGCTCAGACTGCAGGATTTCGGAGATCACGTCCTGCGCGCCGGCCGGGCCGGCCAGCATCGCCGCTGCGGCGAACGTGCTAGCGCCGGAAAGGAAGGAGCGTCGGCTCGTCTTGATCGTCATCGCGGATACTCGTCTCGTCATTGCTGGGCCACGGGCCCGTCGCCCGAAAGTCTATGGGGCTATGCTTAACAATTAGCCACCATCACGATCGCAGCCGGCCGATGCATCGGCCGGCGCTCCGACTGCGTAGGGTGTATCCGGGGTGTCGGATGACCCGTCCCTGGACCGGTAATCCATCGGAATATGGCGGCAGCATGGCCTTGGCCACACACGAGAGCGTGAAATCCGAAATGGCGGACGGCCGCCGCCCCTCCGGGCAGCGGCCGTTCAGCAGCCTGTCGAAGCGACTACATGCGGTAGGCGATGCTGTCGTTCCAGAACCGGTCGAGCCTCTGCAGCGCGCGGTTCATCTGCTTGAATTCGTCCTGGTTGATGCCGCCGACCTGCTCGATCGAGCCGATGTGGCGCTCGTAGAGGCCGCCGACCACTTCCGCCACTTCCTGCCCCTTCGGCGTCAGGCTGACGCGAACAGAGCGGCGGTCGATGCGCGACCGCTGGTGGTTGATGAAGCCGAGATCGACCAGCTTCTTCAGGTTGTAGGAGACGTTCGAGCCGAGATAGTAGCCGCGCGAGCGCAGTTCGCCGGCGGTCAGTTCGGCATTGCCGATGTTGAACAGCAGCAGCGCCTGGATGGCGTTGATGTCCGAGCGGCCGTTGCGGTCGAACTCGTCCTTGATGACGTCCAGCAGGCGCCGGTGCAGCCGTTCCACAAGCTGGAGCGATTCCAGGTAGAGCGAGCGGATCGCCTCGCGGCGATCGTCGGAAACGGTGGCGGTCTTCGCCGCCTGACGCGAATTGATCATGGTCTTGCCTCTCGTTTGTCGCCCGGTGATTGTTTTGTTTCTCACCTTGGTCGCGACACTATCGAATGCGCATAAAATTCGACTTAAACGCCAAGACTAACAAGGGGTTAAGCCGAATAGGTTTGGCAAGACGCTTAATGAACGGTCACCCGCGGAGCTAAAATTAACCGTATTGCTCCGCCTTGCGGTGCTGCCAGTGAATGAGCACCCGGAAGGCCGTGTAGAGCAGCGCAACCACGAGATGGCTGACGACGATCAGTTCCCGATGTCCGTAGAGACTGGGAAACACGAGATACATGACGGTCTCGGTGACCGCGCAGATCGCCCAGATCACCGGCCCCCAGGACGACAGCATCCAAAGGCCTATCGCCGCGAAGGGAAAGAAGACCGCCAGCGTCACCGCGGCGATCTGCCAGTGCACCGGCATCAGGTCGAAGCGCCACAGCGGCCCCTCGTAAAAGCCGATCAGCCGCACCCAGTAGAGGATGCCGAACAGCAGGCAGTAGCCGGCGATCAGGCGCTGGAACCAGACGAAGCCAGATTCCGCCAGCGTCGGCCGCATCATGCCGCGGTCTGCAAGATCGCTCATGGCGCGAGATCCCCGCCCGGCAGCGGCGCGAAGAACGCATCGACGACCTGTGCGCTGACGTCGGCAAGCCGCGCCGGCTCCCAGCGTGGCGGCGAGCCCTTTTCGACCAGGGCGGCGCGGATTCCCTCGTAGAGGTCATGGCTTTCCAGCATCCGGTTGAGGATGCGGAATTCCATCTTCATGCATTCGTCCATCGACATCGTCGACCCGATGGACATTTCGCGGAACGCCACGTGCAGGCTGGTCGGCGAGCGCGAGCGCAGCGTAGCCAGCGTCGCCGCACAGAACTCGTCGTCGTCGGCCGCCCGCTCCAGGCTGGTGAAGACGTCCGGCAGCGACCCCAGCGAGAAATGCCGTGCGATCGCATGCAGCGCCGCCTCGTCGGTCTTGCGCGGCGCCGCCCTGAAGAACTCGCGCAGCTCCGTGCCCGGATCGCCGCTTTCGGCGATCTCGTCGACCAGGGCCGGCAAGTAGGCGGCCTCGACCGTATGCGTCGCGATGCCCGACCACAGGGCGTCCCCGTGGCCGATCTTGTTGCCGGTCAGCCCGAGATAGATGCCGAAGCACCCGCCCAGATTGGGCAGCACGTAGCTTGCGCCGACATCGGGAAAGAAGCCGATGCCGACCTCCGGCATGGCGAAGACGGCGTTTTCCGTCATCACGCGGTGCGAGCCATGCGCGGAGATGCCCATGCCGCCGCCCATGCAGATGCCGTCGATCAGCGAGACGTAGGGTTTTGGGAAGCGGTTGATCTGGGCGTTGAGCCGGTATTCGTCGGCGAAGAACTCGGTCAGCCGGCGCCCCTCCTGGCGAGCCCGGTAGACGTCCATGATGTCGCCGCCGGCGCAGAACGCGCGGCCTTCGGCCTTCAGGATGACGACCCGCACCGCCACGTCGTCCGCCCATGCGGTCAGCGCCGCGCTCAGTGCCCGCACCATCTGGTGGGTCAGGGCGTTCAGCGCGGTCGGCCGCGTCAGCGTGACGATTCCAGCGACGCCGTGCCGCTCGAACCGGATCTGATCGCCGCCCCCGAAATCCATCCTGCCAGAATCCCTCCCCCGGTCCACCCCGGGACTGAAGTGCTAAAGGCTGGCGGATGGGCGCGTCAATGCCGGGTCGCCCGAGTTGGCCGGCTTCTAGTGGGAAAGTATGTTGACGATCCTGCCGAACGGGTCGCGGACGAAGAATCGCCGGACGCCCCAGGGCTCGGCGGTCAGCGCATAGGTAACCTCGAAGCCCGCTGCGACGGCACGCGCGTGGACCGCATCGACGTCGTCCACCTCGATGGAAAGGTCGGGAACCGGCGTCCCGGAGCCGCCTTCGCTGGCGAAGCTCAACTGCGGCGGAGCCTTGCCATTGCCGGCCAGGGTGAGGATCCAGCCCTGGTCCATGACGACCTCGAGACCCAGCAGCCCCTCATAGAAGACGCGGGCGCGGCCGGGATCTGGCGTGGCGATGTTGGCGACGATGCGTCTTACGGTCATGGTTGCTCCTTGCGCGGCTTGGTCACGGCCCGCCCGCCGGCCTGGGCGGCCGACCGGGCCGCCCACCCTCCTCCAAATCGCCGCATTGGTCATCACCGGCCGGCGTGGTAAAAGCCGCCCTACCCGGAGACCAGCACATGAACAAGTTCACCCCTCCCCGCCAGGCCACGGCGCGCACGGTCGACGAAATCACCGGCTCGCGCCGGCTGCGCCGCATGCGCAAGGCCGACTGGTCGCGCCGCCTCGTGCAGGAGAATCGCCTGACCGTCGACGACCTCATCTGGCCGATCTTCGTGATGGAGGGCGAGAACCGGCGCGAGGAAATCGCGGCGATGCCAGGCGTCTTCCGCATCACCGCCGACCTCGCCGCCATCGAGGCGGAAAGGGCCGCCCGGCTTGGCATTCCGGCGATCGCCACCTTCCCGAACGTCGATATCCAGCGGCGCGACGAGACCGGCTCGCACATCCTCGACGCCGACAATCTCATCAACCGCACCACCCGCGCCATCAAGGCGGCGGCGCCCGAGGTCGGCGTGATCACCGACGTCGCGCTCGACCCGTTCACCAGCCATGGCCATGACGGCATCCTGCGCGACGGCATCATCGTCAACGACGAGACGGTCGCCCAGGTCGCCGCCGCCGCGGTGCTGCAGGCGCAGGCGGGCGCCGACATCATCGCGCCCTCCGACATGATGGACGGGCGCATCGGCGCCATCCGCGACCAGCTCGACGCCGCCGGCTACCAGGACGTCGCCATCATGTCCTACGCCACCAAGTTCGCGTCGGCCTTCTATGGTCCGTACCGCGAGGCGATCGGCACGCAGGGCCTGCTCAAGGGCGACAAGAAGACCTACTATCTCGACCACGCCAATTCCGACGAGGCCGTCCGCGAGGCCGAGCAGGATCTGGCCGAAGGCGCCGACATGCTGATGGTCAAGCCCGGCCTGCCCTATCTCGACATCATTTGCCGGCTGAAGGACGAATTCCGGATGCCGACCTTCGCCTACCAGGTGTCCGGCGAATATGCGATGATCGCCGCCGCCGCCCGCAACGGCTGGATCGACGGCGACAAGGCGATGCTGGAATCGCTGCTCGCCTTCAAGCGCGCTGGCTGCGACGGCATCCTGACCTATTTCGCGCCGAAGGTCGCCGAGATGCTGAAGGGGTAGACGTTTGCATTCCGATCGGTCACGCCGCCCATGCCCAACCGCCTGTTGATCTTTGCGGCAGGCGTCTGCGGCGCGGCAGGCGTCGGCCTGTCGGCCGTTGCCGCGCACGGCGGTTCACCCAACACGGCGAACGCCGCGACCTTGCTGGTGGTGCATGCCCCGGTCTTCATGGTCGCCGGCATGGTCGACTTCAACGCCGTGCTGCGCTGGTCCGCCGCCATCCTCTTCGTCGGGCTCGCCCTATTCGCCTCCGACATGATCAGCCGCGACTATTTCGACACGCGGCTGTTCGCCATGGCCGCGCCGACAGGCGGCCTGCTGATGATCGTCGGCTGGGTCGGCATCGCCCTGGCCGCGCTTTTCCCGCGCCGCCTGTTCGGCTAGGGCGGCCGGAGTTCACGTCGGCAAACCGACGCCGGCAGGGAAACAATCCGCCCGTTGCGCGTTTCTAGGCGCGCCAACCAAGAGTGCCCATGCTCACATTGCCCCAGATTCTCTCGTTTTCCGTCATCGTCCTGATGATGGCGGCGTTCGTGTGGGGCCGGCTGCGCTATGATCTCATCGCAGCACTCGCGCTGCTCGCCGCGCTCGCCGTCGGCGTGGTTCCGCTCGACGAGGCCTTTTCCGGCTTCAGCAACGACATCGTCATCATCGTCGGCAGCGCGCTGCTGGTCAGCGCCGGCGTCGCGCGCAGCGGCATCATGGAGTACGTCCTCAACCGATACCTGCCGGAACTGACGTCCGTGCGCGCACAACTGGCGATCCTGGTGATCGTCGTTGCTGTGCTGTCCGCCTTCGTCAAGAACATCGGCGCGCTGGCGATCATGATCCCGATCGCCTTCAAGTTCGGCGAGCGCTCCAAGGTCTCGCCGTCGACCTTTCTCATGCCGATGGCGTTCGCCTCGCTGCTCGGCGGGCTGATGACGCAGATCGGGACGTCGCCCAACGTTGTCGTCTCGAGCCTGCGCCAGGACCTGACCGGCGAGCCCTTCACCATGTTCGATTTCACGCCGGTCGGGCTGGCGCTCACCGCCGCCGGCTGCATCTTCCTCATCCTGTTCTACTGGATCCTGCCGCAGCGCACCCGCAAGGATGCCGCGCTCAGCGAAGCGCTGGACATCAAGAACTACGTCGCCGAAGCAAGGGTCGTCGAAGGGTCCACCATCGTCGGCAAGACGGTCGCCGACCTGCTCAAGATCACCGGCGCCGACGTCGCCGTCACGTCGATCATCCGGTCCGACAGCCTGCGCATCACGCCGCTTCCCGACGCGGTGCTGCATGTCGGCGACACGCTGCTGGTCGAGGGCGACCACGAGTCGCTGGACAGCATGGTGGCGCAGACCAAGCTCAGCATCAGCGGCGACCGCAAGGTCGCCGAGGGCGGCGGCGTCGAGACCATCGCGACCGAGGCGGTCATCGGCGAGAGCTCCAGCCTCGTCGGCTGGTCGGCGCAGGACCTGCTCCTCTACGACCGCTTCAACATCAACCTGCTTGCGGTCAGCCGGACCAACGAACGCCTCGACCAGAAGGTGAGCAGCGTCCGGCTGCGGGTCGGCGACGTCGTCGTTCTGCAGGGCAGCGAACTCAACCTGCCGCAGTTTCTTCGCGACTTCGGCCTGCTGCCGCTTGTCGAGCGCTCGGTGAGGCTCGGCAGCGTGCGGCGCGGCGTCGTTCCCGTGCTGATCCTGGTCGCCGCCATGGGCGCGACAGCACTCGGCCTCGTGCCGGTGCAGATCGCCTTCTTCGCGGCGGCCGTGGCGATGCTATTGTTCCGGGTCGTCCCGGTCCGCGAGTTCTACGCGTCCATCGACGGGCCGATCCTGGTCATGCTGGCCGCCCTCATCCCGGTCAGCGATTCGCTGCGCAGCACCGGCGCGACAGACGTCATCGCGGGCGTGCTGGCCGACCTCGGTGGCGCGCTGCCCGGCTACGGCGCGCTGGCGCTCATCCTGGTCGCCGCCATGGCGGTGACGCCGTTCCTCAACAACGCCGCCACCGTGCTGGTGATGGCGCCGATCGCCGCCGGCTTCGCCGCGACGCTCGGCTACCGGCCGGAAGCCTTCCTGATGGCGGTGGCAATCGGCGCCGGCTCCGACTTCCTGACGCCGATCGGCCACCAGAGCAACACGCTGGTCATGGGACCGGGCGGCTACCGCTTCTCGGACTACCCCAGGCTCGGCCTGCCGCTGTCCGTCCTCGTCGTCGTCGTCGCGGTTCCCGCGCTCCTGCTGGTGTGGCCGCTGACCTGACCGGTCAGACGTGCACGTCGCCTTCCGAGATGTCGGTGTCGGTGCGTCCGAACGCGAAGGCGGAAACCAGCAGCGCGAGGTAGAACGTCGCCGTCATCGCCACCACCAGCCATCCCGGCAGCGGGCCCAGCGTCGCGTTCTTCACGCTTTCGGCCGCCGAGTGCACGAGGCCGGCGCCGGCGGTCGCTTGCTGCAGGCTCGGCGTCGAGATCTTCAGCACCCAGGCGATGACCAGGATCGTGAACATGTGGATGTAGTTGCGGCGCAGCCTGCGGGCGAAGGCGGTGCCGTGCGAGACGTGGAACCGCGGCGTGCGCAGGCTTTCGCCCACGATGGCCAGCCAGTTCGCCGCATGGTCCTCCTGCGGCGAGAATATCTGCGCGAAATAGTGCCGCTCGAACTGCCGGACGCGGGCCCGGTAGACGTCGAAGAAGCGATAGCGTCGCGCCTCGATCCACAGCAGCAAAAGCACCAGCAGCATCGCGAAGATCAGCACGCCGTGATGCGCGCTCGACGTCGAGAGCGACACAGACAGCATCGCCGCGACGACCGTGATCGCCCAGTTCGTGGTGCGGTCGATGCGGTCGCGCCACCCGGCCATGCGGGCGATCTCGGCACGGTGGAAATGCGAAACGGTGGTGACGAACTCGTTGGCCGAAAGCGGCCCCTGGCGCATCTGGCGTGGCAGTTCGTTGTCCATGGCCTGTCGCCGGCCCGCCCGGCGGGCCGTCCTCCCGCCCTGCATCTAGGCCCAATTCGCTGCGGGATGAAAGCGGTCTTGTCTCGTCAGCCCGCGGCGCTAGCGCTTTTCGTTGCCCCCGCGCCGGCGCGGCAGGCGCCAGAACGGGCGCTCGCGCCTTTGCCGCTCGGGGCGTTCCGGCACGGGGTGGATCCCCCAGTATTTGCGCATGATTTCGTCGAACAGGAAATTGACGGGGTGCATCGCGGCTCTCGCATCTTGAATCGATTCAATTTTAGCGCTGAAAAAGACCGCGTCAAGCAAATTTGAACCGATCCAATCACAGTGCTATGGTCCGGTCGGGCAAGGCTGACGGTGGTTCAGGTGGGATCGAAGACCAAACCGGTAAGGCTGGCGGATGTCGCCAGGGCGGCGGGCGTTTCGCACGGCACCGCCTCGAACGTGTTCTCCCGGCCGGAGGTCGTCCGCGACGAGGTGCGCGAACGCGTCATGGCCGCGGCCGAAACGCTTGGCTACGCCGGGCCGGACCCGCGTGGCCGCATGCTGCGCGCCGGCAAGGTCAATGCGATCGGCGTCGCCACCGCCGAGCCCCTCTCCTATTTCTTCGACGACCCGTTCGCGCGCGCGGTCATGTCGGGCGTCAGCGAGGCCTGCGACAGGACCGGCGCCGGCATCTCGCTGGTCTCGGCCGCCAATGGCGAACAGCTGGCCTGGAACGTGCGGAGCGCGCTGGTGGACGGCTTCGTCGTGTTCTGCCTCGAAGACGGATCGCGCCTGGTCGACCTGGCCCGCGAGCGCGGCCTTCCCTTCGTCGCGCTCAGTTTCGGCCAGGACGACCCGACGATCGCCGCGCTCGGCGTCGACGACGTCGCCGGCGCGCGCCTCGCCGCCCGCCACCTCACCGGCCTCGGCCACCGGCGCATCGCCATCCTGTCGCTCGAGTTCGACGCCGGCGGACACGGCCCCGCAACCCGCGAGAAGGCGCGAACGGCCGCCTACTCGGCCACCCGGGACCGTATCGCGGGCTATTTCGAGGCAATCTTGGAGGCCGGCATCGATCCGGCGTCGGTGCCCATCTACGAGACGCTCAACGACGAGGCGACCACGCAGGCCGGCCTCGACCATTTCTTCTCGGTGGCCAATCCGCCGAGCGCCGTCCTCTGCATGTCCGACAGGATGGCGCTGGTCGCGCTGGACTGGCTCGCCCGGCGCGGCCTTTCGGTGCCGGGCGACGTCTCGGTCGTCGGTTTCGACGGCGTCGCCGAAGGCGCCGTGGCGCAGCCGCCGCTCACCACGGTTGCCCAGCCGATGGCGGCGATGGGCCGCCGGGCTGTGGAGATGATCCTGGCCTTCGACGGCCGGATCCGCCGCGAGACAATGGACATCGAACTGGTCGTCCGGGCCTCGACGGCTCCGCCGCGCGCCGGCGTCTAGGCGGCCTTTGCGCCTTCATAGGCCCGCCTCAGCGGCTCGACCTCGAGCTTGACCATCTTCATCATCGCATCGGCCACGCGCTTGGCGCGTGCCGGATCCTTGTCCTTCATCATCTCCATGAACTCGATCGGGACGATCTGCCAGGACACCCCGTAGCGGTCCTTCAGCCAGCCGCAGGCCTCATAGGTCCCGCCCTCGCCGAGCGCGTCCCAGAGCCGGTCGACCTCGGCCTGGTCGGTGCAGTTGATGACGAAGGACACCGAATGGTTGAACGTGTCCATCGGGCCGGCTTCCATGGCGTTGAACTTGACGCCGCCGAGCGTGAACTCGATGACCTTGACCGGGCCGGACGGGCCATTCTCGGCATCGGGCGACAGCCTCCAGACATTGTCCAGGCTCGAATTCGCGACAAGCGACACATAGAGGCGAACCGCCTCCTCGGCGTCCTTGCCGTACCACAGGAAGGGAACGACTTTCGAAAGCGTGACGGTCATGGCTTTGTCCTCCTTGTTTGCGTGTTCAGGCGGCGGCGGTCTGGCCGCCGGCGGTGGCAGCCTCGACATCCATCCAGACGATCTCCCAGATATGGCCGTCCGGGTCCTCAAAGCTGCGGCCGTACATGAAGCCGTAATCCTGGGTCGGCGTCGGATCGAGTACGCCTCCGGCAGCCTTGGCCTTGCCGACCAGCGCATCGACGCCGTCGCGGCTGTCGGCGGACAGCGCGATCAGCACCTCGCTGCTGGTCCTCGCGTCGACGATCGTCTTGGACGTGAACTGCGCATATTTCTCGTTCGTCAGCAGCATCACGAAGATGGTCTCGGAAATGACCATGCAGGATGCGGTGTCGTCGCTGAACTGGGGGTTCTTCTCGGCCCCGACGGACTCGTAGAACGCCGTCGAGCGCGCCAGGTTGGCGACCGGCAGGTTCACGAAGATCATTTTCGGCATGACGTTTCTCCATTGCGTTCGCCCATAGGACGAACTGGGGCGCGCGAAATCGACATCAACCCCAAACTTTTTTGACAGCGCATGTCGGGAGGCCAGCGGGCGTGGCCGACCCGCTTGAAACGGAGGGCGCCCTTCACCATGTTTCCCGGGCAGGCGCGAACTGCCTGCGCCTTGGAGCGACGTGTGAACACTGGAATCCTGAACGGCGAGATCATCGCCACCCGCCTCGACGACGTGCGCGCCTATGACGGCGTGCGCACGAGGCGCATCATGGCCTTTCTGCTGGACTACCTGATCGTCGCCATCCTGCTCATCCCGTTCGCCATCCTCGTCGCGGTTCTTGGCCTGCTGACCTTCGGCCTCGGCTGGGCGCTGTTCGGCATCCTGGGGCCGGCTGTCGCGCTGATCTACATCTGGAACACGCTCGGCGGACCCAACCAGGCCACCATTGGCATGCGCATGGCCGGCATCCGGCTCGACCGTCTCGACGGCCGCCCCGTCGACGGCATGCTCGCCGTCGTGCATTCGGTGCTGTTCTGGGCCGCCAATGTCGTGCTGACGCCGCTCGTCCTGCTCGTCTCGCTCTTCGCCGACCGCAAGCGCACGCTGCACGACCTGCTGCTCGGCACAGCCGTCACGCGCGCCGATCGTTAGCCACGCGTCCTGTCTCATGCTTGACCGCCGCGGCGGGGCTGGCGCATCATCGCCTGCACAATCCAGTTGAATTTTCTGCCGCGCGCTTCAAGGTAGAGAGATTCGCAGGGAGCAGCTTCAGGACCCTTCAGCCACGCGATGACGCAGCACCCGACACAGTCGCCGCAGTTCTTTCTGACCGCGCCGTCGCCTTGTCCTTATCTTGACGGCCAGTTCGAACGGAAGGTCTTCACCCATCTTGTCGGCGACAAGGCGCCGGAGATGAATGACCTGCTGACGCAGGGCGGCTTCCGCCGTTCCCAGAACATCGCCTACCGCCCGGCCTGCGAGAGCTGCCGCGCCTGCATCTCGGTCCGCATCCTCGCCGACGAGTTCAGGCCGACGCGCAACATGCGCCGCGTCGCCCAGCGCAATTCGGACCTGATCGGCGAAATGCACGACGCACAGCCATCGACCGAGCAATACTCGCTGTTCCGCACCTATCTCGACGCTCGCCACCGCAAGGGCGGCATGTCGGACATGACCGTGCTCGACTACGCGATGATGGTCGAGGACACCCATGTCGACACCAAGGTGATCGAGTACCGCAAGCGCGGCCCCGACACTTTTGTCACCGGCCGCGGCGTCGGCGAACTCATCGCCGTCGCCCTCACCGACCGCATGGCCGACGGCCTGTCGATGGTCTACTCCTATTTCAATCCGGAGTTCGAGGATCGCTCGCTGGGCACTTTCATGATCCTCGACCACATCGAGCGGGCGCGCGCGGCCGGGCTTCCGCATGTCTATCTCGGCTACTGGGTGAACGGCTCGCGCAAGATGGACTACAAGGTCCGCTTCCTCCCGCAGGAGCATCTCGGTCCCAAGGGCTGGGACCGCTACGAGCCGGCCTAGCCTCGCTGGCCGCACGCCGGCCTCCCCGTGGAGCAAGCCTCGACGACGATTTCCAACTAGGCCTGTGCATTCATGCGCCCCTTCGCCGGACAGGGGCTTCCAGCCGCATCTGCCCGGAGCAGCCCCCATCTCATGCCAGCGCTTTCGACCGACCACCGCAAGGGGCTTCTCATCACGGGTATCGGCGGACTCGCGCTGACGATCGACATCCCGCTCCTCAAGCTCGCCGACGGCGAGGCTTGGTCGGTCCTGCTGCTGCGCACCGGCGTCACCCTGCTCGCCGCGCTGGTGATCTGGGCGGTCTGGCGCCTTGTCACGCCGAACGCGCCGAAGCTGGTGCCCGGCCGCAAGGGGCTGATGGTCGCCGGGCTCTACGGGCTGGGATCGATCTTCTTCGTCTCGGCCGTCTACAACACGACGACGGCGAACCTTGTCTTCATCCTTGCCTTCAACTCGATGTTCGCAGCGCTGCTTTCCTGGATCTTCCTCGGCGAGCGACCGCGCGCGGGAACGCTGCTCGCCATGGCCGTCATGGTCATGGGTATCCTGATCATCGTCTGGGATTCGGTCGGCGCCGGAAACCTACTGGGCGACCTGCTGGCGGCCGCGTCGGCACTCACCATCGCCTCTGCCATCACCATTTCGCGGGCCAGCGGCGAGGACATGGGATTCGCCGCGCTGGTCGGCGTGGTCCTGCCGCTCGGGGTCGCCGCCGTCATGGTCGGCAGCGTCGGCTTCCACGTCGAGCAGCCCTGGTGGATCGTTCTCAACGGCGCGATCATCATGCCGCTCTCGTTCTTCTGCCTTGCCACCGGTCCGCGCTACATCACCGGGCCGGAAGTCGCGATGTTCTACCTCCTGGAAACGGTGCTCGCGCCGGTCTGGATGTGGCTGATCTTCCTGGAGAAGCCGTCCGGCAACGCCTTGGTCGGCGGCGTCATCCTCGTCGTCGCGCTCGTCGCGCATTCGGTATGGCAGCTGATGGAAGGCAGGCGGCGGCGCGCCGCGGCGGCGATCAGCCAACCCGCCTGAGGAGGCCTCAGCGACCGAGGACCAGCGCCCAGTACTTGCGCCCCTGCGCGTCCTGCGCCGAGGCAAGGCCGTAGTGCGAGAAGCGCGGATCAAGCATGTTGCGCCGATGGCCTGCCGAGTTCATCCACATCGAGAACAGCTTTTCGGTGCTCATCCTGCCGAAGGCGACATTCTCGGCAGCGGCGCCCTCGATGCCGTTCTCGCGCATGCGCGTCCTGAAATCCTTGCCCCAGCCCGTGCGGTGCGTCATCGAGGCAGCACTCGCCATGTATCCGGCCTGCTGGGCGGCGGCGCGCTCCAGCCGCGCGTCCGGCTGCAGGGGCCCAAGCCCGTGCTCCGAACGGATCGCCGCGAGAGACGTCGCGCCGGACGACGACGCGCCGACGCCGGGACCGGCTCCGCCGCCGCCCATGGATTGGCAGCCCGCCAGGGCGAGCAGGCACATCAGGGCAAGGGCGCCGGCCGTCCGGCGCCGGTATGGCGCACTGTCTGTCATGGTTTCCTGAACCGTCTCCGCGCCGCCACTTTCAACCGGAATGTGGCATTTGCCGGGCGCGCTTGGGCGCCGGCTCGGCCGCGACAGCCGATCGCGGCTCGGCGGCGGCTATGTCCGCCTCGTCCGGTGCGGCGGCCGGACTGGCCGAGGTATCGACCTCGTGCAGCCATTCGCGCCAGATCGACACCAGGATCGCCATCAGCACCGGGCCGATGAAGAGGCCGAGCAGGCCCATCGTCTTCACGCCCCCTATCAGGCCAAAGAAGGTCGGCAGGAAGGGCAGCTTGATCGGCCCTCCCACGAGTCTCGGCCGCAGCGTCTTGTCGACGATGAAGAGCTCGATCGAACCCCACAGGAACAGCGCCACGCCCGCGACCGGCGACCCGGACGCCACGAGGTAGATCGACACCAGCGTGAACGAAAGCGGCGCGCCGCCCGGAATGAGCGCCATCAGCCCGGTCAGCGCGCCAAGCGTCACCGGCGACGGAACGCCGGCGATCCAGTAGGCGATGCCGAGCACCACGCCCTCGCCGATGGCGATCAGCGTCATGCCCGTCACGGTGGAGCTTATGGTCGCTGGCACGACGCGCGAAATCCGCTCCCAGCGCATCGGCAGGATGCGCTCGCCGAGGCGATCGAGCTGCGCGGCGAACGTCTCGCCGTCGCGATAGGTGAAGAACAGGGCGATCAGCATGAAGAGCAGCGTCAGGAGCAGGCCGAACGCGCTGCCGCCGGCCGCCACCACGCCGCGATAAATGCTGCCGATGTTGGCGCCGCTGAACAGCTGGATCACCTCGCCGATCCCGCCGGGATGCGCGAGATGGGTCGTCCACTGCAGGTCGAGCCATTCGCCGACAATGGGCAGGTCGGCGATCCACAGCGGCGTCGGCGCGCCGTCGCGGTTGGTTTCCAGCGCCCAGCCCACCCATTCCCGGACTTCGGTGATCGCATAACTGCTGGCCAGCATGATCGGCACGATCAGGAACGCAAGGATGAAGAGCAGCGCGATGCTCGCCGCGACGGTGCGGCTGCCGCCGACGGCGTCGAGCAGCCTGCGGTAGAGCGGCCAGCTCGCGAAGGCGATCACCAGCGCCGCCAGCACCGGAACGATGAAGCCGTGGAAGAAATACACGCCCGCCGCGATCACCAGCAGCAGCAGCCAGCGCGCCGCCGAGAGCGGGGCGATCACCGCCGTGCGCGGCGCCGACGCGCCGAACAGCGGGCGTTCTCGTTCGACGGCTCGTATCTTCGGTTCGTTCAAGTGCTTTGTTCCCAGCGCCGCCACCCATAGTGCATATTCTTCGCGACACGCAAATGGCGGTTTTCGCCCGAGCGCGGTCCGCGCGGCTGCATTTCCGGGTTACGCAACGGCAGGAAAGGCCGGTTCGGCGCGCATGATCTCGGGGTATGCTAGTCTCGGCGGCAGGCCCCGGCTCGAAAGGATCGATCGATGACCGAAAGGGCAGTCCTCGTATCCATCCGCGGTCGCGTGCAGGGCGTCGGCTACCGCATGTGGACGGCGCGGCAGGCCCGTGCGCTCGGGCTTCGCGGCTGGGTGAGGAACGAGCCGGACGGCTCGGTCGCCGCGCTGGTCGGCGGCGCCGACGCCGCCGTGCAGGAGATGCTCGACCTGTTCTGGATCGGCCCGTCGGCGGCGCATGTCGCCCGGGTCGAGGCTTGTCCGGCGGACCATGACGGCCTGCCGGACGACTTCAGCCAGCTGCGATAGGCAGGGCCCGCCGGCGATCAGTTCGCGGCGGCGTCGAATTCGCCGGCGCGCGCCTCGGCGATCTTCTGCGCCAGCACCTCGTGTCCGAGCGCGCCGAACACCACCTCGCTGCCGACCACGTAGGACGGCGTCCCGGTGATCGCCAGGCGATTGGCCAGCTCGTAGGTCTTCTCGAAGGCCGCGGCGATTTCCGGGTTCTTCATTTCCTCGCGAAGCTTGCCCTCGTCGGCGCCGAGCGACAGCGCGATCTTCATCGCCGTCGCTTCGGTGGCGCGGCCGGGCGCGCCGAGAAGCTGGTTGTGGAAGTCGCCGTACTTCTCCGGCATCAGGGCGCGGAAGGCCATCGAGACGACATGCGCCTTGGACGAATCCGGGCCGAGGATCGGGAATTCCTTGAGCACGAAGCGAAGGTCGGGATCGGCTGCCGTCAGCGTCAGCATGTCTTCCTGCGCGCGTTTGCAGTAGCCGCAGTTGTAGTCGTAGAACTCGACGATCGTGGTCTTGCCGTCCGGGTTGCCGACGATGCCGTCATAGGAGGCATTGAAGATGTCGGCCTTGGCTGCCTTGATGACCTCGAGGTTGGCGACGCGCTGCTCCTCGCGCTGCTTGGTCTCCAGCGCCTGCTGCATCTCGATCAGGATTTCGGGGTTTTCCAGCAGGTAGCCGCGGATGATCGTCTCGACCTGCGAACGGTCGACCGTTCCGTCGGCCGACGCAAGCGTCAGCGCCTGCGCGTCCGTCGCGTTCGCGACATCGGGCCGCCCGGCCACATAACCTACCGCCAGCATTCCCAGGGAAACCGCAAGGGCCGTCCCGCCAAGCCAAACCGCGTTTCTCATCGTCGCTCGTCCTTTGTCCAGTTCTGTCCCGGCTCTGTCGCCGCGGGCGCCGGGAAGGTTCACTTCTTTTTCTTCGGCGCCTTGTAGTTGATGATGTCCTGCGCCCTCACCCAGGCCGGCTCGCCGCGCTTCAGCTTCTGCTGCGCGCGCATGGCGAAGATCTTCGCCTGCTGATAGTTACCGCTGTAATAATAGCCTTCCGCCGTCGCCAGTTCGGCTTCCGGCACCTGGCCCAGCTGGCCATAGGCCTGCGCAAGGTAGGAATAGCCGTTGAAGTTCTCCTTGTCGCGCGACAGGCCGTCATTGATTGCGGCCACCGCCTTCTTCAGCTGTTCCGGCTTGCCGGTCGCGATCAACGCCTGACCGTATTCGATCTTGATGATGCTCGACTTCGCCGGGTCGAGCTGGGCGGCGCGCGCGAAGGCTTCGGCGGCCTTTGCCGGCTGGTTGGCGCGCAGGAGCACGTCGCCGCGCAATTCGTGGAAATACGGATTGTCCGGCTGCTGCTTGATCAGCGCGTCCGCCTTCTTCAACGCGCTGCGGGGATTGCCGTTGATCATCGCCGACAGCGCTTCGCCATACTGTGCGGGCAGGCTGCCCGGCATCTTCTTGAACAGGCGCGATGCCGCCGCCTGCCCCTGCGTGTAGACCGCGATCTTGGCGCGCATCATGTCGTGGCGCAGCTGCAGCGCCGCCGTATCCTTGTTGCCGAAATGCGCGCTGGACTTGACCAGCGTCTCGAGGTTCGCGATGCGGTCGCGCGGCATCGGGTGACTGACCTTGTAGGGGTCGACCTTGGCGCCCGACAGCGAAAGGGCGCTCTGGAAGCGCTGGAAGGTCACGAGCATGCCGTTGCCGGACTGGCCGGTCGCCTCGAGATACTTGATCGCCGACTGGTCGGCGGCCGCCTCCTCGGCGCGCTGGTAGCTGAGCAGGCCGCGCCGCACGGCTTCGCCGCCGCCGGCCGCGATGCCGACGCCGGCCTGGGCCAGCCCGTCGGTGTTCGTCGCCGCGCCCGCCGCCACCGCGCCGACGCCGAGCAGCGAGGCGATCACCGCCATGGTCTGCGCGCGGGCAAGCTGGTCGCGCAGGCGCTCCTGGTGGCCGCCGGCGATATGGCCGGCCTCGTGCGCGATCACGCCGATGATCTCGTTCGGCGTCTCGGCCTGCAGCAGCGCGCCGGTGTGGATGAACATGCGCCGCCCGGCCACGAAGGCGTTGAAGCTCGGATTGTTGACGAGGATGATGTCGATGCCCGACTTCGAAAGTCCCGCCGCCTTGAAGATCGGCCGCGCATAGTCGCGCACCAGAGCCTCGATCTCGGCGTCGCGGACGATCGGCACCCTGCCCTGCGCGAACGCGGCCACCGATGCGGAGGCCACGATTGCGCCCGCAAGCGCGATAGCTCCGGCGGCTCGGGCAAGTCTGGTCAGCGGTCGAAGCGGTCCGGTCATGGCGGTCACGACAGGTAAACGAGCGAAGCGACGATGGAAAGGCGCAGCCTGAGTCATCATGAACTTGTGATCCCCATATCAATCAGGCATTTGTGCGGCGCAACCGGCCAGGGAACAGGCAGAACATGGCGATAGCGATCTCGAGGCGCGGCGACGTCGAGCCGTTTCACGCAATGGACATTCTTGCCGAGGCCAACCGGCTCAAGGCGGCGGGAAAGCCGATCGTGTCCATGGCCGTCGGCCAGCCCTCCGACCCGGCGCCGCTCGCGGTCCGCGAGGCGGCGGCGACAGCGCTCGCCGGCGGCCGCATCGGCTATACCGACGCGCTCGGCCTTGCGCCGCTGCGCCAGGCGATCTCCGCGCACTACGCCGAACACTACGGCGTCGACGTGCCGGCCGCGCGAATCGCCGTGACGACAGGGTCCTCCGCAGCCTTCAACCTGGCCTTCCTCGCCATGTTCGATCCCGGCGACCGCGTCGCCATCGCCGCGCCCGGCTATCCGGCCTATCGCAACATCATGGCCGCGCTCGGCCTCGAGGTCGTCGAGATCGAGCTCGACGGCGCCGCCTACCTGCACCGCGAGCACCTGCGCGCCGCGCATGCGCAGAAGCCGCTGAAAGGGGTGCTCTTCGCCAGCCCGGCCAATCCGACCGGCGCGGTCATCCCGCAGGCCGACCTCAAGGCGCTGATCGAGGAAGCCGCATCGCTCGACGTCGCCGTGATCTCCGACGAGATCTACCACCGCCTCGCCTATTCGGCCCCCGACGTCACTGCGCTCGGCTTCGACCCCGACGTGACGGTCATCAACTCGTTTTCGAAATACTACTGCATGACCGGCTGGCGGATCGGCTGGATGGTGCTTCCCGAAAAGCTGGTGCGGCCGGTCGAGCGGATCGCCCAGAGCCTCTACATCTCCGCGCCGGAACTCTCGCAGGTCGCCGCGATCGAAGCCTTCGGCGCAACCGCCGAACTGGAGGCCGTCAAGGCGCGCTATGCCTGGAACCGCGAATTGCTGGCCGCCCGCCTGCCCGAACTCGGCTTTGCGCTCGCCGCGCCGATGGACGGCGCGTTCTACGCCTTCTGCGACGTCTCCAGGCTGACCAACGACAGCATGGCCTTTGCACGGCGCATGCTGGCCGAGGCGCATGTGGCGGCGACGCCCGGTCGCGACTTCGACCCGCTGGCCGGCCATCGCTACATGCGCTTCTCCTACGCTGGCAGCCACGACGACATGGAGACCGCGCTCGACCGCATCGCCCGCTGGCTGGGTTGACGGCGCGAATGCCCGGCTAATGCTTGCGCGCCTGCACGAGATAGGCGTCGATCTCGCTCTCGCCCAGCCATTTCATGGCTTCAAGGCGGTGCAGGCCCTCCACCAGGATATGTCGCTTGCCGTCGTGGCGGACCTGGATCGGCGTCTTCAGCCCGTTCTCGACGATGTCCTCAGCCAGGAGCCGCACCGTTTCGGGGTGCAGCGTCTTGCGGCGCGCGGTGGGAACATAGACCCCCTCGGTAGGCACCTTGATCACGCGCAGCATGCTGATGTCCCCTGCCTCGATTTGCCAAGGCATAGAGGCTTGCCGCGCCGGAGCCAAGTCCGGCGGCGGGCTATGGGCAGGGATTGCCAACGCGCTGGTGCACGGCGTCGACCGCGTCCTGCATCTCCTTGGTCCAGGCCACGTCGGCGGCCGCGAGCGCGGTTTCCAGATGCGCCATCGTCGTCGCCCCGATGATGCTCGATGCGACGAAGTCCTGGTTGAGCACGAAGGCGGCGGCAAACAGCGCCGGTTCCATGCCGAAGTCCTGCGCGAGCGCGCAATAGTCGGCGATGGCTTCCGCCGCGTTCGGCGTCTCGTAGCGCTGGCCCCGGTTGAACAGCGTCGAGCGCGCGCCTTCCGGCCTTGCGCCGTTCGCGTATTTGCCGGTGAGATAGCCCTGCCCGAGCGGCGAATAGGCCAGCAGCGCCACGTCCTCGCGTTCGCAGACCTCGGCGAGGTTCACCTCGAAGGTGCGGTTGACCAGATTGTAGGCGTTCTGGATCGACGCCACGCGCGGGCCGATGCCCTTGTCGGCCTCGGCGACGAACCGCATGACGCCCCAGGAGCTTTCGTTCGAGACGCCGAAATGGCGGATCTTTCCGGCCTTCACCAGTTCGTCCAGCGCGCCGAGCGTCTCCTCGATCGGCGTCTCGTCGTCGTAGCGGTCCGCCGGCCACTTGCCGTAGCGGGTCGGGTTCGATCCCCACATCACCTTCCGCTCGGGAAAATGCAGTTGGTAGAGGTCGATGTAGTCCGTCTGCAGGCGCTGCAGGGACTTGTCGATCGCATCGAATATGTCGGCCCGCACAAGCTTGGAGGGACGGCCCCCGCGGAACCATTCCATCTGCGTGCGGCCGACGACCTTGCTGGCGACGATGACGCGGTCGCGGTTGCCCCGCGCCTTCATCCAGTTGCCGACGATGCGCTCGGTGCTGCCCTGCGTCTCGGCTTTCGGGGGAATGGAATAGAGTTCGGCCGTATCGAGGAAGTTGACGCCCCGCGAAAACGCCAGGTCCATCTGCGCGAGGCCTTCGGCCTCGGTGTTCTGCTGCCCCCAGGTCATGGTTCCGAGGCAGATTCTCGAAACGGAGAGGTCGGTGCGACCGAGGCGTCGCATGTCCATGGTCGGCTCCTGAAGATTCGCGTGAGAGGTTCGGTCAGGGTGGTAGACCGTTTTTCCCGGGGATGGAACGCCTTGCCGGCAGATAAAACGCCGGCCTGCGCTCAGCGCCTCGCCTTGGCGAGCGCGCGGCGCTTGGCCTCGTCGATCAGCCCGTTCGCCACCTGCATGCGCTGCAGCGCGCGCTGCCTCAACTGCGGCGGAACGCGGTCCGGATGGTTCTTCAGCGCGAAGACGCGCCGCAGGCGGCCGAAGTCAGCCTCCGCCGCACCGTCCAGCCCGAGTTCGATCGCGATCGCCTCCGGTTCGGTCGAAAGCTCCTCCAGCGCCGGCATGTCGGCGCGCGCCGCCTCGCCCGCGTCGCCGGCCTCTTCGACGCCGACCGCTCCGAGCACTGCCCGCAGTTCCGCCTCTATGTCCTCGCTGGCGGCGCTGTATTCCGCCGCCGCGTCGCCAGGTGTCACCCGGATGCGGCCGGAATGCAGTTCTTCCGCGACGGCGAGATAGTCGAACGGAATGGTCGTCCGCGGGGGAGCGTCCGCCGGCTTTTCCGCTGCGACGAACAGGTCGTCCAGCAGGGACGCGAAGTCGCGGTTCTTCTTCGTGACAGCCTCCCTGCCTTGGCCGACCTTCTGGCGGACGGCGATTTTCGGGCACCCTAGCCGCAGTGCGTTAATATTCACTGGCCGGTTTGAGGCGCACTTTAGCGATGGGCGCGAAGGGTCGGCACGCGGCGGCGCCGGGCACCGTCGCGCGCGCTCGTCATTCGCGGCCGAGAAAATTCGCCTTGCCCAGGGGAACGCCGTTGTGGCGCAGGATGGCGTAGGCCGTGGTGACGTGGAAGTAGAAGTTCGGCATCGCCACGTCGAGCAGGTAGCGCAGGCCGGGCATCTGGATATCGTAGCTGCCGAGCTTCATCGCGATCGTCCGCTCGTCCGAGCCTTCGAAGTCGGCCGGCGTGAACGTCGCCAGGAGGTCGCGCGTCTTTGCCAGCCGCGCGTGCAGTTCGGCGAATGTCGTCTCGTTGTCCTCGTAGCGCGGCACCTCGCGCCCGGCCAGCCGGCAGGGCGCGCCCTTGGCGCTGTCGGTCGCGATCTGGACCTGGCTGGTCAGCGTCAGCATGTCGGGCGCGAGCCGCGCCGTCAGGAAGGTCTGCGGATCGATCTTGCGCTCGACGGCGTTCGCCTCCGCCTTGGCGAGCACGATGCCAAGCGCCTTCAGGCGCTCCGAAAAGACCGGAACGGATACGTCGTACATGGAAATCACGAATTTTCTCCCGGTAGGTGTCGATGCTGAGAGATGGGGTGTGCGACTGCCGGTCTGCAAGTGCCACCGGGCTGCCGCAAACTCTGGTATGCTTGACCGGAGCAACGGAGATTCGACCATGCGGTCCCTGGCTGGCGCATTCGCGGCAAGCGCGCTTCTGACCGGCATCTCCTGCGTGCAGGCAGCCGCGCAGGAGGTGCCATATCTCGACGACCGGTCGAGCGCCGCATCCCTCGTCGAGTCGTTCTACAACGCCGTCAACCGCAAGGAATTCGCCCGCGCCTGGGACTATTTCGGCGACGAGAAGCCGGCAGCGGACCCCGACGCGTTCGCCGCCGGCTACGCTGACACCGCAGGCGTCGAGGTCTACACCGGCGCCGTCGCATCCGAAGGCGCGGCCGGCAGCACGTTCTACCACCTTCCGGTCGCCATCCTCGCTGCCCAGACCGATGGCAGCGAGAAGGTCTTTGCCGGCTGCTACGTCGTGCGCCTGGTCAATCCGTCGGTGCAGGAACCGCCGTTCCGGCCGATGCATATAGAGAAAGGATCGTTGAGCCCGTCCGACCTCGCCTTCGATGAGGCGCTGCCCGAAAGCTGCCCGGACGCCCCGCCGCCCGACGAGGCGGACGCGGTGCTGGAAGAGGCCAGGACGATGTTCCTCGACCTGCACGCCGATTGCGAACCCGGACCCGATGGCTCGGGCCCTGGCGAAGACCAGTACACGATCCCCTTCCGCTACAGCACCGACGCGGACGAGGAACCCGAGCGCGAGGCACGGCTCTTCCGCTTCTACTGCGGGGCCGGCGCATACAACGAGAACCACGTCTACTATCAGTACGACGAGACGGACGGCCTTCGCGAGGTCAGCTTCGCCGTGCCGGAACTCGACATCCGCTACGTGGACGACAATGTCGAGGGCGCAGTCGATAGCATCGGGATCATCGGCTACACGACGGAAGCCACGCTGGTGAACTCGTTCTACGACGAAGCCACGCAGACGATCACGTCGGCCAACAAATGGCGCGGCGTCGGCGACGCCTCGGATTCAGGCACCTGGATCTTCCGGAACGGCAGGTTCACGCTTGTCCGCTACGATGTCGACGCGTCCTATGACGGCGAGATCAACCCCGAACCGGTGCTCGACTTCCACACCGCGCCATAGCGCGGTCATGGCCGGGCGGCGAGCATCCAGTTGAGCGTGTCGCGCCAGTCCGTCATGCGGATCGGCGTGCCATGCGTTCCCGTCTCGAAGCGCACGAAGCGGGCGGGGTAGCCTGGCGCGCGCGCCAGGATCGCCCGGTAGAACGCCTCCTGCTTCTCGACCGGAAACACCGTGTCGCGACTGCCCTGGCCGAAGAACACCGGCACCCTGCCCTTGAACGCAGCACTTCCCAGAAACCCCTCGTCCCAGAGCGACCCGAGCAGCAGCAGTCCCGACAACTGGCCGGCGAGAGAGCGGTCGGAGGCGAGCCGCCAGCACAGCATGCCGCCCATCGAGCCGCACGCGACGAAGACCTTCGCGCCCGGCGAGCGCCCCGCGTAATAGGAAATGAGCGCCGCCACCTCGGCCGCGCCCTTGTCGCCGAAGTCGGAAAAGTCGGGCGACAGGTAGAGCCCCCCGTTGGCGGCCATCAGGTTCTTGATGCGGTTGAAGTTGCCGCCGAAGGTGAAGTCGTCGACGCCCTGCTTGCGGCTGCCGCCCTGCCCGTGCAGGTAGACGGTGATCATCCGCGCGCCTTCCGTCCTGCCGACGGCAAAATGCCGGATCTTGCCGGCGTCGGTGTTCAGCGACAGGTCCTTCTGCGCCCTGCGGACCGAGGTCGAGACGTAGACGCTTCGGGCCCGCCGTTCCGGCACCTGGTCGCGCCGGTCGATATCGCGCGCCTCGTTGTAGTCGACGACGAGATAGTTCCCGCCGGCCTCCGATGAGAGGATGCCGGGATAGGCGAAAAGCTCGTCCTTGAACGGCTTCAGCGCCTGGGCGTGCGCCTCGGCGGCGACCGAGACAAGCAACAGCAAAGCGGGGATCAGAAATGCCGGTATCCGCATCGGTCAGTCCTGCAGCACGCCGCCGGCGCTTTCAAGCGCCTCGGGCGTATCGACGTCGATCGCCGCGCCAGCGCCGATCTCGACGTCCACCACCGGCGTCAGGCCGCTCTCGACGAGGTGGCGCGCGCCGGTGTCGCCCTCCAGGCGCGCCACCTCGCTGAACAGCGCGCGCGGCAGGATGACGGGATTGCCGCGCTTGCCGCCATGCGTCGCGCGCACGGTGGCGCGGCCGCCCGCATCGGCGAACGCCGCGACCAGCCGGTCGAGGTCGGCGGACGAAACCGCCGGCATGTCGCCGAGCAGGATCAGCGCGCCCGCGGCCTCCTCCGATACCGCTGCGATCCCCGTCCTGAGCGAGCCGGCAAGGCCGGAGGCGTAGTCCGGATTGTGGACAATCACGGCATCGACGCCTTCAAGGGCGTCGCGAATGCGCGCGGCCTGGTGGCCGGTGACGACGACGGTCCTCGCCACTGCCGCTTCCAAGGCGCGCTCGACCGTCCGTCGGATCAGCGGCTCGCCGGCAAAATGCGCCATCAGCTTGTTGGGACCGCCCATGCGGCTGGAGCGCCCGGCCGCCAGCACGATCGCCTCGACGCCCGCCGCTTCGAAGCGCCTGGCGGTCTCGCGCGGCTGCGGCCGCGTCTGGATTTCCATCAGCAGGCCGCCGACGCCCATGCCGGCGATGTCGGCGTCGGTCACGTCGAGCCCGGCCATCAGCCTGTCGAGCACCCAGTCGAACCCGTTCTCCTTCGGGCTGCGCGCACAGCCCGGCGCGCCGATCACCGGCTTCCCCGCGATGCGGCCGATCACCAAGAGGTTGCCCGGGTCGACCGGCATGCCCGCCCTGAGCACCTCGCCGCCGGCCTTCCTGATGGCCGCCGGGATGACGTCGTCGAAATCGCAGAGCGCCGAGGCCCCGAACACGATCACCATGTCGTTTGCAGCGCTCAGCCTTTCGATGGCCGCGGCAACCGGCTCGGTCTCGTGCGCGGTGCGCACTTCCTCTCCGATCGTGCCGTGCGTGTGCGACAGGCGCGCCTCGGTAATGCGGGCGGTTTTGGCAAGGACGCTCTCCTTGACGAGCGGAAGCACGGTCTGGATCAACCCGACTGTCCTTGGACGGAAGGCATGCACGGCAAACACCTCTGAAGCCGCAAGCAGCCCCTTTGCCCGCTCGACCAGCGCACGGTCGACGGCGAAGGGGATGATCTTCACCGTTGCGACCATGTCGCCCTTCTCGACGGTCCGGTAGGCCGCGACCGTCGCCAGTGTGATCGCCGGATCGATTGCGTTGAGCCGGTCCACAAGCACCTTGTCGACGGTGAATACGCCCGCCGAAGCGGCATGCAGGTTGACGCGCCCGGTTGTCGCCGCCTTCGTCTCGATGCCGGTGAACTGCATGGCCCCGGCGATCCTGGTCGCGGCTGCGTCCTCGTCGAGATCGTCGGGAGACAGCTTGGCGACGACGACGTCGCGCACCCCGTTGGCCGCGAGGAAATCGACATCCGCATCGGTCAGGCGATGCGCCTTGCGAAAGCGCCGGTCACCCGCCGCGAGCGCGTGGGCAAGCACGGCGCCGGCAGCATCGCGAACCGGCAGCGGCCCGAATTTCATGCCGCCTCGCCTTTCTGCTGGCGCTCGCCGGTCATGCCGCGCGAGCGGAAGGCGCGCACGACCTGGGCCAGCACGGCCACGGCGATTTCGGCGGGACTCGCCGCGCCGATGTCGAGCCCGATCGGCGCGGCGATGCGGTCGATGTCTTCGGGCTTGCAGCCCATAGCGAGAAGCCGCTCGACGCGCTTGGCGTGCGTCTTCCGGCTGCCGAGCGCGCCGACGTAGAAGCAGCCGGCGTCGAGCGCCGCCTTCAGGGCGAAATCATCGATCTTCGGATCATGGGTGACGGCGGCGACCGCGCAGTAGGCGTCGAGCGGGCGCTGCGCCAGCACAGGTTCCGGCCACTCCGGAAAGAGGTCGACGTCGGGAAAGCGGTCGGCGCTGGCAAACGCGGTGCGCGGATCGATGATCTCGATCGGATAGCCCGCGATGCGGGCCATCGGCGCCAGCGCCTGGCTGATATGCACCGCGCCGATCACCACCAGCCGGGGCTGCGGCAGGTAGGCGTTGAGGAAAAGCCGCTTGCCGTCCGCCTCCACCGATCCGGAATTGCCGGTGCGGAACGCCTTGGCGAGCGCCGCGCCGAGATCGCCCGAAACGGCATCGCCTTCCTTCACGACGCGCACGCCGCCGTCGTCGAGATCTGTCAGCAGCACGGCCGCGCGGCGACGGCGGCGTTCCTCGTTGAGTACCTTGAGGGCGGAAATGTCCATGATGTCAGCCGAGCCTCTCGACAAGAACCTTGATGCTGCCGCCGCAGGAAAGGCCGACCCGCCATGCGGTTTCGTCGGCAACGCCGAATTCCAGCATCTTCGGCGCGCCCGTGCCGATCACATCGATCGCCTCGGTGACGACCGCGCCTTCGACGCATCCGCCGGACACCGAGCCGTGGAAATTGCCGTCCGCGTCGATCACGAGATGGCTGCCGACCGGCCGCGGGGCCGAGCCCCAGGTCGCCACCACGGTGGCGATCGCGACGTCGCGTCCCTCGTCCTTCCAGCGCTCCGCGATGATCAGCGGATCGCGGGCTTCGTCGAGATGGGCTGCGTTTTCCACTGTGTCTTCCTCCTTGACGAACATAGGCCCGAAGCGCCTGCCGACGTCTGCACTTTTTCGCGATCCCGCTAGGCTGCCTCGCGGTCGAGCCACAGCCGCGGGTCAGCCGCGCGTGGCGCCGCTCCGGCCAGCGAAGCGCAGAGATCGGCGAGCGCATTCAGGTTGTGCACCTGCCGGAACTCGTCGACATGCGGCAGCATCGCCCTGACCCCGCGCGCCCGCGCCTCGAAGCCGTCGAAACGCAAGAGCGGGTTGAGCCAGATCAGGCGGCGGCAGGATTTGTGCAGGCGCTCCATCTCGCTGGCGAGGCCCGACGGATCGTCCCGTTCGAGCCCGTCGGTGATGAGCAGCACGATAGCCCCCTGCCCCAGCACGCGCCTGGACCACAGGCGGTTGAACTCGCCGAGCGTGTCGCCGATGCGCGTGCCGCCCGACCAGTCCCTGACCGCCGACGCCGACTCGGCCAGCGCGTCGTCGGGGTCGCGATGGCGCATCTGGCGGGTCAGGTTGGTCAGGCGAGTGCCGAAAACGAAGGCATGCACGCGCCGCCGCTTCTCGGTCAGGGCATGCAGGAAATGCAGGAAGATCCTCGTGTATTGGCTCATCGAACCCGAAATGTCCGCCAGGATCACCAGCGGCGGATGGACTTCGCGCGGCGAGCGGAAGCGCGGCAGGATCAATTGCCCACCGGTGCGCGAGGCCAGCCGCATCATCGCGCGCGGGTCGATGCGCCTGCCCGAAGGATCAGGCCGGAAGCGCCGCGTGCGCACCATGTCGAACGGCAGGCGCAGTTCCGCGATGGCGCGCTTCGCCTCGGCGAGTTCGGCCACGGTCATCTGGGCGAAGTCCTTGCCGCGCAGCAATTCGTTTCCCGACACCGTCAGCCGGGCGTCGATCTCGATCTCAGGCTCGTCGCGCTCCGGCTGCTGCTTGGCGTGCCCCTCGAACATCGCGTCGGCCACGCGGCCCTCCGCCGGGCGCGGCTTCTGCTTCTCGCGGTTGTCGATGGCGACCGGCGAGAACATCGCCAGCATCTTCTCGATCAGCTCGCGCGACCGCCAGAACAGCCGGAACGCCTCGTCGAAGGTCGCGTGATCCTCGTGGCGCGTCACCAGCACGGCGTGCAGCGTCCAGTAGAAGTCGTCGCGCGAACCTATGCCGGCCACCAGCACGGCCTCGATCGCGTCCTTGACCGAGGCAGGCCCGACCCGCATGCCGGCCTTGCGCAGCGTGCGCGCGAAATAGACGATGTTGTCGGCCAGGCGACCGCCGGGATCGGCCTTGGAGGTCGTCGCCACCGGCCTCACTCCGCGGCGGCGGAAAGCTCGGCCTTGACCTCCTTGAGGATGCGCCTGCCTTCGCCCTGTTCGATCCGCGCGATGTCGTCCTGGTACTTCAGGAGCACGCCGATCGTGTCCGACACCGTCTCCGGGTCGAGCGCGACCTTGTCGAGTTCGGTCAGCGCGCCGGCCCAGTCGATCGTCTCGGCGACGCCCGGCGCCTTGAAGAGGTCGAGCTGCCGGAGCTTCTGGATGAACGACACCACTTCCGCCGACAGCCGCTCGTTCGCCTGCGGAACCTTGCGGCGCACGATCTCCAGCTCGCGCGCGGCGTCCGGATAGTCGACCCAGTGGTAGAGGCAGCGGCGCTTGAGCGCGTCGTGGATTTCGCGCGTGCGGTTGGTCGTGATGATGACGATCGGCGGCTCCTCGGCCTTGATCGTGCCGAGTTCGGGCACCGTCACCTGGAAGTCGGAGAGTATCTCGAGCAGGAAGGCCTCGAACGCCTCGTCCGTGCGGTCGAGTTCGTCGATCAGGAATACGGGAGCCGCGCCCGCCTTGCCGCTCAGCGCATCGAGAACCGGCCGGCGGATCAGGTACTTTTCGGAGAAGACGTTCTTCTCCATGTCCTTGCGGTCGACCTTGCCGGCCGCTTCCTCCATGCGGATCTCGATCATCTGCGCCGCATAGTTCCATTCGTAGACGGCCGAGGAGACGTCGAGCCCCTCGTAGCATTGCAGGCGGATCAGCCTGCGCCCGAGCGCGCTCGCCAGCACCTTGGCGATCTCGGTCTTGCCGACGCCGGCCTCGCCTTCGAGGAAAAGCGGCCGGTTCATGCGCAGGCTGAGGAACAGCACCGTCGCCAGCGCGCGGTCCGCCACATAGTCGGCGCCGGTCAGCAGGTTCAGCGTCTCGTCGATGGACTGCGGCGTCGGACGCGGCTCGATGTCTGTCATGGTCGCGGTCCGGCGGCTCACAGGTTGCGGTAGCTGCGGTTGAAGTACATCAGCGGATGCAGCGCGTCGCCGATGCGGATGCCCGCCACCTTGCCGAACAGGATGCGGTGGGTGGCGTGGTCCTTGGTGTCGATGATCTCGCAGTCGAACACGGCAAGCGCCCCGGCAAGCGTCGGCGCGCCGCTCTCGATCCGGTCCCACTCGGCGAGCTTGAAGCGCTCCGCTTCGGAAAGGCCGGTCTGGCCCGAAAACGCCGCGGCAATTGCCTGCTGGTCGGCGGCAAGCGTGTTAAGCGCGAAGTTTCCGTTGCGCACAAAGGCGTCGTTCTTCTCGTTTTCGCGGTTGAGGCAGACGAGCACGGTCGGCGGCGTGTCGGACACCGAACAGGCGGCGATGACGGTCGCGCCGCGCTTGCCCGCGGGCCCGTCCGTCGTCACGACATGGACCGCCCCGGCAAACCGCGCCATCGCGTCGCGATAGGTCTGCGGCCCCACATCATTCTTCTTCAGCACGCGCAATGTCCCGCTCGATTTCCGGCATCCGCTATATATGGCCGGAAAGCATGCCCCACAAGCAAGCGCCCAATTCGAATGTTGCGCTCGTCCAGACCAGCCTTTACGTCTTGCCGTTCATTGGCGGCGCGTCCCATGCTGCGCCCAGGTGGAGAATCAGCAAGACCCGATGCGACTGCCCGTCCGATCCTTTTGCGCCCTGGCTGCGCTGGCGCTTGCCGGCGAAGCGGCGGCACAGGCTTCGATCGGGCTGGCCGCGCCGCTGTCTGGCCCCTCGGCGGTGCTCGGCGAGCAGATGCGCACGGGCGCCACCGTCGCCGTCGAACGGCTTGGCAGCCCCTCGCTTTCCCTCACGGTCGCCGACGACGGCTGCACTGCCGCCGGCGGCGCCAGGGCCGCGCGCGAGCTGGTCGCCGCGCGCGTCCAGGTGGTCGTCGGCTTCGTTTGCGGCGAGGCCATCGACGCGGCCCTGCCGATCCTCAAGGAAGCCGGCATCGCGACGATCACGCCGGGCGTGCGCACCGACAGCCTCACCGACCGCCGCGATCGCACCGGCTGGCTCGTCTACCGCCTCGGCCCGCGCGCCGACGGCGAGCGGCAGGCCGCCGGCCGGCTGCTGTCGCGGCTCTGGCAGCGCGAACTGTTCGCCATCGTCGACGACGGCACGATCTACGGCCGCGAACTCGCCGAGAGCGTCCGCGAGGCGACCAGGCAGGCAGGCCTCTCGCCGGTCTTCGTCGACACGTTCCGCCCCCAGCTCGACAACCAGGTGGCGCTGGTCGGGCGGCTGCAGCGCGCCGGTGCGACGCATGTCTTCGTCGGCGGCGACCGCGACGATGTCGCCGTCATCGGCCGCAGCGCCGAAGAATTGCAGACAGGGCTGGTCGCCGCGGCCGGCGAGACGCTGCGCTTTCCCGGCGAGATCGCGCTTGCCCCAGGCACCCTGATGGTCGGCCTGCCGGACTGGTCCGACATCGCGCAGCCGGCGGTGACGGCGGCCTTTGCCGAAAAGCGGCTCCTCGACAAGGGCTACGTCCTGCCGACCTATGCGGCGGTCGAGGTGGCGCACCAGATCCTGTCCGCGCAGGCGGCCGGCCCCGGAGCGCCCGCCGGAGACCTCGCAGGCCGCGAGTTCGCGACGGCGATCGGCCCCGTCCGCTTCGACCGGAAGGGCGACCTCTCCGACAACCCCTATCGCCTGTTCCGCTACGACGGCGAGGCGTTCACGGAAGTCGGCGTGCCCTGATGTTCAGGCCGGGGCCGCGCAACCTGATCACCGATGTCGCCGGGCTCCGCGTCGGGCAGGCTTCAGACGACCGCCTGAAGTCGGGCGTCACCGCCATCCTCTGCGATATCCCGGCCGTCGCCGGCGTCCAGGTGCTGGGCGGCGCGCCTGGCACCCGCGAAACCGACCTTCTGGAGCCGCACAACACGGTCGAGACCGTGAATGCAGTCGTGCTGGCCGGCGGGTCGGCGTTCGGGCTCGACGCCGCCTCCGGCGTCCAGGCCGCGCTGCGCGAGGACGGCGTCGGCTTCCAGGTCCGCGGCCACACCGTGCCGGTGGTGCCGGCGGCGATCATCTTCGACCTCGCCAATGGCGGCGACAAGGACTGGGGCCGCTACCCGCCCTACCGGGAGCTCGGCTATGCCGCGGCGCGGGCCGCCGCGCGGGACTTCGCGCTCGGCAGCGCCGGCGCCGGAACCGGCGCGCTCACGGCCGGCCTCAAGGGCGGCGTCGGCTCCGCCTCGACCGCGCTCCCCGGCGGCATCCATGTCGGCGCGCTCGCGGTCGTCAACGCGGTCGGTTCGGTCACGCTCGGCAGGAGCCGGCATTTCTGGGCTGCCCCCTTCGAGATCGACGCCGAGTTCGGTGGCCAGGGCTACCCCTCGCCCATTCCGGCCGACGCGCAGGAGGTCAGGCTCAAGTTCCGCGACAAGGCGGCCAACACCACCATCGCCGTGGTCGCGACCGATGCGGTGATGACGCCGGCCGCCGCCAAGCGCCTGGCGATCGCCGCGCATGACGGGTTTGCGCGCGCCATCTGGCCGGCGCACACGCCGGCCGACGGCGACCTCGTCTTCGCGCTGGCCACCGGAACCAGCAGCAAGACCGTGGCCGACGACGCCGCGATCGATCTCTACGCGGCGGCCGGCGCCACCATGGCCCGCGCCATCGCGCGCGGCGTCCATGCCGCGACGCCCGCCGCCGGCGACCTGTTTCCCGCGTGGTCGTCCAGACCGGCCTGACCGCAAACCCGCCCACCGGGGTGCGGCGGGGGCCGCAACCCGCAATCGTCGAAGGACAAGCAATGCCACGCCCCCTGCGGCCACGCTGCGCAACCGGGAACGAGCCGCGATGACCGCCGGCTCCGTCGCTCGGCCATCGTCGTGGCTGGCCGGCGCGCTCGCCGCCATGCTGCCGCCGCTGCTGCCGACCCTTGCCGGCGCGCTCCTGTGGGGCGTCGCCATGGGTGCCGGCGCAATCTTCGCGCTCGTCCTCGAGAACTGGGAAAACCCCGACAACATCCGGATCGTCGCGGCATTCTTCGCCGCGGGCGGCTTCGTGGCGTTTCCGTTCGCGATCGCGCTGGCGCGCTTCCTCTCCTTCCGGCGGTCGCCCGAGGCCGCCTTTGCCGCCGCCTTCCTCTCGCTCGGCCTCGCCACCGCCTGCGCCACCGCCGCCATCTATGCGCTCGACTACCGCGCCTACTACGCCGAATGGCATGCCGACACGCTGACCCGCACCTGGATCCTGCAGTTCGTGCACACCGGGGCGGTCGCGGCCTACCAGTTCGCCGTGCTTGGGCTCAGGCTCTACTTCCCGTTCGGATTCGTGGCGCTTCTGGTCGCATCCTTCTGGTTCATGCGCCGGGCGCGTTGAGCATTCGGGCCACCTCTGTTAGGGAGCGGCGGCAAAGACGGACAGGAACCGCTCAGACATGATCCCACGCTACTCGCGCCCGGAAATGGTGGCCATCTGGTCTCCCGAGACCCGCTTTCGCATCTGGTTCGAGATCGAGGCGCACGCCTGCGACGCGCTCGCCGAGATCGGCGTCATCCCGAAGGAAGCGGCCAGGACCATCTGGGAAAAGGGCGGCGCCGCGACATTCGACGTCGAGCGCATCGACGAGATCGAGCGCGTCACCAAGCATGACGTCATCGCCTTCCTGACCCACCTCGCAGAGTTCGTCGGGCCGGATTCGCGCTTCATCCACCAGGGCATGACCTCGTCCGACGTGCTCGACACCTGCCTCTCGGTGCAGCTTGTGCGCGCCACCGACATCCTGCTCGCCGATCTCGACGCGCTCCTGGCAGCGCTCAAGCGCCGCGCCTTCGAGCACAAGGACACCGTCACCATCGGCCGCAGCCACGGCATCCATGCCGAGCCGACCACCTTCGGCGTCAAGCTGGCGCTCGCCTTCGCCGAGTTCACGCGCTGCCGCGAACGCCTCGTGCACGCCCGCGAGGACATCGCAACCTGCGCGATCTCCGGCGCCGTCGGCACCTTCGCCAACATCGACCCGCGCGTCGAGGAACATGTCGCCGCCAAGCTCGGCCTGAAACCCGAGCCGGTGTCGACACAGGTCATCCCGCGCGACCGCCACGCCATGTACTTCGCCACGCTTGGCGTCATCGCCTCGTCCATCGAGCGCCTGGCGACCGAAATCCGCCACCTCCAGCGCACCGAGGTGCTGGAGGCGGAGGAGTATTTCTCGCCGGGCCAGAAAGGCTCGTCGGCGATGCCGCACAAGCGCAACCCCGTCCTCACCGAGAACCTCACCGGCCTCGCCCGCATGGTCCGCTCCTACGCCGCGCCGGCGATGGAGAACGTGGCGCTCTGGCACGAGCGCGACATCTCGCACTCCTCGGTCGAACGCATGATCGGCCCGGACGCCACCGTCACGCTGGACTTCGCGCTGGCCCGCCTCACCGGCGTCGTCGACAAGCTGCTCGTCTATCCCGACAACATGCTGAAGAACATGAACAAGTTCCGCGGCCTGGTGCATTCGCAGCGCGTGCTTCTGGCGTTGACCCAGGCCGGCGTGTCGCGCGAGGACGCCTACCGGCTGGTCCAGCGAAACGCCATGAAGGTCTGGGAGGAAGGCAAGGATTTCCTTGAGGAATTGCTCGCCGACAAGGAAGTGACGGCAGCCCTCCCCGAAGCCGAGATCCGCGAAAAGTTCGATCTCGGCTACCACACCAAGCATGTCGACACGATCTTCAGGCGGGTATTCGGCGAAGCCTAACAACCGGCAGATAGTGTGATTTTTGGAACTACTCCCGATCAGCGATTTATAGTAGACGTGTAGTTAATGGCTCGGAGCGTGGGAGGAGAGAGCACTGTGATCGCAAGTCCACTTCTGGCTTTAGGAATTGTACTGCTGGCCGCCGGCCCGACAAGAGCGTTCGAACTTCCCCCCGCAATTGCAGAGTTGACCGCTGCTGAGTATAATGAACTTAGCATGTTCGTTCGCGCCGAGGTAATGGAACCTATTGCCGAAGCCGCTAACATCTCCTACTCAAGTTTGAACGCCTGTCTCAAAACAGCAGCCGTATATCCAGAATATCGCAATTGGAAAATTCCACGAGCAGCGGCAGGTTGCATCCAACTACTGCGCAAAAAAGACGAATAAATTTTTCTGCACAACGTTTTTCTGGCATTTCTTTAAAATCGATGCGATCGCAGGCAGGTTCGACCGAAGCTATATCCCCGCGACCGGGCGTTGATTTTCGGGGCGGAACTGTGCACAAGGCGCGCAGTCATCGGACCCGGTGCAACTCCGGGTGGCTCTTCCGGCCGCCAATCCGCCGGACAATCCAGTGAATGCAATCTGATTGCTGACCTGTCGGGCGCGGCCGCCAAGGCCATGTCCCCTGGAATACAATGACCTATTTCGACACCTTCCGACGCGACTGGCTCTCCAACATCCGCGGCGACATCCTGGCCGGCCTCGTCGTCGCCCTGGCGCTCATTCCCGAAGCGATCGGCTTTTCGATCATCGCCGGCGTCGACCCCAAGATCGGCCTCTACGCCTCCTTCTCCATCGCCGTCATCATCTCGATGACCGGCGGGCGTCCCGGCATGATCTCGGCCGCCACCGCCGCGACGGCCGTCCTGATGGTCACGCTGGTCCGCGACCACGGCCTGCAATACCTGCTGGCGGCGACCATCCTCGCCGGCGTCATCCAGGTGCTCGCTGGCTTTGCCCGGCTCGGCTACGTGATGCGCTTCGTTTCGCGCTCCGTCATGACCGGCTTCGTCAACGCGCTGGCGATCCTGATCTTCATGGCGCAACTGCCCGAACTGCTCGGCATGCCGTGGCAGACCTATGCGATGATCGCGGGCGGGCTCGCCATCATCTACCTCTTCCCCCGCCTGACCAGGGCGATCCCATCGCCGCTCGTCTGCATCGTCGTCCTGACCGCAGTGGCTGTGGCGCTCGACATCGACGTCAGGACCGTCGGCGACCTCGGCGAACTGCCGGACAGCCTGCCGCAATTCCTGGTGCCGGACGTTCCCTTCACGCTCGAAACCTTCTGGATCATCTTCCCCTACTCGGTCAGCGTCGCGGCCGTCGGGCTGCTTGAAAGCCTGCTCACCGCGTCGATTGTCGACCAGATGACCGATACGCGCAGCGACAAGAACCGGGAGGCCGTCGGACAGGGGCTCGCCAATTTCGTCACCGGGTTCTTCGGCGGCATGGCGGGCTGCGCGATGATCGGCCAGTCGGTCATCAACGTGAAGTCGGGCGGGCGCGGCCGCCTGTCCTGCTTCGTCGCCGGGTCGATGCTGCTGTTCCTGATCCTGGTGCTGGACGACTTCGTACGCATCATTCCGATGCCGGCGCTCGTCGCGGTCATGATCATGGTGTCGATCGGAACCTTCAGCTGGTCATCCCTGAACGACCTCAGGAAGCACCCGCGCCGCTCCAGCATCGTCATGCTCGCGACCGTGATCGTGGTCGTCGGCACTCACAACCTGGCGCTCGGCGTCGGTGTCGGCGTGCTGCTGTCGGGGATATTCTTCGCCTGGAAGGTCTCGCAGATCTTCCGCGTGACCTCCTTCCTGTCGCCGGACGGGCGCGAGCGCACCTACCGGATCGAAGGCCAGCTGTTCTTCGCCTCGTCCGACGACTTCCTCGATTCGTTCGACTTCCGCGAACCGCTCGAGCGCGTCCGCATCGATCTCGGCGAAGCGCATATCTGGGACCTTACCGGCGTCGGCGCGGTCGACCGGGCGGTGCTCAAGTTCAGGCGCGAAGGCGTCGAGGTCGAGGTCGCGGGCCTCAACGAGGCGAGCGCGACGATCATGGACAAGCTTGCCGTCCACGACCAGCCCTACGCGATGGAACGCATGCTGGGGCATTAGCCCCGGCTGGCGTCACCGCTTCAGCCAGGCTGTTTCGGCGCCATGCTGATGACGGTTCCCCAGGGATCCTCGTAGCGCCCGGCCTGACCGGACGACGACTGCAGTTCCACCCAGGCCAAACCGGTGCGGCCGTCGTCGCGCTTGCCGGCGCCGGCGCTCTGCCAGCTGTTTGCGCCGATGTGGTGGTGGTAGCCGCCGGTCGACAGGAAAACCGCCTGTGCGCCGTACTTCGCCACCGTGTCGAAGCCGAGCGTCGTCTGCCACCAGGCCTCGGCAGCTCGGGGGTCGCCGACCCTGAGATGCACATGCCCGACGATGGTGTTGTCGGGCGCCCCCCGCCAGCCGGCGTCGCCTGCAGGGACCGCACCGCGCACGCCCGCGACGTCCATGCGCTGGGTGGCCATGGCGACCGAGTTGCCGTCCCATTGCCACTGCGACTTCGGGCGGTCCGCATAGATCTCGATGCCGTTGCCTTCAGGATCGTTCAGGTAGAGCGCTTCGCTGACCAGGTGGTCCGACGCACCGGTGACGGGGATCTGCCGCTCAGCGGCAAAATCGATCCAGCGGCCGAGGTCGGCGCGCGACGGCAGCAGGAAGGCCGTGTGGAAGAGACCCGCGCTGCGCGGGTCGTCCGGCTTGGCCGCCTTGTCGCCTTCGATCACCAGCAGCGGCCTGCCCTTCGCGCCGAGCGTGATCGTCTCGCCGTCCGCCTCCATTTGCTCGAGCCCGACGACCGCGCTGTAGAAATCGGCGAGCGCCTTCGCGTCACGCGCCCTCAGTCCAACACGTCCGACGCTGATCGGCGTGGTCGCCGCGAATGGAAGCTCGCTCATTGTCTCTCCTCTGCGTCGGTAACGCGCCTGCGGGCCGGAATGCGCAGGCATCGCCGCATCATTCCGTGTTGACGCCGGTCCGCGCAACATCTCGCTGCCGGCCGGCGCTGCTTACATCGGCCACCTCTATCGTTCATACAATCCGCAAAAATTCGAACATGATGTTCATCAAGTGTTGACGATCGATTGTTGCACTGCCGAAGCGCTGCCGCTACATCCGCTGCATGAAGGTCAAAGACGCTGATATCCTGATCGTGCCGGGCTACACCAACTCGGGGCCGGACCACTGGCAGACGCGATGGCAGTCGAAACTTTCGACCGCGCGGCGTGTCGAGCAGGCGGAATGGTCGAAGCCGGTTCGCGAGGACTGGACGGCGCGGCTCGCGGAAGCCGTCAACGAGGCGGAGCGCCCGGTCGTCCTGGTCGCCCATTCGCTCGGCGTGCCGACCTGCGTCCAGGCGATGGCGCAGTTGCGCCGCCCGGTCGCCGGCGCATTCTTCGTCGCGCCCCCGGAAGTCGCCAATCCAGCCATCCGGCCCAAGCATCTGATGACCTTCGGGCCCTATCCGCGCGACCCGCTGCCGTTTCCCTCGATCGTCATCGCCAGCCGCAACGATCCCTACGGATCGTTCGAGGCAGCCGAGGACATTGCGGGGGCCTGGGGGTCGCTGTTCATCGACGCCGGACCGATCGGTCACATCAACGCCGAGTCGGGCCACGGGCCGTGGCCCGAGGGCTCGTTGACCTTCGCGAAGTTTCTGACGCGGCTCTGAGGCCGGCTAGGCGCCGGCCTTGCCCAGCGACTCGCGGACCGAGCCGAGCAGCGTTTCGGCGCCGAGCTTGATGACCGTCTGCTCCGACCCCATCGCCAGCAGCTGGTAGCCCATCGAGACGAACCGGCCCGCATAGGCCGGGTCGATGACGTAGATGCCGGCATATTTGCCGGCCTTGCGCGCCCGCGCGGCGATCTGCTCGATCGCCTGCATCATGTCCTCGAGCGTCGCGTTGACGCGCGCGCCGTCGGTCCACGCGATCGAGAAGTCGGAGGGGCCGAGGAAGATGGCGTCGATGCCGGGCGTGTCGAGGATGCCGTCCAGCACGTCGACCGCGGCGCGCGTCTCGATCATCGCAAACGAGACCGTGCGCCGGTTGCTCTCGCCGAGCCATTCGGCGAAATCGCCCTTGCCGTGCCGCGGGAAGCCGTAGGTCGGCCCCCACGACCGCTCGCCGACCGGCGGATATTTCGTCGATGCGGCGAACAGCCTCGCCGCGTCGACCGAGTTCACCATCGGCGCGATCACGGCCTCGGCGCCGAAATCGAGCGCCCGGCTGGCCATGTCGAAGCGCCCGACGGGGATGCGCACCAGGGCCGGCTTGCCGCTGCGCATCACGGGCAGGATGCTGCGCAGCACGCTGTCCTCGTTGTGCCCGCCATGCTGCATGTCGAGCGTCACCGCATCGAACCCCTGCGCCGACAGGATTTCGACCGTCAGCGCGTCGGGCACGCAGGACCATGCCGTGCAGATCGTGTCGCCCGCGGCCAACCGTGCTTCCAGAGACATGCCGTTACCTCCTCAAGGTCCCTATGTCGGACGAGACGCGCGCGAAACGCAAAGAAAAACCGCCCGAAGTGGGCGGTTTTTCAGGATCGGCGCCGATTCGAGATCAGCTCTTCACCTGCTCGATGGCGGCCGCCATCAATTCGTCCATGGTGCGCCGGACCTGATGCTCCGACTGCGCAACGCCGGCCGCGTCCAGGTCGCCCTTGACCTTGCGCAGCACGTCGTCGTCACCCGCCTCCTGGAAATCGGCGGCGACCACTTCCTTGGCGTAGGCCTCGGCGTCCTCGCCGGTCTTGCCAAGCTTCTCCGCGGCCCACAGGCCGAGCAGCTTGTTGCGCCGGGCGGTGGCCTTGAACCGCAGCTCTTCGTCGTGCGCGAACTTGCGCTCGAATCCCTGCTCGCGGTCTGAAAAATCGCTCATCAAAATCCTCCGGGTGGTGGCGGTCGCTTCGACCACACATGGTGATTGTCTGCACAAACCAAAAGCCTACGCCCGGGTCAATACGCGCACGCCATGCTGCGCTGCGGTATTTCGCAGCGGAAACCGGTTGATCGGCCGCTTTGCGCATTGAGCAAGCAGTGCAATTCGGATAGACCGGCATTGAACCGTGGGTTCGGCGCCTTATGTCATCCGGGCCGATCGGTCGAATGCCGCCGACCCGAAAAATCTCAGGAAATCCTATGAAAAACCGCCGCCGCATTTATGAAGGCAAGGCCAAGATCCTCTATGAAGGCCCTGAACCGGGAACGCTGGTGCAGTTCTTCAAGGACGACGCGACGGCGTTCAACAAGAAGAAGCACGAGATCGTCGACGGCAAGGGCGTGCTCAACAACCGCATCTCCGAGCACATCTTCAACCACCTGAACCGCATGGGCATCCCGACGCACTTCATCCGTCGGCTGAACATGCGCGAGCAACTCATCAAGGAAGTTGAGATAATTCCGCTCGAGGTCGTCGTGCGCAACGTGGCGGCCGGGTCGCTCGCCAAGCGCCTCGGCATCGAGGAAGGCACCGTGCTGCCGCGCTCGATCATCGAATTCTACTACAAGGCCGACGCGCTCGACGACCCGATGGTGTCGGAAGAGCACATCACCGCCTTCGGCTGGGCGAGCCCGCAGGAAATCGACGACATCATGGCGCTCGCCATCCGCGTCAACGACTTCCTCTCCGGCCTCTTCCTCGGCGTCGGCATCCAGCTCGTCGACTTCAAGATGGAGTGCGGCCGCCTCTACGAGGGCGACATGATGCGCATCGTCGTCGCCGACGAGATTTCGCCCGACAGCTGCCGTCTGTGGGACGTCGCCACCCAGGACAAGCTCGACAAGGACCGCTTCCGCCGCGACATGGGCGGGCTGGTCGAGGCCTACCAGGAAGTGGCGCGCCGACTCGGCATCATGAACGAGAACGAGCCGCCGCGCCCGACGGGCCCGGTCCTGGTCTCGACGGGCGACGGCCGTCGCGGCAAGCCGCACTGACATTTCGGAACCAACTGGAGCATTCGCAGCGTGATCAAGGCCCGCGTCACCGTCACCCTCAAGAACGGCGTCCTCGACCCGCAGGGCAAGGCCATCGAGCATGCCCTCGCCGGCCTGGGATTCGGCGGCGTCGGCTCGGTCCGCCAGGGCAAGGTCTTCGACGTGGAGTTGCAGGAAACCGATCAGGCCAAGGCCGAAGCGGCCCTGAAGGCGATGTGCGACAAGTTGCTGGCGAATACCGTGATCGAGAATTATAGTGTGGCGCTAACCTGAGGTTGCAACGGAGTTGCGCCGTGCCGGACGTTTCCAGCGAACTGATGTACGAACTGCTCAAGCGGGTGCACAGCGACATTTCGGAACTTCGGCAGGACGTTTCCGAGGTCAAGCGCGAAATCAATGTAATCCGTGGGCACATGGTCGGTATCCAGACCGACATCCACAACATCTACGGCATCCTTGCCCGCCATGACGAACGCCTCGACCGCATAGAGCGCCGCCTGGAACTGCGCGAACTCGCCGAACCGCAAAGGCCTTACGACCCGCAATGAAAACCGCCGTCGTCCTCCTCCCCGGCCTCAACCGCGACCGCGACATGATCGCGGCGCTCACCAAGATTTCCGGCAAGCCCCCTGTCACGGTCTGGCAGACCGACACCGAAATCCCCGATGTCGACCTGATCGCCATTCCCGGCGGCTTCTCGTTCGGCGACTACCTGCGCTGCGGCGCCATCGCCGCGCGCATGCCGGTGCTGCGCGCGGTCGCCGACAAGGCGGCGCGCGGCGTCCAGGTTATCGGCGTCTGCAACGGCTTCCAGATCCTGGTCGAGGCGGGCCTGCTGCCGGGCGCGCTGATGCGCAACAGCTCGCTGAAGTTCGTCTGCCGCGAGGTGAAGCTCGAGGTTGCCAACGCCAACACCGCTTTCACGCGCAACTATGCTCCGGGCCAGATCATCCGCGCGCCGGTCGCCCACCACGACGGCAACTACTTCGCCGACGCCGCGACGCTGGCGCGCATCGAGGGCGAAGGACAGGTGGTGTTCCGCTATGCCGAGGGCACCAACCCGAACGGCTCGATCAACGACATCGCGGGGATCATCAACGGCGCCGGCAACGTGCTCGGCCTCATGCCTCACCCCGAAAACCTCATCGAGGCGGCGCATGGCGGAACCGACGGCCGCGGCCTTTTCGAAAGTGCGCTCGGCATGGAACCCCTGAAGGCCGCCTGACATTTTCATTTGCCGCGCGCTCGTCCACGATGGGCGGCTGAACGCGCGATTCGGGGCCTGCATGACGACCAACATCCTGACGCTTGCCGGCCTCGCGGCTTCCATGCTGCTCCTGGCGTCCTGCCAGTCGAGCGGGCCGGCCAATCCCGGCGGGTCCGGCAAGAGCGCGTCTTTGCGCGTCATGGAGCAGGTGGCCATCGCCGCCCACAAGTGCTGGTTCGCCGGCAAGGATCCGGCCTTCCGCACCTATTCAATGGCCAACGAGCTCAACAATTTCGGCGGCACCCCCCGTTTCCTCGTCGTTCCCAAGAACAATTACGGCGGCAAGCCGCTGCTCGTCGTCCAGGCGCAGGGGCAGTCGAGCGCGGTCGAGGCGTTCGGCCCGATGATGGAGGGCCCCGCGGCGTCCCGCATCAGCGCCGACATCACGCGCTGGAAATCCGGCGACGGCAGTTGCGCGGCGGCCGCCTGAGCGCGCGCCAACCAGTCCGCGCCTTTCAGGAACGAGCAGCCCCGAAAGCAAAATGGCCGCCCTTTCGAGGCGGCCATCAAGCGTCATTTGACGATACCCGTCGTCGTTTGCCTGGACTTTTCATGCCGGGGTCAGTCCCAGAACGGGCGGTTGGCTTCGCGGAACGCTTCCGACCTCGAAACACCGATGTCCTTGAGCTGCGCGTCCGAGAGTTCCATCAGGTCGAGCCGGCTGCGGCGGCGCTGCAGCGCGCCCTCGATCATCGACACCACGCGCAGCAGCCAGGATGCCTGTCTTGCCCGCGTATGCGCCGGTATGCCGGTGCGGGATGCAGTTAATGTACGCATTGTCCTCTCCTTCCGTGTCCATTTGCTCCAATTGATTTGCCCTCGCTCAATGAATTGACTCCATTGTCAAAGCAATATAAGAACTTGTCACCATGACAAATTGGCTTCCAAGTCTGTCCGACGGATCCGGCCCCATTTACCAGCGCCTCGCCGACCGCATCGAGAGCGACATCGCGCAAGGTGTCCTGCCTCCCGGCACGAAGCTGCCGCCACAACGCGACCTGGCCTTCGACATCGGAGTGACAATCGGCACAATCGGTCGGGCCTATGCGCTCGTGCGCGAGCGCGGGCTGGTCAGCGGCGAAGTGGGCAGGGGCACGTTCGTGCTCGGCCATGACGCGGCTGGCGACCACGCGCCCCACCCGGCCCCCATTCCCTTCGGCGGCACCCGCGCGCGCAGCGATGAAAGCGCCAGGCGCGGCCAGCTGGTGATGGACAGCACGTCGGCCCCCGACCTCGGCCAGGGCGAGGTGATCGGCACGTTGCTCGCCGATATCGCCAGGGAGCACCCCGACAAGATCGTCGACTACACGCGCTCCATGCCCGCCGACTGGCGCGAGGCGGGCGCGCGCTGGCTGGCGGCCGACCAATGGGCGCCGGACCCCGGCACCGTCGTGCCGACGCTTGGCGTGCACGCGTCGGCGATGGCGGTCATCGCGGCGGTCACGTCGCCCGGCGACAAGATCGCCTTCGAGCAACTGACCTATTCGTCGATTTCAAGAAGCGCCAATCTCATCGGCCGCCGCAGCATCGTCATCCGCACCGACGATTTCGGGCCGGTGCCGGAGGATTTCGAGCGGCTTTGCGCGCAGCAGCACCCGAAGCTCGCCTTCCTCATTCCTTCGCTGCACAACCCGACGCTGACCATCACCCCGGTCGACCGCAGGCGCGACATCGCCGAGATCGCCCGCCGCCACAATGTCTGGCTGATCGAGGATGCGATCTACGCGGCCATGCTCGACGAGCAGCCGACGCCGATTGCCACCTTCCTGCCAGAGCGGACCTTCTATGTCGGCGGCCTTGCAAAGACCGTGTCTGCAGGCGTTCGCGGCGGCTGGGTCGCCTGTCCGGCCAACCTGGCGGCGCGCGTCCAGGTAGCGCACAAGATGGTGACCGGCGGCATGTCCTTCCTGCTCGCAGAGCTCGGCGCAAGGCTGGTGCTTTCGGGGCAGGCCGACGCGATCCGGCAGGCGGCGCGCGACGAGATCGAGGCGCGCGAGGCGATCGTTCGGGAGGCTTTTGCCGGCCTCGACATGTCGTCCCACAAGCGCGCGCCCTTCGCCTGGATCAAGCTGCCGGACCCCTGGCTTTCGGGCACGTTCAAGAATGTCGCCGCCAGCGAGGGCGTGCTGATCGACGACGAGGACGAGTTCAAGCCCGGCCGCACCGAGCAGATCTACCACCGGTTCCGGCTCGGCTTTTCCGCGCTCGCGCGGCGCGAGGACCTGAGGGGCGGGCTTGCCACCGTCCGCCGCCTGATCGACAGTCCGAATTCGGGGTACGACAACTACGGCTAGGCTGTAGATTGCCCACTCGGGGAAGCTGCATTTTTCTTCGCAGTGCGGTATGACCCGGCGCGTGCTTGGGATAAGGAAGCCCTAGCGCCCTCCCCGACCCGGAGCCGAAAGCACCGATGACTGCTCAGACGACCATCGCCATCACGCCCGACCTCATCAAGGCGCACGGGCTGAAGCCGGACGAATACCAGCGCATCCTCGATCTCATCGGACGCGAGCCGAGCTTCACCGAGCTCGGCATCTTCTCGGCCATGTGGAACGAGCACTGCTCCTACAAGTCGTCGAAGAAGTGGCTGCGCACCCTGCCGACCAGGGGCGAGGTCGTCATCCAGGGACCGGGCGAGAACGCCGGCGTGGTCGACATCGGCGACGGCGACTGCGTCGTCTTCAAGATGGAGAGCCACAACCACCCCTCCTACATCGAGCCTTACCAGGGCGCGGCGACCGGCGTCGGCGGCATCCTGCGCGACGTCTTCACCATGGGCGCGCGGCCTGTGGCGGCCATGAACGCGCTGCGCTTCGGCGCGCCCGACCATCCCAAGACCCGGCACCTCGTGGCGGGCGTCGTCTCCGGCGTCGGCGGCTACGGAAACTCGTTCGGCGTGCCGACGGTCGGCGGCGAGGTCAATTTCGACGCGCGCTACAACGGCAACATCCTCGTCAACGCCTTCGCCGCGGGTATCGCCCGCACCGACGCGATCTTCCTGTCCGAGGCCAAGGGCGTCGGCCTGCCGGTCGTCTATCTCGGCGCCAAGACCGGACGCGACGGCGTCGGCGGCGCGACCATGGCCTCGGCCGAGTTTGACGACAAGATCGACGAGAAGCGCCCGACGGTCCAGGTCGGCGATCCCTTCACCGAAAAGTGCCTGCTCGAAGCCTGCCTCGAACTGATGGCGTCCGGCGCAGTCATCGCCATCCAGGACATGGGCGCCGCCGGCCTCACCTGCTCGGCCGTCGAGATGGGCGCCAAGGGCAATCTCGGCATCGAGCTCGACCTCGACAAGGTGCCGGTGCGCGAAGAGCGCATGAGCGCTTACGAAATGATGCTGTCGGAGAGCCAGGAGCGCATGCTCATGGTGCTGCGGCCCGAAAAGGAGAAGGAAGCCGAGGCGATCTTCCGCAAGTGGGACCTCGACTTCGCCATCGTCGGCCACACCACCGACGACCTTCGCTTCCGCGTCCTGCACGGGGGCGCCGAGGCGGCGAACCTGCCGATCAAGGATCTCGGCGACAAGGCGCCGGAATACGATCGCCCCTGGACCGAGCCGAAGAAGCCGGCGCCGCTCGCGGAAGACGACATTCCGCAGGCCGACGTCGCCGACGCGCTTCTGAAGATGCTGGGCGGGCCCGACCTCTCCAGCCGCCGCTGGGTGTGGGAACAGTACGACACGCTGATCCAGGGCAATTCGCTCCAGCTGCCCGGCGGCGACGCCGGCGTCGTGCGCGTCGATGGCCACCCCGCCAAGGCGCTCGCCTTCTCGTCCGACGTCACGCCGCGCTACTGCGAGGCAGATCCTTTCGAGGGCGGCAAGCAGGCGGTCGCCGAATGTTGGCGCAACCTGACCGCCACCGGTGCCGATCCGCTCGCCGCGACCGACAATCTCAACTTCGGCAATCCCGAACGCCCCGAAATCATGGGTCAGCTGGTGATGGCCATCAAGGGCATCGGCGAGGCCTGCCGCGAGCTCAACTTCCCGATCGTCTCCGGCAACGTCTCCCTCTACAACGAGACCAACGGGCAAGGCATCCTGCCGACGCCGACCATCGGCGGCGTCGGGCTCATCCCCGACTGGTCGCGGATGGCGCGCGCCGCCTTCGCGGCCGAGGGCGACGCCATCCTCCTGGTCGGCGCGCCGCCCTCCTGGGGCGCGCATCTCGCCCAGTCGATCTACATGCGCGACATTCACGGCCGCACCGACGGGCCGCCGCCGCCGGTCGATCTCGCCCGGGAAAAGCTCGTCGGCGACTTCGTCCGTGCGCTGATCCGTCAGGGCGCCGCGACCGCGGTCCACGACGTCTCCGACGGCGGGCTCTCCGTCGCGCTCGCCGAAATGGCGATGGCCTCGGGCATCGGCGCGACCGTTTCCCTGCCCTACCCGACCGACCCGATACCGGTCTGGTTCGGCGAGGACCAGGCGCGCTATCTTGTCACCGTGCCGTCCGCCGACAAGGAACTGCTGCGCGACATCGTGGAGGAAGCGCTCTCCCACGGCTTCGCAGCGCCGATCATCGGGACCACCGGCGGCGCGGAATTGAAACTCGGCATGGCCCGTGCGATACCGGTTTCCGAACTGAAGGCCGCTCACGAATCGTGGTTCCCGCGCTTCATGGACGGCAAGGCTGCGGAGACTGCTTGATGGCGATGGATGCTCACGAGATCGAACGGCTGATCAAGGAAGGCATCCCCGACGCGACGGTGACGATCCGCGACCTCGCCGGCGACGGCGACCATTATGCGGCCGAAGTCGTGGCCGCCAGCTTCAAGGGCAAGACCCGGGTGCAGCAGCACCAGATGGTCTACGACGCGCTGAAGGGCAACATGGGCGGCGTGCTGCACGCGCTGGCCCTGCAGACCAGCGCGCCCGACTGATCACGATGTCCGGCATCGGCGATTTCGTCAGGGGCGTGGTGCAGGACGTCCTCGAGGACATGCTGCGCAAGGCCAAGGCGAGCAAGCGTGCCAAGCGGCGCAGGCGAACCGCCAAGCTCACGGCGGCTGAGCGGCGACGGCGGACGAAACGCCAGGCGAAGCCCGCCAGACGCCAGACCAGCCGCCGCAAAACCGTGCGTTCTCGCTCGCGAGCGAAGCGCAGCGCCACCTGAGCGGCTACCCGCCCGCCTTTTTCTTGACCGCGAGCATCGGTCCGGCCGGGAAGCCGCCGCCGACCAGATATTTGCGGCCGTCATGCAGGGCCGATATCGCGCCGTCGAAGAACAGCGCGTTCTTGACGCCGAGCGCGTCGCGAAACAGCCGCGCGAAGCTGCCGAGGCTCACCGGCTGGCGCGAGACCGCCAGCACCGCCCGCCGCTCTCCATCGGCGCCGATGCCGTTCCTGACGTAGCGCGACGCGCCGTTTTCCTCGAATCGCGGATGCAGGTCGCCGTCGATCACAAGCATCGGCCCGGACTGCGTCGCAAGCCGCGGTCGGATTCCCGACCGTGCAAACCTGGATGCTTCCATGACGCCCGCCTTGCCGGCATCGTCGACATAGAAGACGCCGTTCGGCTTCATGAAGAAGTTGCCGGGGGCGTCGCCGAGGTTGAGCGGGAATCGCTCCAGCCCGTCTTCGACGTAAAGGCCGACCGGCGTCAGGTCCTGGTGGTACATGCCGGCATTGGTGGCCAGCGCGAACGGTTCGGCCCTGGCCAGCGCCGCCGGGTCCCCGTAGGCCTTGCCGGCGGCGTCCGTCCGCCGGACCACGAGGTCGTAGGCGTCGAGATCGAGATCGCAGACGATGTAGGGGACCGCCTCGAAATTGACGTCCCGGCAGGGTTCCGGCAGGCCGTCGGCCGCTTCAGGAGGAGGAGCAGGCACGGGCCGCGTCCACCACCAGGCCGAAAGCGCGGCCGCCAGCCCCAGCCCGACCAGGGCAAGCGCCCATGCCGTTGTCGTCGGTCGCAGCAATCCGGTCCGTTTCCGCCCCACCCATCCGCCTGCCTTCTTGCGACCCGCCGGCCTTCTCCCCGGTTCGCGTCTTGTTTCGGGTGGCCAGTGGGGTTATTTGATTGTGAATGTTTCGAGCCTGTCTCCCACGGGCGTGAAAGGACAAGCAATGAGCGGAATCAACGATTACATCGACAGCGAGGTCAAGGGCAACGACGTGGTGCTGTTCATGAAGGGCACGCCGGGCTTCCCGCAGTGCGGCTTCTCGGGCCAGGTCGTGCAGATTCTCGACTATGTCGGCGTCGACTACAAGGGCGTGAACGTCCTGACTTCCGACGAGCTTCGCCAGGGCATCAAGGAATACTCGAACTGGCCGACGATTCCGCAGCTCTACGTGAAGGGCGAGTTCGTCGGCGGATGCGACATCATCCGCGAGATGTTCCAGGCCGGCGAACTGCAGGCCCTGCTCGACGAGAAGGGCGTGGCCGTCAAGGCCGCCTGACCTCCCGCCGCGCTATTCGCCGCCGGCAGGGCGGCGGCTGATCTGCTGGATGCGCCGGTCTCCGGCGCATTTCCTTTTCATCCGGGATTGCGACATGGATCAACAGGCTTCCGCCCAGCCCGTCCGCGGCCAGGGGCTGCGCATTCCGCGCTGGGAGTTCATCGCGCTCGCCGCGGCGCTGATGGCGCTCAACGCGCTCGCCATCGACATCATGCTGCCCGGCCTGCAGCAGATAGGCGCCAGCCTCGGCATCGACAACGAAAACCACCGGCAATACGTCATCACTGCCTATGTCGCGGGCTTCGGCATCGCCCAGCTGTTCTTCGGGCCGCTCTCCGACCGCTTCGGCCGCCGCCTGCCGCTGCTGCTCGGGCTTGCCGTCTACATCGCCGCCGCGCTCGGGGCGGCGTTCGCGCCGAGCTTCGAGACGCTGCTGCTCCTGCGGTTCGTGCAGGGCCTCGGCGCGGCGGGCACGCGCGTCATCACCGTGTCGATCGTGCGCGACGTGTTCGGTGGCCGGGCCATGGCCGAGGTGATGTCGTTGGTGTTCATGGTGTTCATGGTGATCCCGGTGGTCGCGCCGGGCATGGGCCAGGTCATCATGCTGTTTTCGGAGTGGCACATGATCTTCGTGGTCATGGCCGTCATCGCGCTCGTCTTCACCGTCTGGGCGGGCACGCGCCTGCCGGAGACGCTGCATCCCGAGTACCGCCGCGCCTTCAACCTGCGCACCATCGCCAACGGCTTCCGGATCGTCCTCACCAACCGTGTCGCGCTCTGCTACATGCTGGCGACGACGTCGATGTTCGGCGCGCTGTTCGGCTTCATCAACTCGGCCCAGCAGGTCTATGTCGGCATCTACGGCCTCGGCGTCTGGTTCCCCGTCATCTTCGCCGCCGTCGCCGGCATGATGGCGGTCTCCTCCTTCGTCAACTCGCGCCTGGTCGGCCGGTTCGGCATGCGCGTGCTGTCGCACGGCGCGCTGATCGGCTTCATCGCGGTGACCAGCACCTGGTTCGTGCTTTCGCTGTTCGGCCAGCTTCCGCTCTACGTCTTCGTGGCGCTGTTCGCCGCCGCCATGCTGCAGTTCGGCTGGATCGGCTCCAACTTCAACTCGATCGCCATGGAGCCGCTCGGCCATCTGGCCGGCACCGCCTCGTCCGTCCAGGGCTTCACGCAGACCGTCGGCGGCGGCGTCATCGGGGCGACCATCGGACAGCTGTTCGACGGCACGACGATGCCGCTTGCCGCCGGCTTCTGCGCGGTGTCGCTGGTGGCGCTGACCTTCGTGCTGATCGCCGAGCGCGGCAAGCTCTTCCAGCCGCACAGCCAGCCGACGAGCTAGCCCTTCCGGGCATCCAGCCCGGCGAAATCGAAGAGGCTGCGGTCGAGCAGGTGCGACGGCCGCACATTCGTCAGCGCGCGGATCATCGTGTCCTTGCGGCCCGGCATCTTCGCCTCGATGTCCGCCAGCATCGCCTTCATCATGTTGCGCTGCAGGCCGTCCTGGCTGCCGCAGAGGTCGCAGGGAATGATCGGGAAGCGCATCGCCTCGGCAAAGCGCGCGAGGTCGGCCTCCGCCGAAAATACCAGCGGGCGCAGCACGTAGATGTCGCCTTCGTCGTTCAGCAGCTTGGCCGGCATCGCCGCCAGCCGGCCGCCATGGAACAGGTTCATGAAGAAGGTCTCGAGCACGTCCTCGCGGTGATGGCCGAGCACCAGCGACGAGCACCCCTCCTCGCGCGCGATGCGGTAGAGATGCCCGCGCCTCAGCCGCGAGCAGAGCGAGCAGTAGGTGTTGCCCTCGGCGACCTTGTCGGTCACCACGGAATAGGTGTCGCGGTATTCGATGCGATGCTCGATGCCATGCCGCTCAAGGAACTCGGGCAGGATGTGCTTCGGAAAGTTCGGCTGTCCCTGGTCGAGATTGCAGGCGAGCAGGTCGACCGGCAGCAGCCCGCGCCACTTGAGGTCGAGCAGGACCGCCAGCAGCCCGTAGGAATCCTTGCCGCCCGACAGCGCCACCAGCCAGCGCTCGCCGGGTCTTGCCATGGCGAACTGTTCGATCGCCTCGCGCGCGTTGCGCACCAGGCGCTTGCGCAGCTTGTTGAACTCGAGCGACTGCGGCGCCTGCTCGAACAGGCCGAAGACGGGGCTCTCGGCATCGATCGTCGACGGGTCGGGAATGACGTTCATGACCTTGACCAACTCTTTGACATACTTCGGCAATATTTTCTTCTTCGGGGCCAGCACGACACTTCGTCTGTGACGACCTTTCGCCAGACCATTGCAACCATCCCCCTGCGGCGTGTATGCTGTTCCGGACTTTCCGATTTCATACCAGGGTTCGTCCTCGATATGGAGGTTGGAATGGGGGTCCTCGCCCGGGTGGCCGTTGCTGCTACCCTGTTAACGCCGGTCCTTGCAAATGCCCAGTCCATCGAGGTCGAAGTGCGCAACAGCGCATCGGCCGACGACGACTATTTCTGCTGGACCCCGGTCGAGGCACGGGTCCGGGCGTTGAACAGCATGCAACCGATGCAGGTCACCATCGCCGCCGATGCGCAAGCCGGCGGCGGCGGTCTGGTGTTCCAGGGGCTCGGGGCCACCCGACCGACGGCCGCCACCTTCCAGCCGGTCCAGACGCTGTCGCTCACCTTGCCGCAGGACTCCTCCTGGGTGCCCTTCTGGGTCGCCGGGTCGGCGGCGTCGGTCGGCGCCAAGGACGTCTCCATCGTCGTCACCGACGAGGCCAACGCGGCGCCGCCGGCCAGCCTGCCGGTGATGGTGCGCGTCCGCAAGGACGCACGTACGCTCACGCAGCCCGAGATCGACACCTTCCTGTCGGCCTTGCGCACGCTGCACGATGTCGACGGCGGCGCAGTCGCCTCGCGCTTCGTCAAATATGCCAGCGCCCACGCCCAGGCGTTCAACATCGGCATCCACCACGCCACGGACCCGGGCTTCTGGCCGCTGTTCCTGGCATGGCACCGCGCCTTCCTGCTCAGCCTCGAGCGCGAATTGCAGGCGATCGACAAGCGCGTGGCCCTGCCCTACTGGCGGTTCGACCAGCCCGACCCCGGCGGCATCGGCGGCGCCCCGCGCATCTTCAACCGCAACTTCATGGGGTCGATTTCGGGCGGCGCGCTGCAGGCAGGCGGGTTCCGGGTGACGTTCGCGCCCACCAACCCGCTGTTCGGCTGGAACGTGCCCGGCCTCGGCGCGCTGGTGCGCACCGCCGATGCAACCGGCGGGACAATGCCGGCCAACCGGCTGCAGACGATCCTCGACCTCGTCGAGAACACGACCGGGCCGGACCAGGGCGCCTACAAGCTGCTCAACGGCCGCGTCGAACTGCGCTACCACAACGGCGCGCACGGCGCTGTGGGCGGCTGGCTCGGCCAGGGCTATTCGCCGGCCGACCCGCTGTTCTTCCTGCTGCACGCCAACACCGACCGCGCCTGGGCGGTGTGGCAGCACGCCAACCCCGACCGCTTCGTCTCCACCTTGCCGAAATCCTATCACGCGCAGGGGGCCTATCCCGGCCCCGCCCAGCCCGGCCGCTTCCGCATGGGCTCCTACCTCGACGACGTGATGTGGCCCTGGTCCGGCCTGCAGGGCGACCAGGGAACGCCCGACCGCCTCGACGACTGGCCGTCGCTGCCGGAACCGTTCCCCGCCACCCTCGTCGACGGCGTCACACCGTCGCCCAAAAGTACCGTAGACTATCTCGACGTGCTCGGAGCGGGCACGGCCCTGGACGCATGTTATGACGACCTTGCCTATCCACACTAACCGCGCTTCAGAACGGCGCCGGATTGCGAGGACACCGATGACAAGGACAGGTCTGGTGAGGACAGGTCTGGCGGGCGCGATCCTGCTCCTGCTCGGCGGCAGCGCGCTGGCGCAGGTGTTTGTCGAACCGTTCGTCCCGCCTGCCGGCTCCGACAGCGCAACCTACTACGCCGACAACGCCGCCAGGATCGACGAACTGGCCGGGCAGGTCCGATCGGGCAGCCCGGAGTCGCGCAGGACCGCGTTCGACGAACTGGCGACCGCCTTCCCCGACGCCGCGCTCAGCCTTGCCCTCGATCTCATCAACGACCCCGACATGGCCGTTCCCGCAGCGCGGTTGCTGGCCGATTCCGTCGTCATGACCAACCACCAGGTCGACCACGACACCATGCCCGAGATCGGCCACCTGATCATGGCCCGCATCGAGGCCGCCAAGGTCGCCCTCCTCACGCTTCTCGACCGCCCCGACGACACGTTGCGCCGGATCGCCGCCGGCACGCTCGCCTCGCTCGGCGACAGGCGCGCGCTCGACGCCCTCGACCGCAAGGCGAAGGAGGGCGAAGTCTCGGATGTCGAGGCCATCAACTATTTCGCCCTCGCCACGCCGGAGGTCGGCTCGTCCTACATCTCGCCCTATCTGAAGCAGGGCGAAGGGGCGGCGCAGGAGTCGGCCGTCGCCTATCTCAGCGCGTTGCCTGCCTATCAGGGGCAGATCCGCGACGAAATCCTCCTGAACAATGAAGCCAAGGAAGCGGTGCGCATCGCCGCGGCGCAGTCGCTCGGCCAGTATGACCGCAACTTCGGCGACTACGCGGTGACGATGGCGATCGACGGCACGAACCTGCCGCCATCCCTCTACACTGCGGTCGTTTCCGCCTACACCAAGACGGCCATCGAGCAGAAGACGCTCGATCCCGCCACCGTCGACCGGCTCATCGATTCCATCGAGCGCGTGCAGAAGGAAGCGCCGGGCTTCCAGATACAGCTCGACGAGCTCGGCAACCGCCTCCAGAACCTCAAGGTTCAGTGACCCCGGCGACCCGCGCCTAGGCGCCGAAGATCGACCAGCCGGTCCGCTGCGCCAGCATCTCCAGCGCAAGCGATCCGAGCAGCGAGTTGCCGTTCTCGTTCAGGCCGGGCGACCACACGGTGATCGACGCCTTGCCCGGCGCGACGACGAGGATGCCGCCGCCGACGCCGCTCTTGCCCGGAAGCCCGACGCGATAGGCGAAGTCGCCGGAACCGTCATAATGGCCGCAGGTCAGCATCAGCGCGTTGATGCGCCGCGCCCTGCCCGGAGAAACCACCGTGCCGCCGGTCGCGGGGCTGCGGCCGCCGGCTGCCAGGAACAGTCCGGCCCGCGACAGCTGCCGGCAGGTCATGGCGAGCGCGCAGTGGTGGAAATAGACGCCGAGCACGTGCTCGGCCGGATGGTCGAGCTTGCCGAAGGAGCGCATGAACTGCGCCAGCGCGACGTTGCGGAAGCCGGTCTCGGTCTCGGAGTGGGCGACCTTGTCGTCGATCACGATCGTATCGTCGCCGGCCAGGAAGCGGACGAACTGCACGATCTCGCCGATCGCCTCCTTCGGCTGATGCCCGGCCAGCAGCACGTCTGCCACGGCGATGGCGCCGGCGTTGATGAACGGGTTGCGCGGCTTGCCCTGCTCGCGCTCCAGCTGAACGATCGAGTTGAACGGCGTGCCCGACGGCTCGCGCCCGACGCGGTTCCACAGCCGGTCGCCGACCATGCCGAGGGCGAGCGTCAGCGTGAACACCTTCGACACGCTCTGGATGGAAAAGGCCGTGTCGGCCTCGCCGGCGACGTATTCCTGCCCGTCGACGGTGGTGATCGCGATGCCGAAATGGCCGGGATCCACGGCCGCCAGCTGCGGGATGTAGTCGGCGACCCGGCCGCGCTCGGTCTGCGTCGCGATCTCGCGGCGGATGTCGTCCACCAGCGCCTGTAGACCGTCCATCACCAACTCCCGTTCCGCATACGAAAAAGCCGCCCGGAGGCGGCTTCTCGTCGTTTCTGCGCAGCGAATGCGATCAGCGCGAGTAGAACTCGACCACCAGGTTCGGTTCCATCTGCACGGCGAACGGCACGTCGGCAAGGGCCGGGACGCGCGCATAGGTCGCGACCATCTTGTTGTGGTCGACCTCGATGTAGTCGGGAACGTCGCGCTCGGCGAGCTGCACGGCCTCGAGAACCGTCACCAGCTGCTTCGACTTCTCGCGCACCTCGATGACGTCGCCCGGCTTGCAGCGGTACGAACCGATGTTCGTGCGGCGGCCGTTGACGTTGACATGGCCGTGGTTCACGAACTGGCGGGCCGCGAAGATCGTCGGCACGAACTTGGCGCGATAGACGATCGCGTCGAGGCGCGACTCCAGGAGGCCGATCAGGTTCTCGGAGGTGTCGCCCTTGCGGCGGTTGGCCTCCTCGTAGACCTTGCGGAACTGCTTCTCCGAAACGTCGCCGTAGTGGCCCTTCAGCTTCTGCTTGGCGCGCAGCTGCAGGCCGAAGTCGGAAAGCTTGCCCTTGCGGCGCTGGCCGTGCTGGCCCGGGCCGTACTCACGCTTGTTGACCGGGGACTTCGGGCGGCCCCAGATGTTTTCGCCAAGACGGCGGTCGATCTTGTATTTCGCGGATTCGCGCTTGCTCATCGCATTCCCTTTCAAAACGATGCACCCGAAACCTCACGTTCCGGGTGAAGGAAACGCGCCCTCCTCTGGCCTCCGTTTTCGAGACCTGACAGGGTTTCCCACGCACGCTTTGCGGAAAAACCCACGGGACACGTCAGTTTCGCGAAACCAGGAATAGTGTATTGCGGTTTTCCGTCCGGTCTCGCGAACCACGAAAAGCCACCGCCGGACCTTTCGGCCCGGCGATGGCGGCGGGATATGGCAAACGACGCCGAATGTCAACGGCCGCCGGCCCGCACAGCGTCCCGGCTGGTTAGTTCCACTGGCCGCCCTGCCCGGTCATCCGGCCGGCGATCTCCGTGATGACGTCGAAGGCCATGTCGACATCGGCCTCGGTCGCCTCGAACTGGCCCGCATGGAAGCGGATCGCAACGCGCCCGTCGACGCGCGTCTGCGTCAGGTAGATGCGGCCGTCGTCGTTGATCGCCGAGACAAGGGCGAGGTTGTGCTCGTCGTTGCGCGTTTCGTCGCCGGCCTGGTGCCTGAACGAGAACAGCGAGAGCATCGGTTCGGTCACGATCTCGATGCCCGGCTGCCCGGCCAGCCGGGCGGCGAGGTTCTCGCTCCAGCGCACATGGTCGCGGATCATCGCGCGCAGGCCCTCGAGCCCGTGCGCGCGCAGCAGGAACCACAGTTTCAGCGCGCGGAAGCGGCGGCCGAGCGGCACGGTCCATTCGGAGAAATTGACGACGCCGTCCTTGCCGTGGGTCTTCAGGTATTCCGGCTTTATCGCAAGCGTTCGCACCAGGCTTTCGGGGTCGCGCACGAAATGGATCGAACAGTCGAACTGCGCGCCCAGCCATTTGTGCGGGTTGAAGACGACCGAATCCGCCGCCTCCACGCCCGCCCAGAAATGCCGGAACTCCGGGCAGATCATCGCCGAGCCGGCCCAGGCTGCGTCGACATGCAGGTAGAGGTCGTGCCTGCCCGCGATCGCGGCGACCGCGGCGATGTCGTCGGTGCCGCCGACGCTGGTGCCGCCGACACTGGCGATGATGCCCGCCGGCAGGAAGCCGGCGGCGCGGTCGGCCTCGATCGCGGCCTCGAGAGCGGCCGGCTGCATCGAGCGCCAGCGCCCGCCCGTCGGCACGCGCACCAGGTTCTCCTCGCCGATCCCCGACACCCAGATCGCCCTGTCGATCGAGGTGTGGACCTGGTCGGAGCAATAGATGCGCAGGCGCGGCTGGCCGGACAGGCCGGCGCGGTTGCCGGCCCAGTCGAGCGCGCGCTCGCGCATGACCAGCACCGCCGACAGCGTCGCCGACGACGCCGAATCCTGGATGACCCCGGAAAAGCCGTCCGGCAGCCCCAGCGCCTGGCGCAGCCAGTCGATCACCCGGATCTCGAGTTCGGTCGCGGCGGGCGACGTCTGCCAGAGCATGCACTGCGCGGCCATGGCGCTGACCAGATATTCGGCCACCACCGAAACCGGCGCGGCGTTGGCCGGGAAATAGGCGAAGAAGCGCGGATGCTGCCAGTGCGTCATGCCCGGCACGATGTCGCGCTCGAAATCGGCGAAGATGGTCTCCATCGGCTCCGCCTGCTCGGGCGCGGAGGAGGCGATGCGCGCGGCGATTTCGCCTGGCCGCGTCGATGGGCGGACCGGACGCTCGCGCAGCGTGTCACGGTAGGCGACGCCCCAGTCGGCCGCCCGGCGCGACCATATTTGAAACTCTTCCGTGTCCATGATCCCTCCCGGGGCCGTCGGCTCGACGATTGATCGGGGGGTCGTCGCCCCCGGCAGCTAGTTTTCGGGGAAGTCGGGCAGCGCCTTCAGCGCCTGCTTCAGCGCGTTCGACCAGCCGTCCGAGACGGTCCGGTAATAGGCGTCGTCCTGCCCGATCCTTTTCCTAAAGCCTACCTTGAAGCTGTCCTTCTCGTAGAACAGCAGGTCGAGCGGCAGGCCGACCGACAGGTTGGACTTCAGCGTCGAGTCGAAGGAGACCAGCAGAAGCTTCACGGATTCGGCGAAGCTCATCGCCTTGTCATAGGAGCGCACGATGATCGGCTTGCCGTATTTCGTCTCGCCGACCTGGAAGAACGGCGTGTCCTCGCTCGACTCGATGAAGTTGCCTTCCGGGTAGATCATGAACAGGCGCGGTTCGGTGCCGCGGATCTGACCGCCCAGGATGAACGACGCATTGAAATAGGAATCCGCGCTCTGGCCGACCGGCGCGGAGCTGGCGATAACCTCCTTCACCACGTTCCCGACCAGCCGCGCGGTCTGGTACATCGACGGCATCTCGAACAGCGATGGCGAGCGTTCGTTGACCGCCTTGTTGCGCTCGTCGAGGATGCTGACGACGGACTGCGTGGTCGCCAGGTTGCCGGCCGACATCAGCACGATGACGCGCTCGCCCGGTTCCTCCCACACATGCATCTTGCGGAAGGTCGAGATCGAATCGATGCCGGCGTTGGTGCGCGTGTCCGACATGAACACGAGCCCCCGGTCGATCGTCAGTCCAACGCAATACGTCATGGAATCGGCTTCTGGCCCCGGCTACAGGGGATTACTGCTCCACCGAGACCGAGACGGCAAGTCGTTCTTCGGCCCATCCGTGCCTGATCCCGGTGACCGGCATGGCGTCGCGGTAGTCCCGGCCGATCGCCACGCGCACGTATCGCTCGTCGGGCGATATGCCGTTCGACGCGTCGAACGCCACCCAGCCCAGCCCCTTCACATAGGCTTCCGCCCAGGCATGGCTCGCCGCCTGCTCGATCGCGTCGTCCATCATCAGGTAGCCGCTGACGTAGCGGGCGGGGAATCCCATCAGGCGCGCCGCCGCCGCGAAGACATGGGCATGGTCCTGGCAGACGCCCGAGCCCTGATTCAGCGCTTCCTCGGCGGTCGTGCCGGCATGCGTCGCGCCCGCCGTGTAGGCCACGCAGGCGCCGACAGCGCCCGACAGCTTGTGCAGCCGGTCGAGTTCCGATCCCTCGCCGATCGATCCGGCAAGCTCGCGCACGCCGCCCCCCGCCGCCGTCAGCGGGGTCTGCTGCTCGAACAGCCAGAGCGGCGCGAACCCGCGATTCTCGCCGACCACGCCTGCGGTATCGAAGGTCTCGACCTCGCCCCAGGCGTCGATGCCGATCAGCGTCGACTCGCCCTGGTTGCTGACCAGCCGCGTGTCGTTGTCGAAATGGTCGACGTAGCGGACTTCCTCGCCGGCGCCTTCGACCGCCAGCGACCAGCTGTGCACCGTCTGCGTCTTGCAGGTGCGCGGGAACAGCCGCAGCCGCTGCAGCGCATATTGGAGCGGCGCGTCGTATCGGTATTCGGTTCGGTGCGAGATTTTCAGTCGCATGGCGCCGCCGTCAGTGGAACCGGTAGTTGGCGGCGACCTCGTCGCCCAGCCGGTTGTTGTCGGAGATGAAGTCGGTCAGGAACTCGTGCAGGCCGTCGTCGAAGATCTGCTTGATCGAGCCCACGCGCAGCTTGGCCAGCGTGTCTTCGACAAGCTGGTGGCACGGCAGCCGCTGGCCGTAGTCCTGCTCGCGGAAATGCAGGTGCTCGGCCAGGAAGCGGTAGCAGAAGACCAGCGATCGTGGCATTCGGGCATTGAGGATCAGATAGTCGGCGATGTTCGTCGGCCGGTACTCGGCGTCGTAGACCCAGCGATACGAGCGGTGGGCCGAGACCGACCGCAGGATCGATTCCCACTGGTAGTTGTCGAGCGTCGATCCCACCCACGAGACCGAGGGCAGCAGGACGTAGTATTTCACGTCGAGGATGCGGGCTGTGTTGTCGGCGCGCTCGACATAGGTGCCGATCTGCGCGAAATCGAAGATCTCGTTCCTCAGCATCGTCCCGTAGAAGCAGCCGCGGATCAGCGCCGTCTCGCGCTTGATCTCGTCGAGCACCGCCGGCAGGTCGCGTTCGTCGATCGGCGAAGCCAGCATGCGCTTCATCGCCATCCAGGCTTCGTTGATCGCTTCCCAGACCTCGCGCGTCAGCGCCGTACGCACCATGCGCGCGTTGAACCGCGCCGTCTCCATCGACGACATCGCGCTCGACGGGTTGGTGGTGTCGCGGATCAGGAAATCCGCAACCGCCGCGGACGTATACTCGCCGTACTTGGCCGCGAAGCCGAATTCGACGCCGGCCGACATCACCACCGACTTCCACTCCTCCTCGGCGCTCTGGGTGCGGGTCAGCGCCATGCGCAGTCCGGCATCGACAAGGCGGGCCATGTTCTCCGCCCGCTCGATGTAGCGGTTCATCCAGTAAAGGCCGTTGGCGACGCGTCCGAGAAGCATCAAGCCGCTCCGGAAGGGAGGGAGTAGGGAATAGGGAGTAGGAGGTAGGGCATGGGCAAGACCATCATTTCGCCTGCAAACGCCTGATCAGAGCCCGCAGCATCTTGCCCACCTCTTCGGCTTGATCGAGCAGCTGGTTCGTTCCGATTTCCGGCATGAGGCCTACCCTTCCCGACAAGATGACGTGCGTTTCCAGCTCCTTGAGAGACCCCTGAGCAACGCGTAGAAACTGAACATACGATCCCGTGTTCTCCCGCCCATGCCCTTCCGCAATGTTTGCCGCGATCGACGCAGACGCTCGCCGTATCTGAGACGTCATTCCGTAGGTCTCGGCATTCGGGAACCCCTTGGTCAATTCGTAGCAACTTACGGCCAATTCCAAAGCGGCCTTCCAGACCAGCAGATCGCGATAGGAAACGATGGTGATCGGCCGCTCATCTTTCTCCATCGCTACTCCCTATTCCCTACTCCCTATTCCCTATTCCCTATTCCCTATTCCCTATTCCCTACTCCCTATTCCCTAGTCATCCAGCACCCACGTATCCTTCGTCCCCCCGCCCTGGGACGAGTTGACGACCAGCGAACCCTTCTTGAGGGCAACGCGGGTCAGGCCGCCGGGCACGATCTGGATACGATCCGAAACCAGCACGAACGGGCGCAGGTCGACATGGCGCGGCGCCAGTCCCGCGTCGGTGAGGATCGGGCAGGTCGACAGCGACAGCGTCGGCTGCGCGATGTAGTTGCCGGGATTGGCGGCCAGCTTCTTGGCGAAGGCCTCGCGCTCCTTCTTGCTGGCCGTCGGCCCGACCAGCATGCCGTAGCCGCCGGACCCGTGCACCTCCTTGACCACGAGGTCGCCGAGGTTCTCCTGCACGTATTTCAGGCTGTCGGCCTCCGAACAGCGCCAGGTCCTGATGTTCTCCAGGATCGCCTTGCGGCCGGTGTAGAACTCGATGATCTCCGGCATGTAGGAGTAGATCGCCTTGTCGTCGGCGATGCCGGTGCCGGGCGCATTGGCGATGGTGATGTTGCCGGCGCGGTAGACGTCCATGATGCCCGGCACGCCGAGCGCCGAATCCGGGCGGAAGCTCAGCGGGTCGAGGAATGCGTCGTCGACGCGCCGGTAGAGCACGTCGATCTGCTTGTAGCCTTCGGTCGTGCGCATCGCCACATGGCCGTCGACGACGCGCAGGTCGTGCCCCTCGACCAGTTCGACGCCCATCTGGTCGGCCAGGAAGGCGTGCTCGAAATAGGCGGAGTTGTAGCTGCCGGGCGTCAGAACGGCGATGGTCGGCGTCGAGCTGACGTTGCCGGGCGCGACCCTCGCCAGCGATTGGCGGAGCAGTTGCGGGTAGTTTTCCACGGGACGCACCCGGACGCGCTGGAACAGCTCCGGGAAGAGCTGCATCATCGTCTCCCGGTTCTCCAGCATGTAGGAGACGCCGGAAGGCGTGCGCGCATTGTCCTCCAGCACGAAGAACTCGTCCTCGCCGGTACGCACGATGTCGACGCCGATGATGTGGGTATAGACGCCGGCCGGCGGCTGCATGCCGATCATCTCCGGCAGGAAGGCGTCGTTGGCGGCGATCAGCCGCTTGGGAATGCGCCCGGCGCGCAAAATTTCCTGGCGGTGGTAGATGTCGTCGAGGAAAGCGTTCAGCGCCTGCACGCGCTGCTCGATGCCCTGCGTCAGCCGTCGCCATTCAGAGCCCGAGAGGATGCGCGGCACGATGTCGAAGGGGATCAGCCGCTCCGCCGCCTCCTCTTCGCCATAGACCGCGAAGGTTATGCCGGTCTTGCGAAAGACGCGCTCGGCGTCGCGCATCTTCTCTGTCAGCCTGGCTGGGTCCTGCTGCTTCAGCCAGCGGTCATATGCCGCGTAGGATTGCCTTAGCCCGGATTTCTCCGGCTGCATTTCGTCGAACGCAACCAATCGCGTACTCCCCTATGGCCGTATTTGAAGATGCCCGGGGGGCAAAAGGCAAGTGCAATCGCCAAAATCGGCCTAGACTTTGGTCAACTCGCGAAAACTGCAAAAACATCGGGCAGCCTATCGCGGGCCGCGATCAGCCTCTGCCCAAGCTGCAAGCACTTCGCGTCCGCAGCGGGTGCGCGTCGGTCGCCGGTACTGGCCCTTGCCCGCCTCCGGTAGGAGTGCCGTCCGGCAAGGATTCGCTGAGCGTGCACGAAACCGGAAGCCGCATTTCAGCGTATGGTAGTGTGTCGGGCGGCATGATCGCACCGCCAGTCGAGGGAGAACGAGCATGTCTTTGCGCGCACTGATCGTGACGGCCCTGCTGCTCCTGCCGGTTCCGCTCATTGCCGGCGAAGCCGACGTTCAGGCGGCCCAGGGCAGCATCGAGGCGCAGCTTCGCGCCTTCCAGGCCGACGACACCGAGCGGGCCTATTCCTACGCCGCGCCCAACATCCAGCGCATCTTCCCGACGGTCGACGTCTTCATGGGCATGGTCGAGCGCGGCTATGCGCCGGTGCGCAAACCGGCGCGCTTCGCCTTCGGAAAGGTCCAGGAGATGGGACCAGGCGCGATCGTCCAGCAGGTGCTGATCACCGGCCCCGACGGCCGCGACTACGAAGCGGTCTACACGCTCGAACGCCAGCCCGACGGCGTCTGGCGCATCACCGGCGTCAGCCTGAAGGCATCGAACGCCCTCAGCACGTGAGCGCACATAACGTCCCAGGTCGATCCCTGCCATTCGGCTGCGTCAGACTGCGGGCAAATCGCCCCTCGCCCACCCCTCGCTGATTTCGGCGGACCGCTCGACAAACGCCCGCGCCTCGATGGCGTCGCGGATGTCGTGCATCAGCTTCTGGTAGTAGGACAGGTTGTTCCACGTCAGAAGCATTGCGCCCAGCGCCTCGCCCGACTTCACGAGATGGTGGAGATAGGCCCGGGAATAGTCGCGCGCGGCGGGGCAGTCGCTTTCCTCGTCGAGCGGCCTCGGGTCGTCGGCGTGGCGGGCGTTCTTCAGGTTGATCTTGCCGCGCCGCGTATAGGCAAGGCCATGCCGGCCGGCCCGGGTCGGCATCACGCAGTCGAACATGTCGACGCCGCGCGCCACCGATTTCAGGATGTCGTCCGGCGTGCCGACGCCCATCAGGTAGCGCGGCTTTTCCTCGGGCAGTTCCGGACAGGTCGCGTCGAGCATGTCGAGCATCACCGCCTGCGGCTCGCCGACCGCCAGCCCGCCGATCGAATAGCCCTTCAGGTCCATCGCCTTGAGCGCCTGCGCCGAACGCACGCGCAGCGCCGCAACATCGCCGCCCTGCACGATGCCGAACATCGCCTTGCCCGGCTGCTCGCCGAACGCCGTCTTGCAGCGTTCGGCCCAGCGCAGCGACAGCTCCATCGCGCGCTCGATCTCCTTCGGCTTGGCCGGCAGCGCAACGCATTCGTCGAGCTGCATCTGGATGTCGGAATCGAGCAGGCCCTGGATCTCGATCGAGCGCTCCGGCGTCATCTCGAAGCGCTGGCCGTCGATATGCGAGCGGAAGGTCACGCCCGTTTCGGTCAGCTTGCGCAGTTGCGACAGCGACATCACCTGGAAGCCCCCGCTGTCCGTCAGGATCGGATAGGGCCAGCGTGCGAATTCATGCAGCCCGCCGAGCCGCGCCACCCGCTCCGCGCCCGGCCTGAGCATCAGGTGGTAGGTGTTGCCGAGGATGATGTCCGAGCCGAGGTCGCGCACCTGGTCGAGATACATCGCCTTGACCGTGCCCGCGGTGCCGACCGGCATGAAGGCCGGCGTGCGCACCTGCCCGCGCGGCATCGACACCACGCCGCGCCTGGCCTTGCCGTCGGTGGCGAGAAGGCGGAAGGTGAAGGAGTCGGTCATGAATGCAACCCGTCGATATCGAGCATGACTTGGCCACTACGCCTCCGCCCTGAAAAGCAAGCTACCATCCCCGTAGGAATAGAACCTGTAGCCGGTCGCGATGGCGTGGGCATAGGCGGCCTGCATGCGCTCGAGCCCGCAAAACGCCGATACCAGCATGAACAGCGTTGAGCGCGGCAGGTGGAAGTTGGTCATCAGCGCGTCGGCGACGCGGAAGCGGTAGCCCGGCGTGATGAAGATGTCGGTTGCGCCGGACCAGGCCGCGAGCCGCCCGTCGGCGCCGGCCGCGCTCTCGAGCAGCCTGAGCGATGTGGTGCCGACGCAGACGACGCGGTTTCCGCGCGCCCGGGCAGCGTTGATCGCGTCGGCGACGGCCTGCGAGACATGCCCGGTCTCGGCATGCATCCTGTGGTCCTGCGTATCGTCGGCCTTGACCGGCAGGAAGGTGCCGGCGCCGACATGCAGGGTGACGAAGCGCCGTTCCACGCCGCGCGCGTCGAGCGCCGCGAAGAGGTCGGGCGTGAAATGCAGGCCCGCGGTCGGGGCCGCCACCGCGCCCTCGTCGCGTGCGTAGATGGTCTGGTAGTCGGTGCGGTCACGCTCGTCGTCGGCGCGTTTTGAGGCGATGTAGGGCGGCAGCGGGATATGGCCGACAGCGTGCAGCGCTTCGTCGAGGAACGGGCCGGAGAGGTCGAAGGCGAGCAGCACCTCGCCGCCCTCGCGCTTCTCGATAACGGTGGCGTCGAGCTGGCCGAGGAAGCAGGCTTCGCCGTCATGGCCGAACTGGATGCGGTCGCCCGCCGCGACCCGCTTGCCCGGGCGTACGAAGACGAGCCAGCGGTCCGGCGCGACGCGCATGTGCAGCGTCGCGTCGACATGGGCAACGGCGTCGCCGCGTCGCCGCATGCCGGAGAGCTGCGCCGGAATGACCTTGGTGTCATTGAAGACCAGCACGTCGCCGGGGTCGAGCAGCGACGGCAGGTCGCGCACGGTCCTGTCCTCGAACCCGCCCTGCGGCTGGACGAGCAGCAGCCTTGCCGCGTCGCGCGGCTCGGCCGGGCGCAGTGCGATGCGGTCCTCCGGCAGCTCGAAATCGAAGAGGTCGACCTTCATCGGCGTCAGGTGAGCCGGACGAGCAGCGCGCCGGCCATCAGGAGGACTATTCCCGCCACTCGCCCGATGCTGATCTCGCGAACCGCCATGCCGAGAAAGCCCAGCCGGTCGAGCATCAGTCCGGCGATCAGCTGGCCGGCGACCAGGAAGGCCATCAGCGCGGCCGCGCCGATGCGCGGGATGAGCAGCGTCGTGATCGTCACATAGGCGCCGCCAAGCACGCCGCCGGCGACGAACAGCCACGGCGCCGGCGCCTTCCAGTCGAGCGATATGCCCTGCGTGCGCGTCACCGCCAGCGCGACGGCGCCGAGCACGATCGCGCCCGACAGGAAGGAAAAGGCCGCGGCGGCGATCGGCAGGCCGAGCCCGCGCGACAGTTGCGCGTTGATCGGCGCCTGCACGGCGATGAAGGCGCCGGCGAGGATGCCGAGCGCGGACCAGAAGACCCCTGTCATCGCCGTGCCGCCATGGCCGTTCCGGTTACGCCACGTCGGCGGCGACCTTCAGCGAAACGATCTTGTCCGGATCCTGGACAGGCTCGCCGCGCTTGATCTTGTCGACGTTCTCCATGCCTTCGATCACCTGGCCCCACACAGAATACTGGCGGTTGAGGAAGCTGGCGTCGTCGAAGCAGATGAAGAACTGCGAATTCGCCGAATTGGGGTTCTGCGAGCGCGCCATCGAGCAGGTTCCGCGGCCGTGGTTGGCGTTGGAGAACTCGGCCTTCAGGTCCGGCTTGTCGGAGCCGCCCATGCCGGCGCGGCCGGGGTTGAAGTCCTTGCCGCCCGACTTGCCGAACTTTACGTCGCCGGTCTGCGCCATGAAGCCCTCGATGACGCGGTGGAACACCACGCCATCATAGGCGCCCTCGCGGGCCAGTTCCTTGATGCGGGCCACGTGGCCGGGGGCCAGGTCGGGGAACAGTTCGATGACGACGTTGCCCTTCGTCGTCTCCATGATCAGCGCGTTCTCGCGATCCTTGATCTCGGCCATCTGAAAATCCTTTCGTGAAACGGTCAGTTGTTGTCGGCGGCGACGCGCACCCGGATCATGCGATCGGGATCGCTGACCGAGCCGTTGTCGGCGGCGTCGCCCTTCTTGATGTTGTCGACGAGCTCCATGCCCTTTTCGACGGTGCCCACGACCGTGTACTGGCCGTTGAGGAAGCTGGCGTCGTCGAAGCAGATGAAGAACTGCGAGTTCGCCGAGTTCGGATCCTGCGCGCGCGCCATGCCGATCGTGCCGCGCACGAAGGGCTCGTTGGAGAATTCCGCCGGCAGGTCCGGCTTGTCGGAGCTGCCCATGCCGGCCGCGCTCGCGTCGTAGCCGTCGTTCAGGTCGCCGTACTGCACGTCGCCGGTCTGCGCCATGAAGCCGTCGATGACGCGGTGGAAGGCGACGTTGTCATAGGCGCCCTCGCGCGCCAGCGCCTTGATCTGCTCGACATGCTTGGGCGCGAGGTCGGGCCTGAGCGCGATGGTCACGTCGCCGTCCTTCAGCGTGATGACGAGCGTGTTCTCCGGATCGGCGGCGAAAGCGAACTGCGTTGCGAACAACGTCGCGGCCACCACGCACGCCGAAGCGAGCCTTTTCAGCATGAAACTCTCTCCTGGACCTTATCTGGATTTGAACTTGGCCTTCAGCGGCGCGACGACCGCCTTCGGCACGAACGGGCGGATATCCCCGCCCATCGACGCAATCTGGCGCACGAGTGTGGCGGTAATGGTGCGGACCGAGGGGCTGGCGGGCAGGAACACCGTCTGCAGTTCGGGCGCCATGGTCTCGTTCATGCCGGCCATCTGCATCTCGTAGTCGAGGTCGGTGCCGTCGCGCAGCCCGCGGATCATGATCTGCGCGCCGAGTTTCCGGGCCGCGTCGATCACCAGTCCCTCGAAGGCGACGACCTTGATGCGCCTTGCATCCTTGCCCAGTTCCTTCGCCGCCACCGCCTCGATCAGCGCCACCCGCTCCTCGAACGAGAACAGCGGCTGCTTGCCGGGGTGGATGCCGATCGCCGCATAGATCGTGTCGGCCACCGCAAGCGAGGCCTTGAGCACGTCGAGGTGCCCGTTGGTCAGCGGATCGAAGGACCCTGCGTATATCGCATGGCGGCTGGTCATTGGCGTGCTTCTATCCATGCGCGGGGGCAAAGGCAATTCCACATGAACCGGCGATGAACGGGCCGCTCAGCCCGGATTAAAGGCGCGCCGCCTACATGCAGACGCAGACTGCGGAAACCAAATCGACCCGAACGCGTTGTCTTGCAGGAGTTGTCGCCATGATGATCTACATGCTTGCCGCCGCCATGACCGTTGCCATGCTGATCGCAACGGCCTTTGCCCTGCACGACGAAACCGAGCGCCTGCGCCTCAGGGAGAAGAAGAGCCTTATCCGCGGCTTCGGCTCGCGTTGAGCCGGCGCCCGCGTCAGGCTTCCCCTTCCGTCCCTTCCTGCGGCGTCTCGCCTTCGGGCGCCCCTTCGCTGCCTTCGGCTTCGTCCCCGCCAGGCTCCGAGATGCGCTCGACCGAAACCACCTTCTCGCCTTCGGCGGTGTTGAAGATGGTCACGCCCTTGGTGGCGCGGCTGGCGATCCTGATGCCGTCCACCGGCACCCGGATGACCTGGCCGCCGTCGGACACCAGCATGATCTGGTCCTCGGCGCCGACCGGGAAGGCCGCCACCAGCGGCCCGATCTCCTCGACCTTGGAGACGTCGGTGGCGCGGATGCCCTTGCCGCCGCGGCCGATCACCCGGAAATCGTAGGACGAAGAGCGCTTGCCGTAGCCGAACTCGGTGACGGTGAGCACGAACTGCTCGTGCGCCCGCAATTCCTCGTAGCGCTCGTCCGACAGGTCGGTTTCCTCGCCGACCTCCTCGTTGGTCAGCGCGATGTCCTCTTCGCCCTCGGCCTCGGCGGACGCCGCCCGCCGCTCGGCCGTCGCCCGCTTCAGGTAGGCCGCGCGCTCGGCCGGGCTGGCCTCGACGTGCTCGATGATCGTCATCGAGATCGCCCGCGCATCGTCGCCGAGCTTGATGCCGCGCACGCCCTGCGAACCGCGGCTCTGGAACACGCGCACATCGGTCACCGGGAACCGGACGCACAGGCCGGAATCGGCCGTCATCAGCACGTCGTCGTTCTCGGTGCAGACCTCGACGGCCAGGATGGCGTCGCCCTCGTCCTCGAACTTCATGGCGATTTTGCCGTTGCGCCGGACGTCCGCGAAATCCGACAGCCTGTTGCGGCGCACGGTGCCGCGCGTGGTGGCGAACATAACGTCCAGCCGGTCCCACTCCGATTCCTCGGGCAGCGGCAGGATCGCCGTGATGCGGTCGCCCTCCTCCAGCGGCAGCATGTTGCGCAGGAATTTTCCGCGCGACTGCGGGCTGCCGATCGGCAGCCGCCAGACCTTTTCCTTGTAGACGATGCCGCGCGAGGAGAAGAACAGGATCGGCGTGTGCGTGTTGGCGACGAACAGCCGGGTCAGGAAATCCTCGTCCTTGGTCGCCATGCCCGAGCGGCCCTTGCCGCCGCGCGCCTGGGCGCGATACAGCGACAGCGGCACGCGCTTGATGTAGCCCTGATGCGTGACGGTGACGACCATGTCCTCGCGCTGGATGAGGTCTTCGTCCTCCATGTCGGAGTCGCCGTCGGTCAGTTCCGTCCGGCGCGGCGTGCCGAATTCCTCGCGCACCGCGGCAAGCTCGTCCTTGACGATCTGCTGGATGCGCGTGCGCGACGACAGGATGTCCAGGTAGTCGCTGATCTCGACGCCGATCTTGGTGAGTTCGTCGGCGATTTCGTCGCGGCCGAGCGCCGTCAGCCTGGAGAGCTGCAGCGCCAGGATCGCCCGCGCCTGTTCCTCCGACAGGTTGTAGGTGCCGTCGTCGTTCACGCGATGGCGCGGATCGTCGATCAGCAGGATCAGCGACTCCACGTCGCCCGCCGGCCAGCGCCGCTCCATCAATTGCTCGCGCGCCGACTGCGGGTCCGGCGCATGGCGGATCAGCTTGATGACCTCGTCGATGTTGGCCACTGCGATCGCCAGGCCGACGAGGACATGGGCGCGGTCGCGCGCCTTGCGCAGCAGGTACTTCGTGCGCCGGCTCACCACCTCCTCGCGGAAGGTCACGAAGGCCTTCAGCATGTCGATCAGCGACATCACTTCCGGCTTGCCGCCGTTCAGGGCGACCACGTTCGCGCCGAACGAGGTCTGCAGCGGCGTGTAGCGGTAGAGCTGGTTGAGCACGACGTCGGCCACGGCGTCGCGCTTCAGTTCGATGACCACCCGGTAGCCCTGGCGGTCGCTCTCGTCGCGGATATCGGAGATGCCCTCGACGCGCTTGTCGCGCACGAGTTCGGCCATCTTCTCGATCATCGTCGCCTTGTTCACCTGGTAGGGTACCTCGGTGACGACGATCGCCTCGCGGTCGCCGCGGGCTTCCTCGACATGCACCTTGCCGCGCATGACGATCGAGCCGCGGCCGGTCGAATAGGCGTTGTAGATGCCGGAACGCCCAAGCACGATGCCGCCGGTCGGGAAGTCCGGACCCGGTATGATCTCCATCAGAGCCGGGAGGTCGATCGCCGGATTGTCGATGACCGCGATGGCGCCGTCGCAGACCTCGCCGAGATTGTGCGGCGGAATGTTGGTGGCCATGCCGACGGCGATGCCGCCCGCGCCGTTGACCAGCAGGTTCGGGAACCGCGCCGGCAGGACGCGCGGTTCGCTGTCGGTGCCGTCGTAGTTGTCCTGGAAATCGACCGTGTCCTTGTCGATGTCCTCGAGCAGCTCGTGCGCGACCTTGGTAAGGCGCGCCTCGGTGTAGCGCATCGCCGCCGGCGGATCGCCGTCGATCGAGCCGAAATTCCCCTGCCCGTCGATCAGCGGCACGCGCAGCGACCAGTCCTGCGCCATGCGCACCAACGCGTCGTAGATCGAGGCGTCGCCGTGCGGGTGATATTTACCCATCACGTCGGAGACCGGGCGCGCCGACTTAACGTGCTTGCGGTTCCAGTGGTAGCCGCTCTCATGCGAGGCGTAGAGGATGCGCCGGTGCACCGGCTTCATGCCGTCGCGCACGTCGGGAAGCGCGCGCGACACGATCACGCTCATCGCGTAGTCGAGATAGGAACGCCGCATTTCCTCGATGATGGAAATCGGCTCGATGTCGGACGGGCCGTCAGGTCCGTGCGGTGTCTTCTGATCGTTCAAAACGGGTCACACAGTTCAGGAATCAGGTCTTCTTTATATAGGAAGCGCCAGCAATTCTCCAACGCACGGCAGTGCTTTTCCAACGTTGGTTTTGCCTAGAAATTTCAAAAGGATATCCTGCTTTCCACGACCTCCCGCAGGGTCAGCCCCGGCGCGCAGGCAGCCTCCTGGGCAAGCCGTTGTGGCGGCGGCGCGGCGGGGTTGCGCACTGGCGCTGGCCGCGCCGGCGCGCTAGCCTGCCGCCGAGGGGAGCCGACATGCCCACTTATGACAGCATTTTCAATGCCTTCCTGACGATCCTGGTGACCATCGACCCGCCGGGGCTGGCGCCGCTTTTCCTGGCGGTTACCCGCGGCATGAACAGGGACGAACGGAACCAGGTGTCGATCCGCTCCTCGCTGATCGCCTTCGGCGTGCTCGCCCTCTTCGCCGTCGCCGGCGCGACCATCCTCTCGCTTTTCGGCATCACGCTTCCGGCTTTCCGCGTGGCCGGCGGCTTCCTGCTCTTCTTCATCGCCTTCGAGATGATTTTCGAGAAGCGCCAGGACCGCAAGGAAAAGACCGCCGACGTCGCCATCACCAGGGACATGGTGCACAACATCGCCGCCTTCCCGCTGGCGATCCCCCTGATTTCCGGCCCAGGCGCCATCTCGGCGACCGTGCTTCTGTCGGGCAGCTTCCAGGGGCCGCTGGGCAAGGCGGCCCTCGTCGGCATCATCGCCGTGTGCCTGGCGCTGACCTACATGGTCTTCCTGCTGGCCGAACGGGTCGACCGGTTCCTCGGTGAAACCGGCCGCTCGATCCTCACGCGCCTGCTCGGCGTGCTGCTCGCCGCCCTCGCCGTCCAGTTCGTCGCCGACGGCGTCAAGGCGATGGTGACGGGATAACCGGTTCGCCGGCCGCTCAGGCCGCCGTGTCGACGATCTCGAAGTCGTGTGTCACCACGGCGGACTTCGCCAGCATCGCGGTCGCCGAGCAGTATTTTTCCAGCGAGAGTTCGATGGCGCGCTTCACCTTGGCCTCGGACAGCGCGCGGCCCTTCACAACGAAATGCATGTGGATGCGCGTGAAGACCTTGGGATCGGTCTCGGCGCGATCGGCCTCCAGTTCGACCTCGCAATCCTCGATCGCCTCGCGGCCCTTCTCGAGGATGTGCACGACGTCGAAGGCCGAGCAGCCGCCGGCCCCCATCAGCACCAGTTCCATCGGGCTGGGGCCAAGCTTCGGCCGGCTGCCGTCGGGACCGGACGCCGTGCCGAAGATCACCGCGTGACCGGACGTCGTCTCGCCGACAAACGTTCGGTCGCCAATCCATTTTACACTTGTTTTCAACTGCTTGTGACCCGCCTTTTAAAGTGACGCTCGACCTTCGGCCCGGACCCTCGCCCGACGTCGATCAGAACGGGATCTCGTCGTCCAGTTCGCGCGACGCGCCCCCGCCACGGCTCCCGCCGCCACCGCCGCTACGTCCATAGCTCTCGCCGGGACCCGACTGGCCGAAGTCCGAACTGCGTCCGCCACCGCCGGAATAACCGACCTGGCCGCCTTCGCCGCCCTGCCCGCGCCCGTCCAGCATCTGCAGTTCGCCCCGGAACTTCTGCAGCACCACCTCGGTCGTATAGCGGTCCTGGCCGGTTTGGTCCTGCCATTTGCGGGTCTGCAGCTGGCCCTCGACATAAACCTTCATGCCCTTCTTGAGGTACTGCTCGGCGACCTTGGCGAGGTTGTCGTTGAAGATGACGACCTGGTGCCACTCCGTCTTTTCCTTGCGCTCGCCCGAGCCCTTGTCGCGCCAGCTTTCGGACGTCGCGATGCGCAGGTTCACGACCGGATCGCCGGAGTTCAGGCGGCGGATTTCGGGGTCCGCGCCCAGATTGCCCACCAGAATGACCTTGTTGACGCTACCTGCCATGATACTTCTCCACGCTCGTCCGAAACCAGATCGCAAACCGAAATGCGCGCGCATCCTACCGGATCGCGCCGCCGCCAGCCCGCCGAAACATGGCCAGGGCGGAACTGTCCACATGTTGTTTGTTCTATTTTTGTTCTAGACCTTTCCCGCCGGAACGCAAGCAATTTCGTGACAGGCCCGGATGCGTACCGGCAGCACCGGCAAACGAAACGACAAGACGAAAACGGTCCTGTTCTCGCGGGGAGGACAGGACCGTTTGTTCGGGCTTTACCCGATATGCCGGTATTCCATTGCCGGCTGTCTTTCGGATGCCTCGCGGCGCACTGGCCGACGATCCGACTTGTGGTCTCTGATTGTGGTTGGGGAAGCAGGCCGCATCGTGCCGGATCATCCGGCCGGAAAAAATCCGGGGCGCGCCTGCCCTGCTCCGCTCGTCTAGCGGAGCGTCCTAAAATTGTCCGGTGGAGTCATGCCTTCCTCCTTCGTCAGTTTCCGCGCGTCTCTCCGAAACCTCTTCGCCGGTCTGCGGCGTCTCGCAAACCACCCTTTGGCAGCGAATGATGCCGCGTGGGCATCCGGCTGCGTGAGACATGTCTAAACTTGGACCTGCGGCCATGCCGCGTCAACCGCGAACGGGCGCCTGCAATGAAATGTGATCGGCAGGCGCGCCGTGAGGCAGCGCGCGGGCTGCTTCCCGGCCGCCCGGATGTCAGGATGTCGTTCTGCCTCTGTTCTTTTCGCTTGCCCTTTGGGCCTGCCGGGAGCTAGACCGTTTGCGAGTAGGGACGACTCCCCTCGACGCGGCGGCGAAAACACCTAAATAAGGGCATTGGCCGGCACCTTGCTGCCATCCCATCATTGATCGAGACGAGGCGGCGGACCGGCCATGGCCGACCATAAATTCCTTTCCGTGCGGGGCGCGCGCGAGCACAATCTGAAGAACGTCGATCTCGACCTTCCCCGGGATTCGCTGATCGTCATGACCGGGCTGTCCGGCTCGGGAAAATCGTCGCTCGCCTTCGACACCATCTACGCCGAGGGCCAGCGCCGCTACGTCGAGAGTCTGTCGGCCTATGCCCGGCAGTTCCTCGAGATGATGCAGAAGCCCGACGTCGACCAGATCGACGGGCTGTCGCCGGCCATCTCCATCGAGCAGAAGACGACCTCGAAGAACCCGCGCTCCACGGTCGGCACGGTCACCGAGATCTACGACTACATGCGGCTGCTCTTCGCGCGCGCCGGCGTGCCCTATTCGCCGGCGACCGGCCTGCCGATCGAGAGCCAGACGGTTTCCCAGATGGTCGACCGCGTGCTCGCGCTCGACGAAGGCACGCGGCTCTACATCCTCGCGCCCATCGTCAGGGGACGGAAGGGCGAATACCGCAAGGAACTCGCCGAGCTCCAGAAGAAGGGGTTCCAGCGCGTAAAGGTCGACGGCGTCTTCTACGAGATCGCCGACGTGCCGGCGCTCGACAAGAAATACAAGCACGACATCGACGTCGTCGTCGACCGCATCGTCGTGCGCGCCGACCTCGCCACCCGCCTCGCCGATTCCATGGAGACCGCGCTGAAACTCGCCGAGGGTCTTGCCGTCGCCGAATTCGCCGACAAGCCGCTCGACGCCAGCCAGACCGGCGCCGACGCGGTCAACAAGAGCGCCAACGAGACGCACGAGCGCATCCTTTTCTCGGAAAAATTCGCCTGCCCCGTCTCCGGCTTCACGATCCCCGAGATCGAGCCGCGCCTGTTCTCCTTCAACAACCCGTTCGGCGCCTGCCCCGCCTGCGACGGGCTCGGCAGCCAGCGCGCCATCGACCCGCTGCTGGTCGTGCCGGAGGACCATGTCTCGCTGCGCGAGGGCGCGGTGGCGCCGTGGGCGAAGTCGACCTCGCCCTATTACGCGCAGACGCTCGACGCGCTCGGCAAGATTTTCGGCTTCAAGCTCGGCGACCGCTGGCGCGACCTCAAGAAGGAGGCGCAGGACGCCATCCTTCACGGCACCGGCTCGAAGGAAATCACCTTCAGCTATGACGACGGCCTGCGCTCCTACAAGACGACGAAGTCCTTCGAGGGCGTGATCCCCAATCTCGAGCGGCGCTGGAAGGAGACCGAGTCCGCCTGGATGCGCGAGGAGATCGAGCGTTTCATGTCGGCCACCCCCTGCCCGGCCTGCAGCGGCTTTCGCCTGAAGCCCGAGGCGCTCGCCGTGAAGATCGACGGCCTGCATATCGGCCAGGTCTCTGAAATGTCGATCCGCAAGGCCGACCGCTGGTTCACCGACCTGCCCGACCGCCTCTCGGCCAAGCAGAACGAGATCGCCGTGCGCATCCTGAAGGAAATCCGCGAGCGGCTGCGCTTCCTCAACGACGTCGGCCTCGACTACCTCACCATGTCCCGCAATTCCGGCACGCTCTCGGGCGGCGAGAGCCAGCGCATTCGCCTCGCCAGCCAGATCGGCTCCGGCCTCACCGGCGTGCTCTACGTCCTCGACGAACCCTCGATCGGCCTGCACCAGCGCGACAACGCCCGCCTGCTCGACACGCTGAAGCACCTGCGCGACCTCGGCAACACGGTCATCGTCGTCGAGCATGACGAGGACGCCATTTTGACCGCCGACTATGTCGTCGACATCGGCCCGGCCGCCGGCATCCATGGCGGCCAGATCATCGCGCAAGGCACGCCGCAGCAGGTCATGGCGAGCCCCGCCTCCATCACCGGCAAATACCTGACCGGCGAGCTGGAGGTCGCGACGCCGGCCGAGCGCCGCCAGCCGAAGAAGAAGGACCGCCGCATCCGTGTCGTCGGCGCGCGCGGCAACAACCTGAAGAACGTCACCGCCGACATCCCGATCGGCACGTTTACCGCCGTCACCGGCGTGTCGGGCGGCGGCAAGTCGACCTTCCTGATCGAGACGCTGTTCAAGGCAGCGTCGCGCCGCATCATGGGGTCGCGCGAGCATCCGGCCGAGCACGACCGCGTCGAGGGCCTCGAATTCCTGGACAAGGTCATCGACATCGACCAGAGCCCGATCGGCCGCACCCCGCGCTCCAACCCCGCCACCTACACCGGCGCCTTCACGCCGATCCGCGACTGGTTCGCCAACCTGCCGGAGGCCAAGGCGCGCGGCTACCAGCCGGGCCGCTTCTCCTTCAACGTCAAGGGCGGCCGCTGCGAAGCCTGCCAGGGCGACGGCGTGATAAAAATCGAGATGCATTTTTTGCCCGACGTCTACGTCACCTGCGACGTCTGCCACGGCAAGCGCTACAACCGCGAGACGCTCGACGTGCTGTTCAAGGGCAAGTCGATCGCCGACGTGCTCGACATGACGGTCGAGGAAGGCGTCGACTTCTTCTCCGCGGTGCCCGCCGTGCGCGACAAGCTCGTCACGCTGAACAAGGTCGGCCTCGGCTACATCCATATCGGCCAGCAGGCCAACACGCTCTCCGGCGGCGAGGCGCAGCGCATCAAGCTCGCCAAGGAACTGTCGCGCAAGGCGACCGGAAAGACGCTCTACATCCTCGACGAGCCGACCACCGGCCTGCACTTCCACGACGTCGCCAAACTTCTGGAAGTCCTCCACGAGCTGGTCGACCAGGGCAACACCGTCGTCGTCATCGAGCACAATCTCGAAGTCATAAAAACCGCCGACTGGGTCCTCGACCTCGGCCCCGAAGGCGGCGACGGCGGCGGCGAACTGGTGGCCTCAGGCACGCCGGAGGACATCGCGGCGGAAAAGCGGAGTTATACGGGGCAGTTCCTCAAGGAGTTGTTGGGGCGACGACCGGGGAAACGGGCGCAGGCGGCGGAGTAGGCGTCCTCAAGCGGTCGCCGGGCACTAGGCTTGGATATGGCCACCAAATGCCAAATTCAACTGGTCATAGGTCAGTAGCGTTACGGCGTGGCCTATCCTTTCGGCCGCAAAGCTCATCGGGACGGTGTGAGCAAAGACCAAAGCTCCATCTATCCTCACTTCGGGCAGTTGGAGATGGGATTGAAGCTCCACCGCGTTTTCCCGCGCAAGTTCTATCCGGTTGAGGTGCTTGCCGAGCAGGTCTGGGCGGCCCTTCTCGTCCGTCTTGCCGCGGAATTTGTATAGCTGCTTGGCAATCTCACTAGAAGTCTTGGCGAACTGTAGATCCTTGCATTCAAGAAGCATGACGCGCCCGTCAGTATGCCATGCCAGAACGTCGATATCACCAGGGTCTTCGGTCAGCTTACGTCCAAGAATATGAGAGAATTTCGCGCCTCGTTTTGCCTGCCATCCGAGTTCCAGTAGGCACGCAACGACCCGTTCTTCAAACTCGGCGGCTTCCTCCGCAACGATATGTTCTCTCCAGCTTCGCATTTCTTTCGAAGAAATCGAATTGAGGTCGTATTGGCCGTAATAGAAATTATGGAGCAGAATACGGAAAGTGTCACGGATCATGCCGGGCGCGATCATGACATCCGATTCCGGGGACGGTTCAAGTCTAAGAATAGGACGCCGCACCATAGACAAACGCCGCCTGAATCGCCACGGTTGCCGATCCTGATCAGTGTAAGGCGGTGGAACGCTCTTCCAGCCGTCGCGCGGGAGTAATTCGAGGGAAGTAACAAACTGTTCCCCGCAATCGACGTGGTTGGCAAGGTACTCAAGCAGTGCCGGTCTGGGCAACATCTCCCATGCTTGGTTGGTCATATATAAACGATTTTCCAGAGCCTCAAGCGCGGTGCGGAAATCCTTAAGGGATACACCTATTTCCGCTTCCCATGCGGCGACAAAGCGTATGTCCGTTTGGCTGGTCGCCTGTTCTTCGGTGAGTAGTGCAGGATCATGCAGCAACTCTGAATAGTCGCGGCGACTTTGGTCGATCTTGCTGCTCACGAAGGACTCCCCAACAGGGGTCACAATGGCATCGAAGAAAGAAGCATCGATCTGAACCTCGCCTGCCGGAGATATGCGTACTTCGGGGCGCATGCCTTCATAACGGATGGCATCGGAATAGCCTCCAAGGTGATGAATCATCATCGCCAGAGCCATCAGGTTGGACAGGTCGAAATCTGCAATCTCAAAGCCGACGCCAACGGGACATTCGCAAAGCGCCGCCTCCAGAATGACTCGGCTCGCTTGGCCGGTGGCGTTCGCTTTCCAAATGTTCTTGTAAATCTCTTCGCGAGATTCTTTAGGGTTGGCCGAAAGGTCGAGGATCGCGCCCGAGGTCCGCTCCCACCGGGACTTGTCGACAACGGATGCCTCGTGATTTTCCACGACACGCCGTATCAATGCGTGCCTCTCGAACTGCCCAAGTTGTCCGCAAAACATCTCTTCTGCGGCCGCGGTGATAGCGTTCAGCACTTTGGTGCATTCATCGCGCCCTTTGACCGTTCCACCTGGCCGAGGAAGCCCATGCCAACCCAACCCCAAGCGAATGGCGGCATCGTCGAACTGGCTAATCTTGACTACCTGGTGCGGAACAGATTCACGGACATGATCGCGGAAGTCTTGCGGCGCGAACGCATGTAGCTGCCGTGCTTGCGGCGACGGAACGATTTCACGCAAAAGCTCGGTAAGATTAACCTCGGCGCCATCTACGAGCATAACAACCTGCTCAAGGAAGGCTTCTATCAAAGTGACTTCGGAGACGTTGCTGGAATGGGAAAGACCGTGAAAGAATGGCAATCCAATTTCCGTGGTTATAACGCATCCAACTTTATCGCAGGATGCTCCGATGGCTGCCTTCAATTCTTCCACGGGCGGTGGGTTGATCTCTTTCGACCGGATAGTGGGCCATGCAGGCGTAACGAGTTTCCATGTCAGAACATCCGGCAAACTCGGAACGTGCTGCGCCAGTATTGGGGCAAGTCGCTCCGTCCACACCATCTGCATTTCAAAGATGGGGTAGAGGTGGGAGCGCTCTTCCAACGGTACGGTTTCGAGCCACCATGTCCGGCTCCCCGACCTCCACACCCCACGATAGCGAAGTGATAGAGCATCATGATGCGCGACATAGACCCGCTGCGTATTCTGCGGCGAACGCTTGCCGCCGTCCTTACGGCGGACAATAAGCACTTTGTCCTCCGCATCGCGTACTGCGTGCTTGTCGAAGCGGGCATGGTGCTCTGCCCTGAGCCGCAAATGCGCGTTGGTGGGCACCATGAGCGTGGCACGCTCGGCACCATCCGGCATGGCTTCATGGGGCACAACGTGGCCGTTATTGTCATAAGCAAAGCCGATACGCGCTAAAAGCCCGTTAATCGCCATCAATGGAAAGCCCATATGCCCGGCGGCGCCTTCGGCAAGGAGGAACTTGAACAGTTCGGCAATATTGAAGTCGTGTCGCCATCCCAACACATCGAGGTCGTAGCTGCTGATGCCTTCGGCCAGCCAATTGGCCGGACCCGTAAACTCGACCAATTGTCCCCGGCCAAAGCCACAAAGGACTATTAGCGAGAATCCGAGTTTGAAACCGGGGCGGGCTTTGGTGTCGGCCGCGGCGTCATCTATCGCCTGCTTTAGTTGAGCCTGCGTCTTTTCGCTGGATGGTCCGGGCCGACTGAAGCCTGTCTCACTGAATCCTGTGAAATCATCGGTCAACAGGACAAGGTGGAACCACAAGCCGGGCTGAAACTCGACCGGCTCGGAGGGAACCACAAAGGAATCCCGTTTCATCTCCGTGGGAGGGATGCCGATACGCGAAATAGCGGGATTCAGCGCAAGTTCTTCGGTTTGAGCTATAAGCAGACCAGTCCACAGGGCGAACTCTGCACCGGCATCGTGACAGGTCTCAATAACTGCCCGCCGGATGGCCGTTCCTATGGCCGATGGCAGTGCTACCACCAACTCATCCTGAAAATCGATCAGCGGCTGCCTTTCCAGCCAGCTATCGCCACATCCCCCCAACCCCACATTGCGCTGCGAAGGAGGCAAGCAAAATCGGCCAATCGCTCGGGGACTAACGCCTGCACGGCTCAGGTCGTCATTCGAAAAGCTCACGCGGGCAGCCAGTGTTTTTAAAGTAGGAAGATCATCGACCGGCAGCGCATCGAATCCATATTGACCGCCACAGCAAAAAGCCTCCAGCCCTGACCGTCTGCAAATAAGGTCAGAGAGCACAAGCATCGAACGGCATGATTGCTTAAGCGCGGCATATACGCCATGGTTAGGCATATTCTCGACAGCAGTCAGCATGTGCTGCAAATGGTGGCCATTTGCTTCCGCGAGCCCCTCAAGCACGCAGTAGTTTCGGCCATCCATATGGACGCGGGCGACAAACACGTCCTCGGCCGCGTCCTCCATGTATGCGAATGCCCGTCCCACCTGTTTGAACCACCGGGCGGCATCCTGCTTGCTTGGCTTTTTCCTTCCGGCAGCACCGGCGACGGTTAAGTGGGAGATGGCCTCAAGTCTGACTGTATTTGCTTGAAGTTCCGGGACCGTAAGCAGGCCACCTGCGGCAGCAACGCTGGCCTTCACATCGTATGAGTGAAAAATCGACCTGAGATTCTCTGCTTGCGCCTCTGCCAGTTCGGCCAGCATATGTTGTGTCGCGAATATATTATCGGGAATCTCGTGCATGTTACGATTCTAGCTGGGCAGCGATGCGCCAACAACGACATCCATTCTTCAGACATTGCCCGCTCCTATGTTTATCCACACCCCTCCCAACCCACCCATAATCCCTCCGCCTTGAAAGGAGGCGGTGATGTCAGGGACGGCGGCGATACAAAACAATCTCGAGGCGCTGAAGCGCATCCTGGCCGGGCTTTTCGCCATGGCGGGGCTTGGCGCCGACGCCTCCCCCTTGTGGGGAGGTCAGCGGTCGCCAGACCGCCGGGTGGGGGTAATTGCAGCGCCGCAACCCGACGCTGCGCGTCGACCTCCCCACAAGGGGGAGGTGAAACAGGCGTTCACCCTGCCCCGCCATCTCCGCCTCGCCATCTTGCGCCTGCTGCGTCCCGCCGAATCCGCCGCGCGGCGGCTGATCGTCGCGTCGGCGCGCGGCCTGATCGTGGCGCTGCCGCCGCCGCGCAAGCTGAGCGACAGGCCGGCCTCCCTGGAGCCCGAGCTTCGCCGCTTCGGCATCGCCATCGTAGCCTCCGGCGTCATCGGCGCCAACGGCGCCCGGCGGGCAGCCGCGACCCCGACCGCATCCGCCGCGCGGCCGCGCCGCCTGCCGCTCGCCGACCGGCCGCGGCGGCCGCCTGGCCTCCAGCATATCGGGGTGTTGCACAGCGCCGCCCGGCCGGCGCACGCCGCGCCGCGCATCTCTTTTCCCCAAGACGTCGCCCCCCGCCCCGGGGCGCGGGCCGAGGGCGGACCGCCAAGCGCGCTCGACGATCCGGTCGACGCCACGCGGCTTGCCCAACGCCTTACGGCGCTCGCCGCCGCGCTCGACGACCTGCCGGGCGAGGCCCGGCGTCTTGCCCGCTGGCAGGCGCGCCGGCGTCGGCAGGCGGAGGGCGGCGCGGGTTCCGCCGCCTCGCCGTGGGGGGTTTTCGGCCGATCGTCCGACCCGTCCGGCGGCCCGCCCGCCGTCCGGCAAGGCCCGGCAACCTGCCGGGCCGACGCGGCCAAGGGAACGCCGGGAGCGCCCGAGACGGTCACGGGTGGGCGCAACCGCGCGCGGCAGCCGTCGCCGCTGAGGCCGGGCCGCCCGCCCGGCGGCCGCTTCTGGCGCTACGACCCGGCGGCACGGCGCCCCGCCGCCATCCGCGAGGTCGACCAGATCCTCGCGCATGCCCATGCGCTGGCCCTCCACGCGCTGGAAAACCCCGACACGTCATGACGCCGCGGGCAAGACTGCCGGGACATGCGGTCGTGGCGCTCAATCGCCGCGCGCGCCCTCGCGCGCCCCATCCCCTGTTCCCCTGTTCCCCTGTTCCCCTACTCCCCTACTCCCCTACTCCCTTCCTCGCCTCCCTCTGTCAGGAGCCATCCGCCGAGCGGTGGACAAGCAGCCGGGCGAAACGCATCTTCGCAGGCATGCCCCGAGCGGGCGATCAACCGGAGGTGACGATGCCCAGTGGAACGAAGACCGGCGCGATCCGGGCCGGCATGGGCGGCTGGACCTTCGAGCCCTGGGACGCCTCCTTCTATCCCGAAAAACTCGCCAAGGCGAAGCAGCTCCACTATGCCAGCCGGCAGGTGCCGACCATCGAGGTCAACGGCACCTATTATTCCACTTTCAAGCCGCCGACCTTCGCCAAATGGGCCGCCGACGCGCCCGACGGCTTTGTCTTCTCGCTGAAGGCGATCCGCTTCGCCACCAACCGCCGCGTGCTGGCCGAGGCGGGCGAGTCCGTGCAGCGCTTTCTCTCGTCCGGCCTGACCGAGCTTGGGGAAAAACTCGGGCCGATCCTCTGGCAGTTCGCGCCGACGAAAAAATTCGACGCCGACGATTTCGGCGCGTTCCTGAAGCTGCTGCCGGAGAAGCAGGACGGCGTGGCGCTGAGGCACGCCGTCGAGGTGCGCACCGACAGCTTCGTCGTGCCGGAATTCGCGACACTCTGCCGCGCGGCCAACGTCGCCATCGTCTATGCCGACCACGAGAAGTATCCGGCCATTGCCGACGTCACCGGCGATTTCGTCTATGCGCGCCTGCAGACCGGCTCCGACGACGAGCCGACATGCTATGCGCCGAAAGCGCTCGACGCCTGGGCGAAGCGGGCCAGGATCTGGGCCGAGGGCAAGGCGCCCGGCGACCTCCGGCGCGCCGACCCCGGCAGCGAGGCGAAAGTCGCGCCGCGCGACGTGTTCGTCTACTTCATCACGTCGGGCAAGGAGCGCGCGCCGCACGGCGCGATGGCCTTCATGGAGCGCGTCGGGAGCGGCTGATCCGGCTGGAAGGGGCAACGCGATGGCGCCACCGGACGAACTCCGGTCCTACATCATCAAGGGCGGCGAGGAAGGACGCGCCCGGCTCTCGGTCCTGGCGCGCGTGCTGGCGCCGACGACGGCCACGCTGCTCGACCGGTTCGAGCCGCTGCGGGGCAGGCTGGCGATCGACGCGGGCTGCGGCGGCGGCGACGTCAGCTTCGAGATCGCCGGGCGGGTCGGCCCGACCGGCCGTGTCGTCGCCTTCGATCTCGACGAGACGAAGCTTGCCGCGGCCCGCGACGAGGCGAAGCGTCGCGGGCTCGGGCATGTCGGGTTCATCAAGGGAAGCGTCATCGAGCCGTGGCCGGCACGCGGCGCGTCGCTCGCCTATGTGCGCTTCGTGCTGACCCATCTGGCGGACCCGGACGCGCTGCTTCGGCACGCCCTCGAGGCCCTGCAGCCGGGCGGGACCATCGTCGTCGAGGACATCGATTTCGGCGGGCTGTTCTGCGACCCGGCAAGCGAAGCCTTCGACCGTTCCAACGAACTCTACGTGGCCGCCGCCAGGCTGCGCGGTGGCGACGCCTTCATCGGCCGCCGGCTCGTGCGCCTGCTGGAGGACGCCGGTTTCGCCGGCGTCGGTTCTTCGCTTGTGCAGCCCTACGGGCGGAGCGGCGACGTCAAGCAGATCTCGTCGCTGACCTTCGCGGCGATCAGAGATGCGGTCATCGCGTCCAATCTCGCCAGTGCAGACGAGGTGGCCGCGATCCGGATGGCGCTTCAGGCCTTTGCGGCGCGGCCGGATACGACGCTTTCGATGCCGCGCATCTTCCAGGCGTGGGGGAACAAGCCCTAGGCCAGGGGGCGCATCGCGCGACGATCTTCAGCGGCCCTCCGGAAGATCGGATATCTCGCGCAGGATCGGCGGCAACAGGCCCGGCAGGTCCTCCGCGATCAGCCCGGGGCCGAAGCGCGAGCCGGCCTCGCCATGCAGCCAGGCCGCCGCGCACGCCGCCTCGAAGGGCGGCATGCCCTGCGCCAGCAGCCCGGCGCAGATGCCGGCCAGCACGTCGCCCGACCCGGCGGTCGCCAGCCACGGCGCGGCGTTGGCGTTGATCGCGGCGCGGCCGTCCGGGCCGGCGATCACGGTGTCGGGACCCTTCAGGATCACCGTTCCCCCGGTCAGCGCCGCCGCCCGGCGCGCGCGATCGAGCTTCGACAGGCCGTCGTCCGCCAAAAGTTCCGGGAAGACGCGGGCGAACTCGCCTTCGTGCGGCGTCAGCACACGCTGCGGCGTGCCCGGCATCTGGAACGCCGCGAGAAACTCTTCGCGGCGGCGCGACAGGTGGGTCAGCGCATCGGCGTCGAACACGACGTTGCCTAGTTCCCCGCCATCGATTCCGGCAAGCGACAGCAGCATGTCGCCCACCTCGTCCTGCAGGCCTAGCCCCGGCCCCGCGACCAGCGCGCCCGGCCTGCGCTCGTCCAGCCACTGCGCGATCTCGCCGGCGGTGTCGGCCCGGCGCAGCATGATCGACGTCAGGTGGGCGGCGTTCACCTGCAGCGCGCCCCCTGGCGACAGCAGCGTCACCGCCCCCGCGCCGGCGCGCGCCGCGGCCATCGCCGACAGCCGCGCCGCGCCGGTCGAGGTCGGCCCGCCCGACAGCACGCCGACATGGCCGCGCGCATATTTATGGGAGGCGGCCCCGGGCCGCGGGAAGCGTTCGCGCCAGAGCGCCGGGACATTCTGGAAGCAGGCAGGCCGGATCGTCTCAAGCACGGCCGCGCCAATGCCGATGTCGGCGACGATCGTCTCGCCGCAAAGCGCCCGCCCGGGGTAGAGCAGATGGCCGGGCTTCCTGCGAAAGAAGGTAACGGTCATGGTCGCCCGGGGGGCGGCGCCCAACACCTTGCCGCTTGCGCCGGAGACGCCGGACGGCAGGTCGACGGCGACGACCGGCGCGCCCGCCCGCGAACACCGCTCGATCGCGGCCGCGGCATCGCCGTCGAGCGCCTTCGACAGGCCCGCACCGAACAGCGCGTCGACGACGACCGAGGCCGGCGCCGGTGCAAAGTCCGAAAGCGGCTTGGGCGTGACCGGGCATTCAGCCGCGGCGATGGCCGCGTCACTGCCCTGCCGCGGCGCGCCCAGCGACCAGACGCGCACCGGCACGCCGGCTTCATGCAGCAGCCGGGCGACCACGTATCCGTCTCCACCATTGTTGCCGGGGCCGCAGAGGATGTCGGCGGCCTCCGCGCCGCCGAAACGCTCGAGCACGGCCGCCGCGACAGCGGCGCCGGCCCGCCGCATCAGCCCCATGCCGTCGAAAGGACCGGCCGCAATGGCCAGCCTGTCGGCCTCGCCCATCTCGGTCGGGGTCAAGATCTCATGCGACATTGGCCTGGCATCCCGGTCGGTTCGCCACGCGGTAGCATGGGCCGGGCCGAAGGCGAAGGCCGGGCCTGCGTTCGAGACGGCCAAAGGTATACTCCGATCCATATAATGCTGCCAGAATAGGCATCTTGCGCAAATTTTAGGCTGCACATTTTGTCATCATTTCCAGGCGATGCGCACCGAACCGGCGCATTGCGCCTAGGGCGGTTCGTTTGACTTCGGCAAACCGCGTGGCTTGCGCACAACGCAAGGGATCACCCGGTGTTGCATGGACTGGCACGGTTCGTGCTAGACGTTGCGGAAAGAGGACGATCCTGTCCGTCACCACGTTTTCCGGAGGCCACATTCTGATGAAAAAGATCGAAGCGATCATCAAGCCGTTCAAGCTCGATGAGGTCAAGGAAGCGCTGCAGGAGGCGGGCCTCCAGGGCATCACGGTGACCGAGGCCAAGGGCTTTGGCCGCCAGAAGGGCCACACCGAGCTCTATCGCGGCGCCGAGTACGTGGTCGACTTCCTGCCCAAGGTGAAGATCGAGGTCGTGCTCGGCGACGACGCCGTCGAAGGCGCCATCGATGCGATCCGCAAGGCGGCCCAGACCGGCCGCATCGGCGACGGCAAGATCTTCGTCTCCAACATCGAGGAAGTCATCCGCATCCGCACCGGCGAGACCGGAATAGACGCCATCTGACCCGATCGGCTAATTGCAACCATAACGTCATCTAGGGAACCAGGACATGACAGCCAAAGACATCATGAAGCAGATCAAGGACAACGACGTGAAATTCGTCGACCTGCGCTTCACCGACCCCAAGGGCAAGCTCCAGCACGTGACCATGGACGTGATGGCCGTCGATGAGGACATGTTCGCGGACGGCGTCATGTTCGACGGCTCCTCCATCGGCGGCTGGAAGGCGATCAACGAGTCCGACATGGTGCTCATGCCCGACACCGAGACGGCCCACATGGACCCGTTCTTCGCGCAGTCGACCATGGTCATCGTCTGCGACATCCTCGATCCGGTCTCGGGCGAGCCGTACAACCGCGATCCGCGCGGCACCGCCAAGAAGGCGGAGGCCTACATGAAGTCCGAGGGCATCGGCGACACGATCTTTGTCGGCCCGGAAGCCGAGTTCTTCGTGTTCGACGACGTGAAGTACAAGGCCGATCCCTACAACACCGGCTTCATGCTCGACTCGAGCGAGCTTCCGTCGAATGACGACACGCACTACGAGACGGGCAATCTCGGCCACCGCCCCCGCGTGAAGGGCGGGTACTTCCCGGTTCCGCCGGTCGATTCCGCGCAGGACATGCGCTCCGAGATGATGACGGTGATGGCCGAGATGGGCATCGTCGTCGAGAAGCACCACCACGAGGTGGCCGCCGCGCAGCACGAGCTCGGCATGAAGTTCGACACGCTCGTCCGCAACGCCGACAAGATGCAGATCTACAAGTACGTCGTGCACCAGGTGGCCAACGCCTACGGCAAGACGGCGACCTTCATGCCCAAGCCCGTGTTCGGAGACAACGGCTCGGGCATGCATGTCCACCAGTCGATCTGGAAGGGCGGCAAGCCGACGTTCGCCGGCAACGAATATGCGGGCCTCTCCGAGAACTGCCTGTTCTACATCGGCGGCATCATCAAGCACGCCAAGGCGATCAACGCCTTCACCAACCCGCTGACCAATTCGTACAAGCGGCTGGTGCCCGGCTACGAGGCGCCGGTCCTGCTCGCCTACTCGGCGCGCAACCGCTCGGCGTCCTGCCGCATCCCGTTCGGCTCGTCGCCGAAGTCGAAGCGCGTCGAGGTCCGCTTCCCCGATCCGGGCGCGAACCCCTACCTCGCCTTCGCCGCCATGCTGATGGCCGGCCTCGACGGCATCAAGAACAAGATCCATCCGGGACAGCCGATGGACAAGGATCTCTACGACCTGCCGCCGAAGGAGCTGAAGCGCATCCCGACCGTGTGCGGTTCGCTGCGCGAAGCACTGCAGAGCCTGGACAAGGACCGCGGCTTCCTGAAGGCCGGCGGCGTCTTCGACGACGACCAGATCGACGCCTACATCGAGCTGAAGATGGTCGAGGTCATGCGCTTCGAGATGACCCCGCATCCGGTCGAGTTCGACATGTACTACTCGGTCTGACGACCGCTCTGGGGGCGCCGCGAAATCGACGTGGCGCCCCTGCCCGCCTCTTCCTGCTTCGTGCTCAGGCCGGCTCGCGGCCTTCCCAGTCCCGGATGACCGCTTCGGCGTCGAGGCGGCGGGTGTAGTCCTGGATGACCTCGTTCCACGCGAATCGAATCGAGTTCTCGACGATCTCGCGGTCGTAGCGCTTGTGCTCGTCGGCGATCGGCGCCCACCGGACCAGCGCCTTGGGGCTCTCCGTGAACGGGCTCGCGCCGGCGGCCAGGTTCTTCCAGTTCACGCCCTCCAGCCTGCCGCGAAATTCGTCCGTCCAGCGCGCCACCGCCGAGCGGTCCGGCGCCTCGCCGGCATTGTCGCGCATGCCCGAGGCATAGCAGGCGAGCGCGAGCGCGTGCCGTTCGCCATCGGGCAGCGGCGCGCGCCGATCGATCTGGACGACGGCATAGATGGTCATGTCCGATAGCGAGGCGGCGAAAACCTCCATCTTGGCGATATCCACCGAGCGCGCGAACGGATCGTCCTCCATGGCGGCTGCGTAGCGCAAACCGATGCGCTCCTTGAGGTAGCCGTAGAGCTTCTTCTGGGTGATCAGCGCGGACCGCGTCGAGACGAACTCGAACATGCGGCCGACACTGTCGAGCGGCGCGCGATCACGGCGAATCGACAGACGCGACACGAACTCGGCCCACCACTGGAGCCCCTGCGAAAACTGATCGACAAATCCGTTCATGCCTGCACTTTCGCGGCCCCCGGGCCGCCGCGGAATACGACGATGGGATTATTTGCAGGGTTTTCGCTTTCTGCAATCCTCGCCGCAGGCTGGCGGCGAGTCCGCGCAGCCACAGGCCTGCCGGTGGAGAGGTCGGCAGAAACGCGGGAGGACACAGATGCCCGGACAAGACAAGGGCTCGCGGGAAGCTCACTGGACGAAGACGCGAAACCTCAACACCACGATCATGGTGCTGTGGGCGATCTTCGCCATCATCATCCCATGGAACGCGGATTCCCTGAACGCCTACACGTTCCTTGGGTTCCCGCTGGGTTACTACATGTGCGTGCAGGGTTCGCTCATCGCGTTCGTGGCGCTGATCTGGATCCAGAACTGGCGTCAGGATCAGATCGACGACGAATTCGGCGTCGGCGAGTGAGGGGGGCTGACCAATGGCAATAGAAGAAGGCAAACGCGAGAAGCGTTTCATCGACAACCTAGGCAAGGTCTACGCGCTCTACACGCTCGGATTCCTCGCCTTCTTCGCATTGATGGCCATCCTCGAGCAGCTCGGCATGAGCGCCCAGGCCATCGGCATCGGCTTCCTGATGTTCACGATCGCCATCTACGCCATCATCGGCTGGCTGTCGCGGACGGCTGAAGTCGACGCCTACTACGTGGCCGGCCGCGAGGTCCCGGCTCTCTACAACGGCATGGCGACGGCGGCGGACTGGATGTCCGGCGCGTCCTTCGTCGCGCTGGCCGGCGGCGTCTATTTCGGCGGCTATCCCTATCTCGGATACATCGTCGGCTGGACGGGCGGCTACGTGCTCGTCAACTCGCTGATGGCGCCGTACCTGCGCAAGTTCGGCTGCTACACCGTGCCCGACTTCGTCGGCACACGCTACGGCGGCAACTTCGCCCGGCTCTGCGCGGTCATCATCCTGGTGGTGGCGTCCTTCACCTACGTGACGGCGCAGATCAACGCGACCGGCACCATCGCGGCGCAGACGCTCGGCGTTCCGTTCGAATTCGGCGTCTGGCTCGGCCTGCTCGGCATCTTCATATGCTCGATGCTCGGCGGCATGCGCGGCGTGACCTGGACCCAGGTGGCCCAGTACATCGTGCTGATCATCGCCTACCTCGTGCCGATCATCTGGATGTCCAACCGCCAGGGCTTCGGCATCATTCCGCACTTCTCCTACGGCGACGCGGTGCATCGCATCGCGGAACTGGAGGCGCAGTACGGGCTGAAGCCCGCGCTCGAGGCCATCCCTGGCGTCTCCGTGCTGGTCAACCCGCAGAACGCCCCCGAGGGCAAGGGTTGGGCGATGGTGTCGCTCGCCATCTGCATGATGGCCGGCACCGCATCGCTGCCGCACATCCTGATGCGCTACTTCACCACGCCTTCCGTCCGTTCGGCCCGCCGTTCGGTCGGCTGGTCGCTGACCTTCATCTTCCTGCTCTACTTCTCGGCGCCGGCGCTTGCCACGCTGTCGAAGCTGCAGCTGCTCGACCCGAACCTGGCGACGTCAGTCATCGGCAAGGCGTTTGAAGATGTGGCCAACCTGCAGTGGGTGAAGCACTGGTCGTCGGTGGGCATGCTCGCCGTGGCCGACCAGAACGGCGACGGGATCGTTCAGCTGAACGAGTTCTTCATGCGGCCCGACATCGTCGTGCTCGCGACACCGGAAATCGCAGGCCTGCCCTACGTCATTTCCGGCCTCGTCGCCGCCGGCGGCCTCGCGGCAGCCATGTCGACCGCAGACGGACTGCTGCTGGCAATCGCCAACGCGCTCAGCCACGATCTCTACTACAAGATGATCGACCCCAAGGCTGACACGAAGCGGCGTCTCACCGTCGCCCGCGTCATCCTGCTCTTCATCGGCGCGGCCGCCGCCATCGTGGCGTCGCTCAAGCTGACGGGGATCCTGGGCGCGGTCGCGTGGGCGTTCGACTTCGCGTGCTCCGGTCTCTTCTTCCCGCTCGTCCTGGGCGTCTGGTGGAAGCGGGCCAACACGGCGGGGGCGATCGCCGGCATGATCGGCGGGTTCGTTTCCGGATCGCTCTACCTCTACCTGGTCTTCAACAAGATCATGACGCCCTGGTTCGGCATCGACGACGTGCGCTTCGGCATCGTCGGCATGGCGGTGAGCCTGGTCTGCATGGTCGTGGTGACGCTTGCGACGCGCGAGCCCTCCAAGGAGATCCAGGACATGGTGGACGAGGTTCGCATCCCGTCCGGCAAGCCGATCCTTGCCTCCGGTCACTGACCAGAGCTAAGCAGTAGAGAAGGGGCGGGACCCGGTCCCGCCCCTTCGTGTTGGGAGGGGCATCTTGGAAGACATGATCTTCATTCACCCGCTCTGGGTGATCGTCATCGACTATGTGCTCGGCGTCATCATGTGGACGCTGATCGGGCGCGTGGCGATGGGCATCTTCCTGCGCGAGGATTCCAGCTTCTTCTTCATGCGCTTCTTCGTCAGGGTGACGGACCCGATCATCAAGCTGTTCAGGCCGATCACGCCAGGCTTCCTGATCCAGCCGCTGGTGCCGCTGTTCGTGGCCTGGTTCTTCTTCATGATCCGCTTCTACTTCATGCCCTGGCTGCTCGGCTATTCGGTGATGGGCATGCTCTCCTTTCCGCTGGAGAGCGACATCTCGATCTGGCTCTACCAGACTTTCGGGCCGGGCCGGTAAGGCCTGAACGGACGCGCGCGGCCGGGGCCCCTATCGGCAGCAGTTTCCGCGCGGCGCCTGCGCCGCGGCCGCGAGGACCGGCGCGTCGACCCGGCGCACCGTCTGCTCGACGATTTCGGCGACCTGCACGGGATGCGTCGAGATCATGAAATGGGCGGCCCCGCCGATCGCCCGGAATGTGGCACCCGGGATGGCGCTCGCGACGATGCCGTTGGCGCGGCAGACGGAAGGATGGCTGGCCGCGCCGACGGCCACCGAGACCGGCATGTCGATGGTCGCAAGCTGGGCCGGCGTCAGCGGATAGCGGTAGGCGCAGGCCCAGTCGCGCAGGTTCACGGGCGTGGTCGCGACGGCGTAGTCGCGCACCTTGTCGGGCCAGGACGCCCAGGTTCCCGCGCCGCCGTAGAAGTCGATCATCGAGCGGATCGCCAGGCGGTCGCCCGTCCGGTAGGCGGCGAAATAGGCATCGGTCATGTCGGCGAAGGCCCGGCGGTGGGCTGCCTCGCCGACGCCGGCGAGCAGCGACGGCAACGGCGCCTCGAAGATTGCCAGGCTCCTGACCGGGACGCGCCCGCGCATGGCGACGATCATCGCCACCGCGCCGCCGAAGGAATGGCCGACGAGATGAACCTCGCCGCCGGCGCGCTCGATGACGGCCTCCAGCGCCTCCGCCTCGGGCAGGACGGACGGGTCGGCGTCGCTGCGCCGCTCGGCGGTTTCGCCGTAGCCGAGCAGGCTGGTGGTGACGAAGCGATAGCGGCCTTCGAGCGCCTTCATGACCGGCCGCCAGGCGGCGCCGGTGCTGCACGACCCGGGCACCAGCACAAGCGTCGGCCCGGCTCCCTGCTCGCCGTATTCGATCTGTCCGCGCGGATCGTCAATCATGGTGCTCCTCGGGGAGCGTTCTGGGCCGGCGGCGTTGCGGGATGACGCCGCGCCGGCATCCGGAGCGCAACGGCGCGGTTACCGCGGCGCCCTGCCCCGCGCAACAAAAAAGGGCCGCGAGCGAGACGCGGCCCCTTCTTCGATGACGGCAATGCTCAGGCGGCGGCCTTCTTCTCGGCGCCGGTCGGGACTTCCGCGATGGTCTTCAGCACCTGCGAGGCGATCTGGTAGGGGTCGCCCTGGGAGTTCGGGCGGCGGTCTTCCAGGTAGCCCTTGTAGTCGTTCTTGATGAACGAGTGCGGCACGCGGATCGAGGCGCCGCGGTCGGCGATGCCGTAGCTGAACTTGTTCCAGGGCGCCGTCTCGTGCTTGCCGGTGAGGCGCTTGTCGTTGTCGGGGCCGTAAACCGCGATGTGGTCCATCAGGTTCTTGTCGAAGGCGGCCATCAGCGCCTCGAAATAGGCCTTGCCGCCGACTTCGCGCAGGTACTTGGTCGAGAAGTTGCAGTGCATGCCCGAGCCGTTCCAGTCGGTGTCGCCGAGCGGCTTGCAGTGGAACTCGATGTCGATTCCGTGCTTCTCGCAGAGGCGCAGCAGCAGGTAGCGGGCCATCCAGATCTGGTCGGCGGCCTTCTTGGAGCCCTTGCCGAAGATCTGGAACTCCCACTGGCCCTTGGCCACCTCGGCGTTGATGCCTTCGTGGTTGATGCCGGCCTCGAGGCAAAGGTCGAGATGCTCCTCGACGAGCTGGCGGGCGACGTCGCCGACATTCTTGTAGCCGACGCCGGTGTAGTAAGGGCCCTGCGGGGCGGGATACCCCTGCTCGGGGAAACCGAGCGGACGGCCGTCCTTGTAGAAGAAGTACTCCTGCTCGAAGCCGAACCAGGCGTCCTCGTCGTCGAGGATGGTGGCGCGGCTGTTGGAGGCATGCGGGGTGACGCCGTCGGGCATCATGACCTCGCACATGACCAGCACGCCGTTGGTGCGGGCCGGATCGGGATAGAGCGCGACCGGCTTCAGCACGCAGTCGGACGAATGGCCTTCTGCCTGCATGGTCGACGAGCCGTCGAAGCCCCACAGCGGAAGCTGCTCGAGCGTCGGGAAGGAATCGAATTCCTTGATCTGCGTCTTGCCGCGGAGATTGGGAACCGGGGTGTAGCCGTCGAGCCAAATATACTCGAGCTTGTACTTCGTCATTCTGACCTCACGTAAGTGATCTGTGCAACCAGTGCCCGCCTGGGGGCGCCTCCGGCCTGAACGGCCGCAGTCAGAAGACGTTAAGCAAGCCGCGTGCCAGTTCGCTGGACGCATGCCGGCAACAGCGCGAAATCGCATCGTGCGACGGCAGTTCCGGCGCGGCGCTGCCGACGCGCGCGGCAAGAGACCCGATTGCACGTTGTTTATGCAGCTTCTGATATTTTTCTAGGCATCATGCCCATTTCACTTGCAAGAGGCCGGCGTTTGATTATTTGATTCAGTCAAAGGAAATGACGGCAAGGATTCCGACAATGGACGCGAGCATGCATCGCCCGTCGGCGAAAATTCTGGCATTCCCGGCAGGCGGACGACGCACTGCCTCAAATTTGAGCGCAAAGGCCAAATTCGCGGCAGAAGTCCGCGCGATCCGCAAGCTGAAGATCGCCCCGGAGACCGCCTGGTATCACCAGGACGCGGTCGACGAGGCGTCGGGGCCGCGCAAGAACTGACGCCGGCCTCCGGGCCAGACCAAAAAGGGTCCCGCGCTCGCGCGCGAGACCCTTTTTTTGTTGCGGGCGCTTGCGGCTAGTGGTCGGCGTGGCCGGCGCCGGCGGCATTATCCTCGCCGGCCGCGGCCTTGCGCTCCAGCCATTCGTTCATGAAGGCGATTTCCGCTTCCTGCGCCTTGACGATCTCCTCGGCCAGCTTGCGGGTTTCCGGATCCTTGCCGTATTCGAGGACGATCCGGGCCATGTCGATCGCGCCCTGATGGTGCGGGATCATGGCGCGCATGAAGTCGACGTCGACATCGCCCGTCATCTCGACCGCCATCGCATGATGCATGGCCGCGTTGGCCTCTTCGAGCGCCTTCGAGCCCGGCGACAGGTCCGAGCCAGCCACGGCGATCGAAGCTCCGGCCGCCAGAAGGGCGGCCATGGACAGCGCAGTAACAATCCGTCTCATCGAATATCCTCACATTCCAACACTGCCGCCGCGACGTCTGGCGCGGGGCTGCGACGGTGCTACGGGTTCCAGCCGGTGGAAGGTCAATGGGGCGGAGCGAATTCCGTCGTCAGGCGCGCATCGCCTCGATCAGCGATGCGGCCGCCGTCATGTCGCGCTTGCGGGCGACGTTGCGGGCGACCGCCTCGGCGTCGTGGCCCCACTGCTCGGCCTGGAAGTCCTCGTCGATGTTGGCCGCGCGCCAGGCGGCCTCGATGTCGAGCTCGCCGAAATCGACGGAAAGCGCGAGCAGGGCCGAACCGGTCAGCGTCGTCATGACATGCAGGGCGGCCAGCCGCACGGGCTCGGCGCGCTGGCCGAGGTGGACGCCGAGCGCGGCGATCGCATCCTTCGGCTGCTCGACATGGATGACGCCTTCGGCGAGATTGAGGCGCGCGCCGAGCGCCGCCCTCGCCCAGTCGATGACGGGATCCCAGGCTTCGTCCTGCCGGCGAACGAGCGTATCGGGACCGGCCGCGCGATAGCAGAGAAGATCGGAGGACGAGAAGCGCAGGATGTCCTCGATCACCGCCTGCGGATCGGCCGCCACCCCGTCGATGGCCGTGTTGACCAGCCGGTAGACCGGCATGGTGGCGAGGTCGAGCCGCTCTTCCTGCGCCGAGAACTCGTCGGCCACGAGTTGCGCAGCGCGCGCCGTGGGCAGGACGAGCAGCGACTTGCCGGGCGTCTTGACCGGCTTGCCGTCGAGCTCGATGGTGAAACCGCCGTCGCGTTCGGCAACGGCCGCCTCCTTGTAGAACCGCTTGGGCATCGGCGTGCGCATCTGCAACTGCGCGCGCCGCATCGGATCGGGATCGGACAGCAGCCGGCCTGCCTCGAGATCGTTCAGAATGTCGCGCATTATTGACCCAATGCCTTCCTCGGGGATCGGTTGACCAGCGCCAGCCCCGCCACGATCAACGCCATTGCCAGAAAGATAGTCATTCCGAGCGGCTCGCCAAGCAGAAGCCAGCCGAGAAGCACGCCGAATATCGGCGTAAGGACCGTAAAGCTCGCAAGGCCGGTGGCGGGGTAGCGCTGCACCATCCAGAACCAGATCACGTAGGTGACGCCGACGATGTAGGTGGCCTGGAAAAGAAGCGCGCCGGTGGCGAGTGCATTGCCGTCGCGGATGGGCGGGCCGCCGAGCGGCAGGAACACCGCCGCAAGCAGCGCTGCAACCGCCAACTGGTAGACCAGCAGCTTCTCGGCGGCGACGGCGGCGAGCCGGGTCCGCCTGATGACGATGCTGGTGGCCGCCCATGCGAGGCCGGCAGCCAGGCTCATGACGTCGCCGACCAGCGCGTCGGGGCCGGGCTGGCTCAACCTGTCGGAAAACACCAGAACGAGCCCTGCGAACGCAAGCAGGAGGCCGGCCGTCTTGCGCACCGTGATGCGCTCGCCGAGCAAGAAGTGGCCGGCGACCAGCACCCAGAACGGCATGGTGTTCACGAGAAGCGTGCTTCGCGTGACGGAGGTGTAGTCGAGGCCGACAAAGATCAGCATGAACTCGACGCCGAACAGCAGCCCGACCACGAGCCCGGGAACCAGCGTGCCGTCGCGTTCCAGCAACCGGATGCCCCGCCACCGGGACCACAGCACGACCAGCGCGCAGCCGATCGCCGAGCGCACCATCGCCAGGAACAGGGGACTGTATCCGGTATTGGTGAGCTTGGCCGCGACGCCGTTCATGCCCCATGACAGCGTCAGGCAGATCATGACGGCGACGGCGAAGCTGTCGATCGCCTCGCGTCGATCGAGCACCGCGGCAGTGCTCACTCCGCGTCTCCGCTGGCCTCGTCGAAGCCGAGCAGGTTCCAGCTCTGGCGCATGTGCGGCGGCATCGGCGCGGTGACGTCGATGACGCCCTTGTCGGGGTGCGGGATGACGATGCGGCGCGCGTGCAGATGCAGCCTGTTCTGGAGCCCGCCTGGAAACTCCCAGTTGGTATCCGCCTCGAAATATTTCGGATCGCCGATGATCGGGCAGCCAATATGGGCGGCATGCACGCGCAGCTGGTGGGTGCGGCCGGTGTAGGGCTCCATTTCAAGCCAGGTCAGCGACTGCCCGGCCTGCTCGACGACGCGGTAGTAGGAGATGGCGTGGTCGGCCCCCTCCTCGCCGTGCCTGGCGACGCGCATGCGGTCGCCGTCGGGCGTCTGCTCCTTGACCAGCCAGGTCGAGATCTTGTCCTCGCGCTTCTTCGGCACGCCCTTGACCAGCGCCCAGTACGTCTTGCCGGTCTCGCGCTCGCGAAACGCCTCGGCGAGCTTCATCGCGGCAAGCCGGGTGCGCGCAACGACCAGCACGCCGGACGTGTCGCGGTCGAGCCTGTGCACCAGCCGCGGCTTCTCGCCCTTCTTGTTGCGCCAGGCTTCCAGCATGGAATCGACACTGCGCGTGACGCCGGAGCCGCCCTGCACCGCAAGCCCCGCGGGCTTGTTGAAGACGAACACCTTTGGGTCTTCATGCAGCAGCATCCGCTGCAGGACATCGCCGTCGTCCTGACCGCGAATGGTCTTGGCGGTGAGCGGCGCGCTGCCGGCCTTGTCGACGGGCAGCGGCGGCACGCGGACCGTCTGGCCGGGCTCGACGCGGGAATCGGCCTTGACGCGCCCGCCATCGACGCGGATCTGGCCGGAGCGCAGCAGCTTCTGAAGATGGCCGAAGCCCAGGCCCGGATAATGGACCTTGAACCAGCGGTCGAGCCGCATGCCCGACTCGCCGTCCTCGACCTTGATCTGCTCTACGCCTGCCATCGCTCTAACCCTTGCGCAGCGCGCAATAGCACCTGCCCGGAGCCTCAGCCAGCACTTCTTGCCAGCCACAGGCCGAGGAAGATGGCGAGGATCGAGCCGACAACGCTGACGACGGTGTATCCGATGACCGGCAGTGTCTGGCCGCGCTCCCAGAGCACGGCTACATCGAGCGAGAAGGCCGAGAAGGTGGTGAAGCCGCCGAGCATGCCGGTGGCGACGAACAGGCGCAGCTCGCTGGAGGCGTTGAAGCGGCGGGCCAGGAGCTCGATGAAAACGCCCATCGCGAACGACCCGACGATGTTGACCGCCATCGTGCCCCAGGGAAAGTTGGGGCCGGCGAGCCGCAACGCCGACAGGTTCACGAGATGGCGCAGCGAGGCGCCGACGGCGCCGCCGAGGGCGACTAGGAAGAGATGGAACATGGGAGTCTATTGCCCGCGTCGGCGCGGAGGGTCAATCGCTGTCTCTCGCGTCAACCGGCCATGCTTGAGCATTGCTTCTCGCCTGCTCGACCGCCGCCAGCGCCATTACCAGCCATAGGTCGCGCAGCGACCACTGGTTCGGCTTCCTCTTCTTGCGGATGGACGAGAAGTATTCGCTCGTCATGAATTCGGGCAAGCCGGTCTTTCCCTTCGTGGCGTTGCAGGGCCGGCAGGCCGGGATGGTAACGTGACGCCCCTTGTGGGCGCGCGGAATGACGTGATCGTAAGTCCTCTTGCGTTCGAGCCCGATGTCGGCCTCGCCCAAGGAGACGCCACAGTATGCGCACCAGTTTCGGCGGTCGTCCTGCCACCAGTCGCCTGTCTTCCTCGATATCAGCCTGGCAGGATCGCCCACAGCGACTTCTCCATTAGCCTTGCCCATGAGGAAATACTGTCAGGCAATTGTTTGAAATCACCTAATCGGATCTTATCAATTGTCACTGGTGGGTTCGACGACTCCGATCGCCGCGGACGAAAACCAGATTTCCGGATAGATCGCCACAGCGGTTTTATCCGGCGCGCGGTCGGCGGCCGGCACGATCGACCGCGCCGACTGCGCATCGCGGGGCATCGGCGTCTTCAGGCAGAGCCGCGCGTCGGACGCCCCGACGCAGGGGATGAACCAGGAGCCGCCGACGATCCGCATTGCATAACCCCCGGGCGCCCGCGTGACGAGGACCGTCAGGCCGATCTCCCGGGCGGGACGCCACGGGAAGATCATGCGGCCGCCGGGCTTCAGCGCGCGCAGCCAGGCGAGCGGCGGCGCGACCACGCCGGCGTTGACATAGAGGATATCGGCCTCGTCCAGCGCTGCGGTCACCGCATCGGCGCCGCGCAGGCTGACATTCGCATAGGGCGCGAGGTTGCGCCCGGCCATGACGGCAAGCTGGGGATCGATCTCGTAGGCCACGACGAAGCCGCCCGGCTCGACCAGAAGCGCCAGCGCGGCGGTGTAATAGCCGCCGCCTGCGCCGACATGGACGACGCTCTCTCCCGGCTGCGGGGCAACCGCGCCGATCCATTGCGCGTGCAGGAAAGGCTCGCCATTGTTGATGCCGCGTTCGGCATCGATCGCAACAAGGACGTTGCGATAGAGCTGCGCCGCATCCGACGCCGGAACCTCCTCATAGCGGTGGGCGCCGAGAATGCGCCAGGGCGCAGGCGGCAGGAAGTCTTCGCGCGCCAGCGTCTCGAACACGCGACCGATGCGCGGGTCCGGCGAGCCGCTCGCCTCGGCCATCATGCGGCCGTAGTGCAAACGCGCCTCCGTCAGTCGATGGTCGTCGGATCGGGTCATGGACACCGCCATTCGGGCGGGATGCGCTTGCGTCCGATGCGGAGCCCGCCCGCGATGCATCTTCCCACAATGCGAAGCGGCCGGGAACAGTCCCCCGGCCACCTCGCCGGAAGGGTCAGGCAGCCCCGACCTCGGCGCAACTCATCGCGATCTGCTCGATGTGGCGATGGTCGGTGCCGCAGCAGCCACCGAGAACCCGCACGTGCTTCAGCCGCGCGCGGATGTCGGCGAGCTGGCGGCCGAACTCGACGGGATTGCCGTCGTCCAGCGCGGTGGCGTTGTCGAGCTCGGCGTGGCTTAGCCTGGACGCGTTGGCGCGCATGCCGCCGATGCGCGCGAGCCAGGGCTCTCCCGCGGCGAGCTTACTCTCGTAGTGGGTCGGATGGGCGCAGTTGATCATGTAGTAGGCCGGGCCCGCACCGGTCGCCCGGTCGACCGCCTCGATCGCCTTGCCCAGGCTGTCGCCGGTCGGCAGATTGCCGTCGGTCTCGAGGGTGAACGAGATCACCGACGGGATTTCGGCCGACTGCGCGGCGCGGACCACGCCGATCGCCTCGTTGACGTTGGTCATGGTCATGGCGGACACCATGTCGACGTTCTCGTCGGCGAAGATGCGCACCTGCTGCGAATGATAGGCCTGCGCCTCCTCCTGGCTCATCGCCGTTCCGGGGTCGTAGCCGTCGCCGCGCGGGCCGATACAGCCGCTGATCAGCATCGGCGTGGCCGGCGTCTCGTATTCCGCCTTGATGTCGCGCAGGAGCCGGATCGCGTCACGGTTCGCCTGCTCGAGCTCCGGAGCGGAGTAGCCGAGCTTTTCGGCCCAGTCCCGGTTCGCACGCCAGGTTACGCTTTCCAGGACGAAGCCCATGCCGTTCTTCCTGGCGACGGCGGCGTGGCGGGCGAAGTAGCGGCGGAGAGCCCGCATGCCCTTTTCGTCCCTGAGGAGGGTGAAGGCCGCGAAACAGGGAAGGTCGAAGCCGTCGTGGAAGATGAGGGTCGTCTCGATGCCACCATCGGTGAGAAACAGGCCATCCGTCATCTGCGGCAGAGAATGTCTGGTGCTGCTCATGTCTTGAACGTCCTCGCTTTGGACCGGACCTGGCGCCGCGGCAGTCGCCGCGGCTCGGCAGACGGTTGTCACGCGACCGAGGTAGCGATCGCGCCGGACGTTGGTAGTATTTGCCTGGCTGTAACCGGATCATGCCTTGAAGCGCGGCACCGCGTGCCGGGTACGCAACGAAGCCGATACAGAGCGAGGGCAGCCGGGCCGCTGCGAAGCGCTTTGCGAGCGCCGATCAGCCGTCGCCGCGCTCGCGCCTGATCCGCGCCCAATAGTCGAGCCGCTTCCTGATTTCACGCTCGAAGCCGCGCTCGGGCGGATCGTAGAAGGTGCGGCGCTGCATGGCCTCGGGGAAGTAGTCCTGACCCGAAAAGGCGTCGGGCTGGTCGTGGTCGTAGAGATAGCCCGCGCCGTAGTCCTCTTCCTTCATCAGCTTGGTCGGCGCGTTGAGGATGTGTTTCGGCGGCAGCAGCGAGCCGTGCTCCCTGGCGGCGCGCATCGCCGCCTTGTAGGCGGTGTAGACGGCGTTCGATTTCGGCGCGGTGGCGAGGTAGACGGTCGCCTCGGCGAGCGCCAGTTCGCCCTCGGGCGAGCCGAGATAGTCGTAGGCGTCCTTGGCCGCGTTGGCGATGACCAGCGCCTGCGGGTCCGCCAGGCCGATATCCTCGGTCGCCATGCGCACCAGGCGCCGGCCGAGATAGAGCGGGTTCTCGCCGGCGTCGAGCATGCGCGCGAGGTAGTAGAGCGCGGCATCCGGATCGGAGCCGCGCACCGACTTGTGCAGGGCCGAGATCAGGTTGTAGTGGCCGTCCTGGCCCTTGTCGTAGATCGGCGCGCGCCGCTGCACGATGTGCTGCAGTTGGGCGGCGTCGAACACCTCGCCCGGCCCGGCGGCGCGCCAGACCTCTTCGGCAAGCGTAAGCGCGGCGCGGCCGTCGCCGTCGGCCATGCGCAGCAGGACCGCCCGCGCCTGCGCGTCGAGCGGCAGCGGCCTTGCCTCGACCTCCTCGGCCCGGGCGAGCAGCCGCTCCAGGCTCTCTTCGCCTAACGTGTTGAAGACCAGCACGCGCGCCCGCGACAGCAGGGCGGCATTGAGCTCGAAGGACGGGTTTTCGGTCGTTGCGCCGACGAGGACGACGGTGCCGTCTTCCATGACGGGCAGGAAACTGTCCTGCTGGGCGCGGTTGAAGCGGTGGATCTCGTCGACAAAGAGCAGCGTCTGGCGGCCGCTGCGCCGGCGCAGCCTGGCGGCATCGAAGACCTTCTTCAGGTCGGCGACGCCCGAGAAGATGGCAGAGATCTGCTCGAAGGCAAGCTGCGTCTCGCCGGCGAGCAGACGGGCCACCGTCGTCTTGCCGGTTCCAGGCGGCCCCCAGAAGATCATCGAGCCAAGCGAACCGGAGCGGATCAGCCGCGTCAGGACGCCGTCGTCGCCGGTCAGGTGTTCCTGGCCGACGACGTCCGCCAGCGTCTTCGGGCGCAGCCGGTCGGCGAGCGGCGCGGCGGCGCGCGCCCCGTCCGGCTCGTCTGGCCCGAAGAGGTCGCCCATCAGAACCTGAGCGTCTGCCGCAGCAGCTTGCCGTCGCGCTCAACGGTGAAGCGCCACCAGCGCGACGGCGTCTCCGCCACCTGCTTCAGCTTGTCGGCCGTGTCGATCTCCTCGCCGTTCACCTCGCGCACGATGTCGCGCGGCTGGAAGCCGAAGCGGGCCGACGGCGAGCTGCCGTCGATGTCGACCACCGCCACGCCCTTGATGTCGGCGTCGAGGCCGAGACGCTGCGCAAGGCGCGGCGAGAGATCGGCCACCTTGGCGCCGGCGAAGGGGCTGCGGCCGCGGATCATGACGGGCGCGGCGTTGGCGCCTTCGGGCGCGCGGACGAGATCGACGCCGACCGTCTTCTCGTCGCCCTGGCTCAGCACCTTCAGCTCGGCCTGGGTGCCGATGTTCTGGGTGGCAAGCCGGTAGCTCAGCGCGTCGACATGCTCGATGACGGCGCCGTTGAGGGTCAGCACGACGTCGCCGGCGCGCAGTCCGGCCTTGGCGGCGGGGCCGTCGGCGGCGACCGCCGAGACCAGCGCGCCGGTCGGCCTGGCCATTCCGAGCGACTCGGCGATCTGCGCGGTCACTTCCTCGAAATCGGCGCCGAGATAGGGCCGCTCGAAGAAATCGCTGCCGCTGGCCGCTGCCTGGGTGACGGCGCGCACCATGTTGGAGGGGATGGCGAAGCCGATGCCGATCGAGCCGCCGCTGCGGCTGAAGATGGCGGTGTTGATGCCGACCAGCTGTCCGCCCATGTTGATCAGCGCGCCGCCCGAATTGCCGGGGTTGATCGCCGCGTCGGTCTGGATGAAGAAGCCGAAGTCGGAGACGCCGACATGGGTGCGCGCCAGCGCCGACACGATACCGCTGGTGGTCGTCTGGCCAACGCCGAACGGGTTGCCGACCGCAAGCACGAGGTCGCCGACCTCAAGCGCGTCGGAATCGCCGATCGGCACCACCGGGAACGGCTCCGGCGCATCGATCTTGAGCACCGCGAGATCGAGCGACTCGTCCTTGAGGAGAACCCGGCTGGCGAACTCGCGACCGTCGGACATCGCGACCTTCACCTCGTCGGCGCCGCGGATGACGTGGAAGTTGGTGACGACGAGGCCGCCGGCGTCGACGATGACTCCCGAACCGAGCGAGTTCTGCGCGCGCGGACGCATCTGCCGCCCGAAGAACTGCTCGAAGAAGGGATCGCCCTCGAAGGGCGAGCGGACCTCGCGCGGCTTCTTGGACGCATAGACGTTGACGACGGCCGGCGCCGTCTCCTTGACCAGAGGCGCGAAGGAAAGCTGCATGTCCTCGCGGCCGAACGGCAGACGCCGCTCAGGCCCCGCGAGCGGTGCGCCGTCGGATCCGCGCAGCAGGTCGGTAAGGACGTCGCTCAGCCCCTCGCCTTCCTGCGCAGCAGCAACCGTCGCCGTGATCACGCCCGGACCGGCCAGGCACAGCCCGAGCAGAACCAGGCCAACTCGTATCGCGTCCATCTAGAATCCCCTGCGTTTGAGCGCAGAACGCATGCCACTTTCCCGACGATTGTGCAAAGCAAATGGCCAGGCCCGACAGCGCCGGTTCACATTCCGGTACGCAGATCGCCGTTAACCCTTTGGTAAGGATGATGCTTGGCGTCCTTCAGCTCGATGATAGATAGTCGCCGGACCGATACGCATACCGAGACCATCGATGAGCGACATAGCATCCGTCCGCGGCCGTCATGAGGCGGTAGTGCCCACGACGCAGACAGCCGCCCGAACGAGGGAACATGTCGCCTACATCGAATATTTCAGGGCACTGGCGATCCTGCTGATCGTCTGCGGCCACACCTTCGCGCTCGCCTGGACGCATTTCGCCGACGAGGACCCGACCACCCGCATCGCCCTCATCAACGTGATCCCCTCGCTGATCAACAGCGGCACCGCCTATTTCGTCTTCATCTCCGGCTTCCTCTACCGCCAGGTGTTCCATGGCCGGATGGCCTATGGCGAGTTCATGCGCCGCAAGGCCCTGTACATCGGCCTGCCCTATCTGTTCATGGCGACGCCGATCGCGCTGGCGGAAATCGCGGCCGGCGCCTTCTACGTCGAGAGCTTCAAGGACGGCGTCGCCTACCCGCATAGCGGCTTCGTCGACCTCGTCGTGCTGATGACGACCGGACGCATGGTCAATGCGTACTGGTACATCCCCTTCATCTTCCTGGTGTTCCTGGCGTCGCCGCTGTTCGACCGCTTCATCCGCATGAAGCCTGGACCGCGCCTGGCGCTGGTCGCAGTTGCCTTCCTCGTCGCCATGTGGGTGCACCGCCCGCTCGACAACCTGAACCCGTTCCACAGCTTCCTCTACTTCGCCAACATCTACATGTTCGGCATGGTGTTCTGGGAGTATCGCGAGCGCATCCTCGCGGTCGTCGCGCGCCCGGGCACGGTCGCCCTCCTTGCCATCCTCATGCTGGCGACGGCCGTGGTGCAGGCGCTGGTGCTGAACAACACCAGCAACATCGAGCGCGCCGCCGGCGACGGCTGGCTGCCGCTGGCCTTCGACATGATGCTTGTCCAGAAATATGTCGGCTTCTTCCTCTTCTGCGGCTTCTTCGCGCTGTGGGGCAGGCACGCGGCAAAGCCGCTTTCCTTCATCGCGAAGAACAGTTTCGGGCTCTATTTCGTGCATGCCATCGTGATCGCCGTGCTGATGCGCATGCCGGAAGTCCTGTCGCCGCATGTCGGCGAGCCGATGGCGGACCTCGCGCTCTATTTCGCGCTGGTGCTGGCGATCAGCTTCGCGGCGATCCTGACGGTGAAGGCGATCACCGGAAAATACAGCCGCTACATCATCGGCTGCTGAGCGCGCGGACTATCGCGGCCCGGAGACCATCCTCTCGGCGATTTCCCCGAAGCCGAGCCGGCGCGCATGCTCTAGCGGCGTGATCCCGTCGCGATCGGGTATCTGCCGGGCCCTGGCGTCGACCAGGATGCCGACGATCTCCTGATGGACCGGGCCGCCATCCCCGAGGATCACCGCCTCCATCAAGGCCGTCCAGCCGAGATTGTTGACGTGGTCGATCTCGACGCCCGCCGCGATCAGCAGACGCACCGTCGATGGATGGCCCTTGTCCGCCGCGGGGATCAGGGCGGTGCCGCCATAGCGATTGGTGTCCTTCAGGTTGGCCCGGCCGGTGGCGAGGATCATCTTCAGGATCTCGTCGCGCCCCTCCGCGCCGGCATAGAGGTAGGGCGTGTCCTTGATCGCATCCCTGGCGTTGACGTCGGCGCCGGCCTCGATCAACAGCCGGGCGATCTCGACATTGTCGGCCCGCGTGGCGAGCAGCAGAGCCGTGCGCCCCTGCCCGTCCCGCACTTCGAGGTCCGAACGATCGACCAGCATGCGCACCTGCTGCAGGTTGCCGGCAAGGACCGCCTCGAGAATCATCGCATCATCCCCTCCCCCAGCGACCGCGGCCCACCAGGACAGAAGCATGGCGGCAAAGGCCATCGGTGCCATCAACTTCTCGAACATGGATTGCCTCCGCTGACGCTTCGGGATGCAGCGTGGCGGACACGATAGCAACGAAAAGGGGCCCGAAGGCCCCTTAAACTCTTTCAAGATATCCGCGGATCAGGCTGCGGCTTCGCTCTCGCCGGCATCTTCCGCTTCCGCGCGTGCGCGGTCGGCAGCACCCTTGGCCGAGGTGTCGCGGTCGACGAACTCGATCACGGCCATCGCGGCGTTGTCGCCGTGGCGGAAGCCCGCCTTCATGATGCGCAGATAGCCGCCGTTGCGGCTTGCGTAGCGGGGAGCGACCACGTCGAACAGACGCTTCACGACGTCCTCGTTGCCGATCCGGGCGATCACCTGGCGGCGCGCATGCAGGTCGCCGCGCTTGCCGAGCGTCACGAGCTTCTCGACGATCGGGCGCAAATCCTTCGCCTTCTCGAGCGTTGTGACGATCTGCTCGTGCTCGATGAGAGACACGGCGAGGTTGGCGAACATGGACTTGCGGTGGCTTACGCTGCGAGCGAAGCGACGGCCCTTAAAACCGTGGCGCATGGCTGTCTTCCTTCTTCAGTTGTTCAAGAGGCCACGGCCCCTGATGGTTTTCCGCATGGCCGTCGGACCGGACGAACCGGTCCTTGGCACCATGCTCTACTGCGGCTCAGTACTGGTCTTCGTAGCGCTTTGCGAGATCTTCGATGTTCTCCGGCGGCCAATCCGGCACTTCCATGCCGAGGTGCAGGCCCATTGCCGCCAGCACTTCCTTGATCTCGTTCAGCGACTTGCGGCCGAAGTTCGGAGTGCGCAGCATCTCCGCCTCGGTCTTCTGGATCAGGTCGCCGATATAGACGATGTTGTCGTTCTTCAGGCAGTTTGCCGAACGGACCGACAGTTCCAGTTCGTCCACCTTCTTGAGCAGCGCCGGGTTGAAGGCGAGCTCGGTGACGGCCTCGGAAGCGACTTCCTTCTGCGGCTCGTCGAAGTTGACGAACAGGCCAAGCTGGTCCTGCAGGATGCGCGCGGCGAACGCCACGGCGTCCTCGCCCGTGACCGAGCCGTTGGTCTCGATCGTCATGGTCAGCTTGTCGTAGTCGAGAACCTGGCCCTCGCGCGTGTTCTCGACCTTGTAGGAGACCTTCTTGACAGGCGAGTAGAGGCTGTCGACCGGGATCAGGCCGATCGGCGCATCCTCGGCGCGGTTGCGGTCGGCCGGGACGTAGCCCTTGCCGGTGTCGACGGTGAACTCCATGCGGATCTCCGCGCCCTCGTCGAGCGTGCAGATGACATGGTCGGGATTGAGGATCTCGACGTCGCCGACAGTCTGGATGTCGCCGGCGGTGACGGCGCCCGGCCCCTGCTTGCGCACGACCATGCGCTTGGGTCCGTCGCCTTCCATCTTGATGGCGATTTCCTTGATGTTGAGCACGATGTCGGTGACGTCCTCGCGGACGCCGCCGATGGACGAGAACTCATGCAGCACGCCGTCGATCTGGACGGCGGTGACGGCGGCGCCGCGCAGCGACGACAGCAGCACGCGACGCAGCGCGTTGCCGAGCGTTAGACCGAAGCCGCGCTCGAGCGGCTCGGCGACGAGCGTCGTCAGCGTCTTGTTCTTCGACGTGAACTCGATCTTGTTCGGCTTGATCAGCTCTTGCCAATTCTTCTGGATCATCTGGTCTTCCTTCCGTTGTACCGCCACCATCCAATCGTGGCGGTCGCCATGGAAACCCGCGGAGGAGCGTCAGGACCGGTTCCGGGCCGGAAGCTCGCGCGGCAGTGTTAAAGCCGGCTGGTCAGACGCGGCGCTTCTTGCGCGGGCGGCAGCCATTGTGCGGGATCGGCGTCACGTCGCGGATCGAGGTGATGGTGAAGCCGCCGGCCTGGAGCGCGCGCAGCGCCGACTCACGGCCCGAACCCGGACCGCAGACCTCGACCTCGAGCATGCGCATGCCGTGTTCCTGCGCCTTGCGGGCGACGTCCTCGGCAGCCATCTGCGCGGCGAACGGGGTGGACTTGCGCGAACCCTTGAAGCCCTGGGCGCCGGCCGACGACCAAGCGATGGTGTTGCCCTGCGCGTCGGTGATGGTGATCATCGTGTTGTTGAAGGTGGAGTTCACGTGGGCGGTGCCCGACGAGATGTTCTTGCGTTCGCGACGGCGGACGCGTGCGGCTTCCTTGGCCATGTCTTACCTTTCTATCGATCTCAACGCCGCCGTAACGCCAGCGGCTACACCAGAGGTGAGTAGGGGAGCAGTGAAATAGGGGCGTATGTGGAGCGCTGCGGACGGCCGCAAAGGCATCACATATCGCCCTACTCCCTTGCTTCCCTATTCCCCTAATTACTTCTTCTTGCCTGCGATCGCCTTCGCCGGGCCCTTGCGGGTGCGGGCGTTGGTGTGCGTGCGCTGGCCGCGGACCGGCAGGTTGCGGCGGTGGCGCAGGCCACGGTAGCAGCCGAGGTCCATCAGGCGCTTGATGTTCATCGAGGTCTCGCGGCGCAGATCGCCCTCGACCTGGTAGTCGCGGTCGATCGCCTCGCGGATCTGAAGAACTTCGGCGTCGGTGAGCTGGTTCACGCGGCGGTCGAGCGGAATGCCGACCTTCTCGACGATCTCCTGCGCGAACTTCTTGCCGATGCCGTGAATGTACTGGAGCGCGATCACGACGCGCTTGTTGGTCGGTATGTTGACGCCTGCTATACGGGCCATCTTCATCTCCATGTAGGCCGGCTTCAGCTCTGCTGTCCGGCGGGTTGTTGTCGACCCGCGTCCGGTGGAGGCCGGCCCTTGCGGGTATCTTCCAATTCAACAAGGCCGCCTTGTCCCTAGGACCCGGCAGCCTCACGCCTGATTTGGAGATGCGCCGCTATAGTCCAGCGGCGCAGCCCCGTCAACCGTCCGTTCAGACCTTCGCGCCGACCTTGCCGAGCACCGCCTCGATCTCGGCGGTGACATCGTCGATGCCGGCCATGCCGTCGACGCCGGTGAGCAGCCCCTTGGCGTAGTAGTAGCCGGTCAGCGGGGCGGTCTTCTTGTAGTACTCGCGCAGCCGCTCCGGGAACACAGCCGGGTCGTCGTCCTTGCGCACCGGCTTGCCGGCGGCCTTCGTCTCTTCGGCGCGCCTGGCGATGCGGCCGACCAGCGCCTTGTCGTCAACGACGAGCTCGATCACCACGTCGAGCTTCTGGCCGCGGTCCGTCAGCATCTTCTGCACCGCGTCGGCCTGCGCGAGCGTGCGCGGGTAGCCGTCGAGGATGAAGCCGCCGGCGCAATCCTGCTGGTCGATTCGCTCGGCGACGATGGCGTTGACGATGTCGTCCGACACGAGCTCGCCCGCATCCATGACCGCCTTCGCCTTCAATCCGACCGGCGTCTGGGCGGCAACCGCCGCACGCAGCATGTCGCCCGTGGAAAGCTGAGGTATGCCGTACTTCTCGACCAGCCTCTGCGCTTGCGTCCCCTTGCCCGCCCCCGGCGGACCAAGCAGTATCAGTCTCATCGTCCCCTCTTTCCTCCGCGCAGCTTCGACTTCTTGATCAGCCCCTCGTACTGGTGCGCGATCAGGTGACCCTGGATCTGCGCAACCGTGTCGAGCGTTACACTGACCACGATCAGAAGCGAAGTGCCACCGAGGTAGAACGGTACGCCAGTCGCCGAGATGAGGAACTCAGGCAGGAGGCAGACGCACACGAGATAGATGGCGCCGATGACCGTGATGCGCGTCAGCACATAGTCGATGTACTCGGCGGTGCGCTCGCCCGGGCGGTAGCCGGGGATGAAGCCCGAATGCTTCTTGAGCTGGTCTGCCGTGTCCTTCGGATTGAAGACGATCGCCGTATAGAAGAAGGCGAAGAAGACGATCATGGCGGCGTAGAACGCCATGTAGAGCGGCTGGCCGTGGCCGAGCGCGGCGATGATCGTCGACGCCCAGGCCGGCAAGTTGGTCGTGGCCGAGAAGCCGGCGACGGTCGCGGGCAGGAGCAGCAGCGAGGACGCGAAGATCGGCGGGATGACGCCCGCGGTGTTGAGCTTGAGCGGCAGGTGCGACGTATCGCCCTGGAACATGCGGTTACCGACCTGGCGCTTCGGATACTGGATCAGCAGCCGGCGCTGCGCGCGCTCGAAGAAGACGATGAGCGCGATCACGACGATGGCCAGCACGATGATGGCCAGGATCAGGCCGGTCGAGAGCGCGCCGGTGCGGCCGAGCTCGAGCGTGCCGGAGATGGCGTGCGGCAGGCCGGCCACGATACCCGCGAAGATGATCAGCGAAATGCCGTTGCCGATGCCGCGGGCGGTGATCTGCTCGCCCAGCCAAATCAGGAACATGGTGCCGCCGACGAGCGTGATGACGGCGGAGATACGGAAGAAGATGCCGGGATCGGCGACGATGCCGTTGCCGCTCTCGAGGCCTATGGAAATGCCGTAGGCCTGCACGACGGCCAGCAGCACGGTGCCGTAGCGCGTGTACTGGTTGATGACCTTGCGGCCCTGCTCGCCTTCCTTCTTCAGCTGCTCGAGCGTCGGGATGACCGACGTCATGAGCTGCATGATGATGGAGGCGGAAATGTAGGGCATGATGCCCAGCGCGAAGATCGCCATGCGCTCGACGGCGCCGCCCGCGAACATGTTGAACATGCCGAGCACGCCGCCGGACTGCTGCTGGAAGGCCTGCGCGAAGGCGTTGGGATTGATGCCGGGAAGCGGGATGTAGGTGCCGAGGCGGTAGACGAGGAGAGCGCCGAGGGTGAACCAGATGCGCTTCTTGAGATCCTCTGCCTTGGCGAAGGCTGCGAAATTCAGATTGGATGCAAGTTGTTCTGCAGCCGATGCCATGCAAGTTCTCCGCTTGGTCGCGCCGAGTTGGGCCGGTCTACCGGTACCGTCCAGACGTCACGCGTCGCCGAGGCTTCGAGATAGGCTGCGGGCGACGAAGTTGCAAGCGGCGGCAACAGCGTGCCGCCGCCCGTCCGAAGGGCCCGTTACTCGGAGGCTTCCGCCTGGGCGGGAAGCTTGACCGACCCGCCGGCCTTCTCGATCTTCTCGATCGCGGCCTTGGAAGCGCCGGCGACGTCGAAGGACAGCTTGGCCTTGAGCTCGCCGTCGGAAAGCAGACGCACGCCGTCGCGGGCGCGGCGGATCACACCGGCCTTGACGAGCGCCTCGGCGTCCACTGTCGCCTTGGCGTCAAGCTTCTTGGCGTCGATCGCGGCCTGGATGCGGGCCAGCGACACGGCGTTGAAGTCCTTGGCGTTCGGGTTCTTGAAGCCGCGCTTGGGCAGACGGCGGTAGAGCGGCATCTGGCCGCCCTCGAAGCCGTTGATGGCGACGCCGGAGCGCGCCTTCTGGCCCTTCACGCCGCGGCCGGCGGTCTTGCCGGAGCCCGAGCCGATGCCGCGCCCGAGGCGCTTGCGCGAATGGGTCGCGCCTTCCTTGTCGCTCAGTTCGTTGAGTTTCATCGTCTTTCTCCTCGCGCCCTGCCCTTACTTCTCTTCGACGACGCGAACGAGATGGGAAACGGCTGCGATCATGCCGCGCACCGAAGGAGTGTCCTCCAGCGTCCGGCGGCGGTGCATCTTGTTGAGACCGAGGCCGACCAGCGTCGCGCGCTGCTCCTTCGGCCGGCGAATCGGACTGCCGATCTGCTCGACGGTCACGGTCTTGGTAGCTTTCTTGGCCATCGTGATGATCCTCTGGCGTCGACTTACTCGTCGGCCGCGACCGCGTTGCCGCGGCGAGCCTGGAGGGTCGAGTACTTGATGCCGCGCTGCGCGGCCACATCCTTCGGATGCATCTGGCTCTTCAGCGCATCGAACGTGGCGCGCACCATGTTGTAGGGGTTCGACGACCCCATCGACTTGGCGACGACGTCATGCATGCCGAGCGTCTCGAAGACGGCGCGCATCGGGCCGCCGGCGATGATGCCGGTACCGGCCTTGGCGGCGCGCAGCAGGACGCGGCCCGCACCATGACGGCCTTCGACGTCGTGGTGCAGCGTGCGGCCGGACCGCAGCGGCACGAAGATCAGGTCGCGCTTGGCGGATTCGGTCGCCTTGCGGATCGCCTCCGGCACTTCACGGGCCTTGCCGTGGCCGAAGCCGACGCGGCCCTTCTGGTCGCCGACCACGACGAGCGCGGCGAAGCCGAAGCGACGGCCACCCTTGACCACCTTGGCGACGCGGTTGATGTGGACCAGCTTGTCGACGAACTCGCTGTCGCGCTCCTCGCGGTCCCGGCGGTCGCGGCCGCCTTCTCTACGTTCCTGTGCCATATCCTGTCCTTGTTCTTTTCCGGAAGCACGGGTTGCTGTTTGCCGGCCGTGGCGGCCGGCGGCTTGAATCAGAAGTCGAGGCCGCCTTCGCGGGCGGCGTCGGCCAGCGCCTTGACGCGGCCGTGATAGATGTAGGGACCGCGGTCGAAGACCACTTCCTTGACGCCGGCCTTGGCGGCGCGCTCGGCGACGAGCTTGCCGACGGCGGCGGCGGCGGCGACGTCAGCGCCGGTCTTCAGCGAACCCTTCAGATCCTTCTCCAGCGTCGACGCCGACGCGATCGTGTGACCCTTGGCGTCGTCGATGATCTGGGCGTGGATGTTCTTCGAGGAACGGTGCACCGACAGACGCAGGCGGCCATTGGCTACGGCCTTGATCTGACGACGGATGCGCTGCGCGCGGCGCTGCGTGGATTCTTTGGATGCCATGTCTCTTCTGCCTTCATCTACCGGAGGCCGCCATGTGCGGTAGGAAAACCTCCCGCGGCCGCGCCTCCGTGGCGTTGCTGGAACGGCCCTGCCCGGAAGCTCCGCTTCCAGGCAAGGCGCGCGCCGGTTACTTCTTCTTGCCGACCTTGCGCACGATGCGCTCTTCGGCGTACTTCACGCCCTTGCCCTTGTAGGGCTCGGGGCCGCGGTACTTGCGAATCTCGGCCGCGACCTGGCCGACCTGCTGCTTGTCGATGCCCGAAACGGTGATCTCGGTGGGCTTCGGCACGGCGATGGTGATTCCCTGCGGGGTCTCATAGACCACGTCATGGCTAAAGCCCAGAGCAAGCTGCAGGTTCTTGCCCTGCATCGCCGCGCGGTAGCCGACGCCGTTGATCTCGAGCTTCTTCTCGAAGCCTTCCTTCACGCCGTTCAGGATGTTCACGATCTGCGTGCGCGACATGCCCCACTTGGAACGCGCCGCCTTCGACTGGTCGCGCGGCTCGACGGCGATCTGGCCGTCGTCCATCTTGACCAGCACTTCCTCGTTGACGACGAACTTGAGTTCGCCCTTCGGACCCTTCGCCGTGACGGTCTGGCCGTCGACCGTGGCGGTCACGCCCTGGGGCACGGATACGGGTTTCTTGCCAATACGAGACATTATCGTCTCCTCGTTCTCGTGTCTGTTCAGCCGATCAGAAGATCTGGCAAAGCACTTCGCCGCCGACGTTCTGCTCGCGCGCATCGTGGTCGGCCATGACACCCTTCGGAGTTGAAAGGATGGCGATGCCGAGGCCATTGGCGACGTGCGGAATCGACTTGGCCGAGACGTAGACGCGCCGGCCGGGCTTCGAAACGCGGGCGATCTCGCGGACCACGGGGGCGCCGTCGAAATACTTCAGCTCGATCTCGATCTCGGACTTGCCGTTGTCGAAGTCGGTCTGGCTGTAGTCGCGGATGTAGCCTTCCGCCTTCAGCACTTCAAGCACGCGGGCGCGCAGCTTCGAGGCCGGGGTCGAAACCTTCGACTTCTTGCGGCCGTAAGCGTTGCGGATGCGGGTCAGCATATCGCCGAGAGGATCACTCAAAGACATCTCGGTCCTCCTTACCAGCTGGACTTGACGAGCCCGGGGACAGCCCCGGAGTTGCCGAGTTCACGAAGCGCCACGCGCGACATGCCGAGCTTGCGGTAGTACGCACGCGGACGGCCGGTCACCTCGCAACGGTTGCGGATGCGGATCTTGGCGCCGTTGCGCGGCATCGCCGACAGCTTGAGCTGCGCGCGGAAGCGCTCCTCGAGCGGACGGGACTGATCCATGACGATCGCCTTCAGCGCGGCGCGCTTGGCGGCGTAGCGCGCGGTCAGGTTCCGGCGACGCTTGTTCTTCTCGACTGAGCTGGTCTTTGCCATTCAGATTTTCCTTTGCTCGCTGCCGTTACTGCCGGAAGGGGAAGTTGAAGCCCTTGAGCAGCGCCCTGGCTTCGTCGTCCGTCTTGGCGGTCGTACAAACGATGATGTCCATGCCCCAGATCTGATCGACCTTGTCGTAGTTGATCTCCGGGAACACGATGTGCTCCTTGATGCCCATGGCGTAGTTGCCACGGCCGTCGAAGCTCTTCGGGTTCAGGCCGCGGAAGTCGCGGACGCGCGGCAGCGCGATCGTGACCAGGCGGTCCAGGAACTCGTACATGCGCTCGCTGCGGAGCGTCACCTTGGCGCCGATCGGCATCTGCTCGCGCACCTTGAAGCCGGCGATCGACTTGCGGGCCCGCGTGACGACGGCCTTCTGGCCGGCGATCAGAGCGAGGTCCTCGGCAGCGACCGAAGGCTTCTTGGAATCGCCGGTCGCCTCGCCGACGCCCATGTTCAGTACGATCTTGTCGAGGCGCGGAACCTCCATGACGTTGTCGTACTTGAACTGCTCGATCAGAGCCTTGCGGATCTGCTCTTCATAGACCTTGCGGAGGCGCGGCTGGATCTTAGCCTTAGCCTGGGCCTGTGCTGCTGCCTTAGCCATTGATGACTTCTCCCGAGCGCTTGGCGAAACGCACCTTCTTGTCGCCATCGACGCGGAAGCCGACGCGGGTCGGCTTGCCGTCCTTGGGGTCGGCGATAGCCAGGTTGGACAGGTGGATCGGCGCTTCCTTGGTGATGATGCCGCCTTCCTGCGATTGGGTCTGCTTCTGGTGGCGGCGAACCTGGTTCACGCCACGAACGACGGCCTTGTCTTCCTTCGGCAGGACCGACAGCACCTCGCCGGTGCGTCCCTTGTCCTTGCCGGCCAGGACGACGACCTTGTCGCCTTTTCTGATCTTCTGCATTTCCGGCTCCTTACAGCACTTCAGGCGCCAGCGAGATGATCTTCATGTGGTTCTTGGCGCGAAGCTCGCGCGGAACCGGCCCGAAGATACGGGTGCCGACTGGCTCTTTCTTGTTGTCGACCAGAACGGCCGCGTTCTTGTCGAAACGGATCACACTGCCGTCAGGGCGGCGGATGTCCTTGGCGGTGCGCACGACGACCGCCTTCATCACATCGCCCTTCTTAACGCGGCCGCGCGGAATGGCTTCCTTGATCGAAACGACGATGATGTCGCCGACCGAAGCATACTTCCGCTTCGAGCCGCCCAGCACCTTGATGCACATGACACGACGGGCGCCGGAGTTGTCCGCGACGTCGAGGTTTGTTTGCATCTGAATCATGACTGGCCGCCTTCTTCCTTCACCGGGGACCGGCTCGCGCCCTCCCCGTCAATCCAATTATTGTTGTCTAGGCCTGTGCGTCGGTCACGACGACCCAGCGCTTGTCCCGGGAGATCGGCTTCGATTCCTGGATGAACACGCTGTCGCCCACCTTGCAGGCGTTGTTCTCGTCGTGCGCCTTGTACTTCTTCGTCGAACGAACGGTCTTCTTCATCACCGGGTGCGTGTAGCGACGCTCGACCTTCACGACGACGGTCTTCTCGTTCTTGTCGCTGACGACGGTGCCCTGCAAAATGCGCTTTGGCATGGTCTTGTCCTTATACCTTCTTGGCCGAAGCTTTTTCGGCGGCGATGGTCTTGATGCGCGCGATGTCCCTGCGGACCTGCTTGACGCGCGCCGTCTTCTCGAGCTGGCCGGTCGCCTTCTGGAAGCGCAGGTTGAACTGCTCCTTCTTGAGGCTAGCCAGTTCGTCGTTGAGCTGGTCGGCGGTCTTGGTCCTGACGTCGGAGGCCTTCATCGTGGCGTCCCTTCCTATTCTGCGATGCGCTGTACGAAGCGCGTCCTGACCGACAGCTTGGCGGCGCCGAGACGCAGTGCCTCGCGGGCGATCTCTTCCGAGACGCCGTCGATCTCGAACATGACGCGGCCAGGCTTGACGCGGCAGGCCCAGTAGTCGACCGCGCCCTTGCCCTTGCCCATGCGGACTTCGGTCGGCTTCGAGGTCACCGGAAGATCCGGGAACACGCGGATCCAGACACGGCCGGCGCGCTTCATCTCGCGGGTGATCGCGCGGCGGGCCGCCTCGATCTCACGCGCGGTGACGCGGTTCGGCTCGAGCGCCTTCAGTCCGAAGCCACCGAAATCCAGGTTGGTGCCGCCCTTGGCGGCGCCGTGGATGCGGCCCTTGAACTGCTTGCGGAATTTCGTGCGCTTTGGCTGCAGCATCTTTCGTTACTCCAATTCCTTCGCCGCTCAGGCGTTCTCGCGTTCACGCCTGCGGGCGGACGGCTGCTGTTCACCCTCGGTCGCGCGACGCTCCGACGCCATCGGGTCGTGCTCCAGGATCTCGCCCTTGAACACCCAGACCTTGACGCCGCAGATGCCATAGGCGGTCTGCGCTTCGGCGGTGCCGTAATCGACGTCGGCGCGCAGCGTATGCAGCGGCACGCGTCCCTCGCGGTACCATTCCATGCGGGCGATTTCCGCGCCGCCCAGACGACCCGAGCAGTTGATGCGGATGCCCTCTGCGCCGAGACGCATCGCCGACTGAACGGCGCGCTTCATGGCACGGCGGAACGCGATACGACGCTCGAGCTGCTGGGCGATCGACTGCGCGACGAGCGTCGCGTCGATCTCCGGCTTGCGAACCTCGACGATGTTGAGGTGCGTCTCGGACTGCGTCATCTCGGTCAGCTTCTTGCGAAGCTTCTCGATGTCGGCGCCCTTCTTGCCGATGATCAGGCCCGGGCGGGCGGCGTGGATCGTGACGCGGCACTTCTTGTGCGGACGCTCGATCACCACCTTGGAGATGGCCGCCTGCTTGAGTTCCTTCTCGAGGTACTCGCGGATCTTCAGATCCTCATGCAGCAGCTTGGCGTACTCGCCGGTGTTCGCGTACCAGCGCGAATCCCAGGTCCGGTTGATGCCGAGGCGGAAGCCGATCGGGTTGATTTTCTGGCCCATTATGCAGCCTCTCCTTTTTCCTCGACCTCGCGAACGACGATCGTGAGGTGCGAAAACGGCTTCTCGATGCGGCTGGCGCGGCCGCGGCCACGAGCGTGGAAACGCTTCATGACGATCGACTTGCCGACATAGGCCTCCGCCACGATCAGCGCGTCGACATCGAGGTCGTGATTGTTTTCCGCGTTGGCGATCGCCGACTCGAGCGTCTTCTTCACCGTCCCGGAAATCCGCTTGCGCGAGAACTCCAGGTCGTTGAGCGCCGACGCGACCTTCTTGCCGCGGATCATCTGCGCAACGAGGTTCAGCTTCTGCGGGCTGACACGGATCGTGCGCAGCACGGCACGCGCCTCGTTGTCAGCAAGCCTGCGCGGAGCTTTGGCCTTGCCCATCTTATTTCCTCTTCGCCTTCTTATCCGCGCCGTGACCGTAATAGGTGCGGGTCGGAGCGAACTCACCGAACTTGTGACCGACCATGTCCTCGTTCACGGACACCGGGATGTGCTTCTGGCCGTTGTAGACGCCGAAGGTCAGGCCCACGAACTGCGGCAGGATGGTGGAGCGACGGCTCCACATCTTGATCACTTCGCTGCGGCCGCCTTCGCGCACCTTGTCGGCTTTCTTGAGCAGATAGCCGTCGATGAACGGGCCCTTCCAGACTGAACGTGTCACTTCTGACTACCTCTTCTTAGCTCTTGCGCTGGTGGCGCGAGCGAACGATGAACTTGTCGGTCGACTTGTTCGACCGCGTCTTCTTGCCCTTCGTCGGCTTGCCCCACGGCGTGACCGGATGACGACCGCCGGAGGTGCGGCCTTCGCCGCCGCCATGCGGGTGATCAACCGGGTTCATGGTGACGCCGCGGTTATGCGGACGCTTGCCCAGCCAGACCTTGCGGCCGGCCTTGCCGAGATTGACGTTGCCGTGGTCGGGGTTCGACACGGCGCCAACCGTCGCCAGGCACTGGCCCGACACGATGCGCTGCTCGCCAGAGTTCAGGCGCAGGATCGCCATGCCCTGGTCGCGGCCGACGAGCTGTGCGTAGGAACCGGCCGAACGGGCGACCTGGCCACCCTTGCCGGGCTTCAGCTCGACATTGTGGATGATCGTGCCGACCGGCATCGAGGCGAGCGGCATCGCATTGCCGGGCTTCACGTCGACCGCGTTGCCGGCGACGATCTTGTCGCCGGGGGCCAGACGCTGCGGCGCCAGGATGTAGTTCAGCTCGCCGTCCTCGTACTTCACCAGCGCGATGAACGCGGTGCGGTTCGGATCGTACTCGATGCGCTCGACCGTCGCCGTCATGTCGAACTTGCGGCGCTTGAAGTCGATGATGCGGTACGAACGCTTGTGACCGCCGCCGATGAAGCGGGCCGTGATGCGGCCGGCATTGTTGCGGCCGCCCGACTTGGTCAGGCCTTCCGTGAGGCCCTTGACCGGCTTGCCCTTGTAGAGGGCGGAGCGGTCGACCAGCACGAGCTGGCGCGTGCTCGGCGTTACGGGATTGTAAGTCTTCAAAGCCATCTTGCTATCCTCGCCCCGTGTCTCAGAGGCCCGTGGCGACGTCGATCGAGTGGCCGTCAGCCAGCGTGACTACCGCCTTCTTCACGTCGCCCTGCCGGCCGATCGTGCCGCGGAACCGCTTCAGCTTGCCCTTGCGGACGAGCGTGTTCACGGCCGTCACCTTGACGCTGAACAGCGCCTCGATAGCCGCCTTGATCTCGGGCTTCGTCGCCTTCTTGGCGACGTTGAAAACGACCTGGTTCTGCTCGGAGGCCATGGTCGACTTTTCGGTGATCGCCGGAGAGACGATCACGTCGTAGTGGCGAAGGTCCGTCATTTGAAGCGCTCCTCGAGAGCCTCGACGGCGGCCTTCGAAAGGACCAGCGTGCCGCGGCGCAGAATGTCGTAGACGTTGATGCCCTGGATCGGCAGCACGTCGATGTTGGGGATGTTGGCAGCAGCCCGCGCAAAGTTCAGGTCGAGCTCCGCGCCGCCGATGACGAGGGCGTTCGACAGGCCGAGCTTGGCCAGGCTTGCCGTCAGCGCCTTGGTCTTGGCGTCGGTCAGCGTCAGCTCGTCGACGATGATCAGGCTTTCCGACTTCGCCTTGGCCGACAGCGCATGCTTGAGGCCGAGAGCGCGCACCTTCTTGGGAAGGTCATGCTCGTGGCTGCGCACGACCGGGCCGTGGGCCTTGCCGCCGCCGCGGAACTGCGGAGCGCGAGCCGAATGGTGACGGGCGCGGCCCGTACCCTTCTGCTTGTACATCTTGGCACCGGTGCGCGAAATCTCCGCGCGGCCCTTCGACTTGTGCGTGCCCTGCTGCTTCTTGGCGAGCTGCCAGCGCACGACGCGCTGCAGGATGTCCTCGCGCGGATCGAGACCGAAGATCTCTTCGCTGAGCGTCAGCTTGCCGGCGTCCTTGCCAGCGAGGGTGGTGATCTTGAGATCCATTGTCATGCTCCCTCGACGGCCGTATCGGCCTTGGCTTCAGCCTTGGCGCGCACGGCGGCCGGCTTCGGCGCGTTCTCGGGCAGAGCCGACTTGGCGGCGTCGCGCACCAGGATCCAGGCGCCCTTGGTGCCGGGAACGGCACCGCGGATCAGGATCAGGCCACGGTCGGCGTCGGTCGACACAACCTCGACGTTCTGCGTGGTGACGCGGGTCGCGCCCATGTGGCCGGCCATCTTCTTGCCCTTGAACACCTTGCCGGGGTCCTGGCGCTGGCCGGTCGAGCCGTGCGTACGGTGCGAAACCGAGTTACCGTGGGTCGCGCGGCCGCCACCGAAGTTGTGCCGCTTGATGACGCCCTGGAAACCCTTGCCGGTCGCGGTGCCGGTAACGTCCACCTTCTGGCCCGCGACGAAGTGGTCGACGGTGATCTCGGCGCCGACTTCGACCAGGTTCTCCGGGCTCACGCGGAACTCGGCCAGCTTGGCCTTGGGCTCGACGGAAGCGGTCGCGAAGTGGCCGCGCATCGCCTTCGACGTGTTCTTCACCTTGGCGAGGCCGACACCGAGCTGAACGGCCGTGTAGCCATTCTTCTCCTGGGTGCGCTGCGCCACGACCTGGCAGTTCTCCATGCGGAGAACGGTGACCGGCACATGTTCGCCTGCGTCGTTGTAGACGCGGGTCATGCCGACCTTCTGTGCAATTACACCTGAACGCATTTTTTCGTTCTTCCTTCAGAGGAGCCTTCGGACGAACCTCGGGCTCATGTTCTTAGCCTTAGAGCTTGATCTCGACGTCCACACCCGCGGCGAGGTCGAGCTTCATCAGAGCGTCGACGGTCTGCGGGGTGGGATCGACGATATCGAGCAGGCGCTTGTGCGTACGCATCTCGAACTGCTCGCGGCTCTTCTTGTCGATGTGCGGCGAGCGGTTGACCGTGAACTTCTCGATACGCGTCGGCAGCGGGATCGGGCCACGCACATTGGCGCCCGTGCGCTTTGCCGTCGAGACGATCTCGCGCGTCGAGGCATCGAGTACACGATGGTCGAACGCTTTAAGTCGGATACGGATATTTTGCCCGTTCATCTGGTCGTTCCTTGTTCTGGCGCGGCGCGGGCGTTACCCCGCCCGCGACAGATCTCTTGTTCTTATTCGACGATGGAAGCGACGATGCCGGCGCCGACGGTGCGGCCGCCTTCACGGATTGCGAAGCGCAGCTTCTCCTCCATGGCGATCGGCACGATCAGCTGCACGTCGACCGTCACGTTGTCGCCCGGCATCACCATCTCCGTGCCTTCCGGCAG
>NZ_JBFOCI010000006.1:0-271173 GCF_040813675.1 Mesorhizobium marinum | reverse complement strand
CGCTCGGAATGCTGGTATAGAACGAATCCCTCCCCGCGCGGGGAGGGTGGCCGATCGGCCAGCCGGGACAGCCGTCCTCTCGTTCAGGATTTCAGGATAGATAGGCCACGATGAAAAAGACCATTCTTGCCTACGGCGACTCGCTCACCTGGGGCTACGACGCCGCGGGGCCGTCGCGCCACGCCCATGAGGACCGCTGGCCGAGCGTGCTGGAGGCCGAGCTTGGCGGCAAGGCGCGGGTCATTCCCGACGGGCTGAACGGGCGCACCACGGCGTTCGACGATCATCTCAGCGCCGCAGACCGCAATGCCGCGAAGACGCTGGCGACGGCGTTGCTGACGCATGCGCCGCTCGACCTCGTCATCATCATGCTCGGCGCCAACGACATGAAGCCTTGGATCCACGGCAGCCCCTACACCGCCAAGTACGGACTGCTCCGGCTGGTGGAGATCGTGCGCGGCACCGAGTACGGCTTCGGCTGGAGCGCGCCGCAGATCCTGCTCGTCTCGCCGCCCGCCGTCAGCCAGACCGACAACCACGAGTTCAAGCAGTTCTTCGCGGGCGGCGAGGCAGCCTCTGAGCACCTCGCCCGGCTCTACGCGGAACTTGCGGCGATGACGGGCTGCGCCTTCTTCGATGCCGGCAGCGTGGCGAAGACGACGCCGCTTGACGGCGTGCATCTCGATGCGGAGAACACCCGCGCCATCGGACGCGGCATCGCGCCGGCCGTGCGCAAGATGCTCGAACTCTGAGGAGACATCACGTGGCCAATTCCTATGACGTGATCATCATCGGCTCCGGTCCCGGCGGCTACATCGCGGCGATCCGCGCCGCGCAGCTTGGGCTCAAGACGGCGGTCGTCGAGCGCGAGCACCTTGCCGGCATCTGCTCCAACTGGGGCTGCATCCCGACCAAGGCGCTGCTGCGTTCGGCCGAGGTGCTGCACTATGCCGAGCACGCCAAGAACTACGGCCTGAAGCTCGAGGGCACGGTGACGCCCGACGTGAAGGCGATCGTCGACCGTTCGCGCGGCATCGCGCAGCGGATGAACAACGGCGTCGGCTTCCTGATGAAGAAGAACAAGGTCGACGTCATCTGGGGCGAGGCCAAGCTGACCAAGGCGAACGAGATCGTCGTCTCCAAGCCGGCCAAGAAGCCGATGGAACCGGTCGGGCCGGTGCCGAAGAACACGCTCGGCGAAGGCACCTACACCGCCAAGCACATCATCGTGGCGACCGGCGCGCGGCCGCGCGCTCTGCCCGGCATCGAGCCGGACGGCAAGCTGATCTGGACCTACTTCGAGGCGATGGTGCCGAAGGAGATGCCGAAGTCTCTGCTCGTCATGGGGTCCGGCGCGATCGGCATCGAGTTCGCCTCCTTCTACCGCACGATGGGCGTCGACGTGACCGTCGTCGAGATCATGCCGCAGGTGATGCCGGTCGAGGACACCGAGATCGCCGTCTTCGCGAAAAAGCAGTTCGAGAAGCAGGGCATGAAGATCATGCTGGAAGCCAAGGTGGCGAAGGTCGAGAAGGGCAAGGATTCCGTCACCGCCCATGTCGAGACGAAGGACGGCAAGGTCGAGAAGATCACCGCCGACAGGATGATCTCGGCCGTCGGCGTGCAGGGCAACATCGAGAACCTCGGCCTCGAGGCGCTCGGCGTGAAGACCGACCGCGGCTGCATCGTCATCGATGGCTACGGCAAGACCAGCGTGCCGGGCATCTACGCCATCGGCGACGTCGCCGGACCGCCGATGCTCGCCCACAAGGCCGAGCATGAGGCGGTCATCTGCGTGGAGAAGATCGCCGGCCTGCCGAACGTCCATCCGATGGACAAGCTGAAGATCCCCGGCTGCACCTATTGCCACCCGCAGGTGGCGTCGGTCGGCCTGACAGAGGCGAAGGCCAAGGCCGAGGGCAAGGACATCCGTGTTGGCCGTTTCCCCTTCGTCGCCAACGGCAAGGCGATCGCGCTCGGCGAGGACCAGGGCATGGTCAAGACGATCTTCGACAAGAAGACCGGCCAGTTGCTCGGCGCCCACATGGTCGGCGCGGAGGTGACGGAGCTGATCCAGGGCTTCGTCGTCGCCATGAACCTCGAGACCACCGAGGAAGAGCTGATGCACACGATCTTCCCGCATCCGACGCTGTCGGAAACCATGAAGGAAAGCGTGCTGGACGCGTACGGCCGCGCATTGAACGCATAGGTCCGGCGCGTTTCGCCACCTGTTTCGGCGCGGCGTTCCGGCCTATATGACGGCTTGCAGGTAACCTCTCGGAGGACATGCATGGAGCACAGTGTCGGAATCATGGGAATGGCGGGCGTCGGCTTCTTCGGCATGCTGGTGATCGGGTTCCTGGCGGGCTATGTCGCCGAGAAGGCGATGAACCGCGAGCATGGCCTGCTGACCAACATCCTGGTCGGCATCGCCGGATCGTTCGTGGGCGGCACGCTGGCGGGCGTGCTCGGACTTAACTATCAGGGGTTCGCCGGCAATCTGGTCGTCGCCGTGGCGGGCGCCATCCTGCTGCTGTGGATTTTCGACCGCGCCAAGGCGAGCGGAGTGAACTGAAGACATCATGGTTACGGTCCTCGACAACATCACCAGCGCGCCGCGCGTGCGGCATCCCGAGAAGGCCCATCGGCCCGACCAGGAGGTTCTGCGCAAGCCCGACTGGATCCGCGTCAAGGCGCCGACCTCGCAGGGCTATGCCGACACCCGCGCCATCGTGAAGACGCACAAGTTGGTCACCGTCTGCGAGGAAGCCGGCTGCCCCAACATCGGCGAATGCTGGGACAAGAAGCACGCCACCTTCATGATCATGGGCGAGATTTGCACGCGCGCCTGCGCGTTCTGCAACGTCGCCACCGGCATTCCGACCGCGCTCGATCGCGACGAACCGGCGCGCGTCGCGCATGCGGTGAAGCAGATGGGGCTGACCCATGTGGTCATTACCTCGGTCGACCGTGACGATCTCGACGACGGCGGCGCGCAGCACTTCGCCGACGTCATCCACGCCATCCGCGCGGCAACGCCGGAGACGACGATCGAGATCCTGACGCCCGATTTCCTGCGCAAGGACGGGGCGCTGGAAGTGGTGGTCGCGGCGCGCCCCGACGTGTTCAACCACAATCTGGAGACCGTGCCGTCGAACTACCTGACGGTTCGCCCCGGCGCGCGCTACTTCCATTCGATCCGGCTTCTGCAGCGGGTCAAGGAACTCGATCCCTCGATCTTCACCAAGTCCGGCATCATGGTCGGCCTGGGCGAAGAGCGGAACGAGATCCTGCAGTTGATGGACGACCTGCGCTCGGCCAATGTCGACTTCATGACCATCGGCCAGTACCTGCAGCCGACGAAGAAGCACCATCCGGTGAAGCGGTTCGTCACGCCCGACGAATTCAAGTCCTACGAGACGGTCGGCCGGACCAAGGGTTTCCTGCTCGTCGCATCGAGCCCGCTGACGCGCTCCTCGCACCACGCGGGCGAAGATTTCGCGCGGCTGCGGGCGGCGCGCGAGGCGCAACTGGCGAAGTCGGCCTAAGCCGGCCATGCCGCAGTTCGAGACGATCAAGCACGTCGCGCATCCGCCCGAAGAGATGTTCGCGCTGGTCGCCGACGTGGAAAAGTATCCGGAGTTCCTGCCGCTTTGCGAAGCGCTTACGGTGCGCTCGCGCAAGGAGCGCGACGGCCGCACCGTGCTCGTCGCCGACATGACCGTCGGCTACAAGGCGATCCGCGAGACCTTCACCAGCCAGGTGCACCTGAAGCCGGACGAGAACGCCATCGACGTCAAATACCTCGATGGGCCGTTCCGCTATCTCAGCAACATCTGGCGGTTCGACGCGACGGCGGCCGGCGGCACCGACATCCATTTCTTCATCGACTACGAATTCAAGAGCCGCATTCTCGGCGCCATGATGGGCGCCATGTTCGACCGCGCCTTCCGCATGTTCGCCGATGCCTTCGAGAAGCGCGCCGACGCGATCTATGGGAAGTCTGGAACGGCTGCGTAGGTCTTCGAGCGCGGACAAGTGCGTCCGGAACCCTATCGCGCTCTCCAAGTGTCCCATTGAGAAATGTATCACGTCATGATACATCGCTTTGCATGATCCTTAGCACCAAGGGCAAGTTGGCGGCGAACGCCGTCAAGGACGTCTATGGCAAGGGATTTCCAGCCGATCTGGTGAAGCGGACGCGGGCAATGCTTTCGGCGCTGGATGCCGCGGCCGTGCTGGAAGATTTGCGGTTTCCTCCCGGCAACGGCCTCGAAGCACTGTCCGCGGACCGGAACGGCCAGCATTCGGTACGCATCAACCGGCAATGGCGCATCTGCTTCTTGTGGACGGATCAAGGGCCGGCGGATGTGGAAATTGTGGACTACCACTGAGATATGATGAGATGAGTATGATCAAGAACCCCGTCCATCCCGGCGAAGTGCTCAGCCAACTTTTCCTTGAGCCGCTCGAGATGAGCGCCGGCGCGCTCGCCAAGCGTCTCGATGTGCCTCGTACCCGGATCGAGCGGCTGGTCAAAGGCGACACCGTCTTGACTGCGGATACCGCCCTTCGGCTGTCCGCGTTTTTCGGCAATACGCCGGAGTTCTGGCTGAACCTGCAGCGCGCTCATGATCTCGCCATGGCAAGCAAGGTCGTCGACGTGTCGCATATCAAGCCGCTCGTGGCTGCGTGAGCGTTCGCGCGGTCACACGACCAGGTGCCCGGCGACCGATATGTCGATGCGATGGCGGGCAGGCGGTGGCTAAGAAGAGGGACGGCGACGCTTTCGTCTCTAGTCCAGTGCCTTCAGCCCCATTCTCAGGGCGTGCTGGACGGTCTCGCGGCGTATGAAGTCGCGGCCACGGTTGTCGAAGATGCGTTTTTCGGTGACGACCGGCTTTCCCGACAGCGCCATGCCGAACCAGACCAGGCCGACCGGCTTTTCCGCCGTGCCGCCGTCCGGGCCGGCGATGCCGGTCACTGCAAGAGCGATACCGGCGTTCGAATTCGCCAGCGCGCCTGCCGCCATCTCACGCGCCGTCTCGGCCGAGACTGCGCCGTGTCCGTCGAGGGTATCCCTGGCGACGCCGAGCATCTCTATCTTGGCGGCGTTGGAATAGGTGACGAAGCCGCGGTCGACCACCGCCGACGATCCCGGAATATCGGTGAGAAGCGCGACGATCATGCCGCCGGTGCAGGATTCCGCTGTCGCCGCGAATATCTTGCGTCGGGCGCAGGCCTTTAGAAACCTGTCCGCGAGGCCCTCCCGGTCGTTCATTCCGGCACTTCCCCGGGATAGACGACGCTGGCCGTGGCGATCGCCGCGATCCCTTCCTCGCGGCCGATGAAGCCGAGCTTTTCGTTGGTCGTCGCCTTCACCGACACGCGCGCCGTGGCGATGCCGAGCATCGTGGCGACGGCTTCCGTCATGGCCTCCCGATGCGGCCCGATGCGGGGCGCCTCGCAGATCAGCGTCACGTCGGCGTTGGCGATGCGGCCGCCGTGGGCCCGCACGATCGCGGCGGCGTGCTCCAGGAAGACGCGCGAGGCGGCGCCTTTCCATTGCGGGTCAGACGGCGGGAAATGGGTTCCGATGTCGCCGGCGCCGCAGGTAGCGAGCAGGGCGTCGGTCAGCGCATGCAGGGCGACGTCGGCGTCGGAATGGCCTGACAGCTTCTTGCCGTGCGGGATATCGACGCCGCAAAGCGTCACGTGGTCGCCCGGCTCGAAGCAGTGCACATCATAGCCGTTGCCTGTACGAATGTCGGGGAAGGCCGATCGCCCGCCGACGAGCCGCTGGTCGGCGACCACCATGTCGCGCGCCCAGGTCAGCTTCACGTTGTCGGGCGAACCGGTCACGATGCGCACCGGGATGTTGGCCCATTCGGCGACGGCTGCGTCATCGGTGAAATCGTGTTTGCCAAGCTGGAACGCCTTTTCGTGGGCTGCGAGGATGGGCCAGAACGGAAAACCCTGCGGCGTCTGCGCCGCAAAGAGGCCGGCTCGCGGAACGGTCTCGCCGACATTGCCGTCGCCGTCCATGCGCTTGAGTGTCTCTGCCACCTGCATGGACGGAAGCGCGCCCTGGCGTTCCTCGATCGCGTCGATGGTGCGGTCGATCAGGGCGGCATCGACGAACGGGCGCACGCCGTCATGGATGAGGACCATGGTCGGCGCGTCCTCGCGGAGCGCCAGCAGGGCAAGTCTCGTCGATTCCTGCCGCGTCGCACCGCCATGGATGGCGATGATCCTGTCGTCGCCGAAGCCGGCGGCCGCGGCCCTGAACAGCGCGTCGTCGTCCGGATGGATGGCTANGTCGCACCGCCATGGATGGCGATGATCCTGTCGTCGCCGAAGCCGGCGGCCGCGGCCCTGAACAGCGCGTCGTCGTCCGGATGGATGGCTACCACGATCCGGCCGATGCGGGGATGGCCGAGGAATGCCTCCAGCGTGTGCGAGACGACCGGTCGTCCGCCGATGGGGCGGTACTGTTTCGGCCCCTCGGCCTTGCCGGCCCTTTCGCCGCGGCCCGCGGCGACGACAACGACCGCCGCCTTGGCAGGCTCTTTCCTTGAACCACTCTGCATGGCGAGACGCATAGTCGCGCTGCTTCCCGAAAACCAGACTCTTTGCGAGGGCGACATAATTTCGCGCGAGTCCAGGTTGCATGCTCGGCCGAAACTGTCTAGTCGTTGGGCAGATTGGAGCGATGCTTGGTTTTTATGCATGTCCGGACTCGTGAAACTCGCTGACCCGCTCGCCCTCGGCAGCGTCACGATCCGAAACCGCGTGTTTCTGGCGCCCATGTCGGGCGTGACGGACGAGGCATTCCGCCGCCGCGCCCATGCGCATGGCGCCGGGCTGGTCGTGTCCGAAATGGTGGCGAGCGGCGAGCTTGCCAGGGGCCGCCTCGATTCGGGCCGGCGCGTGAGGCACTCGGGCCTGCCGGTCCACATGGTGCAGCTCGCGGGCCGCGAGGCCGGCCATATGGCGGAAGCCGCCCGCATCGCCGAGGCCGAAGGCGCCGACATCATCGACATCAACATGGGCTGTCCGGCGAAGAAGGTGACCGGCGGCTATTCCGGGTCGGCGCTGATGCGCGACCCCGACCACGCACTGACCCTCATCGACGCTGTCGTCGGCGCCGTCGACGTGCCGGTGACCCTCAAGATGAGGCTGGGCTGGGACGAGACGGCGCTCAACGCGCCACCTTCCCCCCGCCGCGCCGAGCAGGCCGGCGTCCGGATGATCACAGTGCATGGGCGCACGCGCTGCCAGTTCTACAAGGGTCGGGCCGACTGGCGTGCGATCGCGCGGGTCAAGGCGGCGATCACTGTGCCGCTGGTGGCGAACGGCGACGTCGGCATTCCGGCGGACGCGGCCGCCGCACTGGAACTGTCCGGCGCCGATGCCGTGATGATCGGCCGCGCCAGCTACGGCGCGCCCTGGGCGCCGGGCGATATCGCGCGCGCCGCAGGCAGCAGCGCCGGCAACGCCGCGCCGGCGCGCGGCCGCGACCTCGCCGACTATGTCGTGTCCCACTACGAGGACATGCTGTCGCTCTACGGGACCGAAAGCGGCCTGAGGCAGGCGCGCAAGCACCTCGGCTGGTACATCGACCGCCACGCCCCGGAACTGCCGGCGGGGCTGCGCGCCACGATCATGACCGAGCACGACACCGGCCGGGTCATCGCCGGCCTGCGGGAGGCGTTCATGCCCGGGGCGGACGTACAGCAGGAACAAGCCGCGGCATGAGCATGACCACCGAGGCGGAAGCCGCGCAGATCCTTCTGAACACGATCCGCCGCCCGGTCGTCATGATCGGGCCGGAAGGCAACATCACCTACGCCAACGCCGATGCCGAAGACTTCTTCCGGTCGAGCGCCGCCGGCCTCTCGCGCAAGACGCTGGAGCATTTCGTGCCGTTCGGCAGCCCGATCCTCGCGCTCGTCGACCAGGTTCGCGCGCGCAAGGCGCCGGTCAACGAATACCGCGTCGACGTGTCGTCGCCGCGCGTCGGCATCGAGAAGGTGGTCGACCTCTATGTCGCGCCGGTGCCGGAATACCCAGGTTCCGTGGTGGTGATGTTCCAGGAGCGGTCGATGGCGGACAAGATCGACCGCCAGATGACACACCGAAGCGCGGCGCGTTCGGTCACCGGGCTCGCCGCCATGCTGGCGCATGAGATCAAGAATCCGCTGTCGGGCATTCGCGGCGCAGCGCAGCTTCTGGAGACGGCGGTGTCCGACGAGGACCGGGCGCTGATACGGCTCATCACCGACGAGACCGACCGCATCGTGTCGCTGGTCGACCGCATGGAGATCTTCTCCGACGAGCGGCCGATCGACCGCTATCCGGTGAACATCCACGTGGTGCTCGATCATGTGAAGGCGATCGCCAAGAACGGGTTCGCCAGCCAGATCAGGATCATTGAGGACTACGATCCTTCGCTGCCGCCGGTCTACGCGAACCGCGACCAGCTCATCCAGGTGTTCTTGAACCTCGTGAAGAACGCGGCCGAGGCGGTCGGCAACACGCCGGAATCAGAGATCACCCTGTCGACGGCCTTCCGGCCAGGCATGCGGGTTTCGTTCCCGGGCACCCAGGATCGCGTCTCGCTGCCGCTCGAGTTCTGCGTGAAGGACAATGGACCCGGCGTGTCCGACGACATCCTGCCGATCCTGTTCGACCCTTTCATCACCACGAAGCCGAACGGGTCCGGACTGGGGCTGGCGCTGGTGGCCAAGATCGTTGGCGACCACGGCGGCATCATCGAATGCGATTCGACGCCACGCGGTGCAACCTTCCGCGTGCTGATGCCAGCCTGGAAAGATGTCTCGGCTCCTGCCGAAGACGAGGCCGAGGGAGGCCAGGAGTGACCGTACAGGGCAACATTCTCGTCGCCGACGACGATGCCGCGATCCGCACCGTGCTCAACCAGGCGCTGTCGCGCGTGGGGCATCAGGTGCGTGTCACGTCCAACGCCGCCACGCTGTGGCGCTGGGTGGCCGCGGGCGAGGGGGATCTCGTCATCACCGACGTCGTCATGCCGGACGAAAACGCGTTCGACATGCTGCCGCGCATCAAGAAGGCGCGGCCGGAGCTGCCGGTGGTCGTGATGAGCGCGCAGAACACCTTCATGACGGCCATCCGAGCGTCGGAGACGGGCGCCTACGAGTACCTGCCCAAGCCCTTCGACCTCAACGAACTGCTCAACATCGTCAACCGGGCGCTGTCGGAACCGCGCCGGCCGAAGGTCGACAACCGGTCAGACGAACACGGCGAGGCGATGCCGCTGGTCGGGCGGTCGGCCGCCATGCAGGACATATACCGCATGCTGGCGCGCATGATGCAGACAGACCTGACGGTGATGATCAGCGGCGAGTCGGGCACCGGCAAGGAACTGGTCGCGCGCGCCCTGCACGAATATGGCCGCCGCCGCACCGGGCCGTTCGTCGCCATCAACATGGCGGCGATCCCGCGCGACCTCATCGAGTCGGAACTGTTCGGTCACGAGAAGGGCGCCTTCACCGGCGCGCAGAACCGCTCGACCGGCCGTTTCGAGCAGGCCGAGGGCGGCACGCTCTTCCTCGACGAGATCGGCGACATGCCGATGGAGGCGCAGACGCGCCTGCTGCGGGTGCTCCAGCAGGGCGAATACACCACGGTCGGCGGTCGCACGCCGATCAAGACGGACGTGCGCATCGTGGCGGCCACCAACAAGGACCTGCGCACGCTGATCGGCCAGGGCCTGTTCCGCGAGGACCTGTTCTACCGGCTCAATGTCGTTCCGTTGCGCCTGCCGGCGCTGCGCGAGCGCGCCGAGGACGTGCCGGACCTGGTCCGGCACTTCTTCAAGCAGGGCGAGAGCGAGGGCCTGCGCACGAAGCGCATTTCGAGCGGCGGCATCGAACTGATGAAGCGCTACCCCTGGCCGGGCAACGTGCGCGAACTGGAAAACCTGATCCGCAGGCTGGCCGCGCTCTATCCGCAGGACGAGATTTCGGCCGAGATCATCGAGTCCGAGTTGAAGACGGGTGAGGAGGCGACTGCCGCCGCGGGCGGCGCGATGGTGCCTGAGAACCTGACGATCGGCCAAGCGGCCGAGCACTATCTGCAGCGCTACTTCGCCAGCTTCGCCGGCGAACTGCCGCCGCCCGGCCTCTACCACCGCATTCTTGCCGAGGTGGAGTACCCGCTGGTCCTGGCGTCGATGACCGCCACGCGCGGCAACCAGATCAAGGCCGCGGAACTGCTCGGCCTGAACCGCAACACGCTGCGCAAGAAGATCAGGGAACTCGGCGTGAACGTCTACCGCGCATCCAAGCCGTCCTGACGCCTCGCAGGCCCCACCTCCGGTTTCCGTACGGGAAAACGTGTCAGAAATGCCACGCCTCGTTGCACAATTGCCACAATGCGTTGCATAGATCGGCACAAACCGTGGGAATCATGAAGTGTAATGGCATTCCAGTCTGCGGCGATTCCTGACCGACCCTTCGAGCCGACTGTCGTCTCCGACGGCCGTCGCCTGCTCGCGTTGCCAGGCGTCATCGCCGTCGTCGGCGCGTTGGTCATGGCGGCGATCTCGTTTGCGATCCTCGTCGGCGTCACGCCGATCGCGCCGGACGAGACGACAACGGTCGTGCTGATCGTCATCAACGCGCTGTTCGTCGCCGTCCTGATCGCCCTGATCGGCCGCGAGGTGCATCGTGTCGCCATGGCGCGGCGGCGCGGCAAGGCCGCCTCCCGGCTGCATATCCGCATCGTCGCCATGTTCTCGCTGATCGCGGTGCTGCCGGCGCTGCTCGTGGCGATCATCGCGTCGATTACGCTCGACATCGGCCTCGACCGCTGGTTCGAACTGCGCACCAAAACGATCATCAACTCGTCGCTGTCGATCGCCGAGGCCTACGTGCGCGAGAACGCGCGCAACCTGCAGGGCACGACCCTGTCGATGGCAAACGACCTCGACAATGCGCGCCCGCTCTACGGCCTCGACCGCACCGGCTTTCGCGAGTTCCTGAGCCGGCAGGCGGTCGGCCGCGCGCTCGCTCACGCAGCCCTGGTCAGGGTCGACGGCTCGTTCATCATGAATGCCGAGACACGGTCGGACTTCGACATGCCGCCACCGCCCGCGGACGCGCTCGATCGGGCGAAAGGCGGACAGCCGGTCCTGATCGAGCCGCGCACCAGCAACATCGTCGGCTCGATCATCAAGCTGCGGCAGATCGAGGACGCCTACCTCTACACGATCCGCCTGGTCGATCCGGAAGTCATCCGGGCGCGCCAGATCGTCACCGCGAATACCGACGAGTACCGCGCGCTGGAGGCGAACCGGCGGACCACGCAAATCGCCTTCGGGCTGCTCTATCTCGGCCTGACCCTGATCATCGTGCTCTCGGCGATCTGGACCGGCATCGCGGTCGCCGACCGGCTGGTTCGACCCATCCGCCAACTGATCAGCGCCGCCGATGAGGTGGCGACCGGAAACCTCGACGTGTCGGTGCCGGTGCGTCCATCCGATGGCGACGTCGCCTCGCTCGGCGATACGTTCAACAAGATGCTGCTCGAGGTGAAGTCGCAGCGCAACGAGATCCTGCACGCCAAGGACCTCGTGGACGAACGCCGCCGCTTCTCCGAGGCGGTGCTGGCCGGCGTCACCGCAGGCGTCATCGGCGTGGATCCCTATGGAACGATAACCATCGTCAACCGTTCGGCAGAAACCATGCTGGCGCTGCCTGCCGACGAATCCGTGGGAAAGAACCTGTCCGCGCTCCTGCCCCATGTCGGCAAGGTTTTCGAGATCGGCCGCCGTTCGGGCCGTGCCGTCTACCGCGAACAGGTCACCTTCTACAGGACCGGCGCCGAACGCACCTTCAATGTCCAGGTGACTATCGAAGGCGGCGACGACGACCAGGACGAAAAGTCCTACGTCGTCACCGTGGATGACATCACGGACCTTGTGCAGGCGCAACGCTCGTCGGCCTGGGCGGACGTCGCGCGCCGCATCGCGCACGAGATCAAGAACCCGCTGACGCCGATCCAGCTGTCGGCCGAGCGCATCCGCCGCCGCTACGGCAAGGTGATCACCGAGGATCGCGAGGTCTTCGACCAATGCACCGACACGATCATCCGTCAGGTCGAGGACATCGGCCGCATGGTCGACGAATTCTCCGCCTTCGCGCGCATGCCGAAGCCCGAGATGAAGCGCATCGACCTGCGCGAGGCGCTGCGCGAGGCGTCCTTCCTCGTCGAGGTCAGCCGTTCCGACATCAAGTTCGAGCGCGAGTTCGGCAGCGAACCGCTGAAGGGGACGTTCGACAGCCGCCTGATGGCCCAGGCGTTCGGCAACGTGGTCAAGAACGCCGCCGAGGCGATCGAGGCGGTGAGCAAGGAGATCGGCGGCCAGGGCGCGATCCGCATCCGCGCCGGGATTGTCGACGGAATGATCCGGGTCGACGTGATTGACAACGGCAAGGGTCTTCCACGGGAGAATAGGCAGCGCCTGCTCGAGCCCTACATGACGACCCGCGAGAAGGGCACGGGTCTTGGCCTGGCGATCGTCAAGAAGATCGTCGAGGACCATGGCGGCTGGCTGGAACTCCATGATGCGCCGACAGATTTCCATGGCGGACGCGGTGCGATGGTTTCCATGATTCTGCCCGCGTCTTCCGGCAAGGGTGCCGCTGAGCGCGCCGAATCGGACGGAAACGGCAGTGAGAGTGGGAAGGTAGAAAATGGCGTCTGACATTCTCGTCGTCGACGACGAAGAGGACATCCGCGAACTCGTCGCCGGTATCCTGAGCGACGAAGGGCACGAGACGCGAACCGCGCACGACGCGGACAGCGCCCTGGCGGCGATCGCCGACCGCGTGCCGCGGCTCGTCTTCCTCGACATCTGGCTGCAGGGCTCGCGCCTCGACGGGCTGGCGCTGCTCGACCAGATCAAGACGATGCATCCGAACCTGCCGGTCGTGATGATCTCGGGACACGGCAACATCGAGACCGCCGTGTCGGCGATCCGCCGCGGCGCCTACGACTTCATCGAGAAGCCGTTCAAGGCCGACCGGCTGATCCTCATAGCCGAGCGGGCGCTCGAGACCTCGAAGCTCAAGCGGGAGGTTTCGGACCTGAAGCTGCGCAGCGGCGAGACGTTCGACCTGGTCGGCATGTCGTCGGCGATGAGCCAGCTTCGACAGACCATCGAGCGCGTTTCGCCGACCAACAGCCGCATCATGATCGTCGGCCCATCCGGTTCCGGCAAGGAACTGGTGGCGCGCGCCATCCATGCAACGTCAACGCGCAAGGGCGGACCGTTCGTCAGCGTGAACGCGGCGACGATCACGCCCGAGCGCATGGAGATCGAACTCTTCGGTACGGAATCGAACGGCGGCGAGCGCAAGGTCGGCGCGCTCGAGGAGGCGCATCGCGGCATCCTCTACCTCGACGAGGTCGCGGACATGCCTAAGGAAACGCAAAGCAGGATCCTGCGCGTCCTGGTCGACCAGCAGTTCGAGCGGGTAGGGGGCACCAAGCGCGTCAAGGTCGACGTGCGCATCATCTCCTCGACCGCCCAGAACCTGGAGGCGATGATCGCCGAAGGCCGTTTCCGGGAAGACCTCTATCATCGCCTGGCGGTGGTGCCTGTGATGGTGCCCGGCCTTGCCGAGCGGCGCGAGGACATCCCGTACCTCGTCGACCATTTCATGAAGCAGATCGCGCGGCAGGCAGGCATCCGCCCGCGGCGCATCGGCGACGACGCGCTGGCGGTGCTGCAGGCGCATAACTGGCCGGGCAACGTGCGCCAGTTGCGCAACAACGTGGAGCGCCTGATGATCCTGGTGCGCGGCGACGACGCCGACGCGCCGATCACCGCCGACCTTTTGCCCTCCGAGATCGGCGATGTCATGCCGCGGGCGCCCAGCCAGTCCGACCAGCACATCATGGCGTTGCCGCTTCGCGAGGCGCGCGAAATGTTCGAAAAGGAATATCTGATCGCGCAGATAAACCGCTTCGGCGGCAACATTTCGCGGACCGCCGAATTCATAGGCATGGAGCGCTCGGCGCTTCACCGCAAGCTGAAGTCCCTTGGCGTCTAAGGCGGCACGGGCTCACCTTCCTGCGGGCGTCGGCGTCGTGTCGGCGCCGGTATCAGAATCCATTTTCTCGGGGTCGTCTTGAAATGCCGCGCGTTGCCTATGTGAACGGGCGCTATCTTCCGCATGCCAGCGCCGGCGTGCACATCGAGGACAGGGGCTACCAGTTCGCCGACGGCGTCTACGAGGTGTGCGAGGTGGCGCGCGGCTTTATCGTCGACATGCGGGGGCACCTCGACCGCCTCGACCGCTCGCTGCGCGAATTGAAGATCGGCTGGCCGATGTCTCGATCTGCGTTGGAGGTCGTGATCGGGGAGGTTGTGCGCCGCAACCGGGTGAAGATCGGCCTCGTCTACCTCCAGGTCACGCGCGGCGTCGCCGGCCGCGACTTCCTGTTTCCCGCCGGCGTCAGGCCCTCCCTGGTGGTGACCGCCAAGAAGGTCGATCCCTCCGTTGGCGCCAAGCGGGCGGAAAACGGCATCAAGGTGATAACCGTGCCGGAAAACCGCTGGGACCGCGTCGATATCAAGACCGTAGGCCTGCTGCCGAATGTGCTGGCCAAGGAAGCGGCGAGGGCCGCGGGCGCCCAGGAGGCATGGTTTGTCGACCGCGATGGGAACGTGACCGAGGGCGGCTCGTCGAACGCCTGGATCGTGACGAAGGATGGCGTCCTGGTGACGCGTCCGGCGGACCGCGGGATTCTCCGCGGAATCACCCGTACGACCCTTTTCAAGGTTGCCGCCAAGCTCGGCCTTAAGGTGGAGGAGCGCGCCTTCACCGTCGCCGAAGCCAAGGCAGCGCGTGAGGCATTCATCAGTTCGGCGACCACCGTCGCCACCCCGGTCGTGGCGATCGACGGGGAGCCGATCGCCAACGGGCACCCGGGCTCCATCGTACTTTCTCTGCGGAACGCCTTTTTTGACGTTGCGGAAAAGCGGCAGGCCTGATAACCGGCTGCGCATAATCTTCAATTACCTTCCATTGCCGCCGCCAGCGGCAAGGGGAGGCTGTATGCTTGACAGGCGCAATTAAATTTGGCGCATTGTTGTTGGGACGATCCAGGTAGCGAAAGATAAGAACAATGGCGGAACGCTCGCAGAATCTTCAGGACCTTTTCCTGAATTCGGTCAGGAAGACCAAGAACCCGTTGACGATATTCCTCATCAACGGCGTGAAACTGACCGGCGTCGTCACCTCGTTCGACAATTTCTGTGTTCTGCTGCGTCGCGACGGGCATTCTCAGCTCGTCTACAAGCACGCCATTTCCACCATCATGCCGAGCCAGCCGGTTCAGATGTTTGATGGCGAGGAATCCGGCCAGGGCACCTGATTGGCAAGACAGAAGAGCGCAGGCCAGGGGGCGAGCGAACAGTCGGCCAAACAGGCCGGTGTGTCGCGCATTGCCGCGCCGACGCGTGCGGCGGTCGTCGTGCCCGTCCTGCCACGCGCTTTTCGCCCTGACGAGGAAGCGTCCCAGAGCCGTCCGAGGCTGAGCAGGTCGCCCGACGCGCGCCACGCGGAGGCCGTCGGCCTCGCGCTGGCGATCGATCTCGACATCGTCTGGAGCGCCGTGATCACGGTCAACGACCCGCGGCCCGCGACCCTGCTCGGAACGGGCAAGGTCGAAGAAATCGCCGCGGTCGTCGAAAGCGAGAAGGTGGAAGTGGTGATCGTCGATCACCCGCTCACGCCGGTGCAGCAGCGCAACCTCGAAAAGGCGCTCAACGCCAAGGTGCTGGACCGCACGGCGCTGATCCTGGAGATTTTCGGCGAACGGGCGCGCACCAAGGAAGGCGCGCTTCAGGTCGAACTCGCGCATCTCGAATACCAGCGCGGCCGTCTGGTCCGAAGCTGGACCCACCTTGAGCGGCAACGCGGCGGCGGCGGCTTTCTGGGCGGCCCCGGCGAAACCCAGATCGAGGCCGACCGGCGCGTCCTGCAGGACAAGATCGTCAAGCTGAAGCGCGAGCTCGAAACGGTGCGGCGCACCCGCGACCTGCACCGCGCCAAGCGCAAGAAGGTGCCGTTCCCGGTTGTTGCGATCGTCGGCTACACCAATGCCGGCAAGTCGACTCTCTTCAACCGGCTGACGGGCGCCGGCGTGCTCGCCGAAGACATGCTGTTCGCCACGCTCGACCCGACGCTGCGGCGGGTGCGGCTGCCGCACGGCACGCCGATCATCCTGTCGGATACCGTCGGCTTCATCTCCGACCTGCCGACCCACCTCGTCGCCGCCTTCCGCGCGACGCTGGAGGAGGTGGTCGAAGCCGATGTCGTGCTCCACGTGCGCGATATCGCCGATCCCGACACGGCGGCCCAGGCGGAAGACGTCGAGCGCATTCTGGCCGACCTTGGCGTCGACGCCAACGACCGCAGCCGGGTCATCGAAGTGTGGAACAAGATCGACCTGCTCGACGAGGGCAGCCGCGCCCGGCTGCTCGACGATCGACACGCGGAAGGCGAAGATCTGCCGGTGGCCATTTCGGCCGCCACGGGCGAGGGCATCGATGCGCTGGCCGGCCGCATCGAGCGCCGCGTCTCCGGTGAACTAAAGGAGATCAGGGTCACGTTGCGCCCAGACCAGCTGGGACTGACCGACTGGCTCTACCGCAACGGAGACGTCGTCGCGCGCGAGGACAACGAGGACGGCAGCGTGTCGATCTCGATTCGCGCGACAGAATCGGCGCGCGCCGAAATAGAAAGCCGGCTGGGCGGCAAGAACGCGGCCTAAGCAGGCCTTTCTTCAACTTTCGCCTGCTGCCAGAGTTCTTCCATCTCATCCAGCGTTGAAGTGTCGAGCGTCCGGCCGGACGCATTGATCGCGCGTTCGACGTGATGGAAGCGGCTGCGGAACTTCTCGTTGGTGCCGGCGAGGGCGGCCTCCGAATCGATCTTCAGGTGGCGGCCGATGTTGACCAGCGCAAACAGCACGTCGCCGAACTCGTCCTTCGCGGCGGCGGTGTCGCCGCTGGACAGTGCCTCGCGCAACTCGCCGATTTCCTCCTCGATCTTGTCGAGGATCGGCGCGGCTTCGGTCCAGTCGAAGCCGACGCGGGCCGCCTTCTCCTGAAGCTTCAGCGCGCGGGTGAGCGCCGGAAGGGCAACGGGGACGCCGTCGAGGTATCCAGCGCCATGGTCTTCCGCGGGCAGGCCGCGGGCGACCCGCGCGGAGCGCTTCAGCGCTTTTTCCTCCGACTTGATCCTTTCCCACATGCCCTTGGCCATGCCGGCGCTGCGCGCCTGCTCGTCGCCGAACACGTGCGGATGGCGGCGGATCATCTTTTCAGTGATCGCCTCGACGACATCGCCAAAGGTGAATTCCTGCGCTTCTTCAGCCATTTGCGCATGGTAGACAACCTGAAGCAGGAGGTCGCCGAGTTCCTCGCGCAGGTCGTCCATGTCGCCGCGCGCGATGGCGTCGGCCACTTCATAGGCTTCCTCGATCGTGTAGGGGGCTATGGTCGAGAAGGTCTGCTCGACGTCCCACGGGCAGCCGGTGCCCGGGGCGCGCAGGGCCGCCATGATCTCGATCAGTCGTAAGATGTCGCGGGAGGGCTTCATCGGCGCATGCTAGCCCGCGGCGCGGCGACGAGAAACAGCGTTTGCGGGCAGCCCCGGGATTTCCACAATTCGCCGCTGATGTGCTTGTGACGCGCAGAGCGGCGGCCGAATCGAATCGGCGCGAGCGTTGGGAGGTCGGTCCATGGCGATGTCGGCGGGCGGCGGCCCTGCTGCGTTCTTCTTCCGCCGCTGGCGGCGCGAGGTTCCGCTCGGGCTGCTGTTCTGGCGCGACATGGTGGTGGTTGGGTCGCTCGTCAACCTGGTGGCGGCGTTTGGCGGCCTCGTGGCGCTCGGTCTCAAGGCCGATCTTGCCACTGCAATGGCGATCTTCTTCGCCCCGTTGCCCTACAACGTCTTCCTTGCCGCCGCCGTTTGGCGCACCGCGGATCTCGTTCCCGACGGGCAGGCGTGGACGGCCAGGACCGGCGCCGCCCTATGGCTGGCGCTGGCCACGGTGCTCTAGCCTCTCGGCTGCGTGAACCATTTTCGGTCGGTTGCGTTGTTGCAAAGTCCCGCGCCGGTTTGCGAAGTTGAAAGGCGTCCCGCTGCGGCCCGGCGATGAATTTGCGCTCACGGGGTTGTGAAGCGGTTTGGCAACACGAGCAACGAAATTTATGGGAGCTTAACGTTATCGGTATGAATCGCTAGTGTTGCGCCTTACACCCGCCATGGTGCCTGACGATGCATTTCATGCGGCGAATGGAAATGGATCACCTATGACATTGATCACGAGGAAGGTTTTCCTGCAGGCCACCGTACTGGTCGGCTCGTTCGCAATGGGAATGCCCTCGGCGGGTGCGCAGTCGCTCTTCGAAAATCTGTTCGGCGGCGGCGTGCGCAGCCAGCGACTTGATTCGGCGGGCTACACATCGCGCAGCGGCCGCCTCGACAGCGGCGGCTACCGCAAGAACCAGCAGCGACTGCCGCTTGAGCCGCCGCGCACCAACGTGCGCCGTGGCGGCGTCCCCGTGGCGAAGATCAGCGCGCCGTCCTACTACAACTACAAGGCCGTCGAGCTGCAGCGCGTCGATTTCGCCACGCTGGCGGCGATCGGCCAGTCCGCCTCGCTCGACCAGGCGACGTCGGGCACCGCGTTCCGCGAGGCCGCGGCGGCACTCGCCGACTACGAACTGTTCGCCGAACCGGCGATCGGCAAGGCCATCGTCGAATACTACGCCGCCAATCCCGATTTCATCTGGGTCGACGAGGTCGGCGTCAACGCGCGGGCGCGCGATGCGCTGCGCGTCCTGGGGGAGGCGGCCGGGTACGGCCTGTCGCCGGCGGACTATGCCGTTACCGTACCCTCGGTGACCAGTTCCGTCATCGCCACCGGCGCCGGCGGCCGCAAGGCCGACCTGATCCGTTTCGAGATGGCGCTTTCGGCGCGCGTTCTGCGCTATGCGCGCGACGCCGGCGTCGGCCGTGTCAATCCGAACAAGCTGTCGGGCTACCACGACCTGCCCGAGAAGCCGTTCGACATGGTGGCGGCGCTGAGGACGTTGTCGTTCACGGGCGATGCGCGCGGATGGCTGGAGGCCCGGCACCCCACCAACGAGGCCTATCGCGCGCTGCGCATCGAGCTCGAGGCGCTGAAGGCAAGCGCCGAGAACGAAATCGTGGTCGATCCCAAGCTTCTGCTGAAGCCGGGCCAGGCCAACCCGGAACTGGGCAAGATCCTGCAGCTCATCGCGCGCGACCTCGACGACGAGATGGGGGGCGAGTACGGCGAGCTCTTGTCGCAGCGGGTGGCAAGCGAGACCTATGACGAAGACCTCGTGCCGGTCATCAAGGCGGCGCAGGCTAAGGAAGGGCTGAAGCCGGATGGTGTGATCGGGCCGCGCACGGTCTCCGCGCTCGCCGGCACCTCGAAGGCCGACCGGATCGAGAAGGTGACGATCGCCCTCGAGCAGTTGCGCTGGCTGCCGCACGAGCTCGGCGAAACGCGCGTGTTCATCAACCAGCCGGCATTCACGGCGCAGTTCTTCGACAACGGCGTCGAGAAGCTCAACATGCGCGCCGTCGTCGGCAAGCCGTCGAACCAGACGAGCTTCTTCTACGACGAGATCGAGCAGATCGACTACAATCCGTACTGGGGCGTGCCGCAGTCGATCATCGTCAACGAGATGCTGCCGCGCTTGCGCAACGACCCCGGCTACCTCGACAGGGCCGGATACGAGGTGACCGACTCCAGGGGCCGTCGCATTGCCTCGTCGTCGGTGAACTGGTGGGCCTATGGCTCCAAGGTTCCCTACAGCGTTCGCCAGACACCCAGCGAGGCCAACGCCCTCGGCGAGTTGAAGATCCTGTTCCCGAACAAGCACGCGATCTACATGCACGACACACCGCAAAAGGCCCTGTTCGACCGCGACATGCGCGCCTTCAGCCACGGCTGCGTGCGCCTCAAGGATCCGCGCGGCATGGCCGCCGCCGTGCTCGGCAAGTCGGTCGACTACGTCGCGGCGAAGCTGAGGCAGGGGCACTCGACGGAGAAGACCCTCAAGATTCCCGTCTATGTCGCCTACTTCACCGCCTGGCCCGACAAGCACGGCCAGGTCGAGTATTTCGGCGACGTCTACGATCGCGACGCGCGCGTCAAGCTGGCCCTGGAAAAGACGGACGCGGTTCGCGTACCAAGTAGCTGATGACCAGTAGGAGGTTTGTCGAGCGTCCACGCGGTCGCTTGGCGCTCAAAGACCTGGGCGCGGCCCGCTCTTTGTCCCGGACCCCCTGAAAGGCAAACGCCGCCCTGAAGGCGGCGCTCGACAAATCTGCGTAAGAACTATTGTTCTGGATTCTGCTGCGGGATTGAAAGCGCACCGCCAGCGGCGACCCAGCTCAGCATCTCACGGCGCAGGAGCGCCGGCTTCTCATATGCCTTCTTCATGATACCCCCGTTCGCTTGACCCATGGGAAGTCTCACAGACTGGTGGTCTGGTCAACCTTTGGCCGGAATCGCGGATGGGTGAGCCCGTGCAATCGATCGTTGCAGGGCATCTGGCGGGCGAGGCAGAGAACTCAGTTTCGCATGCACCGTTTGGTTCAGCCTCTGACCATCGGCAATGCGACCCGTCAGCCCGAGAATATTGCCGTCAACGGCAACAGGCGCGAGTCATGGTAGAAGGTCGGCTGGTGCGACGCTAAAGGGGGCGGCCTGCCATCAGATCCAAGAACAAACGGCACTTCGCGCGAAAGACGATCGAGCTTGGCGACGGGTCAGCACCTTGCCGGTCACGGTGTCCCGGCGAGGAGACCCGAACGGTGACGCATTTTGTGAGTGATTTCGAGGCGCTGCTCGTCTATCACGGGCCGTCCTCGACCAGATCACCCGCGACATCGATGAAACAGCGCTGCCTGCAATGGATCGTCATGCTCGCCGCGATCCTGCTGCTTTCGTTGCCAGCCGGAGCGGCATCGACCCGCTACCGCGGGGACGTCTACCTGCTGCGCGGATTTGGCGACGTGTTTTCGGAGGGGCTGGACCAACTCGGCGCCGATTTCGCAAAGGCCGGGGTTCCGTTCAAAGTTGTCAGTCACGGCAACTGGAGAGGCGTCGCCACCACGATCATCGCAAACCAGAAGAAGTCCGGTCCCAAGCCGGTGGTGCTGATCGGCCACTCGCTCGGCGCCAACAACGCAATCCGCGTCGCGCAGCGTCTCAAGACAGCCGGGATCAAGGTGACCTGGCTTGTCACGCTGGCCGCGACCGCGCCGCCGCTCGTTCCCTCAAACGTGCGCAAGGTCACGAACCACTATTTCAGCCATGGCGGCTGGGGCGCTGTCGTCCACCCCGGGCCGGGTTTCCGCGGCAGACTCGAAAACATCGACCATGCCGGCAAGGCCGAGATCGGCCACTTCAACCTGGATCAGCAGCCGGCAATCCAGCGGGCCTTGCTGCGCAGGGTGAAAGCCATCGTCAGGCCCTGAGGCTTCGCCGTGGGGAAGTGGTGCTCTGCCGCGCGGACGCCGGAAAAAGGGCGATGACCGAGCATCGGTCGAAAATCCCGAACCAACTGAAACATGGTTTTGCGGCTGGTGGTGCATGGTGGGCGATGCAGGGATTGAACCTGCGACCCCACCCGTGTGAAGGGTGTGCTCTCCCGCTGAGCTAATCGCCCGCCGCCGGCCAGAGGCCGAAGCGAGCCGCGATATAGGCCGCCGTCCGCTGCGAAGTCAAGGATGCGATCAGAGGTTCGATGCGGCGATCAGACGCTCCGCGGCCGCCACCGTCAGTTCGTCGAAATGCGATATCACCTGCGACGGTTCGAATTCCCGGACGTGGCGGTCGGTATAGCCGAAGTCGACCGCGACGACCGGAATCCCGGCCGCCTTGGCGGTGTCGATGTCGGTTCTCGAATCGCCGACCATGACGGCCCTGGACGCGTCGCCTCCGGCCAGCCTGATCGTCTCGGTGAGATGGCGCGGGTGGGGCTTGCGGACGTCGAAGGTGTCCTGGCCGCAGATCGCCGCGAAGTATCCGCTCATTCCCAGCGAAACGAGGAGGCGCTTGGAGAAGTCCTCCGTCTTGTTGGTGCAGACGGCTAGCAGGTGGCCCGCATCGCGGAAACGGTCGAGCGCCTCGACCACACCCGGATATGGCTTCGACTGGCCTGGAATGTTGGCGCCGTAGTGCTCCAGGAACAGCGCGAACAGCCTGTCGTGCTCGGCGACGGGAAGGTCGCGGCTCTGCGCCTTGTAGGCCCGCTCGATCATGACTCGCCCGCCATGGCCGACATACTGGCGAAAACCGGTGACATCCGTGCGCGCGGCCCCGCCGGCGTCGAGCGTGTGGTTCAGGCTGTCGAGCAGGTCGGGAGCCGTATCGACGAGCGTACCGTCGAGGTCGAATACGATGATCGGCTTGCCCATGGGTCTGTCATTCCTGCTTGGCGAAAGATTTGTCGCATGGGCGATAGCCCGGCGCGCGGCGCGCCGCAACCCGACCAAGCGCTTTGCCGCGCCGGTCAAAGGTGGTACGAGCCGCGCGACGCTACCGGGCAGGGGCGGGCGGGCAGGGGACCTTGTCCCGCTTCGGCCCGGGCAGATTTTCCGAAGGGCGCGCGCGGTGTTCGCGCATGTATTGGCGACGGGTGAGGCTTATGGACGCGAAGGCTCTCAAGATCGAAGCGGCGAGGGCCGCCCTGGCCGAGGTCAGGGACGGCATGCGCCTTGGCATCGGAACCGGCTCGACCGCCGCCGAGTTCGTTCGACTGCTGGCGCAAAAGGTCGCCGAGGGCATGACGATCATCGGGGTGCCGACGTCGGAACGCACGGCGGCGCTCTGCGACGAACTCGGCGTCAGGCTGTCCACGCTCGAAGAGACGCCTGAGCTCGACCTGACGATCGACGGCGCGGACGAGATCGATCCCGGGCTCAACCTGATCAAGGGAGGCGGCGGGGCGCTGCTCAGGGAAAAGATCGTCGCGGCGGCGTCGGCGCGCATGATCGTGATCGCCGACGAGAGCAAGCTGGTCGACACGCTGGGGCGATTCCCGCTGCCGATCGAGGTCAACCGATTCGGCCTCAGGGCGACCGAGATCGCCATCGCCCGCGCGGCGGCCGAACTCGGCCTTTCGGGCCCGCTGACATTGAGGGTGACGAACGGCGAGCCATTTGTTACAGACGGCGGACATTTGATCCTGGATGCATCTTTTGGCCGCATTCCGGATACAAGAGCGCTGTCGAATGCTCTTCGCGCCATCCCCGGCGTCGTCGAGCACGGACTGTTCCTGGGCATGGCCGGGCTGGCGATCATTGCGGGCGCCGACGGCATCAGGTCCGTCCAGGCAAACTGACAAAACAGGGAGTTCTACTTCACATGACCTTGGCTCATCGCGTCCGCCGAACCGCTGTTTTGCTTGCGGCGTCGGCTTTTGTCGCCGTCGCCTCGCAGGCCGTTGCGCAGGAAATCTCCGAGGCGCACCTGAAGGCGGCGCGGGCTACCCTCAACGCGGTCAAGGCGACGGAATCCTACGACCTGCTGCTGCCGGCCGCGGCCCAGATGCTGAAGCAGGAACTCATCCAGCAGAACCCCGACCTGACCGACCTGATCACCTCGACGGTCGACGAGAAGGCGCTGGCCCTGGCCAGCCGCCGTGCCGACCTGGAGCGCGAGGCGGCGCTCGTCTACGCCCGCACCTACAGCGAGGCCGAACTCACGGCGATTGCAACCTTCTATGCCAGCGAAGCCGGCAAGAAACTGCTGTCGCAGGGGCCGATCGTCGCGCGTGAGGTGACCCGGGCCGCCGACATCTGGCAGCGCGGCATCCAGCGCGATCTCGCGACCGAAGTCGGCAAGCAGATCGAGCAGGTGGTGGCCGCGCAGGTGAAGGCCGACAAGGCGATCAGCGACGCAGCCGCCCCCGCGCCGCAGGACGGCGAAGCGGCGGCCGCGCCGGAAGGCGAAGCGCCGGTCCTGCAGGGTCTCGACAATCCGATCCAGTGACGCTGGCGCCCGCGGAACAAGCCCGGCCCAGCGCCGGGCTTTTCTTTTCGGCCATCGGCACCTAACTGTGATCCGCCACTTTCGCGGAGCCTGAGACCATGCCGACATACGACTACGACCTTTTCGTCATCGGCGGCGGTTCGGGCGGTGTGCGCGCGGCGCGACTGTCGGCCGGGCTCGGCAAGCGGGTCGCAGTCGCCGAGGAATACCGCTACGGCGGCACCTGCGTCATCCGCGGCTGCGTTCCAAAGAAGCTCTACGTCTACGCCTCGCAGTTCCCCGAACATTTCGCCGATGCCGCCGGATATGGCTGGACGGTGCCCGAGGCGAGCTTCGACTGGCCGACCCTCGTCGCCAACAAGGACAAGGAGATCGCCCGGCTGTCCGGTCTCTACGAGAGCGGGGTCGCCAACGCCGGCGGCGAGACATTCCATAGCCGCGCAAGCCTTGTCGATGCACATACGATTCGCATCGAGAACGAGGACCGCACGGTCACTGCCGAACACATCCTGATCGCGACGGGCGGAAGGCCGAACCCGCATGTGGCGCTGCCGGGCCACGAGCACTGCATCTTCTCGAACGAGGCCTTCGACCTGGCCGAACTGCCGAAGTCGATCGTGATCGCGGGCGGCGGCTATATCGCGGTCGAATTCGCCAACATCTTCCACGGCCTCGGCGTCGAGACCACGCTGATCTATCGCGGGATGGAGATCCTGCAGCGGTTCGACATGGATCTGCGCCACCGGCTGCATGAGGAGATGGCGGCCAAGGGTATCCGCATTCTCTGCCACACCATCTTCGAGCGAATCGACAAGCGCGCCGACGGCAGGCTGGCGGCTACTCTGAACAGCGGCGAGACCATCGTCGCCGACCAGGTCATGCTTGCCATCGGCCGAATTCCCAACACGGAAAATCTCGGGCTCGAGGCCGCCGGGGTGAAGACCGGCGTCAGGGACGAAATCATCGTCGATTCCCTGTCGCGGACCAATCTCGACAACGTCTGGGCGATCGGCGACGTGACCGACCGGGTGCAGTTGACGCCGGTCGCGATCCATGAGGCGATGTGCTTCGTCGAGACCGCGTTCAAGGACAATCCGACCGAACCAGACCACGACTGCATCGCCACGGCGGTGTTTTCGCAGCCCGAGATCGGGACCGTCGGGCTTTCGGAAGACGAGGCGGCCAAGCGCTTCGAAAATCTCGAGATCTACAGCGCAAGCTTCCGCCCGATGCGGCACACGCTGTCGGGACGGCAGGAGAAGATGCTCACCAAGCTGGTGGTGGACGCGGAAACTCGGCGCGTGCTCGGCGCGCACATCCTCGGTCCCGACGCCGGCGAGATGGCGCAGCTTCTCGGCATCGCGCTGAAGGCCCGCCTCACCAAGGACGACTTCGACCGGACGATGGCCGTTCACCCGACTGCGTCGGAAGAGCTCGTCACGATGTACCGGCCGAGCTACCTGGTACGCAACGGAAGCCGGGTCGACTGAGCCGCGGCGGCGTCAGCCCCTGGGCCTCGGGCAGGCCGTTCGAAGGTCAGATGTAGATGCCGCGTCCGTGGCACGCCTGCTGGACCGCGATGGTGCGCTCGGTCGGCCCGCCGATGTCGGCAAGGGTGAAGCTCTGCCCGCTCAGATGTCCGTAGAACGGCGTGTCGCCCGTCCCGGGATTGACGTAGCCGCAGACAACGACGGAACCGTTTGCCTCGCGCTGGGCGATCATGGTGCGGAACGTCGCGGCGTTGTCGGCGAGCCGGGTGCGGACGGCGACTTCGACCGCGGCGCGGTCTGCATCGGTCAGGGTCACCGAGGCGCCCGCGCCCTGTGTGCTGGGTTTCGCGGCATTGGAGCCGCCTTGCGTCGATGAGCATGACGCGACAGCCAGCAGCGAAAGCAGCGCAACAAGTCTGAGCATGTGTCCCTCCATAAGGTTGCGACCTTCTCGCAATGCGACGTCTCACGCAATAGCGGCCGTTGTAAGGGCCGTTCCAGCTACTGTCCGAGGTCAAGTGGTAGGACCACAATTTCACTCGCTATTAGCGGTGGACGGCGTAGCATGGAGCGATAGGGGCATGTGTTTCGGAGATCGCAGCAGTGACCGGCCTTGCCTTCAACACCGACCGCAAACCATCCTGCGACGAACTTGTTTCGGTTGTGCTTTCGGGCCATCCGCTGGGTGAGCCGATCTCGACGAGCCGCGTGATCCTGGAGTTCCGCAAGGCAGATCCGGGGCGTTTGGAGCCGGATGAGGAAATCGTCGCCTCGATTGTCCGCATCGCCACTGGTCGGACCATGTTCGTCGCATTCGATCACCGGGAGCATGCGGACCGCTCGGACCATCTGCCTGAAAGGCCGAACATCCACCGCTGACCGCCGACGACCCGCGCGATGCAGCCTAGCGTGCTTCCCGCCTCAGGCTGAGATAAGTCGGGTCGAACTCTGAAAGTCTTGCGAGCTGGTCGAAATCGCGGATCGTGACCTTTCCGTCGCGCCATTCGACGAGGCCTGCTGAACGCAATTCCTGCAGCTTCCGGTTCACATGGACCACCGAGAGGCCGAGCACGTCGCCGAGTTCCGCCTGCGTGACGGGGAAGCCATAGGTGAAGTCGGAGGCGATGCCGGCAGCCTCGAGACGCACATAGAGTTCGCAGATCAGATGGGCGAGATGCTGCTCGGCCGAGCGCCGACCGAGGCAGGTGATCCAGGTGCGCTGGATGGCGCCGTCGATTGTCGTCGACAGCCAGAACAGACGCGCGAGGTGAGGGCTCTGTTCGGTGACTTCCCTGATCCTCTCGTGGGGTACGAAGGCGACCTTGCACGGGCCAAGCGCCACCACGCTATGGTCCATGACCTTCAGCATCATGCTGTGCAGATCGACGAAGTCGCCGGGCACGTGCACGGCTGTGATCTGCCGCTCGCCGGAGCGCAGCGACTGGCTTCGCGCGGCGAACCCGGACGTGACGAGGCAGCTTTCCTTCTGGCGGGTACCTTCCCGCACGATCTCTTCGCCGGCCGCGAACACGGCCGGTCGTGCAGGAAGCTCGCCGATGATTCTCACCTCGTCGTCGCTAAGACTATCCCGACGCTCGAGGCTGCGCAGAAAGGCAGCGGTTTGGACCATGGGCCGACAACGTTACAGTCCGAGGAAGGTTCCAAGGCGGCCTGTCAGAACGGCGAGCCGAACAACGTCTCGACGATAGCCAGGCCCCAGACGATCAGCGCCAGCATGATCGAGATCAGAACCGCCAGCGAACCGCAATCCTTGGCGAGTTCGATGTCGATGTGGAACTCGCGCGAAACCGCGTCGCAGGTGGCCTCGATGCCGGTGTTAAGCACCTCGACCATGATCAGCAGGAGGACCACGCCGACGAGCAGCCAATAGCCCCGCCACGAGTTGGACAGGAACCAAGCCGCCGGCAGCGCCAGAGCCAGGAGGATCAGTTCCTGCTGGAAGGCTGTCTCCGTGGTTGAAAGGCGCCTGAACGCGCGGACCGAATTCTGCCAGGCCTTGATCAGGCGTTCCATGGAGACCTCACGAAGGGACGGAAGCCGCTCGCTTTAGCGCAAGATCGACGGCAAGGGGAACAATTTCGGCGATGGTCCGCGCGGTCCGCTCTGAATTTCGCGATGTCAGTCGCCTGCGACCTTGACGTCCGGCGTCGACCGCTCGAACTGCGGCAGCCCGTCTGCGACGTCGTAGTAGTCGCCCTTGTCGGCGATGAAGATATGCGCTTCGGGTTTCAGTCCGCTCGGCTGGTCAAAGGCGCCGGCCATGACCGATATCTCGTCCGATTCATTGTGTTTCCAGAACAGCGCCGAGCCGCAGACGGAGCAAAATCCGCGCCTGGCAAACGACGAGGCCTCATACCAGGTGATGCTGTTGCCGCCTTCGATGGCGAGATCGACGTCGGCGACATTGGTTGCGGCGTAGTAGAGGCCGGTCTGTTTGCGGCATTGAGAGCAATGGCAGTAGATCACGCCGCGCAGCGGACCTGATGCGGTGAAGCGGACGGCGCCGCAAAGACATGCCCCGCGATGGTCAGTCATGCTCTTCTACTCCGTATGACAACCCAGATCACCACAAGCGGCGACCCTGCATTGCGCCGTTCTCTGCGCGGCTCCCGGCAATGCTCTGCCCGGCCGATCCCGTCAGGGCAGCGCAGCCGAGGACACCATGAACCGCCCGCAAGCCGTTCGCAATTAAGGAAAATTTAGCCTGCGTTTCCCTATAGTCAATTCAAGCGAGGATGCATCTGGGGCGCATCTCATCGTGATCCAAGGTCCGTTCTTCCGCTGGCTTCCCGCCGGCTGCACATCCGTACAATCCAGATCGTGCCGCACCCCCGGCGCGCGACGACTGATGCAAGGTGGAATTCTGCATGCAGCCTGCGAGTGCTCAGAGCGATCGGGCGACTGACCTGGCGAGTTCCGTGTTGCTGACGATGCGTCAGCTCGGCGTGGTGGCCCTGCCGCGGAACTACGAGATTTTCTACGAGGCGCTTTCCGGCTCCAACCATGAGTTGAGCCTGGAGATCGTATCGCTGAGCAAGAAGCCGACACAGGACGAACTCGACCGGATCGGCCGCAAGTACTTCGCGAGCCATCACGACAGCGGCATCGTCGAGCATGCGCGCGAAACGATCGCCAGGGAACTGGAGGAGGTGGCCTCGATCCTTCGCAACGAGCGCAGCTACGTCGAAAAATACGGTCGCGTGCTCGGCCAGACCGCCGAGGGGTTGAACGGCCGACTCGTCAGCAAGGACCTGCTCCAGAAGATCGTCGAGGTGATGTCGGTGGCAACCACCTCGACCATCAACCATGGGCGGGAAGTCGCAAGCACGCTTACCGAGAAGTCCAACGAACTGGAAAGCGTCAAGTCGAAGCTCGAGGAGTACAAGCGCCTCGCCAATACCGATCCGCTGACGCAGATCTGGAACCGGCGCGCCTTCGACCGGGAAATCGCCGACATCTACAACAGCAACCGCGGTATCCTGTTCAAGGCGCTGATCCTCGCCGACATCGACCGATTCAAGGGCATCAACGACCGCTACGGGCACCCGGTCGGCGACAGGGTGCTGCAGGGCGTCGCGGACATCTTCCGCTCATCGATCCGCGACGACATGTTCGTCGCGCGCACCGGTGGCGAGGAGTTTGCCCTGATCGTCGACGGCGCCAGCGAGGAGGCGACGTTCGAGATCGCCGACCGCATCCGGCTGCTGATCGAGCAGACGCCGTTCGTGAACGCCCAGACCAACACCAGCTACGGCACGGTCACGATATCGATGGGACTCTGCATGGCGTCGGAGGCGGACGGGCCGGAAGACCTCTATTCCAAGTGCGACAGGGCGCTCTACCGGTCGAAGGTGACGGGGCGCAACCGCGTCACCCGGTTCTCGACCTTGCCGGAGCGGACCGGAAAGAACTGGATGCTCTATCGCAAGGATTGACGGACAGGTCTTTCCACAGAAGCATTTCTGCACTATATTTTCTCCAGAAATGGAGAATCCAATGCCGCAGCCAAAGTTGAGCGGCCTGGAGGCGAAGCAGGCCAAGGTGCTTACCGAAGCGGTGCTGCGCGCCGCCGACCGTCTCGGCGTCAGCGCGCGCGCGCTGTCGGCCGTGCTCGGCGTTTCCGAGGCGACCGTATCGCGCATGCGCCGCAAGGACTTCAGCCTCGAGCGCGGCTCGAAGCCGTTCGAACTCGGGGTGCTGTTCGTCAGGTTGTTCCGCTCGCTCGACGCCATCGTAGGCGGCGACGAGGCGGTCGCCCGCGCCTGGATCAAGAACCCCAATTCGGCGCTCGAGTCTCGGCCGCTGGAAAAGATCATGACGATTACCGGGCTGATCGATGTCATCGCCTATCTGGACAGCCGCCGCGCTCTCGTCTGAAGCGGTCAGCCTGGACGGCAAGGTGTGGCGTCTGGTCGAAGCGCAGCACCGCGTCTCCACACTGAAGCTCGTCGACACGCTGGACGAACAGGCGCTGCTGGAAGACCTGATCGAGGAGACCAAGCCAGCCATCCCCGCGGAATGCCGCCACCTCGACTATCTGCTGGCGACGCCGTTCCGCTACGGATCGGTCTATCCGCAGGGGTCGCGCTTCAGGCGGGCGGGCCGAACGCGGGGCGTGTATTATGCGGCCGAGCATGTCGCGACGGCCGTCGCCGAAATGGCCTTCTACCGCCTGCTCTTCTTCGCGGATTCCCCCGACACGCCCTGGCCGGGCGATGCGGCCGAGTACACAGCCTTTTCCGCGGCGATCCGGACGGAGCGGGCCGTCGACCTGACGAGGCCGCCCCTCTCGAGGGACAGCACGCACTGGACGGCTCATTCGGACTACGAGGCCTGCCAGGCGCTCGCCGACGCGGCGCGGGAGGCCGAGCTCCATGCCATCCGCTACCGTTCGGTGCGCGATCCCGAGGGCAGGGCGAATGTCGCGCTGCTCACCTGCCTGGCCTTCGCCAGGTCAAGGCCGGTCGACCGCCAGACCTGGCGCATCAGGCTTTCGGCGTCGGGCGTGCAGGCGCTCTGCGAGTTCCCGCGCCGGCGCATCGGCTTCGGCCGCGCCGACCTTTTGGGCGATCCGAGGCTTGCAGGGCTGGTGTGGGAGCGCAAAGCCTGAGAACAAAAAAGGCGCCGATTGGCGCCTTTTGTCTGTATTCTGGGGACGGCCGAACCTACTCGGCGGCGACCGTCTGCACCGGCCGGGACGACTTCTTCAGGAGTTCCGACACCAGGAAAGCAAGCTCGATCGCCTGCTCGGCGTTGAGGCGCGGATCGCAGTGGGTGTGGTAGCGATCCTGCAGTTCCTCGTCGCGGATGGCGCGCGCGCCGCCCGTGCATTCGGTGACGTTCTTGCCGGTCATCTCGACATGGATGCCGCCCGGATGCGTGCCTTCGGCGCGATGCACCTCGAAGAAGGTCTGCACCTCCTTGAGGATGCGGTCGAACGGCCGGGTCTTGTAGCCGGCGGCGGTGATCGTGTTGCCGTGCATCGGATCCGAAGACCAGACCACCTCGCGGCCTTCCTTCTTCACGGCGCGCACCAGCTTGGGCAGGTGCTCGGCGACCTTGTCGGAGCCGAAGCGGGCAATCAGCGTGAGGCGGCCGGGCTCGTTCTCCGGGTTCAGCGTGTCGATGAGCTGCAGCAGGCCGTCCGGCGACAGCGACGGGCCGCATTTGAGGCCGAGCGGGTTCTTGATGCCGCGGCAGTACTCGACATGCGCATGGTCGGGCTGGCGCGTGCGGTCGCCGATCCAGATCATGTGGCCCGAGGTCGCGTACCAGTCGCCGCTCGTGGAATCGACGCGCGTCAGCGCCTCCTCGTAGCCGAGCAGCAGAGCCTCGTGACTGGTGTAGAAGTCGGTTTCGCGCAACGCGAAATTGCTCTCCGAGGTGATGCCGACGGCGCGCATGAACTCCATCGTCTCGGAGATGCGGCTGGCCAGCGCCTCGTAGCGTTCGGACTGCGGGCTGTCGGCGACAAACCCGAGCATCCACTTGTGCACGTTCTCCAGGCTGGCGTAGCCGCCCTGGGCGAAGGCGCGCAGCAGGTTCAGCGTCGCCGCCGACTGCCGGTAGGCCATCTCCTGGCGCGCCGGGTCCGGAATGCGGGCCTTCTCGTCAAACTCGATGCCGTTGATGATGTCGCCGCGGTAGCTGGGCAGCGTCACGCCGTCCTTGGTCTCGTTGTCCGACGAGCGCGGCTTGGCGAACTGTCCGGCCACGCGACCGACCTTCACCACCGGCTGCGCGCCGGCATAGGTCAGCACCACGGCCATCTGCAGGAAGACGCGGAAGAAGTCGCGGATGTTGTCAGCGCCATGTTCGGCGAAGCTTTCGGCGCAATCTCCGCCCTGCAACAGGAAGGCGTTGCCCGCGGCGACCTGGGCGAGCTGCTTCTTCAGCTTGCGCGCCTCACCTGCAAAAACGAGCGGCGGAAAGGTCGCGAGACGGCCTTCGACATCCTGCAGCGCGGCGGCGTCCGGATAAGCCGGGACCTGCTGGATGGGCTTTGCTCTCCAAGAATTCGGCGACCACTTCGTCATTGTCTTGTCCTAGTCCTGGCCGGCTTCGTCACGCGCCGGCATACAATTCCCTCAATATGGGGACCGCGGCTCCTAACACGAACCCCAAGGCCTATTCTAGCCCGGAATCCCAAGGAAATCGAATGGACGACCCATCCTGATCGCCCCCGCAAGCCGCGGCCGGACGCCGTTCAGGCGCGCGGTCCGCTCACCAGCGCCTCGATGCGGTCGAGCTGGGCGGCAAGCCTGGCTACGTCGTCGCGCATGGTCATGATCTGGCTGTGGCGCATCTCGTCGAGCTTCTCGTGCAGTGCCATGATCTCGATCTCGGCCTTCAGGTTGACCTCGTAGTCGTGCGAGGCATCGAGCCGGTCGCGCTCGGTCTGGCGGTTCTGCGACATCATGATGATGGGCGCCTGGAGCGCCGCGACCATCGACAGCACGAGGTTGAGGAAAATGAAGGGGTAGGGGTCGAAGCCCTGGCGTCCGAGCAGCCATGCGTTTCCGAGGGTCCAGAGCACGAGGAAGGCGATCGAGCAGACGATGAAGGTCCAGGAGCCGCCGATCCGCGCGATCGCGTCGGCCAGCCGGTCGCCGACGCTTGCCTGTCGGGCGACGGCGACGTTGACGTCGCGGGCGACCGGCTTGCGCTCGATCGCGCTTTCCAGGACGCGGCTTTCCTGCTCGCTCAGCGCGTCCGGCCGGCGCTTCAGCCAGCGGCCGGCAAGTTCGGCTACGGTTTTCGTCATGAGGTTCTCCCCGGCGGCTTGGCAGCAATGCCCCCTTATAGGATCATGGCAGGGCGGCAGAAAGACAGCGCCCAGGGAGGTCCGCCATGTCCAGCTTCAAGACGATCCGGGAGCGCGCGGCCAGGCGCAAGGGCGGCGACGTCATCCTGACCAAGCTGCTCGGGCCGAAGCCCGACAATCGCAAGGTGGCGAAGGTTCCCGACGACCGCATCCTGTCGACAATGGCCGAGCGGGTCTTTTCCGCCGGCTTCGTATGGTCGGTCATCGAAGCGAAGTGGCCTGGCTTCGAGGAGGCGTTCCTCGGCTTCGAGCCGAAGGCGCTGCTCTTCCAGCCCGAGGATTTCTGGCACGACCTGACGGCCGACAAGCGCATCGTGCGCAACGGCCAGAAGATCATGTCGGTCAGGGAGAACGCCGCCTTCGTGGAACGGGTCTCAAACGAGCACGGCGGTTTCGGAAAATTCCTGGCCGGTTGGCCGGCCGACGACCAGATCGGCCTGACTGCCTATCTCGGCAAGCATGGCAGCCGGCTCGGCGGCGCCACCGGCCAGTACCTGCTGCGCTGGCTGGGCTGGGACACGTTCCTCTTCTCGCGCGACATGGTGCTGGCGCTGCGCGACGCAGGGCTGGACATCGCCGAGACGCCGGGTTCGAAGAAGGACCAGCAGAAGGTGCAGGACCAGATCAATGCCTGGGCGAAGGAAACCGGCCTGCCGCGCGCCCACATCTCGCGCATCCTCTCCATGTCGATCGGCGAGAACAATCCGCCCGAAGTGATCGCCGGCTATACCGGAGCCGATCTCTCGTAGGGATGGCGCCCGGTCGGCGTCTGTCGCTTGGCCGATGTGCGGAATGGGCGTAGTCTGGCGCCAGGCAGGAGGTCGTCATGCCGACGACGCGCTCCGCATTCCTCGTCGCGCTGCTTCTGTTTGGCGCAGCGCCCGGCGCAGCCACTGCCTCGGATGTCGTCCAGACGTTTCCGACGCCCGAGGTGAGGGGCGTTCGGCTGGACTGGTGCAAGCACTGGGGCCGCGACTGCGGCGAACCTGCCGCCAGCCTCTTCTGCGCCGAAATGGGGTTCTCCCGGGCGCTGCGGTTCCTGCGGGATCCCGAACTTGGGCGGCGCGAAATTCCGACGGTGGTGTTCGGTGACGGCCGCGTATGCCGTGGACCCGATTGCGCAGGCTTCAAGGCCATCATCTGTTCCAAGCCCGGCGTTCAGGCCAAGACGCCGGACGAGAAGGGTTCTTCGAGCCGGGACAACAAGGGAACGATCGTCACCGCGCCACCGCCGGTGAAGGAACCGGGTCCCCGGATGAAGGTGACGGCGATCGGGCCGAACGCGACCCGTTTCGCCTATCCCATGATCAACAGGGTTCGCCTTGACTGGTGCCACAACTGGGGTCGCGCCTGCGGCCAGGCAGCGGCGGACCAGTTCTGCGTCGAGCAGGGGTTCGACAGGGCCAGCGCCTTGCGGATCGACCGGGGCATTGGCGCGAAGGGCATCCCAACCATCGTCTTCGGCGATGGCCGGTTCTGCGAGGGCGCCAAATGCAACGGCTTCAGGCAGATCGTCTGCGAACGCAGGGACCGCGACGAAGCTAGGCAAAAGCCTGGAGACGCTGAGCTCGGGCTGCCGAAGGCCGGAGGCGAGACGGCCGGACCAGCCGAGATGCGGCCGGAGGGAACGCTTCGGATGCCGGCAACGGCGTTTCACATACCGACCCCGCGCCCCGTCGACCAAGATAAGCAGCCGTCGATCACGATTGCGCCGAGGCAATTCACCAATTTTATCGATTTTCGTCCGCAACCGCCGCAGATCGTTGCCGCAAACTGGAACGCGATCCTGAAGATCGTCGGATCGTATCCCCCAGGCGCCAGCCTCTACCGGTGCGGCAGCTCAGATTGCTCGGTATCGAGCGCGGCTGATTTCGAAATTGATCCAGTAGCTTCCAGAGAAAACGTGACGTTCAACTTCAATGTCACCAAAGTCCCGCACAGTGCTGGCGTCCGCTGGCAGGTCGGCACGCAGCCGTTTCCGCCGTTCGGCAATGGCGTCGCGGGCGATATCGAGCCGCCTGGCCTCGTTGCTGCGGGAACGGTTGCTGCGAACCAGGGATGGTTCAGTCTTGACCTGCGGGACGTGGCAGCCCGGCTGCCGGCGAGCGGCGCGATCCTGAACGTCCGCGTCCTGCCGATCGGCGGGGCGTCGAGCCAGGTCGTCGGCCAGCCGTCCAACGTGATGCGCATCTTTTATGGCGCGAAGTTGCCGCAGACGCCGACGTTCGAGTTCTACGCCAAGTCGGAAGCGCCCGGCTCGAGACCTGACGTCGAACTCACCAGTATCGACTTCGAACCCTATCACCGCGTCGAGCGATGGCCTCCCGGCTGCAAGACCTGGGAGGAGAAGTACGGCGACAACGACAAGAATGTCATCGAGGAGATCGCCACCTTCTTCGCCGACGCCTGGAACTGGGCGAGCAAGGCCTACCAATGGGTGAAAGACCGCGTGGTCGACGTGGTCGGCACGCTGACCCTGGACCTGATCCCCGAAAGCGTGCTCGCCTTCGCTCTCGACACGGCGCTGGCGTCAATGGGCATACCGCCGAACATTCCGAACCTCGACCAGCTGATGAAGGAGGGCATAGACGGCCTTGCCCAGGAAGTCGCCAAGACTGCCGTGAGCCAAATTCCGAGCGCCGATCTGGCAGTCAATCTCGGCAGTCTCGCCGCCGAGGTCAGCGTCGATGTCGCAGCCGGAATGGCCGAAGAGGAGCTTCGCGACCGGCTGCAGCGGGAAATCGAGAAATGTTCGCGCCAGGCGCTGCTGCAGGCAGCCGACGAGATCGGCAAACAGACGCGGCGAGGCGCCAAGGACGCCGTGTGCGACCCGACGTCGTTCCACGCGGTATTCCGCATCGGCATCAGGAACAGGGGCGACATAGCCCTGAGCGACGTCGAGATTTCCGCGCTCGCCAACCCTGTCTATCGCCCGGCGACGTGGACGATCGATCTCGGCCCGCGCGAAAGCATGACCGTGGTGGCCGTCGGCGAGCCGCTTCTGCCCAACGGCCCCTACAGCCGTCCGCTGCTCTATCCCGCCCAGCGCGAGCAGGAAGACATCGCGCGCTGGTGGAACGACATCCTGTTCGTGAAGAAGGCGAGCATCGAGGTGCTGCTGCCGGGTGCGCGCCTGTGTCCCGGTGGCGATCCGGGCAGCGCATTCTGCGAGCGGACACGCGAACTCGCGCATCGTTCTGCGCCACAGCTGGTGACCGAACCCTACAGATTCTCGGCCCAATAGTGGCGTAGACGGTGCGGCGACGCTGCCAGATTGCCACGTCTCCGCCGGCAGGCTAGACGAGGCGCATGAGCCGGAAAGCAAAAGACCTGCTGCGGATCGCGGTCGCGCAGCTCAACCCGACGGTCGGCGATATCGCCGGCAATCTCGCCAAGGCGCGCGAGGCGAGGGCGGACGCGGCGCGGCAGGGCGCCGACATCGTGCTCTTCACCGAACTCTTCATCGCCGGCTATCCGCCCGAAGACCTGGTCCTGAAGCCGGCCTTCATCTCCGCCTGCGAACGCGCCACGCTCGACTTCGTCAAGGACACCGCCGACGGCGGTCCGGGCGTCGTCATCGGCACGCCGCTAAAGCGCAAGAGCGGCGTCCACAACGCTGTCGTGGTGGCCGATGGCGGCAAGGTGCTCGCGGAGCGCTTCAAGCTCGACCTGCCCAATTATGGCGAGTTCGACGAGAAGCGCGTGTTCCAGGCGGGCCCGGACATGCCGGGGCCGATCAATTTCCGGGGTGTCAGGATCGGCGTTCCGATCTGCGAGGATATCTGGGGCGATCTCGAAGTGTGCGAGACGCTTGCCGAGAGCGGCGCGGAAATCCTGCTGGTTCCGAACGGCTCGCCCTACTACCGGGGCAAGGTCGACATCCGCCAGCAGGTGGTCATCCGCCAGGTGATCGAGTCCGGCCTGCCGATCCTCTACGCCAACCAACTCGGCGGCCAGGACGAACTGGTGTTCGATGGCGCGTCCTTCGCCATCCAGGCCGACAAGTCGCTCGCTTTCCAGATGAGCCAGTTCGAGGAGACGCTGGCCGTCACCGAATGGAAGCGCGGGCCGGAGGGCTGGTCGTGCGTCGATGGGCCGATGTCGCGCATCCCCGAGAAGGAGGAGGCGGACTACCGCGCCTGCATGCTCGGCCTGCGCGACTATGTGAACAAGAACGGCTTCAAGAACGTGGTTCTCGGCCTGTCGGGCGGAATCGATTCCGCGATCTGCGCGGCCCTGGCCGTCGACGCGCTCGGCGAGGAGCGGCTGCGGGCGGTCATGATGCCCTACAAGTATACCTCGAAGGACTCGCTGAAGGACGCCGAGGATTGCGCTCGCGCCCTTGGTTGCCGCTACGACATCGTGCCGATCGCCGAGCCGGTCGAGGGCTTCTCGCATGCGCTGAGCCAGCTTTTCGAGGGCACCGGCGAGGGCATCACCGAAGAAAACCTGCAGAGCAGGGCTCGCGGCACCATCCTGATGGCGATCTCGAACAAGTTCGGCTCGATGGTGGTGACGACCGGCAACAAGAGCGAGATGTCGGTCGGCTACGCCACGCTCTACGGCGACATGAACGGCGGCTTCAATCCCATCAAGGACCTCTACAAGATGCAGGTCTACGCGCTTTCGGCGTGGCGCAACACGACCGTGCCGCCGGGCGCGCTCGGACCGTCCGGCGAGGTGATCCCGCAAAACATCATCGACAAGGCGCCATCGGCTGAACTGCGGTCGAACCAGACGGACCAGGATTCCCTGCCGCCCTATCCGGTGCTGGACGACATCCTGGAGTGCCTTGTCGAGAACGAGATGGGCGTCGACGAGATCGTCGCCAGGGGACACGACCGCGAAACCGTGCACCGCGTCGAGCACCTGCTCTATATCGCCGAGTACAAGCGCCGGCAGGCCGCTCCCGGCGTGAAGATCACCAGGAAGAATTTCGGCCGCGACAGGCGCTACCCGATCACCAACCGTTTCAGGGATCGCGGCTAGCGCTTCCACCCGATGGAAATCTCGCACGACCTGACCCGCCTCGACTTCCGGGCCACCTCGGATCTCCTCAGGGCGAGCTACTGGGGCGGCCAGCGCACCGACGCGATCAACCGCCGCGCCTTCGAGAATTCCCTTTGCGCAATCGCGCTGATCGACGGACGCCAGGTTAGTTTCGCCCGCGCCTCCGGCGACCGCGCCGTCTTTGCCCGCATCTCGGACGTCATCGTCTGGCCGGAACATCGCGGCAAGGGGATCGGCAAGGCGCTGGTGGCGTCGCTGCTCGCGCATCCCGACCTGAGCAGCGTATCGACCTGGATGCTGAACACCTCGGATGCGCATGAGCTCTATGCGCGCTACGGTTTCAGGCCGACGACCGATGGCAACGAGATGCGTCTCGACCGGATTGCCGCGGGATGAGCGGTTTCCTGCACTTCTTGCGCGACAACGCACGATGGCTGGCTGGCGGGCTGCTCTTCACCTTCTTCTCGTCCTACGGGCAGACCTTCTTCATCGCGCTTTCGGCCGGGCATATCCGAGAGGACTACGGGCTGACGCATGGCGGCTTCGGCACGGTCTACATGATCGCGACGCTGGCCAGCGCGCTGACGCTGCCCTACCTCGGTTCGATCGTCGATCGTCGCAGCATGCGGGCGGTCACGCTGCTCGTCGTGCCGATGCTCGCGGCCGCCTGCGTGATGATGGCGGTGTCCCGTCACGTCGCGCTCCTGCTGCTTTCGATCTACCTGCTGCGCTTGTTCGGCCAGGGCATGATGGTGCACAGCGCCTACACGGCGACCGCGCGCTGGTTCTCGGCGCAGCGGGGGCGGGCGCTCTCGGTCGTCATTCTCGGCCACAATGCCGGCGACGCGGTGTTCCCGATCGTCTTTGTCGCCGTCGCCGGGCTCGTCGGCTGGCGCAACGGCTGGCTGCTCGCCGCCGCGTCGCTTGTCATCGTCGCGCTGCCCCTGATCGCTTCGCTGGTGGCCGTGGACCGAACCCCGCGCGCCACCGACCCGGCGCCGCGCGCAATCGATGCGCGCGACTGGACGAGGGGCGAGGTGCTGCGCGACCCGATGTTCTACCTGCTGATGCTCGGCGTCATGGCGCCGGGCTTCATCGTCACGACGGTCTTTTTCCACCAGGTCTATCTGGTCGAACTGCGCGGCTGGTCGCTGGGCGTCTTCGCCGCGTCGTTCACCATGGCCGCGCTGGTCAACAGCATCTTCACGCTGGTCTCGGGTCAGCTGATCGATCGTTTCTCGGGGCTGGCGCTGCTTCCCTTCGTGCTGGTGCCGCTCGGCGTCGCCTGCCTCATCCTCGGCGTGCTCGAAGCGAACTGGACCCCCTTCCTGTTCATGGCCGCGCTCGGCCTGTCCAACGGCCTTTCCACGACGCTGTTCGGCGCGGTCTGGCCGGAGGTCTACGGGCTGCGCCACCTCGGCGCGATCCGCTCCCTCGTCGTCGCCGCGATGGTGTTCGCCTCGGCGGCAGGACCGGGCATCACCGGCGTCCTTATCGACCGTGGGGTCAGCTATCCCGGCCAGATCGTCACGATGGGCCTGTATTGTTTCGCGGTGTCGCTCTTGCTTCTGCCGATATCGCGGCGTCTACGCACGCGTGCCGTGGCCAATGTGCCACCTCCGGCGCCAGCCTGAGGCCAGCGGCGTTTTTCGAGGCGCTGCTCTTGGCGGTTGAGAGGCCGTTCGCTATAAGCGGGACTTCGTCGCTCGAGCAGGGAGGTCTGAATGCTGGAATTTCACGTCGTCTCCCTGACCGCCGGGAACTGACCGGACGGTAGGCGGGCGTCTTTCCAGGACGCCCTGACGTAGCGAGCGCCTTCTCCCGCCTCGCATTTTTGTACTTCCGCATTTCGAGGATGGCGTCCGTTGGTGGCGCCAATGACAGCATGACTCGTTTTCGCATCGACCTGCGCGGCGGCGCCTTCCGTAGCGTTCTCGGATTCACCTGGGTGCATTGGCGGCGCCAGCCGGTGCGGCTTTCGCTGATCGCCGCGGCGTTCCTGACGGCCACCCTTGCCGACGTGTTGACGCCGCTCTACGCGGGCCGACTCGTCGATGCCGTGGCGAGCGGCAGCGCGTCCGATCCAGCCTCCTGGCACGCCGCGATGGCAGCCTTCGCCATGCTGATGGCGTTGGCGATCGGCGCATTGGTCTTCAGGCATCTGGCGTTCATGGCGATCATCGCACTCACGCTCAAGATGATGTCGGACATCGGCGCCGACGCCTTCCAAAGGGTCCAGCGCTTCTCCACCGACTGGCATGCAAACAGTTTCGCGGGCTCGACGGTGCGCAAGATCACGCGCGGCATGTGGGCGCTCGACCTTCTGAACGACACCATCCTGATGGCGCTGCTGCCCTCGCTCGTCATGCTGGTCGGCACCACGATCCTGCTCGGCGTCTCCTGGCCGGTCATGGGATTGATCGTGGCGATCGGCTCGCTTGCCTATATCGGGCTGACGGTCGTGCTCTCGCTGGCCTATGTCGCGCCGGCGGCGCGCCTCAGCAACGCCTGGGACACCAAGCTCGGCGGAGCGCTTGCCGACGCCGTCAGCTGCAACGCGGTGGTGAAGGCGTTCGGCGGAGAACGTCGCGAGGATGCGCGCTTCGCGACGGTCGTCGCCAAGTGGCGCGGCCGCACGGCGCGCACCTGGACGCGCGGCACCATCAACGGCACCACGCAGGGCGTAACGCTGCTGCTGATGCGCGCGGCGATCATCGGCTTCGCCCTTTTCCTCTGGGCCGCGGGCCAGGCGAGCGCCGGCGACATCACCTTCGTCCTTACCTCGTTCTTCCTGCTGCAAGGCTACCTGCGCGACATCGGCCAGCACATCCGCAACCTGCAGCGTTCGGTGAACGACATGGAGGAACTGGTGGAGATGCAGGGCCAGCCGCTCGGCGTCGCCGACCGGCAGGACGCACGGCCGATCAGGATCTCCAATGGCGGCATCGAGTTCGAGGCCGTCACCTTTCACTACGGCAGCCACCGCCTGCCGCTCTACCGCGATTTCTCGGTGTCGATACGGCCGGGCGAGCGGGTCGGGCTGGTCGGGCATTCGGGCTCCGGCAAGACGACCTTCGTCAAGCTGGTGCAGCGGCTCTACGACCTGAACGGAGGGCGCATCCTCATCGACGGACAGGATATCGCCGAGGCCGGGCAGGCGTCGCTCAGGTCGCAGATCGCCATCGTGCAGCAGGAGCCGATCCTGTTCCACCGCTCGCTGGCGGAGAACATCGCCTACAGTCGTCCGGGCGCCAGCCAGGAGGAGATCGAGCATGCGGCAAGGCTCGCCAGCGCACATGATTTCATCGCCAGGCTGCCGAAGGGCTATTCGACGCTTGTGGGCGAGCGCGGCGTCAAGCTGTCGGGCGGCGAGCGCCAGCGGGTGGCGATCGCGCGCGCCTTTCTCGCGGACGCCCCGATTTTGATCCTCGACGAGGCCACGTCCAGCCTCGATTCGGAATCGGAGATGCTGATCCAGCAGGCGATGGAGCGCCTGATGACGGGACGCACGACGCTGGTCATCGCGCATCGCCTCTCGACCGTGAAGTCGCTCGACCGGCTGCTCGTCTTCGACCGCGGCGAGATCGTGGAGGAGGGAACGCACGCCGAACTGGTGCGCCTCGACAACGGGATCTACCGCAGGCTGTTCGAGCGACAGGCCCTCGAGCTGACCAGCGGGCTTCTGGTAGAGCCAGCGCAGGCATGACCCTGCGCCCGGCCGCATGCTGGCGGCCGGGCGCTTACCCTGGGTCCGCCGCGCCTCCCTTCCCAAGCCGGGCGGCATACTCTATGTCTCCGGTCGGGCGCGGCTTTTTGTGTTGTAACTTCTCGAACCTTCGTCTACGGCCCGCAAATGCCCGTTACAGTCCGTTTCGCCCCATCGCCAACCGGTAACATCCACATCGGCAATGCGCGCACCGCGTTGTTCAACTGGCTTTTCGCCATGAAGAACAACGGCAACTTCGTGCAGCGCTTCGACGATACCGATCTGGCGCGGTCGCGCCAGGAATACGCCGACGCGATCCTCTACGACCTGCACTGGCTCGGCATCTTCCAGGACGCCACCGAATACCAGTCGCGCCGCTTCGACCGCTACGAGGACGCCGTCGATCGGCTGAAGCGCGACGGCCTTCTCTACGCCTGCTACGAAACGCCTGAGGAACTGGACCTCCGGCGCAAGGTTCGGCGCACGCGCGGGCTTCCCCCGGTCTACGGTCGCGAGGCGCTGCAGCTCACTCACGCGCAGATATCCGAGTACGAGGCCGATGGCCGCAAGCCGCACTGGCGCTTCATGCTGCCCAACTTCCGCAACGATCCGATGGAGCCGGAACGTACCGAGGTGGAATGGAGCGACCTCGTGCGCGGCGACGAAACCATCGACCTCGCCTCGCTGTCCGATCCGATCCTGATCCGCGAGGACGGCACCTTCCTCTATACGCTGCCATCGGTGGTCGACGACATCGACATGTCGATCACGCATGTCATTCGCGGCGACGACCACGTCACCAACACCGGCGTGCAGATCGCGCTGTTCCGGGCGCTGGGCGCCGAGCCGCCGGCCTTCGGGCACCACAACCTGCTCACCACGGCGACCGGCGAAGCACTGTCGAAACGCACCGGCGCGCTGTCGATCGCGAGCCTGCGCGAGTCCGGCCTGGAGCCGATGACGATCGCGTCGCTGGCCGTACTGACGGGCACCTCGGAAAACGTCGTCGCGGCGTCGACGATGACGGAACTCGCGAAACTGTTCGACATCGGCGCCGCGTCGAAGTCGGCGGCGAAGTTCGATCCGGAAGATCTCAACGCCCTGAACCGCGACATGCTGCGCCAGATGTCGTTTGCCGATGCGCGAGACCGCCTGTCGGCGTTCGGCATCCTCGGCGACCAGGCCGAGCCGTTCTGGCTGGCGGTGCGCGGCAATCTCGACCGGCTGACCGACGCGACCACGTGGTGGCGGATCGTGCGGCAGGGGCCGCTGGAGCCAGTCAACCTGTCGGCCGAGGACGCCGACTATGTGCGCGCGGCGTTCGACGCCCTGCCTCCGACGCCCTGGAACGGCGACACGTTCAAGATCTGGGTCGATGGGCTGAAGGAGAAGACCGGCCGCAAGGGCAAGATGCTCTACGAGCCGCTACGGCTTGCGATCACCGGACTTCCGTCTGGTCCGGAGCTGGCTGACCTTCTGCCCCTTCTTGGGCCGGCAGGAATGCAGGCCCGACGACCCTGATCTTCCGGTCACCGGCCGGCGCGGCCGGTGTGCCGCCCTTCGGTTCGACGGTTTCGACCTCGGATTCCATTGCGCCGTCGGAACTCACGCTGGCTTCGTCGGCTGCCACTGCATCGGAACCCTCGCTCTGGAGGGGGATCGCGGGCGCGGCTTCGACAGGTTCGGAAGCCGCCGGCGGGTTGCCGGCAATGATGGAAAAGTTCTTCGGCTGCCGATTTCCCGGCGCGCTGCATGCGCATCCGGCCGGGCTCGGCACGCCGGTCTGCCGGTAGAGCCAGGCTGCCGGCAGGTCGGCATATGGCTGTCCCGAGAGGCCGGAGACCATCGCCTCGGACTCCTGCCCGGGACGGAGATAGTAGAGCTGCACGTCGGCGCCGGGGCAACTCGACCGGCAATTGGACTGGTCGCGCTCGAAGTCCGACGGCGTTGACGAGCCGGACATCGGGAAGAAGTACCCGTCGCAGGTGCGAACGCAGACAGTGCGGTAGCGACCCGGCGGAGCGACGAAGCGGATGCGCCCGCCTTCGTTGACCCAGCCGCCCTGTGGCGCTTGCGGCGCGCGACCGACATTGCGGCCGTCGCGGCTGTCGAGCGGGTCGCCGAGGTCGTCGATCGAACCGCGCTGGCGGATGCCGCCGCCGAATAACTGGTCGAGGAAGTTGCGGGGTCCATCGAGCGCCTGCGGCAGCCGCCTCTCGGCGGTCGCGTCGTCGCGGCAGCCGTTGGCGCGAAGGGCCGCCATGATCTGGGATCGCGAGCGGTTTGTTTTTGCCGGTCGCGCACGCCTGCGTTCGAGCTGATCGAGGTTGCGCTGCATCCTGTCGATCTTCTGGCTGATGGCGGCGCATGACTTCGATCCGCCCCCGAATATCTTGAAGCTGCAGCCGGCCTTGCGCGCCTCCCGTTTGGCCAACCGAAGCTGTTCCTGCTGCTTGGCGATCGCGGCTTCCTGCTTGCGCGACGGCGCGGGCGCGCGCACGCCGCCGGAAGCGAGTTCGGCCTCAAGCTGGCGGCAGACGCGCGACGATGCATGCGACGCCTGCGGCATCGCCGAAGCGAGCGCGATCAGCGTCGCCGCCAGCGCGACGCGCGCGCCGTGCCATCGAGGTCGTGCCGCCATTTGCCTGTGTTCCGCCTTCATCTTGGACTGGGGAGCGATTCTCTGCGCCGGCAGGTTACCCCGCAGTCCGCTGCATGTCGCGGGCCGCGGGGCCGAGGACGGTCAAGCCGGCTCCGTTTCCTGTGAACGATGCGCGCCCTCGGCGATGGCGAGCGCCGTCATGTTGACCACGCCGCGCGAGGTTACCGAAGGTGTCAGGATGTGCGCCGGCTTCTCGGTGCCGAGCAGGATCGGCCCGACATGCAGAGCGTCCATCATCTGCTTGAGCGCGGTCAGCGTGATGTTGGCAGCGTCGAGGTTCGGGAAGACAAGAAGGTTGGCCTCGCCCTTTAGCCGCGAATGCGGGTAGACGCGCTGGCGAAGCGCTTCGGAGACGGCGGTGTCGGCATGCATCTCGCCGTCGAACTCCAGGTCGGGCGCGATGCGGCGCAGGATTTCTCCGGCCTGGCGCATCTTCAGCGCGCTCGGCGCGTCGCGCGAGCCGAAATCGGACAGCGACAGGAGGGCAGCCTTCGGCTCGATGCCGAACCGTCGGATTTCCTCGGCCGCCAGAACGGTCATCTGGGCGATCTCGTCGGCGGTGGGATCGACGGTGACGTAGGTGTCGGTCAGGAACACCACGCCGCGCTGGGTGATCAGCATCGAAAGCGTCGACAGGTCGCGATCGCGCAGGGAAGGGCGTCGTCCGACGATCAGCGTCACGTTGCGCAAATGGCGCTCGAAACGCCCTTCGAGGCCGCAGATCATGGCATCTGCATCGCCGCGCTTCAGCGCCAGCGAGGCGATTACCGTCGGGTTGCCGCGAACCATGAGCCGCGCCGCCTCCTGGGTGACGCCCCTGCGGCCCATCAGATCGATCAGCAGGTCGACATAGGCGCGGTAGCGCGGATCGTCCTCGGGATTGACCAGTTCGAAGTCGACGCCCGGCCGGATGCGCAGGCCGTAGCGCTTCAGCCGGACGTCGATGACCTGCGGGCGACCGATCAGGATCGGCTCCGCGATGCCTTCCTCGAGCACGACCTGGGCGGCGCGCAGCACGCGTTCGTCCTCGCCGTCGGCGTAGATGACCCGCTTTCCCTGCGCGCCCTTGGCGATCGAGAAGACCGGCTTCATGACGAGGCCGGAGCGGAAGACGAACCGGTTCAGCTTGTCGACATAGGCGTCGAAATCCTCGATCGGCCGCGAGGCTACGCCGCTTTCGCAGGCCGCCCTGGCCACGGCCGGCGCGATGCGCAGGATCAGGCGCGGGTCGAAGGGCGAGGGGATCAGGAAATCGGGACCGAAGGTCGGGGTTTCCTCGGCATAGGCGCGCGCGGCGACGTCTGACGGCTCCTCGCGCGCCAGCGCCGCGATCGCCCGCACGGCGGCCATCTTCATCTCCTCGTTGATGGCCCGCGCGCCGCAGTCGAGCGCGCCCCGGAAGATGTAGGGGAAGCAGAGGACATTGTTGACCTGGTTGGGGTAGTCCGACCGGCCGGTGCAGATCATGGCGTCCGGGCGCGCCTGGCGGGCGACCTCCGGCATGATCTCGGGCTTCGGGTTGGCAAGGGCGAGGACCAGCGGTTTCGCGGCCATCTCCTTCAGCAGGTCAGGGCTCAGCACGCCCGCCGCAGAGAGGCCGAGGAACACATCGGCGCCGCCGATGACATCGGCCAGCGCGCGCGCTGGCGTGTCTTTCACATAGGGCGCCTTCCAGCGGTCCATCTCGTCCACGCGCCCCTCATAGGCGACGCCGAACCGGTCGGTGACCCAGATGTTCTCGACCCTGGCGCCGAGCGAAACCAGAAGGTTGAGGCAGGCGATCGCCGCCGCGCCAGCTCCTGACGTCACGATCTTGACGTCAGTCAGCTTCTTGCCGGCCAGTTCCAGTCCGTTGATGACTGCGGCCGCGACGATGATCGCGGTGCCGTGCTGGTCGTCGTGGAAGACGGGGATGCTCATCCTGGCCTTGAGCCGTTCCTCGACCTCGAAGCACTCGGGCGCCTTGATATCTTCGAGGTTGATGCCGCCGAAGGTCGGCTCGAGTGCTGCGATGGTGCCGACCATCTGGTCGATCTCGGGCGCGTCGATCTCGATGTCGAAGACGTCGATGCCCGCGAATTTCTTGAAGAGAACGGCCTTGCCCTCCATGACGGGCTTGGAGGCCAGAGGTCCGATGTTGCCGAGGCCGAGGACGGCGGTGCCGTTGGAGATCACCCCGACGAGGTTGGCGCGGGCGGTGTAGTCGGCCGCGGTCGCGGGGTCGTCCTGGATGGCGAGGCAGGGGGCGGCGACGCCCGGCGAATAGGCGAGCGCAAGGTCGCGCTGGTTGCCGAGCGGCTTGGTTGCCTGAATCTCGAGCTTTCCGGGCGTCGGATACTTGTGAAAGAACAGCGCCGCCTCGTCGAGGTCCTGGCGCGCATTCTTCTGCTTGTCGGTTTCCATCCCGCTTTCCGCTCCGTTGGCTCAAAACACAGCGCCTGCGCGTTCTAGCACGCAGGGGCCGATTTGCGAGGCTCCGCTCGCCAAAAAGTCAGGGAGAAGCCCCGCAACGCAATAACGAGTGATTCCAGTCTATTGGACCGGTTTTCTGCAGTCCAGAATCAAGTTCCTACGGCTAGAAGGCGCTGACATAGAGGCCGCCGTCCACGGGGATGTTCTGGCCGGTCATGTAGCCTGCATGGACCGAGCAGAGGAAGGCGCAGACCTGGCCGAACTCGGCCGGCGTTCCCAGCCGCTTTGCCGGTACTTCCGCCGCGAGGCGGGCTTTTCGCGCCGCCGCGGCCGCCGGGTCCTCGACCGAGCCGGGTTCGTGCGGGCCGCGCAGCCTGTCGGTGTCGAGCTTGCCGGGCAGGATCTGGTTGATGGTGACATTGCGGTCGATGACGGTGCGCGCTACGCCGGCAAGGAACGAGGTGAGGCCCGCGCGCGCTCCCGACGAGAGGTCGAGGCCGGGGATCGGCATGTAGACCGACAGCGAGGTGATGTTGACGATGCGCCCGAAACCGCGCTCGGCCATACCCCCCATCACCGCCTGGATGAGTTCGAGCGGGGCGACCATGTTGTTGGTGACGCCTTTGAGGATCGCCTCGCGGTCGAGTTCGCTGAACGGGCGATAGGGCGGGCCGCCATTGTTGTTGACGAGGATGTCGACCTGCCGCGCCGCGCCGACCAGGGCCTTCTGGATCGCGGGGTCGGCAACATCGCCCGGCACCTCGGCGACCGCGACGCCGAAGCGGTCGCGGATCTCCGCGGCCGTGCGGGCGAGTACCTTCTCGTCGCGGCCGTTCACGACGAGGTCGCAGCCGGCCTCGGCGAGGGCCTCGGCGCAACCCCTGCCGAGCCCGCGGCTCGATGCGCAAACGATGGCGGTCTTGCCGCGGATGCCGAGGTCCATGGTGCTTTTCCTTCCGAAGCGGTTCGAGTGCGCAAGCTAGCGCGGCCGCCGAAAACCGCAACCGTCACACTGCTGTTGCATGAATCGGGGCATAGGCTGGCGCAAACGCAACTGCTGGATGACCACATTGGGCCAGGCCAAGCAATTCCGCACCCTCTTCATCTCCGACGTGCATCTTGGATCGCGCGCAGCGAAGGCCGATTTCCTGATCGACTTCCTGCGCCACCACGAAGCCGAGACGGTCTTCCTGGTCGGCGACATCGTTGACGGCTGGCGGCTGCGCCGCTCCTGGCACTGGCCGCAGACCCACAACGACGTCGTGCAGAAGCTGCTCCGCCAGGCCCGCAAGGGTGCCAGCGTCACCTACATCGCAGGCAACCACGACGAGTTCCTGCGCATGTTCCAGGGCACCCACTTCGGCGGCATCGAGGTCGCCGACCGGGCGATTCACGAAGCGGCGGACGGCAAGCGCTACCTTGTGATCCACGGCGATCAGTTCGACACGGTGGTGATGAACGTCCGCTGGCTCGCCTATCTGGGCGACCGCTCCTACGAACTCGCGATGCTCGCCAACCGGTTGATCGCACGCGTGCGCAGGGCGTTCGGGTTGCCCTACTGGTCGTTTTCGTCGTGGGCCAAGGTGAAGGTCAAGCAGGCGGTCAACTTCATCGGCGCGTTCCAGGAAGTGCTGACGGAGGAAGCGCGGCGCTGCGAGGTGGACGGGGTGATCTGCGGCCACATCCACCACGCCGCGATCGAGACGCTCGGCGAAATCACCTATCTCAACACCGGCGACTGGGTGGAGAGCTGCACCGCCATCGTCGAGCATTTCGACGGCGCAATGGAGATCGTCCACTGGCCGCATATCAGGGCCGCGTCGAATGCGCTGCCCGACAAGATGGTGCCCGTGCGCCTCGACGGACGTGCCGTCGAAGCCGCCTGAGGCGCGCTCCCGTGGCGATGCATCGAATTGCGGCGCCACGCCGTGCCGTTCCCGATTCGGGGAACGGACTGCCGGGTCTCGGCCGTTTGCGGCCCGCGGATCGACATGCGACGCGGCTTGGCGTGGCCGGGCCGGTCATCGCGCCGCCTCCGCAACTCCTCTTGACCATTGCTCCAGCTGGTTCCGCCGCGAGGCCCGTCATGGTAAGGGAAAAGGATACTCGGCTAACGACCCGAGCAGAATCAGCCGGATCGTCCGCCGTCCATGTCCTCGTCGCCCAACCAGCCTGACCGGTTCGTCAAACCCGCGCGTTTCGAACTCAGGATGTCGCTGATCTTCGCGGCGGTCTTCCTGCCGCTTGGCGTCCACCTGCCGTATTTTCCGCTCTGGCTCGAAGTCAACGGGTTCGATGCCGAACAGATCGCCGTGATCCTCGCCGCGCCGATGTTCCTGCGCGTCGTGACGACGCCTGTCATCACGGCCATGGCCGACCGCGCGGGCGACCGGGCGAACGTGCTGATCGCGATTTCCGTGGTCTCGGTGCTGCTTTCACTCGGCTACTTCCTGCCGGCCGGATACGGGCTGGTGCTTGCCGTCTCGCTCGCGCTTGCCGTCTTCTGGACGCCGCAGTCACCGCTGGCGGATGCGCTCGCGCTGTCGGGCGTGCGGCGCTTCGGCTCCAGCTATCCGGGCATGCGGATCTGGGGTTCGCTGTCGTTTCTTGCCGCCACCTTCATCGGCGGCATGATCCTGGCCGCCAGCAGCGCGCAGGCCGTTCCGGCGATGATCCTGGCGGGTCTCCTGGCAACGCTTGCCGCCGCCGTGTTGTCGCCGCGCCTCGGCCCGCCGCGCCGCGCTTCGCCGCTGTCCGCCGTCGCGCTCCAGCAGGACGCCCCGCGGCTGTTCAACCGGTACTTCCTGCTGTTCGTGGCCGGCACCGGCATCATCAACGCCAGCCACGGCTTCCTGTTCGGCTTCGTCTCGATCTACTGGAAGGCGATCGGCATAAGCGACGGCGTGATCGGCATGCTGTGGGCCTGGGCGGTTGTGGCTGAAGTCGTGATCTTCATGCTCTTCAAGCGGCTGTTCGGCTCCGTTTCCGCGACCGGCGTGCTGGTCGTCGCGGGCGCCGCGGCAATCCTGCGGTGGGTCGCCTATCCGCTGATCGAGCCGCTCGGACTGGGCGTGCCGGGGTTTTTCGGCGTGCAGACGCTGCACGCACTGTCCACCGGCCTTCTGCTCATCGGGTTGCAGAAGATGATCGCTGAGACCGTGCCGGAGGAGCGCACCGGAGCGGCCCAGGGCGTCGCCTACTTTTCGGTCGGGGTCTCGATGGCCGTGGTGACGCTGCTGTCGGGCTCGCTCTACCAGTGGTACGGCACCGGCGGCTTCTATTTCATGGCGCTGGTGGCATTGGCCGGGCTCTGCCTGATCCTGGCGGCAGCGGCCGTGCGCCGACCTCAGCCCCAGAGGGCAGGGCCTGGCGGGGACACCAGCGATCCGCGGTAGGCGAGGCCGGGTTCGCGGTCGCGCGCCAGAAGCAGCGGGCCGTCGAGGTCGACGAAATCCGCTCCCTGCGCCAGCAGCACGGCCGGCGCCATGGCGAGCGAGGTGCCGACCATGCACCCGACCATGACGGACAGGTTCATAGCGCGGGCCCTATCGCGCAGGTCCAGCGCCGCGGTGAGGCCGCCCGTCTTGTCGAGCTTGATGTTGATGGCGTCGTAAAGGCCGGCCAGACGCTCCAGGCCGTCGGTGGTGTGGACGCTCTCGTCGGCGCAGACCTGAACCGGCCGGTCGATGTGGGCGAGCAGGTCGTCGGCGCCAGCCGGAAGCGGCTGCTCGACCAGGGCGACGCCGAGTTCCGCCGCCGCCGCCAGGTTCGCCTGCAGGTTGGCCTCGGTCCACCCCTCGTTCGCGTCGAGGATCAGACGGCTGTCCGGCGCGGCGTCGCGCACGGCGCGGATGCGGGCGATGTCGCCGTCGCCGCCGATCTTGACCTTCAGCAGCGGGCGGTCCGCATTGGCGCGCGCCTGCACCGCCATCGCTTCCGGCGTGCCGAGAGACAGCGTGAACGCGGTTTCCAGGGCCGTGGGGCGGCGGATGCCGAGGCTGTCGGCCACGCGAACGCCGGAAAGCTTGGCCTCCAAATCCCACAACGCGCAGTCGACCGCGTTGCGCGCGGCGCCCGGCGGCATCGCCTCAAGAAGGTCCTGACGCCCGATGCCGTCGGCGACCATCGCGGCCATCGCTTGAATCTGGGTGCACACGCTGGCGACTGTTTCGCCATAGCGCTTGTAGGGCACGCATTCGCCCCGACCGGCTTGCCCGCCGTCGGTGATCGAGCAGACGACCACCTCGGCTTCGGTCTTGGAACCTCTTGAAATCGTGAACGTTCCAGCGATAGGAAAACGTTCCTCGGAGACAGAAAGGACACGGTTCATGTTTATCTGCTCCGGAGGGCCCGAAGGCGCGGCTGTCAAATCGACAGCCGTGGCGCGAGGGGTTAAGACGATTCACCATGCAGATCAACGCCCAACTGGATGTCGGCAAAGGCGAGGGGCAGGCGCCCAATCCAGAGCCCCGTGTCGAGACCCGGGAAGACGGCGGCGCCCTGGTCTGCCGGCTCTCCGGCAACTGGACGACGCGCCGTGTCGCCGCCGTCGACAAGGCGATGCGCGCGCTTGCGGCGCGCAACGGATTTGCCTCGCTGGTGATCGACATTTCGGGCGTCGGCAGGATGGACACGGCGGGAGCCTGGATGATCCAGCGCCTGCTGGTCGCGGCGCGCGCCAAGGGGCTGGAGGCCCGCATCGAAGGCCAGAACGAGGTCGCTGGCATCCTACTCGGCGCCGTCGAGGCGGCGACCGAGGCGCGCGAAGAACCGAGGCAGGTACGCCGCTCCAGCATCGTCGTGGCGGTCTTCGCGAAGATCGGCGAGCGCGTCTACGAGTTGCGTGACGACTTCCTCGCGGGCATGAACATCCTTGGCGCCACAATCCGCGGCGGCCAGATGAAGCTCGGGCGCGGGCACAGCATCAACCTGGCGGCCATCTTCGCGCAGATCGACAAGATGGGCGTCGGCGCCATCCCGGTGGTGGTGCTGATGTCGGCGATCGTCGGGGCCATTATCGCCCAGCAGGGCGCCTACCAGCTTTCCTACTTCGGCGCCGACATCTTCGTCGTCGACCTCGTCGGCATCCTGGTGCTGCGCGAACTGGGCGTGCTGATGACCGCCATCATGCTGGCGGGCCGATCAGGCAGCGCCATCACCGCCGAAATCGGCTCGATGAAGATGCGCGAGGAGGTGGACGCGCTGACCGTGATCGGGCTGAACCCGATCGGCGTGCTGGTTTTCCCGCGACTGGTGGCGCTGGTCATAGCCCTGCCATGCCTGTCGATCCTCGCGAATTTCGCCGCGCTCGGCGGCGGCATCCTCGTCTCCTGGGCCTATTCGGATATTCCGCCGATCCAGTTCATCGATCGCCTGCGCGTGGCGATCGATGTGTCCACGATCTTCGCCGGACTGATCAAGGCGCCGTTCATGGCGCTCATCATCGGCATCATCGGCGCGGTCGAGGGGCTCAAGGTCGGCGGCAGCGCGGAATCGCTCGGCGGCCACGTCACCGCTTCGGTGGTGAAGTCGATCTTCGTGGTGATCATCCTCGACGGCGCATTTGCCGTCTTCTATGCGGCGATCGACTTCTAGGGGCGCCGATGAGCGACGTTGCCGACATCGAGTTGCCCAACGGCAAGCCCACACAGGCCGAATCCGAGGTCGTGCTCTCCGTGCGCGACGTGACGGTGGCCTTCGGCGAGAACGTGGTGCTCGAGAACCTCTCCCTCGACGTCAGGCGGGGTGAAATCCTGGGCTTCGTGGGAGCTTCGGGTGCCGGAAAGTCGGTGCTGCTGCGCACCGTGCTCGGCCTGACCAAGAAGCGCTCCGGCACGATCATGCTGTTCGGCGTCGATCTCGACAAGGCGAGCGAAGCCGAGCGGCTGCGGGTGGACATGCGCATCGGGGTCCTGTTCCAGCACGGCGCCCTGTTCTCGGCCCTTACCGTTCTGGAGAACATCCAGGTGCCGATGCGCGAGTATCTCGACCTGCCGCAGCAGCTGATGGACGAACTGGCGCTGCTCAAGATCGAACTGGTGGGCCTTCCGCTGGATGCGGCGAGGAAGTTTCCAAGCGAGCTCTCGGGCGGCATGATCAAGCGCGCCGCGCTGGCGCGCGCGCTGGCGCTCGATCCCGAGATCGTCTTCCTCGACGAGCCGACTTCCGGTCTCGATCCTATCGGCGCCGCTGAATTCGACGAACTCGTGGTCAAGATGCGCGACACGATGGGACTGACGGTCTACATGGTGACCCATGACCTCGACAGCCTGTTTTCCGCCTGCGACCGCGTCGCGGTTCTGGGCAAGAAGCGGATACTCGTGCAGGGCAGCATCGAGGACATGCTGGCGAGCGAGGAGCCCTGGGTGAAGTCCTACTTCAGGGGCAAGCGCGCTCGGCAGCTCGACCTCGCCGCGCGCGGGTAGGGTCGGGACGCAAGCATAAGGGGTGGAATGGAAACCAGGGCCAACTACGTCATCGTCGGGATATTCACCGTCGTCGCGATCGTCGCCGCGTTCCTGTTCGTCTACTGGACCTCGGCGATCGGCGATCGCGGCGAGACGACGACGCTGCGCGTGCGTATTCCGGGCTCTGCTTCGGGTCTCGGCCGTGGCAGCGCGGTGCTGTTCAACGGCGTCAAGGTCGGCGACGTCCGGCGCGTCTACATCGACGTGCTCAATCCGACGGTGGCGATCGCCGATACCGAGATCGACAGGCTGACCCCGATCACCAAATCCACGCAGGCCGATGTCGGCATCGCGGGCCTGACCGGACAGGCAAACATCGAACTCAAGGGAGCCGACCCGAAGGAGCCGAACCTGCTCGACGAGGCGGAAGCCGAGGACAGGATCGCCGAGATCGTCGCCAATCCCTCGGCAGTGACGAACCTCCTGCAGACGGCGCAGGACATCTTCACGCGCGCCGACAACGTGCTGAACGACCTGGAGACGTTCACGCGCGAGGTGCGCGGCCCGCTGACCCAGACAGCCCGCAACGTCGAGACGTTCTCCAAGGCGTTGGCCGACAATTCGGACGGCATCGACAAGTTCCTCTCGAGCGTGTCCGCCCTTTCCGAGGAGTTGGCAGGCGTATCCGGCAAGCTCGACGGCACGCTGAAGGCGGCCGAAGATCTGCTGAACTCGGTGGATCGCCAGAAAATCGAGAACATCGTCGGCAACGTGGAGACGTTCACCCAGAGCCTTAAGGAGCAGAGCGACCGCTTCGACGAGATCGTCGGCGGCGTCGACAAAGCGGTGGCGACGATCAACGACTTCGCCCGGCAGGCTGGGCAGACCCTGACCAAGGTCGACGGCGTGCTCGACGGCGTCGATCCGCAGACGGTCCGGATGGCGCTCGCAGACATCGCCAAGGCGAGCGCGAGCGCCGACAAGGCGGCGACGGACATAGCCCGGTTCACCGACAAGCTCGCCCCGCGCGCCGAAGACGTCGACAAGATCATCAGCGACGCCAGGGAGATATCCGGCCGGCTGAACGCCGCCTCGACCCGCGTCGACGGCATCCTCGTCAAGGTAGACAAGCTGCTCGGCTCGGGCGAGGCCGAGGGCGTGATGGCCGACGCCAGCGCCACGCTGAAGGCGTTCCGGGAGGTCGCCGAGACCCTGAACTCGCGCCTGGCGGGCATCATGGACGGGCTCGGCCGGTTCTCCGGGCAGGGGCTGCGCGACGTAGAGGCGCTGGTGCAGGACAGCCGCCGCTCGATCAACCGTATCGAGCAGGCCATCAGCGACCTCGAACGCAATCCGCAGCGCCTTATCACCGGCGGAGACGGCACGGTTCGCCAGTACGACGGACGCGCGCGGCGTTGACTTTGATGGACAGCACCCGCATGAAACCTGTCGAGGGATTGGCCGCCCGCGTGCGGCCGTTGCGTGGGGGCATGGTGAGACCAGTCGCGCTGATATCGGGCGCCTTGGCCCTTTCGATCCTGTCGGGCTGCGCTCTGCTCGGCGGCGGATCGAAGCCGCTCGACACCTATGAGCTGACTGCACCGGCCGCCGGCGACGGGCGCGGGCGCAGCTACCGGCAGATCCTGATCGCCGAACCCTCCGCGCTGAAGGCGCTGGACGGCCAGAACATCGTCATTGCGCCGGCTCCCGGATCGATCCAGTACCTCAAGGGCGCCCAATGGGCCGACCGACTGCCGAAGGTGGTGCAGGCCAGGCTTGCCGAGACGTTCCAGCGTTCCGGCGAGTTCAAGGGCGTCGGCAGGCCCGGCGAAGGGCTGGCGATCGACTATCAGGTGATCGTCGAGATCCGCTCGTTCGAGGTTCGCGTGGACGGCGGTGCGCATGCAAATGTCGAACTGTTCGTCCGGTTGCTGAACGACCGCAACGGCGTGGTCCGCGCGGAAAAGGTCTTTACCGCGACGGCGCCGGTGCCGGGCGAGGGCAACAACGCCTATGTCTCGGCCCTGGATGCGGCATTCGGAGAGGCCGCTGTCGCGATCGTCGACTGGACCGGCCGGATTCTCTGAGGCCCTGACCTATTGAGTGCGCCGACGACGGCGCGCGCCACTTCCGCAAAAACAAAACGTCCTGCGCGGGTTTCCCCGGCAGGACGTTTGCATGCTCCGCGTCCCGCGCCATCAGGCGCAGGACCGCCTATCAAAAGAAGCTGCGCTTCTGCCACCAACCGGTGCGCTTCGGCTGCTCGGCTGCCGGTTCGCCTTCGGTGGCGGTCGACGAGACGACGGCGGCCGCCGGTTCCGCGCTTGCCGTGCGCCGGCGCGAGGCGCGCACGGTTTCCGGCTTCGCTTCGGCGACCGGTTCGACAGACGCCTGTTCGGCAGGGGCCGGTTCGGGCGCCGCCGCAGGGTCGTCGGCGGCGACAGCCGGCTGTGCTTCGGCCTTGACGGCTTCTGCGGCGGCTTCCTCCGCGGCGGCGGCCTTCTTCGACCGCGACGCCCGGCGAGGCTTCTTGGGCTTTTCGGCGGGTTCCGGGGCGACTTCGGCTAACGCCTCCGCCGCCGGTTCGGCCGCGACCGCATCGGCGGCTGCCGCCTCTTCGACCACGGATGTTTCCTCAACCACGGACAGGCTTTCCACCACGGCACCGTCGTTTGCAGCGACGACGGCCCCCGCACCGGCGTCGTCCGCGCCGTGTTCCGCGCCTTCGGCGTCCGCCTGAGCGCCTTCGCCATCCTTGCGGTTGCGCTTGCCGCCGCGCTTGCCGCGCCGGCGCTTCTTGTGACCGTCCTCGGCAGAGGCGGGCGCTTCGGCCGCGACAGCTTCGGCGTCCCCATCGGCTTCGGCGTCTGCCTCCGTGGTCACGCCGTCCTCGTCGCCCGCTTCCGGATCGACGGCCGGGTTGGCGCGCGCTTCATGCTCGCCGTCACGCTCGCCGTTTTGGTCGCGGTCGCGGCCGCCGCGGCGGCGGCGCCGGCGCTTGCGCTTGCGCCCGCCTTCCTCGCCGCCCTCGGCGTGACGCTGCTGCGGCCGCTGGTCGGCCGGCGCCTCTTCGTCCGCCTCGATCTCGATCTCGGGATCGTCGTCTTCCTCTTCGATGACCACCGGCAGGAACTGGCGCTCCTGGAAGCCTTCCGGCTTCTCGGCGACGGCGCCCCGCGCAATCACGTAGTGCTGGGCGGCGACCGTCTCGTCGACATCGATGGTGATCGTCAGGCCGAACTTGGCCTCGAGCTCGGCCAGGGTGCTGCGCTTGTGGTTGAGCACATAGAGCGCGATCGAGGCCGGCGTCCGGACTACGATGTGGTTGCGGGAATCCTTGAGCAGGAATTCCTCGATGGCGCGCACGACCAGCAGCGCCACCGACGAGTCGGAGCGCACATGGCCGGTACCACCGCAATGCGGGCACGGCTTCATGGTCGATTCCAGCACGCTGGCGCGAATGCGCTGGCGGCTCATTTCCATCAGCCCGAAATGCGAGATGCGGCCGAGCTGGATGCGCGCCCGGTCGTTCTTCAGATGATCCTTGAGGCGCTTCTCGACCGCACGGTTGTTGCGGTTCTCCTCCATGTCGATGAAGTCGATGACGATCAGGCCGGCGAGGTCGCGCAGGCGCAGCTGCCGGGCGACTTCCTCGGCTGCCTCGAGGTTGGTGTGGAGCGCCGTCTCCTCGATCGAATGCTCCTTGGTGGAGCGTCCCGAGTTGACGTCGATCGATACCAGCGCCTCGGTCTGGTTGATGATGATGTAGCCGCCGCTCTTGAGCGTCACTTGCGGCTGCAGCATCTTGTCGAGCTGCGCCTCGACGCCGAACCGCGCGAACAGCGGGGTGGTCTCCCGGTAGGGCTGAACCACCTTGGCGTGGCTCGGCATCAGCATCCGCATGAAGTCCTTGGCTTCGCGGTAGCCGTCCTCGCCGGAGACGAGAATCTCGTCGATATCCTTGTTGTAGAGGTCACGCACCGAACGCTTGATGAGCGATCCCTCCTCGTAGACGAGGGCCGGAGCGGTCGACTTCAGCGTCAACTCTCGGACATTGTCCCACAGGCGCATCAGGTATTCGTAGTCGCGCTTGATTTCGGCCTTGGTGCGGCTCTCGCCGGCCGTGCGCAGGATGACGCCCATGCCCTGCGGAACCTCGAGGTCGGATACGACCTCCTTGAGCCGCTTGCGGTCCTGGGCGTTGGTGATCTTGCGCGAAATACCGCCGCCGCGGGCGGTATTCGGCATCAGCACCGAGTAGCGGCCGGCCAGCGACAGATAGGTGGTCAGCGCCGCGCCCTTGTTGCCGCGCTCTTCCTTGACGACCTGCACGAGCAGGATCTGGCGGCGCTTGATGACCTCCTGGATCTTGTAGTGCCGGCGCGGCGGCTTGCGGCGGTTGCGAACCTCGTCGAGGGCGTCCTCGGCGCCGACGGATTCGACTTCATGGTCATGGTCGTGGTCGTCGCCGCCGGACCGCTGGGTGTCCTCGACGGCACCTTCGCTTTCGGTCGGTTCGGGTAGCTTCTCGCTGACGACGTCGAGCTCGACTTCGGCGGCGATCGATGTCGGATCGCCCTTGCGGCCGTCGTCGTCGCCCTCTGCGTCGACCGGATGCTCGTCTTCCCGCGCAGTCAGTTCTTCCGTCGCCGCTTCGACCGGCTCGGAGTCGGTCGCCTCGGAAGGGGCGGCCTCGATGGTCACACTGTCTTCGACGTCTTCGTGCGCCTCAACGTTCCCGGCTTCGTCCGACGCTCCTTCGGCCTCGTGCATGTCGGCATCGTCCGCCATGCCTTCCGGCGAGGTCGCACTTGAGTCGGCACCTGCGACGGCGCTGACCGCTTCGTCGCCGCGGTCGCGGCTTCGGCCGCCGCGGCGGCGCCGCCGGCCCCGGCTGCGTTCTTCGCCGTCCTCGTCCTCATCCTCGTGCTCCTCCGCTTCGGCGCGCAGCAGCGCCTGACGGTCGGCGACCGGAATCTGGTAGTAGTCGGGGTGAATTTCGCTGAAGGCGAGGAAGCCGTGACGGTTCCCGCCATATTCGACAAATGCAGCCTGAAGGGACGGCTCTACGCGGGTAACCCGCGCCAGATAGATGTTTCCTTTGAGCTGCTTCTTGTCCTGTGATTCGAAATCGAATTCTTCGATGCGGCTACCGCGTACGACGACAACCCGCGTTTCCTCCGGGTGGGAGGAGTCTATAAGCATCTTGTTGGGCATTATCAGTTTTCCCTCCGGCAGCCGCCAGCCGAAGCGCCGGTGAAGAAAGCCTTCGCCGCCCTGCGTCTGATGAGGTGCCGGAAAATGTGTCCGCCCGGGCCTGGCGTAACGCCACAGCGGTACCGCCCGCAGCCGAACCGGCGCGGTGTCTTGCGGACCTTTCCGTGATTGCGCTCGAAGCCATCGCTTCCCTTGCGGAACCTTTGAACCTAAGCCCGGCGGCGCCGGACCAGCTTTTTTGCTCACGAAGAGCCGGCACGGAACTTACGCATCCGGCCGTATTTGTTTGCGAAAGGGCTCCGCGCCACCGGACGCCCTGACGAAATCCTTAGGGACAACCTCTGCCACGATCGCTGGGTTACGATTGGAGCCGCCTTGGGTCCGCCGTGACTAACCTTTGGGAGCGGCGGGGTGGGTCCGGGCATTGCGGTAATCCAGCATCGCTTTTATGATTTGGCGAGGTTTTAGGCAACCCTGATTTCTGATGCCGGCAATCGATGCAGTGCGCCGGCAACCGCATGAAAGGCTTGATTAACCTTATCTGGATACCACTCGTTAACAGTATGTGCAGCCTATCCGCCGGCGAGGATGGGCACCCCGCGAGCCGCAGAACATGGGGCAAGGACACTGTAATGAGTTCAGCAGACGAGCACCGAAGCATGTGGCGCGCGCTTGCCGCGGCGGCCTTCTTGGCGCTCGTCCTCCTGTTGACGGCGCGCGCGCCGTCCTTCGCGCTCGAAGCGCACGACTTCAAGATGGCGGGCGACGAAGCGCGAATGCGCGTGGTGGTCAATTTCGACAGCGAGCCCGAGCCGCGCTGGTTCCTGCTGCGGGCGCCGCACAGGCTGGTGATCGACGTCCCGGGCGCGCGGCTGGCGATCAATCCCGGCGACCTGAAGGCGAGGGGGCTGGTCGGAAACGTCCGCTACGGCCAGGTCGACGCGAAGACGTCGCGCCTGATCATCGAGGCCAAGGGGCCGTTCGTGGTGGACAGGCTCGACATTCTGCCCAACGAATCCTCGCGCGGCTTCCGGCTGGTCGCCGACCTTGTCGCCGCGTCGCAGCGGGCGTTCGACGACGCCCTCTCGGTCCAGGCCCAGACCACGGCGTCGACGCAGGTCACGCCGAAAAGCGAAAGGCTGGGCCTCAGGACAGGCCGCGATGGCCAGCGCTTCACCATCGTCATCGATCCCGGGCACGGCGGGATCGACGGCGGCGCGGCCGGGCCGAGCGGTACGGTCGAGAAGGACATCACGCTGACATTCGCCACCGAATTGCGCGACCGCCTGCGCGCTGACGGGCGCTACAACGTCTTCATGACCCGCGAGAAGGACGAATTCCTGCGGCTTGACGACCGGGTGCGCATCGCCAGGGAGCATGAAGCCGACCTGTTCATCTCCATCCACGCCGACACCATCCGCCTCAAGAAGATTCGCGGCGCGACGGTCTACACCGTTTCGGAAAAGGCTTCCGACGCCGAGGCTCAGGCGCTCGCCGACCGGGAGAACCTGTCCGACCAACTCGCGGGAATCGTTGTCGAGGAGGAAAACCACGAGGTGGCCGACATTCTCGTCGATCTCATCAAGCGCGAGACGCACAGCTTCTCCATGCGTTTCGCCCGCTCGCTCGTCGGCGAACTGTCGAGCACCGTCGGCCTCATCAACAATCCGCACCGCTTCGCCGGGTTCAAGGTGCTGAAGGCGCCCGACGTGCCGTCTGTCCTGCTGGAACTCGGCTACCTCTCCAACGCCAAAGACGAGGAGCAGCTGAAAAGCGCCGAATGGCGCGGCAAGGCCGCCGGCAGCATTTCCAAGGCGATCGAGATGTTTGCGACGTCGACCGGCGGGGACGGTTGAGCGGGCCGCGCCTGGTCGAGGTTTCGGTGGCCCATGTGGCGCGTTCCAGTGGCGCATCGACCACAGTTGCCGTATTAATCGAACAGAACTGCCTCCGGCAGGCCGTGCCGCCGCAATTTCTACACATCGGCGGATCAAGGGTCGGAGGATATGGAATGTGCCGTTTGCGGGCATGCCTGCGCGCTGACGCGCTCATGCAGTCGTCCCCCGGGCTGGCATTGGAGCGGGTATGATTCGACTTCTAGGCTATTTCTTCGGCATCGGCGTGGCCTTCGCACTGCTTGCGGCGGCAGGCGTGTGGATGGTTATCGGCGGGCTGGCCAAGGACCTGCCCGACTACGAGGTGCTTTCGAAATACGAGCCGCCTGTGACGACCCGCGTGCATGCCTCCGACGGCGCGCTGATGGGCGAGTTCGCTCGCCAGCGGCGCCTCTATCTGCCGATCCAGGCGGTGCCCGACCGCGTCAAGGCCGCGTTCCTGTCGGCCGAGGACAAGAATTTCTACAAGCATCCCGGCATCGACGTCGCCGGCCTGTTCCGCGCCGTCGTCAACAACATCCAGACCGGCGCGCGCCAGGGCGCCTCGACGATCACCCAGCAGGTCGCGAAGAACTTCCTGCTGACCAAGGACCAGACCTACGAGCGCAAGATCAAGGAAGCGATCCTGTCGTTCCGCATCGAGCAGGCCTTCTCCAAGGACCGGATACTCGAACTCTACCTCAACGAGATCTTCTTCGGCCTCAACGCGTATGGCGTGGCCGGCGCGGCGCTCACCTACTTCGACAAGTCGGTGAACGAGCTTACGGTCGCCGAGGCAGCCTACCTCGCCGCGCTGCCGAAGGGGCCGTCCAACTACCACCCCTTCCGCCATACCCAGCGCGCCATCGAGCGCCGCAACTGGGTCATCGATCAGATGGTCGAGAACGGATACGTGTCGCGTGAGGAAGGCGACAAGGCAAAGGCCGGCCCGCTCGGCGTGAAGCCGCGCCGCACCGGCAGCTACCTGTTCGCCGGCGAGTATTTTACCGAGGAAGTCCGCCGCGAGATCATCTCGCGCTACGGCGAGAACGCGCTCTACGAGGGCGGCCTGTCCGTGCGGACGACGCTCGACCCGGATCTGCAGCGGATCGCCCGCAAGGCGATGCAGAACGGCCTGCTGAAATACGACAGGCTGCGCGGCTACCGCGGCCCGGTGAAGCAGATCGAACTCGGCGCCGACTGGGGCGTGCCGCTCGGCGAGGTCAAGGATCTCGACGACGTGCCCGAATGGCGCCTGGCGGTGGTCCTCGAAAGCTCCGATGCGGGCCTGTCGATCGGGCTGCAGCCGAGCCGCGAGATTTCCGGCGCTCTCTCGGCCGAACGCGAGACTGGCACCGTGTCGACGGAGGACATGAGTTTCGCCATGCGCCATGTCGTTGACGGCCGCCGCGTCAAGGCGAATTCTCCCGCCGACGTGCTGAAGCCGGGCGATGTCGTCTATGTCGAGAAGAAGGAAGGCGCCGCCTATGAATTGCGCCAGGTTCCCGCCGTGTCGGGCGGCATGGTGGCGATGGACCCGCACACCGGCCGCGTGCTGGCGATGGTGGGCGGTTTCTCCTTCTCGCAATCGGAATTCAACCGCGCCACGCAGGCCATGCGCCAGCCGGGCTCCGCGTTCAAGCCGATCGTCTACGCCGCGGCGCTCGACAACGGCTACACGCCGGCGTCCGTCATCATGGATGGGCCCATCACCATCACCTCGGGCAACACGACCTGGTCGCCGAAGAACTATGACAGCAAGTCGGCCGGACCCTCGACGCTGCGGGCCGGCATCGAGCGGTCGCGAAACCTGATGACCGTGCGGCTCGCGCACGACATGGGCATGAAGATCGTGGCCGAGTACGCCGAGCGTTTCGGCGTCTACGACCATCTGGCGCCCTATCTGCCGATGGCGCTGGGCTCCGGCGAGACGACCGTCATGCGCATGGTTTCGGCCTATTCGGTGATGGCGAACGGCGGACGCCAGATCAAGCCGTCGCTGATCGACCGCATCCAGGACCGCTACGGCAAGACCGTCTACAAGCACGACGAGCGCGGGTGCGAAGGCTGCGTGGCCGCCGACTGGGAGAACCAGGCGGAGCCCGAACTGGTCGACAACGCCGACCAGGTTCTCGACCCGATGACCGCCTACCAGATCACCTCGATGATGGAGGGCGTGGTGTTGCGCGGCACGGCGACGACGCTCAAGGAGCTCAACCGGCCGATCGCCGGCAAGACCGGCACCACCAACGACGAGAAGGACGCCTGGTTCATGGGCTTCACGCCGAACCTGGTGGTCGGTCTCTATCTCGGCTTCGACCAGCCGCGGACGCTGGGCAAGGGCTCGACGGGCGGCGGCCTTGCCGCGCCGATCTTCAAGGAGTTCGTGGCCGAGGCACTGAAGGACACGCCGCCGACCGAGTTCCAGGTGCCCGAGGGGATGACGCTCATCGCCATCAACCGCAAGACCGGCATGCGCGCCAGCGAGGGCGAGGCGGGCACCATCATGGAAGCCTTCAAGCCCGGCACCGGGCCGGCCGACACCTATTGGGTGATCGGCATGGACGCCGACGGTACGATGGGCGAGGACCTTTCGCCTTCGGCGAGCCGCGCGATCCAGGGGGGCGGCGGCGGCCTCTACTAGCCCGGCTGCGCCGGCCGCGCCATTTCGGCGCGATCGGACGGCGGCGGCTTTACACGCGCGGGTCGCCTCCCTATGGTCCGCGCCGATTCAACGATCTGACAGAAAGTCCATTCCTGCCATGCGCGCGGAAACCGAAAAGCTCGTCGACGAAATCAAGCAGGCCATAAGCCTGCTGAGGAGGCATCTTTGACTGGGATCAGGCGCTCAAGCGACTTGATTACCTGAACAACCGCGCGGAGGATCCTTCCCTCTGGAACGACGCGCTGGAAGCCCAGAAGCTGATGCGTGAACGCCAGACGCTGGAGGACGGCGTCAAGGCGGTGCGCGGCCTGACCCAGGCGCTCGAGGACAATATCGGCCTGATCGAACTCGGCGAGGAGGAGAACGACCGCTCCGTCGTCGAGGAAGCGGAGGCGGCGATCCGCTCGCTGTCGGGCGAGGTTAGGGCGCGCCAGATCGAGACCATGCTGTCCGGCGAGGCCGACGGCAACGACAGCTATCTGGAAATCCATGCCGGCGCGGGCGGCACCGAGAGCCAGGACTGGGGTTCCATGCTGCTGCGCATGTACACCCGCTGGGCCGAGCGCCGCGGCTTCAAGGTCGATGTTCTGGAGGTCCATGACGGCGAGGAGGCGGGCATCAAGTCGGCCACGGTGCTGATCAAGGGCGAGAAGGCCTATGGCTGGCTGAAGACGGAATCGGGCGTGCACCGCCTGGTGCGCATCTCGCCTTATGACAGCAACGCGCGCCGCCACACGTCTTTCGCCAGCGTGTGGGTCTATCCCGTGATCGACGATTCGATCGACGTGCAGGTCAGCGAGTCCGACGTGCGCATCGACACCTACCGCGCCTCTGGCTCGGGCGGGCAGCACGTCAACACGACGGATTCGGCAGTGCGCATCACGCATCTGGCAACCGGCATCGCGGTCGCCTGCCAGGCCGAGCGATCGCAGCACAAGAACCGCGCCAAGGCGTGGGAGATGCTGCGCTCGCGTCTCTACGAGGAAGAGCTCAAGAAGCGCGAGGCCGCGGCCAACGCAACCGAGGCGTCGAAGTCCGACATCGGCTGGGGGCACCAGATCCGCTCCTACGTTCTGCAGCCCTACCAACTGGTGAAGGACCTGCGCACCGGAGTGGAGAACACCAGCCCGTCGGACGTGCTCGACGGCGACCTCGACGAGTTCATGGAGGCGTCGCTCTCGCAGCGCATCGAGGGCGGCAGCGGCCAGCCGGTGGCGGACCTGGACTAGCGTAGGCCTCGCATTTTTACTTCTTGTTAAGGATGCCGGCGCAGCCTGAGGCCTGTACATGTCGGCATCTGGCGTCAGGCTTCGCTCGGACGAAGCCAATTGTGCCGGCTGACGAATCGGCGCACCCTTGTGGAGCGGGAGGAGCGAGAGAAAATCGCAGCCGGACGCGGCATATCAGCGGCTGACGAGCCGGCGAATGGGAAGACACGGTCCTGGACGGGCAAGCGAAGGCTTGACGAACTCGTTTTGACAGGACTGAGCCATGTCTTACCACCCGACAGATCCGGTCCGCCGGACCCTCCACAGTCTTCTCGTTCCCTGCATTGCGGCCACGGCCTTGACCGGAGTTCCGCTGCTCTCGGCGGCGGCGCATGACGCGTTGCCGACCGCGGCCAAGCCGCAGGGCTGGTCCTATCCCTTTTCCTGCTGTTCCGGCTACGACTGCCGCGAAGTGTCTGCCCGTCAAATCAGCGAAAGGCCGGAAGGCTACGTGATCAAGGGGACCGGCGAGGTCGTCACCTACTCGGACACGCGGCTGAAAAACTCCCCCGATGGCGAGTACCACTGGTGCTCGGTAGCCGGCGCGGACGATTCGCGCACCATCTGCCTGTTCGTCCCGCCGCGCTCCTACTGACCGGCCGCCTTGCCCGCCGACCCGCCGCGTCGGCTCGCGCTGGCAGATGTGGCTGAAAGAATTTCAGGCGGGCATCGATTTTCCGGGCGACAGGCCGGACACCATATGCAATCTGCCACGTCGGCCCTTGCGGTCGACCGGCGCCAGAGCGCGCCTCGTCGGCTTTTTGCCGTATTTGGCGGTACAAGGCATGGGGGAAGGGCAGCGACGGAACGGTCGCACTGAGGAAACCGAGAGGGGATACCTGATGACCAAGAAGATGATCGCCGCCCTTGCGGCTGCCGCGCTGTTGGGCGCGTGCTCGACCGATCCCTATACCGGCGAGCAGAAGGTTTCCAACACGGCAGGCGGCGCCGCGATCGGTGCGGGTCTGGGCGCTCTGGCCGGCATGGCGGTCGGCGGCTCGAAGAACGCGCAGCGCAACGCTGTCCTGATCGGCGCCGGCCTCGGCGCGCTGACCGGCGGCGCCATCGGCGCGACCATGGACAAGAACGAGGCCGACCTGCGCGCGGAATTGCAGGGAACCGGCGTCAGCGTCACGCGCGTCGGCGACCAGGTGATCCTGAACATGCCGTCCGACATCACCTTCGCCGTCGACCAGGACGCGGTGAAGTCGAGCTTCTATCCTACGCTGAATTCAGTGGCCAAGGTTCTGAACCGCTACCAGCGGACCGTCGTCGACGTGTACGGCCATACCGACAGCACCGGCAGCGACCAGCACAATCTCGACCTGTCGCAGCGCCGCGCACTTTCGGTTGCGAACTATCTGTCCGCGCAGGGCGTCGATTCCCGTCGCTTCGCGGTTACCGGATTTGGCGAATCGCGTCCGATCGCGCCAAACTCGACCGCCGAGGGCAGGGCACAGAACCGCCGCGTCGAGATCCAGCTGTCGCCGCTGACCTGAGGCCGGGCGCATCGCAAAAAAAAGCGGCCACTGGCCGCTTTTTTCATGTCCGGTGGCGGTCGGTCAGACCTTCGCCTCGATCAGCATGAAGGCCGGCATGTCGTCGCCGAAGCCGACGGTCCCGTCATTGAGGTCGTCGTCGCGGCGACGCCTGTCCTCGCGGCGCGGGCGGTCGTCGTTCCTCGGCTTGTCGGAACGCTCGCCCTTGGCGCCGCCGCTCCTGGAGCCGCGGGCGGCGTTGTCGGCCTTGATCGCATCCTTGCGCTCGCTGCGCTCGGGCACGGCTTCGGCTGCCGGCGCCTCGGCGTCGGCCAGCATCTCTTCGGCGGGTTTCGCCGGCGATTCCCTGCGGCCGCGCTTGCGCTCGCCCTCGTCCTTGCGGCCGGCCCGGCGCGGAGCGCCGCGCCCACGGCGTGGCGCTTCGTCGTCGCTCTCGCTGGCAACGACGGTGGAGAGGTCGCCGTCGAGCCACTCGATGTTCTGGCCGATCAGTTTCTCGATCGCGTCGAGATATTTGGTGTCGCTGCGGGTGACGATGGTGAACGACTTGCCGGAACGTCCGGCGCGCCCGGTACGACCGATGCGGTGGACGTAGTCCTCGGCGTGGATCGGCACGTCGAAATTGAAGACGTGGCTGACGTCGGGAATGTCGAGGCCGCGCGCCGCGACGTCCGATGCGACGAGCAGCTTCAGCTTGCCGGAGCGGAAGCTGTCCAGCATCGCCATGCGGGCGCGCTGGTCCATGTCGCCATGCAGCGCGCCGGCGTCGAACTCGTACTTCAAGAGCGACTTGTAGAGGTCGGAAACCTCGACCTTGCGGTTGCAGAAGATGATCGCGTTCTTAAGCTCGTCGGCCTCGGCGCGGATCAGGTTGCGCAGGACCTCGCGCTTGTCCCAAGGCTTGGGCGCCGACTTCACCAGCCGCTGTGTGACTGTGGATGCGGTGGTGGCGGCGCGGGCCACCTCGACGCGGACCGGCGCGTGCAGAAACTTTTCCGTCAGCTTGGTGATCTCGGGCGGCATGGTCGCCGAGAAGAACAGCGTCTGGCGCGTGAACGGGATCATCTCGCAGATGCGCTCGATGTCGGGAATGAAGCCCATGTCGAGCATCCGGTCAGCTTCGTCGATGACCAGGATTTCGACCCCGTTGAGCAGCAGCTTCCCGCGCTCGCGGTGGTCGAGCAAGCGGCCAGGCGTGGCGATGAGCACGTCGGCGCCGCGCTCGAGCTTCTTGTCCTGCTCGTCGAAGGACACGCCGCCGATCAGGAGCGCGATGTTGAGCTTGTGGTTCTTGCCGTACTTGACGAAGTTTTCCTCGACCTGCGCGGCGAGTTCGCGCGTCGGCTCGAGGATCAGCGTGCGCGGCATGCGTGCCCGGGCGCGGCCCTTTTCGAGGCGCGTGATCATCGGCAGCACGAAAGCGGCGGTCTTGCCGGTCCCGGTCTGGGCGATGCCGAGCACGTCCTTGCCCATCAGCGCATGCGGGATAGCGCCGGCCTGGATGGGCGTCGGCTTGGTGTAACCGGCGTCGGTGACTGCGGAAAGGACCTTCGGCGAAAGGCCGAGGTCTGCGAATGTCAACGCTTCTTGAGCGGTCGTGGTGTCTACTGACAAATCTCTGGCTGCTTTTGGCTGGTTCAGCGCCGCTCTCGGAGGGAGCCGCGGCAGGCGCCGCGCGCCTGCTTAGTGTGCATTGCGATATGCGCAACCCTGCGGAATGTCAACTTAAATGGCCGTAATGTCAGGGGTGCGACGTGAAATATGATTAGCGCCTAGCGTTAATCGCCGGAAAATTCCGCCGCGCTAGTAGCGGAACTGCTCGGCCAGGATACGCTCGTTCCAGGAGTAGCCGGGGTCGAACAGCAGCGTCGCGGTCTTCGATTGCGATTCCCTGACGGTGACCGAGATCACCGACTTCACCTCGGCGTGATCGGCGGCCGCGTTCACCGGTCGCTTGTCGGGCTCCAGAATGTCGAAGCGAACGACCACCTTGTTGGAGATGAGCGCACCGCGCCAGCGGCGCGGGCGGAACGGGCTGACCGGCGTCAGCGCCAGCAGGGGTGCGTCGAGCGGGAGGATGGGGCCGTAGGCCGAGAGGTTGTAGGCGGTCGAGCCCGCCGGCGTCGCGACCATGACGCCGTCGCTGTTCAGTTCGTCGAGCCGGACCTTGCCGTCGATGGAGATACGGATCTTCGCGGTCTGGTAGGATTGGCGCCAGAGCGAGACCTCGTTGATGGCCAGCGCGCCCAGCGTTTCGCCAGTCGCGCTCTGCGCCTCCATCTCCAGTGGCCGGATCGTCTCCGACTGCGCCGCCGCAACCCTCTCAAAGAGGCCTTCCTCGCGGAACTCGTTCATGAGGAAACCCGTCGTGCCGCGGTTCATGCCGTAGACGAGCTTGCCGGTGCTCATGGTCTCGCGCAGCGTCTGCAAAAGGAAACCGTCGCCGCCGAGCGCCACGACGACATCAGCGTCATCGACAGGATTCTGTCCGTAGCGCTTGATCAGCGTGGAGGCGGCGGAGCGCGCATCCTCTGTGTCCGACGACACGAAAGCGAGTTTGTTGCGGGGTTTGGTCATCGAGCTTGGGCGACTGTCCGTTGGCGGCGCAGACGGGTAGCACGGGCGGCGGGCGGTGCAAAGGTTGCTGCGCATCCGGCCGGTCGGTTGAACATCCCGGATGGGCCCGGTAAGCTGCCCGCTATTCCAGCAATGATCGAAGGAGAAGGCATGGCGCGGGCGCCGAACTACAATCACGAACGCAGGGAACGCGAGCGGCAGAAGGCCGCCAAGAAGGCTGAGAAGGCCGCAGCGAAGGCCGCCAAGAGCGAGCGCGCCAAGGCCGAGCAAACGGCCGAATCCGAAAAGTCGGAGGAAGCCTAGGCTAGGGAGCGTTGCCCGTACCCGCCGCCGGTTCCCGGCGCGCGGGAGCGACGCATCATGACACGATTTCGACGTCGACTTCGCGGGCGGCCGCCAGGAACGCCCGACGCGCCGTCATGGCCGGTTTTGTGCCTGCCGCCCAGTCGTGGCACGCCTGCAGGGCGGCCCGGTGCTTTGGGCTCTTCTTTCCGGGCCAGTTGTTGAGAAGGAAGTCGGAAGCGTCCTGCGCCGTCCGCAGAACTTTTTCCTGGACCGGCGAACCGAACTTTACGGCGACCGGAACATCAAAGCGATCGTTTGACATTGCCGCTCATAGGCCATCGGGTCCGCCAAAGCCAGCCCCGACGCCGCATTGGCGTTCCCGAGAAGTCGATCGCGCGCGGCTAGGAGCACACCATCCGGACGCGCGTGCCGTCGTTGACGGTCTTGCACGCCAGGTTACCCGATCCCGAGGAGACGACGGGCGCCTGGGTCTTGCGCCGGGGCGGGGTCTTCTTCTCGGGCGCCGGCGGGAAGTTGTGCGCCGCCCGGGTCGGTTCGTTACGCTTCATCCATGAGGGGACAAAACGGCCCGCGGGCGCCAGGTCGATGGTCGGGATCGTTGCCGCCTTCGGCAGGACAACGGTGCCGTCAGACGTGCGCGAACAAGCCGCCAGCGTGAGCATCATGCTGCCCGCCGCAATCGCCACGCCGATCCTGCGCACCCCGTTCATCGAAATGTTCCAGCCTTGGCCAGGAAGTCCGTTTCGCCGCCTTGACGGAAAGCTCGCGGCGAAACGCCTGACGGCCGTCTTCTAGACTGCTTCGGCCATGCCGTGAAGGCCCGGGGTTGTGAACGCATGAAACCGATCCGCGCAGGGGAAGCGCGGATCGGGCGTTTGAGAGGGTGCGGTTGGAGTCAGTTCGAGGGATAGCCTCGGCGCGGGCGCCGGTCTTGCGCGGCCTATCCTTTTCTTGCCAGCTTTTCCGACTCCTCGCGCAGACGCTTCTCCTGGGCGAGAACCTCCGGCGTCGCGAGTTCTCCGAAGTCTGACATCTCGTAGAACGGGCGGATCTCGATCTCGGAGGGGCCGAACATCGGGTTGGGGCACCGCTTGACCCACTCGATTGCCTCCTCGAGCGAACGAACTTCCCAGATCCAGTAGCCGGCAATCAGTTCCTTGGTCTCGGCGAAGGGGCCGTCGATGACGGTGCGCTTCGGTCCGTCGAAGGCGACGCGCACGCCCTTCGAGCTCGGCTGCAGGCCATCGCCGGCCAGCATGATGCCGGCCTTCACCAGTTCCTCATTGTATTTCATCATGGCCGTCAGCAGTTCCTCGGTCGGCAGAACGCCGGCCTCACTGTCTTCCGTCGCCTTGACCATCACCATGAAACGCATCGGTTTTCTCCCTGGGTTGTCGAGCCCGTCGATCGGCCTCTGTCGTCTCGACGAACAACGTTTTCCGAATTCGACATGGCCCAAGCTTTTTTCGCAACTGGCGACCGGGGGGCCGGCTTGACCGGCCATTGCCCCCTTGTACCTTGCTGCGCATCGGAAGCGGGAGGACGCGATGCCGGGAATGGTCTGGAAGTACAGTCTGCTTGCGGCCACCGCCGCCATGCTTTTCAGTTCGGCCGCTTATGCCGATACGGTCGTGCTTCGCGGCGCGCGGGTGCTGACCATGGACGACGCCAAGCCGGAAGCCGAGGCGATCGCCCTTGTCGACGGCAGGATCGCGGCGGTCGGGACGGCGGCCGACGTCGAGCCGTACCTCAAGGGCGCGCGGGTCTACGACCTGCCGGCGGACGCGCTGGTGCTGCCCGGTTTCCAGGATTCGCACAACCATCTGATCTGGAGCGCCACGCAAGCGGAAGACATCGACCTGTCGGAAGCCGCCGACGAGGCCGGCCTGCGCGCCGCGATCGAACCCGCCATGGCGGCTGCCGCCGAAGGCGGCTGGCTGCGCGGCGGCGGATGGAGCGTCGCCGTCTACAAGGAGCCGAACGCCGCCGTGCTCGACGCGATCACGGGCGACCGGCCAGCCTGGTTCGAGGACATCGACGGCCACTCCGGCTGGGCCAATTCGGCGGCGCTCAAGGCAGCCGGCATCGACGCCAGCACCAGGGATCCCGAGGGCGGGCGCATCGACCGCGATGCTCAGGGCAATCCGACCGGCCTGCTGCGCGAGGAGGCGATGGCGCTGGTCTCCGACCTGCTGCCGGACTATCCGCAGGCGCAAGTCGATGCCGGTTTCGAAAAGGCGCAGGCCGAGGCGATCGGCTACGGGCTGACGGCGATCATCGACCCTTCGGCGGAGGAGTGGATGCTGGCCGGCTACCAGCGTGCCGAAGCGGCGAACGCGCTCAAGTTGCGGGTCGGGGCAGCCGTCAAGGTCGAGGCCGGCGACGCGTCTCCGGTGGAGCGCGTCACAAAGCTGAAGGCTGCCTATTCGGGGCCGCGTCTCGAGGTGACTTCGGTCAAGCTGTTCGTTGACGGCGTCATCGAAACGGGCACCGCGGCGCTGCTCGAGGCCTATGTCGGGTCCAACACGTCGGGCGACCTCCTGTTCACGCCGGAGGAACTGAAGGCCGTCGCTGTGGCCGCGGACGCTGCCGGGTTTCAGCTTCACGCCCATTCGATTGGCGACCGCGCGATACGGGTGACGCTCGACGCCTATGAGGCGGCCGAGCAGGCCAACGGCAAGCGCGACCGGCGCCCGATCATCACCCATGTGCAACTGGTCAATCAGGCCGACATTCCGCGCTTCAAGCAGCTTGGCGTCCTGCCCGTGGTCCAGGCGCTCTGGGCCTATCCGGACCCGTATATCGTCGACCTGACCCAGCCGAAGATCGGGCCGGAGCGCTCGGAGTGGCTGTATCCCTTCGGCGCGCTGAAGGAGGCCGGCGCGACCATCGTCGGGTCGAGCGACTGGAGCGTGTCGTCGATGAACCCGCTGGAAGCGATCCAGACCGGCGTCACCAGGCAGGACTTCGAGGATCCTGAGGGGGCGGTGCTGACGCCGCAGCACAGGCTCGACGTGATGGACATGCTGCGCGCCTACACCGTCAACGGCGCCTACGCTGCGTTCGACGAGGCAGAGTCCGGCACGCTGACGGTGGGCAAGAGGGCCGACGTCGTGGTGCTCGACAAGGACGTCACCAAGATCGCGCCGACCGAGATCGTGTCGGCTACGGTGCTGGCGACGCTGATCGACGGCGAACCGGTGCACGAGGGCGAGGGACTGCCGAAGCCGACGATGCCTTAGGCGCAGGCCGGACGACCCAGGCGCAGACGCGCCTCTACTCGCGCGTCCTGCCCGGCATGAGCGGATACCCGCGCCAGCGGCTTGCGTAGTTCATGAAGGCGAAGCGGGTGGCGTTCGGCCACATCCGCATGAACTTCAGGAGCCATGTGAGCCGCCAGGGAAACGTCGTTTCGTAGCCGCCGAAACCGATCGCCTTCATCATGCGGGCGCCGGCCTTGTCGACGGGCATCAGGAACGGCATGAAATGCGTGTTCTTGGCGGCGAGCGGCGTGTCGACGAAACCGGGATTCACGATCTGGATCCGGATGTTCATCTTTTCGAAGTCGTAGCGCAGCGCTTCGGCCATGTTGTTGATGGCGGCTTTGGTCGCGCCATAGGCGGCGAGTGTCGGCCAGCCGAAGTAGCCTGTAACCGACCCCATCAGGACGACATGGCCGCGGTTGCGCGTCCGCATGCGCGACACCACCGGCACGAGCCCGTTCAGGATGCCGAACACGTTGACGTCGTAGGTCTTGCGCATGTTGGCCATGTCCAGCGCCTCGCCATGCACGGGGATGTAGACGCCGGCGTTGAAGACGGCGAGCATGATCGGTCCAGCTTCCCGTTCGATGGTCTCGACTGTGGTCGCCATGCCGGCCTCGTCGGCGACATCGCAATAGTAGGCGAGGATCTTGCCGGGCAGGGAAGCGGCCGCTTCCACGACCTGCTCGATCGAATCCTCGGGGCGGGTGCTGACGGCCACCGTCCATCCCTGTCCGGCGAGCTCGAGCGCCAGCCGCCTGCCGATGCCCGAGCTGCCGCCGGTCAGCCAGGCCACGCCATGCTTGGGGTTGGCTCTGTAGATCGCCATGCCTCGCACCTCTGTCCGTTCCCGCCGACTTTCGCATGGCCGATGCTTCCGGTGAAAGCAATATCGCGCGGCGTCGTGCGCCGCTCGCTCGGCGCCGAGCAAGCCGGTGCTCCAGGAGGGCGGTGGCCGGGAAATTTCTTTCCTTGAAACGGCGGGAGCGGGTTTCTAGAACCGGACGGCTGTGCGCATGTCCGTACGAAGGGAAAGCAGATGAACGGTTCGGTGATCGACACGATCGGCAACACGCCGCTGATCCGGCTCAGGCGGGCATCGGAGGAGACCGGCTGCGAAATCCTCGGCAAGGCCGAGTTCATGAATCCCGGCCAGTCCGTGAAGGACCGTGCTGGCCTGTTCATCATCCGCGACGCCGAAAGGCGCGGGCTGCTGAAGCCGGGAGGGGTGATCGTCGAGGGCACCGCTGGCAACACCGGCATCGGGCTCACGGTCGTCGCCAAGGCGCTCGGCTACCGCACGGTCATCGTCATTCCCGACACGCAGAGCCAGGAGAAGAAGGACGCCTTGCGCGTGCTCGGCGCCGAACTGATCGAGGTGCCGGCGGTTCCCTACAAGAACCCGAACAACTACGTGAAGGTTTCCGGCCGCCTTGCCGAGCAGCTGGCGCGAACGGAGCCGAACGGCGCGATCTGGGCAAATCAGTTCGACAATGTCGCCAATCGCGACGGGCACATCCGCACCACCGCCCAGGAAATCTGGACGCAGACGGGAGGCAAGGTCGACGGGTTCGTCTCGGCCGTGGGCACGGGCGGGACGCTCGCCGGCGTGGCGGCCGGGCTGAAGGAGAACAGCCGAGACGTCAAGATCGCGCTCGCCGATCCGCTCGGCGCGGCCCTCTACAGCTTCTACACCGAAGGGGTGCTCAAGGCCGAGGGATCGTCGATCACCGAGGGCATCGGGCAGGGGCGCATCACCGCCAACCTCGAAGGTTTTGAGCCTGACTTCTCCTATCAGGTTCCGGACGACGAGGCGCTGCCGATCGTGTTCGACCTCGTGCAGGAGGAGGGCATGTGCCTGGGCGGCTCGACCGGCATCAACATCGCCGGCGCGATCCGCATGGCGAAGGATCTTGGCCCCGGCCACACCATTGTGACCATCCTCTGCGACTACGGCACGCGCTACCAGTCGAAGCTCTTCAATCCGGAGTTCCTGCGCGGCAAGAACCTGCCTGTGCCGGGCTGGATGGACCGGACGCCCGAGATTTCGGTTCCCTACGAGAAGGTCGACTGATGGCGTTCGTGACCGAGGCGCTCTTTCGCGACGACGGATATCTTGCCGAAGCGGAAGCCGAAGTCGTTGCGGTCAACGCGCGCGGCGGCATCATCCTAGACCGAACGATCTTCTATGCGACTTCGGGCGGCCAGCCGGGCGATACCGGTCGCCTATCGCTCGCGGACGGGCGGATGGTCGAAGTCGCGGCGACGGTCACCGGCGAAACCAAGGACGAGATCATCCATGTTCCGCCGACGGACTCCGACCTCAAGCCCGGCGACCGGGTGGCGCTCGCGATCGACTGGGAACGGCGACTGAAGCTGATGCGCATGCACACGGCCTGCCACCTGCTGACGGTCGTTTGTCCGTTCCCGATCACGGGGGCAGCGGTCTCCGAGGATGACAGCAGGGTCGACTTCGACATCCCGGATGCCGGTTTCACGAAGGAAGACGTGACGGCGCGGCTGATGGAACTCGTGCGCGCCGACCATCCGGTGGCCACGCGCTGGATTTCCGACGAGCAACTCGCTGCGAACCCGACGCTGGTAAAGTCGAAGAACGTGCGCCCGCCGACCGGAAGCGGCCGGATCAGGCTGGTGCTGGTCGGCGCGGACGGGTCGGTCGACAGCCAGCCTTGCGGCGGCACCCATGTGCGATCGACCGGCGAGGTCGGCGAGATCCACATCGGCAGGATCGAGAAGAAGGGTCGCGAGAACCGGCGTTTCCGCATCCGCTTCGGACCTGCGCCCGCGGCGTGAAGGCGCCGCCCGGACAGGGGCTGTCTGCCCTGCCTTATCTTGTGCGGCGGGAACCGTCCCAGGCGGTTTCCCCTTTACGGCCCGATGTTCTCGGCACATGTAGGTAAGGACTGAGCGACCAACGAAGCCGTTCGAGGAGACAGCTTGCATGGCCGAAAGCGGAGCTTTCACGATCGACGCGGACTGGCTGCAGGCAAGGTTGGGCTCGCCCGGCCTCTCCATCGTCGATGCGTCCTGGTATCTTCCCGCACACAAGCGGGACCCAAAGGCGGAATATGAAGCCGCGCATATCCCTGGCGCGATCTTCTTCGACCAGGATGCCGTCGTCGCCCCCGGCTCGACCCTTCCGCATACGCTGCCCGATCCGCCGACCTTCTCGCGCTTTGCCGGATCGATGGGCATCTCCGCCGACGACACGATCGTGGTCTATGACGGCCCGGGCCTGTTTTCAGCTCCGCGGGTCTGGTGGATGTTCCGCGTGATGGGCGTCTTCCAGGTCTACGTTCTCGACGGCGGCTTCGACCGCTGGAAGGCGGACAGCCGACCGGTGACCGCGGAAAAGACGCGGATCGCCCCGAACTTCTTCCACGCCGACTTCGATGCCTCGCGTGTCGCCTCGCTGGACGACATGCGAAATGTCGTTGCCGGCGGCGACAGCCAGATCGCCGATGCGCGGCCGGCCGGTCGCTTCACCGGCGAAGAGCCCGAACCGCGCGCTGGCGTGCGCGGCGGGCACATGCCAGGTGCCAGAAGCCTGCCTGCATCGACGTTGTCCAGGGATGGCAAGCTGCTGACACCGGACGAGTTGCGCCAGCGTTTCGAGGAAGCCGGCATCGACCTGTCGAAACCGGTTGTCACGTCCTGCGGTTCGGGGGTCACGGCGGCTATCATCACGCTGGCGCTGGAGACGCTTGGCCATTCGGCCAACCGGCTCTACGACGGTTCGTGGACGGAATGGGGCAGCCGCTCCGACACGCCGGTCGAAAAGGGCAGATGAACATGCAACAGACGCGCGGCGACAACGCGGCGAGCCGGCCCGAGTCGATTCCGGTCACGGTGACGTTCCTCGAGATGCAGCAGAAGCCGACGCGCTATGCGCATCCGCCCGCGAACCTCAACGTGGCGCTGATGAAGACGCGCGACATGCCGCTTCACTACTACCGCTACCTGATCGATCGCGTCGGCCGCAAATGGCACTGGGTCAACGTGCTGCGCCTTTCCGACGAAGAACTGGCGGCCAAGATCGCCGCCCCCGGCCGCGACATTCGGGTGCTCTATCTGGACGGTGCACCGGCCGGCTTCTTCGACATCAATCCGTTCAGTCCTGACGAGACCGAGATCGCCTATTTCGGCATGATGGAGCACGCCACCGGTCTCGGGCTCGGCCGCTGGTTCCTCGGAGCCGCCATCGAGGCCGCATGGGCGACCGGACCGCGCCAGATCGTGGTCCAGACCTGTACGCTCGACCATCCGGCAGCCCTGCCGCTTTATCAGAAGCTCGGATTCTCGCCGGTTGGACAGAAGCGTGAGGATGTCCATCCCCTGACATTCGCCGAACGCTCCGCGAGCGTGATGCGTCCCGCTCCACCGGCTCAGTGAACGGGCCGTTCAGCGCCAATTCAGCTTCCGCCAGCCATTCTCCGGACGACATCGCAGCGGGCATTTGTCCGCGTCAACGAGGAGAATGTCCAATGCTGAACCGCCGCCAGTTCGCCGCTGCCGCGCTATCGTTCCTGGCACTGCCTACGCTCGCCGAGGCCCAGGAAGACATGCCGTCGGCATCGCGGATCGAGCGCCAGCTCGAGGCCGCCCCGCGCATCAAGGTGCGGCCGGACCAGAAGGTCACCGTGCGCGAGTTCAAGCGGCGGCCTGAACTGCGCCGCATGGCGCCCTCGATCGACATCCAGTCGATCAACTTCGCCTTTGGCTCGGCCGAGATTCCGTACTCGCAGTACCGTAAGGTGGAGACCATCGCCGATGCGCTTGAGCGGCTGTTGCGGCGGCGTCCCGGCACGAAGGTGCTGATCGAAGGCCATACCGACGCAGTCGGTTCGGCTGCCTCGAACCTGGCGCTTTCGGAGCGGCGGGCGGAATCGCTGAAGTGGACGCTGGTTCGCGAGTTCGGCATCCCGCGCCGAGCTCTTGAAACGGTCGGCTACGGAGAGGAATACCTGCTGGTGCCGACGTCCGCTGCCGAATGGCGCAACCGCCGAGTCACGCTCCGCCGCTTCGACGACTTCCTGATGTAGAGCCGCGTCGCGTCGGCAAGTCACCAGGGGCGCCGTTCGACCGGCGCCATCGGCTTGAAAGCCCGACGTCCCGGGCCTATTCGAGATCGAGGCATGCCGACAAGGGAGGTCCAAAATGACGATCAAGGTTGTAATGGCCGGGGCGACCGGCTGGGTTGGTCGGGCGATGGTGCCGGCGATTGCGGCACAGGGCGACATGATGCTGGCCGGCGCGGTCGCGCGCAATGCCGCCGGACAGGACTGCGGCGGCGCCCTTGGGTTGCCGCCCAACGGGGTAACCGTTTCGGCGACCCTCGCGGAGGCCCTGGCGCTGCCGTCCGACGTGGTCGTCGACTACACCAAGCCGGATGTCGTCAAGGCGAACGCGTTGGCTGCAATCTCCGCCGGGCGGCACGTGGTGATCGGCACGTCGGGCCTTGGAGCGGCCGACTATGCCGAGATCGACTCCGCGGCGCGGGGTAGTAGCGTCGGCGTCATCGCCGCCGGAAACTTCTCCATCACCGCGACGCTGATGAAGCGTTTTGCGCTGATGGCGGCGAAATATGTGCCCGATGTCGAGGTGATCGACTACGCCAGCGCCAAGAAGCCGGACGCGCCGTCCGGCACGGCGCGGGAACTTGCGGAGGCACTCGCGGACGTTCGTGGTCGCTCCACCGCGCGTCCGGTCGCGGAAGTGTCCGGTGTCCCGGGAACGCGCGGAGCGGCGGTCGGGGCAGGGTCGGGCGTGCAGGTTCACGCGCTTCGGCTGCCGTCCTACATCCTGTCCTGCGAAGCCCTGTTCGGCCTGCCTGACGAGCGCCTGACCATTCGCCACGACGCGGGCTCGTCGGCGGCTCCCTACGTTGCCGGTACGCTTCTGGCGATCCGCAGGGTGACGTCGGTCAAGGGGCTGGTTCGCGGGCTGGACGCGCTGATCGACTGAGGCGCGGTCGCTCCGGCGCTATTATGCGCCGGCCACCTCCTGGACCGCCGGCAACGGCGTATGGCGAACGACGATGCGGGCGTGGTGCGGCACGCGCTTGTAGAGGTCGAGCACGTCCTGGTTGATCAGGCGCACGCAGCCGGACGATACGGCCTTGCCGATCGAGCGCCATTCGGGCGTGCCGTGCAGGCGGTAGAGCGTGTCCTGCTTGTTCTGGAAGATGTAGAGCGCGCGGGCGCCGAGCGGGTTCTTGATCCCCGGGGCCATGCCGCCATTCTCGACGGAATATTTCTCAAGATCCGGGCGACGCTTGATCATGTCCGCCGGCGGCTTCCAGCGTGGCCAGGGCTGCCGCCAGTGGATGATGCCTTCGCCTTGCCAACTGAAGCCGTCGCGGCCGATCCCGACGCCGTAGCGCATGGCGGTGCCGCCCGGCTCGGTCAAGTAGAGGAAGCGCGTCGACGTGTCGACGACGACGGTTCCGGGCCGCTCGCCGGTCGGATCGACGACGCGCTGGCGGAAGAACTTCGAATCCATCTGCTGATAGGGGATTGCCGGGATCAGGTGTCCGCTGTCCTCGACCGCCGCGTAGCGAAGCGCCAGTTCGGCGTCGGAGACGGGGCCGCGCGGCAGCGCCGGCTTGACCGCCACGACTTCGGGCGTCTTGACCGGCGGGGTGGTGGTGCAACCGGCGAGGAACAGGGTGGCGGTGGCGGAGGCGGAAAGAAAGCTGCGGCGCGTCAGGCGAACGTCTTCAATAGGCATGATGGACTGCGTACTCGATGCGTGCGGTGGATCGGCGAATCTTGGGACGCCTTGGCTTAAACTTGGGAAAGGCCGCCGCGTCCAGTACCGGACCCAAGGGCATGCGGCGATCTCACGCAAAGATGATCTTTGGTGAAGGCGAGGCGCGCCCGCCAAAAACGAAAAGGGCGGGGAGTTCCCCGCCCTTTCGTCATGTGGTTCGGTCAGCCGTGACTAGCGCAGCCGCCCCGCTGCATGGGCCAGCATGGTGTAGACCTTGCCGGTGTCCGACGTCAGGTAGGTCTGCGTCATGACGTTGTCCCGGTCGTTGCGGGCGACGTCCTTCAGCAGGCGCTCGAAATCCTCGCAGTAGCGGTCGACAGCGCCGCGGAATTCGGCGTCCGACTGGTATTTGCGGCGGATGTCGTCGAAGGTCTGCTGACCCTTGAGCGTGTAGAGGCGGCGCGTGAACACGTCGCGCTCGCCGCGGCGATAGCGGTCCCAGAGCTCGATCGAGGCGTCGTGGTCGATCGCGCGGGCGATGTCGACGGACAGAGAGTTCAGGGACTCCACGACCTGCAGCGGGGAACGCTGGCTCGGCGCTGCCGGACGCGGTGCCTCGGCAACCGCGACGCCGGCGCTTTCCTCGCGGGACGCGCCCGACAGGAGGTCACGCACCCAGCCACCTTGCGGCGTGGCCGGCTGCGGCTGGCGCTGGGCCGGGGCAGGGGTAGGGGCAGGCGCTGCTGGACGGCGCGGCGCCTGGGGTGCAGGCTGGGCCACGGCCGGCGCTGGCTGGCGGCGCTGCGGCTCCTCGGCGCGCGGTGCCGGTGCAACTGCGGCCGGCGCGGCGGGACGCGGCGCAGGGGCCGGTGCAGCCTGACGCGGCGCCGGGCGGGCATCGGAGCTGTCGGCGTTGCGGCCCGACTTGGCGACGATCGCGGAGAGCTCCTTCAGCGCGTTGATCTGCTCGCTGACGGCGCGGCGGATGGCGGTCGTCGATTCCTTGGCCTCCATGGGCAGCTCGAACACGCCCTTCTTGATCTCGGAGCGCGTCTCTTCCAGTTCGGCGCGGATCGCCTGCGCGGTGCTGCGCATTTCATCCGTTGCACCGCTGAAGCGGGAGGTCGCCGATTCGATCAGGTCGGCGAAGGCGGTGCGCATCTTCTCCGTCGATTCCAGCGTGCGGCCTTCCGCCTTTTCCATGGCGTTGCCGACGAGGTTTTCGAAGGAGCGCATGACGCGTTCCAGGTCTTCCGACTTCTTGACCAGGCCGACGGCCAGGTCTTCCAGCGACGACTGTCGCTCAAGCGTGTGCTCGAGGTTGTTCTGGGCCGAGCTGAGGAGGTCGGACGCGCTGGCGAGCAGCCGCGAATGCGCCTCGAACTTGGTGGCGATGGTGGCCACCTCGCGCAGCGTGTTCGACGACAGTTCGGTCAGACGGGTCGTGTTCTGGTCGACCAGGCGTGCCGAGCTGGCGAACGTCTGGGCAGCCTTGTCGGTGCTGGCCGCGAAGTTCTGCGTGCTTCCCGTCAGCTGTTCGTCGACCGCGGACAGGTTGGCCGCAGCCGCCTCGATCAGGCTGTTGAGCTGGCCGCTCGATTCCGACAGGCGGTCGATCAGGCTGGTCACGCCATGCGACAGGCTGTTGCGCGCGCCGTCGACGGCCGACAGCGTCTCGGCGGTGCGGTTGCTGAGCGCCGCGACGGACTCGGCGGTGCTGTCGCTGAGGGCCGCTACCGACTCGGCCGTGCGGTCAGTGAGAGCAGCGACCGACGCGGCGGTGCGGCTGGCAAGCGTGTTGACGGATTCTGCGGTGTGCTCCGACAGGGCCGACAGCGTCTCCGCGGTGCGGCTGGCAAGCGCGTTGACGAGCGTCTGGTTCTCGGAGCGAAGGCGCTCGGTCGACCGGCTGGTGACCTCGTCGAGCGTCTTGGCCAGTTCGTCGCCGGTCTGGCCGAAGCGGTCGACCAGCGGGCGGGCGGTCTCGTCGAGGATCCTGGTGATCTCGGCGGAGCGTTCGGCCAGCATCGCGTTCAGTTCGCGGGTGTTGGTGCCGATCGTGCGCGCCGCCTCGTTGGTGCTCTGGCCGATATGCTGGCCGACCGCCGCGAAGGTCTCGGAGATGACGTTGGCGCGCTCGATGAGCTGCTGCTCGGCCTGGGTGACCTGCTCGGTCAGCTTCTGGCCCATCGTTTCGGCGCCGCTCGCCAGGCGGTTCTCGGCGTCCTCGACATGCGCGTTGACGCGAGCCGCGACCGCCTGGGCTCCGGCGGCAAGACGCTCGTCGGCGATCAACAGGGTCTCGTCGATGGCGCGGGCGCGGGCGTCAAGCTCGGCCGAAGTCTGCTGCGCGCGGGCGACGATGCGCTGCTCGGTCTCGCCGAATGCGCTGATGATGCCTTCCGCGTGTTCGCCGATGGCCATTGCGCTGTCGCTGATCTTGGCCGCAAGCCTCTGCTCGGCGTCATCGAACAGATTGCCGACTTCGAGTGCGCGGTTGGACAGGACCTGGGTCGTCTCGTCGACGCGCGTGGCGACCTGGCGGTCGACGGCGGCGAAGACGTTGCCGATCTCGGCGGCGCGGCCCGACAGGACATTCGCCGTTTCGGCAACCCGATCCGAGATGCGCTTGTCGGCCTCTTCGAAGTTGAAGATGATCTCGCCGGCCCTGGTGCCCAGGGTGGCGGCGCTGTCAGCGACGCGGTCGGCCAGGCGCTGGTCGGCCTCGTCGAAGATGCGGCCGAGCTCGCCGGCGCGCGTCTCGAGCTTCTCGGCTCCGTCGGCGATGCGGGCGACCAGCTTCTCGTCGGCGCGGTCGAAGATGCGACCGAGTTCGGCGGCGCGGGTCGACAGCGCATCGGCGGATTCGCTGATGCGCATGCCGAGGCGCTGGTCGGCGTCGTCGAAGTTGCGCACGATGTCGCCGGCACGGGCCGCGAGCGAGCCGACCGTTTCCATGGCGCGGGCCACGAGCTGCTGGTCCGCCTCGTCGAATGCCTGCGCGATCTGTTCGGCGCGGCTCGCCATGCGGTTGGCGATCTCGTCGGCATGCGAAACCAGCGCGCTCGAGGTCTCCTTGGCGCGGGCGGCCAGCCGCTGGTCGGCTTCGTCCATGACGCGGGAGATCTCGTTGGCGCGGTTGGCGACCAGTCCGGCCACCTCCTCGCCGCGGGCGAGCAAGGCGCTCGACGTCGCCGCGGTGCGGGCCTCGATCTTGCTGTCGGCTTCGCCGAAGGCCTTGGCGATGTCCTCGACGCGGGCGAGCAGGGCGCTCGACGTCTGTTCGGCGCGCTCGGCGAGGCGCTTGTCGGCCTCGGTGAACGCGGCGCCGGCCTGCTCGTTCAGCACATTGGTGACTTCCAGCACCTTGTCGCGCAGGGCGCCGGCCACCGTGACGGCGCTCTTCTCCAGCACCTGGCGGACGTTCTCGACGCCCAGGTTCAGGGCGCGCTCCATGGTGCCGGTGCGCTCCTCGATGATACCGGTCTGGCGGCGGAACGCGTCCTCGATCTTCTCGACGTCGGCCGACACGGCCTGCGAGATATCGGCGCGCTTGCCGGCGATCGTGTCGATGTGGACGGCGATCTGGGCGTCGATGTCGCGGCGGGCCTCGGCCAGTTTGCCGAGATCCTCGTCGAGCGCACGCGCCATGGCGTCGCGGCCCTCAGCGAGGCGAACGACGTGGCCGTTGACGACATCGTCGAACGCGGCGCGGCCATCGGCGACCTTCTCGAGGTCGGCCTGGAGGGCACGCGACAGCGTCTCGCGACCCTCGGCGATCTTCTGCACCTGAGCGGCGACCAGCCCGTCAACGGCGGAGCGCGCGTCAGTCAGCTTCTCGAGGTCGGCCTGCAGGGCGCGCGTGAGGATGTCGCGGCCCTCGGCCAGCTTCTCGACCTGGCCGGCGACCAGACCGTCGATGCCGGTGCGGCTTTCGGCCAGCTTGGAGAGGTCCTCCTCGAGGGCCTTGGTGAGCATGTCGCGGCCTTCCGCGAACTTCTGCACCTGGCCGGAGACGAAGGCGTCGATGGTGGCGCGGGTGTCGCCGAGCTTGTCGAGGTCGGCCTGCAGGGCATCCGACAGGACGGCGCGGCCCTGCGAAATCTTCTCGACATGGCTGGCGACCAGCGAATCCACCTCGTTGCGGGCTTCCGAAATCTTGGTCAGGTCGACCTCGAGAGCGCGCTTGAGGATGTCACGGCCCTCGGCCAGCTTCTCGACCTGGCTCGCCACGATCGTGTCGATATTGGCGCGGCTGTCGGCGAGCTTGGAGAGGTCGGTCTCGAGCGCCTTGGTAAGGCCCGAGCGGCCTTCCGCGAACTTCTCGACATGGCTCTGCAGCAGGCCGTTGATGCCGGCGATGTCGGCTTCCAGCGCCTCGGCGAGGGTCTGGCGTCCGCGATCCAGGTGCTTCAGCTGCTCGGAGACCATGTCCTCGACGACCTGGCGGCCTTCCTTCAGCTTGTCGACGTCCTTTTCCAGGACCTGGGCGATCGAGTTGCGACCGTCGGCGAACTTCTGAATCTGGCTTTCGACGAGGTTGTCGATGGCGGACAGGTCGGCCTTGAGGGCGCGCGAGAGGATGTCGCGTCCTTCCGAAAGCTTCTCGACCTGCGCCGCGACGATGCCGTCGATCGACGAGCGCGCCTCCGACAGCTTGCCGAGGTCGGCTTCGAGCGCGCGGGACAGGATGTTGCGGCCCTCGGCCAGTTTCCCGACATGCCCGGCGACCATTTCGTCAATATTCGCACGGGTTTGAGTGAGTTTTTGCGAGTCTTCCGTGAGAATCTTCGACAGGCTCTCGCGGCTGGACGACAGGCGCTCGAGCTGGCTCGAGAGCGCCGCGTCGATCGAGGCGCGCTGGTCGTTGATCTTGCGCAGGTCCTCGTCGAGGGCGCGCGACAGCAGGTTGCGGCCTTCGGCAAGCTTCTGGACCTGCGTGCCGACGGCGGCGTCGATCGACGCGCGGCCCTCGGCGAACTTGGCGAGGTCGGACTGCAGTGCGGCGGCCATGCGGTCGCGGCTTTCCGACAGCTTGCGGGTGTGGTTCTCGACGGCATGCTCGATGCCGGTGCGGGCCTCGGCGAGGCGCTGGATGTCCGCGTCAAAGGCGCGCGAGACGACATGGCGGGCATGGTCGAGGCGGCCAGCGAAGTCGGTGGCGCGGGATTCGAGCATGGAGGAGGTCGACTGCACGATGTCGGACATCTCCGCGCCGATGCGCGACTTGCCCTCGTCGATCATGCCGAACAGCGTCTCCTTGCCCTCGATGAAGGTGGTGGCGATCTCCTTCGCGCGCTCGACCAGCGTTTCGTTGATCTGGCGGGCGCGGGCCTCCAGCGCGGCGTTGAGCTTGGCCGTGCCGGTGTCGAGCGCATGGGCGCGCGTCTCGAACTCGCTGATGAGCCCCTGGCCGCGTTCGGAAAGCGTGCGCTCGATGCTGTTGAGGCTGGCCTCGAACTCCGAGCTCAGCGTGCGCGCCGCGCCGCCGAGCAGCGAAACCATGCCCGAGGTGCGGTCGTCGAGCAGGTCGGTCAGCGAGCGGGTGAGGTTGTCGGTCGAATCCGTGAGCTTCGCGATGCGCGTGTCGAGCAGGCTGGCGAAGGCCTCGCCGGACGTGGTCAGCCGGTCGGTGATGGAATCGACGCGCGAATCCATGGAATCGAACAGGTTGATGCCGCTTTCGTTGATGCGGTCGATCAGCGTGTCGCCGGAGTTCGTGATCGTCATCGACAGGTTGGTCGACGCGTTCAGGATCGAGTCGCGGATGATGTCGCTCGCCTGGCCGATTTCGTCGCGCAGGGTTTCGTGTGCACCGGTGATCGAGGCGCGCACGCGCTCGGCATGCGTCACCACCGCCTCGCGTTCGCTGCCAAGGCCGTCGACGAGCGCGCGAATGCGCGCCGCGTTCTCGGAATAGGAGCGCTCGATCTGGTTCACTTCGGTATGGACGAGCGTTTCCAGTTCGACTGCGCGGGCGAGCGTGCGCTCGATGCCTTCGCCCATCGCCGCGACTTCGCGGCGAACGGCCTGGCCGACCGTCATGACGCGGTCCTGCGCCAGGTTCTCCGGCTCAGCGAGGCGGAATGCGACCTCGGTCATGGACTGCGCGGCGAGGCGCATCTCCTGTGCGCGGCGCACCATCGCGGCAAACGCCCAGATCAGGATGACCGGGAGCAGCACGCCGACGATGAACATCAGCATCTCGGGGCGCGAAGCGACCTGGTCGATCGAGCCGGACTGCCACACCGTCGAACCGAACAGGCGGTCCGCGATGAAGGCGGCCGCGCCGAGCCACAGCACCGAAAGCAGGGCGGCGACCCAGTAGACGGTCCGCGACGCGCGCTTGTTCAGGCCGTTCAGCAACGACCGGAAGTCCTTCTGCCGGTCGTCGTTGGCCGGCGCGAAGCTGGCCGGCTGGGCGGACGGGACGCGCTCGATCGGCCGGTCCACGGGGCGCTCGACGGGGCGCACGTCCTGCGCGGGCTTCTTCTGCGCGGCGGGCTGGCCGTTGCGGCCTTCGCGCGCGAGTTCGTCGGCCGCCTGTGAAATCTGGGCTTCCAGGTCGTCCATGGAGAGTGCCGAATCGGTGTTGTTGCGCTCTTCCGCGAAATCGAGATCGAGTGCGTTCTCCAGCTCCCGGGAGACGTCGCTTTCGATCGTCCTGGTGCTCGTCGGTTTCTTCGCCATGACGCCGTTACCCTCTACTCAGCGCGTGCAAGCGCCTTGAACTGGCACAAAATCGTTCGCACACGAGGCTTATTATGGACCCGTCGTATCGTACTGACACAGACTGGTAAAAGAAACATGCAATCCCGCGGATGAGTAAAAGTTTAAACATAAGGTTAACACTGTAGGGCTTTGCGGCGAATTTGTGCCCGGATTGCTGGGTTTCCCCGGTTAACGCCTTGTCCACCGGAAAGGCCTAGCGTCGGCAAACGGAAAATGCTCCGGAGGTCGACCTTGGCAAATTTGCGCAATGGTTACGAGAACGTCGCCTTTTCGATGCCGGGCGGAGAACCTTCCGGTTCACGGCGCGGCAGGCCACTGGATCTGTCGCATCTCGCCGCGCAGACGATGGGCGATCGGGAGCTTGAGCGCGAGGTGCTGGCGATGTTTGCCGAGCAGGCGCAGGCCGTGCGCCGGCAGATCGCCAAGGCGGAGCTGAAGGAACGGCTCTTCCTCGCCCACGCGCTGAAAGGGTCGGCGCGGGGCGTGGGGGCTTTCCCGATCGCCGAATGCGCCAGCGCGATCGAACAGAGCCCGACCGACAGGCTGGTCCTCAAGCGCCTCGAACGGCTGATCGACGAGGCCTGCGATTTCATCGCCTCCATCGACCGCTAGGCTTTCGGCGCCGGGACGGCCAGCTTGGTCGCGCATGTGCCGCAGTTGACTCGGCGGCCGGAGTCATTATCAGCGGAAGGCTGATTTTCCGGGACTGCCTGATGACAAAGCTTACCTACATTGCCCCCGACGGCACGCGATTCGACGTCGAGGCGGAAAACGGCTCGACCGTGATGGAAAACGCGATCCGCAACGCGGTCCCGGGCATCGAGGCGGAATGCGGCGGCGCCTGCGCGTGCGCCACGTGCCATGTCTACGTCGACGAAGCCTGGACCGCGGTAGTGGGCGAGCCCGAGGCGATGGAAGAAGACATGCTCGACTTCGCCTACGACGTCAGGCCCAACTCGCGGCTGTCGTGCCAGATCAAGGTGCGCGACGAGCTCGACGGGCTGGTGGTCACCGTACCCGAACGGCAGGGCTGACGAACGGTCGCGCGGCTGCCCCGCCGCGTGCTAGGACTGCATGCTTTCGCTTGAATCATCGAGGGGCATGCGCATGACCACAGTCACCCGGACAGACGTCCTCATCGTCGGTGCAGGGCCGGTCGGCCTGTTCGCCGTGTTCGAACTCGGCCTCTTCGACATGAAGTGCCACCTGATCGACATCCTCGACAGGCCCGGCGGACAGTGCGCGGAGCTTTATCCGGAAAAGCCGATCTACGACATCCCGGCTCTCCCGTCGGTCTCGGCGCATGAACTGGTTGATCGGCTGATGGAGCAGATCGCACCGTTCAAGCCGGAATTCACCTTCAACCGCATGGTGTCGGGACTGGAGAAGCTGGAGGACGGCACGTTCCGCGTCACCACCGACGAGAACGAGGTTTTCGAGGCGAAGGTCGTCGTCATCGCGGCGGGCGGCGGATCCTTTCAGCCGAAGCGACCGCCGATCCCCGGCATCGAGGCCTTCGAGGGAGAAAGCGTCTTCTATTCGGTGCGGCGGATGGAGGAGTTCCGCGGCCATGACCTGGTCATCGTCGGCGGCGGCGATTCAGCGCTCGACTGGACGCTGAACCTGCAGCCGATCGCCAGGAGCGTGACGCTGGTCCACCGGCGTCCCGAATTCCGCGCCGCGCCCGACAGCGTCAACAAGATGTACGCGCTTCAGGAAATGAAGCAGCTCGACTTCCGCGTCGGCCAGGTTTCCGCGCTGCGCGGCGCAGGCGGCCAACTCGAGGCGGCCACCATCAAGGGACCGGACGGCGACCTCGAGATCGCCTGCACGCGCATGCTGCCGTTCTTCGGGCTGACCATGAAGCTCGGCCCGATCGCCGACTGGGGGCTCAACCTCCATGAGAACCTGATCCCCGTGGACACCGAGAAGTTCGAGACCTCGGTGCCCGGGGTCTTCGCTGTCGGCGACATCAACTGGTATCCGGGCAAGCTGAAGCTGATCCTGTCCGGATTCCACGAGGTGGCGCTGATGGCGCAGGCGGCCAAGCGCATCGTCAGCCCCGGCGAGCGCGTCGTCTTCCAGTACACCACATCCTCGACCAGCCTGCAGAAAAAGCTCGGCGTCGCCTGAGGTCCGGGTCAACCGGTGCGAGTTCAGGAATCGGGTGGCGCGGCGCGGGCCATTCGGGCATCCCCGGGGGAAACCCTGAACCCGAGGTGCCGCATGAAACCGCTCTTCAAGGCAATTCCCACCGAAACTGCGAGGGCGCTTCAGGCCGGCGCCGCTGATGCCTACGGCCTGCCGCCCGAGCGCAGGATCTCCGACGGCGACCGCGTGCCCTGCCGTCATTGCCTGCGCGATGTCGCGGCCGGCGATGCGTACCTGATCCTTGCCTACCGTCCTTTTCCCGCGCTGCAGCCCTATGCGGAGACGGGGCCGATCTTCCTGCATGCCGAAGCCTGCGCGCGGGCCGAGGAAAGCGACCTGCTGCCGGAACTGTTCGGGCGGACCTCGGACTACCTCGTCAGGGGCTACGGGGCCGACGACCGCATCGTCTACGGGACCGGCGCGGTGGTTCCGACGCCCGCCATCGCCGATCGAGCAGCCGAGCTGCTGGCGCGCGACGATGTCGCCTACCTGCACATGCGCTCGGCAAAGAACAATTGCTACCAGTGCCGTATCGAACTGGGGTGACGGGGAGGGCGGATCTCCGGTTCGCGACGACCTTCCCATGCGGAGCCGCAGCCGTTCCGCCCGGAAAGCAAAAGGCCCGCCGCATTGCAGCGGCGGGCCTTTGTTCGAGACGCCGGGGCGTATCAGTTGAACTTGTATTTCGCTCCGACCCGCACGGTATGGAATGACGGCTCGATGCCGTCGGGGCCGCCGTCGAAGTCTTCGCTGTCATACTGCGAGTAGCGATACTCGAGATTGAGCGAAACATTCTCGGTCACAGCCGTTTCGAGGCCGCCGCCGACGCTGAAGCCGCTGGAATCCCAGTCAAGCCCATCGCCGATGATCGAGGGAACATCGAACTCGAAGTGCTGCCAGCTGTAGCCGGCGAGCGCGTATGCAAGGGTCGTCTCGCTCATCTTGAGGCCGGCGCGCGCCAGAATGTCGAAGCCGTAGTCGGCATCGAGACTTATGCTGCCGCCGCCCATGCTGATCTCGGTGGAGATGCCGGAATAGCGCCCGTCCACCTGGACACCGGCGACCCAGTTGCCGAAGTCGTGGTCGTAACCGACGTTGAGTTCGCCGAAGATGCCTTCACCGCCGAGCCCGTTGAACTCGCCGCCCAATTCATAGACGCCGGCTCCCGCGCCGAGCGCGCCGCCCACGTAGAAGCCGGTCCAGTTGTAGGCCGGAACCTCGAACGACGCTCCGCCGCCATTGTTCATGCCGAAGCGGTAGTTGGCGCCCACGCGGAAGGTATGGCTGGACACGTCCGAATCGAAGATTCCGTCGGGAGCGCCGAGGTCCTCGAGGAGGTTGTTGGTGCCGAACTGGGTGAAGCGGTATTCGGTCTTCAGGGTCCAGTTGCCAGCGACGGCCGTCTCTACGCCGACGCCGAGGAAGTAGCCGTCGCGGTCCGAGTCGAGATCGCTGCCTGGACCCATGAAACCATCGATCTCGCCCTTCTGCCAGGCGTAGCCGCCGAGCATGTAGCCAAGGGTCGAGGGCGTCAGCAGATATCCGGCGCGCAGACCGAGATCGAATCCATAGGTGTCGGACGCCGATGCATCGGATCCGAGCCTCGTCTCGACGCCGCTGTAGTGTACGTCCGCCAGAGCGCCGAACAGGAACCGGGGCGAGACCATGTAGTCGTAGCCGACGGTCAGTTCACCGAAGACGCCTTCGGCGCCGAAGCCGTCCAGGTAACCACCGCCGAGCCCGCTCAGCCTAGCGACATTGGCGCCGGCACCAACGCCCAAGCCGACGTAGAAGCCGCCCCAATTGTAGCCTGCTACCGGCGCCTCCTCGACGACCGCGTCCGCCGCGTGGACCGCCGAAGCGATCGCCACCGCCGATGCCGCGCCGAAAAGAATCTTTGTCAGTTTTGTCATATGCCACCCGCCCATGCGTTATTTCCGCAGGACATGTACGCGGGTCGCGGCTTCAGGGCTGTAACAAAACTGCCACAGCCGCACGCTTCTCGAAAAAGCGTCGGATCAGGGGCAGGAAATCGAGCCCTTCAGGACACTTAGCTGGCTTGGGACGGGCAATTCAAATTCTCCCGGGCAAGAACGAAACGCCCTCCGAGGAGGGCGATTCGATGCACCGGAAAACGGGTCAGGCGGCCACCAGCGCCGCCTTCGGCTCGGCCATCTCGTAGCCGAGGGCTTCGGCCACCGCGCGGTTGGTGACGCGGCCCTTGTGGACATTGAGCCCGTTCCGGAGATGAGGCTCGTCCAGCAGCGCCTTGATGCCCTTGTCCGCCAGCTGCAGCCCGTAGTGAAGCGTGGCGTTGTTCAGGGCGTGCGCAGATGTCACCGGCACTGCGCCCGGCATGTTGGCGACGCAGTAGTGGATGATGCCGTCGACCTCGTAGGTCGGGTCGGCATGGGTGGTCGCATGCGACGTCTCGAAGCAGCCACCCTGGTCGATCGCGACGTCGACCAGAACCGCGCCCTTCTTCATCCCCGACAGCATTTCGCGCGAGACGAGTTTCGGCGCGGCTGCGCCGGGAATCAGCACCGCGCCGACCACGATGTCGGCCGAGAAGCACTCTTCCTCCAACGCCTCGATGCTGGCGTAGCGCGTGTGCACGCGCCCGTTGAAGAGGTCGTCGAGCTGACGCAACCTGGGGATCGAGCGGTCGATGATCGAGACGTCGGCGCCGAGGCCCGCCGCCATCTTGGCCGCATGCAGGCCGACGACGCCGCCGCCGATGACCGCGACCTTGCCAGGCGGCACGCCGGGCACGCCGCCAAGCAGCACGCCGCGGCCACCATTGGCCTTCTGGAGCGCGGTCGCGCCCGCCTGGATCGACAGGCGGCCAGCCACCTCGGACATCGGCGCGAGGAGCGGCAGCCCGCCGCGCTCGTCCGTGACGGTCTCGTAGGCGATGGCCGTGACGCCCGATGCGAGGAGGCCAGCGGTCTGGTCCGGATCCGGGGCCAGGTGCAGGTAGGTATAGAGGATCTGGCCCTCGCGCAGTTGCACCCATTCGCCGGGCTGCGGCTCCTTGACCTTCACGATCATGTCGGCCTGGGCAAACACCTCCTCGGCCGTCCTGGCGATCCTTGCGCCGGCGGCGCGATAGACGTCGTCGCCCGCGCCGATGCCGGCGCCCGCTCCGGTCTCGATCAGCAGTTCGTGGCCGTGCGCGACATACTCGCGGACCGCGCCGGGCGTGAGGCCGACGCGATACTCATGGTTCTTGATTTCCCTGGGGCACCCGACGCGCATGCGAATTCCTCCTTCTGGCCGTTTGGGCCATGCTCCCTGTATGGTCGCGATTAGAACAGAAGTCGCACCGAACGTGTTTGCGAATGTCGTTGCGCCGAAGGGCAGAAAAGCGATATTCGTTGCACGAAATCCCGCACGCTTCGCAGAAGGTTCGAATATTGCCCCTCGACAGGATTGATATCGCCATTCTTGAAGCCCTGCAGAAGGACGGGCGCATGTCCAACGCGGCGCTTGCCGAGACCGTCGGGCTGTCGCAATCGGCCTGTTCTCGTCGCCTCGACAACCTGGAGAAGTCCGGTGTCATCCGCGGTTATCACGCAAGGCTGTCGAACGCGGCACTCGGCCTGCAGATGACGGTGATCGTCCACATATCGCTCTCCGGCCAGTTCGAGAAGACGCTGTCGGAATTCGAGGCGGCGGTAAAGCGCTGCCCCAACGTGCTGTCCTGCCACCTGACTTCGGGCGAACACGACTACATCCTGCGCATCGCCGCCCGCGACCTGCCGGACTACGAGCGGATCCACAAGGAGTGGCTGACCGCCATGCCGCATGTGACCAGGATCAATTCATCCTTTGCTCTGCGTGAAATCGTCGACCGCACGACGATGGGCATGAAGCCGGAACTCGCATAGCTCAGACGGTCACCACCTCGTCCATCGGAATGTCGTGCGGCTGGGGATATATCGTGGCGATGTGCTGGCTGGCGTAGCCGACGCCGACGACCAGCGGCTTTGTGGGCAGGGAGGCCAAAGTGCGGTCGAAGAACCCGCCGCCATAGCCAAGCCGGAACCGCCGGTCATCCACGCCGACCAGCGGCGCGACAACCACGTCCGGAATCACCGGATCGCCCTCCGCGGGAACGGGAATGTTCCAGACGCCCTTTTCCAGCCGGTCGCCCGGCCGGTATGCGCGGAACACCAGGGGCTGCGCCTTGGCGATGACGACCGGCAGCGCGGCGACGCCGCCGCGCCCGGTCACCGAGGCTGCCCAGGGACGCAGGTCGGGTTCGCCCCGGAAGGGCCAATAGAGGCTGACGGTGCGGCCGGCGACATCGCCTATCAACGCGTCGAGGCGCTGGGCGATGGCGACGGAGAACCCGGCGCGACGGTCGGCCGGTATGGCCAGCCGCTCGCCGATCAGGCGCTCGCGCTCGGCCTTGCGCCAACGGGCGATTTCGGGCCAGGGCGGCATGTGCTGGCGACCTGCGTCATGATCCATATGCAAACGTTCCTCCCGTGAGCCACCCAGCATAGCGCGCCCGCCATCCGCCGGCTTGCGCATCGGCGACATGGTCGCGGACAGTGCGGCGATCACGCTTTCGTGCGCCGGCAAAGTTTCATGCCGGCGTCACGCGGATCTGCTGGACTTGCCAGGGCGGCGAGGCGATGCTGGCGCAAGGCATCGCTTCCTCACGAGGAGAACACCATGTCCGAATTCCCCCGCACCGATATGTCCCCGCTGTCGCGCCGCGCCTTTCTCGCCGCCACGGCATCGGCCGGCGCGCTGGCGGTGCTGCATCCGTTCTCCGCCCGCGCGCAGGCAAACCAGGCGCATCTCCGGATCATGGAGACGACGGACCTGCACGTGCACGTCTTTCCCTACGACTACTATGCAGACAAGCCGAACGACACGATGGGCCTTGCGCGCACGGCCTCGATCATCGACGCGATCAGGGCGGAGGCGACCAATTCGATCCTGGTCGACAACGGCGACTTCCTGCAGGGCAATCCCATGGGCGACTACATCGCCTACCAGCGCGGCATGAAGGACGGCGACGTCCACCCCATCATCAAGGCCATGAACACGCTTGGATACGACTGCTCGACGCTCGGCAACCACGAGTTCAACTACGGCCTCGACTTCATGTTCAAAGTACTGGCCGGCGCGAACTTTCCCTTCGTCTGCGCCAACCTGACAAAGGGCCAGCTGGCCGGCGACCCGACAAAGGACGAACTGTTCCTGAAGCCCTACGTCATCCTCGACAGGATGGTGAAGGATGGCACCGGCGCCGAGCATCCCGTCCGCATCGGCCTCATCGGTTTCGTCCCGCCGCAAGTCATGACCTGGGATTCCAGGCACCTGACCGGCAAGGCGGTGACCCGGGACATCGTGAAGGCCGGCGAAGCCTGGGCGCCGCAGATGCGGGAGGAGGGCGCGGACATCGTGGTCGCCCTGTCGCATTCCGGCATGGGCGAACCGGCCTATGTCGAGATGGCGGAAAACGCCTCGCTTGCGCTCGCGGGGGTCGCCGGCATCGATGCGATCGTCACCGGCCACAGTCACCTCGACTTCCCCGGCCCGAAATTCCAGGCGAAGGACGGCACCGACATGCCCGGGCTGGACGGCGCAAAGGGGCTGGTCAACGGCAAGCCTGGCGTGATGGGCGGCTTCTGGGGTTCGCACCTCGGGCTGATCGACCTCCTGCTCGAGCGCGACGGCAGCGCATGGAAGGTCGTGGGGTCGACCAGCGAAGCGCGTCCGATATCGAGGCGCGTCGACGGCAAGACCGAGGCGTTGGTCGAGAGCCGCGTGGAGGTCGAGGATGCCGCGAAGGCGGAACACGAGGCCACGCTCGCCTATGTGCGCACGCCGGTCGGCAAGACCTCGGCGCCACTCCATTCCTATTTCGCGCTGGTCGCAGACGACCCGTCGGTCCAGGTCGTCTCACAGGCCCAGACCTGGTACATCAGGGATATGCTGAAGGACACCGGCTACAAGGACCTGCCGGTGCTTTCCGCGGCCGCGCCGTTCAAGTCCGGCGGGCGCGGCGGTCCGGACTACTACACCGACGTTCCGGCCGGCGACGTGGCGATCAAGAACGTGGCCGACCTCTATCTCTACCCGAACACCGTGCAGGCGGTGGCGATCACTGGCGCGCAGGTCGGGGAATGGCTGGAAATGTCGGCCGGCATCTTCAACACGATCGAGCCAGGCAAGGCCGATCAGCCGCTGATCAACCCGGAATTCCCATCCTACAATTTCGACGTCATCGACGGCGTCACCTACCGGATCGACCTATCGCAGCCGCCGAAATACGGTCCGAAGGGCGAGGTGCTGAATGCCGCCTCGAACCGCATCGTCGACCTTATGTTCGAAGGCAAGCCGATCGACCCCGCCCGGGAGTTCGTGGTGGCGTCAAACAATTACCGCGCCGGCGGCGGCGGCAACTTCCCGGAGATCAATCCGTCCAAGGTGATCTTCCAGGCGCCCGACACAAATCGCGACGTCATCGTGCGCTACATCGTCGAGCAGGGCACCATCAATCCGTCGGCCGATGCCAACTGGAGTTTCGCGCCCGTCGAGGGCGCGTCGGCGATCTTCGACACCGGCCCGAAAGCGAAGGAGCACATAGTCGACGTGAAGGCCGTCACGATAGAGCCCGCGGGCGAGGGCGCCGATGGTTTTGCGCGCTATCGCATCATCCTCTAGCAGGGAGCGATGTGCGCCGGGCAGCGAGTGCGGGCCGCCTTGCGCCGCCGGCACGGGTTGTCTGCCCGGTCGAAAAGGCGGATGTTCCTCCGATCACGGGAAGCACGCCATGCGCTACGTCATTGGAATTTGCATCGTGACGGCATTCCTCATCTGGGATGTCGGCTACAACGACGGCCGCTACATCACCGCCACGGTGATGGAGTTGAAGCGGCTGACGGCGATGGTCGGGGCCTGACCGGCCCCCCCGTGTAATTCCGCCGCGTTGACCGCGATCCTCCGGGCTCATAAACAGCCGCCATGTTCCGGAGGCCAAGGTGATCAGGCACATCGTCTTCTTCAGCGCGAAGCGGCATGAGTCCGCCGAGGCGGTACGGTCGGGGCTCATGGCGCTCGGCGCCATCCCGCATTCCAGCGTCTTCGAGGTTTCGCTGAACACCAAGGTCGATCCGCTCTGCGACGAGGTCGACGTTGTCGTCTACGCGGAATTCGCGGACGCGGCGGCGCTCGCCGCCTACAAGGCGCATCCGACCTATGCCGAGACGACGGCCCGGGTCAGGCCGTTGCGCGAGTTGCGCCTGTCTGCCGACGTTGTCGCCGGCTAGGCTGACGGCCCGGCAAAGAGGCTGACGGAGGCGCCGAGCCGCTCGACGATCCAGCGATGGCGCCCGGCCGACCGCGGCAGCAGGAACGCTCCCTCGGATTCGCTGGTGACCGGATCCTCGCCGCGATAGGCAAGCACCGGCTGGTCGGGGATGTAAGCGGCGAAACGCTTAACGACGTCGGCGCCGTAGACGCGCCAATGGCCGTGCTTCTCCGGTTTCGGGAAGCCCCAGTCGCGCGTCACCTCCTCGCGGAAAGGATCGGGGAAGGCGAGGTAGAGCATGCCGTCGGAAGAGACGATGCGGAGCAATTCGTTGAGCGCCGCGCGGTCGTCGCCGACATGTTCCAGAACGTGCGAGCAGATGGCGATATCGTAGGCGGCGTCAGGCCGGTCGATTGCCTGGATGTCGAGGCCACCGGGTTCCCCGTAGACCGAAAGCTCGTGCGAGGCGAACCAGGACGCATCGACGGTCGGATCGGGGCTGAACTGGATCGCCTTCCAGCCGGCGAAGGTCTCGACGCCCAGCCGATCGAACATGATGCGGAATATGCGGTGGCGCTCGAGCGACTGGCACCCGGCGCAGCGTGGCATCGCGCCGTTGGGCGCGGTGCGCCCCTTGGGGCCCGGGCCGAACACCGTGCCCGCGCAGATCGGGCATTGCGGTTGGCCGAGCGCAGCGGCGTATGCGGTCATGGAACTTCCTTCGGGGGTGTTTCGGGCAGCGGCAGCCTGGCGCCGTGCTTAGTCATATTCGCCGGGCACGCAAAGGCCGCTGTCGACCGAGCGCGCATCGCAGGTCTTTGGCTTGGTGCCGTAGTCGGTTTCCTTTTTCGTCGACTGGCATGCGGCCAGCAGCGCGACGACGAGCAGAAGGACGAGCCGCATTTGTTTCTCTCCCTGTCGCCATCGCGCCGATGCGCGTGGCAAGAGCCGGCATAACCCGCGACAGGCGTTGGCGACAAGCCGAAAGGATCGGCGGAACGGGCTGGTCCGAGCCCCATGCGACCGATCCCACCGCCAATTTCCCTTGCTGAACGGCTTGCCGCTCTGTCAATCTCGACTGGTACGGCCGTGGCGCTGATGTTCGGAGAGCATTTGATGAGCGGGCAACATGACGAAGACCTCGCGGCGCTGGTCCGCGCCTTGCGGGCGCGCGTCCCCATGGACGCCGCCGATATGCTGGCCAAGGAATCACCGGAACGCATCGCCGAGGTGCTGGCCGAACTGCCACTGGTCCTGGCCAACCACATCAAGGCCTACCTGCCACCGGAACTGCGGTCCCAGGCGTCGGAGGCGCTGAGCGATATCGTCGAGAACACGGTCGGCGAGATCATGGAGCCCGCGCTGGCCGTGCTGCCGCAGACGATGACTGTGGTTGAGGCGATCGCCTACCTGCGCAATCACGAGACGCCCCGGCAGATCACGTACCTCTACGTCACCGATGCCGAAGAACGGCTGGTTGGCCTGACGGTCATCCGCGACCTGCTCCTGGCAGACGCCGAAGAGACGCTGGGCGACGTGATGCTTCCCGAACCCTTCGCGCTGCGGCCGGACATGGAACTGGCCGTCGCCGACAAGGCGGCCATCCACCGTCACTATCCGGTCTATCCCGTGGTCGACGCCGACCGGCGCGTGATCGGCATCGTGCGCGGCTGGCGGCTGTTCGAGCGGCAGGCGATCGAAATCAGCGCGCAGTCCGGCCAGATGGTCGGCGTGGCCAAGGAGGAGCGGCTCTATACCGGCATCTGGACTGCCTTCAAGATGCGCCATCCCTGGCTGCAGGTGAACCTCCTGACAGCGTTCGCCGCCGGCTTCGTCGTCAGCCTGTTCGAGGGGACGATCAGCCAGATCGTCGCGCTGGCCGCCTTCCTGCCGATCCTCGCGGGACAGAGCGGCAACACCGGATGCCAGGCGCTGGCGATCACCCTACGTGGCATCACGCTCGGCGACCTCAACCATCATTCCGTCGGCAAGTTGATCACGAAGGAACTCGCGCTTGGGGCGATGAATGGTGCGCTGACCGGCGTCGTTGCAGGACTGGCCATGTACTGGACTGCCGGCGGAAGCGCACAGGAGGCGGTGACGCTCGGTTTCGTCATCCTGCTCGCGATGATCGGAGCGTGCATGGCGTCGGGGCTGTTCGGCGTGCTGGTTCCGCTGACGCTGCGCCGGCTCGGCGCGGATCCCTGCACGGCGTCGAGCATCTTCCTCACGACCGGCACCGACATCGCGGGCATGGGTCTGATGCTGGGCCTCGCAACGCTGCTCGTGCTCTAGGAACCATCACCGCCCTCCGGATCGACACGCGCTTTCGCGAAAGCGACCGGACAGGCGAACCAAGTCCATCGGGTCGGTCGCACCGCCTGGAAGTGCGAATCGGTGCGTCCCGCGCTATAGCTGGGTTGCTGGGACGTGGACTTGGGTGGAGGGCGGTATTTCGGACGTCAGGATTTCGATCCCGTTTGCACATGTGAATAGCGGTTGGTTTCGCTCGCCACGGGGGGCGCCTGTCATTCTCGGAGCCATCGTGCTCGCGGCGTGCCTGTTCGGCATTCTGACGCGGCCTGTGGGGTTCCTGGCCGCGCTGTGGCCGGCCAACGCCGTCATGCTCGGACTGCTGATCCGCTTTCCGAAGTCGGCGGGGCTTTTCGGCTGGGCCGCCGCCGCGGCAGCCTATCTCGTCGCGGACCTGATCACCGGGTCGAGCCTGCAGAAGGCCATCGTCCTCAACGCAGCCAACCTGGTGGGCGTTGCGGCCGGCTACCTTGTGCTGCGTCGCGTGTCCGAGGAAGTCGTCAGCCTGCGCCATTCGACGGCGATGTTCCATCTCTTGTTCGCTTCTGCCATTGCCGGAGCCGCGGCCGGTCTTGTCGGCGCCCTTGCGAATCCGCTCCTTTTTGCTGGCGGCGCGTTTGAAGGGTGGTCGTTCTGGTTTGCAACCGAACTGGTCAACTACGTGACGTTCCTGCCCCTCATCCTCGCGCTGCCGAAAGCAGGGGACGGCGGGACGGGCCCCGAGCGGGCGGTCGAAAGCCGGCGCTGGCCAAATGCTGCGCCGGCGCTTGCCGTTTTTGCGTCCTGCCTCGTCGCCGTCCTGGGCGGGGGACCGGGCGCGATCGCCTATCCGGTGCCGGCGCTGCTCTGGTGCGGGCTGACCTATTCGGTGTTTCGCACGACATTGCTGACGGCGATCTTCGGATGCTGGACGCTGATCGCGACCGGCGCCGGCCTCTATCCTCATTTCATCGAGCCCTACGATGAAAAGGCGCTTGTCTCCGTGCGCATCGCCATCGCGCTGGTTTCAATGGCGCCGATCATGCTGGCGAGCATCATGCACGGCCGCAACGAACTGCTCGCCGAACTGCGGCACAGGGCCAGCCACGACACCCTGACTGGCGCCGCCAACCGCAGCGCGTTCAGGGAAGCCGCGGAGCGGGCGTTCCAGGCCGCAAATGCGTCGCGGTCGATCATGATGATCGACATCGACAGGTTCAAGGCGATCAACGACAGCTTCGGCCATGCCACGGGCGACGAGGTCCTGGTGTCTTTCGTGGGCCGGGTCAGAAACTGCCTGCGCAACGGCGACCTGTTGGCACGCATGGGCGGCGAGGAGTTCGCGATCCTGCTCGATGCGCCAGGATCGAGGGCGGAAGCTGTCGCCATTGGCGAGCGCATCCTCGATGCGGTCGGCGAACGGCCGGTGACGCTTGCCAACGGCCGGACGATTTCCGTCACCGCGAGCATCGGCCTCGCCTTCAGCGACGACGGCTGCGCCGGCTGCGTCGATAGCCTGCTGTCCGAGGCAGACGCGGCGCTCTATCGCGCCAAGCAGAACGGCAGGAACCGGATCGAGTTCGCGGCAAGCGCGTAGGGCAGGGGCTGGGCGTCGACGGCGGCGAGCGTCTCTGCTGGCGGCCACGCCTGCGGTCGACGACGACGCTCGATCACGCGCTGAGCGCAATGAATGCGAAGCGGTTTCAGGCGGATTGGAAACGCAGCCGGGCGCGTCTGCGGCGACAGAACTTGCTGGTGGTGAAAGTGGCTCCCTGAACAGGACTCGAATCTCGCTTGGGATGCAAGGAAACAAGGGAGTCCGAAAGTCGATTGTTACACTGTTTGTTACCCAAATTTCGGTGGTGGCTGTGGACCCCGGATACCCTGACCGCCGATCAGGCGGCGCCTGCCTACGATCCTTTCGCGCTCGAAACCATCGCCAAGGCCTTCGACGGCCTGGATCGCATGTTCGCACGGTAGCCGCGCTGCCGAGGCCTGCCGACCGAGGGCGATACGCCATCATGGCGCTGCCGGTTCCTCATTGGCCGACGCATGGCGCGCTCGACATTGGGCGCGACCCGGGAACATGACGAAGTCAAGATCGCCTGCAGGTCAGCAGGCTTGAGTCGTTGGGGTGGATCCGCTGGCGTGAGGAGTCTAGCGGATTGAAGTGCGACCAGGTGAAGCGGCAGAAGGAGCTTGAGGTCGAGGCCACCCGGCTTAGTCCCGATATCCCAGCATCGCGTTGATCCCATGTGCCGATAGAGGCCGTAGCCGGCACAGTCGAGCAAGCTACTTTGAGGCTTGCGCAGCGTAGGGTTATCTACCTCCAATCGGTCTTCATGGCATTCCCGCCGTTGGCGGCAGGGTGCGACCGCCGGAGCGGCTATTCCCTTCCTGTTGCCGGCAGCGATGCTACCTGACCCGCCAAGCTTGGGAACGCCTCAGGAGGAACCATGAGCCGAAACCATGCAGCAGGCGCGCGGCGACGTTGGTGTAGAAGATCATCATACCCATTGCCGCCGCCGGCGCGATGTCTCCCGCATCGTCCATGTTGAGTACGGCCACGGAGGCCAACTGGGTCTGCGTCGAATAGAGAAACACCACTGCCGAGACGGTCGTCATCGCATTGACGAACAGGTAGATCGAGATGTCGAGGATGGCGGGTAGCGAAACCGGCACGGTTACCCGGAAGAACAGGCGGTGGAACGGCTGCTTGAGCGAAGCGGCGACCGGCTCGAACTCGCGGTCCATCTGGTTAAGCGCCGTGAGGGCCGTAAGGTGCGAGACCGTGTAGAAGTGGGTGACGGTGGAGATCACCAGGATCGCCATCGTGCCGTAGATCGGGTTGAGCGGGTTGGCCGGATTGTTGAAGAAGAAGATGTAGGAGAGGCCGAGGACCATACCTGGCACCGCCATCGGCAGCATGGCAAGGAACTGGAAAAGGGTGCGCCCGGCCGCAAAACCGTCGGTCTTTTCCACCATATAGGCTCCGACAAAGACGACGACCGTGCCGAAAGTCGCGGTTAGCAGCGCCATCACGATCGAGTTGTAGTAGGCACCCCAGCCGCCACCATCCATCAGGTCGAAACGGAAGTTGTTGAAGCTGGGAGTGAGGTCGTAGGGCCAGAATTTCACGGTTGCCGCCAACTGGCAGACGCCGATCATCGTCAGGATGAACAGGGCCACGGCGGAGCAATAGGCGAAGCAGACAGTGTCAAAGCCACGCTCGGGTTTCGGCCGATAGGGCACCGAGCGCGCCGACAGCAACGCAACCTGGCGCTTGCGGATGGCGCTGTCAACGAAGAAGGCGGCGACGGCCGGTACAAGCAGAAGGACGGCCACCACCGCGCCCATTTCAAAATTCTGCTGGCCGATGACCTGCTTGTAGATGTCTACCGCAAGCACGTTGTACTGGCCGCCGATCACCTTCGGCAGTCCGAAATCCGTGATGACGAGGGTGAACACCACGAAGGCTGCCGAGATGATGCCGTAGCGCGCGCCGGGCACGGTTACTGTCCAGAAGGTACGCCATGGGCTCGACCTCAATGATTGCGCCGCTTCGTAGTGGCGCTGGTCGGCGACCGACAGCGCGGTCGAGATGATGAGCAGGGCGTGGGGCAGGGTGAAGAACACCGACCCTATGACGATTCCGATCGGGCCGTAGATGGAGTGCCCCATCATGAGGCCCTTCAACAGGCCCTGATTGCCGAAGAGGTAGACCAGCGCGATACCCGGCAACAGCGACGGCACGAGAATGGGAATCGTCGTGATCAGCCTGAAGAAGCCCTTGAACGGCATGCAGCTCCGGTTGAGCGCATAGGCCAGGCCGAACGCAATGCCGATGACCAGCACGGTGCTGACGACACCCATCAGCACCGAATTGGCGATCGATTGCGCAAGCGCCGGCGTTGAAAAGTATGCGATGAAGTTGCCGAGCCCAAACGACGCCGAGGGGCGGATCACCACGCGACGGAATGTGTTTGAATCCAGCTCGAGCCAATCTGTCCCCCGATGCAGTTCCGAGCCGACGAGATAGGCCGCATCGTCGCTTGTACCGCGGATGCGATACATGACCGGACTGCGGAAGCTGAAATCGGGATAAAGCGCGGTCAGCGACAGACGACCGTCCGAGCCGGGGGTGTCCAACCTGTCCGGCGCGATCGCGCCCCCGACCTCGTCATTGAGCATTGCGACGGTCTTTGGCTCGCTCCAATTCGCGGCTCGCTCGTCGCTGCGCTGCAGTTCAAACGCCGTCAGGTCGAATCTGTATGTCGAGACGGATTTCGAAAGCAGGACATAGAGCGGCGCTGCCAGCGCCATCAGGAGGTAGAGCGATATGACAACCATCAAGCCGCGCTTGGCGAGGTCGTCACCGGAGACCTTGGCCCGCAACGCGCGGCCCTTGGGGATTTCCAGCGTTGCGGCGGTCATGTCAGGCAGCTCTCCGAGGAAAGACGAGCACCCGGTCGCGCGGAAGCTCCACGCTCATGGCGCTGCCCTTGACGATGTCGAGCCGGCGCACGGCGTTGACCGAAAAATCGGCGACGAGCAGGCTGTCGCCGAAGCGCGGCGAGGCGAGGCGGGTGCGCCAGAAGCCGCCGAGGAACTCCATTTCTCGCACATCTACGTCAATCAGGTTGTCGGGAGTGGCGATCGCATCGGGCGCTGCCGGCGAACGGGCGCCGTGCCCATGGGGAATTACGTCGACCGGACGGATCACCGCGGTAGCCGGCTGACCGACAGCACAGCCATGCGGCGCGCAGGCGAGTTCGGTGCCGGTCAGCGCTACTTTGCCGTCGTCCAGCACCGTGGCCGGAAACTGGTTGGTCTCGCCGATGAAGTCGGCGACGAACAGGCTCGTCGGTTCACGATAGACCTCGGTCGGCGTTCCGACCTGCTCGATCACGCCATGGTTCATCACCACGATCCGGTCGGCCATCGCGAGAGCCTCTTCCTGATCGTGAGTGACCATGATGGTGGTCACGCCCAACTTGCGCTGCAGGTTCTTGATCTCATGGCGCAGATGGACGCGCACCTTCGCGTCGAGCGCCGAAAGCGGTTCGTCAAGCAGCAGGAGACCCGGAGAGATGGCCATAGCGCGCGCCAGGGCGATGCGCTGCTGCTGTCCCCCGGAAAGCTGCGCGGGGTACTTCTTTGCCTGACTCGCAAGGCCGACAAGGTCCAGAAGTTCGGCCACCCGCTGCGTGATCTCGACCTTGGATCGACGCGTGTTCTCAAGGCCGAAGGCAATGTTCTTTTCGATCGTCAGGTTCGGAAAGAGCGCGTAGGACTGGAACACGATACCGTAGTCGCGCTGCGACGGCGGCAGGACCGAAATGTCCTTGCCGCCCTGGCTGATGGAACCGCGGGTCTGGAGATCGAGACCGGCCACGGCGCGCAGCAGCGTTGTCTTGCCGCATCCGGAAGGGCCGAGGAAGCAAACGAACTCGCCTTCCGAGATTGACAGTGAGATACCCTTGAGCGCGGCAAAGTCGCCAAAAGTCTTCCAGACGTTCTCGATCTGCAGGTAGGGGGGCTTCACGGGCTTGGTCCCTTCCGCCGACAGCCGCGAGTTTGCCGCAGCGCGTGTCGCGCCCGGAATGGTCTCGTGTTTCATCGGACGACCTCTTCTGTGGTGTGAAAAGGCCGGGCGCGATCATCGCTCCGCCCGGCCTCGTCCTCAAGAGGCTAACCCTTCGGTTCGGACTTTGCGTCGTAGCGCTTCTGCCATTCGGCCAGAATGGCCTTGCGGTTGTTGGCAGCCCATTCGAAGTCGTTCTTGATCATCCTGGAGGGAATGTCCTCGGGCAGATGCTCGACAGGCTTGGCGATGCCTGGATAGGCGACGACCGCGTAGCCGACATTGTACATCTCGTTGGCTTCCTTGGTGATGGACCAGTCGACCAGTTTCTGGGCGGCTTCGAGATTGGCCGTTCCGGCGATGATGGCGGTTGCTTCCGCCTCCCAGCCGGAACCTTCCTCGGGGAAGATGATGTCGATCGGTGCGCCTGCCTTCTTGGCGTTGGCACCTGGGAACTCGAACGACACGCCGATTACCGTCTCGCCCGCCGCAGCTATCTTGCAGGGCTTGGAACCGGAGTGCGTGTAGGCGGCGATGTTCTCGTGCAGGCCGTCCATGAATGCCCAGGCGTCTTTCTCGCCGAACATCTGGATCCAGGCGGAAACGTCCAGGAAGCCTGTGCCCGACGAGTTCGGGTTCGGCATCACGACATGGCCCTTGTACTCGGGCTTGGTCAGGTCCTTCCACGACTTGGGCGGGGTGAGGCCGACCTTCTCCGCCTCGATGGTGTTGTAGCAGAGCGCAGCCACATAGGCGTCCATGCCGACCCAGCTCGGCGGGGTGGACGAGTCCACGAATTTCGGATCGAGCTTTTCGACGCCGGCCGGCGCGTAAGGCTCGAGCATGCCTTCGCTCTTCAGCAGGAGAAGCGATGTTGCCGCCACGCCCCACACAACATCGGCCTGCGGGTTGTCCTTCTCCGCCAGCAGCTTGGCGGTCATGACGCCGGTCGAGTCACGAACCCAGTTGATCTTGATGTCGGGATTGGCGGCTTCGAAAGTCTGCTTGTAGCGGTCGAGGTCAACAGCCTCGATCGAGGTATAGACAGTCAACTGGGTCTCGGCGAAGGCCGCCGATGCGGATAGGGCCGTCGCGAAAGCGGCAAGTGCGGCTGCGCGATATGTTGTCATGATTGTGTTCCCCATTTTTGGCACCTGAAGCGGATGCAAGGGGACGCTTGCTGCTCTGCGGCAGGCCGGTACCGCCGGCTTCAAGACGTCCATGACCAGAATGTTGGGGAACGGACCTGGATAAGTAAAATCTATTTAATCGATGACACTATCGCTCATGGCGATACATGTCGTGGCGCAGGAAGCATTCAGCCGGCCATGACTGCGCGCTCGACGATGGCCAGCGCACGGTCGAGGTCCTGACGTTCGATCACGAGCGGAGGCGACAGTGTCAGCACATTGCCCGCACTGATCTTGAAGCTCAGACCTTCCTCGAGGCAGCGATAGTAGACACGCTCCGCCAACTCGCGGGCAGGAGCATAGCTGTCGATGTCGGTCACAAGCTCGACACCCATCATCAGGCCACGGCCGCGCACCTCGCCGAAATGCGGGCTGCGTGCCATCGTCTGTGAAAGCCTTGCCATGGCATAGCCGCCGAGTTCGGCCGCCCGCTCGACGAGGCCTTCGTCCTCGATGATGCCGATCGTGGTCAGCGCCGCGCGCGCCGTCACCGGGTTCTTCTCGTGGGTGTAGTGACCGATCGCGTAGTCGCCGGCGACGTCAAGGTCGCGCCTTGCGACGACCGAAGCGATAGGCAGGATACCGCCGCCCAGCGACTTGCCCAGAACGAGTAAGTCGGGAACGACGCCGTCATGCTCGTGCGAGAAGAACTTGCCGGTCTTGCCGAGGCCGGTCGGGATTTCGTCGAAGATGAGCAGAGTGCCGTGCCGGTCGCAGGCTTCTCGCACGGCTTTCCAGAATCCGGGCGCCGGAACCAGGGGGGTGGCGCGCATAGGTTCGGCAACGACGGCGGCGAAATCTCCCTCGCGCCCAAGCACGAAGGAGATCATGTTCGCGCACGCACGGGCGGAAGCTTCGAGGCTGTCGTGCCCGTAGGCGCAGTTCCGACTCGCCCACGGCGCGACGTGTTCGGCGCCGGTGACAAGCGGACCGGCAATCTGCGAGCGGAACGTCGCCTCGCCGCCGACGCTGGCCGCGCCGAAGCCCGCGCCGTGGAAGGCATCCCAGAAAGACAGCGTCTTGAAGCGTCCGGTGGCGGCGCGCGCCACCTTCAACGCGACTTCGATCGCATCCGAACCACCAGTGGTGAACAGCACTTTCGAGAGGTCGGCCGGCGCCAGCCGCGCCAGCTTCTCGGCCAACTCGACCGCGGGTTCGCAGGCGAAGCGGCGCGGTGCGAAACTGAGATCATCAAGCTGCTGTTTTATGGCAGCGACAAGCCGCGGGTGGGCATAGCCGATATGATGGACGCTGTTGCCATGGAAATCCATGTATCGCCTGCCCGCCAGGTCCTCTATCCATATTCCTTCGGCCTTCGCGATCGTCGATACGCAAGGGCTGGACAGGCTCTGGTGCAGGAAGGCGTCGGCGTCGCGCCGGAGAAGCTCGTGGGTCGGCGCGTGATGCTGGCGCGCGTTCCACTCCTGCCGAGCTGGAGCACGGTTGGACTCGCCTTCCGTGTGGACAATGGTCATCGCCGCGTCTCTCCCCGCTCGGCCTGACGCCTGGCCGGTCATGTTGCCAGAGGCATCAGTTGAATAGCTCGGTTATGGTTTCCTCGCCAATGGCGAAAGCCGTGCTCGCGCCGGTGCCGCTGGTGATCATGACGAGGCGGATATCGTCGCCGGGCCGCTCGAGGAAATGCGCGCGTTCCGGCGCGGACGCGTAGGTTCCGGTCCAGCGCGCCGCAACTGTCGGCGCCGTTGCAAAGACCGCACCGAACTCTTGCAGGATCAATGCGTCGACAGCTTCCGATCCGAAGGGATCAGGCGTTTGCCCGTAGTGATGGGAATCGCCGACGACGAGCGAACCGTCGGCGCTCTGCACCGCGATCATGTGCACGCCGTTGCGCAGGGCTTCGGCGCTGTCGCCTTCGAGCCGCGCGCGCAGGGACGAGGCTTCTGGGAGCGATGCGTAGCCGGGGTAGCGGATAAGGCTCAGATCGGAGACCACGGCCGAGCCGAGGCGAAGACCATTGGCTGCAAGGCGCAGCATCTGCAGTTTGCAGCGCTGTACGTCGTGACGGGCGATGAAGCCAGGAAAGAGCCCTGTCAAATCGTCGCCCGGGCAGACCACGGTCTTCGCGGCGCGCACCGGGCCGCCGCTGGTATCGACGACGGGCGGACAGACGCCGTTGACGGTCGTTGCGAAGCGGAAATCCACCTTCAGTTCAGCCTCGAGATAGGACGCTATCCTGGGGATAGCTTCACGCGATTCAACGCGGATTTCCGCCGGGCTCAGAAGGCCGCCGCGTAGGTTCTCGAGGTTGAGGCCGGGCTGTCTGCGGCCGAGTTCGCCGGGGGAGAGCAGGGTGCAGCCGGCGCTGCTGTCCATGGCTGCAAACGCCTCGAGCAGCGTCAGCGCTTCCGGTCGCTGCGCTACGGCGAGCAGCCCCTGGTGCAGGATTTGGATGCCGGCCGGACCGGCGATCTCGAGCCAAACCTCCCGCGAACGTTCGGCAAGTTTCCGCTGGCGGCCGGGCTCTTCGGCGGCCACAACGACGAGGCCAAAATTCCGGATCGACGCACCGTTGGCCTGCGCATCGCGGTCGATGACCACCACGCTCAGGCCACGCTTGGCTGCCGCTAGGGCATGAGCCAGTCCGACGATGCCCGCGCCGACGACGGCTAGATCGTATGTCATGCAGGTTCTACCAGGGCAGCGAGAAGGTCTTGACGTTGGTGAACGACTTCATCGCTTCGATCACGCCCTCCTTGTAGCCGTTGCCCGAATCCTTGATTCCACCGAAGGGGCTCATCTCGATGCGGTAGCCGGGAACTTCCCAGATGTTGACCGTGCCGACCTTCAGGCCCGCAATGTATTTCTGCATGCGACGGTAGTCGTTGGTGCAGACGCCCGAAGAAAGCCCGAAGGCGGTCGAGTTGGAGAGCGCTATGAGCGCGTCGTCGTCATCCGGCGCACGAATGATTGGCACGATCGGGCCGAAGGTCTCCTCCATCACCAGTTCGGATTCGTGCGGGACGCGGTCGACGACGATCGGCGGGAGGAGGGCCCCGCTGCGACCCGGATGATAGAGGACATCCGCACCAGCCTCGGCAGCTTTCTCGACCCGGCTTTCAAACAGCGCGGCAGCCTTCTCGTGCACCACTGTGCCGAGCTGCGTTGCCGGATCCATCGGATCGCCGAAGACGATCTTCCTAGCCCGCTCAAGCACCATGGGTACGAAGCGGTCGGCCACCTGTTCCTGGACGAGGATGCGCTTGACGGCCGTGCAACGCTGGCCGGAGTTCTTGGTGGCGCCTGCTACCGCAAGATCGGCGGCTTTGGCCAGATCGTCGTCGGACAGGTCGTTGAGCACGATGAACGGATCGTTGCCGCCGAGTTCGAGCACCTGCCGCTTGTAGCCGGCCTTCGACGCGATCATCTTGCCGACGGGTACGCCGCCCGTGAAGGTGATCAGGTCGATGTTGGGATTGGTGATCATCTCGTCGCCGATGTCGGCCGGCCAGCCGGTTACGACGGAGAGCATTTCAGGCGGCAGGCCGGCCTCGTACAGGATGTCGGCCAGCACCAGCGCGGTCATCGGCGTCAGCTCCGTTGGCTTGACGACGACACAGTTGTTGGTGGCGATCGCCGGCGCGACCTTGTGCGAGACCATGTTCAGCGGATGGTTGAACGGGGTGATCGCGGAGATGGCGTTGAGCGGCTCGCGTACGGTAAAAATCTTGCGCGCCTTGCCGTGAGGGGTCAGGTCGCAGGAAAAGACCTGACCGTCATCGTGGATCGCCAGTTGCCCGGCGAGCGTGAAGACGTCAAAGGCGCGGCCGACCTCATAGAGCGAATCCTGCTTGGAGATTCCCAACTCGAGCGTGACGAGATCCGAAATTTCGTCCTTGCGCCCGTTCAGAAGCTCGGCTGTGCGCAAAAGGATGCGTTGGCGCTCATAGCGGGTGAGCTTCGGCTGGTAGGCTGCCGCGATTTCGAAGGCCCGGCGGGCGTGCTCGGCGCCGCCCGCCGGCACGGTGCCAACCACGGTGTCGTCCCACGGATATCGAACCTCGACGACGCCGTCGGCATCGACCCTTTCGCCGGCGATGCGCATAGGCTCGTGGCGAACAGTGATGGTGGGTTGCGCCTTGGTCATGGTCGTGTCCCTCACTTCTGCTGCGCCGCGGCCATGGCCACATAGTAGAAGGCGTCGAAGTTGCGGAGCGTCGGCGCGTCCGGCATGTCCGGCAGGACACGGTTGACGATGAAGGGCACCGCCTGCTCGGTCAGGCCGCCATGCGAGCGTAGCGGCTCATCGAGGGCCGCGAGATTGTGCCGGTGCTCGGACGTCCCCACGGTGACGTTTTCGCCCGAGACCATCACGATGTCTCCAATGCGATCCTCTGGCAACTCGTAGCGCGCGCAAGCCTCCTCGCGGCCGAGCACGACGGTGATGCCGTCGATCGCAGCCAGACGAGTGATGATGGCTGACCTGTCGGCGCCTGCCGGCAGATAGGCCGTTGCGAACGAGCCGAGCGCGCCATGATGAACCACATAGGGATCGGTAATCGGCAGGATGACGCGCGCCGCATCCTTGCCGACCCACTCGTCGAGCAAATCCTGGACGTAGATTACCGAGGGCGAGCCGTCGGCGTGGTGCTTGGGCTTCATGCCGTGGTCGGCTGTAACGACGATGGCGGCTCCCAGAGCGTCGAGCTCTGCGAGATACTTGTCGAACATCTCGTAGAAATCGTTCGCCTGCTTCACGCCCGGCGCATACTTGTGCTGCACGTAGTCCGTCGTGGTCAGATACATCACGTCCGGCTTGAACTCCGTGAGAAGCTTGACGCCGGCGGCGAAGACGAACTCCGACAGTTCGGCCGAATAGACTTCGGGAACCGGTCGGCCGAGCCAGGCGGAGGCGTTGTCGATGCCGTTGGCAGCCTTGGTGGTGGTGTCCGACTTCTCCGAAGAGAAGCAGATCGCACGGTTGTCGTCATAGGCTAGGCCGTGGCCGAGCAGGGCGCGCAATTTGTCCTTGGCGGTGACGACGGCGACTTTGGCGCCGGCGTCGTAGAACGCCTTGAAGACAGTCGGCGCGCGCAGGAACTTCGGGTCGTTCATCATAACCTCTTCCCCGGTTTCCGGGTTGTAGAGGTAGTTGCCGCAGATGCCGTGCACTGAAGGCGGGCGTCCCGTGGCGATCGACAGATTGTTGGGGTTGGTGAAGCTCGGGATCACCGAGTGTGCGGTGCGGACCGTGCCGTTCTCGCGGATGCGCTTGAGTGTGGGCATCAACCCGGCCGCAATGGCTTCGTCCAGATAGGCCGGCTCGCAGCCGTCCAGGCAGATGGCGATCGCGGGCACACGAGGCCAAGCGTAGGATCGGCCGTTGGCTGAAACGGAGACAGGAGACATCTGGTTCATGGCATTTCCTCAAATCTGACAGGTCGGTGCCTGTGTCGCGCATTCCAATCCATTTGCCCAATCGCAATTCTGAATTGGTTTGATTGACGCGTTCTATGGTTTGTCGTTCGCCTCAAGCAGCCAACTTCGACCGTTCATCGAGCGCGGCGCTCGGTGGGGCGGCGCTGGTCACGCCCATCTCCGCGAGCGACAGCCCGGCCGCCTCGACGACACGGCGCATTACATGTTCGTCCATCCGCCCGATGCAGCCGACGCGGAACGAGTCCACCACCGTCAGCTTACCGGGATAGATGATGAACCCCTTCTCCTTCATCAGCTCATAGAACTTCGAAAAAACGAAGTTCGGATCGGCGGGGCAGAAGAATGTGACGATGATCGGCGACAGCCAGTGGTCCGACAGCAGCGTCTCGAAGCCGAGTTCTTTCATGCCGGCAACCATGACGTCGCGGTTCCGCGTATAGCGGGCGCCGCGCGCCGCGACCCCGCCCTCTGCTTCGTGCATCTTCAGCGCCTCGATGAAGGCGGCAACGACGTGTGTGGGCGGCGTGAACCGCCACTGGCCCGTCTTCTCCATAGTTGTCCACTGGGCGTGGACGTCGAGCGACAGTGAATGGCTGTTGCCCTTTGCCGCTTCCAACGCCGTCTTCCTTGCGATGACGAAGCCAAAGCCGGGTACGCCCTCGATGCACTTGTTGGCTGACGACACCATCGCTTCGTAGGGTATGCGGCTTACCTCGAGCGGCACGGCCCCGAAGGCACTCATCGAATCGACGAGCAACTTGCGGCCCCGGGAATGCACGGCATCGGAAATCTCTGCGAGTGGATTCAGAATTCCGGAACTGGTCTCGCAATGGATGGCGATGACATGGGTGATCGCCGGATCGGCGTCGAGCGCAGCGGCGACCTCGTCGCCTCGCGGCGGCAGATAGTCGCCTTTGTCGATCAGCGTGTGAGCGCGGCCGAGATAGTCCATCGTCTGGGCCGCCCGAAGCCCATACGCGCCGTTCGCCAAGACGAGGACCTTTCCGTCCTTCGGCACGAACGACCCCAACATCGCTTCGACGCAGAACGATCCCGAGCCCTGCATCGGGACGCAGTCGTATGCTCCCTTCTCGTCGCCGATCAGATCGAGCAGACGGCGGCGCAGATCCGCGGTCATCGCGCGGAAGTCAGCATCCCACGAGCCCCAGTCCTTCAGCATCGCCTGCTTGACCGAATAAGCGGTCGTGAGGGGGCCTGGCGTCAGCAGGTAGGGCTCGCCCAGCGCGGGCGCTTCGAAGGGGGGATTTTTCGAGAATTCTGGCGCCATTGTGTGCAACTCCGGTGAACGCGGCCACACCATGCGCTGAGCTTTTCTATTTGCCAAATCGTTATTTTGTATTCATCAATAAGTTGTGGCGATAGGTCGTCGGTCGGTCGGTCAGCCGGCATTCGGGAAAAATGAATGCGTTACGTTCAGCTCAGAGCATTTCACTACGTGGCGATCTGCGGAGGATTTTCACGGGCGGCCGAGGCACTTTTCCTCACCCAGCCCGCGATCTCCGACCAGGTCCGCAAGCTGGAGGAAGAGTACGACGTTCTGCTTTTCAACCGGCACAAGAAACAGGTTTCGCTGACGCAGCAGGGGCAGCAGCTTCTGGATATCACGCACCGCATGTTCGATACTGAACAGCAGGCGCTAGACCTACTTTCGGAATCGAAAGCGCTCCGGTCGGGCGTCCTGCGAATAGTCGCCGATGCGGCCCACCACATGCTGCATGTGCTGGGACGCTTCCGTGAGGCCTATCCCGGCATCCAGATCAGCGTCCGGTCCGGCAACACGGAAACGGTGATCTCAAGCCTGTTTGCCTATGAGGCCGACCTCGGCATTCTCGGCGAAATTCCACAGGGCAGGGAGTTCGAGATCTTGCATCTCAACTCCACGCCTATCATTGCGTTTGTCGCCGGTTCGCATGCACTGGCCGGGCGTCAGTCCGTTACTCTCGAGGAACTGGTCGGCCATTCCCTGATCATGCGCGAGCGCGGGTCTAAGACCCGGCACAAGCTGGAGGCCATGGCGCAAGACCATGGTGTAACTCTTAAAGCGACGATCGAGGCGGAAGGTCGCGAGGCCGTGCGCGAGATCGTCGCGTCGGGGGCGGGCGTCGGTTTCGTTTCGGCTGCCGAGTTTGGACTGCATAGCGGCCTGTCGCCACTGAGGATCGACGCGCCGGAAGTCATGATGGATGAGGCGCTCATCTGCCTGCGCGAACGCTCGGGCGGCAAGCTGGTCCGCGCCTTCTGGAAGATCGCCGAGCAGGTTGCGGTCGAGAACTGAACAGCGGTACCCGCGCAGGCAACCTAGGAGTGGGAAGGCTGCACCAGCCTGCTTTCCAGCAGGTCGCCGCTGCGTTTTAGGATCGGATAGGCGACGGTTGCCAGCAGCGAGTTGAGTTCCTTGAGCGCACGCGCGATCTCCAAGTGCATGCTGCTCGTCTCGATGCTTTCGACCGTCCCCGTCTGCAGCCGCTTGAGATGGCGGTCATGGCTGGCGCGGGCAAGTTTGCGCATCCTCTCCTTTTCAATGACGAGTTGGCGCGCGGAAGGCAAATCCTGGGAAACCAACACGTTCAGTGCGAGATGCATGTTCTCCAGCAACTGTTGGTGCAGGTCCTGCAGTTCGCCCCAGCCTTCGTCGGAGAAACGAAATCGCTTCTGCGCGCGTTCCAGGGCAAGCGGCAGCAGGTTCTTTGCGACGATGTCGCCGGCGTGTTCGAGATTGATGGCGAAATCCGTCAACTCAATGCTGCGCTGAGCCTCTTCGCTCGTCATTTCGCCTCGATTGACCTCGGCGAGATAGAGCTTGATGTCGCTGTGCGCCTGGTTGACCTCCGCATCGACGCCCTGGATGCGGAGGATGTCGTCCCTGTCGCCACCATTGAAAACGTCCATGACCGGCCGGACCATCACTTCCACCAATTCGCCCATGCGCAGCAGTTCCCGCGTGGCGCTCGCGAGCGCAAGCCGTGGCGTGCCGATGACCGCGCGATCGAGTGCGCTGATGCGCCGACGCAGGGGATCTTGGTCGGCCGGCTTTGCAGACGCGGCCGATATCAAATTCGCAAGCATGCGCTCCATCAGCCCTACGAACGGCAGGCAGAACACGACCAACGCGGCATTGAAGGCGAGATGCAGGTTTACGAGAGCCGCGCCGGCATTCGCGCCGAGGAATTCGAAAGGCGGAAGCGCCGTTTCGATCAGGGCGAGAGCAAGCACGGAGCCGGCCAGGCGAAACAGTAGATTGGCAACCGGCAGACGCGAAGCCTCCGCCGGCATGCCGCGCGACAGCCAGTACGCGATCAGCCCACCGCCGAGATTTGCACCGAGCACCATCGGGACGGCCGCTTCGACCGACATCAGACCCTGACTTGCGAAGGTGGCGAACATGAGCACCGATGCGACGCTTGAATGTATCAGCCATGTAAATGCCGCGCCCAGCAGAAATGCCGACACGTAATCCTCCGCAAGATACCGTGCGACGGTCGGCAACATGCCCCCATCGCGCAGTGGCCCGGTGGCTGTGGCGATGAGCTGCAGGGACATCAGGACGAATCCGATGCCAAGCACCATACGTCCCGTTTCGCGCGTCTTCTGCCCACGGGTCTTGAGAAACAGGATGCCGCCGGCGAGCAGACATACCGGGATCAGCCAGTTGAGGTCGAACGACAGCACCCTGACGACGATCGCAGAGCCGAGGTCGGCGCCGAGCAGCAGGGCTATGCCAGTTGCGATAGGGAGCGCGCCGCTTGCGGCAAATCCGCAGGCGAGGATAGCCACCGCCGTGGAGCTCTGGAGCAGAACCGCCATCACCGCTCCTCCTGCGGCGGCCGGCACGCGCCCGCGCCGCGCGTGACCGAGCAGGCGGCGAAGCGACGTGCCATGCGCGCGTTCCATGCCGGTCCTCACCATATGGACCGCGACAAGCAGCAGCATGACGGCGCCGGCAAGGTGAAGAAGGATCATTGAAATATGCATCGAGGCGGCTCCGGCGCAGAGCCTCTAGGAGTCGCGCCGGGGCAGCCATCGGTCAAATCGATAGTATCAATAGAATGATAGGTTGGAGCTATCGACCCGCGTGCCGGTCGGCAAGAACGGTTTCCATAAAGGCCGCGATTTTTGGTGAATTGCGCCGCTCCTGGAGGCAGGCCAGCCGATATTCGGTCCGTATCGTGGCGTCGGAGATGGCGACGGTTGCAAGTCGGGGATGCGCGACGAATTCGAAATCCGCCACGACCCCGATCCCGAGCCCGCGCTCGACGGCTTTCCAGATTCCCTCGCGCGATCCGATTTCCAGAAACGGCCGTATCTCGACACCTGCCGTCTCTGCGGCGTGTTCAAGTGCGCGCCGCGTCGTCGATCCGGTCTCGCGCAAGATGAGGGGTTGATCCGCCAGTTCGGCGATCGAAACAGTGTCGCGCGCGTTCCAGGGATGATCGGTGTTGACGAAGACGACGACCTCGTGGGTGCTGAATGGCACTGAATGCACGCGCGGATCATCGACCACATGGGCCAGGATCGCGACGTCCGCTTCAAGCTCGAGGATGCGCTGCAACGTCTGGTCTGAATTTCCCAGGAGCATGCTGACCCTGATTGCCGGATAGGCGGCAAGAAAGCGGGCGATCATGTCGGTGGCGTGGAAGGGGCCGACAGCGGCGACGCGCAACTGACCGATCGTCAGGTGGCCGCTGCTGAGCAGCAGCTCATCGGCCTCTTCGGTCAGCTTCATGATCCTGCGGCTGATGTCGAACAGCGCCGCGCCGGTCTCCGTCAGCTCGACGCGGCGTCCGCGCCGCACCAGCAGTTCCACGCCGTAGCGCTCTTCCAACTCCTTCACCTGCGTGGTGACGGTGGGCTGGCTGATATTGAGCGCCTGTGCGGCGGCGGTGAAGCCGCGGTGCTCGGCCACCGCGTGGAAGGATCGAAGATGGGTAAATACTATAGCCACAGTCAATGATAGTGGCCGCAAATTTGTATTAGTCAATGGACGGCAAGTCGGTCACGGTCTGCGATGTAAGAACATTCAACGCAGGAAATCGCCGTGTGGTCCTATCACAACCCGGTTGACGTCCAATTCGGACAGGGCAGCTTTTCAAAGCTTGGTTCGCTGCTGGACGGGCGCCCCTATGTGCTCGTTACCTATGGCGAGCCCTACTTCCAAACCTTGGCCGCCACGCTCGAAAAAAGTGCAGGAAAACCGCTGCTGGTCGTCGACGACATCGCTCCCAACCCGGACATTGCGTTGCTCGAAGGTCAGGTCGCCCGGTTCGCCGGGCTTTCAGCAACGCCTGTGGTCGTTGCTCTGGGGGGCGGGTCGGTGATCGATTCCGCCAAGGTCTTCGCCGCCGCCCGTGGTGATTTCGCCGTGATGGACGCGTTTCTGAAGAAGCGCGCCGCAGCCGAGACGCTTTCCCCATGGCCGCTGATCGCCGTGCCGACCACAGCTGGCACCGGCAGCGAAGTGACGTGCTGGGGCACGGTCTGGGACAATGGCGCAGGCAGCAAATATTCGCTGGCGCATCCGGGGCTCTATCCCAAGGTTGCCCTGGTCGATCCGGAACTTATGGTCGGCAAACCGCGCGAATTGACGATCCAGACCGGCCTCGACGCGCTCTCGCATTCGCTTGAAAGCCTCTGGAACCGAAACGCCAATCCGGTGTCGGCGGCCCATGCGGTCGCATCCGCCCGCGGCGTCCTTTCCACGTTGCCAGCGCTTGCCGGAGACCTGCGCAATGCTCAGTTGCGCGAGCGTATGGCGCGGGCGGCTACGCTTGCCGGATTTGCGTTCTCCAACACCAAGACAGCGATCGCACATTCGCTTTCCTATCCGATCACGCTCAAGCATGGCGTACCGCATGGCATTGCCTGCTCATTCTCGCTGCCCATGATCATCCGCAGCGTCGCCGGTCAGGGGGGCATCTGCGAGGAGGGCTTGCGTTCGATCTTTGGAACGGATGCAGCCGGTGCCGCCGAGCGCCTGGAGACCACGCTCGACAAGCTCGGCATTTCGACCGATTTCCGCACATACGGCATCGCCGAGGCGGAATGGCGTACGCTCATCGACACCGCGTTCGAGGGGGAACGCGGCCAGAATTTTATCGGCAGCCGGGAAAGCCTTCTTGCGGTTGCGCATGTGGAGGGCAGCGGCCGCAAGGCGGTCGCCTGACTGGAATTTTGCGGCGTGGCTGCCTGGCGCGGCCTCTCCGTCGGAATCTACGCTCAAAAGGGAGGATAATTACATGAAGCCTGCTACCCGTATATTCGCATCGATGGCTACCGCCAGTGCGATCGTCGCCTATGCGTCGGCTGCGTTTGCGCAGGAATGCAAGGACCCCGACCAGCTTGTCTTCTCGATCATTCCGACCGAGGAGACGACACAGGAACTCGACATCTACAAGCCGCTCCTGTCGGCCCTGAAAGAGAAGACCGGCAAGAGTGTCGAGTTCTTCATGCCCACCTCCTACGCCTCGGTTATCGAGGGCATGGTCAACGGCTGGGTGCACATCGGCGTGCATGGGCCGAACTCCTACGTGCTTGCCAAGGAGAAGGACCCCAACCTGGAGGTGTTCGCGACCTATACGAAGATCAAGGGGCATTTCCAGGAGGAGGGGCCTGGCTATCGGGCCGTGCTGGTCGTGAAATCCGACTCGAAGTTCGACAGCATCGAGTCACTGAAGGGCACGATCGTCGGTCTCGCCGATCCGGCCAGCACGTCGGGCAACCTGATGCCGCGAATGGTATTCGGAGACCAGATCGGTACCGGACCGGAACTGGAGAAATACTTCTCCAAGGTGGTCTATACCGGGGGCCACGACCAGTCGGCTCTGGCCGTCAAGGAGGGCCGCGTAGACGACGCTTTCGTCGCGACTCACCGCCTCGACAACGTCATCGATCGCGGCCTCGCGGCGCCCGAGGATTATCGCGTCCTTTGGCAGTCGGGCATCATCCCGCAGGACCCGATGGTCTATCGCACGGACCTCTGCGATCCCATCAAAGCCGCGATCCGGGAAGCTTTCCTGACGTTGCATGAGAATCCTGACGCAAAGCCGTTCTTCGACGGCATCAAGTCGACCAAGTTCGTCGCCATGCAGGATTCGGACTACGACATCATCCGCAAGCTGGTGGACGCAGAAAAGAAGGCCGAGGGCCAGTGAGACACGAGGCCGGAATCGTGGAGGGCCGTGCGGGACACGGCCTTTCCGGACACGAGGAGGACCAGGTGCCCGTGCTCGATGTTCGCAACCTAAAGGTCAGTTACGCAGCCGGCGGACCGCAGATCCTGAAGGGTATCGACTTCTCCGTCGACGGCAGCGACTTCTGCGCCGTCATCGGCCCGAGCGGGGCCGGGAAGTCGACGCTGATCCGTTGCGTCAACCGGCTGGTCGAGCCGACCGATGGCGACATCGTTCTGTTCGGCCAGAACGTCCGCGCCCTGCGCGCCGGCGAACTCAGGCACCTGCGGCGGCGGATCGGCATGATCTTCCAGGAGTTCAACCTGGTGAACCGCATGTCGGTGATGGACAACGTGCTCTCCGGCCGGCTCGGCTACACCGGCGCATTCCGCTCCTTCTTCAAGGCGTTTCCGGCCGAGGACATCGACAGGGCGCTGCACCTTCTGGAGCGCGTTGGGCTGCAGGATCATGTCGACAAGCGCGCCGACGCACTTTCGGGCGGTCAGCGCCAACGCGTCGGCATTGCCCGGGCACTGATGCAGAAGCCGGAAATCCTGCTGCTGGATGAGCCGACCTCTGCGCTGGATCCCAAGATTTCCCGCGACGTCATGGGCCTGATCCGCGAGCTTGCGGACGAGTTCAAGGTGCCGGTGCTCTGCAACATCCACGACGTGCAGCTAGCGTTGGAGACCTGCAACCGGATCATCGGCATGCAGGATGGGCATAAGAAGTTCGACGGACCATCCAAGGGCATGCGCAAGCAGGATCTCGACGAGATCTATGCGATGGAGGTGCTGTGATGAGCGTCACGGCGCCCACTGCCTCCGAACACGGGTTCGATGCGTGGGTCGCGCACAAGCGCGGCCGCCGCCTCAACAACTGGTTGCTCGTGGCGGCCGGCCTGGCCGTGCTGGCTTGGTGCTTCTGGGACACCATCATGGTCGACACCGACTGGGCGCGTATGGGTGGCGCTCTCGGTATCGGCGGCACGCTGGAACGGTTCCTGTGGATCGACTGGTCTCTGGTTCCGCACCTGATCGTGCCAGCGATGGAAACGCTGATGATGGCGACGCTGGGTACGCTGCTCGGCTGCGTGCTTTCGCTGCCGGTTGCCTGGTTCGGCGCAGCCAACGTGACGCCGAGCAAGTATTTCTTCTACCCTGCTGGGCGCTTCTTGATGGTGTTGTCGCGCTCGATCCACGAGATCATCTGGGCGCTTCTATTTGTCGGTGCGGTCGGGCTCGGAGCGCTTCCCGGTATCCTCGCAGTCGCAATGCGTTCTATCGGCTTCATTTCGAAAATCACCGCCGAGGCAATCGAGAACATCGATCCGAAGCCAGTCGAGGCGATCCGTGCCGTTGGAGGCAACCAGTTCCAGGTGATGTATTACGGCATCGTGCCGCAGATCCTGCCGGTGATCATCGGGACCATCATTTTCGAATGGGACATCAACATCCGCCGCTCCGCAATCATGGGGCTGGTGGGCGCCGGCGGACTTGGTCTCGTGTTCTTCCGACAGATGGCAATGTTCAACTATGGCGGCGTGACGCTGGTCGTGCTCGCCGTGCTGGTTTTGATCGCGATCGGCGAGGTCGTCTCGCACTACGCCCGCAAGGCGGTGATCTGAGGAGGGCGCCATGACCGTTTTTACCATCGAAACCGGCGCCGCGCCCCGCAGGACCTGGTCGCGCTACCGGCATCCGGAGGCGACGATCCGCTTCTCCGTGATCCTTTGCCTTCTCGCGTTCCTGGGATGGTCGATCGCCTTCCTAAACATCGACCTGTCGCGCGTGCTGGGAGCTTTTCCGCGCCTCGCGGAGATTCTGGCGACTAGGTATTTTCCACCTGATCTGGGCTACATCACCGACGCCGACTTCATCCGGTCGGTGATCCGCACGCTGGAAATGTCTCTCCTGGGCGGCTTCCTGGGCGTGGCCTGCTCGATTCCGCTAGCGTGGCTTGCTGCCCGCAACATCACGATCGGCCGGCGGATCGCCTACTCCTTCGGGCGGTTCGCGATCATGGGAAGTCGGTCGATCCACGAGACGATCTGGACGATCCTGTTCGTGACCGTTCTGGGCTTCGGCATGCTGGCTGGCACACTTGCCTTGACCGTGTTTTGCATCGGCTTTGCCGGAAAGCTGTTCGCCGACGAGTTGGAAGCCATCGATATGGGGCCGGTGGATGCCCTTCGCTCCGTGGGCGCCAGCCCGTTGCAGGTCTTCCAGTATGCGGTGCTGCCGCAGGTGCGCGTCGCGTTCACAGGCATCGCAATCTATACCTGGGATGTTGCGTTCCGTGCCGCGACCGTGGTCGGCTTTTTCGGCGGCGGCGGCATGGGCTGGTACCTGAAGCGCACCACCCAGCAACTCGAAAGCCAGCGTGTCGCTGCGATCCTGCTGGTCATCATCGGCCTTGTGCTGCTTGCCGAGATCGCCTCAGGCTGGTTGCGCGGAAAGATCGGACGAATGCGCTAGCGAGCCGAAAAGGGCCGGTCGCATCCCTTTTCTCCCCCAACCTGCCATCCTTGCACGTTTCGGCGGGCTGGCGCCGTTGGCCGGGTCTTGGGCAATGTCAGGTTGAAAGCTGGTCATCAACCGAAGCAGCCAGCGCTCAGGCTGGGTCAATGACTGGATCTAATGGGAGCCCGGGAACTTTGGTATCCATCATGCTGACGTGCGCAGCGGCGACGCGCCAGCCATCAGCTGTCCTGATCCATGTTTGCATCTGGCGCCCCACCTGGCCGGGAGCGTCGTGGCGATAGAACAGCGTCGAGGCAATTGCCGTGTCTCGGCCATAGGTGGTGATGACCGTACGCGACAGCGTGCGGTCGAACGGCTTCTGCAAGGCGCGGAAACGCCTGACCTCGTCGATGCCGTACTGAACCTCGGCAACGCCGTAGCGTACAGCCGCGTCCGAATGCAGGAACATTGCGTCCAGCGTCGCAGAATCGTTTTCCAACAGGGCCTTTTCGTATGCGTCGAAGACCGTTGTGATTTCGGCCAGGGTCTCCGGATCATCGATCAGCATGCTCGGGCGCGTTTCGAACCGGTGCTCACGAGCCAGGTCAACCATGCACTACCTGCTCGGCGAACGCATTTTCGAGGACGGAGAGCGGCGTCGCCCAGCCGACGATACCGCCCTGTGCGACAATCATCTCGATCGCGGCCGCCTTGAACTCCGGAAAATAGCTCTCGGTCGCGTCCTCGACGAGCATGCATTCGTAGCCGCGGTCGTTCGCCTCGCGCATCGAGGTTTGCACGCAGACCTCGGTGGTTACGCCGGCGAAGACGAGTTGTGTGATACCCAGGCCGGCCAGCGTGTCCTGCAAACCCGTTCCCCAGAACATCCCCTTGCCGGGCTTGTCGATGACGATCTCGCCTTCGACCGGTGCGAGTTCGGGAAGGATCTGGTTGCCAGGCTCGCCGGCCACCAGGATGCGCCCCATCGCACCGACATCGCCGATCCTGAGGCCGGGTTTCCCGCGCAAGCGCTTGGCGGGCGGGCAGTCGGAGAGGTCAGGCCGATGCGCCTCGCGCGTATGCACGATCGGCAGCTTGCGCGCGCGAAACAGCGCGATCAGCGCCGCGACGGTCGGCACGATCTTCGTCAATCGGGAAACGTCGTTGCCGAGAGCGTCGCCGAAGCCACCCGTCTCGATGAAGTCGCGCTGCATGTCGATCACGACGAGCGCGACGTGCTTCGGGTCGAGGATGAAATCGTAGGGGCGGGCAGGGACTGCGAACGCCATGGTCAATGCTCCGCCGTATGTTGGCCGCCGGCCATGTGTTGGCCGATCGTGTTGCGGTCGGTGTCCTCGACCGGCGCGACGTAGCTGATCGTGCCGCCCGACATCACGGCCACGCGGTCGGAAAGCTCCAGGATCTCGTCCAGATCCTCGCTGACAAGCAGGACGGCGGCGCCTCGGTTGCGCTGCTCCATGATCTGGCCGCGGATTTCTGCGACCGAGGCAAAGTCCAGCCCGAAACAGGGATTGGCGACGATCAGCACGTCCACATCGCCGGAGAGTTCGCGCGCCAGCACGGCGCGCTGGACGTTGCCGCCCGACAGCGCCTCGATGGGGGAATCGGGCGACGTCGTCTTGACCCGGTAGCGTTCGATCAGTTCCTCCGCCTTCTTTCGCATCGGTCCGGGCGAGAGCCACCAGCCCATATTGGCGATCGGCGGCTTGTCGTAGGACCGGAAGGCGATGTTCTCGGCCACGCTCATGCGCGGGACGGTGGCGTTCTTGAGCGGTTCCTCCGGCAAGCCGAACACCTTGAAGCGATCGAAGTCGCGGCGCTTCGGCTCGAACGGCTTGCCGTGGATGAAGATGCCGCCGTCAGTCAGTTCCTTCTGGCCGGCCAGCACCTCGACCAACGCGCTCTGGCCGTTGCCGGAGACGCCGGCTATGCCAACGACTTCACCGGCCTTGACCTTGAGATTGAGCGCCTTGACGACAGGGCGGCCCTCACCGTCCTCGGCGCAAAGGCCGGCAAGGTCGAGCACGGTCTGCGCCTCGTTGCGCTTTCGTCGCTCGGCGCGCTCGCGCACTTCGGTGTCGCCGATCATCATCCGGCTCATCTCTTCGACACTTGCAGCCTGGGCGTCGCCCGCGCCTGTCATGCGGCCGCGCCGCAAGACGGTGAAGCCGTCGCAAAACGCCTTCACCTCCCGGAACTTGTGGCTGATCATCAGCACGGTGACTTCGCCGCGCCTGGCCATGTCGCCAAGCAGGCCAAGCACCTCGTCGGCCTCGCCGGGGGTCAGCACCGAAGTCGGTTCGTCGAGGATCAGGAAGCGCTGCTCCAGGTAGAGCAGCTTCAGTATCTCAAGCTTCTGCTTCTCGCCGGCCGACAGTCCCGATACCGGTTCGTTCAGGCGGACGCGGAACGGCATCCGGTCCATGAAGGACTCGAGCCGGGGCTTCTCCTTCTTCCAGTCGAAGATGGCGGGCGCGTCTGCACGCGAGATGACCAGGTTCTCGGCGGCGGTCAGGCAGGGCACGAGGGTGAAGTGCTGGTAGACCATGCCGATCCCGAGGTCGCGTGCGTCGCGGGGGCTCCTGATCCGCGCCTCCTGCCCGTCGAGCATCACGCTGCCGCGATCGGACGTGTAGAAGCCCATGATGCATTTGACGAGCGTCGACTTGCCGGCGCCGTTCTCGCCGAGCAGCGCATGGAACGATCCCGACTTCACCTTGATGGACACGTCGTCGAGCGCGACAAGCGGCCCGAAGATCTTGGTCATGCCGACCGTTTCGAGCGAAGGAGCCCTTAGCGGCACTGCGTCGGCGGGGATCTCCGTGGCGAGGTTCATGGCAACGCCTCCAGCAGTGCCTCTGAACTGGCCACCGCGCCGAACACGCCACCTTGCATCTTGATCATGTCGATAGCGGCGAGGTGGTTCTCGACCTTGGTCGCCGCGCAGCAGTCCTCCAGAAGCAGGCATTCGTAGCCGCGGTCGTTCGCGTCGCGCATCGTCGTGTGCACGCACACATCCGTGGTGACGCCGGTGAAGACAATGTTGCGGATGTTCTTCATGCGAAGCACCAGTTCGAAATCGGTCGCGATGAAGGTGCCCTTGCCCGGCTTGTCGATAATCGCCTCGCCGGGCTCCGGCTGAAGCTCGGGGATGATCTCCCAGCCCGGCTCGCCGCGAACCAGGATGCGACCGCACGGTCCCTGGTCGCCGATACCCGCGCCGATGCGCTGCGAACGCCAGCGCTTGTTGGGCGGCAGGTCGGAAAGGTCGGGCTTGTGCCCCTCCCTCGTGTGGATGATCGGGTACCCCTTCGCCCGCATCGCGGAAAGGACGGACTGGATCGGCCCGATCGGCGCCCGCGTCAGCGAGATGTCGTATCCCATCGAGTCCACGTATCCGCCCGGCGCGCAGAAATCAGTCTGCATGTCGATCACGACCAGGCAGGTGTTGTGTGGCCCGAAATCGCCGTCGAACGGCCATGGATAGGGATCGGCCTCCAGGGTGACCGCGTTGGGCACGAGAGCCGCTTCGATCCGTTCGTCCACCAGCGTCATCTGCAACCTCATTGCAAGTTCCTCACTTGACGATCGACAACTCGCCCGGCGCATCGCGCGCCGCGCTTTTCGAACGGGCCGACGCGATCATGATGAAAAGGGTCAGGATGTAGGGCGCCGCGTTGAAGAAGTAGTAGCCCTGGCTGACGCCGATCGACTGCAGAGCCGGTCCAAGCGCGCCGGCGGCGCCGAACAGCAATGCCGCGAGGACGCAGCGCAGCGGGTCCCAGCGTGCGAAGATGACAAGCGCGACCGCCATCAGGCCCTGTCCGGACGACAGTCCTTCGTTCCAGCTGCCCGGATAGAAGAGCGACAGGAACGCACCGCCGACACCGGCGAGAAAGCCGCCGGCAGCCGTCGAGAGCAGCCTGACCAGGTCGACGGATACGCCCATGGCGCGCGCCGAGGCGGCGCTGTCGCCGGTCATTCGCACGATCAGGCCGAGCCGCGTGTTGGCAAAAGCCCACCACAGGAACACGGCGAGCGCGATGCCGACGAAAAACAGCGGATTGACCTGGAGTGCCTGGGCGATCGAAGGGTCGCTCGACCAGCCCCCGAGCGGGATCGCCTCGAGGCGCGGGGCGGTGGGCTGGATATAGGGCTTGCCGAAGAAGAAGGCGAGGCCGGTGCCAAAGCTCATGAAGGCGATGCCGACCGCGATGTCGTTCACCTTGGGCAGCTTGCAGATGTAGCCGTGCATGGCTCCGAGCACGAGGCCGGAAAGCCCCGCGAAGAGCACACCGAGCCACGGGCTGCCGGTCGTGTAGGAACCGGCGTAGGCGACCATCGCGCCGAGAACAAGGTTGCCTTCCAGCCCCAGATTGATGCGGCCGGACTTCTCAGTCAGGCACTCGCCGAGCGCCACGAACATGAAGGGCGTCGAGACACGGATTGCACCGCCGATCATGGCGATCACAACGATGAAGATTTCGGACTGGCTCATCATCGGCCTCCTTCGCGCTTCGGCTGCAAAAAGGGAATCCGGCCGTAGAAGGTTTCGCTGACCAGCAGCACGACGAAGATGATGCCTTGCAGCACGAGCACGGTTGCGTCGGGCATCCCCATGCGTCGCTGTACCAGCCCGCCCGCCGCGTCGAGCGCGCCGAACAGGATGGCGACCGGAACGATGGCGAGCGGGTTCTGCCGTGCCAGGAAAGCGACCAGGATGCCGGTAAAGCCGTAGCCGGCGACGAGGGAGGCGTTCGCCTGGCCGTGGATGGCGGCGACCTCGTAGAAGCCCGCGAGCCCCGCGCATGCGCCAGCGATGGCGCAGCATGCGACCACCAGCAGGCCAACCGGCAGGCCCTGCGCCTGCGCGGCCCGCACATTGCCGCCGGTCATGCGCGCTGCGAAGCCGAAGGTGGTGCGCGACATCAGGATGTAGAGTGCGACGGCGAGTGCCAGCCCCGCCGCCAGCCCCCAATGCACTGATGTGCCGGGGATCGGGCCGATGCGGTAGGCGTCGCCGATGGGCATGGTGGACGGCTTGTTGGCCGAGGCCGGGTCACGCAGCACGCCTTCGACGAAAAAGTTCATGATCGCGATGGCGATGTAGCCGAGCAGCAGGGAGGAGATTGTCTCGTTGACTCCGCGATAGTGGCGCAGCCAACCGGCGATCCCGATCCAGACGCCGCCGACCGTCATCCCCGCCAGCGCCATGATCGGCAGTCCGATCACGGACGGCCATCCACCCGAGACGAGCGGAATGGCGATCGCGGCCGAGGCGAACCCGCCGAGCACCAGTGCGCCCTCGGCTCCGAGCAAAGTGAGGCCGATGCGAGCGGGAATGGCGAAGGCCAGGCCGGTCAGGATAAGCGGCGCGGCGCGCTGCAGCGTGTTCTGGATCGAGAAGGCGCTGCCGAAGCCTCCGGTCCAGATAAGGGTGAAAAAGGTGACCGGCGACTTGCCGAGCAGGAGCAGGAAGACCGAGAACAGCGCGGCCGACACCAGCAACGCGCCGACCGGAATGGCGACGGCTTCGATCATGCGGATGCCGCGCGGGCTGAGGCCGCCGCGCTCGATCGACGGGGATGTCACGACTGCCGTCATGGCGCGTCTCCCCTGCCTTGCAATTCTCCGGCTTCCGACATTGTCATCCCGAAACCTTTCCGTGAGAGGTCGTCACGATCGATGCGGCCGGCGGCGGAAAAATCGCCGGCCGCCAGAGAACGGTCAGGTGATGGAGCCCTGGACACCGTCGAGCAGGTAGCCCATGCCGTCGAGTTCGGGATCGTAGTTGTCCTTGGTGCCCTCGATCACGACCTTGCCGGTGTTGTCCTTGAGCGGGCCGACGTAGATCGGCTTGCCGGCTTTCAGCCCCTCGATGGCCGCGTCGGCGGCCTTGATCGCCTCCGGCGTCGCGCCGGCGCCATAGGGCGTGTTGCGGATCATGTCGTTGTGGTAGCCGCCGGCGATGAAGTTCGGCAGCGCTTCGCCCTTGGCCAGCAGGTCGGCGTAGATCTTGTAGATCGTTTCCCACTTGTACTCGGCCCCGGTGATGAAGCCCTTGGGCGCAAGCGGCGCCTGGCTGGCGTTGTGGCCGCAGCTCTTCACGCCGCGCGATTCCGCCGTCTCGACGACAACCTTGGGGCCGTCCACATGGCAGGTGATGACATCGGCGCCGGCGTCGATCAGTGCGTTGGAGGCTTCCGCTTCGCGCACCGGCATCGACCACTCGCCGGTGAAGATGACCTGCACGGTGGCGTCCGGGTTGACGCTCCTCGCGCCGAGCAGCACCGAGTTGATGTTGGAGAGGACCGATGGGATGGGCTTCGCTGCAACGAAGCCGATCTTGTTGGAAGTGGTCGACAGGCCGGCCGCGACGCCATCGACGTAGTGCGCCTGGTTGAGGTAGCAGAAGTAGCTGCCGGCGTTGACGGGGTCTCCTTCCTTCCAGAGCGGCGCGGCGTGGCGGAACTGGACGTCCGGATACTTCTTCGCCATCTCGACGACGAACGGGTTGTAGTAGCCGAACGACGTCGCCAGCACGAGGTTGGCGCCGTCGAGGTTGATCATCGATTCCATCGACTTGGACGCTGCGTCCGTCTCCGGCACGTTCTCTTCCTCGACGACCGTGACCCCGGGCACCTGCTTGAGGACCTCCATGGCGACCGCATGGGCCTGGTTCCAGCCGAAGTCGTCGCGCGGGCCGACATAGACCGCCCCGAGAACGATGGGATTTTCCGCACGCGCCAGGCCCATGGGTAGCGCAGAGGCGGCGATGCCGGCGGCGCCGGCCTTGAGTAGCGAACGTCTGGTCAGTGACGATGTGAACATGGGAGGCTCCAGCGGCTAGAGTTGCGTCCCGGCCCGCCCCTCGGGCGGCCGGTCTTTCTTCCGGGAAGGGGCAAAGCCCGTGCCACGTCCCGTATCGGGAGGAAGGTGAGGGGCGAGCGGCGCTTGCCCCTGGAAAGTGGAGTGCGGCGACTGTCGATCGATCCGGTTGCGTCGCCGCTGCGTCCGGGCCTGACCGGAGATGCGAGAGGTGCGTTCTTCGTCCGCATCGCTAGCCTGCCCTCGCTGTCTTGGACGTCGAGGAGAGTCCGGATTTCTCGTAGGTGGGGGACAGACGGCTTGCCAGGAATGCATCGCCGCGGATCGGTGCGTAGCGTGGCGGGCGCTCCTTGTTGGCGCAACCGGGCAGGCACGCGATTTCGGCGTGGGGATTGGGATCGAGGAAGAATGCGATGGAATAGCGTTCGCGACCAGAGGGACTGACGACGCGATGCGGGGTCGAGGCGTAGATATCGTTGGTCCTGCGCATCAGGCAGTCGCCGATATTGCAGACGAAGGCGCCCGGCACATGCGGGGCCTTCAGCCACTCGCCGGCGCGTGTGCGTACCTCGAGCCCACCGACGCCGTCGGTGGTGAGCAGCGTGACGCAACCATAGTCGGTGTGCTCGCCAGCGCCGAGTTGGCCTGCCTCGACCGGCGCCGTCGCCGGCGGATAGTGCAGCAGTCGAAGCACGGCCATCGGGCGGTCGAGCTTGTTCTCGAAAAAGCCCGGCGCGAGGCCCAGGTCCAGGGCGAAGGCTCGGTGCAGCATTCGACCGAGCCCGTGGCAGGCGTCGAAATAGGCGAGCATCGTGTCGCGAAAACCCGCCAGTCCCGGCCACCGGTTGCTGGCACGGAACATGCGGCCGGCGACCAGTTCCGGGTCGTCCGGCGGCAGTTCGAGGCCGATGTTGAATGCCTCCTTCAAGTCGGCCGGGCGGCCCGGATCAAGCGCCTCGCCTCTCATCGGCACGTAGCCGCGATTGCCGGCCGCGGTATAGAGAACCGACCGTTTCGCCGCATCCGGCTGGTCGAAGAAGACAGCGGAAGCAGCAAAGGCGCGGCTCATCAGCGAAGGCTGTACCGGGTGACCGACGACGTAGAAGAAGCCGATGTCGCGGCAGGCCGCGGCAATCTCGGCGGCTGCCGCCGCGGCGCCGTGCGGATCGCCGGCAACCAGGGCAGAGACGTCGATGACCGGGATCTCAGACAGCACGGGCCACGTCCCCCCCTTCGCGTGGGTGGCTGCCGCGTTCGAGATATGGACGCCAGCCGCCGAAGCCCGTGATGTCGACGCCGCCCGATACGCCATGGCTTTCGCAAAGGAACCCCTTGACCAGCGAGCCGTCGTCGAGCGCCACCGTGCCGATGCAGAGCGGCGCCGGGACCGCGGCGATGAAATCGCCGAAGTTTTGCCTGGGCAGCGCCCAGACCTCGACCTCGATCGCGTGGCCGCCGGTCGACCGCCGCACGAGTCCCGGCCGCATCGGCGGACCTCCCGGCAGTGCATGCAGGCCGTAGACCGGCGCGGTGCGGCAGGCGCGCAGGAAACGGCCGTCGCGGCTGGTCAACTCGCGGTTCAGCGGCAACCCGGACATGTGCGCGCCGCAGACGGCAAGCGCGATCTCGTCCGGGCCGACCTCCGAAACCGGCAGCTTCCGAGATGGTATGCGCCAGTCGGTGGCGCCTAGCTTGCCCGCTTCGACTGAAGCGGCGAGCGACGCGCAAAGGCCATCGCGACCGGCCGGCGCAAGGAAGGTTGCGCTTCCCGGACGGCCATCGGCGCGCTCCCCTGTCGCGACCGCAACGCCGCACATGTCGAGCAGGTTGACGAAGTTGGTGTAGGTGCCGAGCCGCGAATTCGGGCCGACCGGATCGGCGGCGATCTGGCCAAGGGTGACGAAGGTCGGGACGGTCGGCACGCAGAGTGCATCCACCGCTGCAAGCCGCTCGTCGCAGATGCGGGCAAGCGCCTTCAGTCTGTAGATGCCCTGGAACGCATCGACGGCCGAGAGTTTCAGGCCGGGCTCGAGGATGAGCCGCGTGGTCGGGTGAAGGGTCGCGGGCCTTTCGGTCAACCTCGGGCCGACGGCCGCCACCCGCTCGGCCACCCAGGCGCCTTCATAGAGCAACCGCGCCACGGCGTAGAAGGGCTCGAAGTCCAGTTCGATCAGCGTCGCGCCGTTCGTCTGGAGCCTGTTGAGGGTCGAGCGGAAATGGTCCGCCTGGACAACATCGCCGAAGGTCTCCAGCGTCGCGGCGTCGGGCACGCCGATGCGCGGAACCGGCGGCATCGGCGACAGGCGCGGTTGCGCCAGTCTGCGCGAATACGCGTCCTCGGGATCGTAGCCGGCTGCCGTCTCATAGACCTCCCACGCGTCGGTCACCGTCATCGCAAAGATCGAAATCGTGTCCAGCGTGCGGCAGGCAGGTACCATCCCCGTGGCGGACAGCGCGCCCAGTGTCGGCTTCAGCCCGGCTATTCCGTTCAATGCCGCGGGCACGCGGCCGGAGCCTGCCGTATCCGTGCCGAGCCCGAAGGCGGCAATTCCATGCGCCACGGCAACCGCCGAGCCCGACGAGGAACCGCCCGGCACGATATCGGCATCGAGCGCGTTGCGCGGCGCCGGATAGGGCGTGCGGACGCCAACAAGCCCGGTCGCGAACTGGTCGAGGTTGGTCTTTCCGACGCAGATCGCGCCGGCCGCCCTCAGCTTCGCGACAACGAAGGCGTCGGCCTCGGCGAGATAGGCGAAGTCAGGACAGGCAGCCGTGGTCGGCATGCCTGCGACGTCGATATTGTCCTTCACGACGAACGGGATGCCCCAGAGCGGCCTTTCGTCCAGGCTGCCCAACGCTTTCGCCTGGACCAGCGCCTCCTCGCGCGCTTCGTGGATGAAGATGCCGGGATCCGAGACGGTGTCGAGACGACGGAAGACCTCCTTCACCACCGCCTCGGGGTGCATGCCCTTCGAGTAGGCCTGCTTGAGCGAGCCGAGCGTGAAGGGAAGGTGTTCGATCGTCATGGCTTGGGCTGACACCTGGATTTGTGCAGTGCACCCGCCAGCTTGCAGCTTTTCCCGTTCACGAAAATTGCTATGATTTCACCGAGCCGGTGCAAAAAATGCACCACCCACGGAGTCGGTCCCTTGAAGCACCTGCAAACCTTCCGTCTGATCGAGGCGGTGGCGCGCGCCGGATCGATGCGCAAGGCCGCCGAGGACATGAACATCACGGCGTCGGCTTTGAACCGTCGCATCAACCGCTTCGAGGACGAGTTCGGCGCCGAATTGTTCGAACGCCTGCCGGGCGGCGTCCGTCTCAATCCGGCCGGCGAGTTGGTGCTGCACCACTACCGCGCGGCGCTTTCCGACCTATCGCGCGTGCAAGGCCAGGTGGCCGACCTGTCCGGTGAGCGGCGCGGGCATGTGTCGATCGCCTGCTCGCAGGCCGTCCTGCCCTACTTCCTGCCGCGCGAGATCGCACGCTACAGGGCCGAGCACCCCGGGGTGACGTTCTCCGTCAATGTGCGCGACCGCGCGCAGGCGGAACAGGAGTTGGCCAGCTATTCAAGCGATCTCGCGCTGGTCTTCGAGCCCGTCTATCTGGTCGACTTCGAGGTTGTGCATGTCGTCCCGCAGACGGTGAACGTCGTCATGCGCTCCGACCATCCGCTGGCCCAGAAGACGGAACTGCGGCTTCGCGACTGCCTGGACATGCCGCATGTCGCTCCGTCGGCGCAGTATGGCGTCAGGCACCTGCTCGACTTCGCCGCGCGGCGCGGCACACGCCGCGTCAGTCCCGTCGTTGAAACCGAAAGCTTCGACTTCATCCGGCACTATGTGCTGCACGAGGGCGTGATCGGTTTCCAGATCCCCATCGGCCTCAAGGATCCCGGCGACGGCTCGATGCTGTTTCGGCCGATCTCCGAGCGCGACCTGCAACCCGGCAACCTTATCCTTGGCCAGATGCGCGGGCGAAGCCTGCCTGTCGCATCGGCGCGCTTTGCCCTGCAACTCGCAAGCGCGCTTCGGGAAGTCTAGTGACCGCTACGCGCTACGACCGCCTCGCCATCCACTTCGACATTCGCGTGGCAGATGTCAGTCGTATCCTTCCTCCGCATTCTGTCGCCGAAATTCCCCCACGCCATTCTGCGTGACCGGCAACCGGTGACCGCCAGGTCTCAGATGCACGACGAATTGCCGAACATGCGATCGGATCGGTTGCGCCAGCGCGCCATGTAGAGCGAAATCGGCCCGGCAAGCCGGACCATCGCCAGCATAAGTCTGCAAGAAGAGTGCATATGGTTGCGCATGTAACGCTGCGATGCCTGCTGCAGTGACTGGTAGTCCCAAGGATGGTAAGCACCTTTGCGCAACGCTTGGTAGCCAGGCGAGGCTGCCGGGCGGGTCCATCTCGCCACGGAGCGACAACCTAGCTGGCTGCGAAGACGGGCTCTTCTGCATCTGCTTTTCTCGCCATTCGCCTGAGGTAGATCGAACATAGCCACTGGCTGGCGACCGCTCCGGCGGCGCCGACGATCCCATCCACTGCATAATGCCAGCCGAGGCCAACCGACAACGCCCAGATGTAAACTGCAAAGGCAGCCGCAAACGGCGCAACGCGCGAACGCACGCTGCGGAAAACGATGTAAATCCAGACAACTGTCGCAATATGCAGCGACGGCATGGCCGAGATGCCGGCTCCTACCCCGAGCGTCCCGGTGGCGTGGTGTGTCCAAAGATAGCCAGACACCTTCAGGGTCACATCGGGCAGGTTGGCAATGAGTTCGTCAAACCGCGACCCGAATGCCAGTCGATCGTAGAAGATCGGCCCGGCCGAGGAGAAGAAATATTGCCCGATCGGCCCGAAGATCGACCACAGCGCGAAATAGCTGATCAGTGAGGCCGAGCGCGCCGCCGACGGCCTTTGCGCCAGCAGCCAGATCATTGTCGCCATGACCGCGAATGCCCAGAAGAAGCTGTACGCCCAGGCGTGGAACGTCAGATCCATCCCCTCGAAGAACCGCCACGGATCGGTACGGAAGATGGCATGGTCGACATTGGCCAGCATGGCGTCCGCCCAGAAGGGGGAGACTGCGGTCACCTCGGGCTTGATCCACATGAAGAACAGCATGTCGATGCCGCCCAGCATGGCCCCCGCGACCGCGGCCAGCAGCCGCAGCCCGCTCCCGGTCAGCAAATTGGCTTTCAGATGCGCGATCGGCGATTTCACGCCGGCTCGCCACAGCCTGACCATGTACAGGATCAGCAGCAGCATGCCGCCGAAGAACATAAAGTACATCCAGTGGAGGAAGCGGCTGAAATAGTCGGGGATTTGGTCGTAGCCGGCGACGGGCATCAGCAGCAGCGCGGCGAGGCCCAGGCCGGCTGTCATCACGGTTGCGGGGACTAGCCAGTCGCGCTCCCGCACACCCGCCTCCACACTGGATTGGGCCACCAACTCGATCGGGTCGACCGGCTTTACGCTGCTGCCAGTTCGAGCATAGGGCAGCACCATGTGACGCGCATATTTCAGCACAGGAATCGTCCCCTCACGGCCCAAATGGTTAATTGAGCGGGGTTAAGGCTTCAATAAATCGCCTGTTGGCGCTGTCTTGAGATCGACGGCGCCCGTTGCCACGGTACGCGACCGCATTTTGCAACGCGCAGGCCGACCACACTCGGGCATCTCTGCCCGGATTTGGATGCGGCAGCCTTTCCCGGTAAACGGCGAGATACTTACGGACGATCCGGAATAGCAGTTTTGGCCCAACCACAACCTCAAGTGCGGCCACCGGAGATGTCTTCCAATAGGCAACCGGAAAGTAACCTCCACGACCGAAACCAGGGCGCATTTCTGCTGCCAGCTGGCGGCCACCCAACCGTCCGGTTTCAGGCGCAGGCAAGCTTTTGTCCAAACGTCCGGATTGCCCAAAGCTGTCGTTCAGATGGACCAGATTCTGTGAGCGACGAGCAGCTCGGTGTAAAAACGGTCATTTGCAGCGACGACCGACACCCTCAAATAAGTGATGTCCAATCGACTGGTCACGGTGTCACCGCCGGGACACCCAGACGCTTGACCCGCGGTGCGGTTCTCCCATTTTTCCGACAAGCATACAGGAACTCGCCCTGGCGAGCGACAGGCGGCGCGCCAGAGTTTTAGCAAAGAGACGCCGGGGCGATCGTCTGGTTGCTGTCGGTGGCCTCGTCGTCTATGTTTCGGACCAGCCCTTCCGTAGGCCGGCTCGAAGCTTTGGCTTCTCCGGATGTGCCGGATGAGGTGACGGGCTCCTCCGCAGGCTGGGTACGCTCGCTCTTGAGCGGCGTTCCAGAGACCGGGGGAGCCTTCTTCTATAACCACAAGATGGTCCTAGAAGCGTCGGGGGCGGGTTCAAAAACACTCGCCGCGGGGTATACCGAGCGCGATTTAGTGTCGTCACACCAAGAGATCTTTCGACCCGCTGACGACGTCGCCAGCGCGGATGACGCGCGGGTCATCGGCAACGGCAATGCCTGTCGAGATGCGGACGAGGCCGCGTTGATCCAGCGCGGAAAAAGCCGCGGAACGCGTCTGATGAGATACCAGGTGCCGTCTCGCTTGTGGGGCTTCGGCGGGCCTGCTCGGCGCATCCGCCGGGCTCATTTGTTACACAGTTTGTTGCGCAAGATCACTGCACTTGCCAAGTGTGTACGTCAATAGGAGGCCGGGAATGGCGGATTTGGTAGGGTTTGCGGCTGGTGGTATTGGCTCCCTGAGCAGGACTCGAACCTGCGACCATTCGATTAACAGTCGAACGCTCTACCAACTGAGCTATCAGGGAACGGGCTCGCGTTGAACGCGGGGGTGCCTATAGCACACCTTTCGCGTTTGCAAAGGGGCGAAGGGAACTTTTTGCAACGGCGTTTCGGATGCAAGCTCGCAATTTCAGCGAAATCGCATCATATGCAGCGATCCGATGCGGGACACGCCTGCCCGCAGACGCAAAGAACCGCTGAGTGGACGAACCGTGCGGCCGCGATGACAGAAGACGCCAGCGACAACAGCCCGCCGCCGCGCCGGAAAGTGCACGTCCTAGGCCGTGCCATCCACCTGCCGCACTCCAAGCCGCTCAGAATCACCATCGGCAGCTCGCTGATCGTGCTTGGCACGTTCGGGTTCCTGCCGGTGCTCGGCTTCTGGATGATTCCATTGGGTGCGCTCGTCCTGTCGCAGGACGTCGCCTGGGCGCGCCGCCGGCGGCGGCGCATGTCGGTCTGGTGGGAAAAGCGCCGGCGCAGGAAAGGCGGCCCGCAAGGCTAGCCGGCGAGGGCGGCCAGCGAGCGTTCGATGTTGCGCCGCGCCTGTGCTTCGTACCGGTTCCTGAACGATTCGGTCCGGTAGATCGCCGGACGCAGCAGAAAGGTCCGCAGGACGGCGGCGCGACCTTCGGCCCATGCCTTGTCGTCGACCCAGCCATATTCCAGGCGCACCGCGTCCTCGTAGGCGTCGAAGGCGTTGGGTGCCGCGCCGAGGATCGACAGGTCCATGTCGAGAAAGAGCGCGGCGTCGCGTATGGTCGCATCGTCGGACGAGTGCGGCGGCCCGTGCGTCGCCGTCGCCTCGATCATCGCCACGATGCGCGCCAGGCGTCCGGGCGACGTCCTGCCGGCGAGCTTCTCGGCGGCAAGCGCGGCGCTTCTGGCTTCGTTGTCGGCGCGCCGGCTGTCGTAGACGGCGTCATGGAACCAGATCGCGGCGACGACCGCCTCAGGGTCGGCAAGCTCGGCGCGGTGTTCGTCGGCCAAGGCCAGCAGCGCCGAGATGTGGGCCGGCCCGTGGTAGTGGCGGCCGGGCTGCCGGTACAGCGCGGCGAGTTCGCCTTTCAGCGCCTCGTCCATCAAGGGTTCCTTTGCCATGGCGCCTTGAATCCCCGTGAACCAATTCCATTTGAAGGAGTACTAAGGAAAATTGAGTTCAATCGCGACGGCAATTGCCCTATAGCAACCGCTGATATCGCCGATCGGCAACGGGAGCATATCGATGAACAGTCTCAGCGTAGCCCGCGGGCAGAGCATCAAGCCAGTCGATCCGATCTGGAACGCGGTGCTGGACGAGGCCAAGGAAGCCGTCGATCGCGATCCGCTTCTTGCCGCCTTCCTCTATGCCACTATCCTCAACCAGGAGAGCCTGGAAGACGCGGTCATCCACCGCCTCGCCGAGCGGCTGGCGCACCAGGACCTCGGAGCCGACATCATCCGCCAGAGCTTCAGGGCGATGCTGAAGGCCAATCCGGAGTGGAGTTCGATCGTCCGGGTCGACATCCAGGCCTACTACGACCGCGACCCCGCCTGCGACCGCTTCATGATGCCGGTGCTCTACTTCAAGGGCTTCCATGCTGTGCAGACGCATCGCCTGGCGCACTGGCTCTACAACGAGGGACGCCGGGATTTCGCGCTCTACCTGCAGAGCCGGTCGTCGTCGGTATTCCAGACCGATATCAATCCCGCGGCGCGAATCGGCAAGGGCATCTTCATCGATCACGCGACCGGCCTGGTTGTGGGCGAGACGGCGGTCATCGAGGATGACGTGTCGATCCTGCACGGCGTCACCCTCGGCGGAACCGGCAAGGCCGGCGGCGACCGCCACCCCAAGATTCGCCAGGGCGTGCTGATCGGGGCGGGCGCCAAGATTCTCGGCAACATCGAGATCGGCCATTGCGCCAAGGTTGCGGCCGGTTCGGTCGTGCTGGCGCCGGTGCCGCACAACAAGACCGTCGCCGGCGTACCGGCGCGCGTCGTCGGCGAAAGCGGCTGCGATCACCCGTCGCGCCAGATGGACCAGTTGCTGCCGTCGCAAAGCATGGAACAGGTGGTTTCATTCGACATCTGAGCGCTGTCGCGACCTCAGGCAGGGCGTGGAAGCCGCTGTCCGCCGGCCTTTACACGCCCGCCCCTGCATGCAAGAAGCGCGTCCCATCAGCGAGGGCAGGGGCAGTCCCTGCGGGGCCGGTACGCGGCCACCCGCACACCAACCGGAGAACCAACTTGAAGCCGGAAGAAATCAGGAAGCTCACCGCGTACTTCAAGCGCGTGTTCCAGAACCCGACCATCGATGTCAAGGCACGGCCCCGCAAGGAGGATTCGGCTGAAGTTTACGTCGGCGACGAGTTCATCGGTCTGGTCTACAAGGACGAGGAAGACGGCGACTACAACTTCTCGATGGCGATCCTCGACATCGACCTCTAGGCGGATTGCGGCGGGTCAGTCCGCTGTCTTCAGCATCGATGCCGCCCTGGCCCGGATCGCGGCATCGAGCGTCTTCCAGTCTTCGAGTAGATGCCGGGGAAAACGGTAGGTAAGGCTGAGCCCCCGGCCGACGTGGATGTCGCGCTCGCACGGCGCCAGAGACGCCTCGGCGCTTTCACCCTCCAGGCAGCGGGCCACGAACCGTTCCCCGCCATCCAGTCCGGCGACGGCAAGCACCTCGTTCATGTAGCCCGAACGTCCGTCGAACGCGTAGAGCACAACGCCGCCCGGCCCGGGCTTTCCCGGCTGCATTAGCATCGACGCATAGATCGGATCGAGGCGGCCGCTCATGTCGCGCGACATGATGCGTTCTTCGAACGAGACGAAGACGATGTTGCGGCTGCCTTGCGCATGATTGAAGTCGTCGCGCGCGGCGTCGCTGTAGCCGTCGAGGGCAGGCCACCGAAGATAGAGATCGAGGCGGTCCGTCACGCCGTCCCGCCGCTGGCGATCGAAGCGGATTGCGTTGGCGGGTGCCGCTACGACGTCGTTCCCGATGACCACCTCGTGCAACGTCGGATCATCGGTGTGCCCGGCCAGCGCGATCGACCGCCCGAGCCATTTGCCGCCGAGGCTGACGCCAAGCGACAGAAACGCGAGCAGTGCGAACACATAAAACACCTTCTTCATGAAGGGTGCGTCGATCCTGCCCGGATCCGATCGGTAGACGTCTGTGGCCTGCGCCATTGAATGCCCGCTGGGAATCTCACCCCTGTGCCTTTTCGGGAAACTGGACCCGTCATGGTAAATGGCGAGTAAAGACGCCTGCCGCCGGCGCCTTGCCAGCCGCGCCGGTAACCTCCTAAGTACCCCCGGAGCATGATTGCGGAGGAACGATGCCGATCTACGCGCTGGACGACACACAACCGTCTTTCGCCGACCGCGCAAGCAACTGGATCGCACCCGACGCGACGCTGATCGGTAAGGTCCGGCTCGGGCGCGACGTGTCGGTCTGGTTCGGCGTGGTGATCCGTGGCGACAACGAACCGATCGAGATCGGCGATGCGAGCAATGTGCAGGAGCACACCATCATGCACACCGACGTCGGCTTCCCGCTGGTCATCGGACACGGCTGCACTGTCGGCCACCGCGCCGTCCTGCATGGCTGCGTGATCGGCGACAACAGCCTGATCGGAATGGGCGCGATCGTGCTGAACGGCGCCAGGATCGGCCGCAACTCGCTCGTCGGCGCCGGCGCGCTCGTCACCGAGGGCAAGGTCTTTCCTGACAATTCTCTGATCGTGGGATCGCCGGCGAAGGCAATTCGGACGCTGGATGAAGCCGCCGTCGCCGGGCTGCGGGCTTCTGCCGAACACTATGTGCAGAACGCCAAGCGGTTCATGGCGGACCTGAAGCCGGCCGCCTGAAGGCGGAGCCGGCCCCGGGACAAGGGGCCGGCTCCTGAACCCGGTCGTCGGGGACGGGTAGGGTGGGGACTCGACCGGATCCTTCCAGTGAAGCCCGTTACCGGGCCTCGATATCGCCTACCTGACGCTGCCGACCGCGACCGTGGCCCGGCTGTCTTCGATCGAGACCCAGGCGCCCGAGTTCCGCTCCGACTGCCGCTTCAGGTAGGTGTAGGGCGTCTCCGACCATGCCAGGACGCGCGGTTCCAGATTGTCCAGGATGAAGTCGCCGCGGCTGGTCCTGACGGTCAGGACTGCGTGCCCGTCGCCGTTCGGCTGGCGCACGACCGTCATCAGCAGGTCGCCGGCCGGCACGCCGATGGCCATCAGCCTGCGGCGCTTCTCCAGCGCGTAGTCTTCGCAGTCGCCGACATTCGTCGGGTAGGACCAGACTTCTTCCTCGCCCCACATCTCCATGTCGGTGCGGGGGTCGACGGCGTTGTTGACCGCGTTGTTGATCCGGATCATGGCCGACCAGAGCTTGCGCGACAGTTCTACCGGCGCCTGCCTGGGGGTCCTCTGGCGGCATTCGCCGGGCTCGCGTTCACACAACTCGTAGTGGCCAATCGGCTGCGACGTCCGCCCGCCTGTCGGCATGAACGCCGTCCCGGCATTGGCGGCGCCGGTCCAGGCGGCAAACCCGATCGCCAGCGCAACAAGCAGCGGCGTCCCCGTCCTCTGCGTCATGTCATGTCTCCCTCATCGTCGGGGATCATGACAGGCGGCGATTTATTCCACGCAAAGGCGAGGCTGGAATGTTGAATAAAATCAAGAACTAGTTGTAAAGAATTGCGAACAAATCACCCAGCAAGGCTGGTTAACGGCCTGTGTGATCAGCCGTCAGGATCAGGCGCGGCAGGGCTTTCGGCCGCCCGGCGACGGCGCACGGACAGCCACACGCGCGATCGCAAATCTCAAAAAAACGAAGAAATCAGGAGAGGCGGCCGCCGAATTCCGCGTCGAGCGACTCCGGCCGCTGGATGACGGCGAACTCGATGGCAAGGCCGTCCTCGAAGTGCCGCACGACCTGACCGCGCATCGTGCCGAGTGTCACCTGGATGCCGATGGCGGGTTTCACCTCGATCTCGATGGCCGCGCCCGACAACGAAAGGTCGATGATGCGGCATGGATACTGACGGCCGTCGAAGAGATGCAGGACGCTCATCGGATTGCGCGGCGCGACGCGTTCGTGGCGGCGGTCTTCCGGCAGGTCGAGCTCGTGCTTGTTGGCCAGCCAGGTCAACTGTGCGGCAAGCTTGTCCTTCTTGCGGTCCGAGGCCAGGACCGTCATTGCGAACCCGTCCTGCAGCGTGCGGGTGACGACGCCCTCGACGCGGCCGATGTGATCGATATAGGCGATGATCTTCTCGCCGGGCTGGCCGATGCGGTCGGTGCGGAACGAGACGTTGCCAGGCGACATGTCGATCACCTGGCAGGGATGTTCGGAGCGATCCTCGAGCATGAAGCGGCCGTAGATCTTCACGCGGACGCGCTGAAAGCTCCGCCTTTCGGCCCCGGCCGGCGCATGATCGATTGCCGCTGACCTCATTGCTTATTCCCGGCCTCCGCTGGAACGGCTTCGCAAGCGCGAATTCGCTCAGCGAACATTAGTGCCGCAGAGGTTAATAAGCTGTAAGCCGGACCACCAAAAGCCTATGCAATTCCGCCCGTTTGCGCGGCTCCAGGCGACTTGAGGTGCGTGCGCTCGATGTCCTAGTCCCGGCCGCCGTCGAGGACCAGCAGGTGGCGGATGCGCCGCGGGCCGGCCGCGGCGCCGCCGTCGACGTCCGCCGACAGGTCCGAGGGCGACAGAGCAGGGACTTCGATCGCGGCGCGCGGCCGCGCCAGGTCGGGTTCGTTGTCGGGATCGATCACCCGGAACGACGCGATCGCCGATGCCACGATCGGGTCCGCGCCCAGCCAGAACGGCTTCTCGACGGCCGAGACGGCGCCGAGGCAACGCGGATTGTCGACACCGCCGTCAAGCGGCAGGACGATCATCTCGAACGGATTGGTGCGGCCATTGCGGCTCAGGCCCTCAAACGTGACTTCGACGACATTGTCCGCGTCGAACACGCCCTGGACGAGGCGACCGACAAGGCGCTGGTCGCTGTCTCGCCACAGCGAGGCAAAAGAATGGCTCTTCAGTTCCCGTCCGAAATTGGCGCAGACGCGTGTACCCGCCAGCCTGAAGATGGCCTTGCCGCTCATGTCCCGTTCCAGGATGAACGTGTCCGAGAGCAGTGTCTTTATGTGCGCCGGCTCGACCTCCGTGCGCTTCGGTGCAGGCCTCTTGCCGCGAAGGTCGTTCCAATACTGGAATAGTGCAATGGATCCGTCCTGCTTCATGCCAGATGCTCCGTCCGTCCGGTCCGGGTGTGTGCCAACGCCGAACAGAATGGCGCCCTCCTTGGACCTACATGCCGGGCGTCGCAGGATGCGTGCCAGCCCACATTTGGCTTGTTCACGGGGGAGGGACGTTAAGGTTAACTAAGGGTTTACATTGCCCTGCGGATACGACCGTGAAATACAACATCCGGGGCTTGGGCAGCACTTCCGGTCTATTTCTGGGGAGAGTTTGGGGACTCGACCAGCCGCTCGAGGGCAACCTCGGGCGGCATTTTTGTATGGCCGTTCACCACGTCCGCCCAGAATCACCCGCGGCTTTTCCTTTGTGATTCGGATAGTCCTCGACTACAGGCGGGAAATGTCTCCACAGAATCGCGGCGCATGACCGAACAGCCGGAAACGCCCAGACACATGGAACCGGAATCCGCGGGCGGTCCGCCGCGCCGCGAGCCCGTCTTCAATCTCCCGGGCGTCGTCATCGCGTTCATCGCGATCTGCGTCGCGGCTTACGTCATCAGCGACTACCTGATGGATCCTCAGCGGCGTGACTGGCTGTTTCACTACGCCGCCTTCGTTCCTATCCACTATAGCGGGCACGGACAGCTCGATTTCCTGCTGCTCGCAGGTCCTGTCACCTATTCGTTGCTGCACGGCAGTCTAGAGCATGTCGCCGTGAACATGATCTGGCTGGCCGCCTTCGGCTCGCCGCTGGCAAACCGCCTAGGCGCGGTGCGCTTCGTGCTCTTCTGGATTGTCGCATCGCTGGCCGCGGCCGGTCTCCACTACATGATCTATCCGACGAGCCAGGCGCCGCTGGTGGGGGCCTCCGGCGCGATCTCGGGCATGATGGGCGCGGCCGCCAGGTTTGGCTTCCGCATCGATCGGTCGTCCGGCCGCCCGGCCTTCGGCGGGCCGGTGCTGTCGATTCCGCAGGTGATGCGCATGCGCGGCACCGTCACCTTCCTTGCCGTCTGGATGGTGATAAACCTCGTCACCGGCCTGGTCGGGTTCGAGCCCGGCCAGCAGAGCCAGATCGCCTGGGAAGCGCATATCGGCGGCTTCATCGTCGGATTCTTCTTCATTTCGGCGTTCGACCGCCGCCCCGCGGCCTGACAGCACGGACTGCGACGCGGTCCGACCCTGCTATTTTTCTTGAATTGGCCTCGTTCCGGCTGCACGATTGCCGGCGAGGAGAGGGCGATCATTCGACAACGAAACGACAACAGTGGAGGACGCCGTGACCGTCAAAGCAATTCTCGAGGCCAAGGGGCATGATGTCGTCACACTCGGACCCAACGAAAAGCTGTCCGAAGCGATAAGGCTCCTCGCCGAGCGCCGCATCGGCGCGCTCGTCGTCACCAACGGCGACCGCAAGGTGGTCGGCATCATCTCCGAGCGCGATATCGTGCGCGTGATCGGCAAGGAAGGCGCCGCCGGCCTCGACTTCATCGTGCGCGACGTGATGACCCCCAAGGTCAACATCTGCAACGAGAACCACACCGTCAACGAGGTCATGGAGATCATGACGCGCGGGCGCTTCCGTCACCTTCCGGTCGAGAAGGACGGGCAACTCGACGGCATCATCTCGATCGGCGACGTCGTGAAGAAGCGCATCGAGGACGTCGAGCGCGAGGCGGAGGAGATCCGCACCTACATCGCGACCGCCTGACCGTCCGGCACGGCAAGCGCCGGCGCTTGCCGTGTAATTCCACCAACAAGGGAGCCGGATCGCCCAAAAAGTCACAACATTGCCGCCTAACGATCATTGGCCCGTCACCTTTGCCTGCCTATCTATCGACTGCGGGGTGCTTTCGAGGAGGCGAAAGATGACCGAGGCTACGATGACGGCACTGGACGACCTGCTGGGCGATCCGATGGTGCAGATGGTGATGGCGCGCGACGGCGTGCGCCCGGGCGATCTGCGCGACATGCTGGAACGCGACCGCCGCCGCGCGATAGAGAAGCGGCTGATCCCGCCGGCGCATGTGATCGCCGCAAGCAAGACGTGCAGCCTTTGCCTGTGACGGAACAGCCCGCTTGTTGCGGCGCCTCCGGCGCGCGCGCTCCTCGATCGCGCGCCGGCATTAACGATTTGATTTAAACTTTGTTGGCATTTTCCCGTTAGCGATTCGAATCCGGAGAGGCGTCAGGCGTCCAGCCTGCCTCCGCTAGTATCGTGTACGGGGATTCATGCGTTCGTTTGTCCTCCTGGCCTGGCTGGGTCTTTCGGCTGTCGGCGTCGCCAGCTGTACGTCGAGTTCCGGCATCGACAGTCTCGGCCTCGACAGGCTGGCTCCGTCGAAGGAGATCACCAGCGCAATTCCACGCCCGAGTTCACCGGTCAGTGAAACGGCGCAGGCCGACGTCGCGGTCGTGATGGACGTCTCCGCCAATGCCGACGCGGGGATGCCTCCGGTGAAGCCGAGCGCGCTCGTAGGCGGCAGCGAGGCGAGGGCGGTCGAAGCCACCGAGCAGGTTGCACTCTCGGTGCCGGACCGGCCGATCGCGCGCGGCAAGGTGGTGCGACACCGCTTCAGCGACGCCAAGCCGATCAACTTCGGGAAGGTCTCTCCAAAGGACTACGCCGTGCACGGCGTCGATGTCTCGCGCTGGCAGGGCGACATCGACTGGGTCAAGCTGAAGTCGCAGGGAGCCAACTTCGTCTACATCAAGGCGACCGACGGCGGCGACCACCTCGATCCGATGTTCAAGAAGAACTGGCGCGAGGCGCATCAGGCCGGCCTCAAGCGCGGTGCCTATCACTTCTTCTACTGGTGCCGCGTCGCCAGCGAGCAGGCCGACTGGTTCATCCGCAACGTGCCGCGGGTCGAAGGCGCGCTGCCGCCGGTCATCGACGTCGAGTACAACGCGCATTCGAGCTGCAAGCGGCGGCTGCCCCGCGCCAAGATCATCGAGAAGATGCAGGTCTTCATGGACCGGCTCGAGGCGCATTACGGACAACGGCCGGTCATCTATACGGCCCCGGACTTCTACGACGACAACCTGAAGGGCGAGTTCAAGGACTATCCGTTCTGGCTGCGGTCGGTCGCCGCGCACCCCTCCAAGCGGTATCCGGGCCGCGACTGGGTGTTCTGGCAGTACTCGGGGTCGGGACTTTCGCACGGCGTGGACGGAAAGATCGACCTCAACGTCTTCCACGGCAGCGAGAAGCAGTGGTGGGCCTGGATATCGGGCGCGACCTCGGTGGCCGCCCGCTAGACGCCTGGCCGGCGGGCTCCGGCCAGAGCGGCGTCAGCCGGCCGCGTCCAGTTCGCCCCGCGCCTTTGCTGCCGCGATCTGGCGGATTGCATCGGTCAGGGTGGATGCCTCCTGCGCGCCCATCACGGCATATTTTCCTTCGAAGAGGAAACAGGGGACGCCGGTGATGCCCATGCGCGAGGCGGTCGCGGCTTCCTCTGAAACCGCATCCCGGTCCGCGTCGCCTGCGAGCAGGCTCTCGACCACGCTGCGGTCCATTCCGGCGGCGGCCGCGGCGTCGGCCAGGACGGCAGGGTCGCCGATGTTGAGCCCACGCTCGAAATAGGCGCTGAAAAGCCCCCTGACCAAGCGGTTCTGCACCTCCGGCCCGGCAGAACCCGCCCAACGTATGGTGCGGTGCGCGTCGAGCGTGTTCGGCGAGACCGTGATCGCATCGAATGCGTAGTCGATGCCGGCGGCCTGGCCGAGCGCCTCGAGCCGACCATGCGCTTCGCGCACGCGCTCCTCGCTGCCGAACTTGGCGTTCATGTAGGCCTTGCGGTCCATGCCCCCGGCGGGAATGGTCGCGTCGAGCTGGAACGGCCGCCAGTGGACCGCGACATCGACGCCGGAGGCCGCGATGGCCTGGTCGAGCCGCTTCTGCCCGAGGAAACACCACGGACAGACGACGTCGGAGACGACGTCCACCCTGATTGCCTGCTGGTCGGTCATTTCGTCATCCTTCAGTTCCGGGCGTGCCACCAGGTCGGCAGCTGCGCGCCCTGCAGCGGCACGGTTTGCGGCCGCTCGATGCGGCTCCAGCGGGCGATCCACTGTTCCGGCTTGAAGTAGAGCGGCACGACATAGGCGCCACTCAGGAGAACACGATCGTATGCCCGCACGGCGCTCGTGAACTCCTCGCGGGTGCGGGCATTGATCAGCGCCTCGATCATCGCGTCGACCGCCGGATCGGCGACGCCAGCATAGTTGAATGTTCCGGGCTTGTCCCTTGCCGCCGAGCCCCAGCGGCCGAGTTGCTCGACGCCTGGCGAGAGCGACGCGGTATAGTTGAAGAACATCGCGTCGAAGTCGTAGTCCTTCTGTCGGGCGATGAACTGCGCGGAGTCCACCGAGCGGATCGACACGACGATGCCGAGCTTCGCCAGGGTCTGCTGATAGGCGACGGCGACCTGCTGGTTCTCGTTGCTCTTGAGCATGATCTCGAAAGCGACCGGCCGTCCGTCCGGTGCGATCAGGCGACCGTCCTTCAGCGCGTAGCCGGCGTCCTTCAGCCGGTCGAAGCCGACCCGCATGAAGGCGCGGTCGAGCCCGCTGCCGTCGGACTTGGGCGGTGCCCATCCGTTCGCCATGATGTCTGGCGCCACCGCGCCGGGGAAGGGAGCCAGCAGCGCGCGCTCGCTCGCGCGCGCAGGCTGTCCGGCGGACGACAGATCGGAGTTGTCGAAGAAGCTGCGGGTGCGCGTGTAGGCTCCGGCGAAGAGCGTCCGGTTCGCCCATTCGAAATCGAACAGGCCGACCAGCGCAGCGCGCAGCCTGGGGTCCGCGAAAACCGGCCTGCGGGTGTTCAAGACGATGCCCAGCATGCCCGAAGGCAGTCTCGTCCTGATGGTGTCCCTCACGATGTCGCCGCGCGAAACCGCCGGGAAATCGTACTGGCTCGTCCAGCGTCCGCTGTTTTCCTCGAGGAAGACGTCGACGAGGCCCTTCTTGAAGGCCTCGAACATCGCATTCTCGTCGCGGAAATAGGTCAGCGTGATCGTGTCGTAGTTGTCGAATCCGGTCTTCGACGGAATGTCCTTCGCCCAGTAGTCGGGGTTGCGGCGGAAGGTGAGGGCATCGCCCGGTTTCACCGCCTCCAGCCGATAGGGCCCGCTGCCGATCATCGGCTTCAGCGTGGATTTGTCGAACGTCTCGCGGTCGATGGCGTGCTTGGGCAGGACCGGGAACAGGCCGAGGATCAGCGGAAGCTCCCGGTCGGGCCGCTTGAAGGTGAACCGCACGCCGCGCTCGCCGACCGTCTCGACACTGGCAATCTTGGACGCCGTGACGGCGTAGCGGGGATAACCCTTCTCGGCGAGCAGCTCGAAGGTGAAGACGACGTCCTCGGGCTTGACCGGCTCGCCATCGGAGAAGGTCGCGCGCTCGTCGAGCGTGAACTCGGCGAAGCTGCGTTCGTCGTCGGTCTCGATCGTCTTGGCCAGCAGGGGATAGAGCGTGAAGGGCTCGTCGGCGGAGCGCATCATCAGCGTTTCGAAGACGTTGTTTCCGAAGACGAGGTCGAGGCTGCCGCGCGCGCCGCTGCCCTGGACGATGAACGGGTTGACGCTGTCGAACGTGCCGATCCAGGCATAGTTTGCCGTGCCGCCCTTCGGCGCATCCGGGTTCGCGTAAGGCAGGTGGGTGAAGTCGGCCGGCAGGGCGGCGTCGCCGTGCATCGCAATGGCGTGTCTCGGTTCGCCCCGCGCGCCATCGCCGACGAATGCGGCCGAAAGCGCAAGGATGAGGCCGAAAAGCATGCGTTGCATCATTGTCTCCAGCAGCCGCTGCCGGCTTTGATTCGCGGACCGAACACTATCACGGCGAAGCGTGCGCTGGCGGCAGCGCCCGAAAAGGCGCAGCCGGGCTGGATTCGCGGGGCGCACCGGTGTAGACGCGGTGCCTAAGTCATCCTGTTGCCTCATTTGGGCAACAGGTAGCGCAAACGACCCGGCAGCCGCCGTGCCCGATCAGTTGAGAGGAAACGATCCAGATGACAAGCCTGAAAACCGACGCATACCGTATCTCGGTGATGGCCGCCGGTGTGGTGGGCGTGCTCGCCGCCGGGCTTGCTCCGGCAGCGGCGCAGCAGCAACAGCAGCAGCTTCCGAAGGGCTGGTTCAAGGCCTGCGCCAAGCAGGAAGACGTCGATATCTGCAACGTGCAGAACATCATGACGGCAAGCACCGGCCAGGTGGTCACGGGCATCAGCCTGCTCGAGCTCAAGGGCAAGGTGAACCGCAAGGTCTTCCAGGTCACCGTGCCGAGCGGACGCCTCGTGCCTCCCGGCATCGGCCTGCAGATCGACGGCGGCAAGGCGCAGAAGCTGGAATACGTGCTCTGCTTCCCCGACCGCTGCATTGCCGAGGCCCAGCTTTCCGACCAGCTCGTCTCGTCCTTCAAGAAGGGCACCGAACTGACGCTTACCTCGGTCAACTCGCAGAACCAGGCCAACCCGGTGAAGGTATCGCTGAACGGCTTCACGGCCGCGTTCGACGGTCCGCCGCTGCAGCAGTCCGACATCGAGGACCGCCAGAAGAAGCTTCAGGAGTTCGTCGCCAAGAACAACGAGGACTTCGCCAAGAAGCTCAAGGAAGAGCAGGACAAGGCGAAGACCGCCAACTGATTTCGAGGCCGATCACAGATACGAAAAGCGGGGCGTTTCGCCCCGCTTTTTTTTGTTGCCTTGTCGTTGGGTCAGTGGCGGGCAAGATCCTTGGGGGCATAATGCCCGTCGGCCGTCCGGTCGAAGAACTCGCGCAGCTGCGGGTGGCGGACCGGTTCGCCGGATTCGTCGACAAGCAGGTTCTGTTCCGAAACGTAGGCGATGTATTCGGTTTCCGAGTTCTCGGCGAGCAGGTGGTAGAAGGGCTGGTCCTTGCGCGGGCGAACATCCTTCGGGATCGCCTCGTACCATTCCTCGGTGTTGTTGAACTGGGGATCGACGTCAAAAATGATGCCGCGGAAAGGGAACAGGCGGTGCCGCACCACCTGGCCGATCGCAAACTTAGCCGTTTTCATGTCTTCCCGAGCCCAAGCCATGCCTATTATCTGGCCCACGGCGGCGATCAATTCAATCCCGGACGCTTGACGGGCCGGGAAGCGAAGCGTTACCGCGTCAGCAGAGCCGGGAAACGCACAGCCTAATGTCGGACATCGTTGGCCTCGTCCTGCCGTTCTTCGGCCTGATCTTCCTCGGCTTCTTCGTCGCCCGGATCACGCGCCAGCCGGTCGAGGCGCTCGGCTGGATGAACACCTTCATCGTCTACGTCGCGCTGCCCGCGCTGTTCTTCCAACTGCTGGCCAAGACGCCGTTCGAGCGCCTGACCGAGTGGACCTTCATCCTCGGCGCCGTGCTGTCGACCTACTTCATCTTCGGCCTGATGTTCGCGGGATCGATGCTCATCGAGCGGAGCAGCATCGCGGAATCGACCGTCAAGGGCCTGGCGGCCGCCTACGGCAACATCGGCTACATGGGCCCTGGGCTGGCGCTTCTGGTGTTCGGGCCGGAGGCTGCGGTGCCGGTCGCGCTCATCTTCTGCTTCGAAAACATCATCCATTTCGCCGTCGCGCCGATGATGATGGCGCTTTCGGGCGGCGAACGCAGCGCGCCGCTGCAACTGGCGCGCGGCGTCATCCGCAAGATCGCGCTGCACCCCTTCATCATAGCGACGGCCGTGGGTGTCGCGGCCGCCTATCTGCAGGTGCGGCCGCCGCTGCCGGTGGAGCGCCTGCTCGAATACCTGTCGGCCGCCGCCGCGCCCTGCGCCCTGTTCGCCATGGGCGTGACATTGGCGCTTCGTCCCTTGAAGCGGGTTCCAAAGGAACTCGGCCCGATCGCCTTCCTGAAACTCGTGCTGCACCCGCTCGTCTGCTACGTCGTGCTGAGTTGGGTGGGCGACTTTTCCGAGGTTTGGCTGTTCTCGGCGGTGCTGCTGGCGGCGCTGCCGACGGCCACGAACGTGTTCGTCATCGCCCAGCAGTATCATGTCTGGGTGGAGCGCGCCTCGGCCAGCATCCTGCTCACGACCTGCATTTCCGTCGCGACCGTGACCGGGCTGCTCTACCTGATCCGGAGCGGCGTCTTACCGCCTGATCTGTTCCCTTAGGTCCGAAAACACCGACGCCAGGCCGCTGCCGGGCTGAAGCCCTTCGCGCATGAACAGTGCGCGCAGCGGCGCCATGCCGCCGACGACGCCGAGCCCGGCGCTGCGGGCGATCTGCGCCGGCAGCATGTCGGACAGGAGCGAACGGTTGAGGAGGTTGACCGCGCCGGCCCGGGCCAGGACGTCGGGGCGGCGTTTGCGGTCATAGGCCGCCATCGCCCTGTCGGAGCCGGGATCAGAGATATTTTCTCCAACGATACCAACAAGGTCGCGGACATCCCTGATGCCAAGGTTGAGCCCCTGCGCGCCGATCGGCGGGAATACATGGGCTGCCTCGCCGACCAGCGCGACGCGGTTTTGCGCGAAACGGGCGGGGAGCGTTGCGCCGAGCGGGTAGACCTGCCGGCCGGCTTCGACCGACACCTTGCCCAGCATCGATTGCATGCGCTCCTCGATGCGGGCAGAGAGGGCCGCGTCGCTGAGCGCCATGAGTTCCTCGGCGGTGTTCGGCCTGACGACCCAGACCAGGCTGGAGCGGTCGCCGGGCAGGGGTACCTGCGTGAAGGGGCCGGTCTCCGTGTGGAACTCCGTCGAGACGAAGCCGTGGCCGCGGCTGTGCGCGAAATTCAGGACCAGCGCCGCCTGGGGATACGCGGTCGCCGAGGTCCTGATGCCGGCGGCCTTGCGCGCCGGCGACAGTCGCCCGTCGGCGGCGACCGCCAGGGCTCCCTCGACGACTGCGCCATCATCGAGCCGCGCGACCACCTCGTCAGCCGCGATTGTCCAGGCCGCGATCATGACGTCGCGCCTGTCTACGCCCGGCCGACTGGCTAGCGCCGCCTCCAGCGCTTCGTTCAGGTCGCGATTGGGGATGTTGAGGCCGAAATGATCCTGGCCGATCTCTGCGGCGCGGAAGGTTACCGGCGGACTGCGCACGAGGCGGCCCGTCGCATCCACGATCCGCATCGCCTTGAGCGGGGCCGCCTTGCGCTTCAGACCCTCGAGGACGCCCAGCCGATCGAGATAGTCGAGGGCCGGGGTCATCAGCGCAGTGGTGCGCCGGTCGGCAGCCGCAGGCGCGCGCCCGGCCAAGACCACGGGTATGCCGAGATCGGCAAGCGCCAGCGCGGCGATCAGGCCAACCGGTCCAGTGCCGGCGACGATGATCGGCGGGGTCTCGATGGTGCCGGAGGGATTGCTGCTCATGTCGCCCAAGCTATAAGCCACCGGCGGCGGCCGGATCAATGCGACCGGAAGCCCCGCGCCTTCGGCACGACGTGGCTTGTGCCGCTCGCGAACGTGCGAGTACTGTTAACGACGACCCCACCGGCTGGAGCCGGACATGCAACCGGGATTGGCGCGGCATTTGAGAACGAAACGAAAAGTCACCTGGCCGCAGGCGCGCGCCTTCTCTGTTCACCTGCTGACCGCCTCGGGCTCGTTCCTGGCGTTTCTATCGCTCGTCGCGGCAAGCGAGGAGCGATGGACGGCGATGTTCTGGTGGCTGGGCCTGGCGCTGTTCGTCGACGGCATCGACGGGCCGATCGCGCGCAAGCTCGAAGTCAAGGAGATCCTGCCGACCTGGTCCGGCGAACTCCTCGACAACATCATCGACTATGTGACCTACGTTCTGATCCCGGCCTTTGCGCTCTACCAGTTCGGCCTGATGGGCGAGGGGCTGTCCTTCCTGTCGGCCGCCATCATCGTCGTTTCGAGCGCCGTCTACTATGCCGATACCGGCATGAAGACGACGGAAAATTTCTTCAAGGGGTTTCCGGTCGTTTGGAACATGATCGTGTTCACCCTGTTCGTGATCGAGCCGGGTGAATGGGTCTCGTTCGGCGTCGTGGTGATCGCCGCCATCCTCACATTCGCGCCGGTCCACTTCCTCCACCCGGTGCGTGTCAAGAGGCTGCGGCCGCTGAACCTCGGCGTGACGCTTGCCTGGTGCGCGTTCGGCGCCCTTGCCCTGGCGGAATCGTTCCTGGCGCAGTTCTACAGCCAGATGGGCGTGCTGGCCGAGAACGTCAGCAGCTTCACCAAGATCGGCATCGGCGCCACCAGCATCTATCTCTTCTGCATCGGCGGAATCATGCAGCTGTTCCCGGGTCTCGGAGGACAGCCGGAAAGCGACAGGGCCTGACAATGTCCAAAGCGATCAAGGTACATGCACACGGTGGGCCGGAGGCTCTGTCCTACGAGGACAACGAACCGGGGCGTCCCGGCCGGGGCGAGGCGCTGGTGCGCCACACCGCCATCGGGCTCAACTTCCTCGACACATATTTTCGAAGTGGCCTCTACCCGGCCCCGAACGGCCTGCCGCTGATCCCCGGTGGCGAGGCCGCCGGCACGGTCGTGGAGGCCGGCGAGGGGGTCGACTGGCTGAAGCCCGGCGACCGTGTCGCCTACGTAGCGCCGCTCGGCGCATATGCCGACGAGCGCGTGATCGCAGCCGACCGGCTGGTCAGGATCCCCGAGGGCGTTTCGGACGAGCAGGCCGCGGGGATGATGCTGAAGGGCATGACGGCCGAGTACCTGCTGCGGCGGACCTTCAAGGTGAAACCGGGCGACACCATCCTCTGCCACGCGGCGGCCGGCGGCGTCGGCCTTATCGTCGGGCAGTGGGCCAAACATCTCGGCGCGACCGCCATCGGCACGGCCGGCTCGCCCGACAAGGTCGAACTTGCCGCTACGCACGGCTACGACCATGTCATCGACTACCGTGCACAGGACTTCGTCGCCGAGGTGAAGCGGATCACCGGCGGGCGTCTTTGCGACGTGGTCTATGATTCCGTCGGCCAGGACACTTTTCCGGGATCGCTCGACTGCCTGCGCCCGCTCGGCATGTTCGTCTGTTTCGGCCAGTCGTCCGGACCGATCCCACCGTTCAACCTGTCCATCCTGGCGCAGAAAGGGTCGCTCTACGCCACCCGCCCGACGCTTTTCACCTATGTCGCCAAACGGGAGGACCTGGAGGCGGCGGCCGCCGCCCTGTTCGAGGTCGTCGCCGCCGGAAAGGTCAACGTCAGCATCAACCAGCGCTATGCCCTGAAGGACGCCGCGCGGGCGCATGCCGACCTCGAAAACCGCAGGACGACCGGAGCGACCATTCTGATTCCGTGAAAAATGCCGTCGATAGCCGCTGGAAAACTTGAAAATCTTTCAAAACGACGGCGCTTTGCACTGCAGCGTAGCTGGACCTACGATGCCGGCGGGAACTAAAGAACGAATCTGGCAAACAGATCGGGAGGCACCGTGAGTGCTGACGGTAGTGGCGCGAACCTGCTCGAGGTCCGCGGCCTGACAAAGATATTCGGCACGCTGAAGGCGTGCGACGGCGTCGACCTGACGATCCGCAAGGGCGAGATCCACGCCCTGCTGGGCGAGAACGGCGCCGGCAAATCCACGCTGGTAAAAATGCTGTTCGGCTCGCTGGAGCCGCATTCGGGTGAAATCCGCTGGAACGGCCAGGCCGTCAAGATCGGCAGTCCGAGCGTCGCCAAGAAGCTCGGCATCGGCATGGTGTTCCAGCATTTTTCCCTGTTCGAGGCGCTGTCGGCCGCCGAGAACATTGCGCTATCGCTGGCCGACCAGACGCCGATCGCCACCATCGCGGCCAAGGCACAGGCGCTGTCCTACAGCTACGGCCTGCCACTCGATCCCTACTCCCTGGTTGGCGATCTCTCGGTCGGCGAACGCCAGCGCATCGAGATCATTCGATGCCTGCTGCAGAATCCGGACCTCATCATCCTCGACGAGCCGACGTCGGTGCTGACGCCGCAGGAGGCCGACAGGCTGTTCGAGACGCTCGAGCGGCTGCGCGCGGAAGGCAAGTCGATCCTCTACATCTCGCATCGCCTCGAAGAGGTGAAGCGCCTGTGCGACGCGGCGACGGTCATGCGTCACGGCAAGGTCGTCGCCCACACCGATCCGCGCCAGGAGACCGCCGCCTCGCTGGCGCGGCTGATGGTCGGCAGCGAGGTACATGCCGTCGTGCGCGCGCCGGTCGAGGGCATCGAAAAGGCCGAGGCGCTGCTCGAGATTCGCCACCTCTCACGGCGACCGGCGACGCCGTTCTCCATGCCGCTGAAAGACATCTCGCTGGCCGTCAGGGCAGGCGAGGTCATCGGCATCGCCGGTGTAGCCGGCAACGGCCAGGGCGAATTCTTCGAGGCGGTGTCGGGCGAGGTGCTGCAGGACGAGGCCGACGCAATCCGCATCCGCGGCAACAGCGCAGGCCGCCTGTCGATCACCAGCCGCAGGATGCTGGGCGCCGCCTTCGTTCCCGAGGAACGGCTCGGCCACGGCGCGGCGCCGCTGATGAAGCTCTCGGAAAACCTGTTCCTGTCGCGCTACGCGACGGACCGCAAGGTGTTCCTTGGCGCCGGCGGCCTCGTCAAGGAAAGCGCCGTCGATGCGGCGACCCAGCGGATCGTCGAGGAGATGGACGTGCGCAAGAGCGCGCGCGACCCGGAGGCGGCGGCGCTCTCGGGTGGCAACCTGCAAAAGTTCATCATCGGACGCGAACTGGATCGCAGGCCGGCCGTGATGTTGGTCAACCAGCCGACCTGGGGCGTCGACGCAGGCGCAGCCGCCAAGATCAGGCAGTCGCTGATCGAACTCGCGCGCAACGGCTCAGCGGTGCTGGTGATCAGCCAGGATCTCGACGAACTGTTCGAGATATCGGACGCCATTGCGGTGATGCACAACGGCGAACTGTCCAGGCCGCTTTCGCGCGCCGAGGCGACGTTCGAGAAGATAGGGTTGCTGATGGGCGGCGCTGAGCCCGGGCATGTCGATCATGACGCACGGGAGCCTGCCTGATGCGGATTGAACTGGTCAGGCGTCCGCAGCGGTCGGCCCTGTTTTCGGCGCTGTCGCCGTTCATTGCGCTCGGTCTTACCCTGATTGCCGGCGCGATCATGTTCTCGCTCCTGGGAAAGAACCCTGCCGAGGCGCTCTACTATTACTTCATCGACCCGCTGACCGGCATCTGGGACCCCGGCAACCGCTGGCAGTTGCACGAACTGGCGATCAAGGCGGCCCCGCTGATCCTGATTGCCGTCGGGCTGTCTGTCTGCTTCCTGTCCAACAACTGGAACATCGGCGCCGAGGGCCAGTTTGTGGCGGGCGCCGTCGCCGGCTCCTTCATCCCCGTGCTCTTCCCGGAGTTCCAGTCGTGGGTCGTGCTGCCGCTGATGCTGCTGTTCGGCATGGCGGGCGGCGCGGCCTACGCATCCATCCCGGCCTTCTTCAAGGTCAGGTTCAACACCAACGAGATCCTGACCAGCCTGATGCTGGTCTATGTCGCGCAACTCTTCAACGATTGGCTTGTCCGCGGCATCTGGCGCAACCCGGAAGGCATGAGCTTCCCGGGCACGATCAGGTTCAACGAATATGCGATCCTGCCGCAGATCTGGCCGGACTCCGGCCGCGCGCACTGGGGCTTCGTGTTCGCGCTGGTCGCCGCCGTGCTCGTCTGGTTCATGCTGTCGAAGACGCTGAAGGGCTTCGAGGTGAAGGTCCTCGGCCAGAGCCCGAGGGCAGGGCGCTTCGCAGGTTTCTCCTCCGGCAAACTTGTGTTCTTCGTCTTCCTCCTGTCGGGCGCGCTTGCCGGGCTTGCCGGCATATCCGAGGTAGCCGGACCGATCGAGCACCTGAACGAGAAGATCTCCATCGGCTACGGCTTCACCGCGATCATCGTCGCGTTTCTCGGGCGCCTCAATCCGCTGGGCATCGTCGCCGCCGGCATCATCCTCGCGCTTACCTATCTCGGCGGCGAATCCGCGCAGATCGCAATCGGCGTGTCCGACAAGGCGGTGCGGGCCTTCCAGGGCATGCTGCTGTTCTTCGTGCTCGCCTGCGACACGCTCATCCACTATCGCATCCGGTTCGCCGGAGCGCCGACGGCCACGGCGGAGCCTGCCAAGGCGGCGGAGGCCCAAAATGCTTGAGCAGATCATCATCACGATCGCGACGGCGGCGACTCCGCTGCTGATTGCCGCGCTCGGCGAACTGGTCGTCGAACGCTCGGGCGTGCTGAACCTTGGCGTCGAGGGCATGATGGTCATGGGCGCGGTGACCGGCTTCGGCGTCGCGCTCACCACCGGCTCGCCATGGCTCGGGGTGTTCGCGGCGATCATCGTCGGCGCACTGTTTTCGCTGCTGTTCGGGTTCCTGACGCTGACGCTCGTCACCAACCAGGTTGCGACCGGTCTCGCGCTCACCCTGCTCGGGCTCGGCCTTTCCGGCATGATCGGCGAGAGCTTCGTCGGCCAGCCCGGCGTCAAGCTCGGCACGCTGTACATTCCGGGCCTTACCGACCTGCCGTTCGTCGGCAAGCTGTTTTTCGGCCAGGATCCGATCTTCTACATCTCGATCCTGCTCACCTTCGGGGTCGCCTGGTTCCTGTTCAGGACCCGCGCCGGCCTGACGCTGCGCTCGGTCGGCGACAATCATGGCTCGGCGCACGCGCTCGGCATCAACGTGATCGGCATCCGCTATCTCGCCGTGATGTTCGGCGGCGCCTGCGCCGGCCTGGCGGGCGGCTTCCTGTCACTGGTCTACACGCCGCAGTGGATCGAGAACATGACGGCAGGACGCGGCTGGATCGCGCTCGCGCTCGTGGTGTTCGCCTCCTGGCGTCCAGTGCGCGTGCTCGCCGGCGCCTACCTCTTCGGCGCGGTCTCCATCGGACAGCTTCATGCGCAAGCGCTGGGGATAGGCATCCCGTCCCAGCTGCTTTCCGCACTCCCCTATCTGGCAACCATCGTCGTCCTTGTTCTAATCTCACGCAATCGGCGACTGACGATGATCAACACACCGGCTTCACTGGGGCGGCCGTTCGTGCCAGATCGCTAGACGACAACAGACGGGACAGACCCCAAGAAGAACCTCAAGAGGATCGACTCGAATGAAAACCAGATTTCTAACGCTCGCAGCGACCGCGGCCGCGCTCGCCTTCGGAACGATGGCCGCCGAGGCCAAGGTCAAGGCCTGCTTCATCTATGTCGGACCGATCGGCGACTTCGGCTGGTCCTATCAGCACCACCAGGGCGCGCTCGAGGCGCAGAAGGCGCTGGGCGGTGAGGAGCAGGTCGAACTCGCCTACCTCGAAAGCGTGCCCGAAGGCGCCGATGCCGAGCGCGCGATCGAGCGGTTCGCCCGTTCCGGCTGCAACATCATCTTCACGACGTCGTTCGGCTACATGGACGCCACCAATGCGGTGGCCAAGAAGTTCCCCGACGTGAAGTTCGAGCATGCGACCGGCTTCAAGCGCGAGTCGCCGAACGTCTCGACCTACAATTCGCGGTTCTATGAGGGCCGCTACGTGCAGGGCATCATCGCCGCCAAGATGTCCAAGGCGGGCGTCGCCGGCTACATCGCGTCCTTCCCGATCCCCGAGGTCGTCATGGGTATCGACGCCTTCGTGCTCGGCGCGCAGACCGTGAACCCGGACTTCAAGCTCAAGGTCGTGTGGGCTGCCACCTGGTTCGACCCGGGCAAGGAAGCCGACGCCGCCAAGGCCCTGATTGACCAGGGCGTCGACATCATCACGCAGCACACCGACTCCACCGCGCCGATGCAGGTTGCCGCCGAGCGCGGCATCAAGGCCTTCGGCCAGGCGTCGGACATGATCAAGTTCGGTCCCGAGACCCAGCTGACCTCGATCGTCGACGACTGGGGCCCATACTACACCATGCGGATCAAGGCGGTGATGGACGGCAACTGGGAACAGAGCGACATCTGGCATGGCATGAAGGAAGGCCATGTCGTGATGGCGCCCTACACCAACATGCCCGATGACGTGAAGAAGGCCGCCGAGGAAGCCGAAGCCAAGATCAAGTCGGGCGAGTTCAACCCCTTCACCGGTCCGGTCAGCAAGCAGGACGGATCGGAATGGCTCAAGGACGGCGAAGTTGCCGAGGACGGCGTGCTCCTGGGCCTCAACTTCTACGTCAAGGGCGTCGACGACAAGTTGCCGCAGTAAGCGGGCGCGGATCGAGGGAAGGGGGCGCCGGCGGCGCCCCCTTTTCGTTGTTGCTGTCTATCGTGTCGGCTTCAAGCGACGGAATAGGCTCAGGCTGCCGCCGTCAGACCGCGCTGCCGTAGAGGTCGTAGGCGTCGGCGCGGTCGACCTTCACTGTGACGATGTCGCCGGAACGCAGCGGGCGCCGCGCCTGGATGTGCACGGCGCCGTCGATCTCCGGCGCGTCGTACTTGGTTCGCCCCTTGGCTGAGGTGCCGTTCGCCTCGTCGATGATGACCGGCAGGCGCTTGCCGACCTTCTTCTGCAGAAGGTTGGCCGAGATTTTCTGCTGACGCTGCATGAAGCGGTGCCAGCGCGCTTCCTTGACCTCGTCGGGAACCTGCGCGAGGCCCATCTCGTTCGAGCGCGCGCCGCCGACCGGTTCGTACTTGAAACAGCCGGCGCGATCGATCCTGGCTTCGTCGATCCAGTCGAGCAGCATGTCGAAATCCTCGTCGGTCTCGCCCGGGAATCCGACGATGAAGGTCGAGCGGATGGCAAGGTCCGGGCAGGCGTCTCGCCAGGAGCGGATGCGATCCAGCGTCTTCTCGCCATGCGCCGGCCGGCGCATGTTCTTCAGCACCTGAGGGGAGGCGTGCTGGAACGGGATGTCGAGGTAGGGCAGGATCTTGCCCTCGGCCATCAGCGGGATGACGTCGGCGACGTGCGGGTAGGGGTAGACGTAGTGCAGCCGCACCCAGATGCCCATCTCGCCGAGTTCCTGGCAGAGGTCGAGGAACCTTGCCTTTACCTCGCGGTCCTGGAACGGGCTTGACTTGTATTTGACGTCGATGCCGTAGGCGCTGGTGTCCTGCGAGATGACGAGCAGTTCCTTGACGCCGGCCTTGGCCAGCTTTTCGGCCTCGCGCAGCACGTCGCCGGCCGGGCGCGAGACGAGATCGCCGCGCAGCGCCGGGATAATGCAGAACGTGCAGCGGTTATTGCAGCCTTCCGAGATCTTCAGGTAGGCATAGTGGCGCGGCGTGAGCTTCACGCCCTGAGGCGGCAGCAGGTCGACGAACGGGTCATGCGCGGGCGGGGCGGCTTCGTGAACCGCCGCCATGACGCTTTCGTAAGCCTGCGGGCCTGTGATCGCGAACACGTTCGGATGTTTTTCGCGGATCAGATCGGGCGTGGCGCCCATGCAGCCGGTGACGATGACCTTGCCGTTTTCCTTCAGCGCCGTGCCGATCGCGTCGAGCGACTCGTCGCGCGCCGAATCCAGGAAGCCGCAGGTGTTCACGACCACAAGGTCGGCGCCGTCGTGCTTTCGGGCGATCTCGTAGCCCTCGGCCCGCAACCGGGTGAGTATCCGTTCGGAATCGACGAGCGCCTTGGGGCAACCAAGGCTGACAAAACTGACGCGTGGCGCAGCAGACATGCGGGCAGGGCTTTCCGATAGCTGGGAATTGCGGCGCAGTATCACAGTTTTCGCGGTTTGTAAGCACCGCAAGGCCCAAGCAAGACCCGGAGGCCTTGCAAGGGCCGGCGCAGCCCGGATCAGGATCAGGCGTCTAGTGCCCGCCGGTGCCGCCGCCGAACCAGCCGCTCAGGAACCCGAACTGCTCGGGAAACTGGTCGACGGCTCCGTCGAGGCACATCTTCAGCGCCACGTAGAGGATGATCAGCAGGCCGACATAGGCGATCCAGCGGTACTTGTGCAGCAGGCGCGCGACGAATGTGGCGGCGAAGCCCATCAGCGCGACCGACAGGACTAGGCCGAACACGAGCACCGTGGGATGCTCCATCGCCGCGCCCGCGACCGCCAGGACGTTGTCGAGCGACATCGAGACGTCGGCGATCACGATCTGCCAGGCAGCCTGCGCGAAGGTCTTGCGCCGGCTGCCGCCGACAGAGCCGTCCTTGTTCAGGTCGGCGTCGGCAAGTGCCTCGGTCGCCGCTTCCTCGTCCTCGTGGCTGGTGCGAAGCTCGCGCCACATCTTCCAGCACACCCACAGGAGCAGGAGACCGCCGGCGATCAGCAGCATCGGGCCGATGGCCAGCAGCCAGGTGGTGATCAGCGCAAAGCCGATGCGCAGGACCGTCGCGGCGATGATGCCGACCAGGATCGCTTTCTTGCGCTGGTCTGCCGGCAGGCCCGCCGCAGCGAGGCCGATCACGATGGCATTGTCGCCGGCAAGGACAAGGTCGATGGCGATGACTTGAAGAAGCGCAGCGAGCCCGGCGGCGGTGAAGATTTCCATGAAATTCGGTTGCCTTTCGCGCAACTGGTGGAATGGCCCGGTGAGCACGCCCGTACAATCCGGCCCGAATGGCGTCAAGAGAATCGGGGTCGCAGACGGTCCGGACACTTCGTCACGGATCACGCCGTCGAGGCAAGAGCGCCGGAACGGGCTGTGCCTGTGAATCAGCGCAAGGCGCCGCGACGTAGCACAGGGCGCTCTGCACACCTTTGTCGCATAAGATATATTATGGAACTTTGCTGTAAGGCAAACCCGCCGAATTTCGGGCTGTACGGCCCTACACGGCGATGTCCGCGACGGTCGCCTTCGCCGCTTGCAGCAACTCGCCCGGTTCTGCCTGGAACACGGCATCGTGCGCGCCGGCCGCGGCCCAGACCGTGCTGTGGCCCAGCAGTCCGCTTTCCGCGAAGGCCGGCAGCTGCGTGGCGTGGCCGATCGGCGAAACGCCGCCGATGGCGAAGCCGGTGCGTTCGCGGATCAGCCTTGGATCGGCGCGCGACAGCTTTTCGCCGGCCACGCGCTCGGCCTTGGCCATGTCCAGCCGGCTCGAGCCCTGCAGCAGGAAGAGATAGAGGCCGCCGCTCGGTTCGCCCTGGAAGATCAAAGACTTCATGATCTGGTCGACAGAACAGCCGCACTGTTGCGCCGCTTCCTCAGACGTCCGGGTCGAGGCGCCCATGCGCTTTACCTCGATCGCCAGGCCGGCCGATTGGGCCGCCTCCATCACGCGCTCAATGCTTCCCATTATGAAACTTCTTCATCACTTTGATTATATTGGTATTTCAATCGACATACCGTCGTATGCCGGTTCGACATAGTCAGGCGTTTCCGCAGCGACGGTCGCATAGTCGAGCGGCGTGTGCATATGCGTGAGCACTGCCCGCCCAGGCTGCAGCCGGTCGATCCATTGCAGCGCCTCGCCAAGCGAGAAATGGCTGGGATGCGTCCGGTACTGCAGCGCATCGATGACAAGGACGTCCAGGCCGCGCAGACGGTCGACCGTATTGCCAGGGAAATCGCTGACGTCAGGGCAATAGGCAACCCGGCCGATCCGGAACCCGAGGGAAATCATGTCGCCGTGGACCTGAGGCAGCGGTTCGAAGGTGAGGGGACCCCCCTCTCCTTCCACGGTGAACGCGGCCGGTGGGTCGATCAGCCTGGCCTGCAGGATCGGCGGATAGGTTCCGCCGGGTGGCGTCTCGAAGCAGTATCCGAACGCCTGCTTCAGGCGTGTCAGGGTCGGAATATCGGCGAAGATGTCGATCAGCCCGTTCTGCTGCAGCCAGTAGCCGCGCAGGTCGTCGATCCCGTGGATGTGATCGGCATGGGCATGCGTGTAGACGACCGCGTCCAGCCGCTCGACCTTGGCGGCCAGCATCTGGGTCCGGAAGTCCGGACCGGTGTCGATCACCACGCGCGTCGTGCGCCCGTCCGGAGCCACGCGCTCGACCATCGCGGACGTCCGTGTGCGCCGGTTCCTGGGATTGGCGGGGTCGCAGTCGCCCCAGTCGCCGGTGATCCTCGGCGTGCCCGGCGAAGAGCCGCAGCCGAGAATGGTAAGGCGCAGGGTGTCGCCCACGCTCAGGCGTCCCGGCGTGCGGCCCGACCGGCCTTGGAGAACAGCCGGAAGAAGTTCTCGGTCGTGATTGTCGTGATGTCCTCGAGGCTCAGGCCTGTCGTCTCGGCCAGCGTCCTTGCGGTGTTGACGACGTAGGACGGCTCGTTGCGCTTGCCGCGCAAGGGCACGGGGGCGAGATATGGCGCATCCGTCTCGACCAGCAGCCGGTCGCGCGGGGTTTCCCGGGCAATGGCGCGCAATTCATCGGAATTCTTGAACGTCAGGATGCCCGAAAAGGAAACATAGCCGCCGAGCCTAACGCCGGTGCGCGCCAGTTCCGCGCCCGACGAGAAGCAATGCAGTACGAAAGGGAAGGCCCCCTTCCCCATCTCGTCCTCAAGCGTCGCGGCGATGTCGGCGTCGGCGCTGCGCGCATGGATGACCAGAGGCAGTCCGGTTCGCCGCGCGGCATCGATGTGTGTGCGGAAGCCCTGCATCTGCGCGTCGCGCGGGGCCTTGTCGTAGTGATAGTCGAGCCCGGCCTCGCCGATCGCCACGACTCTGGGGTTCGCCGCCAGCCGCACCAGTTCCTCGACCGTCACGTCGGGTTCCTCGGCGGCGTTGTGCGGGTGCGTGCCAACGGAACAGAAGACGTTCTCGAATTCCTCCGCGATGGCAAGGACCTGCGCGAACTTCCTGACGCGCGTGCAGATCGTCACCATGTGCCCGACGCCAGCCTCGCGAGCGCGTGCAACGACGGCCGCGCGCTCCTCGGCGAAGTCGGGAAAGTCCAGGTGGCAGTGGCTATCGACCAGCATAGGCGCTTCAGGCCTCTTCGGCCGTCTCGACGTAACGCGGGAAGACCGGCGAAGGCGCCGGCAACGGCGTACCCGAAGCGAGCGAGCGGGCATCGCCGAGATCGGCGAAGCTGCGCTCCTGCTCTGTCACCCCGAGCAGGTCGAGCAGCTTTGCCGCCGACCCCGGCACGAAGGGCTGGCACATGATGCCGATACGCCTGAGCAACTCGGCCGTCGTCCAGAGCACCGTCTCCATGCGGGCCGGGTCGGTCTTCTTCAGCGCCCAGGGCTCCTGGCCGGCGAAGTAGCGGTTTGCCTCGGCAACGACGGCGAAGATGGCCGCCAGCGCCTGGTGGATCGCCTGCTCGCCCATTGCCTTGCGCGCCGTCGCAATCGCTTCGGACGCCTGCCGCAGCATTGCTTCATCGGCTTCAGCGAGCGGACCTTTCGTCGGAACGGCCCCGCCGCAGTTCTTCGCGATCATCGAAAGCGAGCGCTGCGCCAGATTGCCGAGATCGTTGGCGAGGTCGGCATTGGTCCGGTTGACGATCGCCTCGTGGCTGTAGTTTCCGTCCTGGCCGAACGGAACCTCGCGCAGCAGGAAGTAGCGCACCTGGTCCAGTCCGTAATGCTCGACCAGCGCGAACGGGTCGATCACGTTGCCGACCGACTTCGACATCTTCTCGCCGCGGTTGAACACGAAGCCGTGCCCGAAAACGCGCTTCGGCAGTTCGATGCCAGCCGACCACAGGAAGGCGGGCCAGTAGATCGCGTGGAAGCGCACGATATCCTTGCCGATTATGTGCGCGTCGGCCGGCCAGTAGCGCCAGCGATCGGCATTCTCGTCGGGATAGCCGGCCGCGGTGATGTAGTTGGTCAGGGCATCGACCCAGACATACATGACGTGCTTCTCGTCGCCGGGCACAGGCACGCCCCAGTCGAAGGTGGTGCGCGAGATCGAAAGATCCTTCAGGCCCGACTTGACGAAGCTCGCCACCTCGTTGCGACGCTCGGCTGGCCCGATGAAGTCAGGCCGGCTCTCGTATAGCGCCAGCAGCCTGTCCTGGTAGGCCGAGAGCCTGAAGAAATAGCTCTCCTCCTCGACCCACTCGACCGGGGTTCCCTGCGGCCCGTAGCGGACGCCGTCGGCGCGGAGTTCGGTCTCCTCCTCGCCGTAATAGGCTTCGTCGCGCACCGAGTACCAGCCGGCATAGCCGCCCTTGTAGATGTCGCCGCTCGCCGCCATCGCCTTCCAGATCGCCTGGCTGGCGGCGTAGTGACGTTCCTCGGTCGTGCGGATGAAGTCGTCGTTGGATACGTTCAGCGCGCCCGTCATGCGCTTGAATTCAGCCGCATTGCGGTCGGCGAGTTCGCGCGCCGTGATGCCTTCCTTGCGCGCCGTCTGCAGCATCTTGATGCCGTGCTCGTCGGTGCCGGTCAGGAAGAACACGTCCTTGCCGTCGCAACGCTGGAAACGGGCGAGCGCGTCCGTGGCGATCATTTCGTAGGCGTGGCCGATATGCGGCTTGCCGTTCGGGTAGGAAATAGCAGTCGTGATGTAGAATTTTTCGCGTGACATGGGACGCCAATCAAAAGCGGAGACAGGTTTTGGGGCGGAGATAGCGCATCGGGACGGCCGAGGCCATCCCACAGCCTCCATGCTGCGACGTCACATTCGGAACGTGTCTTGCAGGCGTGCGATCATGCTCAGCGCGTGTTGCTTGCGGTCGAGGTTATAGGTCTCGGTCTCCTCGATCGCAACCCGAGCGTCCTGCCACTGGCGCGAGCAACGGTCGGCCCGGCCGGCGTCGCCCTCCATCGCCGCAGCGCTTGCCGCGGTAGCGAACAGGTCGAGCACGTGCCGATTGAAGATGTCGAACTGCACCGACCGGTCACGCCCGCTCACCGCTTCGGCCACGCGATAGGCGCTGGCGATGTCGAGGCTGGGCGAAAGCGCGACCTTGTCGGTCGCCTCCGCGATCTCGAGACCGCCATACTGCGTCAGCAGCACGGCCATGCGCACGCTGCCGCCCGAGCGTTCGGCAAGAACCGCCTGTGCGGCCGCATCGGCGGGCGGTGGGATGTCGAAGGCGGACAGCGCGGACATCAGATCGCGCTGGCCGAGCGGCTGCAGCCGGATCGTCTGGCAGCGCGACCGGATCGTCGGCAGGAGCCCGCCTGGCGAATGCGCGATCAGGATGAAGACCGTCCGTGTCGGCGGCTCCTCGAGGTTCTTCAGGAGCGCGTTGGCGGCGTTGGTGTTCATGTCGTCCGCGGGATCGACGATCACCACGCGGTAGCCGCCGTCATGCGAGGTCATCGACAGGAAGCGGTTGACCCGGCGAATCTCGTCGACCGTGACGACGGTCTTGAAGCCCTTGGTCTTGTCGTTGGCAGGGCGCGTGAGGTGCAGCACAGATGGATGCGCGCCGATGGCGATCTGGCGAAACAGCGCGGATTGCGGATCGGGGGGCGCCAGGTCGGACGGCGCATCCTCATGCCTCGGATGGGAAAGCAGATGATAGGCGAAATGGAAGGCCAGCGTCGCCTTGCCGACGCCGAGCGGCCCGGCGAACAGCAGTGCGTGCGGGAGCTTGCCTGCGCGATAAGCGCCGGCAAGCATCGATGTCGCCTCGTGGTGCCCGAAAAGCCGGGGGGTTTCCGCCGGCTCGGGAATGCCGTCGAGGGTGTCGTGCTGTTCTGTGGCGATCCGTTCGAACATGGCGTCAGGTCTCCTGAACCGCGTCCGTGTCGGCGTCCGCGCGCTTGTCAAGCGCGGCGAAGACGGCCTCCGTCACGGCGTTCTCGACGGCGTCGGCGTCGAGCCCGGCGTCGATGACCACGCAGCGCTTCGGCTCCTTGATGGCGATGTCGAGAAAGGCCTGCCGCCGCCGCTTGTGCACGGCGAGTTCTTCCTTTTCGAACCGGTCGACCTGATCCTCGCCCCGCCGGGACGCTGCTCGGCGAAGCCCCTCCTCCGGGTCGATGTCGAAGATCAGCGTCATGTCGGGCATGATCCCGTTCAGCGACACGCGTTCGATCTCATCCAGGAGGCTGGCGTCGACGTTGCTCTGGTAGACGCGCGACGAATCGACGAAGCGGTCGCAGAGCACGATCTTGCCGCGACGCAGCGACGGCCGGATCAGTTGCTCGATGTGGTCGGAACGCGCCGCTGCGAAGAGAAGGGCTTCCATCTGCGGCCCGAAGGGCTCGGCCGCCCCGGAAAGGATGACGTGGCGTATCGCCTCGGCGCCAGGCGAGCCGCCGGGTTCGCGCGTCACCACGACCGGGTAGCGCTTGTCGCGCAGCTTCTCGGCGAGACGCGCGATCTGCGTCGACTTGCCTGCGCCCTCCCCGCCTTCGAACGTGATGAAAAAACCGTGCACCAGATTGCCGTTCCGTGTCATGGCCATGCCCAAGGGGCGGCCCGACAGCCGTATTAGATCAATGCGCGCGTCGATGAAATCGGTTCTGCGGCGCGCCCGGTCGAAATGGCCGGCCGGCGGCTAGCGCAGCCAGCCCACCATCAGTTCGCCGACCGCGTCGAGGGCGCGCTGCTGCAGCGTCCCAAGTTCGACAGTTTCCGCGGCATAGAGCGGCGTTTCCTGGCTCATGTTGTCGCCGATCCAGACTTTCAGGACACCAACCGGCGTTCCCTCCTTCACGGGAGCGGTCAGCGGTCCCTTGTAGACGATGCGGGCCACCAGCCGGTCGGTGTTGGTCAGCGGGATGAAGATGCTGATCGGTCCGCCCGCCTTCAGCGCGACCGACGACTTTGCGCCGCCGAACACCTGGGCATCGCCGATGATGTCTCCCGTGTCGAAAAGCTTGGTCTTCTCGAAGGCGCGCAGGCCCCACTCCAGAAGCTTGCGCGACTCTTCGGCGCGCTCCATCTCGCTCGACATGCCGCTCATCGCCGCGAAGACGCGGTTGCCGCCGCGCTGCACCGAGCCGACGATCGCGTAACCGGACGCCTCGGTGTATCCGGTCTTCATGCCGTCAGCACCGATCTCCATCTCGAGGAGCGGGTTGCGGTTGGGCTGCGTAATCTTGTTCCAGGTAAACTCGCGGATGCCGTAGAAGCGGTAGTATTCCGGGTACTCCTGCCAGATGTGGCGCGCCAGATGGACCAGTTCGTTCATGGTCACGACCTGGCCTTCCGCCGGAAGTCCGTTGGAGTTCTTGAACACCGACTTGGGCATGCCGATCTGGCGCGCCCGCTCCGTCATCATCTTGGCGAAGTTCTCTTCGGTTCCGGCGAGCCCTTCGGCGAGAACGATGCAACCGTCATTGGCCGACTGCACGATCACGCCCTTTATCAGATCCTCGACCGGGATTTCCGACTTCACCTTCGCGAACATCGTCGAGCCGCCGGCCTTGGCGCCGCCCTTCGTCCAGGCGTTCTTGCTGACCGCGAACTTGTCGTCCATCTTCAGCCGGCCGACCTTCAGGGCGTGAAAGACGACCTCCATGGTCATCAGCTTGGCGAGCGATGCCGGCGGTATAAGCTTGTCGGCGTCCTTCGAGTAGAGGATCGTGCCGGTCTCGGCGTCGATCATCATCACCTGTTTGGCGCGTGTTTCGAACAGTTGCGACTGCTGCTGGGCCCGGGCAGGCACCACGCCTGCCGGCGCAAGAACCATGACGAGCGCGATGATGAAGGATAAAGCGCGTGTTGCCATGTGCGCGAGGTCCTGAAGTGTTGCAGCTGAGACTTTGAAAACTAACAGCTTTTCCAGAGCCCGATCAACCGGGCCGAGACAACTTCGCGCAAATGTGTTCGAGAATTGTCTGCCGGGGCGGTTCAGTCCCGGATGACGATCGCCTCCGGCGCGCCATGCGACCACGCCGCTTCGAGGAGATCGTCAACAGAGGTGCGCCCGTCGCTCCTGAGGTTCACTCCGTACCACATGGCGCCGTCGATCTCGGTACGCTCGATCTCCGCCCTGCCGTAGACGGCGAGACGCCCGGCCAACCGTTCGGCCTCGCCGTGGTCGGTGAAGGAAGCGGCGGCGACATACGGGCCTACCGCCGGGGTTGCGCCGCCATTCATGCGTTTCCACGACAGCACGACCGCATCGGCACTCAGTCCGCCGAACGCGGAAAACGCCGCGGAAGCCGCGCTCGCGCGCTCCTCGGTATATGAGAGCGACGCCATCGCCACCTGCACCCCGCCGCTGCCCTCGAAGGCCGGCCTTTCGGGCGCGATCGGCCCGGTCGCGGGAAGCGGCAGTCGGCCGGAACCCGTTGCGATCATGTCGAGGCCGCCGGGAAAGCCGGCCGGCCCAACAACGGCTGACGGGGTCGGGCCGTTCATGGCGATCATCACCCCACTCGGCAGCCCATCCGAAGGATCGGGAGCGCGGTTGCCCGGGCGATAGGAGGCCAGCAGGTATCGGTCGTCCTGCCCGTCGAGAGGGGCGCGCCCGACATATTCGACCTTCACCTTGGCGGTGCCGGAATGCGTATAGTCGAGCATCTCGGCGGCGCGCTTCGACAGGTCGATCAGCCGGTTGTGCGAATACGGGCCGCGGTCGTTGACGCGCACGATCACCGAACTGCCGTTCGCCAGGTTCGTCACGCGGGCATAGCTCGGCAGCGGCATCGTCGGATGCGCAGCCGTCAGGTGCGTCATGTCGTAGATTTCGCCGTTCGCCGTCAGGCGGCCGTGGAAAGCATCGCCATACCAGGAGGCAAGGCCGACCTTCTTGTAGTCGGGATCTTCCTGCGGATAATAAATCTTGCCGCGCACCTTGTAGGGCTTGCCGATCTGGTCGCGGCCACCGCCGCGCGGCAGGTTCGCCACCTTGGTGGAGACGCGCGGGCTGGCCTTTACGCCATACTCCGCTTCCGCGAAATACTCCTTGGTCCCCTTCTTGGCGTTCGCCACCGCCGCCTGGGGCTGGGTGGACGTGCACGCCGCCACAAGGCCGGCGGTCGCGGCAAGGATGACGATGGATGCTGCGCTTTCGAGACGCGAGCGCGCCGGCCGATCAACCTTCAAAACCATCCCCTCTCGCGCCGCTCGGTGCGCCGCCACACTGTCCCCGGGTCCCTCAATATGCAAGGGAACAATTAGCGTCCTGTTAAGCGACTATGTCCGGAACCGGGCAGCAATGTGGCGACATCCGGCCTATCGCGCCGATCGCCGGACCATCCGGCGGGACGGCTGCTTTCCGCGGGCGCTGGCCCCCTCCTGCGGCGGACACTATGCTTCGGCTGCGACAGGACGGAGATGCGGATGACGATGATTCTCGAAGGCCCCGAAAACGCCCCCGCGACGATCCTACTTGCCCATGGCGCCGGCGCGCCGATGGATTCGGCGTCGATGACATCCGCCGCCGACGCCCTGGCGTCGGCGGGCCTGCGCGTCGCCCGTTTCGAGTTCGGCTACATGGCCGCCCGGCGCGAGGGCGCGCGCAAGCCTCCGCCGAGGGCCGAGACGCTGGTCCCCGAATACCGCGCCGCCATGGAAGCGCTCGGCGCCGGCGGTCCGCTCGTTATCGGCGGCAAGTCGATGGGCGGACGCGTCGCCAGCATGCTGGCCGACGAAGCCTACAACGCAGGCAGCATCGTCGGGCTGCTCTGCCTAGGCTATCCGTTCCACCCGCCCGCAAAGCCAGCGCAGTTGCGGACCGCACACCTGACGAAACTCCGGTCGCCGACGCTGATCGTCCAGGGCAGCCGCGACGAATTCGGCAGTCGAAACGAGGTGTCGGGCTACGCACTGTCGGACAGGATCGAGTTCCTCTGGCTGGAGGACGGCGACCACGACCTGAAGCCGCGCAAGAGCGTCACCGGCTTTTCCGCCGCCGACCACATGGCGACGATGGCGCGCGCGGCGTCGGACTGGGTCCGGCGCGTCATCGACGGTTCGCGGAGGGGCGATAGCAGCGGCTTTTGAGACCCGCCGGTCTCGAGCGGGCTACGGGCGGTCGTCCACCGTTGAATCGCACGCTGGTGCCGACCGGTTTACGACACAGGTCATGAAAATTCGCGGTTAGGCGTCCGTGTCGTGCCCTGTCTCTCGTTTGATGTGACTGCGCATCAACGCCTCACCTTTCCGGCGTCGCCATCCGCCACATCCAATACCGAGTTCGGCCGCAATATGGTGGCGGGCTCGCCCCTCTGTCCGTTCGGCTTCGAAACACAAGCCACCTCCGGTGCAACGGCGTCCGAAGGTTCAGTCGGGCACGTTGACGGCACGGTGCGCAGAGATATAAGCCACATAGCCGAGACCAGATGGTTGCGACCGTGCGGCTCCGGATGCCTCCAGGAGGCTCCGGGCGAAAGAGTGCGAACGGTTTCAGTGCCTGGAGGGATGGCCGAGCGGTTTAAGGCACCGGTCTTGAAAACCGGCGTGGCAGTGATGCCACCGTGGGTTCGAATCCCACTCCCTCCGCCATCCTGACGACTAATGTGTTGTTTAAATTCATACTTCTCCCTACAATTTTCCTCTCATAACGGTCTGGGCTTCATTGGCGTTCGCGGCTTGAACTCATCTTCTCAATTCATCTCATTATTCAGTGAGGCGCGATTCCGCGGTCATCGCGACCAAGACCAAAGCGGGCGCGGCGCTCAGGGCCAGTGCGATTTCATCCTGACTTCGCTGATGCGGGCTCCCAACCAGACCGCCTTTCCTCGCACCACCTGGGCACGGTCGAGCCGCTGGTCCGGCGCATCAACGAGATCCACTGGCGCAGCGACGACCGCCTGAACCCCGCCTGCCGGGTGGAGGACGCCCAGGAGGTGCTTTGCCGCACCGTCCAGGACGCGCTGCAGTCGCGCGGCACCGGCCGACACACAAACTCCAGGATGCTCAAAATCCTACGCGGTCGCCGCCCTTCAGGCCGAGCATTGCGCGCGCCTCGGCCGGCGTCGCGATGTCGTGGCCGAGTTCGGTCAGGATCGTCCTGATCTTGCGCACCTGTTCGGCGTTGGATGATGCGAGCTTTCCGCGACCGATGTAGAGCGAATCCTCCAGTCCTACCCGTACCGATCCGCCAAGCATGGCCGCCTGGGTTGCGAAAGGCATCTGGAACCGCCCGGCAGCCAGCACCGACCAGCGGTAGTCGTCTCCGAAAAGCTTGTCGGCCTTCTGCTTCATGAACATCAGGTTCTCCATTTCCGGGCCGATGCCGCCGAGTATCCCGAAGATGAGCTGGACGAAGAAAGGCGGCTTAACCAGGCCGCGATCAACGAAGTGCGCGAGGTTGTAGAGATGGCCGACATCGTAGCACTCGTGCTCGAATTTCGTGCCGTGCTCCTCGCCGAGCAGCTTCAGGATGCGCTCGATGTCGCGAAAGGTGTTGCGGAAAATGAAGTCGTCGGTGCCGCGCAGATAAGGCTCCTCCCAGTCGTGCTTCCAGGATGAATACCGGTCGGCGAGCGGATAGATGCCGAAGTTCATCGACCCCATGTTGAGCGAGCACATTTCCGGCTTCGCGACGAGAGGCGCCGCCAGCCGCTGCTCCACCGTCATGTTGAGCCCGCCACCGGTGGTCACGTTGATGACGGCGTCCGTCGATTGCTTGATGCGCGGCAGGAACTGCATGAATACGGCCGGGTCCGGCGTCGGCCTTCCGTCGTTGGGGTCGCGTGCGTGGAGATGCAGGATGGACGCCCCGGCTTCCGCCGCCTCGATAGATTGCCGAGCGATGTCTTCCGGCTTGTAGGGCAACGCATCCGACATGGTGGGCGTATGGATTCCGCCCGTGACGGCACAGGTGATGATCACTTTCTTCGACAGGTCGGCCATCTTGCCTCGCTACAGCTGTTCAGTTCGGGAAAATCACGCGGCGCCGGATCGGCACGAGCGTCCAGCCCGTGCGCTCGGCTATGATGCCCCACACGCCTCTTGGCGCCCGCAGCATGACGAGGATCGCGACAGAGCCGAGGATCATGAGATAGGTCGTGCCGAGATCCGAAAGCGTTTCGCGCAGGAGGAAGAACAGGATCGTCCCGATGATCGGGCCTTCGATCGTCCCGATCCCGCCGATGACGGCAATGAAGATCACGTAGGCGGTCCAGTCGTTAACGCTGAAGGCGGCATCGGGCGAGATGCGGAGCTTCTGCAGGAAGATGAACGCGCCTGTCATCGACGTCAGCCCTGCGACCGACACATAGACTATGAGCTTGGTTCGCCAGATGCCGATGCCGAGGCTTTCGGACGCGATTTCGCTGTCCCGCAAGGCCGTTAGCGCAAGGCCGGTGCGGGAGCGCAGGAGCAGGATGACGAATGCGAGCGCGGCGACGGCAATCGCAAGTGCCGTCCAGTAGACCATGGCCTCGCGCACAAAGCGGTCCGATGCGATGCCGGTCACGACGCCCGCGGGCAGGCTGGCGCCGGAGCCGCCGCCGAGCACCGACACCTGTGCGAAGGAAAGTCTGAATACTTCCGCCAGCACCCAGGTGCCGATGGCGAAATACGCCCCCTGCAAGCGGAACAACAGCGGCGCGATCGGAACCGCGATGACCGCTCCCGCGATGCCGGCGACACCTATGGCGACCAGCGGATGAACGCCGGCGAACATCGCCAGAGCGAAAAGCACGTAGCCGCCGAACCCGACATAGGCCTGCTGTCCGACGGACACGAGGCCCGTATAGCCGGCAAGCAGGTTCCACAGGGTCGCCAGGGCGACGAAGGAATAGATTTCGCCAAGCAGCCGGATATCTGCCCGCCCAGCCCACCAGGGCGCCGCAATGAGGCCGGCCAGCACCGCCAGCGCGACGGCAGCCGTTGCGCGGCTCGTCCGCGTGGATCGCTGAATCGAGAAATGCGGCTCGACCATGGCTAGTCCATCCTCGGAAACAGGCCGCGCGGCCGGATCGCCAGCACCAGGAAAAACACCAGGTGGCCGGCTAGTATCTGCCAGCCCGGGGAGATTTGCGCGCCGATCGCCTGCGCCACGCCAAGCACGATGCCGCCGGCGAGCGTGCCCCAGAGATTGCCAAGGCCGCCGATGATCACCGCTTCGAAGCCGAACAGCAGTCGCGCCGGCCCCGAGGCGGGATCGAAATTGGTGCGGATTGCGAGGAAGATGCCCGCGATCGCGACGACCGCCGCCGACAGCGCCATAGCCATGCCGAAGACATGCGCGCGGTCGAGCATCATGAGTTGCGCGACCTCGGGATCGTCCGAGGTGGCGCGAAAGGCGCGACCGAGGCTTGTGCGTGAAAAGATGCGTTCCAGGCCGAAGATGATCACGATCGCCGCGACGAACATCAAAAGAGGCAGCACACCGACATGCAGCCCCGGCAGAACCTGAATGCTGGCCGTCTCGATGCTGCCCGCCGCCAGCCGCCGGCTGTCGGCGGTGAAGACCGCGAGCAGGCCGTTCTGCAGGATCACCGAAATCCCGAACGTCACCAGGAGCGGCGAGAGCAAATCCTTGCCGATGGTGGGGTTGAGCAAAAGCCTCTGCATGCCGTAACCGATCAGCGCCATCAGCGGCACCACGACGAGTGCGGACACCAGGGGGTGTAGCCCGGTCAACTGCACGACGACGAGGGCGAGGTAGGCGGCGGCGACGATCAGGTCGCCATGCGCGATGTTGACCAGCCGCATGACGCCGAAGATCAGCGACAGCCCGGCCGCGAACAAGGCGTAGAGGCCGCCCAGCAGGATACCCTGCACGATGGCGTTGACCCAATCCATCACTGTGCACCCTGAACGTTGGCGGCGCCGAAATAGGCTGCCGTTATGGCTGCGCGGTCGTGCTCGTCGGGACGTCCCGCCAGCGAAACCCTGCCCTCCTGCAGGCAGACGAAACGTCCGGCCACTGCCAGCGCGCGCGCCACATCCTGCTCGACCAGCACGACCGAAACGCCGGTCGCGACGATCGCGGGAAAGGCTGCGTAGATGTCCTTGATCACCACCGGCGCCAGGCCGAGCGATATCTCGTCGAAGAGCAGGATGCGCGGATTGGCCATCAGCGCACGCCCGATCGCTACCATCTGCTGTTGCCCGCCCGAAAGGGCCGTGCCCGGGTTGAGCCGCTTTTCCATGAGTATCGGGAACAGCGAGTAGATGCGTTCGAGCGTCCATTCGCCGTTCGGAGCGCGCTCGCCGCCGATGACGAGATTTTCCTCGACGCTGAGCGAGCGGAACAGGCGACGCCCCTCAGGCACCATCGCTATGCCGCGACGGGCGATGAGGTCCGGACGCTCGCCGCCTATCCCGTCACCCCGAAAAAGAACCATCTGGCGCTGGCAGCGCACCAGCCCCGTGACGGCCCTGAGCAAGGTGGACTTGCCCGCCCCGTTCGCACCGATCAGTGCCAGTACCTCGCCCTCGGCGAGATCGAGATCGATGCCGAACAAGGCCTGGAAGTCGCCATAGCCGGCCTTCAGGCCACGCAGCGAAAGAATGGGCTCAGCCATGCGCGCCCTCGATGCCCATGTATATGTTGGCGACCTCGAGGCTCGCCATGACCTCGCGCGGCTCGCCATCCGCGATCTTCCTGCCGAAGTCGAAAACCGCGATTCGATCGACGACTGCGAGCAGCGCATGGACCACGTGCTCGATCCAGATCACGGAAACGCCCTCAGAACGCACGGTCTTGATGGCCTCGACCAGTTCCACGCATTCCGGCTCCGTCAGCCCGCCGGCGATTTCGTCGAGCAGCAGGAGCTTGGGGTCGCTCGCCAGGGCGCGGGCCATCTCGAGCCGCTTGCGCTCGAGCAGGGTAAGCTGGCCGGCATAGGTATTGGCCTTGCGCCGGAGGCCTGTCATCTCGAGCACCGCGACCGCCCGCCGCTCGCTGTCGCGTTCGGAAGCGTTGCGCCCGAAGGCCGCACCGACCAGGACGTTTTCGTAGGTGGTCATGCCCGAGAACGGATGCGGAATCTGGAATGATCGGCCGATGCCGAGATGACAGCGCGACCGAGCGGGCATCGTGGTGACGTCGAGCCCGTCAAAGACGATGCTGCCGGCATTTGGGTGCACGGTTCCGGCGATCAGGTTGAAAAGGGTCGTCTTCCCGGCGCCATTCGGCCCGATCACCCCGAGCGCCTCGCCCGGCTGAAGCGCCAGCGAAACGTCATCGGTGACCTGCAAGGCACCGTAGCTCTTGCTCAGATTCTGGATGGTAAGGATCGGCAATGCAGCGGTCCGCAATTTCGAAAGTGGCATGGCGGGCGCAGCGAGGCGCATCCGCCATGCCGCTGTGGGTCAGCTGAGGAGCACGAGTTCGCCGCCCACCGGAATTTCCGGCGCTTGCGTGTTGGTCGTGATCACCAGCTCGAACTTGTCCCCCTTCTTCTGCCACTGCCCACCGACAAGCGGGGTCTTGGAAACGTTCTTCACGGGGCCCGTCGACCAGTCGACCGTGCCGACGATGGTCGGCAGGCTGGTACCGGCGATCGCCGCAATGATGGCTTGCGGGTCCTCCATGTCGGCCGAGCGCTTCACCACGTCGGCAACGACCTCGAACAGAGCGTGACGGAAGCCGATCGGCTGCGTCCACGGCTTGCCGGTCGCCGAGACATAGCCGTCGGCGAGCGCCTTGGCCGTCGTGCCGTCGAGGCTCGATACGAACGGATGGTTCGGCGACCACCAGATCTCGGTCGACAGGCCGTTGCCGCGCTCGCCGAGCGCTTCGATTGCTGACGGGAAGAGCAGCGCCTTGCCGATGGTGACGATCTTCGGCTTGAACCCCTGCTGCGCGGCCTGCGCCCAGAAGGTGCCGAAGTCGGGCGGGATCATCACGCCGGTGACGATTTCGGCGCCCGCCGATTTGAAGTCGGTGATCTGCGCCGTAAAGTCGTCCGACAGCGGCTGGTATCGGCCCGGATCGGTCAGGGTGAAGCCGCCGGCGGCCAGAGGCTTCGGGAAGCCGAGTTCGGGATCGCCCCAGGCATTGCCGTCCGCATCATTGGGGAAGAGCCCGCCGACATTCTTTGCGACGCCTGGGTTGTTCCAGAGCGCCGTGAAGTTGGCGATGACGTCTTCTAGTCCCCAGAAGAAGTGGTAGGTGCTCTCGAAGCCTTTTGCCGGATCGCCTCCGCGCCCGAAGAAATAGGGCTGCCACGGGCAGTCGGTGGTAATGCACGGCGTTCCGTTCACTTCCGCCTGGTCGGCGACAGGATTGGTCGTATCCGGCGTGGCGGCGCCAAGCAGGATGTCGACCTCTTCCTCCAGGATGAGCTGGGAGGCGACTTCCGCGGCGCGGTTCGGATTCGACTGGCTGTCGCGGACGGAAATCTCGACATTCCAGGTCTTGCCGTTGTTCTGCAGTCCGCCGGCGAACGCCTTTCTGATACCGTCGAGCACGTAGTCGTCGGCTTCCGCAAACCCTGCCAGCGGGCCGGTCTTCGGGCTGACATAGCCGAGCTTCAGCGTCGGAGTCTCGGCATAGGCGCGCGTGAAATGCAGCACCGCCGGTGCCGCTAGCACAGTCGCGGCCGTCGACTTCAGGAAGCTGCGGCGCGTCAGTCCATGCGATGTAGAGCGGGTACGTCTTGCCATGATCTCCTCCCTAGAGATGCGTTTTCAACCCAAGCGCTTAACCTGTTTCCACCGAAGCCGGATCGACGGCCATTGCCTTCAGATGACCAAAGACCCTGCTCCTCAGTTCAGCTTCCTTTTCTGGTGTCCACGATCGAAAACCGGTTCCAGATTTCATGCCGAGCTTTCCGTCGGCCACGAGCGCGCGCAGGTAGGGCGACGGCTCCGGCGAGCGCTCGAGTTCGCGCAGCACCACGTTGTGGATGTCCAGCGTGAGATCGGTGCCGACGAGATCGGCATTCTCGAGCGGCCCGAGCACCGCGAGCCGGCGCCCGAAGCTGGATTTAACCACGGTATCGACGGTCTCCGCGTCGGCGATGCCTTCGGCGACGATAGCAATCGCCTCGCGCCACAACGCGTGTTGCAGCCTGTTGCCCACGAATCCGGCAACGTCGCGCTTCACGTGGACCGGCGTTTTCCCCACGGATTCCAGCAGCGCTATCATCGACGTGACGACGTCGCCAGAGGTCGAGGGCGTACCGACAACTTCGACGAGCGGCACCAGGAAGGGCGGATTCCACCAGTGCGTCCCGAGGATGCGCTCCTGCGTCGGCAGGCCTTCCGCGATGGCGCCTATCGGAATGACCGATGTGTTGGAGGCGATCGACGCGCCGGGATCGGCGAGCCTGACGAGGTCGGCGAACAGCCGGCGCTTCAGTTCGAGCTTCTCCGGCGCCGCCTCGATGATGACGGAAGCGCCGGCTACAGCTGCGCCGAGATCGCTATAGCCGGAAACGCGCTCCTCGGCGCCGCCGGGTTGGCCGAGGTCGGCCAGGTTCCGGGCGATGCGTGCCTTCAGCGACCGAAGCGCGCCCTCGTGCGCGTCGTAGACCCGAAGGTCATGGCCCGCGACCGCGAACACCTGGGCGATGCCGTGCCCCATGAGGCCGGCGCCGACGATGGCTATGGTCGCGCGCTCAGCCATCTATCCCGCCGTGTAGCCGCCGTCGGCGTAAAGGATATGGCCGGTGTAGAAATCGGACGCGCGCGAGGCGAGGAAGAGCAGCGGTCCGGCGAGATCTTCCGGTTCTCCGAGCCTCCCCTTCGGCACCCGCGCCAGGAATCCCTTGCGCACGGTCTGGGCGTTTTCGGTGTCCTCGAACATCCACGCGGTCAGAGGCGAACGAAAGACCGTCGGCGCGATCGCATTGACGGTGATCCCGGTCGGGCCAAGTTCGCAGCCGAGCGCCTTCGTAATGCCATCGACCGCGGATTTCGAGGCGCAGTAGGCGGTATAGCCGGCAGGGTGGCCGAGCAGACCCCGCGCCGACGACATCAGCACGACCTTGCCGCCCTCGCCCTGCGCCAGCATCTGCTTGGAGGCCGCCCGCGCCATCAGCCACGACTGCGTGACGTTGGCGTCCATCACGTCGAGGAAGCGCGCCGGCGCCATTTCGGTGATCTTGGCGACGTCATTCTTGCCAGACGCGACAACGAGGATGTCGACACGGCCGAAGCGGGCGACGGTGTCGGCCACGATCTTGTCGCAGGCCGTTTCGTCCGCAGGGCGCGCGTTGATCGTCAGCACCTCGGCTTCGCCGCAGGCCTCTGCCGTTTCGGCGAGCGCCTTCGCATTGCCGGCGACCAGCGCAAGCTTCGCGCCCGCACCGGCAAGTACCTGGGCGGCTACCGCGCCGAAAGCGCCGGAGGCACCCGTGACGATTGCCACCTTGCCGCCGATGTCGAACAGTGAAAGCGGATTGGCCAGAGCGCTCATGGCTGGTACCCCGGTGGATAGGGGATCACCACCAGCATCGTGCAGACGTGGTTGGAGCGGTTGACGATCTCGCGCACCTCGCCGGGCGCGATCGTGCAGGAGTCGAGCTTGCGAAGCACGGTCTCGACGCCGCCGGCGATCACCGTCATTTCCCCATCGATGACGACATAGACCTTCTCGAACGGCGTGGAGTCCGGCCCGGCGCCCCCGCCCGGAAGAAACTGCGATAGGCCGACCCACTGGTTTGTCGGGCCGCCGTCCTCGAACCCCTGCAGGCGCAGGCCGACCACGCCGTGGTGGTTTGGCGCCTCGTAGGGTCTTGCGTCGGCGAACCGCTTGGCGAACATCAGAAGGCCTCGCCTTTCTCGATGCGATACTGCTGGTTGCGGTCGATCATGGCGACGAGCCGGATGATGCAGCCGTCGCCGCGATCCCAGTTTATCGGGAAGAAGGCGAAGGTGCAGCGCCTGCCGGTTACGGCGTCGAGATCGCCGCCGACATTCTCGATGCCGAGGATGCCGGCCTTGAAGATCTTCTGGTGGACCGGCTCCCACTCGGGGAAATCGTCCTTCCAGTCGCGGCCGCCCGACCATTCCTTGTATTCGTCGGCAAGGTGCGGCAGCAGCGGGCCGTTGCGCTGCGGGCCGATCGCTGTGGCGAGCGGATGGTCGTTCGCCTGGGTGTCGTGGCCGACCACCTTCACGCCCTTCTCGATCATCCAGTCGGCGGCGGACGGCACGAAGCCTGGGCAGTAGGGAAAATAGTCCCCGTCCTCATAGACCTTGTGCCAGCCGGTGTTGACGATCAGGACGTCGCCCTTGCGGATCGCCTTGCCGCACGCCTCCTCCAGATCGTCTCCAGTGATGAATTCCCACTTCTTCTTGGGCAGCGAGACGACGATGCCGGTACCGAAGAAGTGAGGCAGCGGCACTTCATCGATGAATGGCGTGCCCTGGACCACATGCGCCGGGGCGTCGATGTGCGTGGTCACGTGCATGGTCGTCGTGATCGTCTGCGACAAGACGCCCGACTTGGCCATGTAGTGCATGCGCTCGATGCGCACGTCACGGAAGTAGGGCCAGTTCGGGCACTGGAAGCCGAAGCGGTGGGAGAGGTTGTAGAACTCGATCCCCATCGGGTTGTCGAGATTGGATTGGAACTCGATTCCGCGAACCGTGATCGTCATATCATCAGCCTCCAGCGCCGCGCATTCGGTGGCGGCTCACATCCCTGCGGATGCTCCTCCCGAGCATCTGTATCGCAATTTGATACGAGTGTATCGTATTGCAGTCAAGATGCGAATTGAGGTAGAAAGCTTCCAGTGCTTGGCCCGATGCTGCTATCCGCGACGCGGACGATAGATGAGGAATCAGATGAGCGAGACCGACACTGCGGAGTCGCGCAGCGGCATACAGGTGATTGCCCGTGCGGCATCCGTGCTGCGTGCGCTCAAAGGCGCGCGCTCCGGAATGAGCCTCGGGCAGATCGCCGAACAGGTCGATCTGCCGCGCTCCACCGTCCAACGCATCGTCGGCGCGCTGCAGGCCGAGCGCATGGTCATCGCCTCCAACAGTTCCGGCGGCATTCGGCTGGGACCGGAACTTCAGTCGCTGGCTGAATCGGCGAGGTTCAGCGTGGCCGACGTGCTTCGCCCGCTTCTGGTGCGCTTGTCCGCCGAGACCGAAGAGACGGTCGACCTTTCGTCCCTGCGCGGCAACGTCGTTGTGTTCCTCGATCAGATTCCCGGCACGCAGCGGCTGCGGGCAGTGTCGTCCGTCGGCGATGCCTTTCCGCTGACCACGACCGCAAACGGCAAGGCCTGCCTGTCCCTCCTCGACGATGAAACCATCACCCTGATTGCCCGCGGCGAGTGGGCCGCAACGGGACGGAAGGGAGAGATCGCCGACCTTCTCGAGGAAATCCGGTCCATCCGTATCTCTTCGATCGCTTTCGACCGCGACGAGCATACGCCGGGGATCTCCGCCGTCGGCGTCGCGTTCCGCGACTGGAACGGCGACATCTATGCCGTCTCCATCCCGACGCCCACCACCCGGTTCGGCAGGCAGGAGGAGCGGCTCGTCGCGGCCATCGGAAAGCTCGCCGGAGAAATCGCCGCGACGATCGCGCAGTAACTGGCGCCGGGCGCTACTTCCTGGCCAGCACGAAGTCATACTCCACCTCCCAGAACCAGTCCTCGAAACCCAGTTCCTTCGCCCGCTTCCGGTCGTTGATCTTCCTGAACTCGGCAAGCAGGCTTTCCTTCACGCCGAACACCGCGTCCGTATCGATGTAGGGATCGTCCGGATCGAAGATGTGCGTGACCAGCGTCGCGAAGCCGTCGGCCTTGAGGATGAAATGGAGGTGCGCCGGGCGATACGGTTCGCGGTCGAGCGCCTCCAGCAACTGGCCGACTGGGCCGTCGTCGGGGATCGGATAGAATCTCGGCTTCACCGCACGGAACCAGTAGCGCCCGTCCGCTCCGGTGCGAAACACGCCGCGCAGGTTGAAGTCCGGCTGGATCCCCTTCTGCTGGACGTCGTAGAAGCCTTCATCGTTGGCCTGCCAGACGTCCAGCACCGCGCCATCGACCGGCTTGCCCTCAGTGTCCAGGATTCGCCCGCTGATCACCATGTCCTCGCCCTTGCGATCGAGGCAGATGTTGGCGCCCATGGGCAACTCCGGCGCATCGGCGACATGGAAGGGCCCGAGGACAGTGCTTTCCGAGGCGCCTGATGGCTTGCGGTTGTTGATGGCGTCGACCAGCATCGACACGCCGAGCACGTCGGAAAGCAGGATGAACTCCTGCCGCCAGTCGGTGCACATGTGGCCGGTCTTCGTCAGGAATATGATCGCATCGAACCATTCGTCCTGCGTCGGCTCGATCTCCTTGACCGCCTCGTGAAGCTTTCGGGTGATGACCTCCATCACCTGCTTCAATCGTGCGTCCTTCGTGCCGGAATTGCGGGCGGTGACGACCTCGACGGAAGTCTCTTCGGAGAAGAACCCCTTGTTGCGAGCGTTCATTTCGGCCTCACAGCGCCAGTACGGATTTCAGGGCCTTGCGCAACGCCGCGACCGGGTCCTTCACCATCGCCTCCTTGCGCCAGCAGACATGCTGGTCGGGGCGGGTCAGAACGATGCCGCCATCGCGCACTCCGCGCAGATTGGCCCAGTCGCCTGTCAGGTCCTGCCATTCCTGGCGCGGACCGACAACATGGGCGTTGATGTCGATGCAGAGTTCCTTCGACAGGGTCTTCGCGGCGTCGATCCAGCCCTTGCCGCCGATGCCCGTGAAGACAGTGAAGCGACCTTTGCCGCAAAGGTCGAGGGTCGAAGCCCGGGTGCCGTTCCCGCCGAACACCCAGGCATGCGGCAGGCGGGCGCCGGGCCAGGTCGTCGGCTGGTAGTGAAGCTCGGCATCCCGTTCGAACTTCGGTTCCCTCTGACCGTCGGCGAAGACCGCCTTCGACCTGTAGCGCTGGTTCATCTCGACGCCATGAGCATCGAACTCGTAGACCTTGAAGGCGATCGTCTCGCGGATTCTGCGGCGCTGTTCCTCGGCGGCCGGCGTATCGTCGCAGCGCGCATCCATGTTCTGCTGCATCTTCACCGGGTCGATCGAATCCAGCAGTCCGAGCGCCTTGAAGATCGGGCCGAACTCCTCGATCGACTTGTTGGCGCGGGTGACGATCTGCCTGGCGATCGGCGCGCGCTCGACCTGATAGCTGTCGAGCAGCCCTTCTCCGGCCGCTCCTTTGAGCACGTAGGCGATCTTCCAAGCGAGGTTGAAGGCATCCTGGATCGACGTGTTGGAGCCGAGCCCGTTGGACGGCGGGTGGCGATGCGTCGCGTCGCCCATACAGAAGACGCGGCCATTCTGCATGGTGGTTGCGTACATGTTGTTGACCGTCCAGGTGGAGACGGACTGGATGTCTATCTCGAGATCCGGATCGCCGACGAGATCGCGGGCAACCTTGGTTGCGAAGGCCTCGTCGACTTCAGGCGCCGGCTGGTTGATATCGTAGCCCCAGACGATCAGCCATTCGTTCCAGGGGCGCACCATCCGCACGAGGCCCATGCCGATGCCGCCGACATCGGCGCCGGGCTGCACGACCCAGTAGAGTACCGATGGACGGTGGGCGACGTACTTGGAAAGGTCCGCCTTGAAGAGGATGTTCATCGAACCGCCGACGCCCATCTTGCCCTCGAATTTCAACTTCGCGTCTTCCGCGACCTTGGAATTGCCGCCGTCCGCGCCGACGAGATATTTGGAGCGGACGGTGAACTCCTTGCCGGACAGGCGGTCCCGGCATGTCGTGGTCACCCCGCTCTTGTCCTGCTTGTGGCTGAGATATTCGGTCGACATCCGCGCCTGCGTGCCGCGCGAACAGGCTGTCTTGAAGAGCAGCGGCTCCATGAAGGTCTGCGGCAGGTCGTTCATGTGCGACGGCGACGAGAGCTGATGCTCGGCGCGGCTCAGCGGATGCTTGCCCCATGTCTTGAGGCGGCCGATCTCTTCGCCTGCAAGCGAGGTGCAGAACACGTTCTCGCCCATCAGATCCTGCTGCGTGGCGAACATGTAGGCTTCGTCCTCGACCTCGCGGCCGAGGTCGCGCAGCACCTCCATCGTGCGCTGGTTGGTGATGTGCGCCCGCGGCGTGTTGGCGAGCCAGCGGTAGCGGTTGATCAGCATGTTCTCGACGCCATAGCTGGCGAGCAGTGCGGCTGTCGCGGCGCCCGCCGGACCGGTGCCGATGATCAGAACGTCGGTCGTGATGTCAGCCATACAGCGTTTCCTTCATCTGTTCGCCGGTTCCACTCAGACGGACGGCCGCGCGCCTTCCCACGCCTCCTGGAGCAGGAACCGGATCGAGGCACGGTCGATGGGCCGTGGATTCGAATAGGGATTCTTCGCCGCGAGGTCGGCGGCGCAGTCGAGGTCGGCCTCGGTCAGGCCGAATGCCCTAAGCCGCATCGGAGAGCCGATCGAGCGCGCAAAATCGTAGAGCGCCTGGCCGGGAGAGCCGCCGAAAATCTCGGAAACCGGCCCGAGCTCGCCGCCCGCAGCCGCAGCATTGAAGCCGATCGTATGCGGCAGCATCACCGCATGCGTCTCGGCGTGCGGCGTGTCGAAGCTGCCGCCGAGCGTGTGGCAGATCTTGTGATGCAGCGACATCGCGACTTGGCCAAGCACGGTACCGCAGAGCCAGGCGCCATAGAGCGCCTTCTCTCGCGCTCCGACGTTGCGCGGGTCGCCGACGATGACGGGCAGCGCTTCCTTCAGCGCACGCATTCCGTCGACCGCCATCAGGGATGAAATCGGATTGCGGTCTTCCGCGTAAAGTCCCTCGGCCGCATGTGCTATTGCGTTCAGCCCGCTGGTGACGCTCATGCCGACCGGCAGGCCGAGCGTGAGTTCCGCATCGTAGATGACGACTTCCGGAACGACCTTTTGCGTGCGGATCGTCGTCTTGGCCCCGCCCTCGGTCTGGCCGATGATCGGCGTAACTTCGGAGCCGGCATAGGTTGTTGGAATGACGATCTGCGCAATGTCTGTGCGCAGGGCCATCGCCTTGCCAAGGCCGGTCGTCGACCCGCCTCCGAGCGACACCACGCAATCGGCGCCGAGCCTCGCCGCGACGTTGACGGCGTCCTCCGTCACTGTCACCGGGGTATGCATCACCGCCTTCGCGAAGACGCCAGCCGACAGCCCGCCGAGACGGTGCGACAGGGCTTCGGCGGCATCGGCCTGCTCGCGCGTCGACAGGACCAGCGCTCGCCGGCAATCGAGCTTTTCGATCCATTCGCCGGCGCGTGCACTTGCCCCGCGAGCGAAGACGATACGGGCGGCGCTGCCCTGGTAGGTGAAGGAAAGCGTCATGCGGCGCGGCGATCCTTCCTCGCCCGGACCATCACGAAGGTGAAGTCGAGCGACCAGTTCTTCTGCTTGCCTGTGCGGCGGAACTCGCCCACGAGTTCCGGTTTGACGCCGAAGAGGGCGTCCTCGGCGAGATCGGGGTCAACTGCGTCATAGACATGGGTGCTGATCGTCTCGAAGCCATCGGCCCTGACGATGAAGTGAAGATGGGCGGGGCGTCGAAGCGGATACCCGATCGCCCCGAGCATCTGCCCGACCGGACCGTCGCACGGCACTGCATACCCCTTCGGCCTGATCGTCCGGTAGTGGAATTGGCCGCCCGCGTCGGTCGTGAACCTGCCGCGCAGGTTGAATTCCGGTTGCAGGTCTGGTTGCTGGTTCTCGTAGAGCCCCTCCGAATTCGCCTGCCATGTTTCCACGGTAGCGCCGGCGACGGGATTGCCGTCCAGATCGGAAACGCGGGCCGCCACCTGCAGCGGTTCGCCGCGCCCGTCAAGGCAGATATCGGCGCCGAGCGGCAGTCGCGGGGCGTCGGCGCGATAGAACGGGCCGCGCACGGTGTTGGGCGTGGCGCCTTTCGGCCGGCGTGAATTGATTTCCTCGACAAGCGCGGTGATCCCCAGCAGATCCGAAAGCAGTACCCACTCCTGCCGCCTGTCGTCGCTGGCATGGCCGACTTCGGTGAGGAACGCAATGGCCTTGCGCCAGTCGGAAGGAGTCGGCCGCGTCTCCTTCACGACACGGTGCAGGGCTTCGACGAGCGCGGCCAGGAAGCGCGGCAGCGATCCGTCGGAACGGGCAAGCCGCTCGGCGACGATCTCCGCCGAATTCCCTTCCGTGAACGACGAAGCCGCCATTCTTCCTCCCGCAAGGAGGCTAGCAGGCCTTGCCGTAGCGCTTGATGACTTCTCGTGCGATCAATATAGCATATCGTTATGAAGTTCGATGAACGGCACCTCGTTCAACTGGCTGCCGCCGTCCAGGCGGGCGGCGTCACCGAGGGCGCGGCGCTGTTGGGGCTGACGCAACCCGCCGTATCGCGGACTATCGCAATGCTGGAAAAGCGGCTCGGCGAGCCTCTTTTTTTCAGGAGCAGGCGGCCGTTGCAGCCGACGCCGCTCGGGCGCGCTCTTGCCGACCATGGGCAGGCGATGCTGACGGCATCGCGCAAGGCATCGGCCATCGTCGAGGGATTCAGGCAGGGCAGCACCGGCGTAGTCCGGGTTGGCGGCACGCCGTTTTTCATGGACGCCCTGATTTCCGGCATGGTCGCCAGTTTCCAGAACGCCTCGCCCGACGTGCGCGTCGAACAGAGCTACGGCTACCTGCGCGAACTTCGTGCCGCGATCAATGCCGACCGCATTGACCTTGCGATCTGCCCGATCGACGTGCTGGACGAGGGTTCGGGCATGCGCTTCCAGGAGGTTCTGCCCGGGCGCAACGTGGTCGCCTGCCGATCGACGCATCCGTTGCTCCTGAAGCGGAAGCTGAAGGCGTCGGAACTGCTCGACTACCCCTGGATCGCCCCGCCTTCCGGCAGCCCGCTGCTCGCCGACCTACGCAGCCTCATCCTTTCGCTCGGCGCCACCGAGATCAAGATCCGCTATTCAGGCGGTTCGCTCACAAGCGCGATCAACTACATGAAGGCGAGCGACGCGCTCACGATCCTGCCGCACAGCGTGGTGTTCGCATACCGCAACGAGAAGGCTATCACCGCCCTGCCCGTCAACATCCCGCACCCGGAGCGGGCACTCGGCCTGCTGCGCCGCGTCGACCAGGGACGAGCGCCTGCCATCGACGCGTTCGCGGCGCATGTCAGGAAAAGCTTCGACGACCTCAAACACCTCATCAAACGCCACGAACAGGCCGTGGTCTGGAGCGCATAGGCCGCCGGCGGCACTTAGCACTCGAATGATCCAACTGCAGCACGCGCCGGCGCAAGCCATCCCGCGGCAGCCTTGCCCTCCCAGGCTTACTTCTATGGCTTTGCAGCCCCTGCATGCGCGGCCTTGGTACGCGCCTGCAGGTCGCGCAGCGTCGTCAGTTCCAGCGCGGTCGGCGCCGGCGTGCTCTCGACCTGATCGGCAAACGTCACGGTCCAGCCGCAGGTGTCCTGCACCATCTGTCGCGTGACGCCCGGATGGAGCGAGACGACGGTGAATTCCTTGGTCGCCGGGTCGGGCTTCCAGATGGCGAGGTCAGTGATGAGGAGCGTAGGACCGGCCGTGTCGATGCCAAGCCGCTTGCGGTGGTCGCCGCCATCGCCGTGGCCGAAGGAGGTGAAGAAGTCGATCTTTTCCACCATCCCGCGCTTCGACTGCGCCATGGTGATGTAGATTTGCTTCGCGCTGGTCGCGATCTCGGGCGCACCGCCGCCCCCGGGCAGCCGCGTCTTCGGATGCGCATAGTCGCCGATCACGGTGGTGTTGATGTTGCCGTACTTGTCGAGTTGCGCCGCGCCGAGGAAGCCGATGGTGATGCGGCCGCCCTGCAGCCAGTAGCGGAACATCTCGGGTACGGCGACGGTGGTGACGGCAGTATCGCAAAGCTCGCCGTCGCCGATCGACAGTGGCAGGACGTCGGGAGCCGTGCCGATGGTCCCCGACTCGTAGATCAGGGTGATGTCGGGCGCGTGGGTGAGGCGCGCCACGTTGCAGGCAGCAGACGGCGCTCCTATGCCGACGAAGCAGACGTCGTCGTTTGCGAGCGCTCGGCTTGCCGCGATGGTCATCATCTCGTTGGGCGTGAAGGGCTCGCTCATGCGGCATTCCTCAGATGCGCCACGCGGCCGGCGAAATCGTTGGGCGTCTTTTCCATGACGTTCTCCTGCATCCACCGGCGGAAGCGGTCGCGGTCTGCAGCGATCTCGTCCCATTCGACATAGGCGGCGTTGTCGCGCGCATAGCGGCCGTGCACGTAGGAGGGGTGCGCGCCGCCAGGCACCACGGAGATCGCCGTGACGGTCCAGGCAGGCAGGACGCAGAGATTGGGATGGAGGTCGTCGAAGTCGTCGACGACCTCCTCGACCGTCACGACTGCGCGCTTCGCCGCGAGCACCGCCTCCTTCTGGACGCCGACGATGCCCTCCACCAGCACGTTGCCCTTGCGATCGGCCTTCTGCGCATGGATGAAGGTTACGTCCGGCCTGACCGCCGGCACCGCTGCCAGTTCCTCACCGGTGAAGGGGCAGGTCACGGACTTGATCGTATGCGTGACACTGGCAAGCTCGGCGCCGCGATAGCCGCGGAATACTGCGAAAGGCAACCCGGCGGCACCCGCCTCGTACGCATTGGCCATCGCAGCGTGACTGTGTTCCTCGAGTTCCAGGCTGCGCGGCCAGCCGTTCTCCACGGCGTCGCGGACGCGCCGCAGAAGACCGACGCCGGGATTGCCGGCATAGGAAAAGACCATCTTCCTCGCCATGCCCATGCCGACCATCTGGTCGTAGATCAGGTCCGGCGTCATGCGGATCAACGTAAGGTCGGTGAACCCCTGGCGCAGCGCCTCGTGAGCGGCAGCGGTCGGGATGAGATGGGTGAAGCCCTCGAACGCGACGGAATCGCCGGTCTTCAGGTTTTCCGACACCGCCTGCGCAAGCGGCAGAAATTTGGACATCGGCGACTCCGGTTCGCGTTGCAGACGAATGTTCGGTGCTTCACTTTGGCAAAACTCAGAACGGCAGACCCACATAGTTTTCGGCGAGAGCCGTCTCGGCAGCCCGAGAATGGACCAGATAGTCCAGTTCGGCTTCCTGGATGCGCTGGCCGAAGGCGCCTTCCTCGTCGAAGCGGTGCAGCGTTCTGGTCATCCACCAGGAAAACCGCACCGCCTTCCAGACGCGCGCCAGCGCCTTGTCGGAATAGGCATCGAGGCCGCTCCGGCTGCCCTCCCGGTAAAACTCCCGCAACCCGGCAAACAGATAGTGGACGTCGCTCGCCGCGAGGTTCAGCCCCTTGGCGCCCGTCGGCGGGACGATATGCGCCGCATCGCCGACAAGAAACAGGCGACCGAACCGCATCGGTTCGGCGACGAAAGACCGCAAGAGCGCGATCGATTTCTCGAACGAAGGCCCCGCCGTCACGCGTTCCGCGACCTCGCGGGGAAGCCGGCGCCGCAACTCGTCCCAGAAACGGTCGTCCGGCCAGTCCTCGACCTTTTCGTCGGCCGCGCACTGAATGTAGTAGCGGCTCCTGGCCTGCGAGCGCATCGAGCAAAGCGCAAAGCCGCGGCTGTGATGGCTGTAGATGAGCTCGTGATCGACAGGCGGGACATCGGCCAGGACGCCCAGCCATCCCAACGGGTAGACCTTTTCGAAGGTTCTCAGCACCGTTGCCGGAATGGCGGCGCGACTCGGACCGTGGTAGCCGTCGCAGCCGGCGACGAAATCGCAATCGAGGCGCAGGTCCTCGCCCCCGTTTCGGAAGGTCACGAAGGGGCGATCGCTGTCGATCGCGTGCAGGGCGACGTCGGAAACCTCATAGTGCGTGATCAGGCCATCCGCCTCGCGGCGCTCGATAAGGTCGCGGGTGACCTCGGTCTGGCCATATACGGTGACATGCCTCCCCGTCAGCCCGGCAAGGTCGATCCGGTGCAGGCGGCCATCGAAGGCGATCGAGACACCGCCATGCTCCAGCCCCTCCGCATGCAGTCGAGCGCCGACACCGGCATGGTCGAGCAGGTCGACGGTGCCTTGCTCGAGAACGCCGGCGCGCACGCGCCCCAGGACATGCTCGCGGGTCACCCGTTCGAGGATCACGGTGTCTACGCCGATTCCCGCCAGCAGGCGCCCGAGCAGAAGCCCGGACGGCCCCGACCCTATGATGGCGACCTGGGTTCTCATCACGCCCCCATACGCTCGATGGCGCCGACCATGTCGCCGGCCTGGCGCAGCGCTGCCGCCGTCGCCACGACCATTGAGGGCAGGACGAGCCATTCCAGCATCCACGCCGAGCCGGAGCGTTCGACGGGATGGATCGCCGCCTCGTGCATCGCAGCGACCTGCGCCGCGTTAAAGCGCGCGAGCGCTTCCAGTACCTCGGCCTTCACCGGATTTTGCTTGTGAGGCATGGCGGACGAGCGCCCCCCGTCCGCAAGCGCAATTGTGCCGCCCAGCGCCATCAGCGCGACGTCCTGGCCGAGCTTCCCCAGGCTTGCCGTGATGAGCGAGAGCGAACTCGCGAAATCGGCAATTGCGTCTCGCTGGCTATGCCATTGCGGTGTGTCGGCCAAGCCGAGGCGCGCCGCCAAGGCGGCGCGCACGGTCGGGCCGGCCGCTTCCAGGACATCCAGCGTGCCGGCTGCGCCGCCCAACTGGACAGCCAGCAAGTCGGGCCGTCTTCCCCGCAGGCGCACCAGATGCCGCTCCAGCGGCTTCCGCCAGTTTCCGATCCGGGCGGCCACGGATATAGGGACCGCAGGCTGCATGCGCGTCACGGCGATCAGGCGGACGGAGCCGAAGCGGCCTTCGAGCCCCGCGAGGCCTTCGGCGAGCCCGACTAGCCTGTCTTCCAGTATCGCCAGGATGGGCTTCAGGCGAAGCACCAGGCCCGTGTCGACGACATCCTGGCTTGTGGCGCCGAAATGCACGAACCGCGCATGCGGCTCACCAACCGCGTCGCGCAATTGGCGCACCAGTTCCGGCACGACGAGGCCGTCTTGCGCCGCCGCCTTGCGCAAGGCAGCGGTATCCGGCGAGAACCGCTCGATGGTCGTCACGATGGCATTGCCGGCGTCAGCCGGGATGACCCCGAGCCCGGCCTCGACCTCGGCCAGGGCGCGCTCGAAATCGAGCATCGCGGCGAGTTCTGCCGCCGCCGAGAAGTGGACGCTCGCGTCCTCGTCGCCAAGCAAGGCGGTGAGCAGCGGATGATCGAAGGGCGAAATCGTCATGTTCCGATGTCAGCTGTCGAAAAAGACCGTTTCGTTGTCGCCCTGCAGATGAACGTCGAAGACGTATGCATCCGCCCCCCTGCGGGCGATCAGCGTCGCCACGCGCGCGCGGTGCTCGATGCGCGCCAGGATAGGATCCGAGACGTTCGCCTCCTCTTCCTCGGGAAAGTAGATGCGCGTGTGAAGGCCGAGATTGATACCGCGCGCAACGATCCAGATGCTGATGTGCGGGGCCATCAGGCGGCCGTCGGCCATAGGAACGCGACCCGGCTTGATGGTGTGGAATAGACAGGCGCCTGTCTCCATGTCGGCGGCCGATCGCCCCCAGCCGGAGAAGTGCGGGTCGGCTCGCCCGCGCCGCTCGGCCGGCGAAGGGTAGAAGCCCTCGGCATCGGCCTGCCAGATTTCGACCAGCGCGTCCCGCAGAGGCGCCCCTGCCCCGTCGAACACGGTGACGATCAGCGTGATTCTCTCGCCACGGGTCCCATCCTCGACCATGGACGAGCCGAGATCCTCGCGATAGACGCCGGCGATGCCGACGACATTCGGTGTCAGGCCGATATGCACATAGGGTCCTGCCGTCTGCGATGGCGTTTCCTTCTGACGATCGAGCGATTGCGCCATCAGTTGCCCTCCAGCCTGTTCTCGAACATCGTCGACCGACGACCGCGCAGCACGATGTCGAACTTGAAGGCTCGCGCATCCATCGGGATCGTCGCCTCCATGTCGACCGCGGCGATCAGCTGTTCGATCGCCGCCCGGTCGGGGATGCCCCGGACGATCGGACATCGCCAGATCAGCGGGTCGCCCTCGAAATACATCTGCGTTATCAGCCGCTGCGCGAAGCCGTGCCCGAACACCGAGAAGTGGATGTGCGAGGGACGCCAGTCGTTTGGGCCGTTCGGCCAGGGGTACGGCCCGGGCTTGATGCTACGGAACGCATAGCCGCCGTCCCCCCCGGTTATGGTGCGCCCGCAGCCGCCGAAATTCGGGTCCAGCGGCGCCAGGTAGCCGTCCTTCTTGTGACGATAGCGGCCGCCGGCATTTGCCTGCCAGAATTCCAGAAGGGCGCCGGGCACCCCCACACCACGCTCGTCGATCACGCGCCCATAGACGATGATGCGCTCGCCGAGGGCGGCTTCGCCCGGCGACGCAAAATTGTGGATCAGGTCGTTGTCCCCTTCGCCGAGCATGGCGTGCCCGAAAACCGGACCCGCCGTCTCGGAGAGGGTATTGTCGAAGGAGATCAGCGCCCGCTGCGGAGACCTCAGCACGGATGTCTTGTAGCCTGGCGTCAGCGCCGGCGGGTGCCAGTTGCGGTCGCGCTGGAAGAATGGGCCAGTCTCGACGGGCCGATTGGAAAGCCGGTCACTGGCCATCGGCCCGCCCGTCCATCTCGGCAAAGACCCGCTTGGAGATCCGGAACGCACGGTTGGCGGCGGGCACCCCGGCATAGATCGCGACATGCAGTAACGCCTCGCAGATATCCTCGCGCGTGGCGCCGGTGTTGGCCGTCGCGCGGACATGCATGGCGACCTCCTCGTCGTGGCCGAGAGCCGCGAGCAGGGCAAGCGTAACCATAGATCGCTCCCGCTTCGTCCAGTGCGGACGCGACCAGACGGTGCCCCATGCCGCCTCCGTGATCAATTCCTGAAACGGGCGGTCGAAGTCCGTCGTGGCCTTGCTCGCCCGCTCGACGTGACCGGCGCCGAGCACGGAACGACGAACCTCGAGTCCGGCGGCGTAGCGGTCATGTTCGCCAGACGGCTCGTTCATGGCTTTCTCCCTGGCAGGGCGGCGACGAAGCCGCTGATGAGCGCGGCGAGCGCTGCCGCTTTCTCGATGCATGGTATGTGGCCGGCTCCGGCGATCACCTCGAAGCGCGCGCCCGGAACGAGATCGGCGGTCTGCCTGACGAGTTCAGGGGGCGTTGAACCATCTTGGTCGCCGACGACCCAGAGCGTCGGCACCGATATGCTGCCGGCCGCCTCCCTGTAGTCCGCCTCGCGAAGCGCCGCGCAACTTCCGAGGTAGCCTGCGACCGACTGCCGAACCAGCATGTTGCGGTAGCCGGCTAGGTCGGCTGGCCTGTTTCGGTGGAAGGCGGGCGTGAACCACGTCTCCATGATCGGGTCCGCGATCGCCTCGATGCCCTCGCGTGTGACTGTTTCGATGCGCTTGTCCCACGAGGCCGTAGTGCCGATCCTTGCTGCCGTGTCGCAGAGCACCATGGCCCGCACAGGCTGCGGCCTGATCATCAGCAGCCGTTGCGCGATGAGGCCGCCGATAGACAGCCCGCACAGGACCGTTCCGTCGATGTCCAGGCGGTCGAGGAGGGCGGCAAGGTCGTTCGCGTGATCGTCGATCGAGCGGACACCGGCGCCAAGCCCGGAGAGGCCATGCCCGCGCTTGTCGTAGACGAGCAGCCCGGCGCTCGGGTCGAGCGCTGCGATCATGTCGTCCCAGATGCGGAAGTCGGTGCCGAGCGAATTGATAAATACAAGCACGGGACCATCGCCGTGGCGGTGGCGATAGTGCATCGATACGCCGCCGATATCGACGAAAGGCATGCCAAAATCCTCCACCGGAGATTTTTGCACAAGCATTTGGTTCGGTAAAATGATAATCGCGGGGCTTTCGATAATCCTGAGGTTATGGATGTCATCGATCAACCGCGTGCGCTTCCGCCATTTGAGGACCTTTCTCGAAGTGTCGCGGCAACGCAGCGTGGCGCGCGCCGCAGAGGTGCTCAACGTCAGCCAGCCCGCGGTCACCCGGACGCTGCGCGAACTGGACGAGGCGCTCGGGTCCCCGGTCGTCGAACGGCACGGCCGGGGCATACGCGTCACCCGGACCGGCGAGATCTTCCTGCGCTACGCCGGGACCGCGGTCGCCGCACTCAACGACGGGGTGGAGTCCGCGCGCCGTGACAGCGCGGCCGGCATGCCCATTCGAATCGGCGCGCTGCCGACCGTGTCGACGCGGATCATGCCCAGCGCGATCTCGCTGTTCCTCAGGGAAGAAACCGGCGCCGCGATCAAGATCGTGACGGGCGAGAACGCGGTACTGCTCGACCAGTTGAGATCGGGCGCACTCGATCTCGTCGTCGGCCGGCTGGCCGCCCCGGAGAAGATGACGGGCTTCTTCTTCGAGCATCTCTATTCGGAGCAGGTTCTGTTCGTGGTTCGGACCGGACACCCGCTGCTGGCCAAGGGCGAGGACATCGTCGCCAGGGTTGGCGAATTTCCGGTCCTGATGCCGACACGCGAATCCGTGATCCGGCCGTTTGTCGACCGCTTCTTCATGGCCAACGGCATTGCCCTGCCCCCAACCGTGATCGATACGGTATCGGATTCCTTCGGCCGAGCGTTCCTGCGGCAGAGCGATGCCGTTTGGGTCATCTCGGCCGGGGTGGTCGCCGACGAACTTTCCGGCGGCGCTTTCGCCGCGTTGCCCCTCAATACCGGGGACACCAAGGGACCGGTCGGCCTGACCATGCGCACTGACGCCACGCCGTCCGCGGCCTTCTCGATCCTGCTGCATACGCTGAGGGAGGCCGCGGCCCGCCAGCAGTAGGGCTGGCCGACCCAAAATAGGCGACACCAGCAAAAATCCAATTCTTGCCCGAAAATGTCTATTCCTGCGGAGAACGACTGCCCCTAGCCTTGACCGGTCGGACAGAACCGGGAGGAGTTCGGGCTGATCCGGCGAGCGCCCCAATCGGGCGTCTGCAACGGGAGGGATCATCAATGACGACGCTTTCGCGCAGGCGAGTCCTGCGATCTTTCGGCATGTCCATCGCGCTGGCCACCGTGCTCGGCGCCCTGCCCGCGACCGCGCAGGACCGGACTTCGGTGAAGATCGGCTACGCAATATCCAAGACCGGGCCGAATTCGGGCGGTGCGGGCATCACGACCCTGCCCAACTACCTGCTCTGGGTGAAGGACGTGAACGATGCCGGCGGGCTCGAACTGCCCGACGGTACGAAGCTCCCCATCGAAGTGATCGAGTATGACGACCGCTCCTCGGCCGAGGAGGTCGTGCGCAACATCGAGCGCCTCGCCACGCAGGACAAGGTCGATTTCATCCTGCCGCCCTGGGGCACCGGCTTCAACCTCGCCGTGGCGCCGCTCTTCGATCGTTTCGGCTATCCGCAACTCGCTGTCTCGGCAGTTACCGACAAAGCCCCGGAATTCGTAAAACGCTGGAAGAAGAGCTTCTGGCTGCTTGGCGGCGGCCACGACTACACCAACGCGCTTGCCGGCCTGCTGTCGAAGGCTGCCGACGCCGGTACCATCAACAAGAAGGTCGCGATGATCTCGGTCGCCGACGGCTTCGGCATCGACCTGGTCACCGCGGCGCGCCCTTCCTTGGCCGACGCCGGTTTCGAAGTGGTCTTCGACGTCACCTACCCGGCAGGCACGACCGACTTCACGCCGATGATCAACGAGGCCGCGGCGAGCGGCGCCGACACCTTCGTCGCCTTCTCCTATCCGCCTGAAACCTTCGCCCTCACCGAGCAGGCGCAGGTCGCGAAGTTCAATCCGAAGGTTCTCTACCTTGGTGTCGGCACGGGTTTCCCGGCCTACGGCGCGAAGAATGGCGCCAACGCGGAAGGGATCATGAGCCTCGGTGGCATCGACCCGAAGAACGAGGCCAACGCAGCCTATCGCAAGCGCCACGAGGAGGTCATCGGCAACGCGCCCGACCTGTGGGGGTCCGTCGTCACCTACAACAGCCTCCAGATGCTGCAGGAGGCGATCAAGCGGCGCGGCCTTGACCGCGATGCGGTTGCGGACGAACTGTCCAACGGCACGTTCCAGACCGTCCTCGGCGAGGTGAAGCTCGAGGACAACCAGTTGCGCAAGCTCTGGCTGGGCGGCCAGTGGCAGAACGGCCAGTTCGTCGCCGTGGCGCCGGTCGACCGCGAAGGCGCGGCCGCGGCAATCCTGCCGAAGCCGGCCTGGCAGTAGCCGGGCTCCGGCTTCGCCTAGGAGTGGCGCAATGCTGACGACCCTGGTTGCGGGGCTGGTGCTGGGCGGAACCTACGCGCTGGTCGCGCTTGGCCTGACGATCCAGTATGGCATCGCGCGGACGATGAACCTCGCCTATGGCGAAACGATCATCGCCGCCGCCTTCGGCGCCTACCTGGTGCACGAAGTGCTCGGCGTCAGTCCGATCCTCGGACTGGCGCTGATCGCTCCCGCGGGCTTCGCCTTCGGTTGGGTCGTCTACGGCCTGCTGATGCGGCCGCTGGTCAGGCGGTCGAAGGGCGGCGCGGCGCTGGAGATCGACACCATCCTTGCGACCTTCGGCCTGCTCTTCGTGATCCAGGGCGTCATGCAGGTCGGATTCGGCGGCAACTACATCAGCTACAGCTACCTGAACTTCGGCGTCGATATCCTCGGCGCGAGCGTCGCCATGAACCGGCTACTCGCACTGGTCATGGCGGTGGCGATCGGCGGCGGCCTCTATTTGCTTCTGACCCGTACCAGATGGGGTACGGCGCTGAGGGCGGTGGCGGTCGCGCCGGCATCGGCGCCGCTCGTCGGCATCGACGCCGACCGGGCGGCGCGGTTCGGTTTCGCGCTGGGCGGCGCGCTTGCAGCCTGCGGCGGCGTCGTCGTGTCGATGTACCAGACGTTCACCGCATCATCCGGCGTCGTCTTCACCATGAAGGCGCTGATCGTCGTCATCATGGGAGGCGTCGGCAACCTTGCCGGCGCGCTGAGCGCCGGGCTGATTCTCGGCCTGGTGGAGACCTTTGTCGCAACCTATGTCAGCCCGGGCCTGACGCTGGCGGCCGTCTATCTGATCTTCCTGGCGACGCTGCTCTGGCGCCCCGCCGGACTGTTCGGCAAGGCACGGCGATGAAAACGACGCTCATCCTGGCCGCAGCGGCAGCTGTCTTCGCGGTGCTCGCGGCGGCGCCCTTCTTTCTCGGCCCTTATGGGGTCGGCTTGATGATCGGCCTCATGGGCTATGTCACGCTGGCCTCTGCCTGGGGGCTGTTCTCCGGCCGAACAGGCTACGTTTCGCTGGCCACCGTCGCGTTCTTCGGCATCGGGGCCTATGCGGTCGCCGCGCTCAGCGAGACGATGCCCTATCCGGCTGTGCTGCTCGTGGCGGCGATGGTGGGCCTCGCCGTGGCGCTGCTGGTTGGACTGTCGACGCTCCGGCTTGCCGGCGTCTATTTCGTCATCTTCACCTTCGGCCTCGCGGAACTCATCCGCCAGCTCGTCACCTGGTACGAAACGGCGGTGACCGGCACCCTCGGCCGCTACATCTTCCTGCCCATCACGCCGGAGCAGATCTACTGGCAGCTTCTGGTGCTTTGCGCCGTCACCCTGCTGTTCACCTGGTGGATAGACCGGTCCCGGCTCGGCCTCGCCCTCAAGGTCATCGCCGACGACGAAGTGGTGGCCTCGCACATCGGCATCGACATCGCCCGCACGAAGCTCGCCCTGTTTGCGGCAAGCGCCGTCATCATCACGCTGGTGGGAGCGATCCAGGCTCCGCGCTGGACCTATGTCGAGCCTGCAATCGTCTTCAATCCCACCGTTTCCTTCCTGACGCTCATCATGGCGTTGCTTGGCGGCGCCTCGCGGCTTTGGGGCCCCGCGCTGGGCGCCATCCCGCTTTTCCTGCTGTTCGAATGGCTGTCGGCCAACTTCCCCAACCACTACTCGATCCTGCTCGGCCTGCTGTTCATCGTGATCGTGTTTCTGCTGCCGCGTGGCGTGGCCGGCCTCCTGGAGACGCTGGTCCGGCGCCGGACGGGCGAGGCAAAAGCCTCCTCCGGCGAAGTCGCGTCTCCAACGCTGGCTGCCGGCAGGGAGTCGCGCCCATGACCCCCCTGCTCTCGGTTTCCCGGCTGACGCGGCGCTTTGGCGGGCTGATGGCCGTCAACGGGGTCAGCTTCGACATCGCCGAGGGCGAGGTGGTCGGCCTGCTCGGTCCCAACGGCTCCGGCAAGACGACCGCGCTCAACATGATCTCCGGCGCCATGAAACCCAGCGGCGGCGAGATCCAGCTGCGCGGCGAGCAGATCGGCGGCGTGAGTTCACACCGGATCGCACGCAAGGGTATCGCGCGAACGTTTCAGCTCGTGCGCGTGCTGCCGTCGCTCACCGTCGATGAAAACGTGGTCGCCGCGCTTGCCTTCCGGGGCGAGCCGCTCTGGGGCGATGCGGCGCGCCGCGAAGCCGACGAACTGCTGCACCGCGTTGGCCTCGGCGGTCGGGGCGGCGAGGCTGCCGAACAGTTGACCTACATCGATCAGAAGCGCGTCGAGCTTGCCCGCGCCCTCGCCGCGAGGCCCGCCCTGCTGCTCCTCGACGAATGGCTCGCCGGCCTCAATCCGACTGAGTTGCGGACCGGCATCGGCCTGATCGCCTCGCTTCGCGACACCGGCATCACGATCCTCCTGGTGGAGCATGTGATGGAGGCGGTCCGGTCGCTCTGCGCGCGTTGCGTGGTCATGAACGCTGGTAGCAAGATCGCCGACGGCGACACCGCGGGAGTGCTCGCGGATCCCGAAGTCGTGCGCGCCTACCTGGGGACCGGCAATGCTTGAGGTGAGCGGACTCGCCGTGGACTACGGCAAACATGCCGCGCTGCATGGCGTCGGGCTCACCGTCGCCGAAGCCGAGACGGTTGTCATCCTCGGAGCCAACGGCGCCGGCAAGTCGACCCTGCTGAAGGCGGTCGCGGGCCTCGTGCGGCCGCGACCCGGCTCTGTGATCGACTTCGCGGGACAACGCATCGCAGGCCGTCCCGGACATGAAATCCTGGAGGCCGGGATAGCGCTGGTGCCCGAAGGACGCGGCCTGTTCCCCGACCTCACCGTCTCGGAGAACCTGCGGCTTGGCGCGCATGCGCATCGGGCCCGCAAGGACGAAGCCGCCAACCTCGCCATGGTGCACGACCTGTTCCCGCGGCTCGTCGAGCGGCGGCGCCAGACGGTATCGACAATGTCGGGCGGCGAACAACAGATGGTGGCGATCGGCCGCGCTCTGATGTCGGCGCCGCGGCTGCTGATGCTCGACGAGCCAAGCCTCGGACTTGCGCCGGTGCTCGTCGGCGAGCTTTTCGCGACGCTGGCCGAGATCGGCCGTCGCGGCGTCTCGCTGCTCATCGTCGAGCAGAATGTACGCGCCAGCCTGTCCATCGCCGGGCGGGGGTACCTGCTCGAAGCCGGCCGCATGGTCGGCGAAGGTCCTGCGACCAGACTTATCAACGATCCTGCCGTGCAGCATGCATTCATGGGTGCATCGGCGGAGGCCTGAGAGAAGGAGATGAACGTGGACGTTTTGCGATTGATGATCGGAAGCGAAGAAGCCGAGGCGTCCGACGGGGCTACTTTCGAGCGCCGCAATCCGATTTCCGGCGCTGTGGCCACGAGAGCCGCGGCGGCCACGATCGACGACGCGATCGCGGCTGTCGACGCCGCGGCGGCGGCATTCCCGGAATGGTCGACCTCCTCGCCGCGCGAGCGCCGGACCATCCTTTCCAAGGCGGCGGACATCCTGTCGGCCAAGGAGCCGGAGTTCATCAAGGCGATGGCCGACGAGGTCGGGGCTACCGCCGGCTGGGCGCATTTCAACGTGCTTCTGGCCTCCGACATGTTGCGCGAAGCCGCGGCGCTGACGACGCAGATCGCCGGCGAAGTGATCCCTTCCAACCGGAAGGGATCACTCGCCATGGCCATGCGCCAGCCCGCCGGTGTGGTATTGTCGATGGCGCCGTGGAACGCGCCGGTCATTCTCGGCGTGCGCTCGCTTGCCACCCCGCTCGCATGCGGCAACACGGTCGTCATGAAGACCTCGGAGATATGCCCGAGGACACATCGCCTCATCGTCGATACGCTCAACGAGGCGGGGCTTCCGAAGGGCGTGCTCAATGCCGTGTCCAACGCCCCCGACGACGCGCCGGGGATCGTCGAGGCGCTGATCGCACAGCCGGCCGTGCGTCGGGTGAACTTTACTGGCTCGACCCGTGTTGGGCGGATCATCGCCGAGATCGCCGGCAGGCACCTCAAGGCGGCGCTGCTCGAACTCGGCGGCAAGGCGCCGCTGGTGGTGCTCGACGACGCCGACATCGACGCGGCCGTCGCGGCATCGGCCTTCGGCGCCTTCATGAACCAGGGCCAGATCTGCATGTCGACCGAACGCATCGTCGTCGACGAGAAAATTGCCGACGACTTCGTCGCCGCGCTCGCCGCGAAGGCCAAGGCGTTGAAGGCCGGCGACCCCACCGAAGGCAAGACGCCGCTCGGCTGCGTCGTCGACGCGGGCGCTGCGGGCCGCATCGGCCAGCTCATCAAGGACGCCGTAGCCAAGGGCGCGGTGCTTGCCGCGGGCGGTGCGATTGACGGCACGGTTATCCAGGCGACGGTACTCGACCGGGTCACCCCCTCGATGCGCATCTATTCGGAGGAGTCGTTCGGTCCTGTGGTGACCATCGTGCGTGTCGGCAGCGTCGACGAGGCTGTCCGCGTCGCCAACGACACCGAATATGGCCTGTCATCGGCCGTCTTCGGACGCGACGTGACGCGTGCGCTTTCCGTCGCGCGACGCATCGAATCCGGCATCTGCCATGTCAACGGACCGACCGTCCATGACGAGGCGCAGATGCCGTTCGGCGGCGTGAAGGCCTCCGGATACGGGCGCTTCGGCGGCAAGGCCGGCATCGCCGAGTTCACGGACCTCCGTTGGATCACGGTCCAGGACGGGCCGATTCACTACCCCTTCTGAGGCCGTGCCGATGAAGCGGCTGCACCAGAAGAGCTGCATCGTGACCGGGGGCGCCGGCAGCCTCGGCGCGGCCGCCGCGCGGCTTTTCGTCGAGCATGGCGCTTCGGTGATGCTGGTCGACCGCGACGCGGACGCGCTGGACCGCGTCCTGCAAGCTCTACCGCCCGGACGGGCGGCTGGCATGGCGGCGGATGTCTCCGACGCGGCTGCGACATCGGCATATGTCGCAGCCACGATCGAGCGCTTCGGCGGCCTCGACGTGCTGTTCTCGAACGCCGGCAATTTCGGCACGGTGGCGCCGATAGCCGACTACCCCGACAGCACTTTCGACCATGTGATGGCCGTGCATGTCAAAGGCGCCTACCTGGCCGCCAAGCATGCCTCGCCGCACATGCGCGAGGGCGGTTCGATCATCATCACGTCGAGCGTCGCCGGCATGCGTGGCGATGCCGGTGTCTACGCCTACATAACCGCCAAGCACGCACAGGTCGGCCTGATGCGCTGCCTCGCCAAGGAACTTGCCCCTCGCGGCATTCGGGTCAACTCCATCCATCCAGGTCCGATCGACAACGCATTTCAGCTGGCCGTCGAACGCGGACTCGGCGACGCCATGGGCCTCGACGGGACCGCCTATTTCAACGGCCTGATCCCGCTTGGGCGGCATGGCTCGGCCGATGAGATAGCTCGCTCGGTGCTCTACCTTGCAAGCGACGACTCCAGCTTCGTCACCGGCGCCACGCTGATGGTGGATGGCGGCATGAGCGTGTGAGCGCGCGCCTGGCGGCCCACCGTCAGCGGAACAGCGAATCGACGTAGTCGGCGCCAATTCCCACCTTGTCGTAGTGGGCGCGGCATAGGGCGATGTAGTTGTGAACGTCGAAGAAACCGTCCGGCTCGCCGGATTCGTCGAGCCAGATCAGCGGCCCCTTGACCTGGAAGAACACGCGCATCGGCTCGCCGCTGTCATAGGCGACGAGCGTATGGCCCTCGCCCGGCGTCTCGTAGACAAAGTCGCCCGCGGTCGCGGTCCAGTCGTGCTCCAGGTATCCCCATCGGCCCGAGATCGTGTACGCAAACACTTCGTGCGGATGATAGTGGCGGTTCACGAGGCCCGCCTTCTTGGCCATCAGGATGTCGCACCACTTGTTCTGGGTCGGGGAAATCCAGAGGGGTCGCGACGAGACGGTTTCGGTGAACGGGACGTAGTAGCGTTCATCGTCGGTCGGCGCATTCTTGAGATAGACCTCGGGGCGTGCATCCGGCTGGAAGACCTTCGAAATTGGCTTCAGGTCGCGCCAGAATTCGGTCGTTGCGGTATCGGGCATCGGGATCTCCTGCGGTTGCCTGTCTGCAATTACGGCCGCACGCGAACGTCGAGGAGCGCGAGGCCCCGCTTGTTGCGAACATGGTCGAGCGCTTCCGCGAGCGCGGCGCCGAGCGCCGGTCCGTCTTCCACCCGCCTCGCCCAGGCGCGGCTCGCTTCGGCCACTTTCACGAAGTCCGGCACCGGTGACAGCTGGGTGAGCGGCATGGCGTTGCTCCGCGCCGCGTAGCCGCCGGGATAGACGCCGAGAACGGACTGGCGCACCGCGCCCCATTCCGCATTGTTGACGACGACCACGAGGACAGGAAGTTCGAGCGCCTCTGCGACCTGGTGGCAGGCGACCGGATTTGAGAACATGTATGAACCATCGCCCATCGTGGCGACGATCAGCCGGTCGCGGTCGGCAAGCTGCATCCCGAGTGCGGCCGGAAAGGACCAGCCCAGTCCGCCGGCATGCGGCTCCTGATACCAGGCGCGATGGTGATCGAGCGACATCGGCGCCATCGGACAGCCGAGTTCGGAAAGCACCGTGGCGTCGATGCCCTGCAGCGCACGTGAAAGGCAAAGACTGACCCAATCCTTGGTCATCATGCCGGACTGCCCGGCTTCGGCCGTTGCAAGCATCGTCTCGCGCGCCTTGGCGTTTTCGGCTGCGACTGCTTCGCGCCGTAGCGCCACCCGGTCGGCCCGCCCGAGGCGGAGCGCGTCCATCTCGGCCTTCAGCGCCCTGATCCCATCTGCGACATCGCAGGCGATGGAGAGGTCCGAGCGGAAATTGCGCACCGGCGTGCGGGCAGAGAGAGGGTCCTGCCCGATCTGGACGATGGTGCAGTCGGCCTTGGGGCGATGCAGTTGCGGCGACCAGGGCGCCAGCGCGTCGAGGACCAGGATGGCATCCGCGCGCTCGATGAGCTTTGCCGGATTCGCCTCGGCGGCCATTGGATGGTCGGTCGGCATGGCAAGCGCGACGGCCCAGTATTGGCAGACCGGAATGCCCCAATCATCGGCGAGCGCCGAGAGCGCTTCGAAGGCGCCGGCGTCACCCGTCCCGTGCTGGGCGAAGATGACCGGATTCTCGGCCTCGGCAAGCAACCGTGCGGCCTCGGCGACCAGCTTTGGGTTGGGATGGGTGACGGATGGTTGCATGCGAGGCGGTGCGTCGAGGTCGTCTGCCGGCGCGGGCTCGCACAAGACTTCGCGAGGCAGGCTGACATAGACCGGTCCGCGTGGAGTCGAATTGGCGATCGCCCATGCCCGGTCGACGATCTCCGCCGCCTGTTCCGGGAAGCGCAGTTCGTAGTCCCATTTGGCAGCTTCGCGCACCAGGGCCGTCTGGTCGCGCATCTCCTGGCCCCAGCCGATCGGGACAGTCCGCGTACCGAAACGGTCCTTCTCGGTCGTCGGCGTGCGGCCGGAGAAAAGCAGCACCGGGACGCGTTCAACGGCGGCGTTTATTGCACCGATCGCGCAGTTGGCCAGCCCGACATTGGTGTGGGCGATGACGGCCTGGGAACGTCCGGTGGCGAGGTAGTAGCCGTGCGCCATGCCCATCGCCGCCGATTCATGCGGGATGACGACCGCCGTTGGCAGAGCGATGCCCTTGGCGGCCGCCTCTGCCAAGCCTTCGATGATCGGAGGGAAGTCGGTGCCGGAATTGCAGAACACGTAGTCGACGCCGATCGCCTTCAGCCGCACCAGAAGGGCGCCGCCCGCCGTAAGGGTCGTCATCTGTGGGTCGGTGGGCGCAGTATCCATCACGAACCTATTGCAGCAGCCTGGGCAGGGTCAGCGAGATGGCGGGGAAAAGCACCAGCAGCGTGATGCGTACCACTTCGCTGGCGAAGAACGGCATCACCCCCTTGAAGGTTTCCCGCATCGGAACATCCCGGGCCTGCGCGTTGATGATGAAGACGTTGAGGCCGACAGGCGGCGTGATCAGCCCCAGTTCGACGACGACGAGGATGATGATGCCGAACCAGATCTTGGTCCCGTCCGGTCCGAGCCCGAAATCGAGGCCCGCGACAACAGGCCAGAAGAAGGGGATCGCCAGGATGACCATCGACAGGCTGTCCATCAGGCAGCCGAGGATCAGGAAGACGACGATGATAAGCACCATGATCGTCATGGGGGCGAGCCCGCTGGTCTGGAGCATTTCCGCGGCCGCCTGCGGCACGCCGGCGCGCGACATGAAGATCTTGAGAAGTTCGGCGCCGAGCAGGATAAGGAAGATCATTCCGCTGGTCCGGGCCGTCTCCAGAAGCCCGTCGCGAAGTCCAGCCAGCGACAGCCGGCGGCGGGCCAAGCCATAGGCCACCACCATCGCGACGCCGATCGCGGCCGCCGCCGTCGGATTGTAGATGCCGGCATAGATGCCGCCTATAACGACGCCGAAGATGACCAGGACCGGGACGGTCGCTAGCGTCGCCGCCGCCAGCTCGGCCCTCGCCACCTTGGCCCCGGCCGGGCCGGACCCTGGCACGAAATAGACGTACAGGCCGACGGTCGCGATGAACATGATGATCGCCAGCAACCCCGGAACGAGAGCCGCGGCAAACAGCGTCACGATGTTCACCTCGACGATGATCGCATAGACGATCAGCACCACAGACGGCGGGATAAGGATGCCAAGCGTACCCCCCGCGGCGATCGTTCCGGTCGCCAGCGAGCCGGAATACCGGTACTTCCGCAGTTCCGGAAGCGCGACCTGGCCCATGGTCGAGGCGGTGGCCGTCGACGACCCGCAGACGGCACCGAAACCGGCGCAGGCGGCGATCGCCGCCATGGCGACGCCGCCGCGAAAACGTCCGAGCCAAGCATTCGCGCCCCGGAAAATGTCCGCCGAAAGGCCGCAGCGCGTGGCAAGCCCTCCCATCAGGATGAACATCGGCAGCACCGACAGGTCGTAGTTGGAGAACTGCGCGTAGGCGAGGTCCTTGAGCTGGTTCAGAACGATCCATGGGCCGGACTGCAGCGAAATGCCGCCGACGCCAACGAGGATCATCGCGTAAGCGATGGGCACGCGCGCGGCGATCAGAAGAAGCAGGCCGGACAGCCCGGCCAGACCCATGATGAAACTGCCGGTCATGGGGCGCGTCCGCCTCCCGAGTCGATGTTCCTCATCGCGCGCCAGTCTTGCGACAGCGTCACGATCGAGGCGAGCAGAAGCAGCGCCAGCGAGGCCAGGATCGGCGGAAAGGCTGTCCACAACGGCAGCTTCAGAACCGGGGTCACCTCCGAATAGCGGATGTAGCTGCGGAAGCCCGACGACATCTGCACAAGAAGCAGGAGCGAGAAGGCGATGGCGAAAAGCGACGAGAAGGCGCTCATCAGGTGCTTGCCGCGCTTGCCCATGCCTTCCGTGAAGATGTCGACCGTCACGTTGGAGCCGGTGATCTGGCAGTAGGGGAGAAACATGAAGACCGCGATGGCGGTCACGTGCTTGACCAGTTCGTAGTCGGCTGCGAAAGGACGGCCCGTCGCGAGGTTCGAGACGGCGCTTGCGGCGGCCATCAGCGCGAGGGCAAGTGTCAGCAGGCCACCGGCGAGCGCCCACCAGCGGACGATCCTGGCGACCAGCGAGCCGAAGCCCGTCTCGATCGTTGGGGAAGGAGGCGAGCCGCCTCCTTCCCGCAAGTCCGCAGCGGTCAAGACTTGCGCGCCGCCAGCGCCCCGCGCGCCGCTTCGACCAGCGCGGCGGCATCGAACTTGCCCTGCTGCTCCTCGACCCAGCGATCCACCACAGGAGCCAGCACGGTGTTGAAGGCGCCCATCTCCGCATCGGTCAGGACGATGTGCTCGTTGCCCTTCTCGACCGCCATGTTGATGCCGAAGTCGTCGGCAGAGCGCCAGATCGACGCCACCTCGCGCAGCCAGTCTTCACCGCTGTGCTTGGTGAAGATCTCCTTGAGATCGTCGGGAAGCGCTTCCCAGCGCGCCTTGTTCATGGAGACCTGGAAGGTCGTCGTGCCGAAGCGATTGTTGGCCGGACCTTCGATCTGGTACTGCGTCGATTCGAAGAGTTGCAGCGCCGGAATGATCTCCCAAGGGATCAGCGCGCCATCGACGGCGTTGGTCGACAGCGCCTGCGGCAGGTCCGGAACCGGCATCGTCACCGGCGTGGCGCCCATCGCCTCGACAACCGCGTTGCCCGTCGGCCCGGGCACCCTCAGCTTGAGGCCTTTCGTGTCGTCGGGGGTCCTGACCAGTTTGCTCGCCATCTGCAGCGCCTGGCCGGCATGCACATGCAGGAACAGCACGTGCACGTCGGCAAAGTCTTGCGCGAGATGGCTGTCGAACAGGTCGCGCATCGCGAGATTGGTCGCCGCAATGTCGTTGGTGAAGACGGTCGGCAGTTCGAAGACCTCGGAGCGGGGAAAGAGGCCGGGCGTATAGCCGTTGACGGTCCAGACGATGTCGACAACGCCATCGGCGACCTGTCGGAACAACTGGGGCGGCGCGCCGCCGAGCGACATGGCTGGAAAGAGCTCGATCTTCACCCGCCCGCCGGAATCGTCCTGGATCGCCTTGGCCCAGGGTTCCAGCATCTTGGAGTGTGCCGGCGCTTTCGGACCAAGGAAGTGGTGAAGCTTCAGCTCGACTTCGGGCGTCTGGGCCCATGCGCGCCGCAGATAGGCTGGCAACGCGACGGCACCGGCCGTCGCGGCAAGAAATTGCCGTCGTCCAATCATGATGTTCCTCCCGTTGCGCGCCGATGTCGTTTCGGCACGGCGCGTACACCGACCGCCAAATTCCTCCCGACGGCTTCCGGCGACGTCGAGCATAACAGGATGGGTCGATGCCGGAATAGACAATTTCCGGCAAGAATTGTACTTTTCAGAATGCCATCAAATCCTGCACCCCATGCTTCTACCGACCGACGATCGGCCCTGCACGCCCAGCCGGACGCGGAAGTGTCGGGCGTGCGCGGCGAGTTGACGGCATGGGAGTGGACGTCCGGCGATGGGCGACACCGCGGCTTCGTGCTGGAGTCGGGCAGCGGGCAGGTCAAGGTTCCCGAAGGCGACATTGCCTTCGCATCGCCCTGCCTCATCTGGCTTCCCGCGAACGCGCAGGCACGGCTGCTGCTCAACGCCGGTTCGCGCGGCGTCTCGCTTGCCGTGAACGAGGTGGGGCTCGCCGGCGCGATATCGGGCGGCCCGTTCGCAGGCCAGATGCGAGCGGCGCTCGCGCAGCCGATGATCCACGCCAGGCTGGAGCCGCGCTATGCGAGGCGGCTGCAGGACACGCTCTCCGCGATAGGCGAGGAAAGTAATCCCGACCTTCCCGCCGCGCAGGAAGCGAGACGGCACCTGCTTGCTCTCTTCTTCATCGCGACCTGGCGCCTTTCGGGGCCCGTGCTGCGCGAAACCAAGCCGCTGCCGCGGACGATCGTCCAGAGCTTCCTGCATGCGGTCGACCTGCATTTCCGGGACCACTGGACCATCGGACGCTACGCCCAGGAGGTCGGCGTCACGGCGGACCGCCTCAACGCCACGGTCCGGCGCACCACCGGACGGTCACCGCTCTCGCTGATCCACGCACGGTTCATCCACGAGGCCGATGCGCTTCTCGAAAGTTCCAGCCTACAGATCGCGGAGATCGCGGAAGAACTCGGCTTCTCCGATCCCGCCTACTTCAGCCGCTTCTACAAACGCCTCTCCGGCCAGCCCCCGAACCGCCAACGCCGCGAGATGCTGCGCATCAGCGGCCGTGGTTCGTTCGCGGCCTGGCCGTAGCGCCATCGGCGCGCTATTTCGCGAGACCATAGAGTGGCCCTGAACGATCTGCCGGATGGGCGGTTGCAGACCAGCGGGTCGGCTGTACCGCTGCTCGCCGGCCGCGCTGGAATAACTCCTTGACCTTGGCGGCGATCGCCTTGCCCAGGTCCAGATTGTTCTGGCCGGTGAAGTGAATGCCATCACAGCCGTCGGTTGCAATGAACTCGCCGGCGTCAAGGAAGTCCACCTTCATGAAATCGGCCATGTCCCTGTACTGGCGGCCGAGTTGGGCGCCCTTTTATGGCCGCCATCAATCACGCCCTGGAAGTCGGATTTGGCATCGGCATCAACGACGGGGGGCCAACGACCGGGCCTCCGGCGGCGGGTCGAGCGCCAAATGGTGGCAATCGCCGACCGTAGGTAGGCGCGGGTCGTTTGGGTCGTCTGCGGTGGTGGTGCGGGCGCCTAGGCGCTCCTCATCTATGTGGTAGCCTTCACCAAGGCTTGCCGCCATCCCCTGAGATTGATGCCTACTCTCGGGCGACCAGCGGATTGTCTGGTGTTGGCGACAGGCAAGCAGACAGCCGCCGCTAGACAACCGGATCTCCGCGCTGCCATTCAATCCACCGCTGGTCCCGTCTCGCCGTTCTTTTTTGCCGGACGGACAGGTCTTCGGAGTCTTTCGGCGGATGCGCTTCTCAATTTGCCGTGCTGAGATGCTCGTCGTCACTGAATTGCACGAGCCTCGTGTCGGTCAGCCGGTATCTGGAAGACGTGTCCGCGCGTTCATGGACCTGCCAATCCACCTTGTCGATACCGACGCGGATGAGTGCCGTGGCAAGCGTGTTCTCATCGTCCGGATCCTCGGCCTGCTCCCTGAGGATAGGCAAGGCGGTGTCGTGTCTATCCCCGAGGATGGAAAGGGGGTCCGGTAGGCCTACCCCGCACTGCCGAAGGAGTTCATCGCCCCGGTTCTGGCGTGCCGCAGACGAACCGGTGACGACCTGGGGCTCGAGTGTCATTCCGCCGTGGATCAGATGGTTCGCATGACAGCCGGGATGCTCGACGATCGCAGTCGAGGCGCGTGCGTGCGTGAATTCGACACTGACCAGACGACGATCTCCGCGCTGCGCGAGCGTGAAGTGGAAGGCGCCGGCCCTGGCCGAGGTTTCGATCGTGCGGATCGCATCGTCGAGCGTCGCGCAATCGAGCACGGCGCGCCCCAGAACCATGCGCGGCAACCCTGCGCCGGCAGCGCGCGAGCGGATGTTGTTGACCGTCTGAACGAGTCCGGTTTCGGTGACGGCGAAGGTGTGGCCGGGGATGGAACCGGGATAGACGAAAGACACGAAGGCGCCGTCGCCAGCCTCGATGCGCACTATGGCGCAATGGCCGCGCAGCCCGGGATCGCCGTCCTCGTTGTGAGCGACGGTTGGTTCCCGTCCAGGCACCATCACGGTCGTGCACCCGTCCGGCGCCATGGCCCAGACGTCGCCTCGGCAGTTCCATGCGAAGACGTCGTCTAGCGGCAGGTCGAGGCCGTACGCGAGGCCGCGCAATTCCTGCCAGATAGCAGGGTACCGCTCCTCGACCAGTTGTCGCATCGCGACCACGCGCGAATCCGCGCGGAACGCGGTCACCGTCTGCCACGCCGCCGACCGGATCAGGTGCGCGTGGGCGATCGCTGCCCCGAACCGGCCCAGTTGCGCGCCGACGTCATAAGGCGTTCCGCTGGCCTCGAAATGGGCGATGTGGCCCGCGTCAGTGGACATGCTGGAGAAAGTCCTTCAGGCGGGAGTTCTGAGGATTGGCCAGCAGGTCGGAAGGATTGCCGTCAACAGCGATCTTACCGTCCTCCATGAAGATCAGGCGTGTTCCCACCTGCCGGGCAAACGCCATCTCGTGGGTGACGACGATCATCGTCATGCCTTCTTCCGCGAGCCTGCGCATCACCTGCAGAACCTCGTGGCGTAGTTCCGGGTCGAGCGCCGATGTCGGCTCGTCGAACAGCATCAGCTTCGGCTTGACTGCTAGCGCCCGGGCGATGGCGACGCGCTGCTGCTGACCGCCCGAAAGTTCGGATGGGAAGTGGTGGCCGCGATCGGCCAGCCCAACCTTCGCCAGCAGGTCCCGCGCCTGTGCTGTCGCTTCGGACTTGCCGACGCCGCGCACGCGCCTTGGCCCGAAGGCGACGTTGTCGAGCGCGGTCATCTGCGGAAACAGGTTGAACTGCTGGAAGACCATGCCGGCTTCCTGCCGGATCTGGCGAACCTGCGACCGGCCCGCCCGGACGCTGATGCCGTCGACGATCAGATCGCCGCCGTTGATCTCCTCCAGCGCGTTGATGCAGCGCAGCAGCGTCGACTTTCCCGAACCCGACGGGCCGATCAGAACCACGACCTCGCCCGCGTCGATCGCCAGGTCGACGTCGCGCAACACCACCACCGGTCCGAACGTCTTGGTGACCTGTTTGAACTCGACGATGCTCATAGGATCCGCATCCTCTTCTCCGTTATGCGCAGGATCAGCGTCAGCGTACCGGTCATGAGCAGGTAGAGGATCGCCACAGCGCTCCAGATCTCGACCGCGCGGAAGTTGGCGGCCATGATCTCCTGGCCCTGCCGCGTCAGTTCGCCCACGCCGATGACGATGAACAGCGACGTGTCCTTGAGGCTGACGATGAACTGGTTGCCGAGCGGCGGTATCATGCGGCGGAACGCCACCGGACCGATGATGTAGACGAGCACCTTCCACATCGGCAGGCCAAGGGCGAGCCCCGCCTCCTTAAGCCCCTTGTGCACCGAGAGGAACGAGCCGCGCACGATCTCGGCGATGTAGGCGCCGGCGTTGACGACGATCGCGGTGACGGCGGCGGTCATTGGGTTGACCCGGATGTCGGCCAGAACCGGCAGCGCGAAGTAGATGAACATCACCTGCACGACGATGGGTGTGCCGCGGATCAGTTCGACATAGGTGAAGGCGATGGCGTTGAGCAGCCAGTTGCCGTAGGCGCGCATCAGGCCGGCGACGAAACCGACGGCGAGCCCGCCGGCAAGGCCTGCCAGGGTGATGAGGATCGTCAGCCGTGCGCCCCCGAGGAGGGCCGGCATCGCGTCCGCGATGACTGACCAGTCGAATTCCATGGTGGCCTCCGCAGGCTGGAAGGGCGCGGCGGATACCCGCCGCGCCCGCGCGTCAGATCAGTCCTGCGGCTCGGTGCCGAACCACTTCTTGTAGATCGCGGCGTAGCGGCCGTCCTGCTTCATGTTGGCCAGCGCCGCGTTGACCTGGGCGACGAACTCGCTGCCCTTCGGGAAGCCGATGCCGTATTCGTGCGCCATCATCTGCTCGCCGACGGCCTTGACCTTGCCGCCGCCTGCGGTGGCCACATAGTAGAGCACGTTGGGCGTATCGTGCATGGCGGCGTCGACACGGCCCGTCTGCAGCTCGAGATAGGCATTGTCGATGTTGGGAAACTGGCGCAGTTCGGTCTCCTTGAAGTGCTCCTTGGCATAGTCGGTCGCCGAGGTGCCGGTTTTGACCGCAAGAACCTTGCCCTTCAGGTCGTCGGCGCTCTCGACCGTGCTGTCGGCCGGTACCATCAGCAGGAAGCCGCTGTCGTAGTAGCCGTCCGAGAAGTCGATCACCTTCTTGCGCTCGTCCTTGATGGTGATGCCAGCAAGCGCAACGTCGACCTGCTTTGTCTGCAGCGCCGGGATGATGCCGTTGAAGTCCATGGGCTGCAGCGTGTAGGTCACGCCGATCTCCTTGGCGATGGCGTCCCACATATCGATGTCGAAACCGACATATTTGTCGCCCTCCTTGAACTCGAAGGGCACGAAGGCCGTGTCCGTCGCCACGATCAGATCTTCGGCGCGGGAGGGCTGGGCAAGCGCGACCGTGGTCGCGAAGGCGGCGATGACGAGACTGCGCAATTTCATGATTTGGTTCCCCTGTTTTGATCGGTTGTCATGCTATCCGTTGGCTCTGGATCAGGCCGGGATGCCGTCAATGGCCGCATCGATTGCGGCGCCGAGCCGATCGACGATGCGGTCAATGTCTTCTCGTTCGACGATGAACGGCGGCGCCAGCAGGACGTGGTCGCCGAGACGACCGTCGATCGTGCCCCCCATCGGGTAGACCATCAGGCCCCGGGCCATGGTTTCCTTCTTGATGCGCGCGTTGAGTTTCAGGTCCGGACCGAACGGCTGCTTGGTGGCGCGGTCGGCGACCAGTTCGATACCGCGGAACAGGCCTCTGCCCCGGATATCTCCGACATGGTGGTGGTTGCCGAAGCGGTCGAGCAGCCGGTGCTCCAGCAGGTCGCCCATCGCGACGACATTCCCCAGCAGATTGTCCCGGCGGACGACCTCCTGGACTGCAAGCGCCGCGGCGGCGGCCATCGGATGGCCCATATAGGTGTGGCCATGCTGGAAGAAGCCGGAGCCGTTGGCGAAGGCCTCGAAGATGTTCCGAGACAGGAGCACCGCGCCGATCGGCTGGTAGCCGCCGCCCAGCCCCTTGGCGAGCGTCATGATGTCGGGGGCGACGCCTTCCTGTTCGCACGCATGCAGCGTGCCGGTGCGGCCCATGCCGCACATGACCTCGTCCAGGATGAGCAGCACGCCATAGCGATCGCAGATCGCGCGGATGCGCTTGAAATAGTCCGCGACGGGCGGCACGGCGCCAGACGTCGCGCCCACAACCGTCTCGGCGACGAAGGCGATGACCTCGCCGGCGCCGAGTTCGAGGATCTTGTCCTCCAGTTGCTGCGCGGCACGCGCAGCATAGGCCTCGTCGCTCTCGCTCCCGTCCTGCAGGCGATAGGCATAGCAGGGGTCGATATGGTGCGTCTCGATCAGCAGAGGCTTGAACTGGGCCCGCCGCCATTCGTTGCCACCGGCGGCCAGCGCCCCCAGCGTGTTGCCGTGATAGCTCTGCCGGCGCGCGATGATGTGGCGCCGCTGCGGCTCGCCCTTCTCGACGAAATACTGCCGCGCCATCTTCAGCGCCGCTTCGATCGCCTCGGAGCCGCCGCACACGAGATAGGCGTGACTGAGGCCTGCCGGCGCCTCGGCGATCAGCCGGTCGGCCAGTTCCTCCGCCGCCTCCGAGGTGAAAAAGCCGGTATGGGCATAAGCCAGTCGGTCGATCTGGGCGTGCATGGAGGCCAGCACGTCGGGATGCCCGTGGCCCAGGCATGAGACCGCGGCCCCGCCCGAGGCGTCGATATAGGCGTTGCCATCGGCATCGAAGAGTTCGACGCCCCGGCCACCGACGGCGACGGGCAGCGCGGTGCGGATGGCGCGATGGAGGATGCGGGTCATGGACGCCTGTTTCTCGCCTGGTAGTGGGTGTCGAGCGCCGCCGACTGGCGGTCGAGCCGCGCAAGCGCGTCGCGCGCCGCCTCGCCGGCACGTCCCGCCACCAGCGCGCCGAGAATCTCGGCGACGACGAAGGCGGACGACATCGTGTGCAGGAAGGACGGGCTTTCGGTGGGCACGATCAGGGTGCACGCCGCGCGCTGAGCCAGCGGGGCGACCGGACTGTCGGTGATGGCAACCACGCGCACGCCGCCCGCCTGCGCATATTCGGTGATCTCGACGGTCTGGCGCGTGTAGGGCAGGACGCTGACCGCGACGAGGACGTCGTCCGCGCTGGCGCTGCCGAGAGGATCGGCACCGATCCCGCCGGTCGCGTCGAGCATGGTCGACTGCTTGCCCGAGAGCGACAGGATGTAATGGAGATGCCAGGCCGCCGAATAGCTCGAACGCAGGCCGAGGCAATAGATGCGGCGCGCGTCGCCGATATGCCGCGCCGCCTCGACCAACCCGTCGAGCGCCGCCGGCTGCGCCAGCCCGGCGATCTGGCCGCCGATCAAGCCCGCCATGTCGGCCGCAAGGGAGTGGTCGCCCCGGCGCTTCTGGGTCGCGGCCTGCGCGCCGACCTTTCCGGCAAAGCCCGTCCCCCCGTCGCGCATGGCATCGGCGTAGAGCTGCTTCACGTCGTCGTAGCCGGAAAACCCGAGCTGCTTCGCCAGCCGGGTCATGGTGGCCGGCTGGACATTGGCCTGCCGCGCCTGCTCGCGCATCGACAGCAGGGCGACGTCGCTCGGATGTTCGAGCACATAGCGGGCGGCGAGTTGCAACTGGCCGGACAGGGTGTCGAACACCTGGACGATCTGGTCGGAGAGCGGGGTCGCCTGCATGCGGTATTCGTAGGAGCTTCCAGGCTCGATTGCAACACTTGTTTTATTGTGGCGATGTATGATCTAAATGGATCATGACTGCATCCAAGACCACCGCTTCGCACCAGGTCGCGATCGCCGTCGCCCCGAACGGCGGCCGCCGCACCCGCGCCGACCATCCCGCGATCCCGATGACCGCTGCGGCGATGGCGCGCACGGCCGCCGAGTGCCTCGATGCCGGGGCCAGCATGATCCATGTCCACGTGCGCGACGGAAACGGCCGCCATCTCCTTGATGCCGACGCCTACCGCTCCGTGACGGCAGCCATCCGCGCCGAGGTTGCGGACAGCCTCATCATCCAGATCACGACTGAATCGCTGGGTCTTTATCGCCCGGAGGAGCAGTCAGCCGTCCTCAAGGCGGTCCGGCCCGAGGCCGCATCGCTCGCCCTGCGCGAGTTGGCCCCGGACGACAAGTCGGAAGCGGAGTTTGGCGCCCTGCTGCGCTGGATGGACCGCGAGAACGTGCTGCCGCAGATCATCCTCTACGAACCGTCCGAAGCAGTGCGCCTCAAGGACATGATGGAACGCGGCGTCGTGCCACGGCGGGATGTTCCGGTTCTCTACGTGCTCGGGCGCTACACGGTCGGCCAGACCTCTGAGCCGGCCGACCTTCTGCCCTTCCTCGCGCCGGATATGCCGCGCTTCGGCCACTGGACTGTCTGTGCCTTCGGCAAGGCCGAAGCGGCTTGCGTGACGGCAGGCGCCCTGCTCGGTGGCCACGTGCGGGTCGGCTTCGAGAACAACCTGTTCCTGCCCGATGGCAGCCTGGCCCCCTCGAACGCGGCGCTTGTGGCAACAGTCAGCAAGAGCGTCCGCGCGCTCGGCCTCGGAATAAACGCCGCCTCAGCGGTACGCTGTGCGCATGCGGCCATGATGCAGGGTTGAAGAGCGAGCCTCCCCGTCCGGTCGACCACAGAAACGTACCGCGTGAGAGGAACTGCCGTGGATGGCGCGTCCCGTGCCACATGCTCGGGGCCAGCAGCGGGCGGGCGACGTCCGTCGCCCGCAGCCTTCGCGCGTGCAATCGACGAAAGGTCGTGCCGCCGAGGAGAGCGCCTACCGGGGCTGCCAATGTCCGCATCAGGCAGAAGCCTGCCGCACGGTGACTGGGTTTGATGCGTAGGGCGGTTCGCTCCTGCGAGCTAGTCCCGCGACATGTTCAACATCATGAGCGCAAGGCCCTTGCGAGCCGGGTTGCCCAGAGGCTGTGGCCCTCGAGAACGTCAGGCGAGATCAAGTCCTGCCTGATCTCGATCAGGATCGCGGGCAGCCCGCGATCCTCGCCATGCACCGGCACCGCATAGTCCTCCTGCCGGTCGATGACGTAGGGCACGTTGGCGCCGACGATAAGCCCCGCTTCCCGGCCCAGGCCCTGGATCAAATTCTGGGCGAATTCCCGTGAACGGTTGAACAGCACGCCAGCGTGCCATGGCCGTCTTGCGCCGAGAAACACCGGCGTGAAGGAATGAATGGCGACAAGCCTTGTCTTCCGTCCCTGACTGGTTCGGGCGTCCAGATGCCGGGCGACGTGGTCCTGGAACGGGTTGAAGATCAGCGACACGCGCCGGTCCCGGTCTTCTGGCGCAATGCCAATATTGCCAGGCACGTCTGTGCTCTCCGAGCGGACGGGAATGCTTGTCGTGCTGTCGAGAGGGCGGTTGAGGTCGATGATGAGGCGCGAATAGGTGCCCAGGAAACAGATGGCATCGAGCTGCCGGCTCAGTTCGCGAGCCACCTCGGCCGCGCCTATGTCCCACGCTATGTGACGTTGGAGTTCGGACGGTGCCAATCCGAGTCGCTCGAAAGATGCGGGAATATGGTTCGAGGCATGTTCGCAGATGAGCACGATATCCGACGCCCCGCTCTCATTGAGAATCTCGACCGGGGGCGGCCAGTCGGCCTCCGGCTGCGAATGGACGGCCGGGCTCAATAGGCGGCCCTGTAGCGGTCGCAGATTGCCGTTTCGTCGAGGCCGGCGAGATGCTTCATCTCGGCGGCCTTCATGCCGGCAAAGGTCTCGATGAAGATCGGCGCGAACCATCCCGTCACGACTCGATCCGCCAGCAACGCATCGAGCGCCGCGGGAAGTGTCTCCGGCAGGCGAACGAGGCCGTTGTGGCGGCGTTCCTCGTCGCTCATGACGGAGGGGTCGCCCTAGACGATCGGCGGGCAAGGCAAGCCTCCCTCGATGCCGGCGAGACCGGCACGGACAATCGCCGCGAGCGCCAGGTACGGGTTGGCCGTGGCGTCGGCGGCGCGGTACTCGATGTTGAAGCCCGGCGCCGGATCGCGTCCGCCGATGGACACCGTAGGGCATATGCGCAGCGTCGCCTCGCGGTCCTTGTCGCCGAGCCAGGTATAGGATGAACTCCAGCTGTGCGGCTTCAGTCTGTAGTAGGACGAGACGCTCGAAGCCGTCAGCGCGGTCAGCGCCGTCAAATGACGCAGCACTCCGGCGCAGAAGGACGCTGCGGGCGGCGACAGACCAGCTGGCCCGGCCTTGTCGTAGGTCGCCGGCTTGCCGTCCGCGCCGACCAGGCTGAAATGGATATGCACGCCGTTGCCGACGGCGTCCGGGGCGGTCTTGGGAGCGAAGCTCGCGCTCCAGCCGAGGTTGCGGGCCAGTTCGCGAGTGATCTCGCGAACGGCGACGGCACGGTCGGCGGCGGCGATCCCTTCGGCTGGCGCATGCGTCACCTCGAACTGGTCGATGCCGTATTCGGCGATGATGACCTCTGGCTGGATGCCGGCCTCGTCGAGCGCCGCCATCAACTGCGAGGCGAACCCTTCCGCCCGCCGCAACCCGGCGAAGGACATAACGTGCGAAGGCGGCAGTTCCGCGCCGAACAGCCGGAATTCGTGCTCGAATGCGGCGACCAGCGAAAGCCCGGTCCGCGCCTTTAGCGCGGCGAGCGCGTCGGAAAGCATCGTACGCGTGCAGCAGGACCAGGGCGAGCCGTCGAGTTCGACGAGGTTTCCGGGCGCCATGTCGAAGGGCGTGACACCGCCGGTCTTCTCAGTGCGGAAGCGGTTCGCGCCGTCCGGGATGAGGCGCAGGTCGCCGGACGAGCCCCAGGGATTGGGGCCGGCGATCACGTTGAACGGCGTCAGCGAAACGTTGGCCTGCAGCCAGCCGACGCCGGTCGCCAGCGACTTCTCGAACCGGTCGGCGGCGACAAAGCGCCCTCGCGTCACGGCGGCGATGTCCGTGGTGACGATGCCCGTCAGGTTCTGGTGAGCACCGCTCATGCGGCCTCCTTCATGCGCGACAGGCGCGCGATCACTGCATCGGTGTCGGCCAGCCAGCAATAGCCGCCGAAGGCCTTCAGCGCCGTCTCGTGACGTTCAGGCGAAGCAGTGGCGCAGGCGTCGGTCACGCAGGTCACGAGGTAACCGCGGTCGGCCGCGTCGCGTACCGCCATGTCCACGCACTGGTCGGTCATGATGCCGGTGATGATGAGATAGCGGATGCCGAGATTCTTCAGCAGGTAGTCGATGTTGGTTGAATTGAACACGCCCGACGACGTCTTGGGGATCAGGATCTCGTCGCCGACGGGCGCCAGGCTTTTGGGCGGAAGACCTTCAGGGCGGCTTGGTGCGATGTGGATCGGCGTCAGCTTGTGGTCGAGCGAGCGGTCGCGGCCATCCTCCGTCAGGCTCTGAATGATCGTATGGACGACCTCGATGCCGGCGGCGCGAGCGGCCTCAAGAAGGCGCTCATTGTTGGGAACCGTCACTGAGGCAGTCTGACGGTAGAAATAGTGATCGGGTGCGCGTTCGGGATGGTCCGGGTCGAGGCCCGGCTCCAGCCAGACGCGCTGCATGTCCACGAGCAGAAGGGCCGTCTCGCCAAGCTGGTAGGCGGCGTCGCGACTCATCGTCTTTGCATTCATGTATCCTGCTCCTGATTGCCGGCCTTCGGGCCGGGAAAATTGCGCCTCGCCTGTTGCTGCCGGTCGTGGTCGAGGGTGACGGCGTTGTGGCTGCGCACCTCCTCAAGCCGCTCGATGCGGGCGCGCGTGGTCTTGCTGGTAGCGGCGAGCAAATGGGCGACGAACGCTTCCATTTGCGCAAGCGCCGGGGCCAGCGTGTCATAGGGCGAGGCCGCTTCCACCGGGCTGACGATAGTGACCTCCGCATGCTCGGCGACCGGCGAAAGCCAGGGGTCGGTAAAGAGCAGGATGCGCGCTCCACGGGCCGCCGCTTGCTCGGCAAAGTTCATCACGTCGTTCTGGTAGCGCCGGTAGTCGAACACGATCAGCACGTCGCGTCGGTCCATGTCGATCAAAACGTCGAAGGACTGCGGCGAAAGCACGCCGAGATCACGCACGCCGGGGCGAAGCTGCGTGAGATAGCCCGCCAGCATGCCTGCAAGGTGCCGGCTGAAGCGGCCGCCGACAAGCGTAAGCGGCGATCTCGGATTGGCGACCAGCTGGATTGCCCGCTCGTAGGTGGCGGCGGGTGTCGTCAGCGTCGCCTTGTCGAGGCAGGCGATCACCGAGCGCATATAGCTTGCCGCTGGCTCGCTGCTCTCTGCGAGGTCGCCATGCAGCTTTGCCTCCATCATCAGGAGCGGCGAATGCAGCCGCGTCTCAACCTCGGCCAGCAGTCTTGCCTGCATCGCCGGATAGCCGTCGAAGCCGAGCTTGACCGCCAACCGCCCGACGGTCGGGTCGCTGACCCCGGCGCGCTTGGCGAGCCCGGTAGCGGTGCCAAGCCCGGCCGTCGGGTAGTCGGCGAGCAGCACCTGCACGATCCGCTCCTCCGATGGCGTGAGCGCGAGGCCGCTTTTCAGGAGTAGCGTCCTGAGGCTGGCGGCCTTGCCTTGGGTCCGAATATCGAGAGACATGAAGAGAAATTTACAAACAAGCGCTTCGACGTCAATTGTGAAGGCGCATTGACAGGCTCCGGCATCCAGACTTAACTTTCCTGCAATGCAGCATAGACTGCGGGGAACAGCAGAAGAGACGGACTGGAAATGTCGTTTCCGGTTTTCACCGTTCGAACATGCGAACGGTGCGTTCGGGGTTTGCTCGGTGCAACGACCGGCTTCGACTGCGCGTTGGCCCGCGGTAGGCTTCAGTCGGAAGGGGTGCGTTCGGCATGGCCTTGGGGAGTTTGAGGTTAGGCAATCTCAGCCAGGAGCACATCGTGCTCGCCATCGCGGTGCTGATCTTCGCCGTAGCCTCCGCCACACTTCCCGGCTTCTTCACCCCTGACAACATCGTCTCCATCATCCGTTCGGTCTCGGTTTTGGGCATTCTGGCTCTCGGCATGGCGATCGTCATTATCGGCCGCGGCATAGACCTGTCGGCGGTCGCGATCATGGCGATGTCGGTCGCCTGGTATTTGCAACTCCTGAACGACGGGATGGCCGATGCCGCGGCGCTGTCCCTTGTACTCGCCGGGGTGCTAATGATCGGGCTGCTCAACGGGTTCCTGGTCGCCTACGCCGAAGTGCCGGCGATTTTCGTGACGCTGGCGAGCGGCTCCTTCGTCTTTGGCTACGTGCGCTCGCAGCTCATCTCACAGGACGCCGTGCCCGTTCCCAATGGTCATTGGGTCGAGCTGTTCGGTGGTGTGCGCTATTTCGATATCCCAGTCGAGGTGTTCATCTTCGGCGCTCTTGCTTTCGTGATATTCCTGTTCCTGCGCTACACGAAATGGGGCCGCTACGTGTACTTCGCCGGCGACAACCCGGTTGCAGCGCGCAATGTCGGCATGCCGGTCAGACCGATGCTGGTGCTGCGCTACGTGATCTCGGCGCTGATCGCGTTCACGGCCGGGTTGCTGACGGCCGCGAGCCTTCATTCCATCAACACCCGCGTGGTCAATTCGACGCTGCTCTACGATATCGTGCTGGTCGCCGTGATTGGCGGCATTGGCCTTTCGGGTGGCAAGGGGGGCGTAAGCAACGTGCTGTTCGGCGCGGCGCTGATCGGCATCATGCTGAACGCCATGACCATCATCGACATTCCGCTGATCTATCAGAACCTGATCAAGTCGACGATCCTGCTGGCAGCCATCATCATCGATGGGCTGCTCAACCCACGCGACGAGCAGACGGCGCAGCAGGGGGACATCTGACGACTGCCGCCATTCGGTATGCACAAAGGAGAAGGAACGACATGAAAAGATATTGGAGAGTCCTGCTTACGGCGGGCGCTGCACTTGGCGTTTCACTAATGGCGACCGCGCCGCAGGCCGCCGAGGATCCAGCTCCCGCCACCTATGCCGCCGCGCTCAAGGACAAACGCATCGTGCTGGTGCCGATGGCGATGGGCTTCGACCTCGCACAGGGATGGGCCGCGATCCTGCAGCGCGAGGTCGACGCCTTCGGCGGCGTCTTCGAGACCCGTGACCCGAACTGGAGCGTCGAAGCCGGCGCGCAGGCGATCACCGAAGTGATCTCGTCGGACACCAAGCCGAACGTGCTGATCGTAATGTCTCCCGACCTCAATTCCTACTCCAAGCTGATGAAGCGGGCGCAGTCCGAAGGCATCTACGTGATCCTGATCGACAACCCCGCCAATTTCGCCGCCGATGCCTACGTCGGCAGCGACTGGACCCATCTCGGACGCCTCGAAGCCGAGGCGGTGGTCAAGGGATGCGGCCCAAATTCCTCCAAGAAGATCGGGCTCGTGCAGGGCGACCAGGTCAACGCCACCAGCCTCTACCAATATGCCGGCATCATGGAAGTGCTGGCCAAGAATCCTGATTTCCAGGTTGTCGCCAAGCCGGATTCCAACTGGGACGCCACCACGTCGCGCAACGTGACTACAACCATGCTGCAGCAGAACCCTGACATCTGCGGCATCATCGACTTCTGGGATGGTGATGCGACCGGCGCCGCCGCTGCGATCCGCGACGCCGGCAAGCAGGACCAGGTCTTCCTCGTCACCACCGGCGGCGGCGAAAAGACGGCCGATTGCGACCGCATCGCCGACGGCACCTACGGAGCGGTTGTGATGACCGAACTCGCGCAGGAAACCCACAACATGGTCGCCATCATCAAGTACCTGTTGCAGAGCGGCCAGGCGCCGGGCACGGCCTCGCCCTACATCTACACGCTGATGAAGGCGACGACGAAGGAGAACCTCAGGCCCGACAGCTGCTGGGACCTGAAGGCGCTGCAGGCTGAGGCCGCCGCCAAGTAAGCAGCTTCCGGCCGGGCCCTGCTCGGCCGGATCTCCGTTGCATGAGTCGGGCGGCCGTGCGGACGCCCTCTGCCTTGCGTCCTTCATCGGGCGGTCCCTCGCGGTCCACGTTCGATGGCACAGCCGACGGAATTCCGATTGATGTCCTTTCGCGAACGCCTGCAAGCCTGGCGCTACAACTTCATTCCCGATCACCTCGTTGGCGAGATACTGACCAAGCGCTGGACGGACAATGCCATTCCGTTCCTGGTGCTGGTGATCACGGTGGCGTCGTTCGGCTCGGCGATCCCCGGCTTCTTCAAGCCCTATTCTCTGCAGGAATCGACGCGGCAGCTCGGCGAATTTTCGATCGTGGTCACGGGCCTCACCGTCGTCATGCTCGGCGGTGGCATCGATCTTTCCGTCGGCTCGATCTTCGCGCTTTCCTGCTTCGCCGCGGTTTCGGTCTTCTTCATCTTCGAGCAGCCGGTGTGGATGGCGCTCCTTGCGGCGCTCGCCACCGGCGTCTTCTGCGGCGCGATCAACGGCTATCTCGTCGGCTTCCTGCGCCTGCGCGCATTCCTGACGACGCTCGTCACCTTCATCATCGGCCGCGCGGTCTTCGACATACTGGTGGTGAACTACGGCGCCGACATCCAGACCTCGATGGCCTCATCCGACGTCTGGGACTTCATCGGCGACGGCAGCGTCCACGGCTTCTCGGTGCCGGTCATCACGGCGGTCGTGGTCGCCCTCATGACGCATATCGCGCTGACGCGCTCGCGTCCGGGCTGGCACGTGCTCGCCGTCGGCGGGTCGCGCCGCTCGTCGCACAATGCAGGCATCCAGGTGCGACGCACGGTCTTCTTCACCTACGTATTCTCGGGCTTCTGCGCGTCCCTTGCCGGCTTCCTGATCGCCTGCCGACTCAGCGGGGCGGGGCCCGGGACCGGCCTCAACCTGGAGATCCTGGCGCTGACGGCTGCCGTCGTCGGCGGCAACAGCCTGGGTGGTGGGCGCGGCTCAGTCGCCAAAGGCATCATGGGTGCGATCATCGTGCTGGTCATGACCAACGGGCTGATCCGCCTCGGCTACGGAACCGGCACCAATCAGATGGTGCTCGGCCTAATGCTCGCCATCGCCGTTACCATCGACATCCGCTGGCTGAAGAATAGGCACAAGGTTCTGAACGAGGTCTATGTCGCCCCGGTGTATCTGAAAATGGGCGAGGCACAGTCAGCCGTTCCGGGCTCATCTACGCCCTACGAGCTCGACAACCGGCTGGCGGAGGCGGATCATATCGGCCTCGGCGAGCTCGAAGGGCCGGAAGACGTTATCCTCGACCGAGCGGACAATCTGTACTGCGGCACGCGGCACGGCGAGATCGTTCGCTTCTTCGGACCTGATTACCGGCGCTCGGAAGTCTTCGCCCATGTCGGCGGCTTCCCGCTCGGGCTGGCCTTTGACAGGGACGGCAACCTGATTAGCTGCGTCGGCGCGATGGGCCTCTATTCCATTTCGCCGGAGCGCGAGGTGAAGAAGCTGTCGGACGAGACCTCTCGCTCCTGGACCTCCGTAGTTGACGATGCCAGGCTGCGCGACCCCAACGACTGCGACATCGCGCCGGACGGCCGCATCTACTTCACCGATTCCACCAAGCGCTACGACGCGCACGACTGGGCGCTGGATTCGATCGAGAACCGTGCCACCGGCCGTCTGCTTGTCTACGACCCGAAGGACGGTTCGACGAAGACGCTGCTCGACGGCTACCGCTATCTCAACGGCGTCTGCATCGCCCACGACGGCAAGTCGCTGTTCGTCGCCGAGAGCTGGGCATGCCGCGTTCACCGCTACTGGATGGAGGGGCCGAAGGCGGGCAGCGCCGAATGTGTCATCAAGGACATGCCAGGTTATCCCGACAACATCAACCGCGCTTCGGACGGCACCTACTGGATGGCCTGGCTCGGCATGCGCACGCCGAGCTTCGACCTCTCGCTCCGCCACCCCGCCATGCGCAAGCGCATGACGCGCCGGCTGCCGCAGGACGAATGGCTGTTCCCCAACATCAACACCGGCGGCGTGGTGAAGTTCGACGAGACCGGTCGCATCGTCGAGGCGCTCGGCGACCTCTCCGGCACCGCGCATCCGATGGTGACGTCGATGCGCGAGCACAAGGGTTTTCTCTTTGTCGGCGGCATCCTGAACAACCGCGTCGGCCGCTACCGCATTCCCGGCGCGAACGAGAACTGGACCGGGCCGTCCTCCTACTGGGGGGGCAGCGCGTGATCCTCGATCCGATCCTCGATATCTTCCGTGGCAAGGCGATCACCATTCCGCCGCTGGACGGCGCCTTCCGCCCCAACACGCGGCTGGACGACGCCAGGCTTTTCGCCGAGCTCGCCGAGGCCGACAATCTTGTTGCGAGCAGGGGTGAACTCTTGGCGAGCAGCGGCAACACGGTGTTTGCGCTCAAGCCTGGCAGCGATCCGGCGCCGGTGAAGAGCTACGCCGCCCCGGTGACGACGCTCGCCGTCTCCCCCGGGGGCGAGATCGCCGTCGGGCTGGAGAGCGGTCGGCTCTTCCTCGGAGAGGCAGAGGCCTCGCTGCCCACCACCGTCCACTGCATCACGGCACTCGCCTATGGGCCGGACGGCGCGCTGTGGCTTGCCAACGGCTCGTCTGCGCATGCGCCTTCTGATTGGGCGTTGGACCTGATGCGTCATGGCTCCTCAGGCAGCGTATGGAAGCGCGAGCCTGGCGGCCGGAGCTTGCGGCAGGTCGCGGGCGGACTGGCCTTCCCCTACGGGCTGCTGCCCTCCGAGGGCGGCATTGTCGTTAGCGAGAGCTGGCGGCACCGGCTGGCGCGGATCGACGCGGCCGGTAACGTCTCCACGGTCATTGGCCATCTGCCGGGCTATCCGGCGCGGCTCTCACCGACTGCCGACGGCGGCGCATGGCTTGCAGTCTTCGCGCCGCGCAACCGGCTGATCGAATTTGTGCTGCAGGAAACGCAATACCGGCAAGAGATGATCGACACGGTGCCGAGCCAGTTCTGGATCGCGCCTTCGCTCTCCTCGGGCCGCAGCTTCCTGGAGCCGCTGCAGTGCGGCGGTATCAAGACGATGGGTGTGCACAAGCCCTGGTCGCCTAGCCGCTCCTACGGCATGGCGGTGCGGCTCGACGCCAGCTTGCAGCCGCTCTTCAGCCTCCACAGCCGCGCCAATGGCATGCGCCACGGCACCTGCAGCGCGGTGGAACTCGGCGGCGACCTGTTCGTCGCCTCGAAGGGTGGCGACTGCGTACTCGTCCTTGATGCGGGAGGACGATGACCATGGCGGACAATCGCGACAACGATCTAATTGTAAGGCTGGAGGGCGTTACCAAAGCCTATCGAGGCGTTCCGGCGGTGAGGAACGTAAACTTCGACCTGCGCCGGGGCGAGATCCACGCCCTGCTCGGCGAGAACGGTGCCGGCAAGTCGACGCTGACCAAGATCATCGCCGGCGTGGTCGACATGACCTCTGGCAGGATGTTCCACCGCGACAGGGAAATTGTCTATGCGACCCCGTATGACGCGCTGCAGGCCGGTATTGCCATGGTGTTCCAGGAGACCAGCCTTGTGCCGTCGATGACGGTGGCGCAGAACCTCTACCTCGGCTCGGAGAATTTTCTCAACCGCCTGCGAGGCATCTATATTTCGGCCCAGCAGTTCCTGCAGTCACTGAATTTTCCAGTCGACCCAACCGCGATGGTCGAGACGCTGGGGGCAGCCAAGCGCCAGATGGTGGAGATCGCGCACGCCGTCCACCACAATGCCGAGATCATCATCTTCGACGAGCCGACGGCGACCTTGACGCCCGAGGAGAAGCGCCACTTCTTCGCACTTGTGCGCCGCCTGAAGGCGCGGGGCGTCTCCATCGTCTTCATCAGCCACGCGCTGGAGGAGGCCTTGATGCTCTCCGACCGCATCACCGTGCTGCGCGACGGTGAGCTGGTGGCAACCGGCCCGACAGCCGGGTTCAACCGCGAGAAGATCATCGCCGCCATGGTCGGCCGCACGCTCTCGGCCGAGCTCTATCGCCAGCGCGACGAGACCAAGCTGCGCAGGCCCGGCAAGAAAGTGCTGTCCGTCCAGGACATCTCGATGAGCAATGTCGTGCGCAACAATTCCTTCTCGATCTTCGAGGGCCAGATCACCGGCGTCTTCGGTCTGATCGGCTCGGGCCGCACCGAGACCTTCAAGGTCGTCTCCGGCATCTACAAGCGAGATTTCCTGCGCGGCGGCACGATCGAGCTCGACGACAGGCCGGTGCGCTATTACGTGCCGCGCGAGGCGGTGAAGGACGGCGTCGTATACGTCACCGAGGACCGCAAGAGCGAAGGCTTCTTCGAAACGATGTCGATCGCGGAGAACCTGTTCTCCGGCCTGCTGGCCGCGGGGCGGGAGAAGAGCCGCGTGATCAGGCTGAAGGAGATGCGCGCGCTGTCGGCCGAATGGACGAAGAACCTCTCCATCCGCGCAATCAACGACAATGCCCGCGTTGTCGAGCTGTCGGGCGGCAACCAGCAGAAGGTGGTCATCGGCAAGGGGCTGGTGCAGAAGCCGCGCGTCGTCATCTTCGACGAGCCGACGCGCGGAGTCGATGTCGGCGCTATCGCCGAGATACACCAGCTCATCAACCGGCTTGCCGACGAGGGGCTGGCGGTCGTCGTCATCTCGTCTTATCTGCCGGAGATCATGAACCTCTCGGACCGCATCCTCGTCTGCCGCCAGGGGCGCATCGTCGAGGAATTCTCGCCGACCGAGTCGACCGAAGAAAAGATCATGTACGCCGCCGTCCACTGACGGGCGTATGAAGGAGGAAATCATGGCCACGGTGAAGCTCTGGACCGACGCGGAAGTCGATGCCGCTCCGGCGGTGAAGGCCGTCTTCGACGACATCCGCGCGACCCGGAAATCCGACTTCGTCAACAATTTCTGGCGCGGGCTCGCCAACGACCCGCCGCTCCTCAAGCGCACCTGGGAATCGCTGAAGGCGGTGATGATGGTGGACGGCGCGCTCGACCCGTTGACCCGCGAGATGATCTACATCGCCGTCTCGACCGCCAACAGCTGCTCCTACTGCATCCATTCCCACACCGCCGCCGCGCGGGCGCGCGGCATGAACGACGCACAGCATGCCGAACTGCTCGCCGTGATCGGAATGGCGGGCCAGACCAACCACCTCGTGACCGCCATGCAGATACCGGTGGACGAGGCGTTCCTGGTGGGAGGCTGACCAGCCACGGACAAATGCCGACCTAGGCACGAAGTTCGCGCGGGCCAGCCAATGTGCCAGACTTTTGGCAGTCGGACGGCGCGGCGAATTGATGCCGTCTTAAGGGGCTTTCCGCTCACTGGCCAAGCAGCGGACCACCGGGCGGCAAACGCTATTCTGGTGGATTCTAAAGGCGCACCCAACAGCATACGTTGCGGCTACACTCGATCTCAGCGAACTGTTACCCGCGGTTTGATACCGATCGCCTGAGAAGGGTACTCGAAACGACCGCGCGCCGCGGCAACATGCACCTTGTGCTCTGCCGGATCCATCAGGATAGCCGAGCCCAAGTCTTGCGGAGGTGCGCAATCGCTTGCGGCGTCACTTCGGTAGCAGCGTCCCATTTCGCCGCCCATTCGATCAGTTCGATGAGTGCCGGGATCAACCCCCTGCCCTTTGCGGTCAGTCGGTAGGATGGCCGATTGGGACGACCGTCGTCGATCTCGATCTCGATGATCCCTGCTTTCGCCAGCTCGCCAAGTTTTCGCGTCAGGATGTTGGTGGAGATACCCTCCTCCCGCGCAAAATCGCGGAAACGGCTAGCCTTTTTAAAAGCCAGGTCGCGCAGGATCAGAAGCTTCCATCGGTCGCCGATCTCGGCGGCCGAAAAGCGTATGGGACAACCACACCAGGAATCATCGGGCATCTTCATCGCGACAAGCGACCCTATTTGCTTGCGAAAAGCAAGCGCCTATGACAATGGTCACTTGCATAACGCAAGTATGGAGATCTCATGTCGACACCTGTTGTCTGGCTCGATATCCGCACGACTTCGCCGGATGCGACCGCCAATTTCTTCACTCATGTCCTTGGGTATACCCTTCAACCCGGGCCTGGATTCGCCATGCTCGCCGTCGGAGACAAGCCGTTCGCGGGTCTGCTCCCGACGGAAGCGCCATCGACATGGCTCCCCTACTTCGAGGTTGAGGACCTCGACAGGGCAGGAGAGCAGGCGGTGCAGGGCGGAGGTACGATCGTCCAGGAAAGAACCAAGGGACCCGCCGGCGACTACCTGGTCGCACAGGATCCCGGTGGGGTGCTCGCGGCGTTCTGGTGCGCACCCAGGAAGGAATTGTGAAATGTCGATGATCGTAACACCGGTCATCGCCGGTATCCTAGTCCTCGCCCAAATTCCCCTAACGCTTCTTGTCGGCTACCGGCGTCTGAAAACCGATATCCGATTTCTGGACGGTGGCGACGAGACATTGATCCGGCGCATGCGTACGCATGGCAATTTCACAGAAACCGTGCCGTCCACCTTGATTGCAATGGCACTGGCGGAGATCAACGGCATGCCTGTTTGGGCATTGTGGTTGTTCGGGACAACGCTTGTCGCCGGACGTGCTGTACACGCGGCCCAGATACTCAGCACCGGATGGGGGCTTGGGCGATCGTCGGGGATGGGACTGACATTCCTTGCAATGCTCGCCTTTGGTGGCTGGTGTCTCTGGTCCGGCACGGCGATATCGACGCGTTAGATCACGACCGGCAAGTCCAGGGTGTTCTAGTCGCCGCCGCCATGACATCCTGATTGATGAAACTGAGACATAGGATGCAGCCGGCTCCGTTCTGAGGAAAGTGATGTCACAGGGCAACCTCCTGCGTGAGAACATCAACGATCTTCTTGCCTTCTCGATCGTGGCGCGGGAACGCAGCTTTACGCGGGCCGCCGGCCAGCTTGGCATCTCCCAATCGGCCCTCAGCCATGCGATCCGTGCGTTGGAGGAGCGACTGGGACTCCGCCTTTTGACGCGCACCACCCGAAGCGTCGCTCCCACTGTCGCGGGCGAGCGGTTGCTGGCCGCGCTTGCCCCACGCCTGGCCGACATCGAGGCGGAGTTGAAGGCCATCGCTTCGCTGCGCGATACGCCGGCCGGCACGATCCGTCTCACGGCGCCTGATTTTGCGGTGGAAGGGCTGCTCTGGCCAAAACTCGCCCCGATGCTGCGCGCCTATCCGGACGTCAAGCTGGAGATCGTGGTGGACTACGCCCTAGCTGACATCGCCGCCGATCAATTCGATGCCGGCGTCAGATATGGCGACCGGGTCTCGGACGGCATGATCGCCATGCGCATTGGTCCCGACGTCAGGCTGCTGTGTGTAGGCACCCCCGAATATTTCGAGAGCCGGGGCCGGCCACAGGTCCCACAGGACCTGATGTCGCACAATTGCGTCAATGTTCGTCTGCCTTCGCACGGCGGGCTCTGGGCATGGGAGTTTGAACGGAACGGGCGCGAGACCCGTCTGCGTGTGCCGGGGCAGTTGGTGTTCAACTCCATCGGACCGATGCTGGCCGCTGTTCTGGACGGCAATGCCATCTGCATGCTGCCGGACTTCTATGTTGCCCCATATTTGGAAACGGGCGAGCTGGTAGCGGTGCTGGAGGACTGGTCGGAGCCGTTCTCCGGCCTGCACGTCTTCTACCCCAGTCGCCGCCATGCATCGCCGGCCTTCGCCCTTGTGCTCGATGCACTCCGCTATCGAGAGTGAATTCCGATACGCTGCGATTCTCAAAGATGCGTCGACATCCCAGAGACCAGAATGCCGTGCTCATTGATGCACTGCATTCATGGGTCCTTTCAGCTTGCCCATGGTTATCAGCTCTGCGCCGACGCCCTAGATGTTTGGCCAAGCATCCGGCCCGGACCTCGGACCAGCAGGTTGCCGGGGTCTGGTGGCGAACTGAGAAGGACAAAGAACATGATCACGCAAGAGACGCTTACTCTCGCGAACGGCGTCAGCATACCGAGGCTAGGCCTTGGCACCTGGATGATCGAGGACGGCATCGTTGCCGAGGCCGTCAAGGCTGCAATCGGTCTCGGCTATCGCCACATCGACACCGCGCAGGCCTATGGCAATGAACATGGTGTCGGCGAAGGCATCCGTCAGAGCGGCGTCGCTCGCGAAGATATCTTCCTCCAGACGAAGCTCGCCGCCGAAGTGAAGGACTACGAAGGCGCCAAAGCTGCCATCGAAGGATCGCTGAAGACGCTCGGTGTCGACTATGTCGACCTCTTCATCATCCATAGCCCCCAGCCCTGGAGGCAGTTCGCCGGCGGGGACCGTTTCTTCGAGGGCAACCTCGCCGCATGGAAGGCGATGGAAGAAGCCTACGAGGCTGGCAAGCTTCGCGCCATCGGCGTTTCCAATTTCCAGAAGGAAGATCTTGCCAATTTGCTGGCAAACGCCCGCATCAAGCCGATGGTCAATCAGATCCTGGCGCACATCAGCAACACCCCTTTCGAACTGATCGACTACACGACAGGCAATGGCATCCTGGTCGAAGCCTATTCGCCGATCGCGCACGGCAAGATCCTCGACAATCCTGTCATCGCCGCGATGGCGAAAAAGTATGGCGTGTCGGTCGCGCAGGTTTGTATTCGCTACGTGCTGCAGTTGGGCATGGTCGCACTTCCCAAGACCAAGACCCCGGCGCACATGAAGACGAACGCCGAGCTCAACTTCGAGATCTCCGGGGAAGACATGGAGACGCTCAAGACCATCGAGCCGATCAAGGACTACGGGGACGCGAGCATGTTCCCGGTCTACGGCGGCAAGCTCTGAGAATGGTCGGTCGCTGCCGGCGGAATGGCCGATGGCGGCCGCGCTCGGCGGCGGGAAGCGCCGCTGGGCGGGTTCAATGCCGATCAATCTCGAACACGAGTAACCCGATGAACAGGCGCAACTTCATGGTGGGGGTATCAGCCGCGATTGCCGCGCCGACAGGCAGCGCTGCCGCGCAAGGGGGCACGATGCATCTGCGCTGCCGGTTTGCCGATCAGGATTTCAGCTACGAGTTGGTGGACAACGCCACCACGCGCGACCTGATTTCGCAGCTGCCTTTGGAGCTGACGATCGAAGACTTCTCGAACAACGAGAAGCTTGCCCACCTGCCGCGTCGCCTGGACGAGACCGGGCGGCAGCCGATCACGGCCGAGGCGCCTGGCGATCTCTGCTACTTCCGGGGCTGGGGCAATCTCGCCTTCTTCCATTCCGATTATGCCTATCGGGATGACCTGATCCTGCTCGGCAAACTCCAGGGCGGGGTGGAGCCACTGCTGGTCAAGGGTAGGCACCCTCTCCGCCTAGACCTTATGTCCTGAAAGGAGACGACCATGGAAATCTTCCGCGCAGGAAGTGCGCCATCCGCAAGAGGCCCCGCCGACTGGTTCACTGGTCAGGTGCGTATAGACCCCTTGTTCAACACTGCCGCTCCTGACCGGGTGCAGGGCGCGACGGTTACCTTTGAACCAGGCGCCCGGACCGCATGGCACACGCATCCGCTGGGCCAGACCCTGATCGTCACCGCAGGTCGCGGCCGGGTGCAGCGCGACGGTGGCCCGGTCGAAGAGGTCCGTCCGGGTGATGTTGTCTGGTTCGCCCCGGGTGAACGTCATTGGCATGGTGCCAGCGCCAAGACGGCCATGACCCATATCGCACTTCAGGAAGTGCAAGACGGCAAGGTCGTCGATTGGCTGGAGCATGTAACGGACGCCGACTATGCCGGCTAACCTGCCGGTCGGCGCGTTGTGCGGTCGCAACAACGCAATCTTTGTTTGCCGCAGACGTTTCGGTACGGTCAGATGAGATGACGGCCTTGCCCTGCCCTCAGCTCCGGCTGGCGGCCGGTCCGAGCATCCGCAGCTTGGCGGTGCGATAGGCGGCGAGCGCGGTTTTGTAGGCGGGAGCGCAGGCGCCCGCAGAGGATGGCTCGAAGATTCGGTCACCGGCGCTGACTTTTCCGGCCTTCACGATGTCGGCGAGATGGCCGGTGGCGGCCGCCGCAAGCCATGCCGCGCCGCGCGCGCCGAACTGCGTGCCTTCCGGCACGACAACCCGACGGCCGACGATGTCGGCGATCATCCGGGACCACCGGTCGTTTCGCGCACCGCCGCCGACGAGGACGAGACGGTCGCCCTGAAAGGAAAGCACGTCGAGCAGGTCGGCCATGGCGAACGCCACGCCTTCGAGAACCGCCCTGAACATGCAGGCCCGATCGTGGCGCGGCACAAGTCCGCTGAACTGGGCGCGCGCGGCCGGATCCACGACCGGCGCAATGATTCCGCTCTGCGACAGATACGGCAGATAAGTCAGGCCGTGCGCGCCGGGCGGCGTCGCGTCCAGCATCGAGTCGAGAACGGCAAACCGGTCGGCCCGCCGTGCAAGGTCGGGGGCAAGCGTGTTGAATGCCCAATCGAGATTGAGCGTGCCGGCCACGTTGAGCATCGCCCGGTACCAGCGGTCGGCAGGCAGGGTGAAAAGCAGGCCGACATCGGGCGGGTCGAAGACGGGGCGGTCATCGATGACGCCGACCATGCAGGCGGTTCCGAGAACCGCTGCCGCTGTCCCCGGCTCAAGCACCCCGGTTCCGAGCACGGTGGCCGCGACGTCACCTGCCCCGACGGCGACAGGCAGACCGGCCCTCACGCCAATCGCAGCAGCGACGTCGGCGCGCATGTTTCCGCCCAGGGCTTCACTGTCCTCGACCGGCGGAAGCAGGTGCCGATAAGGCTCGAGGCCGAAGAGCGAGATCACGTCGTTGGACCGGTCGCGCGCCGCGGCGGAACCCGGCAATACCGCCGCTTCGCTGCGGTCCGTGCCGATTGTGCCAGTGAAGCAGAAACGCAGATAGTCCTTGAACGACACGACATGCGCAGCCTTCGATAGAAGATGCGGTTCGTGCCGCGCCAGCCACGCCATGACCGGCAGCGTGCAGCCCCGCTGCATAACCGACCCGGAGGACGCGAAAATCCGGCTCATGAAGTCCGGCATATCGGCCACGTGCGCGTCGATCAGGTCCTTCGTGCGGCCGTCTTCCCAGGTAATCGCCGGGCGCAGCGGGTGGCCGGCGGCATCGAGCACCCAGGCCCCGACCATCGCAGCCGAGATGCCGAGCCCGGCGATAGACCCGGCGTCGACCCCGCTCTCGCGCACCACGCGTCCGAGTACGCCCGTGGCCGCGGCGAGCGCGACATCGGGATCGATCTCGCTCCAGCCCGGATGGGGGCGGCTGATCGAGGTCGCGATCTCGGCGACGGCGATCTCCCGCCCTGCAAGGTCGAACAGGGCAGCCTTGGTCTGCGAGGTGCCGGCATCGAGGCCCAGGAAGAAGGGACCACTCATCAGAATGCCCCCGCCTGCCGGGCGAAAAGCGCCAGGGACGCCTGTATCGCGTCCCTCGCGGCAGGGTCGGGTCGGTGCACGCGTGCGATCCTGACCGAGCGGGCGATGACGCTGTCCAGGTCGTCCGTGCCTGTCGCGGCCCGCGCGAGTATCGCGGCGCCGATGGCCGACGTGTCGCGTTCGGCGACGACATGGACGTCGCGGCCGAGTGCATCGGCGATGATCTGGCACCAGAGCGGCGACTGGGCTCCCCCCTCGGCCAGATGAACCCGATCCAGCACCACGCCTTCCTGCTCGAAACGTTCAAGGCACGCCCGGACGTTGAAGGCGACACCTTCATAGACCGCGCGCACGAGGTGTCCGGCTTCGTGCGCCACGCTCAGCCCGCCGTAGCCGGCAAGGCGCGCCGGATCGTTCCACGGCGTTCCGGCGCCTTCGAGGAACGGCAGGAAGACCGCGCCGTCGGAACCGGGCGGCACGTCCTGCGCCAGTCGTTCCAGGTCGGAGAAATCGAGGTCGCGGCCGCCAAAACCCCGGCCTATCCTGCGAAGCCAGGCGATCGAGAGGCCGCCGGCCGGAATGAGCCCGAGCCACAACTCGCGGTCGGGCGCGACATGCGCCATGCGCCACAGGCCCGGGGCGATCCCCTGCGGCCGGTTTGGCACGGAAGCGACGACATGGCCGGCGGTCCCCAGGGTGACCGCGACCGTTCCGGTCGCAAAGGCGCCGCAGCCGACGCCCAGCGCGCCGGTGTCGCCAGCACCGGGGGCGACGCCGAGCCCGACCGGCAAGCCGGTCTGGCTCGCGGCCGCCGGCGTCACCCGACCGGCCATACGCGACGCCGGCAGTATGGGGCACAGCTGCGCGGCATCGATGCCGGCAAGCTCCACCAGCCGGTCGTCCCAGGCTCGCCGGCCAAGGTCCATGAGCGAGGTCGCCGACGCTTCGTTCGCATCGGTGGCGAGCGCCCCGGTCAGGCGCCACAGGATGTAGTCCTTCACCTGGAACACGCGGCTCGCGGCGGCGATCCGCTCTGGCTCGTGGCGCTTCAGCCACTGCAGCTTCGGCAGCACGGCGATCGGCGAAATGGGCGACGACGTGACCGCAAGCGCATCCGCGTGAAACTGCCGAAGCTCGGCCGTCTCCCGCGCACAGCGCTGGTCGAGCCAGATATGGCTGCGCCCCAGCACGACGCCGTTGGCATCGACGAGCACGACGCCGTTCAGCTGGCCGGAAAGCCCAGCGGCCACGACGCAGGCCGGATCTAGCGCGGCCATCATCTCATGCGTCGCCGCGCAAAGCGCGTCCCACCAGTCCTGCGGTTCCTGCTCGGCGCGGTCGGCGGCGGGTTTGTAGGTTGCGTAGGGACGTGATGCCTGCGCGGCCACGGTTCCATCGGCCGCCAGAGCGACGACCTTTACCGCCGAGGTGCCGAAGTCGATGCCGAGCGTCAGGTCGTCAGCCACGTCGGCCCTGCTGGTAGATGATGGCCGCGACGGCGATCACCAGACCCTGAACGATCAGCTTGCCGGGCTGGTCGACCCCGAACACGGTGAGCAGGTTGAGCACCATGACCAGCAGTGCCGTGCCGAGCATCGTGCCGACCGCGCTGCCGGCCCCGCCACCGAACACGGCGCCGCCGAGAATGACGGCCGCGATCGAACTCAGCACATAGTCGGCGCCGAGGTTCAACGAGCCGACACCGACGAGGCCCGACAGAAGGACGCCGCCGCTTGCGGCGAACAAGCCGCTGAGCAGATGCGAAAGCAGCAGGGTCGTGTTGACCGGGATGCCGGAATAGGAGGCGGCCGAAGGGTTGTCGCCGGCCGCGAAGATGTAGCGACCAAGCGTCAGCCGGCGCAGCAGGATCCAGGCGAGTATGCCGAAGGCCAGGCAGGCAAGGCCCGAAACCGGCACTACCCCGATGCGCCCGCGGCCGAGCCATTTTACGAGTTCGGCCATCGAGCTGCCAGGCGCGCCGCCGGAGTAGAGGAAGCCGATGCCGGTGATGACGGCAGCGGTACCGAGCGTGACCACCACGGCGGATGCGCGTAGCACGGTGACCAGAAGCCCGTTGACGAGGCCGATCACCAGACCCACGCAGAGCGCCACCGCGATGACGAAGGCCGGCGGATAGCCGTTCCACATCGCATGCGCGACAATCAGGTTGACGAAGGCGATGGTTGCGCCGACCGACAGGTCCAGCGACCGGTTGGCGACGACGAAGGTCTGCCCGAGCGCGACGATGCCGAGCGGCGCGGCCTGCCGCAGCAGGATCATCAGGAAGGGCAGCGACAGGAACTGGGGCTGCGTGAAGGCCGCGAACACGCAGACGGCGATGAGCCCCCAGAAGGCCGGCGGCAGGGACAGCAGGAAGCGCTTCACAGGCCGGCCTCCTTGCGCCTGAACAGGCTGACGGCCAGCACGAGCATCGAACCCTTCACGATGAACTGGTAGTAGGGCGATACGCCCGCGAGATTGAGCCCGTTGTTGAGGATACCGATGATCAGGACGCCCGCGACGGTGCCGATCGGCCCGCCGACGCCGCCCGAAAGCAATGTTCCGCCGAGCGCTGCGCCGAGCACGCTGTCCAGGCCGAGCGCGCTGCCGACATTGGGATCGCCCGAGGCCAGCCGGCCGGTGAGGTAGGCGCCGGCCAGCGCCGCCATCAGCGCCGAGATGACATAGGTCGATACGCGGATGCGCGGCGCGCGGATGCCGCTCATCCAAGCCGCCTGCGGGTTCTGGCCCGTCGCGTAGAGCCGGATGCCGTATGTCGCACCGTGCACCAGCCAGATCGCCGCTGCGCTGGCCCCTACGATCCAGTAGAAGCCGACCGGCAGTCCGAGAAAGGTGCCGGACGCCATCTGCACCAGGATGCGCGGCGCGATGCCGCCGGGCGTCGGCAGCAGGAGCAGCGCGACGCCCTGCACGACGGAACTGGTCGCGAGCGTCATGATGATGGGATGCACACGCAAGTAGACGCAGCCCCAGCCGTTGACGAGACCGACCGAGCCCGCAGCCGCAAAGGCCAGCGGAATTTTCACGGGATCGGCGAGATCGAGGGTCAGGATCGCCGAGGACAGCGAGATGACCGCGCCGACCGAAAGGTCGAATCCGGCCCCCAGAAGCACGAAGGTCTGTCCGAGCGACACCAGGAAAAGCGGCGCGAGCTGGCTGGCCAGATTCGACAGGTTGGTGGCGGAATAGAACGTCTGCGGCACGACGATCGCCAGGATCAGCAGCATCGCGGCGAGGATCGCGTAGGACAGGGCCGCCCCGCGCTGGCGAAACCAGAACGCGTCTTCCAGAATGCGAACGGCGATGCCCCGGCGTCGGGTCTTGGATTCCACGCTCACGCCGCCTCGCTTTCGACGGCCGGAAGGGCCGAACGCAGCAGTTCGTCCTCGGTTGCGTCGCGCGCGTCCATCTCCGCAACAATTGCGCCGTTGCGGATGACGAGCAAGCGGTCGCAGAGGCCGATCAGTTCAGGCAGTTCGCGAGAAGTGACGAGAATGCCCCTGCCCTCGCGGGTGAACTCGCGCAGTTGCCGATAGATTTCCCGCTTCGCGCCGACATCGACGCCGCGCGTCGGCTCCTCGCAGAGAAGCACCCTGGCGCCGGCCAGGAGCCAGCGGCCGAGCACCACCTTCTGCTGGTTGCCGCCGGACAGGTCGACAACGGGCGTTTTCGCGTCGGGCGCCTTCACGGCCAACCGCTTCATCACGTCCGCGATCCGCGCGCCCAGATGCGGCACCCACGACAGGAGCGGCCGCCGTGCGATTGCCGCGGTCGTCATGTTTGCGCCGATGTCTAGCGACAGGAACAGCCCGTCGTCCTTGCGGCTCTCCGGCACGAAGCCGATTCCCGCCGCCATGCGCTGCCGCGCCGTGCGGCCGCCGATCGGCCGGCCTGCAAGCTCCAGCGTGCCCGACCTGACCGGATCGAATCCGGCGATCAGGCGCATCAATTGCTGCTGGCCCTGCCCCTCGAGGCCGGCGATGCCAACGATCTCGCCCTCGTGGATCCGCAGCGACAGAGGCGCCGGCGCACGTTCGCCGACAAGCGCCTCCGAGGCGAGCAGGATCGGCCCGAGCGCCTCGGCGCGTGACTCGAACAGTTCCTCGATGGGGCGGCCCACCATGCCGCGGATGACCTCGTCCACCGTCGTTTCGGCGGTCGGCACGCGAAGCACGAAAGCGCCGTCCTTCATGATGGTGACATCGTCGCAGATCGCGAACACCTCGCTCAACCGGTGCGAAATGTAGAAAACGCACTTGCCCCGCGCCGTCAGCCGTCGGATCAACGCGAACAGGGTCTCCACCTCGTGCGATGCGAGCGCGGCCGTCGGCTCGTCGAAGATGAAGACCGATGCATCGGCCACGACGCCCTTGGCGATCTCGACCATCTGCTGCTGGCCGACACTGAGCGAGCCGACGCGGCGATCGGGATCGATCCGCAGGTCAAGTTCGGCAAGCGCCTCGACCGTGCGCCGCCGCATCGCGCCCGCCGACAGCGTCCGGCCATTCTCGACCTCGCGGCCGAGAAACAGGTTCTCGGCCACCGACAGGTTCGGCAGCAACGAGAATTCCTGGAAGATCGTGGAGATGCCCGCATCCTGCGCGTCGCGCGGATGATCGAAGGACATGACTTCGCCGTTGAGTCGGATCGTGCCGGAATCCGGGCGGTACACGCCGGACAGCAGCTTCATCAGGGTCGACTTCCCGGCCCCGTTCTCGCCCATCACGGCGTGAACCTTGCCGGCATGCCCGACGAGTTGCATCGCCTTCAGCGCCTGTACGGCCCCGAACGACATGCTGAGGTCATCGACTGCGATTTGGGGTGGTTGGGCTGCCATCATATCCGTTCATGCAGCGATGCCGCGCCTCTCGGGCGCGGCGGGTAGCGCCGGCCCGCCAGTAGACTGGCGGGCGCAGCGTCGCGCAATACCGATCAGTTCCCGTAGAGAGCCTTGAGCTTGTCGTCTGGCAGGATCGAGCCGACCCAGTAGGAGTCGTTCAGGTCGGGACGGTAGAGCTTGTCGAGATCGGCCGCGGTGAAGGGCTCGGCGATGACCTTGTACTCGGTGTAGACGTCCTGGCCGTTGAGAACGGCAACCGCCGCGGCAACGCCTTCCGCGACCATCCAGGTCGGGTTCTGCGGGGCGATGGAATCGAAGCCAGCCGCCTGGTTCTTCTTCCAGGCGCCGAAAAAGCCGTTATTGGCCTCGCCGGTCATCGGCACGAGATCGCGCCCCAGTTCATTGAAAACCTCGATGCAGGCCTGCGTCATCGCGCCGCCCGACGACCACACGCCATCGATCTGCGGATGCGCGAGCGCGAGGCTTTCGCAGGCCTGGCGACCCTGGTCGTAGGCCCACTGGGCATAGACTTCCCCGACGACTTCGATGCCGGGATGCTGCGCGAACACTTCGGCAGCGCCATCCCAGCGATCCGTATCGACCGAAATGCCGGCGATACCGCGCAGCGCAATCACCTTGCCCTTGCCGCCCATCGCCTCGGCGAGGAACTTGCCGCCGTCGCGCCCGAATTTCACCTGGTCGGCCAGGATGCGCACGGTCGCCTTCTCGGTCTGCGCATCGGCAGCGACGATGATCACCGCGACGCCCGCGTCATAGGCTTTTTCGAGGACCGGCACGACCGCGACCGGCGAGGTCGGATTGATGACGATGGCGTCGACGCCCTGCGCCAGCATGTCCTCGACGTCGGCGACCTGCTTGGAAGGATCGAAATTGGCGTCGGTGACAATGTAGCGCTCGATTTCGGGGAACTGGTCGGCGCGCCACTGGGCTTCCTCGAGAAGCTGCACGACCCAACTGTTGCCGGTGAAGACGTTGGAAAAGCCGATGGTGTACTTGCCGTCGCGCCGCGCTTCATAGCGCGAGGCGTCGACCACCGTCGCGCCATCGGCGGGTCCGAGACCCGGATGCAGCGAGACCGTGCTCTCTGCCTTGGCAGCCGAAGCCATGAGCAGGGCTGCGAGCGCGGTGCTTATGCCGAAAAACTTCATTGTCATTCCCCTTTTTGCGTGTGCGGGTTTTGCTGTCCGGTCCTTCAGGGCCGGTCACCAGGTGGCTTCAATCCCGCAAAACTCTAGCATTCCGAAAAAAAATGTAAAGATTTTCGTCATTGAAGTGCATAGGCGTAACGCATTGTTTTTGTTGCAGGAAATTTCCTGCAAATATTTTCATTGGGAAAGTTCGGCGGTTTGTCCTCGGGCGAGCCCTGTCTTGATCTTCGACAGCAGGCCGTCGCGGTCGAGGTCGGCCGACTGGCCGATGTGAAACGACAGCAGGCCGATGACGTAGTGGTAGGCGAAATGCGAGATGGACGGCGTGTAGATGTCGATCTCCTCGAACACCGACATCTCGATGAGGATGTCTGCCTTGCGCGAAAGCGGCGTGTGTGGCGCGGTCAGCCCGACGACGGTAGCGCCTTGCCTGTGCGCCATGTCGGCGGCGTCCAGCACTTCCTGCGAGCGACCCGTATGGGAAATGCAGATGGCGACATCGCCCTGGCCGAGCAGGCTCGAAGCGATCCGCATGAAATGTGAATCCGCGACATATGTCGCCTCGAGCCCCAGCCGCATGAAGCGCATCGCGGTTTCCTGCGCGATCAGTCCGGATACCGCGACGCCGAATGTCCGTATGCGGCGCGCCGACCGGATCGCGCGGATCGCATCGACCAGCGCCTCGGCGTCGAGCCGGGTGAACGTCGAGTTCAGCGAGGCGATGACCTGCTGGAGGTAGAGATATTCCAGTCGGCCCTCGGCGATGTCCATTTCGCCCAGCGCCTGCACCGACTGGTGGTAGTATGGGCTCTGCGCGCTCTTGGCCTGTGCGACCGACAGTTTGAGTTCACGAAAGCCCTCGACTTCCAGGAGTCGACTGAAGCGCGTCAGCGAAGATGCCGAGACGCCGGCGGCTTCCGCTACCTCGGTGATCGATCCGCGCAGGAAGAAGTCGGCATCGGCGAGAACGAGATCGGCAATTCGCCGCTCCGCCTTCTTCAGTGTCGGGTAGATCTTGGTGATTCGGCTGAAGACGTCATTCATGGCCGGCCCGGACCTCCTGGGTGGTGATCGGGTCGGTATGGATCACGTCAGCCTTCCGCGCAAATCTCGCGCAGGGCGCGCGACATGCTTTCCGTGAAGATCGACAGCATCGCCTCGCCCTTTTCGGCTGTCGCGAGCGTCGCGTCGCCGAACACGCCGCTCTTGCTCAGGTCTCCCATCGGGCGCCCGCCCTGGAAGTATCCGCGGTCGCGCTCAGGATACTCGCGCACCGCCTTGGACATGTCGACGAGGTGAGGCGCGACGGCCAGCATGAGCGATGTCTCGAACTCGCAGGCATGCACGATGCCGTGCCAAGTCGGGCTTTCGCAATGCTTGGCCATGACCGCGCCGAGATCGGGATAGAACAGCCGCCAGACCTTGACGCCCGCATGGTCCCAAAGGCGGCGCGAGGCATATTTCATCGTCGCGCCGTTCGCCTCGTGCCCGTTGACCAGGAAGACATGGCGAACACCTTGCCGCGCCAAACTCTCGGCGATCTGGACGATGACGTCCTCGAGCGTGCGCGATTCGACGGTGACCGACCCCGGCGCATCGCGCCAGACCCAGGAATAGCCGAACGGCATCGCCGGCATCACCGTCGCCCCGGTCGCTTCGGCCACGCGGACCGCCAGCGCCTCGGCCAGGATGATGTCGACGCCGAGCGGCAGGTGGTAGCCGTGCTGCTCGGTGGCGCCGAGCGGCAGGATGACGGCTGGAAATCGGGCGATGCGCTCGGCAAAGGCATCGCGGCTGAGGTATTTCGCTTCGACGGTCATTGGGTCTCGCGCTAGGAAAAATGCAGGAAAGTGTCAGAACCGGGCCAGCCAGCGGACCGGGTTCGCCTTGAAGATCGTGTCTATGAGTTCGGCCGCGATCCCCTCGTCACGCATGCGCGGGATAAATTTCGTGGCGATGAACGCAAAGCCCGGGCCGCCGCCGTAGCCGGCAAGGTAGGAGGCGCGCCCCATGTCGCCCGAGATCATCAGGCGCTCCGCATGGCCGGCCTCGACCAGCGCCTTGACGCAGGCGATCCGCGCCGAATCGGGGTGGTACTTGACCTTCGAAACGCCGTCGAACTGCACGGTGGCGCCGCGCCTTGCGATCGACGCATGGTACCACGGATCCGGATTGCGGTCGCTGTGCCCGACGACGACGGCTTCGAGGTCGACGCCTTCGCTCTCCAGGATGTCGAGCATTTCCAGGCCCATCGTGCCGGCCTCGGTGTGCAGCCAGATCGGCGCTCCCGTTTCCTTGTGGGCCCGCGCCACGGCACGCGTCGTCTTTTCCTCCAGCGGATGGATGAAGTTGTAGGACCCGCCTGACTTCAGGTGACCGGCTTTGTAGGGGCCGCCATCCATGCCGTCGACAACGTCGCGGACGAGTTTGTCGGCGATGCCGTTGAGCGGCGTCGTGTCGACCCACAGCGGAAAATAGGCAGCCTTGTTGAAGCCGCTCACGGCGACCACGGGCACGCCCGCTTCCTTTGACATCCGCGCCATCGCGGAAGGGTCGCGCCCGTAGTCGAGCGTCGTCGCCTCTACCAGCAGCGTGCCGCCGCATTCCTTGAATATCTTCAGTTCCCGCAGCGAGCACTCATAGCTTGAGAGTTCCAGGTCGCGATCTTTCTGGACCGCCGGAGGATAGGTGATGAGGTGCTCGTGCGTGTAGATCAGACCAAGGCCCTCGGGGCCGACGTCGTTGAGCACGGTTCGAATCTTGGCCATATGCCTCTCGCTTTGCTGCGCCGAACGGGGACGCCGTGCGCGCAGCCTAGCAAATGTACCGGTCATTGCAATTATTTTCGTAATGAACTTTGATGTCTACACAAAGCCAATTTTGCTGGCACAATCGACATGAAAATCATTTTCATTTTGGAGCTCTGACATGGCCTTCGTCCGAACCGTGAGCGGCGACATCGATCCAGGCGCCATGGGTGTCACCTATGCGCACGATCATATCTACTGCGTCCCGCAGCTCTGGAAACAGAAAGGCGACGTCGATCTCCTGCTCGACAGCCCCGAGGCCTCGCAGGCCGAATTGGAGCTGTTCGCGAAGGCCGGGGGTCGCACGATCTATGACGCCACGGCGATCGACTACGGCCGCGACGTCGGGGTCGTGAAGCGCATCGCGGAAGCGGCCGGCGTTCAGGTCATTGCGACGGCCGGCTTCAACAAGGCCATCATGTGGCCGGGCACCTTTGCCGCGAAGGGCGCTACGTTTGCCAACTGGATCGCCGCGCAGAGCCGTCGGGCACTCGCAGACCACGTCGTCGCCGAGGTCACCGAAGGCATGGACGGGACAGATATCAGGGGCGGCGTCGTCAAGTTCGGCACCGGCTACAACACGATGACGGAATCTGAGGTGAAGGTGCTGCTCGCCGTGCTCGATGCCCACAAGGAGACCGGTGCGCCGGTCCATTCCCATACCGAACTCGGCACCATGGCGCTGGAACAGCTCGATCTTCTGCGCCAGGAGGGCGTGGATCCCGCCCGACTCACCATCGCGCATCTCGACCGCAACCCCGATCGGTGGCTTCACCGAAAGGTTGCGGAGACCGGCGCGTTCTTCTCCTTCGACGGCATCACGCGCGTCAAATACTATCCGGAGGACGTGCGGACCCGCTGCATTCTCGATCTCGTTCGCTGGGGACATGAGGACCAGGTGATGGTCGGCGGCGACATCGCCCGTCGCACCATGTTCGCCAGCTACGGCGAAGGCGGGCTCGGCATGGGTTTCATCCTGGAGAAATGGGTGCCGCGCTTCATCGAGGAGGCCGGCGAGGCGGGCTTCGACGGTAAGAAGCTGATCCGCAAGTTCATGGTCGAGAACCCGCAGCGCGCCTTCGCCTTCTCTGGGTGACGGCCCAGCGCACCAGGCAGGCCGCGAGCCGAGGAAAACTAGTCCCTTGTGCTCTTTTCCCGGCCGGATAAGACAACTATAGAGGTTGCGGCGCCGGGGCGCCGACACCAACAAAGGTCTCTTGCTTGAAAACGATCTTCGTCCTGAACGGCCCTAATCTCAACATGCTCGGCAAGCGCGAGCCGGGGATCTATGGCACCGGGACGCTCGACGACATCGCAGCCGACTGCCGCAGCGCGGCGGAAGGCCTCTCGCTCGCGGTGGATTTTCGCCAATCCAACCACGAGGGCGTGCTGGTCGACTGGATCCAGGAGGCATCGCAAAAGGCCGCGGGCATCGTGCTCAATGCCGGCGCGTACACGCACACGTCCATCGCCATCCACGACGCCATCCGCGCCGCGGCGCCGCTGCCGGTCGTGGAGGTGCATCTCTCGAACATTCACGCGCGCGAGCCCTTCCGGCACGTTTCCAAGGTCGCGCCGCATGCTGTAGGTATGATCTGCGGCTTCGGGCCACTTGGATACACGCTTGCGCTTCAGGCGCTCGCGGCGCGCATCTGACTGACCGGACAATAAGAAGGCTTTGAAATGACGACCAAAAAAACCGGCATCGACCAGCAGCTTATCCGCGACCTCGCGGGCATCCTGAACGACACCAACCTGACCGAGATCGAAGTCGAACTCGACGATTTCAAGGTCAGGGTCTCGCGCCAGGCAGCGACCGTTCACGCCGTTGCGCCGCCGCCCGCCTACGTCGCTCCGGCGGCTGTCGCGGCTCCGCATGCCGCGGCTCAGCCCGCCGCTGCCGCCGCCGCGCCGGCGGAGACGTCCAAGAACGCGGTGCCTTCGCCGATGGTCGGCACGGTCTATCTCGCCCCTGCCCCGGACGCCAAACCCTTCATCGAGATCGGCCAGACGGTCAAGGAAGGCGAAACGCTGCTGATCATCGAGGCGATGAAGACGATGAACCAGATTCCGTCGCCGCGCGCCGGCACGGTGAAGGCGATCCTCGTCGAGGATTCCCAGCCGGTGGAATACGGCATGCCGCTCGTCGTCGTCGAATAGCGCCGGCAGGTTTGGCGCTCATGTTCCAGAAGATCCTCATAGCCAATCGCGGCGAAATCGCCCTCCGGGTCCTGCGCGCCTGCAAGGAACTCGGCATCCAGACGGTGGTGGTACATTCGACCGCCGACGCCGACGCGATGCATGTCCGCCTTGCCGACGAAAGCGTGTGCATCGGTCCGCCGCCGTCGCGCGACAGCTACCTCAACGTCCACCAGATCGTCGCCGCCTGCGAGATCACCGGCGCGGACGCTGTGCATCCGGGCTACGGCTTCCTGTCGGAAAACGCCAAGTTCGCCGACATTTTGGCGGCCCACAACATCACCTTCATCGGCCCGTCCGGCGACCATATCCGCGTCATGGGCGACAAGATCGAGGCCAAGCGCACCGCCAAGCGCCTCGGCATCCCCGTCGTGCCCGGCTCCGAAGGCGCCATCTCGGACGAGAAGGAAGCCAGGCGGGTCGCCGCCGAGATCGGCTATCCGGTCATCATCAAGGCATCCGCCGGCGGCGGCGGACGCGGCATGAAGGTCGCGCGCAACGAAGCCGACCTCGACGTCGCGCTGGCAACGGCCAAGTCGGAAGCCGGCGCCGCCTTCGGCGACGACGCCGTGTACATCGAGAAGTACCTCGAGAAGCCGCGCCACATCGAAATCCAGGTGTTCGGCGACGGCATGGGATCGGGCATTCACCTGGGCGAACGGGACTGCTCGCTGCAGCGTCGTCACCAGAAGGTGTGGGAAGAGGCCAACTCCCCTGCCCTGAACGCGGAGGAACGGGCGCGCATCGGCAACATCTGCGCCAATGCCGTGGCCGGCCTCGGCTATTCGGGCGCCGGCACGATCGAGTTCCTCTATGAGGACGGCGAGTTCTACTTCATCGAGATGAACACCCGCCTTCAGGTCGAGCACCCGGTCACCGAGGCGATCACCGGCATCGACCTCGTCCACGAGCAGATCCGCGTCGCCTCGGGCGGCGGACTGTCGGTCAGGCAGGAAGACATCCGGTTCCACGGCCACGCGATTGAATGCCGCATCAACGCCGAGGACCCGCGCACATTCGCGCCCTCGCCCGGCACCATCACCCACTTCCACACGCCAGGCGGCCTCGGCATCCGCGTGGATTCAGGCGTCTATTCGGGCTACCGGATACCGCCCTACTACGACAGCCTGATCGGCAAGCTGATCGTGCACGGCCGCAACCGGGTGGAGTGCATGATGCGGCTTCGCCGCGCTCTCGACGAATTCGTCGTAGACGGTATCAAGACGACGCTGCCGCTATTCCGCGACCTCGTCGGCAACCCGGACATCGCCAATGGCGACTACGACATCCACTGGCTCGAAAAATACCTCGCGGCCCCGTCGGACTAGGGAACGGGCGCGGCCATGACGCGCCCCTACGCGCCCGGATACCGGATACCGACCGACCTTCTGCTCAAGGCCTACGCGTCCGGCGTATTCCCCATGGCGGAGAGCGCCGATGACCCGGAAGTCTTCTGGGTCCGGCCGGAGTCGCGCGGCATCATCCCGCTCGACGCTTTCCACCTGCCTAAGAGCCTGAAAAAGGTGATCAGGCAGAAACGGTTCCACATCCGGTTCGACACGGATTTCTCGGGTGTCATCGACGCCTGCGCGGAAGAGCGCGAAGAGCGCAGGTCGACATGGATCAACGCGCCAATCCGGGAAGCCTATATCGGGCTCTTCGACCGCGGCCATTGCCATTCGGTCGAGGCTTGGCGCGAGATGCAGCTGGTCGGTGGTTTGTACGGGGTCAGCCTCGGCCGGGCCTTCTTCGGCGAAAGCATGTTTTCGCGCGAGACCGACGCATCGAAAGTGTGCCTGGCGCATCTGGTCGAGCGCCTGCGCCAGCGCGGCTTCGTGCTTCTGGACACGCAATTCACCACGGAGCACCTGAAACGTTTCGGCGCGGTCGACGTGCCGCGCGGGCGCTACGAAAAGATGCTGCAGGAAGCCTTGAAGGGCAGCGCGACCTTCAACCCTGAAGCATTGGTCTAGTCGCCTGAGGCGGCGTCCAGAAGGCTCGGAAGTTCCTCCAGCATGGCGTCGCGTGCGCCGAGGCCCGGGCTCATCTTCTGCGGCGCCGATCGCTCGACCAGCCGCGCAAACACGATTGTCCGGCCGTCCCTGCTCGCCCAGCCAACATACCAGCCGAACGGGCGCTGCCGGTCGGGTGTTCCGTCCGGTTTGACTGAAAAGCCGGCGCCGGTCTTGCCGCGCACGGTCCAGCCATTGGCCAGATCGTGCCTGCCGAGGATTGCCTCGGTCATCTCGTAGGCGCGAGCCTCGAGCGGAAGCGTCCTGCCGGTCACCCGGGCGAGAAAGCCGACCTGTTCCAGAGGGGAAATGCGCAGCGACGAACTCAGCCAGGAACGGGTCAAGCCGTTGTCCTTGCCCCGATCGCCCGAAACGTCGTGGTTGCCGTAGTCGAACGCCTCGACATAGCGCGCGAAGGCCTCCTTGCCGAGCGCCTGCGTGAACTGCTGCGAATACCAGACCACCGATTCGCGCATCCAGGAAGTCGGATCGATGTCGGTCCGCCAGGATTCGCGCCAGTCCGGATAGCCCTGCTTGAAGGGCAGCCGCGGCGCCGTCGCGTCCTGCAGGAAGCCGGCGTCATAGCCCATCAGGCTGATCGGTATCTTGAAGGTGGACGCAGGCGGAACGCGTCGGTCGCATTCGCCGTCCTGCGAGAGCACCTTTCCCGAGGCGGGATCGGCAAGCACCGTGCAGATGGTGTCTGCCCGCGCGCTGCCGGCGAATGCGAGGACGACGGCGGTCGCAAGGCATCCCAATGCCGTTCCGGTCCGTCCCGCGAGCCCCGACAAGTCTGCCATGGGTATCAGTTCGTTTCGGGGGCCGGCACGTCCGACGATTGCTTGCAGCTCTTCAGCCAGACGTCATAGACGGCGTGCTCGACGGCGTTGAGGCCTGGGCTTTCGGCAAACATCCAGCCTGTGAAGATTCGGCGGATCTTGCGGTCGAGCGTGATCTCGTCGACCTCGACGAACGAATCGGTCTTCGGTTCCTCGGTGATCGGGCGCGAGTAGCAGACCCGCGGGGTAACCTGAAGAGCGCCGAACTGGACCGTCTCGTCGATGTAGACGTCGAAGGTGATGATGCGACCGGTGATCTTGTCGACGCCGGTGAATTCGGCGACCGGATTGCTGATGCGCTCGGCCAGCGCCGGCGTCGATGCGCCGATGGCGACGGCCGCAAGGGCGGTCCATCCAAGTCTGGCCAGTGCTGAACGGCGGTAGCTGGGCATTGCGGGGTCACCGGAAGATGCGTCCGGCCGTGGACGCTGGGGGCGTTCAGTGATCGGGAAACTGGTCACGCACCTAGCCGGCAATTGTGGCGACAAATGACCCGTCCCGCCGCACCCACGGTCAGGCACCCGGCGTCCAGGCGTCGTAGTCGCCGGTGACCTGCGGCCTGTGCGTCCCGCTCAGCACCGATCCCTTCGGACGGTACGCATCCGGCGAACCGGTAAGGTTGGGCAGATGCGGCTTCTGCCACGACCGCGCCTGGTAGTCCTCGGAGGACGGCGGCGTGTCGGTCCTGTGGTGGAGCCAGCCATGCCAGCCCGGCGGTACCGCCGAGCCTTCCGAGTAGCCCTTGTAGATCACCCAGCGGCGGGTCTGGCCATCGGAGTTCGTGCCGCCTTCATAGTAGACGTTGCCGGCCGCGTCCTCGCCGACACGCTTGCCGAAGCGCCAGGTATGGAACCGGGTGCCGAGCGTCTGGCTGTTCCACCAGGTGAAAAACTGCGTCAAAAAGGTCTTCATCTGTCCCTCGTCGCCTCAAGGCGTCGTGTTCTCCCGCTTATGGCGTCGGCTTGTGCGGAAGGCAAGCGTTTGTCCCGCGTCCGGCCGACGCGAAGGCAGATTCCGGGCATTGCTTCAGGCGAGGTTAAGCCCTAGCCGCGAACGCGTTCGAACACCAGCGCCGGAATGCCCGAATCGGCAGCACCGCAATTGGCGGTCCGGCCTGCCTGTTCGAAACCCTGCGACCGGTAGAAACCGATGGCGCCGGCGTTCGCTTCCTCGACTTCGAGCCGGAACAGCATTGCCTCCGGAAAGCTCTCGATGATCTCGTCCAGCAGCATGCCGCCAACGCCGCGTCCCTGGAATGCCGGGCGTACGTACAGCTGGCGCAGCGTGACGGACTTGCCGTCGGAAGCGGCGTCGGCAAAGGCCATGCCGCCGATCCGGTTGCCATCGTCGGCGACGAGGAACTCGCCGTTCGGCATTTCGAGGCGGCGCCTGAGCGCCTGCAGGGAGTGCCAGTCGTCGGTGATCCCGGTGACACGCTCTGCGCCGTAGAGGTCGTCGTAGGTCGCGTGCCAGGTCTCGACCAGCAGGTCGCGGACCGCCGCGAGGTCGCGTTCCCCAGCGGTCCGGACGAACATCGCCTACTCGATCCCGAGCTTGGCCTTGACGAGGTCGTTGACGGCCTGCGGGTTGGCCTTGCCGCCGGTCGCCTTCATGACCTGGCCGACGAACCAGCCGGCGAGCGTCGGCTTGGCCTTGGCCTGCTCGACCTTGTCTGGGTTGGCGGCGATGATCTCGTCCACCGCCTTCTCGATCGCGCCGGTGTCGGTGACCTGCTTCATGCCGCGGCTTTCGACGATCTGGCGCGGGTCGCCGCCTTCGTTCCAGACGATCTCGAACAGGTCCTTGGCGATCTTGCCGGAGATCGTGCCTTCCTTGATCAGGTCGATGATCGCGCCGATCTGATCGGGCGAAACCGGAGCGTTTTCAATATCTTTTCCGGCCTTGTTCAAGGCGCCTAGAAGGTCGTTGATGACCCAGTTGGCAGCCGTCTTGCCGTCGCGCCCGGCCGCGACCCTCTCGAAATAGTCGGCCACCGCCTTTTCCGAGACGAGAATCGAGGCGTCGTAGACGGAAAGCCCCAGGCTGTTGACCAGCCGGTCCTTCTTGACGTCGGGCAGTTCCGGAAGGTCCTTCGCCAGCGCATCGACATAGGCTTGGTCGAACTCGAGCGGCAACAGGTCGGGATCGGGAAAGTAACGGTAGTCGTGCGCTTCTTCCTTGGAGCGCATCGAGCGCGTCTCGCCCTTGCCGGGATCGAAAAGCCGGGTTTCCTGGTCGATTGTCCCGCCGTCCTCGATGATCGCGATCTGCCGGCGCGCCTCATAGTCGATGGCCTGGCCGATGAAGCGGATCGAGTTGACGTTCTTGATCTCGCAGCGCGTTCCGAAGTCGCCGCCCGGCCTGCGCACGGAAACGTTGACGTCGGCTCGCATCGAACCCTCGTCCATGTTGCCGTCGCACGTCCCGAGGTAGCGCACGATGGTCCTGAGCTTGGTGACGTAGGCCTTCGCCTCGTCGGCCGAGCGCATGTCGGGCTTCGACACGATCTCCATCAGCGCCACGCCTGACCGGTTGAGGTCGACATAGGACATGGTCGGGTGCTGGTCGTGCATCGACTTGCCGGCATCCTGTTCGAGATGCAGGCGCTCGATTCCAACCTCGATGTCCTCGAACTTGCCCTCGCGGTCGGGGCCGACCGAAATGGTCACCGTGCCTTCGCCGACGATCGGCTGCTTGAACTGCGAGATCTGGTAGCCCTGCGGCAGGTCGGGGTAGAAATAGTTCTTCCGGTCGAAGACCGACTTGTGATTGATGCGCGCCTTGAGCCCGAGACCGGTGCGGATCGCCTGGCGCACGCATTCCTCGTTGATGACGGGCAGCATGCCGGGCATGGCCGCGTCGACCAGGCTGACATTGGCATTGGGCGCTGCGCCGAAGGCCGTCGACGCGCCGGAAAAGAGTTTCGCCTCCGACGTCACCTGGGCGTGAACCTCGAGCCCGATGATGACCTCCCAGTCGCCGGTCGCTCCCGGAATGAGGCGCTTGGCGTCGGGCGTGCGGGTATCGATGATGGACATGGCGGCCTGTGCTTTGAACGGGTTTGGACTTCGCTAGTGCAAACCGCCGTGGGTGGCAAGGGTTTGGGGCCCGAACCGGCCGACCGGCTCAAACCCGGGTTTCGGCCGCCAGCGCCCGCAGTATGGCCATAGCCTCGTCCGCCCGCTCCGCCGGCACGAACAGGTGGTCGTGGAAATAGGCCGAAACCGGGTTCACGCCGAGGCCCGCTTCGGTGAGGCGGGTTGCGACCGCCGCGATGAAGCCGACCGCATCGAGGGAGGAATGGACGTTCAGCGTGATCATCCGGCTGCGGAAGATGGACGCAAGTCCGGCCGCCATCGCCTGCTCTTCGGCCAGGATCAGGGTCTCGCCCTCTCGTTCGCGAAAAGTCATGACGGGATCGATGCCGTCAGGGCGCGACGCGCCGGGCGGCAGCGTGGCGAACACCAGGACGCCGGGCAGGAGTTCCGGCGACATCGAGGCGAGCAGTTCCTGCAGGTCGGTTCCGCCAGACATCGGTCTATCCTGCGTTCGTGGCCATGCGGGCAAGCTGTGTCATGACGACCGCCGAGCCGGCAAGACGCTTTTCTGAGTTCGGCCAGTCGCGCATGAAGACGATGCTGTGGTCCGGCCTGATCTTCGCCAGCGCTCCCTGCTCGCCGATGTAGCGGACGAGGCCGGCCGGGTTCGGGAAGGTCTTTTCGCGGAAATGGATGACGACCCCCTTCGGTCCCGCGTCGAGCTTCTCGACATTGGCCTTGCGGCAGAGCGCCTTGATGAAGACGATCTTCAGGAGGTGCTGCACTTCGTCGGGAAGCGGCCCGAAGCGATCGATGAGTTCCGCGCCGAAGGCGTCGATCTCCTCCGGCGTCTCGAGATCGCCGAGGCGGCGGTAGAGCGCGAGGCGAAGCTGTAGATCGGGCACGTAGCCTTCGGGGATCATGACGGCGGTGCCGACGGTAATCTGCGGCGACCAGCCGCCGTCGACCGCTTCGCCGGTATCGCGGATCTCGGCCACGGCTTCCTCCAGCATCTGCTGGTAGAGCTCGAAGCCCACTTCCTTGATGTGCCCGGACTGTTCCTCGCCGAGAAGATTGCCGGCACCGCGGATGTCGAGGTCGTGGCTGGCAAGCTGGAAGCCGGCGCCGAGCGTATCCAGCGACTGCAGGACTTTCAGGCGCCTGTCGGCCGTGTCGGTGAGCTTGCGCTTGGCCGGCAGGGTGAACAGCGCATAGGCGCGCAGCTTCGAGCGCCCGACGCGGCCCCTCAGCTGGTAAAGCTGGGCCAGGCCGAACATGTCGGCGCGATGCACGATCAGCGTGTTGGCAGTCGGGATGTCGAGGCCGGATTCGACGATCGTTGTCGATAGCAGGACGTCGTACTGCCCGTCGTAGAAGGCGTTCATGATGTCGTCGAGTTCGCCAGGCGGCATCTGACCGTGGGCGGTCGCGACCTTGAGCTCGGGAACCGACTGCTGGAGGAAGTCGCGGATTTCCTGGAGGTCGCTGATGCGCGGGACGACATAGAAGCTGTGGCCGCCGCGGTAGCGTTCGCGAAGCAGCGTCTCGCGGATGACTAGAGGGTCGAACGGCGAGATGAAGGTGCGAACCGCCATGCGGTCCACGGGCGGCGTCGCGATCAGAGACAGTTCGCGCACGCCGGTCATGGCGAGCTGGAGCGTACGCGGAATGGGCGTGGCCGACAGCGTCAGCACGTGCACGTCGCTCTTCAGCTCCTTCAGCCGCTCCTTGTGCTTGACCCCGAAATGCTGCTCCTCGTCAACGATCAGCAGGCCGAGGTTCCGGAACGAAATGGCGCTGCCGAGCAGCGCATGGGTACCGACGACGACATCGACCGTGCCATCGGCGATGCCCTTCTTGGTTTCGGCCAGTTCCTTCGCGCCGACCAGTCGCGAAGCCTGCCGCACGGTCATCGGCAATCCGGCGAAGCGCTGGGAAAACGTCTTGAAGTGCTGGCGCGCCAAAAGCGTCGTCGGCACGACGACGGCGACCTGGACGCCTTCCATCGCGGCCACGAAGGCGGCGCGCAGCGCCACCTCGGTCTTGCCGAATCCGACGTCGCCGCATACCAGCCGGTCCATCGGCCGGCCGGCGGAGAGATCGTCAAGCACCGCGTCGATCGCGTTCTGCTGGTCCTCCGTTTCTTCGTAGGGGAACCTTGCCGAGAATTCGCCGTACAGCCCGTCGGGCGGGTTGAACGCCTTGGCGACGCGCATCTTGCGCTCGGCGGCGATGCGGATGAGCTGCCCGGCCATCTCGAGAAGGCGCTTCTTCAGCTTGGCCTTGCGCGACTGCCAGGCGCCGCCGCCGAGGCGGTCGAGCTGGGCCTCGGCGGCATCGGAGCCGTAGCGCGACAGCAGTTCGATGTTCTCGACGGGAAGGTAGAGCCGGCCGTCGCCGGCGTAGTGGATCTCCAGGCAGTCGTGCGGCGCGCCGGCGGCCTCGATCGTCTTCAGCCCGATGAAACGCCCGATGCCGTGGTCCGCATGGACGACGATGTCTCCGGCCGAAAGAGCGGCCGCCTCGGCGATGAAGTCGGAGGACTTTTTCCGCTTCTTGGATCGGCGGACGAGACGGTCGCCGAGAATGTCCTGTTCGGCGATGATCGTCAGCCGGTCGGTCTCGAAACCGGCTTCCAGCGGCAGCACCGCCGCCCCGGCCTGGCCGGGGCCGAGTTTTTCCACCTCGGCCAATGTCGCGACCGGCTTGACGTTGCCAAGCTGGTGTTCGGACAGAATCTGGTTCAGCCGGTCGAGCGACCCTTCGGTCCAGCCGGCGATGACGACCCGCCGGCCCGCAGCCCTGACCTCGCCGATGTGCCTGACCGCGGCGTCGAAGACGTTGGCGTTGGGATCCGCGCGTTGCTCGGCAAACGTCTGGCCGGGGCGAGATCCGCCGTGCAGCACCGCGCGCGGGCCCGCGTCCGGCGTCTCGAATGGCGTCAGTTCCACGGCAAGACGGTCGCCCATCGCCGCGGCAACGTCGTCGGGCGTCAGGTAGAGCAGGCCGGGCGGCGTCGGCTGATAGGGAACCGCTTCCTTGAGCGCCGCACCGGACTGCTGGCGCCGCGCCTCGTAGTAGTCGGCAATCAGCTTGTGCCGCTCGTCGATGGCCTCGTGGGCGAGATGGTCGAAGATCACCGGCGCCCCCGGCAGGTAATCGAACAACGTGTCCAGCCGTTCGTAGTAAAACGGCAGCCAGTGCTCCATGCCGGCGAAACGCCTGCCCTCGCTGATCGCCGTGTAGAGCGCGTCGTCGCGCGACGGCGCGCCGAACGTCTCGATGTAGTTCCGGCGAAACCGCTCGATCGTCTCCGGCGTCAGCGTCACCTCGGTCATCGGCTGAAGGGAAACCTGCGCGCGCGTGCCGCTCGTGCGCTGCGTCGCCACGTCGAAGGCGCGCACCGTCTCGAGCGTGTCGCCGAAGAAGTCGAGGCGCAGCGCCTCATCGGCGCCGGGGGCATAGAGATCGAGGATGCCGCCGCGGACCGCGAACTCGCCGACGTCGCGCACGGTGGGCACACGCTCGAAACCCGATTTCTCGAGCCGCGAGATCAACGCGTTCATGTTGACGTTTCCGCCCGGCCTGGCGCGAAAGGCCTGGGCCTCGATGATCTCGGCCGGCGGTATGCGCTGCAGAAGCGCGTTGGCCGTCGTCAGGACGATGGCGCGATGCGGCTCCCGGCGCAGCGCAGCCATCGCGGACAGTGCGTCGAGCCGGCGTGCCGCGGCATCCGAGCCGGGCGACACGCGGTCGTAGGGCAGGCAGTCCCAGGCCGGGAATTCGAGAACCGGCAGTTCTGGTGCGACGAAGGCCAGCGCCTCGGTGATCGCCGGCAGGCGCTGGCCGTCGCGAGCCACGAACAGCAGCGGCCGGTCGGGTGCTGCCTCCCTGGCGGCCGAAGCCAGCGCGAACGCCTCAAAGCCGTCGGCGACGCCATCGACGATGAACTGGCCGGTCCGGCCATGCGGCAGGCTGATTTTTTCAAGCAGGCTCATGAATTCGTTCTTCAGGCGGCGCGGAAGGCCATGATCTTCCGCAGCAAGGGGGTATCGAAATCGGCGGGGACGGGATTTTGCCCGGTGACCCAGGCGAGCAGGTCGGCGTCCTGCACCTCGAGAAGATGTTCATATTGGTGCAATTCGGCGTCGGTCAAGGAGCCGATGGCCGAGTCGGCAAAACCGCCGAGGACGAGATCCATCTCGCGGATGCCACGATGCCAGGAGCGGAACAGCAACTTGCGCCGCCGCGCGTCCAGCCCCTCGCTCGATCGTCCGCTTCCGCTCATCGTCGTTCCCAGCCTGTCAGGTGCGCGCGTATAGCGTGGATAGACCGCCTTGTCAGCTTTGCGCCGGTCGCATTCCTGCCTAAGTTCCCGTCATGCGCCCTTCGCTCCTCGATCCGCTGTTTGCGCCGATCACGTCGCTCGAAGGCGTGGGGCCGAAGGTCGCCGCGTTGATCGAGAAGGTGGTTCCGGCTGACCTAGGCGAACGCCGCGCGCGGGTCGGCGACCTGTTGTTCACGCTGCCGCACCAGGTGATCGACCGACGCAATCGTCCAGGTATCGCGGGGGCGGCGCAAGGGGCGATCGTGACGCTGGAACTCAGGATCGACCGCCACCAGCCGCCGCCTCGCGGCAACCGATCGGTGCCCTACCGCGTCTTTGCGCATGACGACACCGGAGAGATCGCGCTGACCTTCTTCCATGCCCATGCCGCCTATCTGGAAAAGCAGATGCCGGTCGGCGAACATGTCGTCGTGTCCGGGCGCATGGAGTGGTTCAACGGCCGTCCCTCCATGGTGCACCCTGACCATATCGCGCCTCTGTCTGGAGCCGACAGCCTGCCGCTGGTCGAGCCGGTCTATCCGCTGACGGCGGGCCTGTCCGGCAAGGTGCTCAGGCGTGTAATCGGCCAGGCCGTCGAGCGGATTCCCAGCCTGCCCGACTGGCTCGACGCTGCCGTGGCGAGGAAGCAGGGCTTTCCGTCCTTCCCCGATGCACTGAGGAAATTGCACGACCCGCAGGCGCCGCTCGACGTCTCGCCGGAAGCGTCCGCCTGGCGCCGGCTCGCCTATGACGAGTTCCTGGCCGGGCAACTGTCGCTGGCGCTGGTACGGGCCAACGTGAAGCGGCTTTCGGGCCGCCCGCTGACCGGAGACGGAAAGATAGAGGACGCGATCCGCAAAGCCCTGCCCTACTCGCTGACCGGTTCGCAGGAATTCGCTCTGGCCGAGATCAATGCCGACCTCGCCGAACCGGAGCGCATGCTGCGGCTTCTCCAGGGCGACGTCGGGTCAGGCAAGACGGTGGTGGCGCTGCTCGCGATGGCCCGTGCGGTCGAGGCGGGCGGACAGGCCGCGCTGATGGCGCCGACTGAAATCCTGGCGCGCCAGCATCTCGCCACCATCGCCCCACTGGCGGAACGCGCGGGCCTCAAGGCCGCAATCCTGACCGGCCGCGAGAAGGGCCGAGACCGTTCATCCACCCTCGCGGGGCTCGCCGACGGCTCGATCGACATCGTGGTTGGCACGCACGCCCTGTTCCAGGAACAGGTCGTCTTCCGCGACCTCGTGCTCGCCGTGGTCGACGAGCAGCATCGGTTCGGCGTGCACCAGCGGCTTGCGATCACCGCAAAGGGCGACGCGCCGGACATGCTGGTGATGACGGCGACGCCCATCCCGCGCACGCTGGTGCTGACCGCCTTCGGCGACATGGATGTCTCCAGGTTGACGGAGAAGCCCGCCGGCCGTCAGCCGATCAAGACGGTCACGCTCCCGCTCGAGCGTATGGATCAGCTGGTCGGTCGCATCTCCGAGGCCATCGCTGACGGCCAGAAAGTCTACTGGATATGCCCGTTGGTCGAGGACTCCGACGAGATCAAGGTGACCTCCGCGGAGGAGCGTTTTGCGACGCTGAAGCATGAGTTCGGCGACGTTGTCGGGCTGGTGCACGGACGCATGAAGGGCGCGGAAAAGGACGAGGCGATGCGCGCCTTCAAGGAGGGCGAAACCAGGATACTCGTCGCGACGACGGTGATCGAGGTCGGCGTCGACGTACCGGACGCCACGATCATCGTGATCGAACACGCGGAGCGCTTCGGCCTGGCGCAGCTGCACCAGTTGCGCGGGCGCGTCGGGCGCGGCGCCAAGGCGTCATCTTGCGTCCTGCTCTACAAGGACCCGCTCGGCGAGACTGCCAAGCGCCGCCTGTCGGTGATGCGCGAAACCGAGGACGGCTTCGTCATCTCCGAGGAAGATCTGAAGCTGCGCGGCGAAGGCGAACTGCTGGGTACGCGGCAGTCCGGTACGCCCGGCTTCCAGGTGGCGCGCATCGAGTTCCACGCGGACCTGCTGGAGGTTGCGCGCGACGATGCGCGGCTGATCCTGTCGCGCGATCCGGATCTGAAATCCGAGCGCGGCCAGGCGCTCAGATTGCTGCTCTACCTGTTCGGGCGCGACGAGGCGGTGCGGCTACTCAGGGCGGGGTGAACCGTCGCCCTCACTTGAACCGGACGTTCGAGACCTTCTCCATCGCCGGATTTGCGAGGCCGACCTCGATCGGCGCGCCGTCCTTGGTGACGACCTTGCGCTTGTATTCCGGCGCGACGAGGCCGGCCGAGACGATCAGCTTGGCGCCGTCCTCGATCGACATGTCCAGAAGGACGATCTCGGAGCGGTAGACATACATCAGGAAGCCGGTGGTCGGGTTCGGTGTGCACGGCATGAAGACCGCGACCAGCGGGTCGCCCTGCTTGTCGAGCTTGATGTTGATCTCCGTTTCCTTCTCGTTGGACACGAAGACCAGCGACCACACGCCCTTGCGGGGATACTCCACAAGCCCGACCTGCCGGAACATGTCGTTCTTGTTGGAGAGCACGGTCTCGAAGATCTGCTTCAGCGCCTTGTAGACGCCGCGCACCAGGGGCATGCGGCCGAGCAGGCGCTCGCCGACCGAGACGATCGACCGTCCCACGATGTTGGCGGCCAGGAAACCGATCAGCGTGATGACGATGATTGCCACCAGAAGACCGAAGCCGGGGACGGCGAACGGCAGGTAGGTGTCTGGGCTGTAGGCGGCCGGGATGTACGGCTTAACCCAGGAATCGATCCAGCCGATGAACGACCACACGATGTAGACGGTGATCGCCAGCGGCGCGGCGACGATGAAGCCCGTCAGGAAGTAGTTCCTGAGACGAGTCATGCCGGAAATCACGCCTGGGGTTTCGGACATTTTGCGGCTGCCTTGCTGGACGCCGAAGATAATGAAGCGGCGATGGCATTTAAACAGGGAAAATGGGACTACTCGACCGTTACCGACTTCGCGAGGTTGCGCGGCTGGTCGACGTCGGTGCCCATGAAGACCGCCGTGTAGTAGGCGAGAAGCTGGATCGGCAGGGCGTAGACGATCGGCGCGATGAACTCCGGCACGTCGGGCAGCACGATCGTCTCGAGCGTGTCGACGCTGGCGCTGGCCGCGCCCTTCTGGTCGGTGATCAGGATGATCTTGCCGCCGCGCGCCGCAACCTCCTGCATGTTCGACACGGTCTTTTCGAAGATGCGGTCGTGCGGGGCGATGACGATGACCGGCATCTTCTCGTCGATCAGCGCGATCGGTCCGTGCTTGAGCTCGCCCGCCGCATAACCTTCCGCGTGTATGTAGCTGATTTCCTTCAGCTTCAACGCGCCTTCCATGGCGAGCGGATAGTTGGTGTCGCGGCCGAGATAGAGGACATGCCGGTAGTGTGACAGCTCACGCGCGACCTTCTCGATCTGGCTTTCGAGCTTGAGCACCTGGGTGGCGTAGCGCGGCGCTTCCGACAGGCTGCGCACCATCGCCTTCTCGTCGTCGGCGGAGACAGCGCCGCGCGCTGCTGCGGCGCGCACGGCAAGCGCGGCCAGGACTGAAAGCTGGCAGGTGAAGGCCTTGGTGGAGGCGACCCCGATTTCCGGTCCCGCAAGCGTCGGCAGGATGACGTCGGATTCGCGAGCGATGGTCGACTCGCGGACGTTGACGATCGCGCCGATCGGCACGCCGGCCTGACGGCAGTAGCGCAGCGACGCCAGCGTGTCGGCTGTCTCGCCGGATTGCGAAACGAAGAACGCCGCGCTGCCCTTCAGGATCGGCATCTCGCGGTAGCGGAACTCCGAGGCGATATCGATGTCGACCGGCAGCCGCGCATAGCGCTCGAACCAGTATTTGCCGATCAGGCCGGCGAGGTAGGCCGTGCCGCAGGCCGAGATCGCGATGCGGTCGAGCTTGGCGAAGTCGAACGGCAGGTCGAGCGGCTTGGCCCGGCTGCTCGTGAAGTCGAGATAGTGCGCCAGCGTGTGGCCGATCACTTCCGGCTGCTCATGGATCTCCTTCTCCATGAAATGCCGGTGATTGCCCTTGTCGACCATGAACGACGTGCCGAGCGACTGCTGGCGCTTGCGCTCGACGGCGTCGCCGTTCATGTCGAAGATCGCTATCCCGGAGCGGCGCACGACCGCCCAGTCGCCGTCCTCCAGATAGGTAATCGCGTTGGTGAACGGCGCGAGCGCAATGGCGTCCGAGCCGAGGAACATTTCGCCTTCGCCGTGGCCGACGGCAAGCGGCGGCCCGTTGCGGGCACCAACGATCAGGTCATCATCGCCCTTGAACATGATGGCGAGCGCGAAGGCGCCCTGCAGGCGTTTCAGCGCGTTGTGCGCGGCTTCGACGGGCTTGGCGCCATGCGCCAGCTCGCGCGCCACGAGGTGCGCAACCACCTCCGTGTCGGTCTGCGAGGCGAATTCGTAGCCGTCGGCGCGCAGTTCGTCGCGCAGCTCGGCGAAATTCTCGATGATGCCGTTGTGGACGATGGCCACGCCGTTGGAGAAGTGCGGATGGGCGTTGGTCTCGTTGGGCACGCCGTGCGTCGCCCAGCGCGTGTGGCCGATGCCGATGGTGCCGGCGAGCGGCTCGGCGCCGACCAGGCGCTCGAGGTTGACCAGCTTGCCTTCCGCCCTGCGGCGGGCAAGCTCGCCCTTCTCGATGGTGGCGACGCCGGCGGAATCATAGCCGCGATACTCGAGGCGCTTGAGCGCATCGACGATCAGCGGGGCGACCGGCTGACTGCCGACGATTCCAACGATACCACACATTGCGCTTGCCCCGATTCCTGCCTTGGACTCTCAGCGGCTATTTACGGAGAGGCCTGACGCGGCGGAATTCAATTTGCATTTCGTTCCATTTCAGGACGACCGCATCGCATGGCCGCGTTGAGATGGCGTTACCTGAAACCGGAAACTTCGCGTAGGCCGGACGGCAGGCCGGATCAGCCCGCCTTCTTCTTCGCGGCGGCGGCTGCGGCGAACCGCTCGCGCAGTTCCCGGGCCTTGCCGGGAATCTGCTTCTGACGGGCGCGGCCGAAGGCAAGCGCGTCGGCCTCGACGTCTTCGGTGATGACGCTGCCCGAAGCGACATAGGCGCCGTCGCCGAGTGAAACCGGCGCGACCAGCGACGAGTTCGAGCCGACGAATGCACCGGCCCCGATGTCAGTGTGGAACTTCGAATAGCCGTCATAGTTGCAGGTGACGGTTCCGGCGCCGATGTTGGCTCCTTCCCCCACCCGCGCATCGCCGATGTAGGTAAGATGGTTGACCTTTGCGCCCTTCTCGACGGTCGCCTTCTTCACTTCGCAGAAATTGCCGACCTTGGCCTTCTCGTGCAGGTCCGCGCCGGGACGCAGCCGGGCGAAGGGACCGACCTGCGAGCCGGTCGCGATGGTCGCGCCCTCGATGTGCGAGAACGCGTGGATGGTCGCCCCGGCGGCAATGCGTACGCCGGGGCCGAACCAGACGTTCGGCTCCACCAGTGTGTCCTGCCCGATCTGCGTATCGTGCGAAAAATGCACGGTCTCGGGCGCGATCAGAGTGACGCCGGCCAGCATCGCCTCGCGGCGGCGGCGACGCTGCCAGATGCCCTCGGCCTCGGCCAGTTCAGCGCGGTTGTTGATGCCGAGCACGCTTTCGGCGCTTGCTTCGACGGCGACGACGTCGAGGCCCCGCGCGGCGGCGATTTCGACGATGTCGGTCAAGTAGAATTCCTGGTTGGCGTTGGCGTTGCCGACCGCGTCCAGCAGCGCCAGCGCATGGCTGCCACCGATCGCCATCAGGCCGCCGTTGCAGAAGCCGATCTTCCGCTCGGCCTCCGACGCATCCTTGTGTTCGCGGATCGCCACCAGCCTGCCGTCTTTCTCGATCAGCCGCCCGTAGCCGGCGGGGTTTTGCGGGCGGAAGCCGACGACGACCACCGCGGCTCCTCCGGCAAGCTTTCTTCGCGCATAGAGCAGAACGTCGGCCTCGATGAGCGGCGTGTCGCCAAACATGACGAGGATGTCGTCATGGCCGCGCGCGATGGCCGCGCGCGCGGCGAGCACCGCGTGGGCGGTGCCGAGCCGCTCCTCCTGCACGAATATTTCGGGCGCGGGATCGAGCCGGGCGGCCGCCTTGCGCACCTCGTCGCCGCCGTGCCCGACAACAAGAGCGACATCGCCGCCGCCCGCGGCCTTCGCGGCGGCCGCCACATGCGCGACCATCGCCAGTCCGGCGATTTCGTGCAGGACCTTGGGTCTGGCGCTCTTCATGCGGGTGCCCTCGCCGGCGGCGAGGATGATCGACAGGCAGCTTCTCTCAGTCATGGATGGCACCGTGCGGCGGGAATCGTGGTCGGCGAGCATATACCGCTGCGATGCTCCGCCAATGGGGTTAAAATCGGGTGAGGCGCGCGGTTTGACGAACTGGGCGCCAGCCTATCCCAGCCGTCCTAGTGCCGGGAACGTCTCCAGCAGCCAGTAGGAGGCGGTCTGGATGCCGCCGGTCAGGAACAGCAGCCCGGCAACGACCAGCAGGCCGCCGATGACCTTTTCGACACGTCCCAGATGCACCCGGAAGCGCTGCAGGAACCGCATGAAGGCGCCGGAGAACAGCGCCGCGACCAGGAAGGGAATGCCGAGCCCGAGCGAATAGGCGGCGAGCAGCCCAGCCCCCTCGCCCACCGTCTCGCGCCCGCCGGCCAGCGTCAGGATCGGCCCCAGCACCGGGCCGATGCACGGCGTCCAGCCGAAGGCGAAGGCGAGGCCCATGACATAGGCGGCAATCGCGCTGGCGGGCTTGCCCTGCGACTGGAAGCGCGCTTCGCGCGACAACAGCGGGATGCGGATCACGCCGAGGAAGTTCAGCCCCATCAGGATGATCAGCACACCAGCGGCCATCGCGAGCGGCTCCTGCCAGACCCTGAGCAGGCGGCCGATGGTAGACGCGCCCGCGCCGAGCGCCACGAACACCGTGGAGAAGCCGAGCACGAAGGCGAGCGACGAGAAAAGCAGCGCCGCGCGTGCACCGGATCGCGCGGTCGAGGCGGCCTCGGCGCGGAAATCGTCGACCGAGACGCCGGCCATGTAGCAGAGGTAGGGCGGGACCAGGGGGAGGACGCAGGGCGACAGGAACGACAAGGCGCCTGCCCCGAGCGCGCTCACATAACCGACATCCAGCGCCATTCCACATGCCTCTGCGTTGATCGCCGGGAGCTTATAGGGGGCCGGGACGCCGGGCTCCAGTAACGACTGCGTGGCATGTGGTCGCTTGCGCGCGCTTGCCGGCTAAAGCGCCCTGACCGTTACCGCCTGCGCCTTCTCGATCTTCAGCGGATTGCGCAGCGGAAGCCCGAAATCGGGCGCCGATATCTCGAAGACGTCACCGGCCTCGGGCATGATGCCGTCGGCGAAGGACAGCGTCGCCGTGCCGAACATGTGGATGTGCACGTCGCCTGGCTGGCGGAACACCGTGTACTTGAAGTGGTGGTGCTCGAGGTTGGCGATGGTGTGCGACATGTTCGCCTCGCCGGACAGGAAGGGCTTTTCCCACAACGCCTTGCCGCCGCGCAGGATCTTCGACGTGCCGCGAATATCCTCGGGCAGGTCGCCGACCAGGATCTCGGGACCGTAGGAGGCGTTCCTGAGCTTGGAATGCGCAAGGTAGAGGTAGTTGACCCGCTCGGTGACATGGTCGGAGAACTCGTTGGACAGCGCGAAGCCGACGCGGAACGGCGTGCCATCGTCGCCGATCACGTAGATGCCCGCGATCTCGGGCTCCTCGCCGCCATCCGCGGCGAACGCCGGCGACAGAAGCGGCGCGCCGGGCGCGACCGCCATGGTGCCGTTGCCCTTGTAAAACCATTCGGGCTGTACGCCCATCTCGCCCGCCTTCGGCTTGCCCGCCTCAAGCCCCATGCGGAACATCTTCATGGAATCGGTGAGCGTCTCCTTGCCGTCGGCGGCCAGCTTCTTGTGCATGGAATCGCGCGTCGACGCGGAGCCGAGATGCGTGAGGCCGGTGCCGGTCAGGTGCAGATGCGCGGCGTCGGGATGATTGATCGGCGCGATCAGCCGGCCTTGGCGGTAGGCGGCGTCGAGGTCGACGGTCTTGCCGAAGCCCTTGCGCTCGATCAGGGCAGCAAGGCCGACGCCGCTGCGGGCGGCCTCCAGCGCCAGCGCATAGACGCTCTTGGCGCCGTTCACGATGCGCGTCGAACCGTTCGTGCGCGCCACGACCTGGATCATGTCCGATCCATCGACGATCTGAGAGATCAGCATTTCGGACTACCTCCTTGCGCGCCGCGCGACCGCCCCCGCGGGCCGGCGCCGCCTCTGTCCGCCCCGGTTCCCGGGATGCGGATAGAGGCGGGTGCCGCCTCGTTTCTGCTTGTTCGCGAACCGCTCCCTAAGCCTTGTTCTTGTTGTAGACGTCGAACACCACCGCACCGAGCAGCACGAGACCCTTGATCACCTGCTGCCAGTCGATGTTGACGCCCATGATCGACATGCCGTTGTTCATCACCCCCATGATGAAGGCGCCGATGACGGCGCCCGCCACCTGGCCGACGCCGCCGGCCATCGACGCGCCGCCGATGAAGACCGCGGCGATCACGTCGAGCTCGAAGCCGAGGCCCGCCTTCGGCGTCGCGGTGTTGAGCCGCGCCGCGAAGATCAGGCCGGCCAGCGCCGCCAAGACGCCCATGTTGACGAACACGAAGAAGGTCAGGCGCTCGGTCTTGATGCCGGACAGTGCCGCCGCCTTGACGTTGCCGCCCATGGCGTAGATCCGGCGGCCGATCGTCATGCGCTTGGTCACGAAGACGAACAGCGCGATCAGGACACCCATCACGATCAGCACGTTGGGCAGTCCCTTGTAGGACGCCATCATGTAGATCAGGAACAGGACCATTGCCGAGATGACGGCATTCTTGATCACGAAGAGGCTGAATGGTTCCGCGGAATAGCCGTGGCTCTCGCGGGCCCGCCGACTGCGCAGGGCAAACCACAGCATTGCGGCCACGATGACCAGGCCGATCACCAGCGTGGTGGCGTGCAACGGCGTACCGAAGACGGTCCACGGGCCGAAGAAGTCGGGGATGAAGCCTGCAGAGAGCAACTGGAATTCGCGCGGGAACGGCCCGACCGACATGCCCCCCAGAAGCCAGAGCGCCAGCCCCTTGAACACCAGCATGCCGGCCAGCGTGACGATGAAGGACGGGATCTTCATGTAGGCGATCCAGTAGCCCTGGCTCGCTCCGATCAGTCCGCCGACGACGAGGCAGATCAGCGTCGTCAGCACCGGGTCGAACTTGTACTGCACCATAAGGACGGCGGCCACCGCGCCGACGAAACCCGACACCGACCCGACCGACAGGTCGATATGGCCGCCGACGATGACCAGCAGCATGCCGAGCGCCATGATGATGATGTAGGAGTTCTGCAGGACGAGGTTCGTCAGGTTCACCGGCTTGAACAGGACACCGCCCGTCTGCCACTGGAAGAAGATCATGATCGCGATCAGGGCGAGCACCAGACCGTATTCGCGAAGGTTCTGCTTGATCGCCGACTGTGCGCTGTCGCGCGCCGGAGTCGGCGCGGTTACCGCGGTTTCCGTGCTCATGATGCCGCCCTCACCTTCTGCTCTTCCTCTTCCCTGGCGTCGCCGCGCACGATCATGCGCATGATCTTCTCCTGGCTCGCCTCGCTCGCCGGCATCTCGCCGACGATCCTGCCTTCGTTCATGACGTAGATGCGGTCGCACACGCCAAGCAGTTCCGGCATTTCCGACGAGATCATCAGGATCGCCTTGCCCTGCTCTGCCAACCTGTTGATGATGGTGTAGATCTCGTATTTGGCGCCGACGTCGATGCCGCGCGTCGGCTCGTCGAGGATCAGCACCTCGGGATCGGCGAACAGCCACTTGGACAGCACCACCTTCTGCTGGTTGCCGCCGGACAGGTTGCCGGTCACCTGGTAGACGCTCGACGAGCGGATGTTGGTCTGCTTGCGGTAGTCGTTTGCGACGTTCAGTTCCCTGATGTCGTCGATCACGCCCGCGGTCGACACGCCCTTCAGGTTGGCCGCGCTGATGTTGTGCTTGATGTGGTCGATGAGGTTGAGGCCGTAGGTCTTGCGGTCCTCGGTCGCATAGGCGACGCCGCGGTCGACCGCGCGGCCGACGGTCGAGACGTCGACCGGCTTTCCGTGCAGCAGCACCTCGCCGGAAACACCGGTTCCCCAGGCGCGGCCGAACACGCTCATGGCGAACTCCGTACGCCCCGAGCCCATCAACCCGGCGATACCGACCACCTCGCCGCGCCGCACGTTGAGATTGACGTTCCTGATGGCGACGCGGTCGGGATGGACCGGATCGTGGACGAGCCAGTTCCGCACCTCGAAGATGACATCGCCGATCTTTGGTTGGCGCGGCGGGAAACGGTCGTCCAGCGGCCGGCCCACCATCGACGTGATGATACGGTCCTCGCTGATCTGTTCCTTCTCCATCGTCTCGATGGTGCGCCCGTCGCGCAAGACCGTGATGCGGTCCGCGACCTTGCCGACCTCGTTCAGCTTGTGCGAGATCAGGATGCACGCGATGCCGTGCTCGCGGAATTCGACGAGAAGATTGAGCAGCGCATCGCTGTCCTTCTCGGAGAGGGACGCGGTCGGCTCGTCGAGGATCAGCAGCTTCACCTCCTTGGCGAGCGCCTTGGCGATCTCGACCAGCTGCTGCTTTCCGACGCCGATATTGGTGATGAGCGTGTCGGGATCCTCGGCGAGGCCGACCTTGCGCAGGAGTTCGCCCGCGCGGCGGCGGGCAAGATTCCAGTCGATCACGCCGAACCTGGCCTGCTCGTTGCCGAGAAAGATGTTCTCGGCGATCGACAGCAGCGGAACCAGCGCGAGTTCCTGGTGGATGATGACGATCCCTTCTCGCTCGGAATCGTGGATGCCCGAGAAGCGGCATTCCTTGCCGAGGAAATGGATGGAGCCTTCGTAGGTCCCGTACGGATAGACGCCCGACAGCACCTTCATCAGGGTGGACTTGCCGGCGCCGTTCTCGCCGACCACGGCGTGGATCTCGCCCGCCCTCACCGTCAGGTTGACGTCCTGCAGCGCCTTGACGCCGGGAAACGTCTTGGTGATGCCGCGCATCTCGAGAATGGTTTCGGTCATGTCGAAGTGCCTGCCTTGGACTCTGGCGCAGGATAAGGCATTCGTCGGCCGGGACAAAACGCCGTGGCGGCGCAGGGAATTCCGCGGCGCCGCAGCGCCGCGGAAACCGTTCCGGCCGGACTGTGCCTCGCCTACTGGAGGTCTTCGGCCTTGATGTAGCCGGACTTGACCACGAGTTCCTCGTAGTTCGCCTTGTCGACGGAATACGGGGTCAGCAGGTAGGACGGCACGACCTTGACGCCGTTGTTGTAGGTCTTGGTGTCGTTGATCTCGGGCGTGCCGCCGGAGAGCGCCGCATCGACGAGGTTCGCCGTCACCTTGGCCAGTTCGCGCGTGTCCTTGAATACGGTCGAATACTGCTCGCCGGCGATGATGCCCTTGACCGAGGGGGTCTCGGCGTCCTGGCCGGTCACGATCGGCCACGGCTGGTCGGCCGAGCCGTAGCCGACGCCGCGAAGCGACGAGATGATGCCGCGCGACAGGCCGTCATACGGGGCGAGCACGCCATGCACCACCGAACCGTCGGAGTAGTTGGCCGACAGGATGTTGTCCATGCGGGCCTGCGCCACGGCGCCGTCCCAGCGCAGCGTGCCGACCTTCTCCATGCCCATCTGGCCGGACTTGATGACGATGTCGCCGCTGTCGATCATCGGCTGCAGGACCGACATCGCGCCATCGTAGAAGAAGAAGGCGTTGTTGTCGTCGGGCGAGCCGCCGAACAGTTCGACGTTCCACGGCTTCACGTCCGGGAAGCGCTCCTTGAGGCCGGCCACCAGGGATTCCGCCTGCAGCACGCCGACCTTGAAGTTGTCGAAGGTGGTGTAATAGTCGACGTTGGCGCTGTCGCGGATCAGTCGGTCATAGGCAACGACCTTGATGCCCTGGTCGGCGGCCTGCTGCAGCACGGCCGACAGCGTGGTGCCGTCGATCGAGGCGATGACCAGGGCCTTGGAACCCTTGGTGACCATGTTCTCGATCTGCGCGAGTTGGTTGGGGATGTCGTCCTCGGCATACTGGAGGTCGACGGCATAGCCCTTGGCCTCGAGCGCCGCCTTCAGTTCGTTGCCGTCGCTGATCCAGCGCAGCGAAGACTTGGTGGGCATTGCGATGCCGACAGTGCCCTTGTCCTGCGCGTATGCGCTGTAGCTGACCGTCGCCAGGCCAAGCGCGAGCGCGCCGACCAATGCCTTGATGATTTTCACGATGTCTCTCCCTTGGTGATGACTGCGCGCGGGAGCGCAGTGCGCCGCCCGCAACGGTGCCGGCTCCAGCGAGCCAATTCATTCTCTGGGTGGTCCTCCCACGCCGCCTGAACGACGACCTGCAACCGGTCCGAAGTCTGGTCGAAGGCCCCCGAACACGTCGGTAAGGCGGAAACTGGCGACAACCGATATAACTGTCAAATGCGAATTCAAACGCGCGGCATAAGATTTTGGTATATCAATTCGGGTGCGGCCAAAGGCGGACGCAGAAGGGGAACCCAATGGACAAACGCGGCTACAGCTCAAATCCCGAACCGATCGTCGACGACGCGGACGGTCTTGTCCGCAGCGCGCTGAAAGTCAGCCACATGCGCATGATCGTCGCGCTCGATGACAGCGGGCAGGTCAGCGCGGCCGCGCAGATGCTCAACATTTCGCAGCCGGGCGCCTCGCGCATGATCGCCGAGATGGAGGACATGCTCGGCGTGCCGCTCTGCCGGCGGCTGCCGCGCGGCGTGGAACTGACGCCCTATGGCGCGACGCTCGCGCGCCGCGCCAGGACGCTGCTGCTCGAACTGCGCGAGACCGACCGCGAGATCGCCGACTTGAAGTCCGGCAAGGGCGGCGCGGTGTTCATGGGCGCCGTGACGGCGCCGGCGATCGGCCTTGCCGTTCCCGCAATCCGGCGCATCCGCGCCAGCTTTCCGCGCATCGAGATCAGCATGCAGATCGACACCAGCGGCGTCCTGGCCAGGGAACTGCTCGCCTCGCGGCACGACTTCATCATCGCGCGCATCCCCGACGACCTCAATCCGAGGCTGTTCGACGCTCGCGTGATCGGCATCGAGAAGGCATGCCTGATCGTCAGGCGCGGCCACCCCCTGGCCGACGGGCGAACCGTCGAACTCGAAAGCCTGACCGACTACGACTGGGTGTTCCAGCCCGGCGGCTCGCTGCTCCGGCGCACCATCGAGACGATCTTCATGAGCCGCAACGTGCCGCTGCCCGAACGCATCCTCAACACCACGTCCCTGCTGCTTACCCTGGTGATGGTCGCGCAGTCGGATGCCATCGCGCCGGTCGCGCTCGACATGGCGAAGTTCATCAACGCCAGCGACGGGCTCGGCGGAGGCATCGAGATCCTGCCGACGTCCTTCGACATAGACGTCCAGCCCTACAGCATCATCACGGCGCGCAACCGCGGATTGTCGCCCGCCGCGCGTATGCTCTACGACCACATTCTGGAGGAGATCAGGTAGCACTGCCTGCCTTCCATCGGCACACGGCCGTTCTTTCCCGTTCCCGGGCAGGCGATAGCCGATCGCGCAAGCCGAAGCGGCGGTGAAACGCCGCATCGGAAAAGGCTCCGAAACAGCTCGATCGGGGTGGAACGAGTCGCGGTCATTGGTTAGTGACGGGCATGCCTCAGTGGCAGGATGTGAAGGGATGGAACCGGGTCGAGTCTGAATGTTGCAAGACTTCCGCTTCAGCGATGCAAAGCGTATCGGCCGGGCCTACAGGCGCCAGATTGCGGCATTTGGCCAACCGAAATTCGATACTTGGACTCTGCTTTTTCCGCAGCACCGGATCGCCTACGTCCCCATCCCGAAGGCCGCGAATTCCTCGATTCGCGCAGAACTCCTGAGGCTGATAGGCGAGAAACCAGAGATGATCGGGCACGTCCAGCAGTTCGACGGCTTCGACAAGCAGCAGTTCCTGAACTGCCGGCACCTTCTCACGCCGGACTGGTTCGTCTTCACAGTTGTCCGCAACCCCTACTCCCGGGCCGCGTCAGCCTATCTGGACAAGGTCGTCTCGCGCGAGCTGCCGTTCAACGCGCTGAAGTCGATGGGGATTCGAAAGTCGGACAGTTTCGAGCGCTTCCTTCGGATGATCCGACTTTGGCCGACAGCCGCGCTCAACGACCATGTCATGCCGCAGGCGCGACTGCTCTCGCACCCCCTACAACTACCGAACCTCAGGGTCTTCCGGGTGGAAGCGCTCCAAGCCGACTGGCCGAAGATCGTCGAGGGCATCGAGAAGGCAAGCGGCGTCAGGCTGCAACCGCTCGAACGAAGGAACCGAACCGCCGCCGAAACCCCGTGGCAAAGCCTCATCAACGACAGATCGGCGTCCCTGATCCGGCGAATCTACGCGGGCGATTTCCGACAGTTCTCCTATCCACTTGATGTAAGCACTGCAAGTAAGAGTAAGAATTCATAGTGTATATTTCCTTTCACACCTACCCAAGGCACTGGCCGTACTCGCCCCTGTCCTGGATCAATCGCGTCAGGCCGAAATTCACCTACCGCTTCGATTGGAGCAACAGCCTGCGGGCGGGTATGCGCAAGCATGGCGCGAAGACTCGCGTCGGCCGAAAACTGAAGCGGAGCACGGCCGACATCGTGGTCGTCTGGTCCTGGAAGCACCCCCTCATCCTGCAGGACATCCTTGCCTCGGACCGCCACGTCCTGGTCATGGAGCGCGGCTTCATCCAACCGCGCTTCGAATGGTGCAGTCTGACTGTCGACGGCTTCAACGGACGCGGCCTGTGCGCGCCGGCGAGCGATGGGGGTGAGCGCTGGGATCGCCTGTTCGCCCACCATCTCAGGCCTTGGCGGGGCGACGGTGGAGACTACGCCCTCCTGATCGGGCAGGTTCCTCAGGACGCTTCGCTGCGGGGAACCAACATCGTCGCGTGGGCCCAGCAGACGACCGACAAGCTCGTCGCCCTCGGCCACCGCGTCCGCTATCGTCCTCACCCTCTCTCTACGACGCCATGCCCCAGGGGAGCCGAACTCTCATTCGGCACGCTGGAAGAGGATTTCGCGAATGCCGACCGGGTCGTCACCTTCAATTCGACGACGGCCGTCGAGGCCATCCTCGCAGGAATACCGACTGTCATCCACGACATTGGATCGCCGGCCTACCCGATGGCTTCGCACGACGTTGCCGAACCGCTCGCCAGGCCGGACCGCACGAAATGGTGCCACGACATGGCGTGGCGCCAATGGTCGCTTGAGGAAATGGCGGACGGAACCGCCTGGGCGCATGCTTTGAAATCGCTACGGCCGCGGTCGGGCTGACGGCCGACAGAGACATCGGTTGCTGGTTGAGTTGCGACTGGTGTTCCTCACCAAGCCCTTAGCCGTGCGAGCACCTCGAGCCGACCATGGCGCAGTTGGCGGGCTTGTAGGAGCCGGCGTCGGATGTGGTCTGGCAGCCAGCCAGCACGCTTGCGGCGCCGGCGGCGAAAATCATCGCAATCATCGTCCGTGGAATTCGCAACATCTCAATCCTCTCGGCTGCCCAGCCAGGCCAGTCAGCACGGACAAGGCGCTCCACGCAAAGCACAAAGAGGTTATCGGGCGCGCTTCCGGCGGCGACAGCCCTGCCCGCCCACACACCGCCGCAGTGGCATGTAAGCGGTGCGATCACGCAGCGGCCTCGACAGTCGTCATTCCAAACCGGCTAAGTACTATTACCAGAAATGCACTTTGCAGCCTTGCCAAACTCTGCAGTCGGCCTAACATGGCCGAGTAATGATCGGAGGATGCCAGCATGTCCAATAGTAGCGACGTAGATTCAAAGTGTGGCGTTGAGACTGCATCATCGACCGGCCTGACGCGTCGGAACCTGCTTCTGACCTCGAGCCTCTTGGCCGCGGCCACGGCGCTGCCGACGCTTTCGGCCACGCATCAGGCCAAGGCGCAGGCATCGGGCGACGGGAAGCGTCCCAACATCCTGGTGATCTGGGGCGACGACATCGGGTGGCAGAACGTTTCCGCATACGGCATGGGGACGATGGGCTACACCACGCCGAACATCGACCGGGTGGGCAACGAGGGGCTCCGCTTCACCGACCACTATGCGCAGCCGAGCTGCACCGCCGGTCGCGCAGCCTTCATCACGGGCCAGTATCCGATCCGTTCCGGCATGACCACGGTCGGCCAGCCGGGCGCGGCGCTAGGGCTCCAGGCGGCCTCGCCATGCCTTGCGGAGGTGATGAAAGCTGCGGGCTACCGCACCGGCCAGTTCGGCAAGAACCATCTCGGCGACCGCAACGAACACCTGCCGACCGTGCATGGCTTCGATGAGTTCTACGGCAACCTCTATCACCTGAACACGCAGGAAGAGGCCGAGCAGCGCGACTACCAGCGCTTCGGCGAAGAGTTCTCGGGCAGCCTCGAGGACTACGAGAAGCGTTTCGGCACCCGTGGCGTGCTGCATTGCAAGGCGACCGAGACCGACGACCCGACCGAGGATCCCCGCTTCGGCCGCGTCGGCAAGCAGACCATCGAGGACACCGGTCCGCTGACGCAGGAGCGGATGAAGAACTTCGACGAGGGCGAAGTCATTCCGAAGGCGATCGACTTCATGGGGGCAGCCAAGGAGGCCAACGAGCCGTTCTTCGTCTGGCTGAACACCAGCCGCATGCACCTGTACACCCGGCTCAACGAGAAGTGGCGCTATGCCGCCGAGGAGTACACCTCGGAGGCGGACTTCTATGGGTCCGGCATGCTGCAGCACGACCATGATGTCGGCCTGGTGCTCGATTGGCTGGATGCCCAGGGCCTCGCCGACAATACCGTCATCTGGTACTCGACCGACAACGGACCCGAGCATCTGAGTTGGCCGCATGGCGGCACCACGCCGTTCCGCGGCGAGAAGATGACGACCTATGAAGGCGGCGTGCGCGTGCTCTCCATGGTGCGTTGGCCGGCGATGCTTCCGAAGGGCAAGACGCTGACCGGCATCCAGGCGCACCAGGACATGTTCACGACTCTGGCCGCGGCTGCCGGCGTGGACGACGTCAACGCCAAGGTCATGGAAGAGAAGAAGCAATATATCGACGGGATTAACAACCTCGCCTACTGGAAGGGCGAGTCGGAGGAATCCGGGCGAACGCACATCTTCCACTACTACGAGAGCAAGCTGACCGCCGCGAGGATGGGACCGTGGAAGTTCCATTTCTCGACCAAGGAGGACTACTACGACAACCTTGTGCCCCGGACGGCTCCGCTCGTCTTCAACATCAGGATGGACCCCTTCGAGAGCTACAGCAGCCCCGACGCCTACGGCCACCTGATGCAGAAGGTCTCCTGGCTGATGCAGCCGATGGGCGTGCTCATGCAGCAGCATCTGCAGACGCTGGCCGAATATCCGCCGGTGCAGGGCGGCGCGTCGTTCGACATGTCCAACGTCGTCCAGGAGTTCATGGACAAGGCGCAGCAATAGGCGCCTTGCCGACGGTGCGCGGGACCGACTTCCTTTCGGACCGGGCGTCAGATGACGCCCGGTCCTTTTTGTTTGCGAACTGTACCGCCGGCGCCTCCATTGTTCCGCTGCGCAATCCTGCGAAGTCCTGGCCGCCGCACCGGCAATAGTCAGGCAGGCAGTCGAACGAAATCATCTCGAAATGTCGGCCGCGATCGACGCGAATGGCCGCCTCAATTCATGAATCCGCGACCATGTCCTTGAGGAGCTTTCATATGACATGCGCCGGGTCGCTTGTTATCGTCGGCGCGACGGCTCGCCTGGACGGGGTGCATGGCCGCAATCGAAGGAGACGGGTATGAAGAAGTCGACGGGCGCTTTGCTGTTGCTTGCCATGCTGGCAGGCTGCGTTTCGGATGACGGCGGTGGGAGCACTTCGGCGCCGGCGGTCGGAAGCGCCAGCGACCTTTCGCAGTTCCAGGGCGCCCGCGCCGGCCAGGCCGAGATGGGCATCCAGAACCTCGGCTATGAGGCGGTCCGGACCCAGGGCCTGACCACATGGTGGTTCAACCGTTCGACAGGCGCCTGCGCCCAGATCGTGACGTCGAACGGACGCTATTCGTCGGTCACCATGCTTCCCTCGGGCGACTGCTGACGACCGAGCCATGGCGCTTCTCAGTTCTTGCAGACAGATCGGCCTGACGGCTGTTCTGGCGGCAGCCGTCGCACATCCGGCTCTGGCGCAGGAGAGCGCCACGGTCCACTTCCCCGCGGGCAGCGACGGAACCACCGTCAGCGGGTCCATCACCGGGCACGCCTATTTCGACTACGTGCTCGGCGCCAATGCCGGCCAGACGATGTCGGCTTCGCTCCAGATAACGGAGACCAACGGCGACGGCTCGGTCTATTTCAACGTCCTTCCCCCCGGGAGCAATGACGTTGCCATCTTCGTCGGATCGATGGCTGTCGACCTGACTGCCAAGGTCAAGCTGCCCGAAGCCGGCGACTACAAGCTTCGCGTGTACCTCATGGGCAACGACCGCGACGCCGGCAGGAGCGTGGCATACACGGTCGACATATCAATTCGCTAGGCGCAGAACAGGCCGCACGGCAAGCGTCGGCGGCAAATCGAGGAGAGCAAGATGTTCAAGTCAAGAATTGCCGTCGCGGTCGTGGCCGCCTGCGTCGCGTCCGCAGGCACGACAGCGCCCGCATACGCGGCCGACGAAGCCCAGATGATGTCGATGTGCAACACCTATGCCGCCCATCACCTGCACCTGTCGACCAGCGACATCGCCGACCTGAAATATGAGGGTACCCGCACGGACGGGACGCATCCTGTGAACGGTTCGACGACGGACGGGCGGACCTTCCAGTGCAGCTTCAACAAGGCCGGCACCAAGGTCGTCCACTGGACGCATTCGGCTCCAAAAGGCTGCCCGCCGGATGTCAGCGAGGCCGACCGCTACATGTATCCGGATTGCTAGACTCCTCGTGAGCGAACCTGCTTTGATCCCCTGACCATCAACATAGGAGTAGTGCATGCAGACCAAATCACCGGCCCTCGCCACAGGGCGGCACGGCTACACCAAGCCGACCTTCGTGAAGGGCCCGAAACTAGCGGCTGTCACTGCTGCGCCCTTGCCAAGCAGCGTTGACTATACCGATCCCACCGCGCCGGGCACCTGCTGGGTCGCCCGCGCGGCCTTCGGCGAGCAGGATTTTCGCTGGTTGATCTTCCGCGCATGGCTGCTCGAGGATGCGCCGGCCTGGTTCCGCTCCGCCTATCTCAGGCACGGGCCATTCGTCGCCGAGCGGATCAAGGGCCGCGACCGAGTTCGCGCGGTCGTCCGCTCGATGATGATGAAAGCCATCAGGCGCAAGCTGCACATCGCCTGACCGCGCCAGCCGACACTGCTTCAACGCGCCCCGCCGGCTCTTGGCCGCCGGGGCTTTTTTTGTCCGATCTTGCCCGTCCACCCGTCGTGATTTGCCGGTGCGCGCGTGCGTGCGCAGCGTTCGACGAAACCGCCGGCGCTGCGCGACAGGCGGGCGACCGTTTGACCGGCCGGCCCCGACTTTCTGTCATATGGGTCGTCCCTGATCATCTTTGCCTGGTCGTATTGATTCGCTACATTCCCGTTCTGGGGGAAAAACCAGGTAGAGGAGATTCACAATGGACTTGTTATGCGGTTTATCCGGCAAAGTTACCCGCGCCGTCGCGCTGGCAGCGCTGGTCGGCGCTGCCCAGGCGCTCGGACAGGTCGGCGCCCTGCCTGCGCTCGTGACACAGGCCCAGGCGCAGGAACAGAACCGTCCTAACATCCTCGTGATCTGGGGCGACGACGTCGGCATGTGGAACATCAGTGCCTATCATCGAGGAATGATGGGAGGAACGACGCCGAACATCGACTCCCTCGCCAAGGAAGGGATGATGTTCATGGACCATTACGCTCAGGCGTCCTGCACGGCCGGAAGGGCTTCATTCCTGCTTGGACAGCAGCCGATGAGGACGGGCCTGCTGACGGTCGGGATCCCGGGCGCCAAGCAGGGAATCCAGGCTTCAGACCCGACCATTGCGGAGTTACTGAAGCCTTATGGCTACGCCACGGGCCAATTCGGCAAGAACCATTTTGGTGACCGTGACGAATACCTGCCGACCATGCACGGGTTCGACGAATTCTACGGAATTCTGTACCACTTGAACGCCGCCCAGTACGTCGAGCAATACGACTACCCTTCCAAGGAAGAGGCGGAGAAATGGGGATTCACCGTTCGCGGAATCATCCACTCAAAGTCGGATGGCAAGGGAGGGCAAACAGTAGAGGATCTGGGCCCTTGGGGAACGGAAGTTCAAAGGCACCTGGATGAAGACGTCGTCAAGGAATCCAAGCGATTCATGAAGGAGGCGGTCGACGCCGGCAAGCCATTCTTCGTCTGGCACAACTTCATCCGGATGCATTACCCGACGCATCAGTCCGCGGAATGGAAGGACAAGACCGGATACGGAGTATATGCCGATGGGATGGCCGAAATGGACCACAACGTCGGGGAACTCACCAAGTACTTGGAAGAACTGGGCGTTGCCGACAACACCTTCATCATGTTCGCGACGGACAACGGTGCGGCGACCAACTCATGGCCGGACGGTGGAAACCAGCCATTCCACGGAGAGAAAGGAGCCGGCGGCTGGGAGGGGGCATTCAGGGTTCCGGTGATCATCAAATGGAAGAATCACATTCCAGAAAACGTGAGCACCGGCGAATTCATGGCGATGGAGGACTGGATGCCAACGCTCTTGTCGATGGCCGTCGGCGACAAGAACCTGAAATCGGATCTCTTGAAAGGCAAGAGCGTCGGCGACAAGACTTTCAAGAATCATCTGGACGGTTACGACCAGAGCGAAATTGTCCTGAAGAATGGAAAGTCAGTGCGCAAGGAGTTCTTCTACTTCACCGAAACAACTTTCCATGCAGTGCGATATGGCGACTGGAAATTCATGTTTGTCGACCAGGAAGACTGGTTCCAGGCGCCACAGCTCGCCCTGTCGACGCCGATCATTACCAATCTGAAACTGGATCCATTCGAGCGGATGCAAAAGACAAGAGGCTATGGTGAATGGCAGGAACAGCGGGGATTCATGACGAGTGCCGCTGCCAAGGTGATTGGAGAATTCATCGAGTCGCTGAAGGACTATCCTCCATCGCAGCCGAGTGACGAGTTCAAGCTATCGGAGGCATTCAACAAGCTATCGTCCGGTCCTGCGAACTGAAGACGAGACCTTTCGCTTCATACGCTGAGCAGATTGGCGCGCCCGTCGTGATACGGGCGCGCCGACCCGGAAAAGCACCGGTTCCCTAGGCAGATGCGCCGAAGCCGCCATCGCAACCGGACAACTGGAAGGCGAAGATCATGACACGAACGAACAGATTGCTGGTCGGCATGCTGTTGGCGCCGATCGTCATGTCGGGCGCGGCCTGGGCGCAGGACGACACGATGCCCTCGGAAGACGACGCCGACGTTGCGGTTCAGCCCGAGGCGATCGAAGCGCTCGATCGCATGGCGGCCTATCTCCGAACCTTGTCGCAGTTCCAACTGACCGCCGACTTCACGGTCGACGAGGTCACCGAGGACGGCCAGAAGATCCAGACCGCCGGCGTCAGCACCTATTATGTGCGCCCACCGGACCGGCTGAGGCTCGAATTGCGCTCCGACCGGCAGACGCGGACCTATGTCTATGACGGCAAGACGGTGACGCAATACGCGCCCGGCCTCGACCTCTATTCCGTGTTCGAGGCGCCCGCGACGATCGCCGACATGCTCGACGAAGCCGACGAGAAA
>NZ_JBFOCI010000050.1:0-500 GCF_040813675.1 Mesorhizobium marinum | reverse complement strand
TCGTCGACTTGTTCGCTGGTTGCGGCGGACTATCGCTTGGGCTTTCTCTAGCCGGCATGCAGGGCCTTTTTGCCATTGAACGTGACTCGATGGCGTTTGAAACCTTCGCCACAAATTTCAGGTCGGAGGCTTCTCCCATCGCTCACAAGTTTGAATGGCCATCATGGTTGGCCCAAAGAGCCTGGGGTATCGAGGAGTTGCTGAACGAGCATCAGCACGAGCTTGAGAAATTGCGCGGGGTCGTTGACGTCTTGGCAGGAGGCCCGCCATGCCAAGGATTTAGCTTTGCTGGGCGGCGAATGGAGGACGATCCAAGAAACCTCCTTTTCCAGAAGTACGTGGAGGCTGTTGATGCGATCCGGCCAGCCGCACTAATTCTGGAGAACGTACCGGGTATGCGGGTCGCCCACCGATCATCGAACGTGGTTGAACTCCCGTTCGCGCCGGCGCCAACCAGACGATCCTTCTACGACAAACTCGTGGAAAGCTTGGACCGCATT
>NZ_JBFOCI010000005.1:0-403401 GCF_040813675.1 Mesorhizobium marinum | reverse complement strand
TGCTGCGCGTAGTAGTCGGTGAAGGCGAGCCCTTCGGCCGCGATGCGGTCGATGTTGGGCGTCCGGTAGCCCATCATCCCGAGATTGCGGTGGCTGATGTTCCAGGTGCCGATATCGTCGCCCCAGATCACAAGCACGTTCGGCTTCGAAGCATCCTGGGCATGGGCGCTTGTCGCCAACCCCGTCAGCGACAAGGCCGTGGCCACCGTGGCCGCGGTCAGAAAAGTTCGTAGGGGCATTCCTCTTCTCCTTCGGTTTGCGGTCTAGAGGGATGGTCAGTGGCCGGGGCGTTTCCCGACCTGATGTGGATGTCTTCCTTCGATGAATTCGAGAACTTCGCTTTCCAGTTCATCGACCAGCAGGCGGTAGTGCTCCGACCTGCTCCGGTCGTTTTTCCATCGGCCGACAGCGCTTGCCGCCAGCGCGTGGTCCTCGCACAGCGTCCTGAACTCGGCGTTGGACGCGTGCAGCCGGCGCACCAGGAACTCGTGTTCAGGGAACCGGCTTATGACAGCGGCAAGATCGTCCATCGGTCGGCATTGCTCCGCCACGGTCGCAATCCTGTGACGCCTGGCACGGAATGTCTCCGTTCGTACCGTAGCAACACGTGCGGAACGGGTGGATCGACGCATCCGGCGGCGGTCGTTTCTCCAATGACCGCAAGCTACGGTGCGGTTCCATTGGCAATCGGGCCGGTCTACTATCGGATGGCACTCCGTGCGGCGGGAGAGTTGATGGCATCGATGCAGCGGCCCGTGCTTGCCGACGAAGACCTCCCCGCGCCGGACCTGGTCCGGGCGCAGTTGGCGCGCGTCCTCGAAAGCCCCGCCTTCAAGGCAACGCCGCAGCGCCGGCGCATGCTGACCTATGTCGTCGAGGAACTGCTCGCCGGTCGCGGCAATGAGATCAAGGGCTACGCCATCGGCGTCAGCGTGTTCGGCAGGGGTGACGATTTCGATCCCAATGCGGACCCGCTGGTTCGGCTGGAAGCGCGGAGGCTGCGCCACGATCTCGACAGCTACTACGTGTCCGAGGGCAGGGACGATCCACTGCGGATCGCCATTCCGACCGGACGATATGTGCCTGAAATCGTCGACCAGCAAGGTGAAGTCGAGGTGGGCGAGGGCAATGTCCCGGCTGGTTCCGGGACCGGCGACGACGCGCGGCTACCAGATCGGCGGGCGCATTGGATCGCGGGCGCCGCGTCGCTGGCGTTTGCCGCCGTCGCTTCGGGCTTGTGGCTCTGGTCGCACTGGAGCGACAGTGGCCGCGCCGGGCTGGCTAGGCCGACGATTGCCGTCCTGCCCTTCGAAGTCCTGAACGACAACAAGCAGGACCAGTTCCTGGCGGCAGGCATTGCCGGCCAGATCGTCGCCGATCTCAACCGGTTTCCCGACATCCGCATCTACTCGCCGCAGGCCGGCTTCGCTCAAGACGCCTCGGCAGCCTCGATCGAACCCGGCAGGCAGCCGGAGGGATCCTACGTGGTCGCGGGCGAGTTGCGGTCCGGCGCCTCGTCGATCAACGTCGCCGCCCGCCTGCTCGATGCGGAAACCGGCGAGGTCTTGTGGGCCGACGCCTATGAGCGCGAACTGGCGCCGGAAAACCTGATGCTGATGCAAAACGAGATTGCGGCAGGAATCGCTTCCGCGCTGGGCCAGCCCTACGGCGTCATCCGTTCCGAGATCACCAGGGCAATCCCGAAGCCCGGCACGCTGAGCCAGTCGAGCTACGAGTGCGTGCTGCGGGGCTACAATTTCCGTCGTAGCTATTCGCCGGCGCTCTACCCATCGACGCTCGCATGCATGGAACAAGCGGTGCGAACCGACCCCGACTATGCCGAAGCCTGGGCGATGCTGGGGTTCCTGCATTTCATATCGACTGCACTGAGCATCCTGCCCGCCGATCCGGCGAAGAACTTCCGCACTGGCGCCGAAGCGGCGCAGCGCAGCATCGAGATTGATCCGCGCAACGTGCTGGGCTCCAAGGTTCTATCGGTGATAAACCACTATCAGGGCAACTACGCCGAAAGCGAGCGCTACGCCCGGCGGGCCCTGGAAATCAATCCGCATGACCCGGATACGCTCTATCAGCTCGGCTGGAGGCTGGCCATTCGCGGCCGCTTCGAGGAAGGCATTCCGCTGCTTGAGCGCGCCATCGACAGGACCGTCAATCCCCCGCCTCCCTACTACCACCTGATGGCGATCGATCGGCTCATGAAGAACGACGGAAAGGCCATGCTGGACTTCGCGCAGCGCGGCGCCGTCGATGGCTCGGCACTCAGCCAGTCGCTTGTCGCCATGGCGTACGGACTGCTGGGGAACCGGGAGGCCGCGACAGCGGCGATCGAGCGCATGAACCAGATCACCCCGGGCTACGACCCGATCGCCCGATTTCGCGGGCATCAGGCAACCGACGAGATCATCGCGGCGATGCAGGCCGCCTTGCGCCTGTCGCCGAGCTGAGGAGAGACTTGGCGCGTTGTCGCAGCGGCGTCGTCGCTGATTGGGGCCGAAGCTCCTCCGGTTGCCTTCGCGCCGCTAGCGAGACCAGAAATCGCGGTGCGGCGCCAACAACTCGTCCTCGATCTCCGGGAAGGGGCCCTCCACCGCAACCGCCTTCTGGCCCGATGCGAGGACGGTTCGGGAAGACAGGTTCATCGTCGGGTTGGCGGGGTGGTCGCCGGTCAGCGCGAGGAGCTTGGCTTCCTCGTAGCCGTAGACCAGCCGGCCGATGTTCGCCCAGTAGAGCGTTCCCGTGCACATCGCGCAGGGTTCCCCCGTCGTGACCAGTGTGCACCGCCACAGGAATTCCGGTTCGTAGGCGGCGGCTGCGCGCCGCGCCAGTTCGGTTTCGGCGTGATGCACGGTGTCGATGTTGCCCTGCCGCATGAGCACGCGGTCGGCCGGACCGACCAGCACCGCGCCGAAGGGGTGATGGCCATGGGCGGCGGCTTCGCGGGCAACGTCGTTGGCCTCGCGCAGGTGGGCCAGCATCTGTTCACGGGTCATCACGGGCCTCCAGACCGAAGAGCACGCCGGCCGGGTCGCATCGCGCCCGCCGGCGCATCCTGCAACGGGAAGATAGCGCGGATGCCTCCGCGCCGCGAGAGCCCGTCCGTCGGCCGCTGCACCACGGCAAACCAGGCGGTGGGCTATCCCGGCATGATCGAATTCGAGGAGTATGCCGTTCTGGTTCGGAGATATGCCGGCAACGGGCCGCCACGGCGATGATCCGCCGGCGAGCCTCGAATGGTGAATGATGATGAGAAATTCGTTTCCTGCCGATCTTGTGTTGGGCCCTGTCTTCGTTGGCAAGGTCGAAACCCGCTGGCAGGGAAGACCCGCAAGCGCCATCGCCAAGACACCGGTCCGCGGCCGGGTCTGGCTGGCCGGAACCGGACTGCGCGGCGACGAGCAGGCCGATCTTGCCGTTCATGGCGGTCCGGAAAAGGCGCTGCACCACTATGCCGCCGACCACTATCCGTTCTGGCGGGAGAAGATGCCCGACCGCGGCGACCGCTTCGCGCCGGGCGGCTTCGGCGAGAATGTTTCCACCGTTGGCCTGAGCGAAGAGCAGCTTTGCATCGGCGATGTCCTTCGCCTCGGCGAAGCGACGGTCCAGATTTCGCAGGGACGCCAGCCATGCTGGAAGCTGTCGGCCCATATGGAGCGGCCCGACATGGCGGCAAAGTTCCAGCGGTCCGGCCGCACCGGCTGGTACTATCGGGTGCTGCGTGAGGGCTACTTGGAGGAGGGCGCCCCGGTCGAGCTCGTCGAGCGGCCGCAGCCGGAATGGCGGCTATCGGCGGTGATCGCGGCCCGCTTCGACCCGAAGCTCGATCCGGAGATCGCCGGGCGACTGGCCGGCCTTGAGCAACTGTCGCCGTCATGGCGCAAGGGTTTTATGCGCAAGGCGATGCCGGGCTATGTCGAAGACACCTCCCCCCGGCTCGCCGGGACGTGACGAGCGAGCGTTCTTGTAGGCGGTCCGTCTTCGCCCTCCGGCATGCCTCGCGAACCGCGCCTGATTCCGCCTTAGACTGTTTCACACCGCGCAGGTCGAAACGTCGCCAGCAGGCGGCGCTTCGAGCGCATGGGGCAGTCCCACGGTGACGGGCGGGCTATGGTCAGTCCGCGTCCGGCACCTTGCAGGCGCATTGTTGTTGAGCGCGGACATGGGCGCGCACGTCACACGTAAACCCACTTTGTCCGGCTTCCGTGCACGCCATGCCTGGATTGGGACGACAGCGAGCCGCTGACGGACGTTGAACAAGCTGGAGGCCAGTGATCTGTACGTCGTCGAGAAGGCATCTCTGTGTGTCGCCGCAGCCCTCGCCGTCCGCGCATTCAAGGCGGATGGCGTTCTGCACCGCAGCCTTGACCGCATCTTCGATCTGAGTGTTGGTGATGGCCTGGGCGGCAGCCTGCGGCGTAGCGGCGCAAAGAGAAATTGAGAATTTTCGGTTTCTCCAGGTGATCGCGCCACTGATCTGGTTGCATTGGATTACCGCAGATTTGGATTTTCCGCCCTTACGACTTTCGGCTTCTTCCCTGAACTCGGTCTCCATGCTGGTCTCCTCTCTTCCAGTTGGGATCGGTAAGGAAACGAACGCAGTTTATTCTAGTACCGAAACGGCAGCCCATCAAATCTCGGCGCGCCATACTTGCGGCCGTGCCTGCGGCAAGCGCTCGCCCCCAAACCGTCGGCCCGCAAACGGGCTTGGATAGAAAGGGGGTGGAAAGACGATCTCTGTACCCCGGTGGGGGGAGCCGAGCGCCAGCCCCCTGCATGCTCCATCCTAGGACCGAAAATCTTCCTCGCGTCCGACCTGCAACACAGCCGTTACAAGTCGATTGTGCCGCAGCATGGAGCCGCAACGGGGCAGGCAGATTCTGTGGGCAGGTCGTTTTCCGGACGACGAAGGAGGGGCTCGCCGCATCGAACAATCCAGCAGCGGCGGGCTCCTCTGCCTGATCCGGAAGCCCCGTTGATGGTGGCCCGGTTGCTGCTGGGTCACGGGTGGGTTCGCAACCGGGCCCGGCCGGTTCCTCGTCCCCCAGCCGAATTTCAGCATCTGCTTATTTGCGATGATTGCAAGAGGCGGGGGCTTGCCACTTTTTGTCAGCGGACGACCTATCCAACGGCTGGGTCTGCCCGCAGAGTGTAAAGCCTAGTAGGGTCGGATAGCTCACCATGGCTATCGTGGAGAGGACCGTCACGGTGATGATTGTCACGCCTGTCCATCTGGCTTTCTACCGCGAATCCGGCAGGACGGACGCGACGGCAAGGGTGGCGGATACCCCGCAGATGGCAGCGGCGCCAGCCAGAAGCAGTGCAAAGTTCCTGTCGAGATTTAGCCATCGACCCGGCGCATAGCCAATCCCCAGCGTGACGATCAGGCACGCGATGACGAGGGCTGGCGTAGCCGGCCCGAGGGTCGTGATGGTCAACAAGCTGATCTTTGCCCCTAGGAGAGCGACGCCAACGCGCGGTAGCGGCTTCGCCGCCATGTCGAGCCCAGGCGCGTGTTTCGACGCCAGAGCCTTGGAGACGTCCAATTCTCGCTGAGCGCTACTGACGTTGCTTCAAGGCGGGCATGTGCATTGCAAATGAGGTCTTCGAATGTAAACTTTCCTCAGGGAGGAGCCGTGCGGACAAATCGAAGTCTCGCCGGTCGGTACTGAGATGTTTATAGGGCACAATCCCTATTTGGTCGCGCTCTCGGTGGTGATCGCGATTCTGGGAGGATACACAGGGTTCGGGCTGGCAGCCCGCCTGCGCGGAGCCGCACACGCCAGCCGGCGCGTCCTGCTCGCGGGCGCGGCGTGTTTCCTTGCAGTCGGCATCTGGACGATGCATTTCGTCGGTATGCTCGCAGCACCCCTGCCGCCGGACGCCTCCTACCTCATCCTGCCGACCGTCGTCTCCTTTCTCATCTGCGCGCTGGTTGTCGGTGTCTCGCTCTTCTTCGTAGGCATCGGCGACCCGTCCAGCACTCGCCTGATCTCCTCGGCCGTGCTTCTCGGCATCGGCGTGGTCTCCATGCATTATGTCGGCATACACGGGCTGCAGGGGGACTTTCGGCTGGAGCACGAGCAGGCGATGATCGCTCTGGCAGCCCTGATCGCGGTCGGCACCGCCTATGGCGGCCTGCGGATCTTCCTCGCCCGGCACGGCGGCGCCAGGCTGGCGCTCAGCGCGGTCGCTTTCGGGCTCGCCGTCTCCGGCATGCACTACACGGCCATGTACGGCATGCGCTTCATCCCGGGCGAAGGCCATGACGGTCACGCAATGGGAGGGCTGGTGGCCTCGTCGCAGGTGCTTGCACTGATCGTCGCGCTGCTCTGCTTCCTGATCATCGCCGGCTTCTTGCTGTTCCTGGTTCCGGATCCGCGTCCGCGCGCGCAAATGGTGCACGGCGGGGGGCAGGGTGTGCTGCCCGGCGAAACGGTGGCGGTCGGTTCGAGCGACGGAGATACCGGTGGCGCGGCCATCGCCTCCTTTCGCGCGCATCCCATGAACAAGACGCTGCCGCTAGGCGGTGCCGGCCAGCCGCGGCCGACGCATGCCGCCCGCCTGCCGGTCGAAAGCGCGGACGGCACGCATTTCGTCGATGCGGCCGACATCCGCAGCATAAAGGCCGATGCCCACTACACGCTGGTGCGTGACGGCAGCCGCGAGCGCATGTGCACCTGGTCGATCTCGGAAGCCGAGGCTCAACTGGACCCCGGCAGCTTCATGCGGGTGCATCGCAGCCACATCGTCGCGATCCCGCATGTCACGCTGATCCGCCGCGAAGGCGACGGCGCGGTGGTCGAACTCGACGGGCCGACGCGGCACCTCGTTCCGGTCAGCCGCGCCCGGATCGCCGAGTTGAAGGCCCGCCTCGGCCTGCTGCGCCGCCAGGCCTGATCTTCCCCAAAAGGTCAGCCGGCCTGCCGCAGTTCGTGCGGCGAACAACGCGTTTCGTGCGAAATCCGCGTCTTCGTGACAGCTGCGAAGCCACCGCCTTGCGCCTGCCGAAGACCGGGAACAGCCTCCCGCAAGGAGTTTGCGCGGCCTCCACAACCGCGCCGAACATGAGGGAGGAGAACCGAAACATGATCCCCGGCCAGTTCAGTTATCACAGGCCCGGCACGCTGGCGGACGCCGTCAAGCTGCTCGCCGATCTCGGCGACGAGGCCCGCCCGCTTGCCGGCGGCCACAGCCTGATCCCGACGATGAAGCTCCGGCTCGCGACGCCAGAGCATCTCGTCGATCTCGCCGGCATCGGCGAGCTCAAGGGCATCCGTCGCGACGGTGGCACCGTCGTCATCGGCGCGATGACAACGCAGCATGAACTGTTGGCCTCCACGGACATCGCTTCCGCCCTGCCGATCCTGCACGAGACAGCGCTGCTGATCGCCGACCCCCAGGTGCGCTATTGCGGCACGCTGGGCGGCAATGTTGCCAATGGTGACCCCGGCAACGACATGCCGGCGCTCATGATGACGCTCGGCGCATCCTATCGCCTGAAGGGTCCGGGCGGTGATCGGGACGTCGCCGCGCGCGACTTCTACCAGGGCGCCTATTTCACGGCGCTCGAGCCCGGCGAAATCCTGGCTTCGGTTTCGATCCCGGTTCCGCCGGCCGGCCACGGCTACGCCTATGAGAAGCTGAAGCGCAAGGTCGGCGACTACGCCACTGCCGCCGCTGCGGTTGTGTTGACGATGAGCGGCGGCAAGGTGGCCACCTGCTCGATCGGCCTCACCAACCTGTCGGAGACGCCGCTCGTCGCCGAAGCGGCGGCGCAGGCGGTGATCGGCTCGGCTCTCGACGCATCGGCGCTGAAGAACGCGGCGGCCGCCGCCGTCGCGATCATGTCGCCGGCGGGCGACGGTCGCGGCCCGGCAGAATACCGCAAGCATGTCGGCGGCATCATGGTCGAGCGGGCGCTGAAACGCGCTGCGGCCAAGGCCGCCTGAGGGAGGAGTTTCGATGGCAACCCAGGCAAAGAAGACCCAGGTGAGCATGAAGGTGAACGGCGTCGAGGTCGACGGCCTCGTCGAGCCGCGCACCCTGCTCGTCCATTTCATCCGCGAGAACCTGCATCTCACCGGCACCCATATCGGCTGCGAGACGACGCATTGTGGCGCCTGCACAGTCGACCTCGACGGAAAGTCGGTGAAGAGCTGCACCGTCTTCGCCGTGCAGGCGGACGGCGCCGAAATCACCACCATCGAAGGCATCGCCAATGCCGACGGCACGCTCTCGGCGCTGCAGGAGGGTTTCAGGCAGATGCACGGCCTGCAGTGCGGCTTCTGCACGCCCGGCATGATCACCCGCGCCCACCGGCTGCTGCAGGAGAACCCCAACCCGACCGAGGAGGAGATCCGATTCGGCATCGCCGGCAATCTCTGCCGCTGCACCGGCTACCAGAACATCGTCAGGGCAATCCAGTACGCGGCTGCCAAGATCAACGGCGTCGAATTCAAGGAGGCCGCGGAATGAACGACATGACCCTTACGCGCGAGGAGCGCGAAGCCAAGCTCGAAGGCATGGGCTGCAAGAGGAAGCGCGTCGAGGACATCCGCTTCACCCAGGGCAAGGGCAACTATGTCGACGACGTGAAGCTGCCCGGCATGCTGCATGGCGACTTCGTGCGCTCGCCGCATGCCCACGCCCGCGTCAAGTCGATCAATACCGAGAAGGCGCTGCAGGTGCCCGGCGTGCTGGCGGTCATCACCGCCGAGACGCTGAAGACCGTCAATCTCGCCTGGATGCCGACGCTCGCCGGCGACGTTCAGATGGTGCTTGCCGACGGCAAGGTGCTGTTCCAGAATCAGGAAGTGGCCTTCGTCGTCGCCACCGACCGCTATGCGGCCGACGACGGCATTGCCGCCGTCGAGGTTGAATATGAGGCGCTGCCGGTTCTGGTCGATCCGTTCCACGCGCTCGATGCCGACGCGCCGGTATTGCGCGAGGACCTCGCCGGCAAGACGACCGGCGCGCACGGCCCCCGCCGCCATCACAACCACATCTTCGAGTGGACGGTCGGCGACAAGGACCTGACCGACGCCGCTTTCCGCAAGGCGGACGTCACCATCAAGGAGATGATCTCCTACCACCGCACGCATCCGTCGCCGCTGGAGACCTGCCAGTGCGTCTGCTCGTTCGACAAGATCAAGGGCGAACTGACCATCTGGGGCACCTTCCAGGCGCCGCACGTCATCCGCACCGTGGTAGCGCTGATCGCCAAGCTGCCGGAGCAAAAGATCCATGTGATCGCGCCAGACATCGGCGGCGGCTTCGGCAACAAGGTCGGTGCCTATCCGGGCTACATCTGCGCGGCGGTCGCCAGCATCGTCACGGGAAAGCCGGTGAAGTGGGTCGAGGACCGCATCGAAAACCTGACCGCGACCTCGTTTGCGCGCGACTATCACATGACGACGGAGATCGCCGCCACGAAGGAAGGCAAGGTCACCGGCCTGCGCGTGCATGTGCTCGCCGACCACGGCGCGTTCGACGCCTGCGCCGACCCGTCGAAATGGCCGGCCGGCTTCATGAACATCGTCACCGGGTCCTACGACTTCCCCGTGGCGCATCTGGCGGTTGACGGCATCTACACCAACAAGGCGCCGGGCGGCGTCGCCTACCGCTGCTCGTTCCGGGTGACGGAGGCCGCCTACTGCATCGAGCGGGGAATGGACATTCTCGCCCAGAAGCTCGGAATGGACCCCGCCGAGCTTCGCCTGAAGAACTTCATCAAGCCGGAACAGTTCCCGTACAACTCGGCACTCGGCTGGGAGTACGATTCCGGCGACTACGCCACCGCCATGAAGAAGGCGATGGAAACGGTGCGGTATGCCGAACTGCGCAAGGAGCAGGCGGCGAAGCGCGAGGCCTTCAAGCGCGGCGAGACGCGCGAGATCATGGGCATCGGCGTCTCCTTCTTCACCGAGATCGTCGGCGCCGGCCCTTCGAAGAACTGCGACATCCTCGGCATCGCGATGTTCGACAGCTGCGAGATCAGGCTGCATCCGACCGGCGCGGGCATCGCCCGCATGGGCACCAAGAGCCAGGGCCAGGGCCACGAGACGACCTGGGCGCAGATCATCGCCACCGAGATCGGCATCCCGGCCGACGACATCATGGTCGAGGAAGGCAACACCGACACCGCGCCCTATGGGCTCGGCACCTACGGCTCGCGCTCGACACCGGTGGCGGGCGCGGCGATCGCCATGGCGGCGCGCAAGATCAAGGCCAAGGCGCAGATGATCGCTGCCTACAAGCTCGAGGTCCACGAGGACGACCTTGAGTGGGACATCGACGGCTTCAGGGTGAAGGGCCTGCCGGAAAAGTTCCTCGGCATGAAGGACATCTGCTGGATCGCGTACAACTCGCCGCCGCCGGGCCTGGAGCCCGGCCTGGAGGCGGTGAGCTACTACGATCCTCCCAACATGACCTATCCGTTCGGCGCGTATATCTGCGTCATGGACATCGATGTCGACACCGGCGTCTACAAGGTCCGTCGCTTCTATGCGCTGGATGATTGCGGCACCCGGATCAACCCGATGATCATCGAGGGCCAGGTGCATGGCGGGCTGACCGAGGCCTTCGCCATCGCGATGGGCCAGGAGATCGCCTATGACGAGACCGGCAACGTCACCACCGGCTCGTTCATGGACTTCTTCATCCCGACCGCGGTGGAGACGCCGAAGTGGGAGACCGACTACACGGTGACCCCTTCGCCGCACCATCCGATCGGGGCGAAGGGCGTCGGCGAAAGTCCGAATGTCGGCGGCGTGCCCTGCTTCTCGAACGCAGTCAACGACGCATTCTCTTTCCTTGGCTCGACCCACATCCAGATGCCGCACGACTTCTGGCGCAACTGGAAGGCGGCGAAGGAACTGGGGGCGATGGCCTGAGGGGGGCGACCGCGGGATTGTGCCATGACCCTGTCGCGCGACGAGATCGCAGTCCGCCTTGCCGCCGCCGGCTACATAGCCGACGGCGAGCTGGCGACGGCGTTGTCGATCATGCAGCTCCTGAAGCGGCCACTCCTGCTTGAAGGCGAGGCCGGTGTCGGCAAGACGGAGGTCGCCAAGGCGCTTGCCGCCGTGCACGGCGCCGAACTGATCCGGCTGCAATGCTACGAGGGGCTCGACCAGTCGGCAGCCCTCTACGAGTGGAACTACCAGCGCCAGCTGCTCGCCATCGAGGCGCACAAGGGCAGCGATCCCGACCGCATAGAGGAGCAGGTCTTCTCCGAAAAGTACCTGCTGGAGCGACCGCTGCTGGCGGCAATCCGCCGCGACACGCCGCCGGTGCTGCTGGTCGACGAGATCGACCGCGCCGACGAGGAATTCGAGGCCTTCCTGCTCGAGCTCCTGTCGGATTGGCAGGTATCGATCCCGGAGTTGGGCACCATCGCGGCGCGGGCGATCCCGCATGTCGTGCTGACCTCCAACGGCACGCGCGAGCTCTCCGACGCGTTGCGCCGGCGCTGCCTCTATCACTACGTCGACTATCCGGACGTCGAACGTGAGGCGCGCATCGTCATGGCGCGTATCCCCGGGGCGGGCGCGGCGCTCTCGCTGCAGGTTGCCCGCATGGTGGGACGGATCCGCAAGGAGGATCTGCGCAAGGTTCCCGGCGTCGCCGAGACGCTGGACTGGGCAGCGGCGCTGGTCGGGCTGGATGTCGCCGATCTGCACGACCGTCCGGAAATCGTGCAGGAAACGCTGATGTGCCTCGTCAAGACGCATGAGGATCGCTCTCGCCTGACGCCCGAGGTCACCCGACGCATCCTGGGGAAGGTCGCATGAGCTGCTGCGGCACGCCTCCGACCCTTGACGAGATGGACGAGGTCTCCCGCCTCGTCTCCGGAAAGCTCGCGGCCTTCCTGCGCACGCTGCGCGACGCTTCCTTCGCGGTCGGGTCGCGCGAAGGACAGGATGCGGCAGCCCTTCTCGCCGAGGGCTATGGGGAGAAGCCCGGCCTGTTGCGCTCGGCCTTCAAGCATCTGTTCTCGGCTCGGAAGGCGGACTGGGAGAAATTCGACGGCATCTTCGATGCATTCTGGCTCGGCCGGCGCGTCCGCGCGCGCGTCGCCACGTCGGGTGCGCCGGCAAACGCCAACAACCCTGCCACGAAAGGCATCGCGCAGGACAAGGCGCAGCAAGGCGCCGGAAGCACCCTCGATCAGGCCGCGACGGATGACGATGCGGGCCAACACGAGCGTTCCGGCGAAGGACGCGCCGAGGGAGCCTCGCGCGCGGAGACCATCGCCGAGACGGATTTCCGCAAACTCTCCGATCCGGCTGAAATCGCCGAGGCCCATGCCGTCGCGGCGCGGCTTGCTCGCGTCATGCGCACGCGACTGACGCGCCGCGACCTTGCCCGCCGTCGGGGCTACCGGCTCGATCTCCGCCGCACCATACATCGCAACATCAGCCATGGCGGCGTTCCGATCAGTCTGGTGATGCGGCGGCGCAAGGAAAAGCCGCTCCGCCTCGTCATCCTGCTCGACGCTTCGGGCTCGATGAGCATGTATACGGGCGCCTTCCTGCGCTTCATCCACGGCGTGCTCGACGAGTTCCGCGAAGCGGAGGCGTTTCTCTTCCACACGCGGCTTGCCCATGTGTCGGATGCGATGAAGGAGCGCGACGCGCAACGCGCGCTCGACCGGCTGTCCATGCTCGCGCAGGGTGCCGGCGGCGGCACCAGAATCGGCGAGAGCCTCGCCGCGTTCAACCGCTGGCACGCGGCGCGGGTCATCCATTCGCGCACCTGCGTGATGATCGTCTCCGACGGCTACGAGACGGGAGACGCAGCACTCCTGGGCCGCGAGATGAAGGCGCTTGCCCGCCGCTGCCGGCGCATCGTCTGGCTCAATCCGATGATGGGCTGGGACGGCTACGCACCCGAAGCCGCCGGCATGAAGGCGGCGCTGCCGCATGTCGACATGCTGGCGCCTGCGCACACGCTGAAAAGCCTGGCCGCGCTCGAACCGTATCTGGCGAAACTGTGACGGAGGCGAAGATGACCGCCCATGTCGACGTTCTCGATCTCGTGTCGCGTCTGAAGGCGGCGGACGAACCTTTCGTTCTGGCGACGGTGGTGCGCACCGTCTCGGTGACGGCCGCCAAGGCCGGCGCGAAGGCGATCATAAGGCCGGACGGTCGCGTGGAAGCCGGCTGGATCGGCGGCGGCTGCGCGCGCGGAGCGACGCTGAAGGCTGCGCGCGAGGCGCTTGCCGACGGCAGGTCGCGCCTCATCTCCATACAGCCCGAGGACCTGCTCGACGAGCTCGGCGTCAAGCCGGGCGAGCAGCGTGCAGGCGTGAAGTTCGCGAAGAACATGTGTCCGAGCCAGGGCACGATGGACATCTTCGTCGAGCCCATGTTGCCGAGACCCTCGCTCGTCGTGCTTGGCTCGAGCCCGGTGGCGCTGGCGCTGGCCGGGCAGGCAAGGCAGCTTGGCTTCCATGTGACGCTTGCCGCGCCATTTGGCGAGTTTGCGGAAATGCCCGAAGCCGACCGCCTCGTCGACGGCTTCGGCATCGGCGCCCCGCAATCGGCGCAGCGTTTCGTCGTCGTCTCCACACAGGGCAAGGGCGATGAGGCGGCGCTCAGGGCGGCGCTCGGCATCGAGGCCGGCTATCACGGTTTCGTCGGCAGCCGCCGCAAGATGGCGGCGCTGCGTCAGTCGCTCGCCGGCGCGGGCGTCGCAGCCGAAGCGCTCGACCGGGTGAAAGCACCGGCTGGCCTGGACATCGGGGCCATAACGCCGGAGGAGATCGCGCTGTCCATCCTCGCCGAGATCGTCGTCGTGCGCCGGGCCGGCCAGCGCGGCGAAGCGCCTCGGGAACCCCAGGGCAGTTCCAGGAAGAGCGGGTAGCGGTCTTCCGTCCGGAATAGTCGGAACACTACGAAGCAAAGGCACTACGACATGGACATGAGCGGACAGGAACGGGTCGAGGCCCCGATCGAGGCGGTGTGGCGCGCGCTCAACGACCCCGAGATCCTGAAGCGCTGCATCCCCGGCTGCGAGAAGCTGGAGAAACAGTCGGACACGCAGATGACGGCGACGGTCGTGTTGAGGGTCGGCCCGATCAAGGCGACCTTTGAAGGCGCGGTCGAACTCTCCAACCTCAATCCGCCGCGCTCCTACACGATATCAGGCGAGGGCAAGGGCGGCATCGCCGGCTTCGCCAAGGGCGGCGCGGACGTTCATCTCGCCGAGGATGATGTCGGCGCCACCCTGCTGGGCTACACCGTCAAGGCGGACGTCGGCGGCAAGATCGCGCAACTCGGTAGCCGGCTGATCGATTCCACGGCCCGCAAGCTCGCCCAGCAGTTCTTCAGCAACCTTGCCAACCAATTGTCCCATCAAACCGCCTCGGCGTGAACAGACAATCTGGCGGTACGTATATCGACGTGAGGCGGCGAGACGGCGCTGCCGAAGTGCCGATCCTTCGGCAGCGAGGCGGCGCACGCATTCAATCGAGCGGCCTTGCGATGTCGCTGCCCGCCCGCGAGAGGTCGTTCGCTTCTGCAAGTCGATCGCCACAAAGGGCGCGGGGCCGCTGTCGGCCCCCTTGTGGCTGTTCACCAAGTCGCAGATGTCGCCCCAATGGATGATCCCCTGCGGGGAAGAAAGCTGGCAGACTGGCGTCATTGTCGAGGGGCCTCGCGACGAGTTGGACCAAGGGGCCAGCCGACCGGATTCTCAGTTGGGTTCAGAATTTCGGATCGAGACCGAGGCTGAGCGTCGAGACCGTCGCTATGCGCCCACACCCTCGCACAGACGGGCTGCGACGGCCGCATAGTGCCTGACATGCTCTCAGAAAAAGTCGGGGCGACGGCGCGGCTTTGTTCGAAGCGTGCAAGCAAGACGCGGAAGCTGTCGGACGTGGCCAAGGATTTCGACGCCGACATGAACCGGTGTCGAAAAAAAAGCAGTCAAACTAGGCTGCGAAGACCGTCAAACCGGAAAATCGGCGCAACGACATGACCGCGCAACCGGATAATAGGACAATATGTTGGAATGGTGCCCAGGGGCGGATTCGAACCACCGACACGCGGATTTTCAATCCGCTGCTCTACCAACTGAGCTACCTGGGCTTTTCTGTCTCCGCGACCGGCGCCGCCGAGATGTCCGGAGGCGCATCGCCTCTCGGAAAGCGGGTGCGTTATAGCACGGGAATTCGGGCTGTCCAGCGGCCTTTGAAGGGAATTTGACGCCGCCGGCCGACGCCGGCGTTTCGGTCCCAGTCAGGCGTCCCGCGCGTCGGTTTCGGGCGCGCCGTCCTCGTCGTCCTCTTCGCGCACCGGAATGGCGTAGGCGCCGGTCAGCCAGCGGCCGAGGTCGACGTCCTTGCAGCGCGCCGAGCAGAAGGGATAGGCATCGCGCGTCGACGGCCGGCCGCATTCGGGGCAGGGGCGTTTCGGCCTCAGCGGGGTCACGGTCGCACCGCCCTCGGTCACCGGACGGTCATCCCCGCGCCCCGGACAGCCAATTGAAATGCACCTGGTAGCCGTCGCCGTTGAGCAGCGCCACCGTCTCGTAGAGCGGCAGGCCGACGACGTTGGAGTAGGAGCCGACCAGCTTGACGACGAAGGTGCCGGCAAGCCCCTGGATGGCGTAGCCGCCGGCCTTGCCGCGCCATTCGCCGGACGCGAGGTAGCTTTCGAGTTCCTCGCGGCCGATTCGCTTGAAGCGCACGCGGCTCTCGACCAGCCGCAGGCGCACCTTGCCGGACGGGGTGACCAGGCAGACGCCGGAATAGACGCGGTGGGTGCGGCCCGACAGCAACTGCAGGCTGTTGGAGGCCTCGTCGATCATCTCGGCCTTGGGCATGATGCGCCGTCCCAGCGCGACCACGGTGTCGGCGGCGAGCACGAAGGAGGGCTGGTAGTCGGCCTCGCTCTTCAGCGAGGCGAGCGCCTTGTCGGCCTTCTCGCGGGCGAGCCGCTTGGCGAGCGAACGCGGGTGCTCCGAGCGCTGCGGCGTCTCGTCGATGTCGGCCGGCAGCAGCCGGTCGGGCTCGATGCCCGCCTGCTGCAGAAGCTCGATGCGGCGCGCCGAGCCCGAGGCAAGCACAAGCTTCTGGAAAACGCTCATCCGGTTACCTGATCAGACCCGAGGTGGGACCCGTGCCTACTTGAAGCGATACGTAATGCGGCCCTTGGTCAGGTCGTAGGGGGTCATCTCGACCAGTACCTTGTCGCCTGTCAGCACGCGGATGCGATTCTTGCGCATGCGGCCGGCCGTGTGAGCGATGATCTCATGCTCGTTTTCGAGCTTCACCCGGAACATTGCGTTGGGCAGCAGCTCGGTGACCGTTCCAGGGAATTCAAGGACTTCTTCCTTCGGCATTCTTTACCTTCGTTTGGACAAGATTTTCCGGCGCCCCGTCCGGAATTTGCGCGGAACCTATATGATTGTCGCGGCTTTGTGAACAAGCTTAATGCCCGCCGGCCCCGACCGGTAGCGGACCGAAACGTTCGCCGATGCGCGCCTTGAGCCGATCGAGCATGTCCCGGTAGGCCGCCAGCTTCTGCTCGCGCGACCCTTGCGTCGCCGTCGGGTCGGCCGTCGGCCAGTACTCGACGTCGACGGCAAGCGTCCGGGTCAGCTCGAGGGCGGCGTGATGCGCCTCGGGCGACAGCGTCACGATCAGGTCGAAATAGTCGTCCTCGAGATCGTCGAGCGTGCGCGGCGTGCGCTCGGCGACGTCAAATCCGGCTTCGGCGAGAACCGCGTCGACAAAGCCGTCGGGTTCGCCGACATGCACGCCGGCCGAGGCGACGAAGGTCGAGCGCGGCAGCGCCGCGCGCGCCAGACGCTCGGCCACCGGCGAGCGCACCGCGTTCATGCCGCAGAGGAAAAGCACCGAGCGGGGCAGGCGGGATGCCGTGGTCATCCGCGCCAGTGCAGCACGCAGACGAGGGTGAACAGCCGCCGGGCGGTGCCGAAGTCGACGTCGATCTTGCCCGCGAGCCTGTCCTGCAGGGTCTGCGAACCCTCGTTGTGAAGACCGCGGCGGCCCATGTCGATCGCCTCGATCTGCGACGGCGTGGCGCTGCGGATCGCGTCGTAATAGCTCTCGCAGATCATGTAGTAGTCCTTGACGATGCGACGGAACGGCGTCAGCGACAGGATGTGGGTGACGACCTCATCGCCGTTCTCGCGGGTCACGGAGAAGACGAGCCGCGACTCGGCCAGCGACAGCTTGAGCCGGTAGGGGCCCTCGCCGGCGTCGTTGACCGGGCGAAAGCTGTTCTCCTCGATCAGGTCGAAGATGGCGACGGCGCGCTCGTGCTCGACATCCGGCGTCGAGCGGCCGATCGTGTCGTCGAGTTCGACGTCGATCAGGCGCGCGCGCTGCGGATCGGCCCCGGTCATGGTTTACATGTTGAGACGGATGGAGACGGAACGGCCATGCGCGTCGAGGCCCTCGGCCCGGGCGAGCGCGATCGCCGCGGGCGCCAGCGCGCGCAGCTGCTCGGGCCCGAGCTTCAGCACCGAGGTGCGCTTGACGAAGTCGAGCACCGACAGCCCCGACGAGAAGCGCGCCGAGCGCGCGGTCGGCAGGACGTGGTTCGAACCGCCGACATAGTCGCCGATCACCTCGGGCGTGTGGCGGCCGAGGAAGACGGCGCCGGCGTTGCGGATCCTGGCAAGCAGCCCCTCGGCGTCGGCGACGGCGAGTTCGAGATGCTCGGCGGCGATGCGGTCGACAAGCGGGGTCGCGGCGAAGAGATCGTCGACGAGGATGATGGCGCCGAAGTCGCGCCAGCTCGCGGCCGCCGTTTCGGCGCGCCCCAGCGACTTCAGCTGGCGCTCGACGGCCGCCTCGACCTGCCTGGCGAAACCGGCGTCGTCGGTCATCAGGATCGACTGCGCCGAGACGTCGTGCTCGGCCTGCGCCAGGAGGTCGGCGGCGATCCACTCCGGGTCGTTGTCGCGGTCGGCGACGACGAGCACCTCCGAGGGACCGGCGATCATGTCGATGCCGACGGTTCCGAACACCTGGCGCTTGGCGGCCGCCACATAGGCGTTGCCCGGCCCGACGATCTTGGCCACCGGGCGGATCGTCTCGGTGCCGTAGGCGAGCGCGGCGACGGCCTGGGCGCCGCCGACGCGATAGATTTCCGTGACGCCGGCGAGGTCGGCGGCGACCAGCACCAGCGGGTTGATGACGCCGCGCGCCGCCGGCACGACGATGACGATGCGCTCGACGCCGGCGACCGCGGCTGGAATTGCGTTCATCAGCACCGAGCTCGGATAGCTCGCCGTGCCGCCGGGCACGTAGAGGCCGACGGCCTCGATCGCCGTCCAGCGCGAGCCGAGCTCGACGCCGGCCGCGTCGACGTAGCGGTCGTCGCGGGGCATCTGCCGCTCGTGGTGCGAGCGGATGCGGTCGCGCGCGAATTTCAGGGCGTCGACCGTCGCGGGATCGGCTTCCTGGTGGGCGCGGGCGATGTCGTCCTTCGACACGGCGATGCCGAGCGCGGCGAGGTCGCCGCCGTCGAACCGCCTCGTATAGTCGACCAGCGCCGCGTCGCCCTCGGCGCGCACCCGGGCGATGATGTCGCGGACGGTCGCCTCGACATCGGGCGAGGCCTCGCGCTTGGCGCCGAGCAGGGCGGCGAAGCGCGCCTCGAAATCCGGTTGCGCCTGGTCAAGCGTGACGGCCATGCGTTCAGTCCTTGTGCGCGGGGCGGGCGGAAGCGCCCCATGCGCCGCCGAGATCGGAAAGCCTGGCCTCGATGCACTCGACGTCGAGCCTGATCGTGCCGCCGCCGGCGAAGACGAGGTCGATCGTGCCTGCCGGCGCGTCGGTCGCGGCGTAGGTGACGGCGAGCAGCGACAGCACCTCGTCGGGCTTGCCGCGCGCTATGCCCGCCTGCTTGACCGAAAGCACGCGGCCGAAATGCAGCATGCTGTTGCGGCGCTCGGGCTGCGGCTGCGCGAGGCTGGCATCCTTTTCCCAGGCGAAGCGGTACATCGGCACCACGAACTGCCTGGACGCCGCGATGAAGTCGAGGTCGCCGACCTTCATCACCGCGTCCTGCACATGGGCGGAGACGATCTTCAGGTCTTCCTCGTCAAGGGCGAGAAGCTTGAGCAGGTCCATGGCCTTGCGCCTGTCGGTTCGGTTTCGGCCTAGTTAGGCGGTCTTTGCGGGGCGCGCAACCGGGAGCGGCGCTTGATCCCGTCCCACCAGGCGCCTGACCTCGGCCTTGATCTCCTCGCGGTAGGTTTCCATGATCTCGCGGTCGAGCGGCACGCAGGGCGGGTAGACGAGCAGCGGCAGCCAGTAGCGCGTCTGGTCGCGGACGCCGGCGCAAACGCCGTTTCGCCGGCAGGCGCCCTCGCGACACGCGCGGTGGTTGCCGAGACCGGTGCAGATCCGCTGGCAGAGGCCGAGCCAGACGGCGTGCGCGCAGGTGAATCGCTCGAAGCAGCGCCGGTAGATCGCATATTGCTCGTCGGTCTCGTGCGGGCGGCGCCTGGCCAGATGGAGGTCGAGGCGCGGCCATTCGGCCGCGGGCCGCACATGAAGGTAGTGTTGCGGCGCGCCCGGCGCGTAGTCGTTTCGCGACCAGGCCGCCTCCACGTCGGTGTCCGCGGCGAGGGTCTCGTCGACCAGCACGGGCCGCAGCCCGGCGGGAAAAGGGTTGCCGAGGCGCGACCGGGCGGGGCTCGACTGGTCGGGGCGCGAGCGGCTGGGAGCGGGCTTCTTGTCTTTCCGTCCTGGCGAATGCACAAGCGTCTCCGTTGCCGCGCCCGGAACCCGAGCCGGGCCTTGCAGGTGGTTCTTGCCCATGACTTGCTATCAGACACGGCTTCGCCGGTCGGGCGTCATGGGTAGTCCGGGAAGACGGGCAGCCGCGGGGTCGCCAGTCTAGATTTTCATGCGACCTCGCGGCCGCCCGTCCGGCGATTTCCGTCCGCGTCCGTTCCGCTCCGCCTTCGATACACTCTGCCTCCGGCTTTTTGGCCTTCCGGCATCGGCCTCTCCGGCTATGTGCTCGTCCAGCACGCGCCGCCCGTAGTGGCGGCAGGGGAACCCAGGACGCGGCCTCCCCGGGCGGCAGGTCTCGTCAACCCGCCACCGGAGGCGCCGGTCCTTCCCCGCTGTCGAACGACTCCGGAGCGTTCCCGGCAGGAAGGACGGGACGGATTATGCGGGAGGTTTTTGGGGTGTGGATAAAGGTGGGGCGATTTTTTTGGGGGTGGCGGCTATCCTGCTCCCCTGGCGCCGCGCGCTATACCTCCCGAGAATGGAGCGCGGAGCTTGATCGGGCCTTTACACAGGACCGAACGTCGGAATGCGGTGTCACGACCGAAAACCGTAGATCAATCGATCAACCAAGCAGACCGCCTTGCGATATGCTGTCCGGTACGGGTCCTGTTTAAAATTGCCAGAATTGGCGTGAAGGAACTGACGAAGTTCGTGCGGATCGATTTCTCGGGGAGGTTGGAACGGAACCATCAGAAGTGCCTCGATAGGGTCAGTGGCCTTCTCGATAATCGCTTTGGTTGACAGGCCTGCAAAGGACGACTTAAAGCGCTTTCCGTATGATGGCAGCGTATAATCTGCTTTTCGCAACTTCTCGACGACCTTCTTGGCTCCTTCGTAGCTCGACGCTGCCAGTTCCTTCTCAGATCGAATTTTCGCAGCGTGCAGATACCGGAAGACTGGAATGAACGTGCGGTTCGATCTGGCATAGGCCGGAAAAGCGGAGCCGAGTAGGTCGGAAGCGTCGAATTTCGATTTGGTCTGGAGGCAATCGACGAATACTTCGTCAGGCGAAACTCCTGCATAGCCCTTCTTCGCCAGAGCACTTTCAGCTGCCTTGTCGACTTTCTTGCCTAGGTCTTGCTGACGCTGGGCAACACCAACTCCGACCACGAATTCTACCGACTCCGCAGATCCGATCTCGTCATAGTCTACGACCGCGATCTTTTTCTCGCTGTCGACGGGCGCATGCACCAACTCATACAGCTGTTCCTTGAAGAAACGTAGGACCCTTGCTGGCATCTTCCTCTTCGACTCGGATAGCGCCGCGTAGATCTCACCGAAATCCGTAAACTTCGCCACCATCATCGTCACACTGAACTCGCCAGATTGTATCGTCGTCTTTTCAATGACCGGCTGCTCATCGCCATCAGTGCGCTGAATGAAAATGAGGTTCTGCTGAAATGTGTCGATCTTGTGCTGGGGCAAACATCTTGCGATTGAAGATATAAGCGCGCGGATATGAGGATCTGTGATCGAGTATCCGAAAAAAATTATCGGATGCTCGACAAATATTGTTACCAGCTTTGCTGCGAGGTACGGGTTTCTCGCGTTAAATTCAGCGTAGTCTTCAGCTGTTAGAATCAAGCTTCGAGGGTCGCTCGCGGATCCGTGGATCTTGTAGATCTCTCCAATCGACTGTGGGTTTGAGAAGAGCAGCTCCTCCTGACCAATGAAGACTTTGTAGTCCGGGAAAAGCTCCTCAAGAAAGAAGTCCCAGTTCGTGGTGATCACCCCGTCCACGGCGATCTTGGACAATGCAGCGATCTCGCCGCCGAATTCAGAGTTGCGCGCATCCTCCAGCGAATACTGGCTAAGATATTTAGCAATCTCGACCTTCAAGGCGTCGGCACTGCCCTTTATAAGGCCTGCGAACTGCGACCGACTGTCGGCCATGTCGGGCGCAGACCACCACCATTCGTTGTAATCTTGTGCCATGTTTGATGCGGCTTTGGGCAGATCGCCGTTGGCCTTCGATATATAATAACCGAAATCTCGAATTGGCTCGCAAAAGCGCTGTAGGAGTCCTGCCCAATCGCTTAGGCCCAGATAGCGCCGCGAGAAGCCCGAGCCTATGAAGAGGAACGGAGCCGCAGGATGTTTCTGCAGGATAGATTGCAACTCTTCAATAGGACGAGCCACATCGATTCTCTATTATTTCGCCGAGGCAGTCCTGCCACAAAATCCGCTCACCACCAAAGTCATTTGCGTTGTACGACAGCTCTCGAACGGTGCTTCTTAGAGAAATTCGAAGCTGGGGATCGAGTTGACAGACGCGGCTGACGGTGATTTGGCGCCAAGCTGGAGCACCCCTCATCCGTCCTCGCTCTCGCTTCGCTCGGCTAGGCCACCTTATCCCTCAAAGGGGAGAAGGAAGGGAACGCGCATCGCAGCCACAATCGCGGCGAAGCTGCTATGAAGGACGCTTCCCGTGATTCTCCCGTGCCTTGCCGATGCCCGCCCTCGAAATCCTCAAGACCGTCTACGGCTACGATGCCTTCAGGGGACCGCAGGCCGACATCGTCGCGCATGTGATCGCTGGCAACAACGCCTTCGTGCTGATGCCGACGGGCGGCGGCAAGTCGCTCTGCTACCAGATCCCCGCCATGGTGCGGCCCGGCATGGGGCTGGTCGTTTCGCCGCTGCTGGCGCTGATGGCCGACCAGGTGGCGGCCTTGCGCCAGGCCGGGGTGAGGGCCGCCGCGCTCAATTCGGACCTGCCCGGCGACGAGCGGCGCGCGCTTTGGCGCGCCATCCATGGCGGCGACCTCGACCTGCTCTACGTCGCGCCCGAGACGCTGCTCAGGCCGGGCGTGCTGGAGCAGCTGGACGGGGTAAGACTGTCGCTGATCGCCATCGACGAGGCGCACTGCCTGTCGCAATGGGGGCATGATTTCCGGCCGTCTTATCGCCAGCTCGACGCGCTGGCGGAACGCTTTGCCGGCACGCCGCGCATGGCGCTGACGGCGACCGCCGACGAGCCGACGCGCCAGGAAATCCTGTCGCATCTCGACATCGACGAGGCCGACGCCTTCATCGCCGGCTTCGACCGGCCCAACATCCGCTACGCCATCGAGGAGAAGGACAATCCGCGCGCCCAGCTGAAGGATTTCCTGAAGCGGCACGAGGGCGAGAGCGGCATCGTCTACTGCCTGTCGAAGCGCAAGACCGAGGAGACGGCCGCCTGGCTGCAGGGCCTCGGCTACGACGCGCTCGCCTATCACGCCGGCATGGACAAGGCCGCGCGAGAAGCCAACCAGGCGCGCTTCCAGCGCGGCGAGGCGGTCGTCATGGTCGCCACCATCGCCTTCGGCATGGGCATCGACAAGCCGGACGTGCGCTTCGTCGCGCATCTCGACCTGCCGGGCAGCATCGAGGCCTACTACCAGGAGACCGGGCGCGCCGGGCGCGACGGGCTGCCCTCCGACACGCTGATGCTCTACGGCTCCGAGGACGTGGCGCTGCGCAGCCGCTTCATCGAGGAATCGGACGCGCCCGAGCAGCGCAAGCGCATGGAGCGCCAGAAGCTCGACGCGCTGCTGGGGCTGGCCGAGACGGCCGACTGCCGGCGGCGGGTGCTGCTGTCCTATTTCGGCGACCATGCCGGGCCGTGCGGCAATTGCGACACCTGCGCCGAGCCGCCAAAGCTGTTCGACGGCGGAATCGCGGCGCAGAAGGCGCTGTCCTGCATCTACCGCACCGGCGAGCGCTTCGGGCAGGCCTATGTGGTCGACGTGCTGCTCGGCGTCGAGAACGAGCGCATCGCCCAGTTCGGCCACGACCGCATCTCCACCTTCGGCATCGGCCGCGAGCACGACAACCGCACATGGCGGGCGATCCTGCGCCAGCTGATCACACTGAGGCTGGTCGAGGTCGACCTCGCCGGACATGGCGGCCTGTCGATCGCGCCCGCCGGCCGCGATTTCCTGCGCGACAAGCCGGCGCTGATGCTGCGCGTGCCGCCGCCGCCGCGCGCAAGGCGTGGCAAGGTGGCGCGCGGCGCCGCGCAGGCGGCCGTCGGCGAGGCCGACCAGGACCTGTTCCAGGCGCTGAGGCAGAAGCGCACCGAGATCGCGCGCCTGCAGAACGTGCCGCCCTACGTGATCTTCCACGACAGGACGCTGGTCGAGCTGGCGGCGGCAAGACCGTCGTCGCGCGCCGCGATGGCCGAGGTATCAGGCGTCGGCGATGCCAAGCTCGACCGCTACGGCCCGGCCTTCCTGGCGGTGATCGCCGAGCACGCGTGACGACGCGGCGGGCTTTGCCCGCGGTTCGATCGGGGAGGGGACGGGGGCCTTCCGGGCGGTCAGCCGGAGAGACGCTCGACGATGGCGCCGCAATTGCCGAGCTTTTCCTCGAGGCGCTCGAAGCCGCGGTCGAGGTGGTAGACGCGGCTGACCGTGGTCTCGCCTTCCGCCGCGAGGCCGGCGATGACCAGCGACACCGAGGCGCGCAGGTCGGTCGCCATGACGGGCGCGCCCTTCAGCCGGGAGACGCCGTCGACGATCGCCGTCTGCCCGGCGAGCGAGATGCGCGCGCCGAGCCGCGCCAGCTCCTGCACGTGCATGAAGCGGTTCTCGAAGATCGTCTCGGTGATCCTCGACTGGCCGTTGGCCATCGTCATCAGGCCCATGAACTGCGCCTGCAGGTCGGTCGGGAAGCCCGGGAAGGGCTCGGTCGCGACATCGACGGCGCGCAGGCCGTTGCCGTTGCGCCTGACGCGGATGCCGTCGTCGACGGCGGTGATCTCGGCGCCCGCGTCCGACAGCGTGCCGAGCGCGCGCTCGAGCAGGTCGGCGCGCGCGCCCTCGAGCACGACGTCGCCGCCGGTCATCGCCACCGCCATGGCGTAGGTGCCGGTCTCGATGCGGTCGGGGATGACGCGGTGGCGCGCGCCCGACAGCGAATCGACGCCCTCGATGGTGATGGTCGAGGTGCCCGCGCCGGTGATCCGCGCGCCCATCGCGTTCAGGCATTCGGCGAGGTTGACGATTTCCGGCTCGCGCGCGGCGTTTTCAAGGACGGTCTCGCCCTTGGCCAGCGACGCCGCCATCAGAAGCACATGGGTGGCGCCGACGGAAACCTTCGGGAAGACGTAGCGGTTGCCGGTCAGCCGGCCGTTCTTCGTCCTGGCGATGACATAGCCGCTCTCGACGTCGAGATCGGCGCCGAGCGCCTGCAGGCCGTCGAGGAACAGGTCGACCGGGCGCGTGCCGATGGCGCAGCCGCCCGGAAGCGACACCTTTGCCTCGCCCATGCGGGCGAGCAGCGGGCCGATCACCCAGAAGGACGCGCGCATCTTGGAGACCAGCTCGTAGGGCGCGGTGGTGTCGACGATCTGGCGGGCGGTGAAGTTGATGGTGCGCGAATAGCCTTCCTGCTGCTTCTCGCGGCGGCCGTTCACGGAATAGTCGACGCCGTGGTTGCCGAGGATGCGGATGAGCTGCTCGACGTCGGCCAGGTGCGGGACGTTCTCCAGCGTCAGCGTGTCGTCGGTCAGCAGCGAGGCGATCATCAGCGGCAGCGCGGCGTTCTTGGCGCCGGAAATCGGAATGCGGCCGTTGAGCTCGTTGCCGCCCTTTACCCTGATGCTGTCCATGGCGATGTCCCCCGCCGGCGCTCCGGCTCTGGTCTGAACGGCCCCTCTAAACCATCGTCTCAATCGGTTCAAGGAACAGCTGATGCACGTTTGCCGGCGCCGCGGGCCGGCGCCTCGTCACTCCTCGGCGTCCGCTTCCGGCCTGTCGGCCACGCCGAGCCCTTCCGGCCGCTCGTCCGCCCCGCCGGTGCGCCGCGAGCGCGCCTGCGCCTTGCGGCGCTGGAGGTTGGCGCGCAGCTCCTCGGCCAGCCGGGCCTTGCGGTCGCTCTTGCCCGCCGCACCCGCGCCGGTCGCGTCGCCTGCCTTCACCATGTCACGCTCCACATGCGCCGAGACTAGCGGGCGTGGCGGCCTGCGTGAAGGGCAGGCGTGCCGATCCGGGCCCGCGGCGGCAATTGGCTCTCCGTGATGTCCTGCATCGCCGCGCTTTGCGCTGGCTTTGCTCCTCGCGTTGGCGCCTCAAGGGCCGCTACGCGTGGATGGCCGTCCAAAATGGTGACCGGCCCACCTGGCTTGTTGCCAACCGCCGCGAGGAATGATATTAATATTGGAATGATGTGAAGATAACAACAATGTGCACGAATCTGCAGCAGGCTGCATCCGATTTGTGCTGACTGCGATGTTCAGGCGCTGGGGCCCAGACGTAAAGCCAAAACCCGAGGGTGAGGGGGGATTGGCTGTGGGTTTCCTTCAGATGCCGAAGGTTGTGCGACCGAGCGCGGACGCTCAGTCGCGTTGGAGGAACAGGCGCCCTTTCGCGTTCAGGCTTCGTGCCGCGAGCGGGAGGGCCGTTTGAACAGGAACGCAGGGAGGAGAAGTATTGGATCAGCTGCTGCAGCACCTCGTCAATACGATCATCATGGGAGGTACGTATGCCCTTCTCGGCATCGGACTGACCCTGATCTTCGGCATCATGAGGATCGTGAATTTCACGCATGGCGAACTCTACGCGTTCGGCGCGTACATGATGTACTTCTTCGCCACCATCATCGGCATGAACTTCTTCGTCTCGATCGCCTTCGCCATCGCCGCAGGCATGGTGCTGGGCGCGATCATCGAGTTCACGCTGCTGCGCCCAAAACGCGGCGCCGACATCGACACGACGATGCTGATCATGATCGGCGCGTGGATCGTCATGCAGAACCTGGAGCATCTGAGCTGGGGCGGCATCGCCAAGTCGATCAATTCGCCGCTGCCTGAGGCGCCGCTCGTAATCGGGCCGGTGTCGGTCTCGTGGCTGCGCGTCATGGTGCTGATCATCGCGCTGATCCTGATCGCGGCCACCTACATCGTCATCAACCGGACGAAGATCGGCAAGGCGATGCGGGCGACCTTCCAGGACAGCAGCACGGCCGCGCTGATGGGCATCAACATCAATGCCATCTACACGATGACCTTCGGCTTCGGCTCGGCCCTGGCCGCCGCCGCCGGCGCGCTGCTCGGACCGGTCTTCGTGGTGACGCCGACGATGGGCGACCTGGCATCGCTGAAGGCGTTCGCGATCGTCATCCTCGGCGGGCTCGGCAACATCACGGGAGCGGCCATCGGCGGCTTCATCCTGGCTTTCGCCGAGGAGATCGGCGCCGGATACATCTCGTCCGGCTACCGCGACGCGATGGGCTTCGTGATCATCATCATTGTTCTTCTCTTCAAACCCACGGGTCTGTTCGCCCGGGCGGAGCGCGTCGGATGAAACAGGTCTTTCCCTTTGTCGCGCTTGCGTTCTTCGCAACCGTGCCGCTCTGGCTGCAGGACCAGTACTATCTGCACACCCTCGTCGTTGCCGGCATCTTCATGCTGGCCGCGATGAGCCTCAACCTGCTGCTCGGATACACCGGGCAGCTCAGCCTCGGTCATGTCGCCTTCTTCGGCATCGGCGCCTATGTCAGCGCGCTGACGTCGCTGGGCTTCAGCCTCTCGGTGTTCGGCTTTCAGATCACGCACGAGCCCTGGCCCGCCTTTGTCGGGCTCATCCTCGGCGCGATGGCCGCCGGGCTGTGCGGCTACCTGATCGGCAAGCTCGCCTTCCGGGTGCGCGGCGCCTATTTCGTCATCGTCACCATCAGCTTCGCCGAGGTGGTGCGCCTCGTCTCGCTCAACTGGGTCGAACTGACGAACGGGCCGCTGGCCCTGCCCGGCATTCCGCCGCTCACGCTCGGCTTCGAATGGACGGGCTATGTGACGCTGTGGGGCAAGGCGCAGAACTACTATCTGGTCCTGGTCCTGATCGCGCTCGCCTATCTCCTGATCAAGCGGCTGGTTGAGTCGCCCTATGGACGGGCCATGATCGCGCTGCGCGAGAACGAGACGCTGGCGGTGTCGGTGGGTATCAGCGTGACCAAGTACCTCGTCCTCGCGGCCATCTTCTCCGGCGCGCTGGCCGGTCTCGCCGGCGGTCTCTACGCCCATTACATCCAGATCATCGATCCCATGATCTTCATGTTCCTGAATACGGTGACGATGGTCATCATGGTGATCACGGGCGGCAAGGGCACCCTGGCCGGTCCGCTGGTGGGCGGCCTGATCTTCGGTCTCGCGCCGGTGTTCCTGCGCAACTATGTCGGCCCCGAGGTCCAGTGGATCCTGTACGGCGTCCTGATGATCCTCGTCGTCTTCGTTCTGCCCGAAGGCATCGTTCCGGCGATCGAGCGCTGGTTCAACCGTGCTGCCAAGCCGAACCGCAAGAACGGCTCGGCAGGCAGCAAGATCGAGCAAGGCGGTTCGACGCTGGCCATGGCAGGTTCGGGAAAGGTCAACTCGTGATGAATGCACACACCCAACCATCCGGACCGATCCTGGCGGTCGAGCATGTGGCCGTGCATTTCGGCGGCCTGGTGGCGATCTCGGACATGAGCTTCGAGGTGCGCGAGGGCGAACTGGTCAGCCTGATCGGCCCGAATGGCGCCGGCAAGACCACGGCCTTCAACGTGATCACCGGATTCCACAGGCCGACAAAGGGCCATGTGAGCTTCCGCGGAACCTCGCTCGATGGGCTGAAGCCGCATGAGGTGACCGGCCTCGGCCTGGTGCGCACCTTCCAGCGCACCAGCGTGTTCGAGAAGATCTCGGTGTTCGAGAACGTGCTGATCGGTCTCCACCGGCGCACGGCGCCAAACCTGCTCGGGACGCTCCTGGGGCTGCCCGGCGAGCGCAAGGCGGAGGCCGCGCTGCGCGAGCAGGCGTGGGAGATACTGCGCCTCGTCGGCATCGAGCATGAAGCCGACGAAATGGGCGGCAGCCTGCCTTACGGCGACCAACGGCTGCTGGGCGTCGCCCTGGCGCTGGCCGCCGACCCGCGCGCGCTCCTCCTGGACGAACCGGTGTCCGGCATGAATGCGTCGGAAACCGGCCGCTTCATCGACCTGCTCAACCGGCTGAAAGCCAAGGGCATGACGATCCTGCTCGTCGAGCACGACATGCCGATGGTGATGAAGATCTCAGACCGCATCGTCGTGCTCAACTACGGGCGCATCATCGCCAACGGCACGCCTTCCGAGATCCAGAACGACCCCGAAGTGATCGCGGCCTACCTGGGAGGAGGTGTCAAGAATGCTTGAGATCAAGAATCTCGTCTGCCGATACGGCAAGGTGACGGCGCTCGACGGCGTCTCGCTGAAGGTGGACAAGAAGCAGCTGGTGGTGCTGGTCGGCGCCAACGGCGCGGGCAAGAGCACGACGCTCAGGGCCATTTCCGGCCTCGTGCCGGCGGCCTCCGGGCAGATCATCTTCGACGGCGAGGACATCACCAGCATGGCCGCCGGCCGCATCCTGGCGAAGGGCATCGCCCATTGCCCGGAGGGGCGGCGCGTGTTCGGTGAAATGTCCGTTCTCGAAAACCTGGAGATCGGCGCCTATCTGCGTCGCGACGCGAAGGGCATCGCCGAAGATCTCGACCGCGTGCTCGCGCTGTTCCCGCGCCTGGCAGAGCGGCGCAAGCAGGTGGCCGGTACGCTGTCGGGCGGCGAGCAGCAGATGCTGGCCATCGGCAGGGCGATGATGTCGCGACCGAAGCTGATCATGTTCGACGAACCGTCGCTCGGACTTGCGCCCAACATCGTCGAGCAGACCTTCTCGATCATCCAGGGCATCCGCGAATCGGGCACCACCGTGATGATGGTCGAGCAGAACGCCTTTGCCGCGCTCGACATGTGCGACTACGCCTATCTGCTCGAAGCGGGCTCGATGGTGCTTGAAGGGAAGGGCGAGGAGCTGATCAAGAACCCGCATGTGCGGGAAGCGTATCTGGGGGCCGGGGTACACGCCTGATACCACGCGCGGCGCGCCTGCGCGCCCCCACACCGCTGCAAGCCATTGGCCCGAAGACCTCCGGTTTTCGGGCCCTTGCGCGTTGGTGGTGGACAATTCCCGTGCCACCTGCAATTTTATTTGCACTATCTTACTAAACATAGTATGTTTCGAGTAGGCTGATCGATGGCATCCCGGTCGCGCAAGCAACCGCCGCCGATCGCTCTCCAGAAACGAGTGAGGTAGGAAACTTATGGCTGACACGTCGAAACCCGTCATCGGCATTATCGGGGGAACCGGAGACCTGGGATCGGGCCTCGCCCGCGCCTGGGCGAATGCCGGATATGCGGTGGTGATCGGTTCGCGCTCGGCCGAGAAGGCCGCGGATGCGGCGGCGCAGCTGGGCGCCGGCGTTCGTGGACTGACCAATGTCGGGGCCGCGGAAGCCGCCGACATCGTGATTCTCGCGGTGCCGTTCTCCAACCACGCGGCTTCGATCGAGGAGATCCGCGGCGCCGTGCAGGGCAAGATCCTCGTCGATGCGGCGGTGCCGCTCGTCCCGCCGAAGGTTTCCAGGGTTCAGCTGCCGGAGGAGGGATCCGCGGCGCAGATCGCGCAGGACCTGCTGGGCGAGGGGGTGCGTGTGGTCTCCGCCTTCCACAACGTGGGCGCGGCGAAGCTGCACAAGGGCGGCCGCGCCGATTGCGACGTGCTGGTTTTCAGCGACGACAAGGATGCCCGCGACCAGGTGATCACGCTTGCCGGCGCGGTGGCCAATCGCGGCGTGGGCGGCGGTTCGCTGGCCAACTCGGCCGCCGCCGAAGCGCTGACCTCGGTGCTGATCTGGATCAACCGCCAGTACAAGGTGCTCGGCGCCGGCATTGCCATCACCGGCCTGGAAGACGCGGCGCAGGCCTGAGACCGTGCAGCCCGTTTCCCTTCATGCGCTGGCCGGAATTCCGCTGATCGAGCCTGGCGACGACCTCGCCACGATCATCGGAGCGGCTTTGCGCGACAACGGGCTGGCGCTGGCCGACGGCGACATTCTGGTGCTGGCGCAGAAGATCGTGTCCAAGGCCGAAGGCCGCTACGTCAACCTGGACGATGTCACCCCCTCGGCGAGGGCGCGGGAACTGGCCGCCGAACTTGGCAAGGACCCGCGCCATGTCGAGGTGGTGCTCGGCGAATCCGACGAACTGGTCAAGGTCGGCCAGCACGTCATCGTCGCCGCGCACAAGCTCGGCCTGGTCATGGCCAATGCCGGGATCGACGAATCCAACATCAGCCACGGCGAGGGCGGCGGGCGCGTGCTGCTCCTGCCGCGCGATCCTGACGGCTCGGCGGCGGCGCTGAAGGCCCGGCTCGACGCCGCGCACGGCGTCTCGGTCGGCGTCGTCATCAACGACAGTTTCGGCCGCCCCTGGCGCAACGGCGTCGTCGGGGTGGCCATCGGCGCCGCGGGCATTCCGTCGCTGGTCGACCGCGTCGGCGCGGTCGACCTGTTCGGTCGCGAACTGAAGGTGACGGAGATCGCGACCGCCGACGAACTGGCTTCGGCCGCATCGCTGCTGATGGGGCAGGCCGCCGAGGCCATGCCCGCAGCGCTCATTCGCGGCTTTCGCTCGACAGCGCCGGAACGGCCAGCCGCGGCGCTCATCCGCGACAGGAAGCGGGACATGTTCCGATGACCGCGGCTGCCTCGACCATCACGACGAAGGGGCGCGTGGTTGCGCTGTGCGGCGGCGTCGGCGGCGCCAAGCTGGCGTTCGGGCTGGCGCGCATCCTGGGCGACCGGCTGACCGTCGTCGTCAACACCGGCGACGATTTCGAACATCTCGGCCTGCACATATCGCCCGATCTCGACACGGTGCTCTACACGCTTTCGGGGCTTGCCAACCGGGAACTGGGCTGGGGGCGCGGCGACGAGAGCTGGAACTTCATGAGCGTGCTGGAGGATCTCGGCGCGGAGACCTGGTTCCGGCTCGGCGACCGTGACCTGGCGCTGCATGTCGAGCGCACGCGCCAGTTGCGCGCCGGCGTTCCGCTGACCGGGATCATCGCCGCGTTCGCGAAGCGCTTCGGCATCGAGGCCGAAATCCTGCCGATGAGCGACGAAAAAGTGAGCACGACGGTGGTGACCCCGGAAGGCGCCTTGCCCTTCCAGCGCTACTTCGTCGAACGCCGATGCGCGCCGGTCGTGCGCGAGATCCGCTTCGACGGCGCCGACAAGGCGCAGCCGACGGCGCAGGTTCGCGCGGCGCTTGGCGATCCCGGGCTCGAGGCGGTCGTCATATGCCCCTCGAACCCGTTCCTCAGCATCGACCCGATCCTTGCGGTGCCGGGCATGCGGCGGCTGCTGCAGGACGCCGGCGCGCCGGTCGTCGCGGTGTCGCCCATCATCGGCGGCAAGGCCGTCAAGGGGCCGACCGGCAAGATCATGGCCGAACTCGGCCTGGCGGCGACGAACATGGCGATCGGCGATCACTACCGGGGCCTGGTCTCGGGCCTCGTCATCGACAGCGGCGATGCCGCAGAGCGCGGCGCGATCGACGGGCCGACCCATGCCACCGCCACACTGATGTCGACCGACGACGACCGCGAGAGGCTTGCCCGCGAGGCGCTCGGCTTCGCGCTGCGGCTGGCCGCGGCGAAGGCGGCGGCGACATGAGCGGCTACTGGGCCATCGTTCCCGTCAAGCGGCTCGACCGGGCGAAATCCCGCCTGTCGCTGCTGCTGGGCGCGGCCGAGCGACGGGAACTCGCCGATGCGATGTTGCGCGACGTGTTCGACGTGCTTGTCGCTTCCGAACGGCTGAGCGGGATCGTCGTCGTCACCAACGATGCGCAGGCGATGCAGCTGGCCAAGGGGATCGGCGCCGCGGTGGTGCCCGACCGGCTGGAGGCGGGCACCAACGAGGCGGTGCGGCAGGGGCTCGAATGGCTCCTCGGCCGCGAATGCGACGGCGCCATCGTCGTGCCGGGCGACGTGCCCTTCTTGAGCCCGGCGGAGGTCGACGCCGTCGCCGAAGCGCTCGACGCACACGCCCTGGTGCTGGTGCCGGCCCTGCGCGACGGCGGCACCAACATGCTCGGCATCAGGCCGTCCAACCTGATGGAGACGGCGTTCGGCCCGGACAGTTTTTCGCGTCACCTGGCGCTGGCGCAAGCCGCCGGCATCGCGCCGTGGGTGCTTCACCTGGAAGGCGCCGGGCACGACATCGACGTTTCATCTGATCTGTTCTGCAGCGCCGAAGGCGGCGCCGCGACGCGCACGCGGGCGTTTGTTCGACGCCTGGCGCAAGACAACCCCGTGCCGGCGACGGCATGGCTGAAGGAGGAGTTGCAGCCATGACAGCGCAAACGCTGCTGAAGGACTTTCCGCTCGACCGGCGGCTCGATCGCCACCAGGCGCTGGGCCTGATCGACATCGCGGACCTCGAACCGCTGCTTGCCGCCGCCGCGCAGCGGCGCGACGCGGCGCATGGCGACCGCGTTTCCTATTCGCGCAAGGTCTTCATTCCGCTGACCCAGCTCTGCCGCGACGTCTGCCACTACTGCACGTTCGCGCACCCGCCGCGCAAGGGCGAGAGGGCCTTCCTGACGCGGGACGAAGTCCTCGCGATTGCCGTGGCGGGCAAGCGGGCAGGCTGCAAGGAAGCGCTGTTCACGCTGGGCGACAAGCCGGAGCTTCGCTACCGCATCGCGCGGGAGGAACTCGAAGCGCTGGGACACAAGACCACGCTCTCCTACCTGGCGGAAATGGCCGACCTGGTCTGGCGCGAGACCGGCCTGCTGCCGCATCTCAACCCCGGCCTGCTCGACGACGAGGATTTTCGCGCGCTGCGCCCGGTGTCCATATCGCAGGGCATCATGCTCGAGACCATCTCGGAGCGGCTGTGCGGCAAGGGAAAGCCGCACCACGGTTCGCCGGACAAGATTCCGGCGGCGCGCATCGACACCATGAAGCGCGCCGGCGAGCACGCGGTCCCGTTCACCTCGGGAATCCTGATCGGCATCGGCGAGACGCGCGAGGAGCGCATCGATTCGCTGCTGGCCCTGCGCGACCTGAACGATGCGCATGGGCACATCCAGGAGATCATCGTGCAGAACTTCCGGCCGAAGCCGGGCACGCTGATGCACGATGTGGACGCGCCGACCCTCGACGACCACCTGTGGACCATCGCCGTCGCCCGGCTGCTGTTCGAGCCGGAGATGAACATCCAGGCGCCGCCCAATCTCAGCCCGGGCGCGCTGCAGCAACTCGTCGGCGCCGGCATCAACGACTGGGGCGGCGTCTCGCCGGTCACTCCCGATCACGTCAACCCGGAGGCGCCCTGGCCGCATCTGGAGGAACTGGCACGGGCGACGGCCGGGGCGGGCAAGCTTTTGACCGAGCGGCTGGCGATCTACCCGTCCCACGCGCGCCATGCGCTGAAATGGGTCGACCAGAAGATGCGCACGCCACTCTACAACCTGATCGACGCCGATGGCTGGCCGCGCAGCGACAGCTGGTGCCCCGGCCGCCAGGACGCGCCGCCTGCCGCCGACGCCGCGCTGGTAAAGCCCCCTATACCGGCAAGGGCGCGGTTCGACATCCAGGCGATCCTCGACAAGGCGCAGGACGGCGCGCTGCTCGGCGAGGCCGAGATCGTGCGCCTGTTCCGGGCACGCGGCAACGATTTCTCCGCCGTCTGCCAGGCCGCCGACGAACTGCGCCGCCGGGTGAACGGCGACGTGGTCAGCTACGTCGTCACGCGCAACATCAACTATACGAACATCTGCTACTTCAAATGCCAGTTCTGCGCGTTCTCGAAGGGCAAGCTCAGCGAGAACCTGCGCGGCCGTCCCTACGACATCGGCATGGACGAGGTGGCGCGCCGGGTGAGCGAAGCGTGGGACCGCGGCGCAAGCGAAGTGTGCATGCAGGGCGGCATCCACCCCTCCTATACCGGGCAGAAGTACCTGGACATCTGCGAAGCGGTGCGCGGCGCGGTGCCGCAGATCCACCTGCATGCCTTCTCGCCGCTCGAAGTGTCGCAGGGCGCGCAGACGCTCGGCCTGCCGGTCGCCGAGTTCCTCGGCCGCCTGCAGGCGGCGGGCCTGAAGAGCCTGCCCGGTACGGCAGCCGAAATTCTCGACGACGAGGTGCGCGAGCATCTGTGCGCCGACAAGATCAACACGCAGCAATGGCTCGACGTGATGCGCGCAGCGCACGGACTCGGTCTGCGCTCCACGGCGACGATCATGTTCGGCCACATCGACCGCTACGAGAACTGGGCGCGCCATCTGATGCGGGTGCGCGACCTGCAGATCGAGACCGGGGGCTTCACCGAGTTCGTGCCGCTGCCGTTCGTGCACATGGAAGCACCGATCTATCTGAAGGGCCGCTCGCGGCCCGGCCCGACCTTCCGAGAAGCGGTGCTGATGCACGCGGTGGCGCGGCTCGCGCTCAATCCGCACATCACCAACATCCAGGCGTCGTGGGTGAAGCTCGGGCCGGAAGGCGTGCGCCATTGCCTGAACGCCGGCGTCAACGATCTCGGCGGCACGCTGATGGACGAAAGCATTTCGCGTTCCGCCGGCGCCAGCTTCGGTCAGGAAATGACGCCGCAGCAAATGGAACGGATGATCGTGTCCGCAGGCAGGCTGCCGCGCCTGCGCAATACGCTCTACGGCAATGCCGGCGCGGAGATTCGCGAGCGTGCCTTTGCCGCGGCAAGCGCCCGCGAGGCGGGTGCGCCTGTGCTCCAGGTCGGCGGGGTCCACTAGAGGTCCGTCCTGGGCCGTTCCCTGACCGGGCCGAATAGATACGTGAAGTCAACGATTTAGAGGGCCGCCGCGCATCCTGATGGTGTGCGGCGGCCCAATTTTTCCCGCGCCAGAAGGGCTGTGGCAATTCTTATCATCAAGTAGACATACTATTATTAGTATGATAGTCTCACTTGGCTGCTGAGGAATGGCGGCCAAGGAGGAGCAGGGTGTCATGGCAGAGACGCGGAACGGATTTGTCGACAGGGCCGAAGTGGTCGATGCCGCCATACGCCTGTCCGCCGTCGAGCGGACGCGCGCCTCGCGGCTGGTCCTGCCGACCTTTGCCGAGCTTGCCGGTCTCGCACCGTTTCCGGCCCGGGCGCTTGAGCGCCTGGAGGGCGTCGATCCGGACAGTCCCGATCCGGCCAATCTCTGGCGAGTGCACTGGTTCAATGCCGCCGACAGGCGCAGCCGCACCGGTGTTCCCGCGAGCGTCACCCTGCCGCCGGCGCTGACGGGCGTTTCCGCCCCGATCGTGGTGCTCCTCGGATCGCATTTCCCGATGATCGGCGCCCACAAGGTCCTGCCGGCCTATGCCGGGCTGGTCAGCCTGCTGGTCACCGGACGCTTCGATCCGGCGCGCCACCGCGCGATCTGGCCGTCGACCGGCAACTACTGCCGGGGCGGGGTGGCGATCTCGCGCATCCTGGGCTGTGACGGCGTCGCCGTTCTCCCGGAGGGCATGAGCCGCGAGCGCTACGACTGGCTGGAGCGCTGGATCACCGACCCGTCGCACATCGTGCGCACGGTCGGCACGGAGAGCAACGTCAAGGAAATCTATGACAAGTGCCATGAACTGGCGCTGGACGAGCGGAACGTCATCCTCAACCAGTTCTCCGCCTTCTCCAACTACATGGCGCACCACGTGGTGACGGGAACCGCCTGCGATGCCGTCTATGCGGCGCTGCCTGGCAAGACCGACCGCACGAGGCTTGCCGCGTTCGTTTCGGCAACCGGCTCGGCGGGCACCATTGCCGCGGGCGACCGCCTGAAGGCGCTTCACGGGACGCGCATTGCCGCCGTCGAGGCGCTGGAATGCCCGACCATGCTGGAGAACGGTTATGGCGAGCACAACATCCAGGGCATCGGCGACAAGCACATTCCGCTGATCCACAACGTGATGAACACGGATTTCGTGATCGCCGTCTCGGACCAGGTGACCGACCGGCTGAACCTGCTGTTCAGCTGCGATGAGGGCAGGGCCGCGGTGCTGCGCCAGACCGGCCTCGACGCCGACGCGATCGCCGCGTTTTCGGAAATCGGCATCTCGGGCTTCGCCAACATCGCCGCGGCGATCAAGCTTGCCCGCCACATGAACTATGGCCCCGACGACGTGATCATGACGATCGCCACGGACAGCGCGCGCATGTATGCGACCGAGGCCGACGGCGCGCGGCGCAAATTCTTCCCCGACGGGTTCGGCGCGGCCGAGGCCGACCGCGTGTTCCTGGGCGACCTCGCCGGCCTGACGACGCAGCACGTGCTGGAACTGGACCAGGGCGAGCGGCGGCGCATCTTCAACCTCGGCTACTACACCTGGGTCGAGCAGCAGGGCGTCGAGATCGACGATTTCGACCGGCGCAAGGATCAGGCGTTCTGGGACGGCATTGCTGCCTCCGCGCCGGCCTGGGACCAGTTAATCAACGAATTCAACGCCGAAGCCGGCTTGAACTGACGCGCGTCGGTGTAGCGCCGGACGAAAAGGAGAGTGTTTGTGCATGAAGCCCAGGTAGAGCCCTATGACAGGCTCAGGGAGAAGATGGCGGGCCGCGACAGGAGCCTGCGCGAGAAGGTCATGTCTCTCGAGGAGGCGGGCTCCTTCGTCCAGGACGGGATGAAGGTCGGCGTCGGCGGCTCGACAATGTCGCGCACGCCGATGGCCATGATCTGGCAACTGATCCGGCAGAAGCGCAAGAACCTGTCCTGCTCGCGGGCGATCGTCTCGACCGATGGCGACCTGCTGTTCGGCTCCGGCGTGTCGGACCACATCATCACCAGCTGGTTCGCGCAGGGAATCCTGTGGGGCCTGTCGAAGGTGTTGCGCCATCACGTCGAGAAGGAAGGCAAGAACTACGAGGAATGGAGCCACATGGGCGTCGGCATGCGCTTCCGCGCCGGCGGCATGGGCGTACCCTTCCTGCCGATGCGGGCGATGCTCGGCTCGGACGTGCTGGGACAGCGCCCGGAAGGCAAGCAGATCGACTGTCCGTTCACCGGCGAACGCCTGCTGCTGGTGCCGGCGCTCAATCCGGACGTTGCGCTGATCCACGTCCAGCGCTGCGACGCCTACGGCAATGCGCAGATCGACGGCCTGCAGTTCATGGACATCGACCTGGCGCTTGCCGCCGACCGGGTGATCCTGACGACGGAACGGATCGTTTCCAACGACCAGATCCGCCGCGCGCCCGACCAGACCAAGATCCCGTTCTTCTGCGTCGATGCGGTGGTGGAGGTGCCCTACGGTTCCGCGCCGCACGAGTGCTACGGCCTCTACGAGCCGATGATGAAGCACATGGAAGCCTACGTGAAACAGGTCAATGCGGACCCGATCGAGGGAATGCAGGCCTATCTCGACAAGTATTTCCACGGGCCGAAATCGTGGAACGACTACCTCGCCCTGATCGGCTTGGAGGAACTTCTCGAGGCAAGCCAGCGGGGCCGGAGCATCTACAATGACTGAAGCACGAAACTACACGGCAGCCGAAATCCTGCCGATCCTCAGCGCGCGGCAGCTGCGCGACGGAATGGTGGTGTTTGCGGGCGTAGGCACGCCGCTGCTCGCCGCGACGCTCGCCCAGCGCCTCAACTGCCCGCGGCTGACGATCCTGTTCGAGGGCGGCGTCGTCGGCGCCTTCGTCGAGCCGGGCAAGCTGCCGCCCTCGACCAACGACCAGCGCTGCACGCGGCGCGCCAACATGGTGCTGGGCAGCTCGGACGTGCTGCTCCTGCTGCAGCGCGGCTATGTCGACCTCGGCTTCATGGGCGGCGCTCAGATCGACCAGTTCGGCAACCTGAACTCGTCCTTCATCGGCGATCCGGCTGCGCCGAAGACGCGCCTGCCGGGCACCGGCGGCGGCAACGACATCTCCAGCCTGACCAACATGATCGTCGCCATGAAGCACGAGAAGCGCCGCTTCGTCGAACATGTCGACTTCATCACCAGCCCCGGCTTCATCCGCGGCGGGACCAGCCGGCGCGACAGCGGCCTGCCGGCCGGCGGCATGTTCCGCGTGATCACCGAGCTTGCCGTCTTCGGCTTCGACGAGACCACGCGGCGCATGAAGGTGCTGGCGCTGAACCCCGGCGTCACGCGCGAGGAAGTCCAGGACAACACCGGCTTCACACTCGATTTCGACGCCGAGATCGCCATCACCGAGCCACCAACCGAAACCGAACTGCGGGTCCTTCGGGAACTCGATTCCGAACGCCTGTTCATCGCCTGACAATTCGGGCCTGACTTTTCTGGAGGTAAATGAATGACTGAACTGTCCAACACGTTCGGCGTTGCCGCACGCAATTTCAAAGCCTACCCCGAGATGCCGAACGCGCGCGAGCTCGTCGACTACGGCGTGTGGGTGGAGGAACTCGGCTACGATTCCGTCTGGGTATGGGATCACATGCTGCTCGGCGTCGACCCGAACTTCCCGATCATCGATTCGCTGACGGTGCTGACCGGCATCGCGGCGCGCACCAAGAAGATCAAGATGGGCACGGGCATCCTGGTGCTGCCGCTGCGCAATCCGGTGGCGCTGGCCAAGCAGCTGTCCAGCATGGACCAGCTGTCCGAAGGCCGCCTCGTCATGGGCATGGCGTCGGGCTGGTACAAGCGCGAGTTCGACGCGGTCGGCGTCCCGTTCAACCAACGCGGCAAGATCATGGACGAGAACCTGGAGATCATGCGCCGCCTGTGGACGGAAGAGCAGGTCACGGGCGAATACATGAACCACAACATCTCCAAGGCGGTCATGTATCCGAAGCCGTTCCAGAAGGAGATTCCGATCCTGATCGGCGGCTATGTCGACAGGGTGCTGCAGCGGGCGGCGACCGTCGGCGACGGCTGGCTGACCTATTTCTACCGCGCCGAGGACTTCAAGAAGTCCTGGGACAAGATCCGCAACTTCGCGACGGAGGCGGGCAAGGATCCCGACACGCTGAAGAACGCCTCGCAGCTGCCGATCATGATCGGCAAGTCGAAGCAGGCGGTCGAGGCCGACATGATGGACTGGCTGAACAAGGAATGGGACTTCCCCGAGCACAGCGACTGCACCCGCGAGAGCGCCGTCATGGGTTCGGTGGACGAATGCGTCGAGCAGCTGCGCGCGCACATCGACGCCGGCGTCCAGAAGATCATCTTCGTTCCCTACAAGTACCAGCGCGAGCAGGTCGAGACGATCGCCAAGGAGATCATCCCGCGCCTCAAGGCCTACAAGGCAGGCTGACCAGTATTTCCGCCGTCCGGAAACGGGCGGCGGATCCCGTCCATTCGAATGCGGAAGAATTTCATGACCGACCCGAACCGCCAGAAGATCATCGACAAGATCGACGCTTCGCGCGACCACGCCGTCAAGCTGCTGCAGGACATGGTGACCATTCCCAGCGTGACCGGCGACGAAGCCGCCATCCAGAAGTTCATGCATGACTACCTGGCCGGCGTCGGCCTCGAGGTCGACATGTGGGAAACCGACTGGGAGGAACTGAAGAAGCACCCCGGCTACCGGCCGGTGGCGCGCGGCTATGAAGGCCGTCCGAACATCGTCGCCACGCTGAAGGGCACGGGCGGCGGCCGCTCGCTGCTGCTGAACGGCCACACCGACGTGATCCCCGTCGGCGACGGCGAGGGCTGGAGCGACAATCCGTGGTCGGCGTCGATCAAGGACGGTCGCATCTACGGCCGCGGTTCCTGCGACATGAAGAGCGGCGTGGCGAGCCACGTGCTTGCCGTGCAGTACCTGAAGGAACTCGGCCTGACGCCGAAGGGCGACGTGCTGATCAACATCGTCATCGACGAGGAGGTCAGCGGCCACGGCACGCTCGATACGGTGATCCGCGGCTACAAGGCGGATGCCGGCATTTCGGGCGAGACCAGCGACCTGCACGTGCAGCCCGCCTGCATCGGCCGCATCTGGTTCGAGATCGAGATCCAGGGCAAGCCGGCCGGCGTGCAGCAGCGCTATCTCGGCATCAGCGGCATCGAGCTGGGCTACAAGATCTGCAAGGCCGTCCAGGAACTGGAGGACGAGCGCGTTGCCACCGTCACGCACCCGCTCTATCCGAGCGCCATCGATTCGCTGCCGTGCCTGATCGGCAGCTTCCAGGCCGGCAACTACCCGAGCGCCTTCCCGGCGACGGCGCTGCTCAAGGGGTCGATCGGCACGGTGCCGAGCGAGGACCACGAGGGCGTCAAGCAGAGCCTCGTCGACAAGATCGCCGCGGTGGCCGCCACGGACCCGTGGATGAAGGACCATCCGCCGGTCGTCCGCTTCGTCGGCTACGACGCGCAGGCCTCCGAGATTCCGCGCGACCATTCCATCGTCGAGACGGTGTCGCGGACCTACACGGAAGTCACCGGCAAGCAGCCGACCATCAGCGGCCGGCAGGGCGCGGCCGACACGCGCTTCCTGAACCAGTACGGCGAGACGCCGACCGTCATCTTCGGTCCCGGCTCGACGGCGGTGATGCACGCCAACGACGAATATGTGTCGATCGACGACTACATAACCTCGATCAAGGTGATGGCGCTGTCGATCTACGACTGGTGCAACAGCGAGGCGCAGAAGGCGTCCTGACCGCGCCTTCGATGCAGGCTGCAAAGCGAAAGGCGTCGCCATGGGCGGCGCCTTTTTCATTGGGGTGACAGGCGACGGAATTGTGTCTATTGATTCTATCTTACTATAAATAGGTTGACTGCAAGATAGGTTTACGTCAGATTGGAATTGCATCCGGGGACGATGCGCCGGCTACCGGCTTCGCCTCCGGGTCCATCAAGGAGAACATGGTCATGCATATTGCGGTTTTGACCGACGGCGACACACGGGTCGCGATCACCCCCGAAACGGTCCGGAAGTACGAAGCGCTGGGAGGCAAGGTCGTGGTGCAGGGCGGTGCGGGCGCGCGCGCCGGCATCTCCGACAGCGATTTCGAGACGGCGGGTGCGCGTGTCGTGCCGGACGCCGCGGCGGCGGTTCGCGACGCCGACATCATCCTGGCGGTCGGGCGTCCCGAGGACACGGTGATCCGAGCCTGCAAGCCGGGCGCAGCGCTGTTCGCGACGATGGACCCGCATCAGGCGAACGGGTCGCTCGAGGTGATGGCCGGGGCAGGGGTCAGCGCCTTCGCGATGGAGCTCATGCCGCGCATCACGCGGGCGCAGTCGATGGACGTGCTGTCGAGCCAGGCGAGCCTCGCCGGCTACCGCGCCGTGATCGACGGCGCCGCCGAGTTCCCGCGCCTTCTGCCGATGATGATGACGGCCGCCGGCACGATACCGGCCGCGCAGATCTTCGTCATGGGCGCAGGCGTGGCAGGCCTGCAGGCGATCGCCACGGCGCGCCGCCTCGGCGCTTCCGTTTCGGCCACCGACGTGCGGCCCGCGACGAAGGAACAGGTGGCGTCGCTCGGCGCCAAGTTCGTCGCCGTCGAGGACGACGAGTTCAAGGCGGCGGAGGCCTCCGGCGGTTATGCCAAGGAAATGTCGAGGGAATACCAGGCCAAGCAGGCCGAACTGGTCGCCGCGCACATCGCCAAGCAGGACATCGTCATCACCACGGCGCTGATCCCCGGACGCGCCGCGCCGCGCCTCGTCACCAGGGCGATGATCGACAGCATGCGCCCCGGTTCCGTCCTGGTCGATCTCGCCGTCGAGCGCGGCGGCAACATCGAGGGATCGCGGCCGGGCGAGGTCGTGGATGCCGGCCGCCGCATCAAGATCATCGGCAATTCCAGTATCGAGAAGATCGGCACGACGGCGTCCAGCCTCTACGCCCGCAACCTCTACAGCTTCGTCTCCACGCTGATCGACCGCGACAAGCCGGCGCTTGCCATCGACTGGGACGACGAACTGGTCAAGAGCACCAACCTCACGCGTGACGGGGCCATCGTCCACCCGGCCTTCGGCGGCGCCAAGCCCAACTGACGCGGCGGCGGCCCCGGCCGGCGTGATGCCGGCCGCCGGACCGCCGGCGCAATCTGGAGATCGTCCATGACGTCCACCGCAATCATCCAACTCTTCGTCTTCCTGCTCGCCGGCTTTGTCGGCTTCCAGACCATCAGCCGCATTCCGCCGCTGCTGCACACGCCGCTGATGGCGGCGACCAACGCCATCTCCGGCATCTCGCTGGTTGCGTCGCTGGTGCTGGCCGGCGCCGACCAGGGCCTGCTCAGCACCGTGCTCGGCACGATCGCGGTCGGCTGCGCCACCGCCAACGTGGTCGGCGGCTTCCTCATCACCGACCGCATGCTGGCCATGTTCAAGCCGGCGCGGCTCGAAGCCAAGGAGCAACCCAGCACATGATCGCCACCGGCATCCAACTCGCCTATCTTTCCTCGGCGGCGCTGTTCGTGCTGGCGCTGCGCGCGCTCGGCCAGCCGACGACGGCGCGGCGCGGCATGCAGATGGCCGCCTTCGGCATGCTTGTCGCTGTCTGCGCCACGCTCGTCGACCAGCGCATCGTCAGCTACGAGTGGCTGATCGTCGGTCTCGTCGCCGGCGGCGTGATCGGCTATCCGCTCGGCATGTGGGTGCCGATGACGGCCATGCCGCAGCGCATCGCCTTCAGCCACGCGTTCGGCGCGCTTGCTGCGACGCTGGTCGGCGTCGGCGAATACATGCACGGATTTCACGAGGGCACGCTGACCTATGGCAAGACGGTTGCGCTCGGCTTCGAGGTGTTCTTCGGCGCACTGACGGTGACCGGCAGCCTGATGGCCTTCGGCAAGCTGCAGGAACTGCTGCCGGGCGCCCCGATCACCTTCCGCGGACAGAACGTCTTCAACCTGTCGCTGTTCGCGATCGGCGTCATCTGCCTGGTCTGGCTGGTCGTCTCGCCCTATGACACCGCGTTCTTCGTCGCCATCCTGGCCATCGGCCTCGCCGTCGGCGTCCTGATGGTCCTGCCGATCGGCGGCGCCGACATGCCGGTGGTCGTCTCGCTGCTCAACTCATACGCCGGCCTGGCGGCCGTCGCGACGGGCTTTGCCCTCGACAACAACATCCTGATCGTCGTCGGCGCGCTCGACGGAGCCAGCGGCTTCATCCTGTCGATGGCCATGAGCAAGGCGATGAACCGCTCCTTCGCGAACGTCCTGTTCGGGGCCTTCGGGGCGGAAGCCGGCGGGCCGGAGGCGACGCAGGCCGGGGCATCCGGGGAGATGGTCGGGATCGATGCCGACGATGCGGCTCTGCGGCTGGCATTCGCCCGGCGCGTGATCATCGTCCCCGGCTACGGGCTGGCGGTTGCGCAGGCGCAGCATCAGGTGCGCGAGCTTGCCGACCTCCTGGAAAAGCGCGACGTCGACGTGCGTTTCGCCATCCATCCGGTCGCCGGCCGGATGCCCGGCCACATGAACGTGCTTCTGGCCGAGGCGGGCGTGTCCTACGACAAGCTGTTCGACATGGAGGACATCAACGAGCGGTTCTCCGACGCGGACGTGGCGCTGGTGATCGGTGCGAACGACGTGGTCAACCCGGCCGCCCGCACCAACCGCAGCTCGCCGATCTACGGAATGCCGATCCTCAACGTGCAGGACGCAAAGAGCGTCATCGTGCTGAAGCGCGGCCGTGGCAAGGGCTTCTCCGGCGTCGAGAACGACCTGTTCGTTTCGCCGAAGACGAACATGCTGTTCGGCGACGCCAAGCAGTCGATCACGCAGCTTTGCGTGGAGGTGAAGCAGGCCTGACATGCTCCGGTGCGGGCATGCGTCCGCACCGGATCCGGCCTGGGCGAGATTGCCGCAATGATCTCCAGGCCAGTGTCATGCTATCATCCTAGTAATAGTCTGATATGAGGTTTGAGCGATGACGATCGCGCGCAATCGTCGAGCCGGATCTGTCGGGAGCAGGAGGAATTGAACATGGCTGCACAGGGCGTCACCGACCCCAAGGCGGACGGGCAGGGGGTCGGGGCCTCGCTCCTGCGCAAGGAGGACGACAGGCTCCTGCGCGGGCGCGGACAGTTCGTCGCCGACATCCGGCTGCCCGGCCTGAAGGACGTGGCCTTTGTGCGCTCGCCGCTTGCCCATGCGCGCGTCAATGGCGTTCACGTGCCGGATGCGCTGCGGGATCGCGTCGTCCTCGCCGGGGACCTGAAGGACGTGAAGCCGATCCGCGCAGTCTCCGGGCTTGCCGGCTTCAAGCCCTCCGACCAGCCGGTGCTGGCTTTCGAGAAGGTGCGGCAGGTCGGCGAACTGCTCGCCATGTGCGTTGCCGATACGCGCGCCAAGGCGGAAGACATGATCCAGGCGGTCGAGTTCGATCTGGAGGAACTGCCGGCTGTGCACGACATGCTGGCCGCGCGAAAGCCGGGTTCGGCGCTGCTGCACGAGGAATGGGGCGACAACGTCTTTCTCGAGACCTTCGTCGACGTGAATTTCGAAGCGGCGCTCGACGCGCCGATCAAGGTCACGCGCGAGATCTCCACGGCGCGGCAGAGCATGGCGCCGATGGAAGGACGCGGGACGGTCGCCGTCTGGGACAACCGGATGGAGCAGCTCGTGCTCTACACCGGCAGCCAGATGCCGCACATCGTGCGCACCGGGCTCGCGGAGTGCCTCGGGCTTGGCCAGCACCAGGTTCGCATCGTCTCGCCCGACGTCGGCGGCGGGTTCGGCTACAAGGGCATCCTGCTGCCGGAAGATATCTGCCTTGGCTGGTATGCCATGCGCTGCGGCCATCCGGTGCGCTGGATCGAGGACCGCCGCGAGCACCTGACGGCAGGCGCCAACTGCCGCGAGCATCACTACATCATCACCGGCTATGCGGATCGCGACGGCAAGCTGCTCGGCGTCGACTGCGAGGCGACCGTCGATTCGGGCGCCTATTCATCCTACCCGTTCTCCGCTTGCCTGGAGGCGGCGCAGGTCGCGAGCATCCTGCCCGGACCCTATGACTTTCCCTCCTATCGTTGCCGCACATGGTCGGTCGCGACCAACAAGTGCCCGATCCTGCCCTATCGCGGCGTGGCGCGTACCGGCGTCTGCTACGCGATGGAACTGGTGATGGACGCCATCGCCCGCGAGGCCGGCCTCGAGCCGCACGAGGTGCGGCTGAAGAACCTGGTGCGGCCCGAACAGATGCCGTTCGACAACATCACCAAGAAGCATTTCGACAGCGGCGACTATCCAGAGGCGCTCCGTCGCGCCATGGCGGCAATCGACCTGCCGGCGATCCGCGCCCGGCAGCGGGAGGGTGAGCCGGACGGCCGGCTGATCGGCGTCGGCCACGCGATCTATTGCGAGCAGGGCGCGCATGGCACGTCCGTCTATGCGGGCTGGGGCATTCCCATGGTGCCGGGCCACGAGCAGGCAACGGCGCGCATGACGCCCGACGGGGGCCTGGAGTTGCGGGTCGGGGTCCACTCCCACGGCCAGAGCATGGAAACGACGCTTCCGCAGGTCGCCCATGAGATCCTCGGCATCGACGTCGCCAAGATAAAGCTGGTGCACGGCGACACCGAGTACACGCCCTATTCGACGGGCAGTTGGGGATCGCGCTGCGCGGTCATGGCCGGCGGCGCGGTGGCAACCGCCTCGCGCGAGATCGCCAAGCTTGCCAAGGGCATCGGCGCCCATCTCCTGCAGGCCAGGCCGGACCAGGTGGAACTGGTCGACGGCCGCGTGGTCGGACCTTCGGGAAGCGTGTCGCTCGCCGAGATCGCGCACACCTGGTACCGACTGCCGCAGAACCTGCCCGACGGCGTCGATCCGCGCGGCCTAGAGGCGACCATCGGCCACAAGCCGGTGCGCGACAGCGGCACCTTCAGCTACGCGGCGCATGCCGTGGTCGTCGCCGTCGATCCCGAAATGGGCGACATCGAGATCCTCGACTACGTGATCGTCGAGGACGGCGGCAAGCTGATCAACCCGATGGTGGTCGACGGGCAGATCTATGGCGGCCTGGCGCAGGGTATCGGCACCGCGCTCTACGAGGAGATGAACTTCGACGCCTCCGGCCAGCCGCTTGCCTCGACCTTCGCCGACTATCTGCTGCCGGGACCGACAGAGGTGCCGGCGCCGCGGCTCGATCACATGGAGACGCTGGCGCCCTACACGGAGTTCGGCGTCAAGGGCCTCGGCGAGGGTGGGGCCATCGCGCCTCCCGCCGCGCTCGGCAACGCCGTCAACGATGCGTTGAAGGGGCTGGGCGTCGAACTGACGCAGACGCCGATGACGCCGCGCCGGGTGCTCGAGGCCATCGGCAAGGCAGGCAGGCTGGCCGCTGCCGGGCACGCAAGCGCGCAGGGAGAACTGGTTTGAAGCCCGTCAATTTCGACTATGCGCGGCCAAGCGACGTGGCCGACGTGCTGCCGCTGATCGCCGACGACAGCCGCACCGTGAAGATCATGGCCGGCGGACAGTCGCTCGGGCCGATGCTCAACATGCGGCTGGTGCAGCCCGACCTGGTGGTCGACATCACCGGTATCGAGGAACTGCGGCAGGTGGAGGAAACCGCCGACGCCATCGTCATCGGCGGCTGCATCACGCATGCGGACATCGAGGACAGGCGCGTGCCGGACGTGACTCGCGGCGCCCTGCCGGCGGTCGCCGCCGGCATCGCCTACCGCGCGGTGCGCAACCGCGGCACCATCGGCGGAAGCATCACCCATGCCGATCCCTCGGCCGACTGGATATCGATCCTCTCGGCGCTGGGCGCGACGGTGACGCTGCGTGGCTCGGGGAGGAGCCGCAGCGTCGCCGTCGAGGACTACATGCTGGGGGCGCTGGAAGCCGATCTCCGGCCCGGCGAGATGCTGGTTTCGGTCACGGTTCCCAGGCTCGGCGCCGCCGCCCGCTGGGGCTACTACAAGAGTTGCCGCAAGACGGGCGAATTCGCCCATGCCATCGGCGCGTTCCTGGTCGATCCGGATCGGGACGTCAGCCGCGCCGTTTTCGGCGCCACGGAAAGCCGACCGATCGTGGTGGCCGACGCGCGGCGGCTCCTCGGCGAGGCGGCGTCGAAGGGGTCGAGCGGCGATTTCGACAGCTGGCTGGCGGCGGAGATGCTCGACGCCGGAGGAATGAGCGATCCGGTCGATCGCCAGATTCACGTCGTCGCGTTGCGGCGTGCCATTCAGCAGGCAGGTTCGGCATGAGCATGATCCATCTCACAATCAACGGAAAGCCGGTCGACGCGGCCTGCGAGCCACGCACCCATCTTGCCGACTTCCTGCGCGAGACGAATGGCCTGACCGGCACGCATATCGGTTGCGAGCACGGCGTCTGCGGCGCCTGCACAATCCTGGTGGACGGCGTTCCGACGCGTTCCTGCATCACCTTCGCGGCAGCCTGCGAAGGCGCCGAAGTGACGACGGTCGAGGGCCTCGACGACGACGAGATCGCGACGGAACTCAGGGCCGCGTTCTCCAGGGAGCACGGGCTGCAGTGCGGCTATTGCACGCCGGGCATGCTTGTTTCCGCACGTGACGTGGTGCTGCGGATGGATGCGCCGAGCGAGCACGACATCCGGGTCGTGATGAGCGGCAATCTTTGCCGCTGCACCGGCTATGTGGGCATCGTCCGGGCGATCCAGGGCGTCGTCGCGGACCGGCGCGCACGCGGCATCGCAGCCATTCCGGGCGGCGGGCGCGCCCGCCTCGGCCCTGCCGGATCGGGCAACGCCGCGACGGCAAGGGCGGCGGCGGGCCAGGCCAGTACCGGCGTAGTGCCAGCGGCCAGAGCGGCCGGCCAGCCGCGCGCCGCCGCGCGCAAGGACGACAACTGGAAGCCGCAGACCACGTTCGAGCAGAGCTTTGCGGTGGCGCATCCCGCCGACGTCGTGTGGGACTTCTTCGGCAGGGTCGATGAAGTCGCCGCCTGCCTGCCCGGCGCGTCGCTCGACGGGCCGCCGCAGGACGGTCATGTGGAAGGCCAGATCAAGGTCAAGGTCGGGCCGATCTCGGCCGAGTTCCATGGCGCGGCCGACATCACCCGGGACGAGGCGACCCGCACCGGCACCATCGACGGGACGGGCAACGACAAGCGCAGCAATTCCGCGACGCGGGGCCAGATCCGCTATGCGGTGAAGGAAGCCGGCCAGCCTGGACAGACGCGCGTCGACGTGTCGATCGGCTTCACGCTGTCGGGGGTGCTGGCGCAGTTCAGCCGGTCCGGCCTCGTGCAGGATGTGGCGAACCGGCTGATTGGCGTGTTCGTCCAGAACCTGGAGGCCAGGCTTGCGCACCAGGCCGGCGGCGGCAGCGCCGATTCCGCGCCGGTGGCCGCCGAATTCAACGCCGGCTCGTTGATGTCTTCGGTCATTGTCGGCCAGTTCAAGCAGCTGTTCGCGCGGCTCTTCCGGCGCAACTGACCGGCCGGCAAGGTATGAACGAAAGCGCGTCGCCGATCAGGCGGCGCGCTTCTCCATATTGACTGCGACCATCTGTGCACAAATACTGCATGACCCTGCGGAACATCCATCGCAGGTTGCGGGTGCATCTTTCATCAATTCAATGCAAAGGACGCGAATGCCGGGCCCCGGCACTGGTACTTTCATTCTATCTACCGTACATATAGACCATGAAAAAACTTTCATCCCTTTATGATCGCAGCAGGATTCCCCTCTACATCCAGGTCGCGTCGGTGATGCGGCAGCGGATCGAGACGGGGCACTGGCTGGAAGGCGACAAGATTTCGACGCTGGAGGAGCTCGAGGCCGAGTTCGGCGTGGCTCGCGTCACCATTCGCCAGGCGATCGAGTTGCTGCGCGACGAGGGCCTGGTCAATGCCCAGCAGGGACGCGGCACCTTCGTCTCGGGCAAGCCCAAGCACAATCGCTGGCTGAACCTGGCGAACGACTTCGAGACGATGGTTTCGCTGGTCAAGGACAACGTCCTCGAGCGGGTTCACATCGAGGAGAACGTGGTCCTGCCGGAACTCGACGAGAACGAGGGAACGGCCGCCGCCGAGTACACCTTCCTGCGCAGCGTCCAGCACAATGACGGCGAGCCGTTCTCGGTCGTCAACCTGCATCTGCCGCAGGATCTGTTCGCGCGCGACCGGCAGCGCTTCACGCATGGGGCGGCGCTGCCGATCATCGTCGACATGAAGGAAGTGAAGATCGTCCATGCGTACCAGACGCTGACCATCGGGGTGGCCGATCCGGAAACCGCCGAACTGCTGAAGATCGGCCTCGGCGAGCCGACCGCCGATTGCAGGCTTGTCCTGGTGGACGACAGGGGCATCGCCATCTACGTGGCCAACATCCACTATCACAAGGATTGCTTCGCCCTGCGCGTCGATCTTCTCAACCAGAAGCCGGCCGGCAAGGCGGCGCGCGGGCTGGAGACCGCCTGAAGCAGGCGGCAGCGTGCCGGGAGGGGGCGCCTCCCGGCCGCCAGGTCATGCCATCTCGAGAAGTCTTGCGGGCGCGGTGCCGACGATCGCCTCGTAGCGGCCCTGGTCGGTGGCCCCCTCCGTATTGATGACGAAGATGCGCGACTGCGCGTCGATGCCGAGCCTGGCCCGCATGTCCGGATCCGCGACCGCCGTCAGGAAGCCCCCGAGTCCGGCGCCGCCGCTCTCGCCGGCGACGACCGCGGGGTCGCCGGCGGCGGGGCGCGCCAGGCGCCGCATGGTCGCCGCGGCGTCTTCCTCGCCGATGGTCATGAAGTCGTCGGCCTTGCGCGACAGGATGCGCCAAGCGACGAGCGAAGGCTCGTAGCATTCGAGCATCGCCATGATGGTCGGTTCGTCATGCGCGACCTTGACCGGATGGCCGGCCCTGGCGGTCTCGAAGATGCAGGCGGCACGGTCCGGTTCGACGACGATGAAGCGCGGACGGTCGCTGCCGTAGAGGATGTCGAAATGCCCGGCGACGGCCGCCGCCAGGCCGCCGACGCCGGCCTGCACGAAGACATGGGTCGGCGTCTGCGGCAGGGCTTCCGCCGCTTCGCTCAGCATCGACGTGTAGCCCTGCATGACGAGCGCGGGGATGCGCTCGTATCCGGGCCACGACGTGTCGGAAACGACGAGCCAGCCCATTTCGGCGCAGCGGCGTTCGGCTTCGGCGACGGAATCGTCATAGGTGCCTTCGACACGGATCATCTCGGCGCCGAAGGCGGCGATCGCCGCGACGCGCTCGTCCGATACGCCCGAGTGCACGAAGATGGCGGCCTTGGCGCCGACCAGCTTTGCGCCGGCCGCCACGGATTTTCCGTGGTTGCCGTCGGTGGCGCAGCCGAACGTCATGCGGGCGGCGACCGCGCGCACGGCGGGCGATTGCAGTTCGGCGATATCGACCGGCTGGCCCAGCTTGCGCCCGGCCTCCTCCAGCACCAGGCGGATGACGGCATAGGAGCCGCCGAGCGCTTTGAAGCTGTTGAGGCCGAGGCGGTGGCTTTCATCCTTGAGATGGATGGATGCGACTCCCGTCTCGCGGGCGAGGCCGGCCAGCGAATGCAGCGGGGTCGGCTTGTGGTTCGGACGATAGGTGAGGAAGCGCGAGACCATCCTGGCCCCCGCGACGCTCAGCGTCTCAGCGTCGGCCGGCTCCAGCGGCAGGCCGTGGTCGGGATGTTTGTTGGCGATCAGCACCGCATTCTCCTTGATGTTGGCTTGCGAAATTCTATTGCGTTTGCACAGCGCTATTGCTTCTATCTCAGGCTCGTAATCGAAAGAATTTTGCAATTCCGAGGCGCATTATGGGAGATTCGTCAGAGGGCGGCCGACTCGATTCCTTCGACCTGGCGATCCTGGACATCCTGCAGAAGGACAATGGCACGCCGCAGCGGGTGATCGGCGAGCGGGTCAACCTTTCGCCGGCGGCCGTGCACCGCCGGATTCGCCGGATGCAGGAGGAGGGGGTCATCGTCGGCAATTTCGCGGTCGTCGATCCGCTGCGGGTCGGGCTTCCGCTGACGATCGTCGTGGAGGTGCATGTGGAGAGCGAGCGGCTGGACCTGCTCGACGCCGCCAAGCGCAGCTTTGCCGCGGACCCGCAGGTGCAGCAATGCTACTATGTGACCGGCGAGGCGGATTTCGTGCTGATAGTCACCGTGCCCTCGATGAGCGCCTACGACGCGCTGACGCGGCGGCTCTTCTTCGGCAACAACAACGTCAAGCGATTCCGGACGCTGGTGGTGATGGACCGCATCAAGGCGGGGCTCGCCGTGACGCTGGACAACGCCTAGTCCGGTTCTTCGTCTCCCCACATCGTCGCGTTGTTGCTGGGGGGCGCGCGGGCCGGCGAGCGCACCCGACCGCCAGACGAAAAAAGGACCCGGCCAGGGGCCGGGCCAGAGGGTGGGAGATCTGTTCCGCCGGCGCGCCTGACGAGCGCGGCCGACGGACTGCGGCGCCGGATCAGGAACCGGCGGGCTCGATCTTGCCGTCGACGATCTTGATGAGCGTGCCGTTGGTCATGTACTGGCCGCTTTCACGCCCCTCGGGGCCGTCCTTGGTGAAGGTCACCGTGCCGTTCAGCGCGGGGACTTCGACCTGCCAGAAGGCGTCCTTGATCGCTTCCGGCTCGGCCTTGCCGGCCTTCTCGATGGCTGCCTTGATGACCTGGATACCGTCGTAGCCGCGATAGCTTTCCGTCAGGCCGGCCTTGTTGTGGCCGGCTTTCATCCAGGCTTCGATGAAGGCCTTCGCCTGTTCGGGATGCGCGGTCTTTTCCGGGAACCAGGGGGCGAAGAACACCATGTGCTGGGTGTTGTTGGCGGCCGCGCCGGCCTGGTCGATCAGCTGGTCGGGATTCTGCGAGCCGCCGGTGGTGACGATCTGCTTGGTGATGCCGAGAGCGGCGGCCTGCTTGAGGAGGAGGGTCAGCTGCTCGACCGCGGTCGTGACGATGATGGTGTCGGAATCCGACGCCTTGATCTTGGACAGCTGGGCGCTGAGGTCCTGCGCGCCCTGATCCATCATTTCGGTCAGGCCGACGGAGATGCCTTCCTTGCCGAGCGCTTCGGAGAAGTCCTTGACGGTGCCGATGCCCCAGTCGTTGTTGATGGCGAGGAAGTCGACCTTCTTGATGTTGAGCTGCGGCAGGTACTTCTTGAACAGCTCGGCCTCGACCCAGGACGGCGGCGAGATGCGGAACACGTAGGGATTGCCCTGCTTGGTGATCTTCGACGACGACGACGTCTCGACCAGCATCGGCACCTGGTACTGCATGAGCTTGGGCATGGCGGCGAGGGTCAGGCTGGAGCCCCAGGCGCCCATCATCACGGGAACCTTGTCGCTGACGATGAGCTTCTCGGCCACCGCCGCCGCTTCCGTCGGATTGCTCTTGTTGTCTTCGATGACGAGCTCGAGCTTCTCGCCGAGGACGCCGCCGTTGGCGTTGATCTCCTCGACGGCAAGCTTGGCGCCATCAACGATGTAGGTGCCCGAGGCGGCGAACGGGCCGGTCAGCGGCTGGTTGACGCCGATCTTGATGGCATCGGCGTAGGCGAGGCTCGATACCGCCAGCAGAAGCGAGGCGGTAAGCGCCGTAAGGCGTGCGGACTTGACCAATGTTTTCTCCTCCAGAGTGATTCAGCTACACTGCTCGGACGTCACTGGCGACAAGGGCTGTTGGTTGTAAATTGCCTCGCCATTGTAGGGACAGGAACCAGCAGTGTTCATATTGTACTAACATTAGTATGATAATGCAAATGCAAAATCCACGATCACGTGCGGGCAGGGGCGACCGGTTCGCAGAGCGCCGGAGCACGGAGCCTGACGGACATGCCGCCGGCTACAATCGCTGTGTCGCCGGGAGCGAGCGGCGACCCGGCGCGCGCCGACGGCCGTTGCCTCGTCGATGCGGCGCGGTCGCGCCATTTCTCGACCGCTCCACAGTGTCGCGCGGGACGCCTTGCAATCGTTGGGCGTTGCGGTTATCAGAGCGCGCGTTGCTGCCGTAGCTCAGTGGTAGAGCACTCCCTTGGTAAGGGAGAGGTCGAGAGTTCAATCCTCTCTGGCAGCACCATTCCTGCCTCAGCTTCAGTGTGTCGATCAGTTCACGCCGGCCGCATGGAAGGGTCGTCCAGAAGATGCGCGCTTGCAAACCGACGCCCATAGAATGGTCTGCGGGCCGCATGTCCGCTGGCGAGCAGGGCGCATAAGCATGAAATACCGTCCAGAGGTGGATGGCCTGCGCGCCGTCGCGGTTCTGCCAGTCCTCTTCTTTCACGCCGGCTTCACTCTCTTTTCAGGGGGATTCGTCGGCGTCGATGTCTTTTTCGTCATCAGTGGCTACCTGATCACGAACATCATCGTGGCCGATCTGTCCGCCGGGCGGTTTTCGGTGTGGAGCTTCTACCTGAGGAGGCTTCGCCGGATCGCTCCGGCCCTCCTCGTCATGTGCGCGGCAACCATCCCGTTCGCATGGGTGTGGATGCTTCCGTCCGAATTCAACGACTATTCGAAGAGCCTCTACACAACGGCGCTTTCCGTTTCGAACTTTCATTTCTGGCAGAAGGCAGACTATTTCGCCGCACAAGCGGAGCTGATGCCGCTCCTGCACACCTGGTCGCTGGGTGTGGAGGAGCAATTCTACATCGTGTTTCCGCTTCTTCTGATCCTGTTCGGACGGTTTCGACTGCCGGCGGTCGCGTTGCTCGCGATATCGAGCTTCCTGCTCGCGCTGGTTCTTGGCCCCATTGCGCCAGCCGCAAACTTCTACCTGTTGCCAACCCGCTTCTGGGAACTTGCGATCGGATCGGTTGTCGCCATGTCGGCGATCCAGCCGAGAGGGCGCGCGATGGCCGAGCTTTGCGCCACGGGAGGCCTGGTGCTGATCGTCCTGTCCGTACTTCTTCTCGACGGAGATGGGCATTATCCGGGCTGGTATACGCTTCCCTCCGTACTTGGAACGGCGATGTTCCTGGCCGTCGGCGACCCGCGAACCTTCGCGGCCCGGTTGCTCTCATGGTCGCCGTTGGTCGCCGTCGGACTGATCAGCTACAGCGTCTATCTTTGGCACCAGCCTCTGTTCGCCTTTGCGCGCATTCGGCTCATGGGCGACGTGTCCGACGCCATTTATCTGTCGCTAATCGCCCTGACCTTCGCGTTCGCCTACGCATCATGGCGCTGGGTCGAACAACCCTGCCGCAACCGTGTCGTCGTCGACACGCGCAAGATTGTCATCGGTATTGGCGCGGCGTGCGCGCTGACAATCGCCATCGGCCTGATCGGTGACCTGACCAACGGCCTTGGCCAGACGAGAGGCGCTACCGCGCAGGCGGCGGGCATCAGCGAACGGATGCGCATCAACTTCGGTCTCAGCGCCGATTGCGAGGGGAAACTTCCGGTGCCCGACACGTGCACGACGAGCGGAGAGCCGGAAATTCTCGTGTGGGGCGATTCCTTCGCCATGCACCTGGTGCCCGGAATCGTCGCATCCAACCCCGCCGCCGGAATTGCGCAGTTCACCAAGAGCGCGTGCGGCCCGTTCTTCGGGATTGCTCCGATACCTGCCGGCTATCCCCGCGACTGGCCGGAAAGGTGTCTCAGATTCACGGAGGCGGTGAAGTCGTACGTCCGGAGCACGAAATCGCTGCGCTTTGCCGTCCTTGGCTCCCCCTTCCACGCCTACCTGGACGGCGACACCCAGCTCCTGGCCAGCGGCGAGAGGGTCTTGGGAGGACCGGAGTTGGCGCGCGCCCATTTCAAGGACACGTTGGACTTGTTGCGCGCCAACGGACTGACGCCGGTGGTCTTCATGCCGCCGCCCGTCGACGGACGTGAGATCGGAACCTGCCTGGCCCGTTCAGTGTGGCTGGGCATATCCTCGGAGCGTTGCAATCTCTCCCCGGAAGCCAGACATAAACGCGCCAAGGTGATGGAACTGCTGGATGGGCTCGGCGTCGCTGTCATCGATATCGCCGAAGTCCTTTGCGACGAGCGGGCGTGCAGCGCGAGGACAGGCGATGTACTGGTATTCCGCGACGGTGCTCACCTTTCCTACGAAGGGTCAGCCTATCTGGGGCGGCAGATGTCCTTCTACGACCGGATCGTCGCCGCCGAAGCCATCGACTAGGCATGCGGCGGGCGGTCCGTGCCGGGGGCACCGCCTCGCCGACGATGCGCCTGGCGCAAGCCTGGCACCGTGGGGAATTTCAGACGTGTGCTCTTCGCCTGCAAGGCAAGCGGTTGCGGCCTCTGCAATCCCACTCGGCGCTACTTGATGAGCACATTGATCGAGTAGCCGACGGTCTTGCCGGCGTCCCGATCGTTTCCCATCAGGTACACGCGGATGGCCCAGTCTCCGTCGGAGGGCACTGTTATCTCGGCTCGACTATCATCGTCCGTGCTCCCGACGTAGGGGCCGCCGTAATCCTGTCCCGCCGGCAGGATGTTGAAATACGCTGAACCATGGCCATTGGTCCCGGTAACAGCCAGCGAAACGACCATGGTTTGCCCGCCACGGGCGCCCAGAACGTAGTCGATAAACTCATGGCCCTTGATCGTGCCGTTGATCTCGCTGCTCGTTGAGCCGGGCTCGAACCTGATCCTCACGCTCTCCTGAGCCGACACCTGCCCGCCCCAGAGGCAACCCAGTATTGCGATTGTGGTAGGCAGTGCGAGTTTTTTCACCAGAGGTTTCCTCCTGTTCCGAAATGGTGGGCTGCCGGTTTCACCTTGGCACGCCGGTTCTTCCAAGCGCCATGGCGCGCAAAAGCCAAAGTATCGCGAGGTTGACCAAGGGTGCAGCCGCGGCGAGCCACGGCCAAAAGCGTTCCGGAAGTGCGTCCACGAACCGGTTCCACGGAAGACCCAAAGGAATGAGGAAAACGCCGGAAAGCGGATCGCGATCGGCACCCAACAAGCCGAACGTGCCGATCAGGTAGACGGCCAGTGCGAGCGCATAGAGCGCCGCAAAGGCGATCAGGGCAAGAGACAGCAAGCGCGCCATCGCACCTTCACGCTCGGAATCCGCCACGCATCTTTGCGCCTTCAAGCGTTCGCTAGAGCGCGCCCTCGTTCGTCAGTGACATCGGACGCGATGTCGAGCCGTCCTTGTAGGCGATGCATTCCCAGGCCGCCTGCTGTTGACCGACAGCCACGATCACCTTGGTGCCCGCCTCCGAGAACTCCGATGAACCGACGGACGCCTGCGCGTTGCCGGTTTCCTTCTTCACGGCGTTCAGGCACGCCTGCCGTGCCGCTGCCTCGGCCGAATTGCCGGCAGGGGTGGCGGGCGCGGTGCTATCGGAGGTTTCGCAACCGGCCAGCGCCGCCAGTGCAACAAATGCCAAGCTTGCCATGATTTTCCGAGGCTGGTTCATCGCTTCCCCTTCTTCCCCTTCCCGGGTGATATGACGCCTANGATTGCCTTGATGACCAGCAGCAGGATTACCGCTCCGACGACCGCAGCGATGATCTGACCAAGGACGCTGCCACCGACAGGGATGCCGATCATCGGAAACAGCCATCCGGCTATGTTGGCGCCGACGATACCAATGACGATGTCACCCAACAGACCGTAGCCGCTTCCTTTGACAACCAGGCCGGCAAGCCAGCCGACAATCGCCCCAAACACAACCAGAATGAGCAGGGCAATGATCAGGCCCATTCCCGTGCCTACCGCGTTTTCCATTGTCGAGACCCTNTGCCGCTGCCTCGGCCGAATTGCCGGCAGGGGTGGCGGGCGCGGTGCTATCGGAGGTTTCGCAACCGGCCAGCGCCGCCAGTGCAACAAATGCCAAGCTTGCCATGATTTTCCGAGGCTGGTTCATCGCTTCCCCTTCTTCCCCTTCCCGGGTGATATGACGCCTAGTCCTAGAGGTTGCCTTCGTTGGTTTGCGACATGACTTCCTGAACGGCGCCGTCATTGGAGACAAGGCAGCGCCAGGGAGCCTGCTGCTCGCCAACGCCGATCATCACCATCGAGTTTGCTTCCGAGAACTCCGAACTCAGGACCTTCGCGTCGGCGTTTCCTGTCTGGCCCGCCACGGCAGCCAGGCAGGCGTCGATGGCCTTCTGGGATACATCCGAAGCCGGTTGCTGCTCTTCGGGGACGCCGTCGCCGTCGTTGCCCTGGAAGGAAAGCTCGGCAACGGTGCCGTCACTCGACACGAGACACCGCCACGGCGCCTTCTGTGCGCCGACTTCGAGCATGACCAGCGTATTCGCTTCCGAGAATTCGTTGCTCGCAACGGCAATGTCGGCTTCGCCGGTCTCCTTTTTCGCGGCGGCGAGGCAGGCATTGTTGGTGACGGTCTCGGTGTCAGCGGCAGTTTGCTGCGGCTTCTGATCGGTCGCTGCCGGCTGCTCCGCGGCGGGCGCACTGGTCTGCGGCGCCTCGGATTTCGCTTCGGGCGCCTTCGAGGCTTCCTGCGAGCAGCCCGCAACAAACAGGGCAAGCGATGCCATGACGACGACAACGGTGTTCCTCATGCCGTTTTCTCCATCGGTTCGCCGGTCGTGCTTTCGACCTGAGCGCCAATCTTAGGCCTTATCGGGTCCGACATAAATCCTGGCGGGTTCGACAGGCCACCGGTGCCGAAACCGTCGCCGCCCGTCCGCTACCAGTACCGGTCGTGCCAGCGGCGCGGGCGCTGCTGTTCGGCCGCGGCGTAGCCGATCGCCAGGCCGGCGATCAGGCCGAGCAGCCCGCCGAACAGCATGCCGGCGGCGCCGGGATGGTTGCGGATCGGCTGGACGACCGCGTCTGCGGCGCGCCCGGCGCCCTCGGCGATGTCGCCCGCCCGCTGCGAAAGCGCGGCCTTCAGGTTGGACAGTTCGCGGCGGAGATGGGCGATCTCGGCGGAAAGCTCGTCGCCGGATGTCCGTGTGTTGTCTGCCATGGCGTGGTCTCTCTGCAGTGAGGGATTTCGACGAAACGGCGAAAGGCGCGCCAAGGTTCCGTCGCGGCCGGAAATTGCGCCGATGCGGTGGCAGTCCCTGCGTGGCCCTTGGCGACGCGCACCGAGCGGCGCGGTCGCGGGAGCCGACATGCGCACGCGACCGCTGCGTCAGCCGTTTCCGGGCTTTTCAATCCTCCCGCTTTTCGGCAGTGTGGCCGCTCGTTGAAAATGGGAGAGCGGAATGAAGACCAGTTTTGCAGCAACCGCGATCGCGCTTGCGCTCGGAATGTCCAGCGCAGCCTTCGCCGAGCCGGTCAAGGTCGGCATGATCACCACGCTGTCGGGCGGCGGCGCGGGCCTCGGCGTCGATGCGCGCGACGGCTTCATGCTGGCGCTCAAGCTGTCGGGCACCAAGGACATCGAGGTGGTCACCGAAGACGACGCGATGAAGCCCGAGCTCGCCGTGCAGATCGCCGACAAGATGATCCAGAGCGACAAGGTCGACGTGCTGACCGGCATCATCTGGTCGAACCTCGCCATGGCGGTGGTGCCGAACGCGGTCGCCCAGGGCAAGTTCTACATCTCGGTCAACGCCGGTCCTTCGCCGCTCGCCGGCGCGAAATGCGACAAGAACTACTTCAACGTCGCCTACCAGAACGACAACTTCCATGAGGCCGCCGGCAACTACGCCGAGACCCAGGGCATCAAGAAGATGTTCATCCTGGCGCCGAACTACCCGGCCGGCACGGATTCGCTGAACGGCTTCAAGCGCTACTACAAGGGCGAACTGGTCGGCGAGGTCTACACCAAGCTCGGCCAGACCGACTATGCCGCCGAGATCGCGCAGATCCGCGCGTCGGGCGCCGAATCGGTGTTCTTCTTCCTGCCCGGCGGCATGGGCATCGCCTTCATGAAGCAGTACGCGCAGTCCGGCGTCGGCATTCCGGTCATGGGCCCGGGCTTCTCGTTCAGCCAGGACGTGCTCGCCGCCATCGGCGACGCCGCGCTCGGCGCGAAGAACACGGCGTCCTGGTCGCCCGACCTCGACAACCCGAAGAACAAGGAATTCGTGGCCGCCTTCAAGGCGGAATACAACCGCCTGCCGTCGACCTATGCGGCGCAGGCCTTCGACACCGGCACGCTGCTGGCGGCGGCCGCCGCCAAGGCGGACGTCAAGGACGCCGACGCCTTCCGCGCCGCGCTCGCGGCCGCCGACTTCGATTCGGTGCGCGGGAAGTTCAAGTTCAACACGAACCACCACCCGATCCAGGACTTCTACGTGCGCGAAGTGATCAAGGACGGCGACGGCGTGCTGACCAACAAGATCATCGCCACCAGCTTCACCGACCACCAGGACGCTTACGCCGCGGAGTGCAAGTTCTAGGGCTTCCTTCTCCCCGTTATCGCGGGGGGAAGGCGCCGGCGGGCGGGGAGGGCCAGCGCGCATGTCGCGCCCGGACGCTCTTCCGCCGCAGGCGCCGCCCGTCACCCCTTGCCTCTTCCCGTGAAGGACGGGGAGAGGGCTTTGCCTCCGTAGCTCTTCACGACCGAGTTGAACTTGCAAACAGCCCTTTTGATCGAACAACTGCTGAACGGCGTCCAGTTCGGGGTCATGCTGTTTCTGATGGCGGCTGGGCTGACCCTGATCTTCGGCGTGATGGGGCTGATCAACCTGGCGCACGGCTCGTTCTTCATGGTCGGCGCCTTCGCCTGCGCGGCCGTCGCTGCCGCGACCGGCTCGTTCTGGCTCGGCCTCGCCGCCAGCCTGGCGGCGGCGGCCGCGCTCGGCGCCATCGTCGAGATGACTGTCATCCGCCGGCTCTATGCGCGCGACCACCTAGACCAGGTCCTGGCGACCTTCGCGCTGATCCTGATCCTCTCGGAGGGCACGCGCTGGCTGTTCGGCTCGTTCCCGCTCTACCTGAACATCCCGCCCGAACTCGGCGGCGCGGTCGAACTGCCCGGCGGCGTGTTCTATCCGGTCTATCGCCTCGCCATCATCATCGCCGGCCTCGGCGTCGGCGTCGGCCTCTACTTCCTGATCGCCCGGACGCGGCTCGGCATGCGCATCCGCGCCGGCGAATCCGACCGCGAGATGATCGGCGCGCTCGGCGTCGACATCGGCACGCTATACACCGTCGTGTTCGCGCTCGGCGCCGCGCTCGCCGGCTTTGCCGGCGCCATGGTCGGCGCGCTGCAGTCGGTGCAGGTCGGCATGGGCGAGCCGGTGCTTATCCTCGCCTTCGTGGTCATCGTCATCGGCGGCATCGGCTCCATCAAGGGCGCGTTCGTCGGCGCGCTGCTGGTCGGCGTCACCGACACCATGGGCCGCGTGCTCTTGCCGCCCATGCTCGCCGCGGTCATCGGGCCGGCCCAGGCGGCCGGCATCGGCGCCGCGCTCGCCTCCATGTCGATCTATGTCGTGATGGCGCTGATCCTGGCGTTCCGGCCCCAGGGCCTGTTTTCGGCGCAGGCCTGACGATGTCGCGCGAAGCCGCCTTCAACGCCGCGCTGGCCATCCTGCTCCTGGCCGTTCCGCTGGCCGCCTACGCGCTCGACGAGCCGTTCTACGTCGCGCTGGCGACCCGCATCGCGATCCTCGCGCTCGCGGCCGCCGGCCTCAATCTTGCGCTCGGCCTGGGCGGGCTGGTCTCCTTCGGCCACGCCGCCTTCTTCGGCGTCGGCGGCTACGTCGCCGGTATCCTCGCCGTACACGCCTTCAACGCCGAACCGCTGTTCGGCCTGTTGCCGGCGTCCGACCAGATGCCGGTCGTCTGGCTGGTCGCCGCGCTGCTGTGCGCGGCCGTCGCCCTGCCGATCGGCGCGATCAGCCTTAGGACTAGCGGCGTCTACTTCATCATGATCACGCTGGCCTTCGCCCAGATGATCTACTACTTCGCGATCTCCTGGCCCGCCTATGGCGGCGAGGACGGCCTGTCGATCACGGTGCGCAACGCCTTTCCCGGCCTGTCGACCGCCAACCCCGCCGGCTTCTTCGTCGTCTGCTACGTGCTGCTGATGGCCGTGCTCGCGCTGATCTGGCGGATCGCCAATTCGCGCTTCGGCTTGGCGCTGCAGGCGGCGCGACAGAACGAGAAGCGGGTCGCCGCCGTCGGCATCAGGCCGTTCCGCGTCCGGCTGGCCGCCTTCGTCATCTCCGCGGTCATCACCGGCGTCGCCGGCGCGCTCTATGCAGACCTCAACCGGTTCGTCAGCCCGTCGATGATGTCGTGGCACATGTCGGGCGAACTCATCGTGCTGGTCATCCTCGGCGGCACCGGCCGGCTGTTCGGCCCGGTCGCCGGGGCGATCCTCTACGTGCTGCTCGAATTCGCGCTCGGCGGCGTCACCGAACGCTGGCAGCTCTTCCTCGGCTTCATCCTGCTCGGCGTGGTGCTGTTCGCGCGCGGCGGGATCGTCGGGCTGGTGGCGGGCAAGGTGCGCCATGGCTGAGCCGGTCCTCGACATCCGCGACCTCTACAAGAGCTTCGGCGGCCTGAAGGCGACCGACGGCGTCAGCCTCGATCTCAGGCCGGGCGAGATCCACGCGCTGATCGGCCCGAACGGCGCGGGCAAGACGACGCTGATCCACCAGATATCAGGCGCGCTCCGGCCGAACGCCGGCTCGATCCGCTTCCTCGGGCAGGACGTCACCGGCCTCGACGTCGCCGCGCGGGCGCGCCTCGGCCTCGGCCGCACCTTCCAGATATCGTCGCTGGCGATGGACTTTTCGGCGCTGCGGAACGTCATGCTGGCGGTGCAGGGCCGCCAGGGGGCGAGCTTCCGCTTCTTCCGAAACGTGATGAGCGACGCGACCCTCACCGAGCCGGCGATGGCGGCGCTCGGCCGCGTCGGGCTTGCCGGCCGCGCCGCGGTTCCCGCGTCGGAACTTTCGCATGGCGAACGCCGCCAGCTGGAAATCGCGATCGCCCTGGCGCTGGGATCGAAGGCGCTGCTGCTCGACGAGCCGATGGCCGGCATGGGCCAGGAGGGATCGCGCGCGCTGACCGGCCTGCTCGACGCGCTGCGCGCCGAAACGCCGATCCTGCTGGTCGAGCACGACATGGACGCCGTCTTCGCGCTGGCCGACCGCATTTCCGTGCTGGTCTACGGGCGCATCGTCGCCAGCGGGACGGTCGCCGAAATCCGCGGCAACCCCGACGTGCGCAGCGCCTATCTGGGAGAGCGGGCATGACGCTTCTCCAGGTCTCCGCCATCGAGACGTTCTACGGTCCGAGCCAGGCGCTGTTCGGCGTCGACCTCGAGGTCCGCAAGGGTGAGGTGGTCACGCTGATGGGCCGCAACGGCATGGGCAAGACGACGACGATCCGTTCCGTCTGCGGCATGACGCAGGCGCGCGCCGGGCGGATCGTCTTTTCCGGCCGCGAGGTCGTCGGCCTGCCGTCGCACCGCATCGCCCGGCTCGGCATCGGGCTGGTGCCGGAAGGGCGGCGCTGCTTTCCGAACCTGACGGTGCGCGAGAACCTGGTCGTGTCGGCGCGGCCCGGCCGCTGGACGCTCGATGCCGTGCGCGAGCTGTTTCCGCGCCTCGGCGAGCGCATGGCGCAGTATGCCGGCACGCTGTCGGGCGGCGAGCAGCAGATGCTGGCGATCGGCCGCGCCCTGATAACCAATCCCAGCCTGCTCATCCTCGACGAGGCGACAGAAGGGCTGGCGCCGATCATCCGCGACGACATCTGGGCGGCGATCCGCAGGCTGAAGCGCGAGGGCGAGGCGATCCTCGTCGTCGACAAGACGATGGACGAGGTGCTCGACGTCGCCGATCGCTGCGTCGTGCTGGAACGCGGCCGCACGGTCTGGGCCGGCGTTCCCGCGGAACTGACGCCCGACCTCCAGGATCGCTACCTCGGGGTGTGAGCGACGGCGCTGGACGCGCGGAAAAATGCAGGGCAACTTGCGCTCCGCCCGGAGACGAAATGTTGCCGGAGCAGACCGCAACGACAAGAATTCCAAACGTGCAGCCGCGAGCGAAGAGATGACCAACCTTGTGATTCGGCCCCTCGAGCAATCCGACCAGGCCGACTGGCGCAGGTTGTGGACCGCCTATCTCGAATTCTACAAGACGACTGTTGCCGAGGCGGTCTACGAGACCACCTGGCGGCGTCTTTTCGATCCCGGCGCATACGAGCCGAAAGGTTTTCTCGCCATCGCCGACGGCAAGCCGGTCGGCCTCGTGCACTATCTCTACCACCGCTCCTGCTGGTCCGAGGTGAACAACTGCTACCTGCAGGATCTGTTTGCCGACGAATCGGCGCGCGGCACCGGCGTCGGCCGGGCGCTGATCGAGGCGGTGCAGGCCGAGGCGGCGAAGGCCGGCGTCAGCAACGTCTACTGGATGACGCACGAGACCAACGAGACGGCGCGCCGCCTCTACGACCGCGTCGCCAGGCGAACCGGCTTCATCGAATACGACCTGCTGCCTGGCTGAGCCGTCGCGGACGCGACGGCGGGCGAAGGGCTCAGAACACGACTGCGAAGCGGCCCTGCGCGCGTCCCGCGCGCAGGTCGGCCAGCGCATCGCTGACATCGCCGAGCGCTATCTCCGCGACGTGCGACGCAAGCGGCTCCTGCTCGTGCAGCGCGAGCAGGTCGTGCATCTGCGCCCGGGTCCCGACGCTGGTTCCGGTGACGGTGACGCCGGTCGACGCCAGCCATTCCTGGCTGATCGCGACGGGCTCCGCGACCATGGCAGCGGCAACGATGCGCCCGCGCGGCTGCACCGCCGAGATCATGGCGTCCCAGCTGGCCGGGGTCGGCGCGAAATTGATGCAGCTCGCGACCTGGTCCTGCGGCGGCCAGGCCGTCGCCAGGCCCGCGTCCGCGACCTTGGTGTCCACGGCGCCGAGCGACGTGGCGCGGTCGAGCTTTCCCGCGTCGCGATCGACCGCCACCACCCTGGCGCCGCGCCGCCGGGCAAGCTGGATGGCGTATTGGCCAAGCCCGCCGCAGCCGAAGATCGCGCAGCATTCGCCGTGCTTCACCTGCGCACGCTCGATCGCGCCATAGGCCGTCACGCCGGCGCACATCAGCGGCGCCAGGCCGGATGCCGCGCCGGCCGGGACGCGGAAGGCGAAGCGCGCATCGGCGACGACATATTCGGCGAAGGTGCCGGCGACGTCGTAACCATGCGCGCGCTGCGACTGGCAGAACGATTCGGCGCCGTCCAGGCATTCGGCGCACTCGCCGCAGGTGTCGTGCAGCCAGCCGATCCCCGCACGCTCGCCGGGGTTCCAGTCCTGCACGTCCGGCCCGACCGCCGCAACGACGCCGATCCCCTCATGGCCGAGGATGAACGGGGACGGCGCGCTCGCCGGGGGCATCTCGCCACGCCAGACATGGACGTCGGAGTGGCAGACCCCGCTCGCCTCGAGCCTGATCAGGATCTGTCCCGGACCAGGCTCGGGGCGCGGCACGCGCGTGAGGCGAAGCGGCTGCCCGTATTCTTCCAGCACCGCTGCCAGCATGAGTTCCGACATGAAGGATGCAACTCCCGGCCCAGATGACGATCCGCCGCTTCGCAGCGTCTTCACCCGGGCGAGGGAGCCGGCATGGCGCGACCGCACAATCTCCCGGGCCGGCCAGTGTTCCGTCCGGTCCTCGCCCTGTCAAGTAAAGGTACCCGGTTCGTCGCAGTTGGCGGAGCCGCGGAAACAGCGCCGTTACCGCGAGCGCGCGCCGGGGCACGAAACCGCAACATGGCGGGGATTCAATCGGCCTGTATCGGAATGCGATGCCGCGGCGACAACCGTTCTCGTCGGCGCGGCGGCCAACGGACTGCTTGAGGCAATGCTTACCAAAAAGGGCAAATACGGGCTGAAGGCCCTGGTCTATCTCTCGAACCTGCCGCCCGGACAACTCGCCGTCGTCGCGGACATCGCGGCGAAGAACAAAATCCCGAAGAAGTTCCTGGACACCATTCTCGGCGAGCTGCGCAATGCCGGCTTCGTCCAGAGCCGCAAGGGCAAGGACGGCGGCTACAGCCTTGCCCGCCCGCCCGGCGAGATCAGGATCGGCCATGTGGTGCGCGTGCTGGACGGCCCGCTGGCGCCGATCGCCTGCGCCAGCCGCAGCAGCTACCGGCGCTGCGAGGACTGCGACGAGGCGACCTGCCAGGTTCGCCGCATCATGATGCAGGTGCGACACGCCGTCGCCGACCTCCTCGACAACCGCAGCCTCGCGGCGATGCGCGACGCCGCCAACGACGACAGGGCGACGGGCCTGCGCCTGCAGCTGTGACCGCGCGCGCAGGCTCCTGGCATAGAACCAAAGTCTAAGACGGGGCCGCGACGCCTTTGCCGGCTAAGCAAAGCGGTGCAAACGCTGCGTCTTTGCCGGTTTCGCCTTGCCGCATCCGATGGTGCAACGTCACGCCCCCGACACAAAACGATTGTCCGCCTGTCACAATCGACGGATACTCCCCTCCGCGAACCCTTCAGCTCGCCAACAAAAACGGGAGAGAAATGATGAAATTTCAGGCCCTTTCGGCCGGTACGGCCATTGCATTCAGCCTGCTGTCCTCGACGTCGGCCTTTGCCGTCACCGAGATTTCCTGGTGGCACGCGATGACCGGCGCGAACAACGAGGTCGTCGAGACGCTGTCGAAGGAATTCAACGAGAGCCAGAGCGAGTACAAGGTCGTTCCGGTGTTCAAGGGCACCTATCCCGAGACGCTCAACGCCGGCATCGCTGCCTTCCGGGCCAAGCAGCCTCCCCACATCATGCAGGTCTTCGACGTCGGCACCGGCGTCATGATGGGCGCCGAAGGCGCGGTCAAGCCGGTCGCCGAAATCCTCTCGATGGGCGGCAAGGCGTTCGACAAGAGCCAGTACCTGCCGGGCATCGTCGCCTATTATTCGAAGCCGGACGGGACGATGCTGTCCTTCCCGTACAACTCGTCCTCGCCGGTCCTCTATTACAACAAGGACATCTTCCAGAAGGCGGGCCTCGACACCGAGAACCCGCCCAAGACCTGGCCCGAGGTGTTCGAGGCCGCCAAGAAGATCAAGACCTCCGGCGCGGCGTCCTGCGGCTACACCTCGACCTGGCTGACCTGGATCGGGCTTGAGAACTTCGCCGCCTGGAACAACCTCCAGTACGGCACCAACGAGAACGGGCTCGGCTCGACCGATTCCCAGCTGACCTTCAACACGCCGATGTTCGTCAACCACTTCCAGCAGATCGCCGACCTCGCCAAGGACGGCACCTTCAAGTATGGCGGGCGCACCTCCGAGGCCAAGCAGATCTTCCTGGCCGGCGAATGCGGGCTGTTCACGGAATCCTCCGGCGGCCTCGGCGACATCGTGAAGTCCGGCATGAACTACGGCATCGGCCAGCTTCCCTACTATCCCGACGCCGAGGGCGCGCCGCAGAACACCATCCCCGGCGGCGCCAGCCTCTGGGTCTTCGGCGGCAAGTCGGACGAGGAATACAAGGGCGTCGCCGCCTTCTTCGAGTTCCTGTCGCAGACCGAGATCCAGTCGCGCCTGCACCAGGTATCGGGCTACCTGCCGGTGACGATGGCCGCCTACGAGGCGACCAAGGCGTCGGGCTTCTACGAGAAGAACCCGGCCCGCGAGATCCCGATCCAGCAGATGCTCGGCAAGGCGCCGACCGCCAATTCCAAGGGCGTGCGCTTCATCAACCTGCCGCAGCTGCGCGACATCCAGAACGAGGAGTTCGAGAAGATGCTCGCCGGCGAACAGACCGCGCAGCAGGCGCTCGACAACGCGGTCACCCGCGGCAACGCCGCGATCCAGGAAGCGATCGGGAACTGAGCAAGTCCGGCTCGGGAGCGTGATCCGTTTCACCCGCCTCCGGCCTGCCGGCCATCTCCCCCTCAAGGGGGGAGATTGGCTGGCATCGTCGCTTTCGCCAATCGCCTACGCTGAAGGCTTTGTACTTTCGCTGAAACTGCCGATTTCCTCCCTCGAGGGGGAGATGGCCGGCAGGCCGGAGGGGAGCGTCGTCGGGCGCTTGCCTCGGTCATTGCCGCGCATCGGAGCGGCCATTTGACCCCGCGCGTCGTCTTTCCGAACAAGGTGCTGCCCTACCTGCTGATCGCGCCGCAGCTGGCCATCACGCTGGTCTTCTTCTACTGGCCGGCGAGCCAGGCGCTCTACCAGTCGCTGCTGAAGGAGGACCCGTTCGGCCTCAAGTCGCGCTTCGTCGGGCTCGACAACTTCCGGCGCGTGATTGCGGACCCGAACTACGTGAACTCGGTCGAGGTCACGGCGGTGTTCTCGGTCGCCACGGCCTTCATCTCGATGGCGGTGGCGCTGCTGCTCGCCGTCATGGCCGACAAGGTGATCCGCGGCCGCAACGTCTACCGCACGCTGATGATCTGGCCCTATGCGGTGGCGCCGGCGATCGCCGGCATGCTGTGGCTGTTCCTGTTCAACCCGTCGATCGGATCGCTCGCCTACCTGCTGCGGCACTTGGGCATCCACTGGGACCCGCTGCTCAACGGCCCGCAGGCGATGACGCTGGTCGTCTCGGCGGCGGCATGGAAGCAGATCAGCTACAATTTCCTGTTCTTCGTCGCCGGCCTCCAGGCGATCCCGAAGTCGCTGATCGAAGCGGCGGCCATCGATGGCGCCAGGCCGACCAAGCGCTTCTGGACGATCGTCTTCCCGCTGCTCGCGCCGACCACCTTCTTCCTGCTCGTCATCAACACGACATACGCCTTCTTCGACACCTTCGGGATCATCCACGCCGTCACCGGGGGCGGTCCCGGCAAGGCGACGGAAACGCTGGTCTACAAGGTCTACAATGACGGCTTCGTCAACCTGATCCTGGGCGACAGCGCTGCGCAGTCGGTGATCCTGATGGTCATCGTCATCGCACTGACCGCCATCCAGTTCCGCTACGTGGAGAAGAAGGTCCACTATGGCTGACGTCGCCGCGCAATCCGGCGCATCCGCTCCGGCGTCCGCCCATCCCGGTCGGGCCGAGGAGGACGCCATGCTCGGCGTCAGCCGCACCTCGCGCTATGTCGCGCATGCCATCCTCATCCTCGGCATCGTCATCGTCGCCTTCCCGATCTACTACACCTTCGTCGCCTCGACGCATTCGCTGCAGACGATCCTGCGCCCACCCCTGCCGCTCCTGCCGGGCGACCGGTTCTGGGAGAACTATTCGGAGGCGCTGTTCGGCGGCGTCGGGCGCATCGGCGGCGTGCCGGTGTCGACGCTGCTCTTCAACACCACCGTGGTGGCGCTCGGCATCGCCGTCGGCAAGATCGTCATCTCGATCCTGTCGGCCTATGCCATCGTCTTCTTCCGCTTCCCCTTCCGGATGACCTTCTTCTGGCTGATCTTCATCACGCTGATGCTGCCGGTCGAGGTGCGCATCCTGCCGACCTACAAGGTGATGGTCGACCTCGGCCTCATCGACACCTATGCCGGGCTGATCGTGCCGCTGATCGCATCGGCGACCGCGACGCTTCTGTTCCGCCAGTTCTTCATGACCATCCCGGGGGAACTGGTGGAGGCCGCGCGCGTCGACGGCGCCGGCCCGTTCCGCTTCTTCAGGGATATCCTGCTGCCGCTCTCGCGCACCAACATCGCGGCCCTTTTCGTCATCCTCTTCATCTACGGCTGGACGCAGTATCTGTGGCCGCTGCTTGTCACCAACGACAACCAGATGAACACCATCGTGATCGCGCTGAAGAAGATGATCTCCTTCGCCGACGCGGACACCGAGTGGCACCTGGTCATGGTGACGGCCATGCTCGCCATCGTGCCGCCGATCATCGTCGTGCTGCTGATGCAGCGCTGGTTCGTCAAAGGCCTGGTGGAAACGGAGAAGTAAGCGCGTGGCAACCGTCGACCTTGACGACGTCAGAAAAGTCTATCCCGGCCGTGTCGAGGCCGTGAAGGGCGTCTCGATCGCCATTCCCGACGGCAAGCTTTGCGTGCTGGTCGGCCCGTCCGGCTGCGGCAAGTCCACGCTCCTGCGCATGATCGCCGGGCTGGAATCGATCACGGAGGGCTCGGTGTCGATCGACGGCAAGGTGGTGAACGCGATCGGCCCGACCGAGCGCGACATCGCCATGGTGTTCCAGAACTACGCGCTCTATCCGCACATGAAGGTCTACGACAACATGGCCTACGGCCTGCGCAACCGCGGCACGCCGAAGGACGAGATCGACCGCCGGGTGCGCGCCACCGCCCGGACGCTGGAGCTGGAACACCTGCTGGAACGGCGGCCGCGCGAACTGTCCGGCGGCCAGCGCCAGCGCGTCGCCATGGGCCGCGCCATCGTGCGCAACCCGAAGGTGTTCCTGTTCGACGAGCCGCTGTCGAACCTCGACGCGAAGCTGCGCGGCCAGATGCGCGTCGAGATCAAGAATCTGCAGCGTTCGCTCGGCGTCACCAGCGTCTACGTCACGCACGACCAGCTCGAGGCGATGACGCTGGCCGACATCCTGGTGGTGATGAACGCCGGCCGGGTCGAGCAGGCCGGCGATCCGCTCGACATCTACGAGAAGCCGGCCTCGATCTTCGTCGCTTCGTTCATCGGCGCGCCGCCGATGAACCTGCTGCCGACGGGAGAGGGGCGCGCGACGGCGGCCGGTGCGCCGGCAGGCGCCGCGACCATCGGCTTCCGCCCGGAGGACGCCGAAATCCTGGGCGGCGGCGAGGCGCCGGCCGGCGCGCTGCTGCTGCAGACCGAGGTCGAGGCGATCGAGCCCGTCGGCGCCGAGAGTTTTCTCTACTGCGCGGCGGCCGGCTCTCGCATCGTGGTGCGCGTGCCGGGCCGGGCGGCGGCGAAGCCGGGCGACAAGCTTGAAGTCGCGACGCGCGCCGACAAGCTGCATTTCTTCGACGGCGAGGGACGGCGCGTCGCCTGACCCCGCCTATTCGGCCGGCGGGACCTCCGTTTGCCCGCGCCGGCCCGCCAGCCTCAACACCGATCCGTCGAGCCTGGTCAGCCGCTTGCAGGCGTGGCGCAGCATCGCTGTCATGAAGACGAAGGAAATCGTGGTGGCCGTCACCGCGCCCATGATGCCGAAGGCGGGGACAAGCACGAAGAAGCCGGCGGCGCGCAGCAGGACGGTGAGCGCGATTATCCTGAGATAGCGCCCCTCATGGCCGGTCAGCATCAGGATCGATCCCGACGGGCCGGCGGCGGCCATGGCGGCAGTGCCGACCGAGAGCAGCGCAAGCGCGGGATAGTAGGGCACATAGGCCTCGTTGAAGACCATCAGAAACAGCTTGCCGCCGGCGAGCATCACCACCATGCCGGCGACGACCACCGCGAGCGTGATTGCGGCGACCGAGTTGAGCAGCGCGTTCAACTGCTTCATCTCGCCGCGGTAGTAGAGGTCCGGTATGTGCCGGGTCGAGAACATGTGCATCGTGTCGGATGCGGTGGCGAAGACATTGGCGAGCCTGGTCGTCACGAAATAGGCGCCGGCCACCGCCGGGCTCATCAGGTAGCCGATGATCAAGACGTCGAGATACTGGTTGGCCGCCTCCAGCCCGTTCGAGATCCAGAGCTTGAACGACCGCGCGCGCCATTCCCTGGGCAGGAAGCGCGGCCGCACCGACGCGAAGCCGGGATAGAGCGCGCCGATGCGGCGGCGCATGAACAGGACGTGCAGGCAGACGGCGACGCCGGCTCCCGCCGCGAAGAGGAAGAAGACGGTGCTGACCTCGGCGCTGGCGCCCGCCACGAGGATCGCGGCGAGATAGAGGACGGCGGGGACGGAGACCATCAGATTGCCGACGCCGTCGCCGGCGCCGACGCCGACGGCGGTCCGCACGAGATGCGCCGAGGTCGCCACCGCCGCCTGCATCGCCATGTAGAGCGTCACCGCCGAGGCAAGCAGCAGCGCATGGGTCGATGCGGCCCAGAGGAAAAAGCCGGACCCGACGATGGCGCAGCCGGCGGCCACCGTCGCCGCGCTGAAGACCAGGACGCCCTTCAGGGTCGGGACGTCGTTTGCCGCAGAATATTCGTTCCACCAGCGCATCAGCGACACCTGCTGGCCGAAGGTGGCGACGATGCAGAACAGGCCGGCCGCAGCGAACAGGATCGAGAACACGCCGAACGCGTCGGTGTCGAGCACGCGTGCCGCGAGCATGATCAGCGTGAAATTGGCGACGATGATCGAGCTTTTGAGGACGAACACGCCGGCGATGCCCCTGACCGCCGGGTTGCGCGCCACCGCCGTCAGCCGGCCGGCGAGGCCGGAGGCCCGGGGATCTGGATGTTGGTCGGCGGACATTCGAAATGCGGTTCCTGAGGGGCCTTCGGGGTGGCGCGATGACTGGGCCGACGCGGCGGATCCAGCCTGCGCGCGGGTTAACGGATCGTTGCGAACACCGGCCGGATTTGAATCAATTGCCACCGTCGCCGTTGGTCTTTGCGGCCGCCGGTGCGCTGCTGCGTCCCTTGCGGCCGAACCCTTCCAGCGTGCTGCGGACCTGCGGATACCTTACCGCCAGATGGCGCACCCATCGCCGCAGGCGGGCTTCCGCGACGACCGGCAGCCCGAGGGGCGTCAACGCCTGCTGGTATTCGAACAGTTCATTGGTTTCGGCATCGAACCGGCTCTTGTAGCCCAGCGTCCCGACGCTCAGGTCGAACACCGCAAAGTCCTGGTCGCGGCACCATTGCAGCGTCTTGAACAGCCCGACCAGGCCGGGCGAGCCGGACTGGGCCTCCCTGCAGGTGGTTATCGACGGGACGATCAGCGTGAAGACGTCGCCATGGGAAATGCCGTAGATGACGGCGACCGGAACCGCGCCGGTCCGCAGCGTGAACATCCGGGCGAGCGGCACGTCGCCATCCCTGTCGGCCAGCGACCGGTAGAAGGCGACCACCCTGGGGTCCAGCAGCGCGTCGTGGCGGCCAAGCTCGGCGAAGCGCGCGGTGCGGAACGCCACCATCGTCGCCATCGCCTCGTCGACCTCCGCGTTGGTGCGCGCCTCCTCGAAGGTGAGCGGCCCGATCTTCTCGAGCTTCTTCGACTTGCGCCGCACCTCGCGCGCCAGCGACATCTTTTCAGGGACGACTGACGGCCGGCCGGGGCCGCGCAGGCGCAGCGTCGTCGCGGACGTGCCCATCGGCTTCAGGAAGGCAGCGCCGCTCAGGGCGTGCGGGCGATCGTAGAGAAGGCGCGGCATCTTCTTGAAGGCAACCGCATGGACGCCGGGGACCGCCTTCGTCACCGCGCGCCAGAGCTTCGCGGTATCGGCCGCCGAAAGGGCAGTGTTGCCGAAATAGGCAGGCGCGAAATAGTCGACGATGCCGAAGTCCACCGCTTCGAGGGTGGCGACCCCGAACTTTCGCCGCTGCTGGAAGGCGAAGGCGGCGACGGGAGAACCGTCCTGGTCGGCGACCCCGACGAGCACGAGCCGCTGCCTCTCGTCGAGCATCCGCTTGCCGATCTCGCCGAGGAAGCGCTCGTTCAGGAAGGCGTGCCCGCCGCTCCTGCCGGCCCCGAAGGCGAACATCTCGCCGACGCTGCCGAACTGTCGGGCCGTGAAGGTCAGGGGTTCGGTAGCGGTCCGGTCGGCGGTGGGCGTATGGGCATTCATGACGATTTCACCTGTTGGCCCCGCCGGGCGGGACCGTCTTGCCGCGGTTTGCGATTGCCGGGCACTGCATCCTTACCAGCGGGTCCATGGGCCCGAGGTAAAGGGTCGACGCCGAACGCTCGGTTTGGCTAACGAAGGATAAAGGCGCTGCGGCTTCAGCTATCCCGGGACGGTCAGTGGCCGGAGCCGCGCCGGGCGGCGTCCGCGGCCGGCTCCGGGTCGCCCAGCGCTTCTGCCATCATCAGCATCGAGCTGCGCCGAGGCTTGCGCCCGGCTGCCGGGATATCGTCGCTCCCGTCCGTCGAGATCATCAGAAGCGCATTGCTGCGACGCGGTCGCGGCTGCGCGGGGGCGCCCGGCTCGTTCGCCGGCCCGCGCGCAAGCGGACGCCTGTCGCCGGCCGGCGGCGGGCGGTCGGGGCTGCGGGAACGGCGTCCACGCCGCTCGCCGCCGTCGCGCCGCTGCACCACCGCAAGCGCGGTCGTCGCGGCGACGGCACCGAGCAGCCCGAGGACCGGCGCGAGCAGGACGATCGACGGCCGGCTCGACCGCAGCGGCGGCACCGCTTGCGACACGACCTTGACGTTGTCGCTGTTGATCGCCGCGAGTTCCTCGGTCGTCTTGTTGCGGGCCAGGAACTTCTCGTAGATGTCGCGGTCTGCCGCCGCCTCGCGGCGCAGCGCCTCGAGACGCACCTTGGCGGCGTCGGTCAGCACCGCCCCCGAGCTCAGCCGCGCGATGTCGCCCTCGAGCGTCTTCTGCTTGGCCTCGGCGATCTCCAGTCCGCTCTTCAGCTGCTGCGTCAGGTTCTGACGCTCTTCGCGGATCTGCCGGTCGATGCCCTCCATGGCCTGGCGGGTCTGGGCGATGCGCGGGTGACGCGCGCCATAGGTCAGGCTCTGCTGGTCGAGCTGCTGCTTCAGCTGGGCGCGCTGCTGGCGCAGGAAGGCAAGCTGCGCCGGCTCGCTGTAGCGCTCGTCGGCAAGCGCGCCGCCGCCCGTGCCGCCGCCGACCTGGTTCTGGTAGCGCGCCCGCGCTGCCTCGGTCTCGGTCCTGGCCAGCGCGAGCTGCGCGCTGAGTTCCGTCAGCTGGCGCATCTGCAGCGTGTTGTTGTCGTCGACATAGAGTATGCCGTGCTCTGCGGCGAAGTCGGCGACCGCCTTTTCGGAAGCGTTGAGCTTGCGGCGCAGCTCCACAAGCCGTTCGGACAGCGCGCGGCCGGCCGCTTGCGTCGCCTGCCGCACCTGGCCGTTCTGGGCGTCGGCGAATTCGCTGGCGACGCTGTTGGCGATCCGCGCCGCCTCCTCGGGCGTTGCCGCCTTGTAGGAAATCTCGACCAGGTAGGTGGCGCCCTTGCGTTCGACAGCCAGGTTGCTCTTGAACCTCGCCAGCGCCTTCAGCTGCTCGGCTTCGCTCAGCCGGTCCTCGACGCCGCCGAGCAGGTCGAGCTTGTCCATGACCGTGAGCAGGAAGCCGTCCGACCGCATGATCTGGACCATGCTTTCGAGCACCGCCGCGTCGCTGCCAACGGGCTGCAGCACGTCCTCCTGCAGCGTGACCTGCACGCTGCGCGGATCGACCAGGACCGTCGCCGTCGCCCGGTAGGGAAACGGCGTCATCATGACCAGCGTGATGCCGGCGGCTGCCAGCACAAGGGCGATCGCGCCAATCTTGACGATGTTGTCGATGACGAAGCGGACCAGCGCCAGCGGGTCGATCATGCCGCTGCCCGGCGTCGCGCTGCTGCGCGTCACGGTCGTTTCGGGGCCTCGACGATAGGCTTCAGGCATATCCCAATCGGAATTCATGACGCTCCGGAAATCGCATGCGGCAGTTCACGATTGCCGGCGGCCAGACATGACCGAACGGTAAACAGCAATGCTGAATGGTAAGTTAACCAATCGAATAGATTGCGGCTGTAGCATGCGCCGCAAAGTATTGCCGGCAAGGTGCGGGCGCGCCGCCAAAGCGGCGCGGCTGCGGTCCGGTCGAGGTGCGGACGGGTGTTATGACGAGCGTGACCGCCGACGGCGAGGGGACCGGCCGGGTCCTCGAGGCGAGGGCCGCGATGGCCGGCGCCGGCTTTGCCAATTCGGTGCTGACGGTGGTGATCGCAGGCTGCATCGCCGGCCTGCCGATCCTCGCGCATATCGTCCATCCGGCTCTTGGCGTGCTGACGGCGACCGTGCTTGCCGGCCTCTGCGCCTGGCGCATGCCGCAGACCGCCATCGTAGCGATCTTCTTCGCGCTCCTGTTCCAGAACACCTTCGTGTCGCTGGCGGTGAACGCCGTGGTCAGCGACGACGATTTCGACATCATCCGCGGTTACAACTTCGTCACCGTCAGCGTCACCTGGCTGGTCCTGACCATTGGCTTCCTTGCCGACTGGCGCCGCCGCAACACGGCCATCGACCCTTTCGTCAAGCTGCTGGTCCTGCTCTACGCCATCCTCGGGGTCTATTTCCTCGTCGGCTTCGCGCTCTACGGCATGACGGCGATCATCTACCTGCGCAACATCGTGACGCCGCTCCTGCTGTTCCAGATCTGCATGATCGCCTTCGTGCGCCAGCCGATCCGGATCGGTCATGCGATGACCATCCTGTCGGTGCTGCTCGTCACCTGCGGCGTGGTCGAGTTCTTGTGGCGGGAGACCTGGCTCGGCCTGACCAACGGCTATGCGTTCTGGGAGCGCGCGGCGGGCCCCAACTACGTGACCATGGACTACGACAAGAAGCTGGCGGAGACCGGCATCGTCGCGACCGGGCTGCTGGACAGCTTCCGCATCTCGCTGTTCAACACGCCGCTGCTGGGCGACCACGACCTCGAGGTCATGCGCATGTTCGGGCCGAACATGCATGCGATCAGCTTCGCCTATGCGCTCTGCTTCCTCTGCATCTTCGCGCTCTATCGAGGCAACCTGGCGCTGGCGACCGCGCTGTTCGCCTTCCTGGTCCTGGCCAGTGCCAAGGGGCCGCTCATCCTGTTCCTGCTGGTCGGCGCGAGCTGGCTGAACTTCAGGCTGTTCGGCGCGAAATTCGCGCTGGCATGCCATGCGCTCGTGATGCTGGTCTACGCCGCCGCGGGCATCGCCGTCGGGCTCTCCATCGGCGACTATCACGTCCTCGGCCTGATGGGCGGCATGCATGAGTTCGTCGTCAATCCCGTCGGCCGCGGCATCGGCGCCGGCGGCAACCTGTCGGCCGACTTCGACAAGATCGTGTGGACGGTGGCCCAGGCGGCGGGGCGCACGCCCTTCGCCGTCGAGAGCGCCGTCGGCGTCCTGTTCTCCCAGATCGGCGTCTTCGCAGCCGCCGTCATCGGCGCCTATGTCTGGATCGCTTGCCGAATCTTCCGGATTGCGCTTATGACCGGCAACGACCTGCATGCCGCAGCGGCATTTGCCCTGCTCACCATGGTCGCAACCGGCCTGTTCCAGGAGGAAGCCTACTTCGCGCCGCTTGCGCTCGCCGTCTTCATGGCGCTGGCGGGCATGATCATCGGCGCGGCAGCCCGTTGCGGGCTGCTCGCACCTGTTTCGCGGGCGCCAACGCTTTCTTGACGGATTTCAGGTCGAATGGGCAACAAAACGTTACTGGCATTGAATTGATGAAGAAGAGAACCGATCGAGGGCCCGTGCGGCTCCTGTTCATCCAGACGCAGGCCGAAATGGCCGGCGCGCAGGAGATCTCGCGCCTGCTCGGCGAAGGGTTGTCCGGCAAGGAGCGCGGCGGCCTTCCCGAGTTCGAGGTCCACCACCTCTTCTTCTACCGCAAGACGGCGGCTTTCGACCGCTGGACGAACGTGCATTTCTGCCTCGAGGACAGCCCCAAGGGCCCGCTGTCCTTCGTCCGCTTCCTGTGGCGGCTGGTGCGCATGGTCGCCCGCATCCGCCCCGACGTGGTGCTGACCTTCCAGCACTACGGCAACATCTTCGGCGCGCCCGCCGCGCATCTTGCCGGCGCGCCCGTCGTCATCGCCAACCATGTCTCGGCGCCGGCCACCATCTCGCCGGCCGCGCGGTCGATCGACAAGGCGCTCGGCCTGCTCGGCGCCTACGACATCATCACCGTCAATTCGAACGAGACCTGGCGCAACTACCAGTCCTATCCCGAGCGCTACCGCCGCCGGCTGGTCCACGTGCCGCACGGTTTCGAGGACAAGTCCGTCGAGGTCGGGCGCCGCGAGGCCAGGGCTGCCTTCGGCCTGCCCGCCGGCGTTCCACTGATGGGCTCGGTCGCGCGCCTCCACCCGCTGAAGCAGCTCGACGCGGCCGTGCGGGTGCTCGCCTGCCGACCTTCGCTCCACCTCGCCATCGCCGGCCAGGGGCCGGACGAGGGCCGGCTGCGCGCGATTGCCGAGCAGCTCGGCGTCGCCAGCCGCCTGCACCTGATCGGCGACATGCCGCCGTCGCGGGTCGGGCTGTTCCTCGCCGGCCTCAACGCCTTCGTCTTCCCCTCGACAGCCGAGACGTTCGGCCTGGCCGCGGTCGAAGCCGCCCAGGCAGGCATTCCGGTGGTCGCCAACGAACTGCCGGTGCTGAGGGAAGTGCTCACCGTCGACGGCGAGCCCTGCGCGCTGTTCGCCGACGCCGCCAATGTCGACGACTTCGCCGCGAAGATCGACCAGGTCTTCCAGGATCACAAGCAGGCGGCGCACATGGTGGCGCTCGGGCGCAGGCTCGCCGGCCGCTATTCGGTCGACGGCATGGTCGAGGCCTATGCCGGCCTGATCCGACAGTCGCTCGATTCCGATGCCGGCAGGACCGCCGGTTCGAGCGCTCCGTCGACGGCGGCGTTGCGCTCGCAGCAATGAGCGTTGCGCCGCCGGCGTCCAGCCGGGACCGCATCCTGGTCGTCGTCGGGGACGCCGCTCTGGCGCGCTGGGTGGTGTCGCTGGTCGAGGCGCTGCGGCGCTCGGGCGCCGCGGCCTTTCTCAGGATTGCCAGGTCCGAGGGACCGAGGCCGTCATCCGCGCTGGCGACGCTGCTCGGCCTGGAAAAGATGCTCGTCGCCGGGCACAGGCCGGGCGGCGCGGACCGCATCGGCCCCGATGAACTCGACAAAGGGCTGATCGAACCTGCCGATTTCCGTCCCGACATCGTCATCGATCTCGACGAAGGCGGCGAAAGGCTGCCGCGGGCGACGCGGCTGCGGCCGCTCTATGACGGCGAGCCCGGCGAGACGGCGCTCGCGTCCTCGCTGTTTTTCCGCGGCACCCCGCGAATAGCCATCGAGCGGACCGCACCCGACGACGATGGCGGCCGCATCGTGGCCGAAGGCACGGCGTCGCTGGAGGCGGCGTCCGGGATCGGCGGCGGCATCGACGCGGTGGCATCTCGCGTTGCGACCCTGCTGCTGAAGGCGCTGGCCGGCACCGGCGACGGCGCGCCCGGCGCGCCGGCTATCCCTGTCCGGCCGATCGGCAGCCGCGACATCGCCATGCGCGCGGCGAAGGACGTCGCCCGCGCCGCGGTCCGCGCCGCCTACAGGCTGTGCTGCCACGGCTCGCACTGGCGCGTCGGCTGGCGCTTCGCCACGCCGGGCGACGACGTCTGGACGCGCCGCGACCTGGCCGGCGGGCGGTGGAACGTGCTCGCCGACCCGGTCGACCACTTCTACGCCGATCCGTTTCCGCTGCACTGGCAGGGCAGGGACTACCTGTTCTTCGAGGATCTCGACCACAAGACGGGCAAGGGCATCATCTCGGTCGTCGCGTTCGACGAGGCCGGCCGTCCCGGCCCCGCGGTGGCCGCCCTCGAGGAGCCCTGGCACCTCTCCTATCCCTTCCTGATCGAACGCGGCGGCGAGATCTTCATGATCCCCGAGAGTTCCGCCAACCGCGACATCGCGCTCTACCGCGCCACTGGCTTTCCGGCGCAATGGCGGCGGCACACCGTTCTGGTGGAAGGCGTCGAAGCGGCGGACGCGACGATCGTCGAGCATGACGGCCTCCTCTACATGTTCGCCGTGGTGCGCGACGGCGTCGGCGGCTATTCCGACACGCTGGCGATCTGGTGGGCCGAGGACCTGTTCGGCCCGTGGCGGCCGCATGCCGGCAACCCGGTGCTGGTCGACGACCGCGCGGCGCGCCCGGCCGGCAACTTCGTGCGGCGCGGCGGCGCGCTCTACCGCCCCGTGCAGGATTGCCGCCGTGCCTATGGCGGCGCGCTGGGCTTCATGAAGGTGACGCGGCTCGACCGCGAGGGGTTTGCGCAGGCGGGCGAGGGGACGATCTCCGGGGGTGGGGCGTGGCCCGGCAAGCGCCTCCATACGCTGAACTACAACGGCCGCCTCGAGGCGATCGACGGCTTCACGCTGCGGCCGCGGTTCAAGCCGGCGGCCGACCTTGTCGACCGGTGGTACCGGCCCGGCTCCTGAGGATCCTGCTCAGCGCGCCGGCGCCAGCGCGTCCATGACGCCGCCGTCGGGCATGCCGGTCGCCGGATCCATCAGCCCGAAGCCGTCCTGGAAGTCCCAGTGCGTCCACCCGATGCAGCGTTGCTCGGCCGCCGCGCGCACCGCGGCAAGCCAGGCAAGGCGCGACGGGCGCGGCGCGTGGTAGACGAGCACGCCGAACTCGTTGACGATGACAGGCTGGCCGTGGCGCACGCTCCAAGCGGCCATCGTGTCGAAGGCGGCGGCAATCGCACGTGCGTCCCACGGCGCCTTCAGCGACCGTTCCAGCGCGGCGGCGGCCCGGTCATGCCCGGCTTCATGGAGGCCGGCGACGATGGCGGGCAGGCCCGGATCGTCGGCGTCGAGCGGGAACGGCAGGTCGTGCAGGTCGCGCACCGGATCGTCGGGGCCGCCCCAGTCGGCGCCCTGGTGCGTGAAGGCGAACGGGTCGTAGTAGTGCACCGCATAGACGACGTTGGGGTCGTCCAACGGCTGCAGTCCCGCCAGTTCCTCGTGCCGCTGCGGACCGGCCGGCCCGACGACGATGGTGTGCGCCGGCAGGACGGCGCGGACGGCTGCGGCGATGCGACCCGCGGCCGGCCACCACGTCGCGCCGTCCGTCTGCGGTTCGTTCAGCAGTTCGACGGCGAGCTTTTCGGGATCGAGATATTGCGCGCGCCGCGCGACCGCCTTCCAGATCTCGACGAGCCGGGCTTCGGCCGCGTCGGGTTCCTGCCTGAACATGGCGCCGGCATGCAGGTCGAGCGAAACGGCGTAGTCCAGGCTGAACAGCAGGATGACCTGCTCGAACATCGCCTCCAGATATTCGGCGCGGCCCTCGCCGCCGAGGCGGTCGGCGTCGAGCAGCAGCCGGACATGCGTGAACCCGTTGTCGCGGAGAGCCTGCAACTGCGCCGTGGACGGGCGGTCCATCTTTTCAGGGGCGTCCCAGCCCGGCAGGTTGACGCCGCGCCGCATCGATTCGAGCAGCCGCGCATTGGGGAAGGTCTCGGCGACCGCGCAGGCGTCCGTCGCTTCGGCGGCGCCCGCGGCAGGCGCTGCAACCGCCGACGCAAGCGCCATCGCCAGGGCCAGCCGGCGCAGCGCGGTCACGCGGAGTGGCGTATGAGCGCGCCGATCGCCTTCGGATTGGTGGTGAGGTAGCGCACGGCAAGCCGGCGCGGTTCCAGCCAGGCGCGATAGACCCATTCCAGCCCGGCCTTCTGCATCCAGGCTGGCGCGCGCTTGTTCTTGCCCGAGATGAAGTCGAACAGGCCGCCCGAGGTCTTGATAACGCCAACGCCGGTCAGCTTCTCCAGGTTTCGGTCGACAAACTCCTGTTCGAGCGGCACGCCGAGCCCGATCCACAGGATGTCCGGCCTGGCGGCATTGATCGCGTCGACAATGCCGGCCTCCTCGTCGCGGCCGAAATAGCCGTTGCGGCGTCCTGCGAAGACGAGGCCTGGATAGCGCGCCTGCATGACCTCGACGGCCCTGGCATTCACATCCTCGCTCGCCCCGAGGAAATAGAAGGAGATGCCGGCCTCCGCCGCGCGGCTCGCCACCGCGTGCACGAGGTCGGTGGTGGCGACGCGCTCGGCCAGCGGCCGCTTGGAGAACATCCGGGAATAGAGCACCATCGGCATGCCGTCGGCGTGGATCTGGTCGGCCTTGCGCATCAGCGCGAGGAACCCGGCGTCGCTGCCGCACAAGGCCAGCACCTGGCCGTTTGCCGAGGTCGAGTAGAAGGGCCGTCCGGCGTTGCCGCGTTTCGTCAAGGCGTGCGCGACGAACCCCTTTGCCGAGGATTCGATGTCTGTCTGGGCGATGGGAAGCCGTCCGAGGAAACTCGTCGGCCAGTCCGTCATGGGCTTGTCGGTAGGCAATTTTGCGTCTCGATTGCTGCGGGCGGCCCGTCCCGGGCCGCCGGGATGCCGCGTATTCCGGCCGGCATCATCGTCCGGCAACGGTTTAAGGTTCCTCAACGGAACTATTGGTAAGGCCCCGGCGCTACTTGCCGAGCTCGACGCTTCTCGCCTTCGCCGCCCCGACCGCCTCGGTGACCAGCGTCTTCAGCCGGTCCTGGCCCATCAGCACCTCGAGCGCCGCGGCGGTGGTGCCGTTGGGGCTGGTCACCTGACGGCGCAGCACCGCCGGATCCTCGCCGCTCTCCGCGGCGAGCGAGGCGGCGCCGTAGACGGTCTGCATCGCCAGCAGCCTCGCGGTGTCCGCCGGCAGGCCCGCCGCGACGGCAGCGTCGGTCAGGCATTCGATGAAATGGAAGATGTAGGCCGGCCCCGATCCCGACACCGCGGTCACCGCGTCCATCAGGGATTCGTCGTCGATGGTCGCGACCTTGCCGCTCGTCGACAGGAGGTCGCCGACGAACGCCTTCGCCGGCTCCTTCACGTTCGCGTTCGAAACCACCACCATCATGCCCTTGCCGATCGCCGCCGGCGTGTTGGGCATGCAGCGCATCACGGCCGCGCCCGCGCCGAGGATTTCGGTGAAGGCGGCGATGCCGGTGCCCGCCGCCACGCTGACAAATGTCGCGCTGCCGGCGAACTTCCTGTAGCCGGCGGTCACTTCGCGGATGACCTGCGGCTTGACGGCGATGACGACGATTTCCGGCGAAAGGTCGCCCGCCGCGTCGTCGATCGACGACGCAACCACGCTGCCGAGGCGGCCGGCGCGATCGCGCAGCTCCTGGTTGGGCTCGATCACCAGCGTCTCCGATGGCGCGAGCTTGCCGGACTTCAGCCAGCCCGCGAGCATGGCGTAGCCCATGTTGCCGCAACCGACCAGAACCACCCGAACCGCCATCTCGTCCTCCTGTCGCACCGCCGTTCGCCGACGTTGGCGCCGCTTTTACCACGCAGCCTGCCGCCGTCCAGCTTTCAGAAGACCGACGACGACTTTCGGTTTCGCGGCATCGAACGCCGCAATGCCGGATTGCCCGGACGTCCATTCCGCCTTATGCCGTTTGTGCTGTTTGAGAGAGGATAAAATGGCCGAAATCATCGACGGAAAGCAGATCGCCGAAGACGTGGTGGCGAAGGTGAAGGGCCTCACGGCCGACCTGACCGCGAAGGGCCACGCGGCGCCTGGACTGGCCGTGGTGATCGTCGGCGAGGATCCAGCCAGCCAGGTCTATGTCGCATCGAAGTCGAAGAAGGCCAAGGAATGCGGGTTCCACTCGGTCCAGCACACGCTGCCCGCCGACACCCAGGAAGCGGACCTGCTGAAGCTCATCGCCAGCCTCAATGCCGATCCTGCCATCGACGGCATCCTGGTGCAGCTGCCGCTGCCGGGCCACATCGATTCCGGCAAGGTGATCCAGACCATCGCGCCCGAGAAGGACGTCGACGGCTTCCATTTCGTCAATGTCGGCAAGCTCGGCACCGGCGAACTCGAAACTGCCTTCGTGCCCTGCACGCCCGCCGGCTCGATGATCCTGATCGAGCGCGTGCGCGGCAAGGACCTGTCGGGCCTGAACGCCGTCGTGGTGGGCCGCTCCAACATCGTCGGCAAGCCGATGGCGAACCTGCTGCTCGCCGCCAACTGCACGGTCACGATCGCGCACAGCCGCACCAAGGACCTGCCGGCACTGGCGCGCACCGCCGACATCCTCGTCGCCGCCGTCGGCCGGCCCGAAATGGTCAAGGGCGACTGGGTGAAGCCCGGCGCCACCGTCATCGACGTCGGCATCAACCGCATTCCGGCCCCCGAGAAGGGCGAGGGCAAGAGCCGGCTGGTCGGCGACGTCGCCTTCGAGGAAGCGGCCAAGAACGCCGGCGCCATCACGCCGGTGCCCGGCGGCGTCGGCCCGATGACCATCGCGCTCCTGATGGCCAACACCGTGGTCTCGGCCTATCTCAAGGCCGGGCTGAAGCGCCCCGCTTTCTGACGGGGTTCATCCGGGATCCCGATGCCGACGCTGCCGCATCCCGCCCAGGTTCAACCGCCGCCCGTCGCGGGCGAGGGCGGGCGGCAGTTCGCTTTCCTGCTGGTCGACAAGTTCTCGATGTTCTCGCTGGCGGCGGCGATCGACGCCTTCCGATCCGCCAATCGCCTGCTCGGCCGCGACTACTACGGCTGGACGACCGTCTCGGCGGACGGCGAGGCGGTGATGGCCTCGAACGGCATTCCGATCAAGGTCGACTACGCGGTTGCCGACCTTTCCGCCGCCGACATCCTGTTCGTCTGCGTCGGCCTTTCGGTCGAGTTCCCGGGCAAGTCGAAGGTGCTCGGGGCGCTGCGCGCCTGGGGCCGGCGCGGCGGCGCGCTCGGCGCGCTCTCGGTCGGTTCATACCTGCTCGCCGAGGCGGGCCAGCTCGACGGCTATCGCTGCACCATCCATTGGGAGAACCGCGCCGGCTTCATGGAGCGCTTCCCCGAGATCGCCTGCACCGGTAACGTCTACGAGATCGACCGCAAGCGCTACACCTGCGCCGGGGGCACGACCTCGATCGACCTGATGCTCGAGATCATTCGAGGCGACCTGGGCGCCAACATCGCCAACGGCGTCGCCAACCAGTTCCAGCACGAGCGCATCCGCTCTGCCGGCGACCGCCAGCGTGTCGGTCCCGAGCGCGACCTCACCGGCAAGTCCGAGAAGCTCAGGCGCATCGTCGAGCTGATGGCCGACAATCTCGACGAGCCCTACTCGGCCGTCCAGCTGGCCAAGTCGGCCGGGCTGTCGGTTCGGCAGGTCGAGCGGCTCTTCCTGCGCCACCTCAATGTGACGCCCGGGCGCTACTACATGCGGCTGAGGCTGGAGCGGGCGCGCGAGCTGCTGCGCCAGACCAACATGCCGATCCTCGACATCGCGATCGCCACCGGCTTCACCTCGCATTCCTATTTCGCGCAGAGCTACCGGCTGCAGTTCGGCCGCCCGCCTAGCGAGGAGCGGCGCACGACCTATTGAGGCGGATCACGTTTCCGGCGGCACAGGCTCGGCCGCGGCTCGCTCGCGAAACACGATGTAGAGCCCGGCCGCGACCGTGATGAGGATGCCGACGAGCGCCAGGCCATCGGGGAAATCGCCGAAGATCAGCCAGCCGAACAGCGTGGCGAACGGGATTTCCAGGTATTGTATGGGGGCCAGGGTCGCCGAGGGCGCGAAGCGCAGCGACCAGGTCATCAGCAGGTGGGCGAGCGTGCCGATCACGCCGATCGCGGCCAGCAGGAACGTCTCCTGCGTCGTCGGCGCCCTGATCGCGAACATCTCGGCGCCCGAAGCCCAGCCGGCCAGCATCGCCGCGAACAGGATCGGCGTCGCGACCAGGCCGCTGACCGCCTGCAGGCTGAGCGGGTCACACTCCTTGGCGATCGTCCGGCTGACCAGGATGTAGAGCGCGAAGACCAGGGCGACGAAGAGCGGCAGCAGGGCCGGCCAGCCGACTTCGGCGAAGCTCGGCTGGATGACGAGCAGCGTGCCGGCAAAGCCGACCACGCATGCCGAAAGCCGGCGCGGCCCGACCGTCTCGTCGAGGAAGACCCGCCCGAGCAGCAGCATGATGAAGGGCAGCACGAAGGCGATGGCGACAGCGTCGGCGAGCGGCAGGTAGCGCAGCGCCGTGAACATGCCGCCGATGCCGAGGATGTGCAGCACGGTGCGGATCACGGTCAGCCGCATGACGCGCGGCGTCATCGCCAGCGTGCGGCCGGTGGCCCAGATGATCGGCAGGAGCAGCGCCGCCTGGGCGGCGAAGCGCACGGTGACGAGCTCGGTGAGCGGTATGGTGTCGCCGAGCACCTTGGCGATGGCGTCGCCGAGCGGCGCCACCACGCAAAAGCCGATCATCAGGGAAATGCCGAGCATCGGCCGGTCGGAAATCATCGACCGGGCTTAGCCGCAGGCAGGCAAGGGGGCAATGTGCCAGTCGCCGTCTGGCATGGTGCAGCCGGTCGTGCCAGCCGCCGCCGCAGCCGGCGTTCCGCCTGCGAGCCTCGCCAAGCGGCTCCGTCCTAAGGGTCGAGTTCGTCCGCCGCGGCGATGACCTCCTCGACGATCAGCCGGACGTCGGCGTGCGTCGTGCGGTGGTTGACGAAGCAGACGCGCAGCGCGAACTGATCGCCGATCGTCGCGTTCGACAGGTAGACGCGACCGCGCGCCACCAGGCGCTTCAACAGGGCGGCATTGTCCTTCGAGCGATGGCGGAAGCAGACGGCGCTGAGCGACACCGGCGCGAGCAGCTCCAGTTCGGGCCGCGCTGTCACCAGTTCGGCAAGCAGCTGCGCATGTTCGAGGTCGCGCCTGACCGCGTCGCGAAAGGCGGCGCGTCCGTGATACTGCAGCGACATCCAGAGTTTCAGCCCGCGGAAGCGCCGCGACAGCTCCATCGATTCCTCGAAGAATGCGAACGATTCGACGGGATCGTCGGTGAGGATGCGGACGTAGTCGCCACTGTGCGTAAAGGTCTTGCGGGCAACCTCGCGGTCGCGATAGAGCACGCAGCCGCAATCCAGGGGCTGGTAAAGCCATTTGTGGGTGTCGAGCGACAGGGAATCCACGCGGTCCAGTCCCCTGAACTTTTCCGGAGCAGCCAGCGCGGCCAGGCCGCCATAGGCGCCGTCGACGTGGAGCCACAGGTCCTCGCGCTCCGCCAGGTCGGCCAGTTCGTCCAGGGGATCGACGGCGCCGATCTTCACCGTGCCGGCGCTTGCGACGATCGCCATCGGCGCACGCCGGGCCGCGCGGTCGGCGGAGATCGCCGCGTCGAGCGCATGGACGCGTATCCGGTGGTCGCCGTCGACCGGGATGAGGCGCAGATTGTCCCGGCCGATACCGAGCAGGGCGATGGCCTTGGGAATGGACATGTGGATCTCTTCGGAGGCGTAGACGATGCCGGGCCGGGCGCCGGTCTCGTTGGCGGGCAGCCTGCTCTCGCGCGCCATGGCAAGCGCCATCAGGTTCGCCGCCGAGCCGCCGCCGCACAGGCTTCCCCTGAAACCGGGACAGCCGACCGCATCGGCGAGCCAGCCGGTCACCGCCTTCTCGACGGTGGCCGCCGCCGGCGCCGACCGCCAGGATGTGGTGTTCTGGTTGAGCGCCGACGCGAGCAGGTCACCCAGCGCGCCGACAGGTTCGCCCGAGCCGACGACGTACCCGAAGAACCTGCCGGTCGATGGACGTCCCCGATCGGCGATCGCGGCAAAGTCGTCGAAGACGGCGCGGCCGATCCCTTGCTCGCTCCATGGGCGCGAGAACAGCCGCTCCGTCTCCTCGCCGGTTGTCGCGGGATAGGAGGGACGTTCGTCGAGCGTTGCCCAGTAGGAGAGCGCTTGTTGGAGCGCCTCCTGGCCCAGGCGTGACAGTTCTTCGTTCGAAACGTTCAGGCTCTGCATTGCTTCGCGTCTCCCTTGTTCCACCCCCACGATAACATGTCCGGGCGGCATGCAAGCCGGCTGGTTCGCCTTGCCAGCCCGGGAAGGCTCCTCTAGCGTCACCTCCGGCGGACCTGAGCTGATTCCTGCGGGAGAAGGACATGGGGTTTCTTAAACGCGGCGCGCTCGCGGCGATCTTCTTGTGCGCGGCGAGCGGCTTTGCAAACGCGGCCGACCGCGCCATCATCGTCCTCGACGCTTCGGGCTCGATGTGGGGCCAGATCGGCGGCAAGCCGAAGCTCGAGATCGCCCGCGAGACATTGCGGGACGTGCTGCGCTCCGTGCCGGCCGATACCGAGCTTGGCCTGATGGCCTACGGTCACCGCGAGAAGGGCTCCTGCTCCGACATCGAACTCATCGTGCCGCCGGCCGCAGGCACCGCCCCAGCTATCAGCCAGGCCGTCGACGGCATGAAGTTCCTCGGCAGCACCCCGCTCACCGCCGCCGTCCGGCAGGCGGCCGAGGCGCTGCGCTACACCGAGCAGAAGTCGACCGTGGTTCTGATCACCGACGGGATCGAGACCTGCGACGCCGACCCCTGCGCGCTCGCCAAGGAACTGGAGGCGTCCGGCGTGGACTTCACGGCCCATGTCGTGGGCTTCGGCCTGACGGCGGAGGAGGGCAGGGAGGTGGCCTGCCTGGCCGAGGATACCGGCGGCAAATATCTGCAGGCGTCCGACGCGGAGGCGCTGACCGAGGCTCTGACGGCTACCGTCGTGACGCCCGCCGAACCGGCGCCTGAGCCCGAGGCGGCCCCGCCGCCGGAGCCGGTTGCCGAACCCGCTCCGCAACCGGTGCCCGAGCCGGCGCAGCCCGAGTTCAATTTCATCCCCGAGGTCGCGATGGCGGCGGGCGGCGAACTCCTGAAGGACGCCGGCAACGCCTGGGAAATCTACAAGGCCGCCGCCGACGGCTCCCGTGGCGCACACGTCGCCACCGACTACAACAATCTCAGGACATCGCTCGAGCCGGGCGACTATGTCGTCGTCGCGCGCCTCGGCGAGGCCGAAGCGGAGCAGAAGCTGACGATCGAGGCGGGCAGGGTCTACACGCCGCGCTTCGATCTTTCCGCCGGCACGCTGATCGTCAGGCCCCGCGCCAGCGAGGGAGCGGACGTCAGCGACGCCGCGACCGTGCAGGTGGCGTTCCCCGGTGGACGGGGACTGGCGACCAACTACGGCGAGACGAAGATCGTGCTGCCCGCGGGCGAGCAGAAGCTGACCGTCAAGCTGGGCACCGCCGAGGTCAGTGAGACGCTGCAACTGGCAGCCGGCCAGACGATCGAAAAGGACGTCGTCATCGGGGTCGGCCGCGTGACCGTCAATGCGCTCTATGCGCCGGGCGGCGACAAGGTCGATTCCTCGTCGCTCTTCGTGGAGATATTCAAGGCCAAGCTGAACGTCGACGGCACCCGCGAACAGGTGAGCTATACCTACGGGCCGGACGCGAAATTCGATCTTTCGCCCGGCGACCATGTCGCGGTGCTGCGGCTCGACAAGGCCGAGGCCGAGCAGCCCTTCAACATCCGCTCCGGCGAGGCCAAGGACGTGACGGTCGTGCTCGACGCGGGCGTTCTCGCGATCACCGCGCCCGGCGCCAAGGACATCAAGGTGTTTGCGGCGAAGAAGGACATCCAGGGCCAGCGCAAGGAGTTCGGCTACGGCTTCGACGGCGCGCACCAGACGACCCTGCCGGCGGGCGACTATGTCGTCGTGACCGACCGCCGCGACGGCAGCCCGGTCAAGGAAACGCCGGCCACCGTCAAGCCGGGCGAGCGCACCGAACTCAACGTCGAATAGTCGCTGTCCCCGCCGGGGACCCTGATCGGGGCGGCGTCTCGCCGACGCCGCTTCCCGCATGAACGGAGGAACCATGCTGAAACGCCTGATGCTCACGGCGCTGTTCTGCGCCGCGGCTTCCGCCGCCGGCGCGGCCGAACGCACCATCCTGGTGCTCGACGCGTCCGGATCGATGTGGGGCCGCATCGACGGCAGGCCCAAGCTGGAACTCGCCCGCGAGGCGCTGCGCGAAGTTTTGGCGACGGTTCCCGCCGATGTGGAAATCGGCCTGATGGCCTACGGACACCGGCGGAAGGGCCAGTGCGACGACATCGAGCTGGTGGTCCCGCCTGCGCCGGGCGCCGCCGCCGCGATCGGCGAGGCCGTCGAAACGATGCGCTTCCTCGGCAAGACGCCGCTCACCGAGGCCGTGCGCCAGGCCGCAGAAGCCCTGCGCTATACCGAGGACAAGGCGACCGTCGTGCTCGTCACCGACGGCATCGAGACCTGCAACGCCGATCCGTGCGCGCTCGGCGCCGAACTGGAAAAGTCCGGCGTCGACTTCACCGCACACGTCGTCGGCTTCGGCCTGACGCGCGAGGAGGGACGCCAGGTCGCCTGCCTCGCGGAAAATACCGGCGGGCGCTACATCCAGGCGGGCGATGCCGGCCAGCTTGGCGAGGCGTTGAAGAAGACGGTGGCGGCGCCGGTCGAGAAGCCTGTGGCGGTAACGCTGCCGCCGGCGACCGTTTCGACCGGGACGAAGCCGGTGATCGGCCAGGGCTTCGCGGTCCAGTGGAGCGGGCCGGGCGGCGCCAACGACTATGTCGACATCGTCGCGGCGGATGCCGAGAAGGAGCTCGCCTACGCCTATGTGAAGCAGGGCGAGGACGCCCAGCTGAGGGCGCCCGGCAAGGCCGGGACCTACCAGATTCGCTATGTCTGGGACGGCCCCGACAAGGACCATGTGCTGGCCACCGCAACGGTGGAGGTGATGGAGGCCGAAAACGCCATCGTCGCGCCGGCGTCGGTCGCCATCGGCCAGACCTTCGAGGTCGAATGGAAGGGTCCGGGCCAGCAGGGCGACTATCTCGACATCGTGCCGGAAGGGCACGAGGAGGCGTCGGGCGAGCTGTCCTATGTCTATGTGGAGCAGGGCGGCAACGTCGTCACGCTCAAGGCGCCGGGCTCGCCCGGTCCCCACAAGCTGCGCTATGTGCTCGAAGCGCCGGACGGCCGCCGGGTGCTCGTCTCGGTGCCGCTGGCCGTCACCGAAGCCGTCGCCTCGCTGGCGTTTCCGCCGACCGTGATGGCGGGAACCGACATCGATGTCGCCTGGAAGGGACCGGCCGGCGCGGGCGACTATGTCGACCTCGTCCCGGAAGGGCACAAGGATGCGGCGGGCGAGATCGCCTATTTCTACCTGGACCAGTCGTCGGACGGTGAAACGGGCACGCTGCGCGCGCCCGGCGACCCCGGCAGATACGTGATCCGCTACGTGTTGCAGGCGTCGGACAGCCGCAAGGTGCTGGCCAGCGAACCGCTCGACGTGACGCCCGTCCAGGCCGCGCTGAACGCGCCGCGGACGGTCGCCGCCGGCGCGGAGTTTGCCGTCGAGTGGAGCGGGCCGGGATCGTCAGGCGACTACGTCGACCTCGTGCCGGCCGGCCACGCCGAAACCGCGGGCGAACTGGCCTACGCCTACGTCTCCGATGCGCCGGGCGAGCGGACCGCAAAGCTTCGTGCGCCGGACGAGGCAGGAGCCTACCAGGTGCGCTACATCCTGGAGGCCTCCGGCGGCCGTCGCGTAGCAGCCTCGGTGCCGTTGACTGTGGAGTAGGTCGAGGGCGCTTCGGCGCCGTCATTCGGGAGTTGCCCGCCGTGGCGTAAAGCGCTATGCAGGCGGGCAACTCGTCAAGCGTCAAGAAAGGGGGGCTGCGTGCATACGTTCTTTCGTCACCACCGTCAGCGCGGCCCCGTCCATGCCCTGCAAATGCGTTTGCAGGGCTGACCGAGGACGAGACGCCAAGCGTTTTTCTTTTCTGGTCTGCCCTTTGTGGTGATGCCGCGCCCGCGATCCGGGTCGCGCATCGTTTCCTAAAAGACCAGAGAACGACCATGGCTTTGATCAATCTTCGTTCCCTCGGCGTGACGCTCGGCGCGCCGCTCTTTTCCGACCTCAACCTCTCCATCGGACCCGGCGACCGCCTGGGCATCGTCGCTGCCAACGGTCGCGGCAAGTCCACCCTGCTGCGCGCGATGACCGGCAGCTTCGAACCGACGTCCGGCGAGATCACCCGCTCGCGCGGCCTGCGCATAGGCCATGTCGAGCAGAACCTGCCGGCCGGCCTCGGCGACGCCACGTTCCATGACGCGGTGCTCGATGCGCTGCCCGCCGAACAGGCCGAAAGCGAGAGCTGGCGCGTCGACGTGGCGCTCGGCGAACTCGATGTCCCCGACGAACTGCACCAGCGCCGGCTGTCGCAACTGAGCGGCGGCTGGCAGCGGCTGGCGATGCTGGCCCGCGTCTGGGTGACGGAGCCGGACATGCTGCTGCTCGACGAGCCGACCAATCACCTCGACCTCGCGAGGATCGGCCAGCTCGAGGACTGGCTGAATGCGCTGCCGCGCGACGTGCCGGTGGTCGTCTGCAGCCACGATCGCGCCTTCCTCGATGCGGTGACCAACCGGACGCTGTTCCTGCGGCCGCAGGGATCGCAGGTCTTCTCGCTGCCCTACAGCCGGGCCCGCGCCGCGCTCGACGAGATCGACGCCTCCGAGGAGCGGCGTTTCCAGAAGGACATGAAAACCGCCCAGCAGTTGCGCCGGCAGGCGGCCAAGCTCAACAACATCGGCATCAATTCCGGCAGCGACCTGCTGGTGGTGAAGACCAAGCAGCTGAAGGAGCGGGCCGACCGGCTGGAGGATGCCGCACGGCCGGCGCATCAGGAACGCTCGGCCGGTGCCATCCGGCTTGCCAACCGCGGCACGCATGCCAAGGTTCTGGTGACGCTCGACGACGCCGCGGTCGGGACGCCCGACGGCACGCTTCTGTTCAAGACCGGCAGGCTGTGGATCCGGCAGGGCGACCGCGTGGTGCTGCTGGGCGCCAACGGCGTCGGCAAGACGCGGCTGGTCGGCATGGTCCGCCAGGCGATCGAGGCGCCGCAGACGGCCGGCGAGGCGATCAAGGCGACGCCGTCGCTGGTGCTGGGCTACGGCGACCAGGGCCTGTCCGACCTCGGCGACGACGACACGCCGCTCGGCGTGCTGACCCGGCGCTTCGAACTCGGCGAGCAGCGCGCCCGCAGCCTGCTTGCCGGCGCGGGCGTCGGCATCGACATGCAGACGAGCATGGTCGGCCGCCTGTCCGGAGGCCAGAAGGCGCGGCTCGGCATGCTGGTGCTCAGGCTGAGGAACCCCAACTTCTACCTGCTCGACGAGCCGACGAACCATCTCGACATCGAGGGCCAGGAGGCGCTGGAAAAGGAACTGATGGACCGCGAGGCGAGCTGCCTGCTGGTCTCGCACGACCGCAGCTTCGTGCGCGCGGTGGGCAACCGCTTCTGGCTGATCCAGAATCGGCGGGTGGTCGAGGTCGATGGGCCGGAGCGGTTCTTCGCCGAGGTGGCGGGGCGTGGGTAGGGGCTAAGTTTCGGCTGGCGAGCAGTATCGTCTCGGTGCCCGATTGCGCCGCCAGCCGCGCTGCTTGCTTGTCGAACGTGAGGAAAATCTCGCCGCCAGCACGGCGGCCCTCGAAGGCGATGACGCCGTCCGTGAAGTCGCCTCCTGCCCTGAGAAAGGCAAGCCCGGCTTCCACGGACGGTCGATCCGTTTCAACAATCTCGATCCGGAGAAAGCGTGACCTGGCCTTTCGACGTGACGGTAAGAACGGTCATGGGCGTTTTCCTTCGACCTTTCAATCCTCACGCCAGCCCGAACGCGCTGGCTCCCTGGTCGGCCCGGCCGGCGAGCTGCCGGAAGCCGGCGAAAAGTTCACGCCCCATGCCGTGCTCGTTGGCGGAGAGGTCGGGCGAGCTGATCGGCCGCGTGGCGAGTTCCTCGGCCGGCACAAGCGCCTCGAGCAGGCCCGTTTCGGCGTCGAGCCGGATCAGGTCGCCGTCGTGCAGCCGGCCGATCGGGCCGCCCTCGAGCGCCTCCGGCGTCACGTGGATCGCCGCCGGCACCTTGCCCGACGCGCCGGACATGCGGCCGTCCGTCACCAGCGCGACCTTGTGGCCGCGGTCCTGCAGGATGCCGAGGACGGTGGTCAGCCGGTGCAGCTCCGGCATGCCGTTGGCCTTCGGGCCCTGGAAGCGGATGACGGCGACGAAGTCGCGGTCGAGCGCGCCCGCCTTGAACGCCGCGTTCAGCGCTTCCTGGCTGTCGAGCACGACGGCCGGCGCCTCGACGACGCGGCGCTCCGGCTTGACGGCGGAGGTCTTGATGATGGCGTGGCCGAGATTGCCCGAGAGAACCTTCAGCCCGCCGCTCGGCTGGAACGCCTTGGCGGCCGGCGCGAGCACCTTCTCGTCGCCGCTCTGCCGCGGCGCGGGCTCGCGCGCGACGGTCCCGTCCGCGCCGAGCCTCGCCTCGATTGCATAGGGGCGCAGGCCTTCGCCCCAGATGGTCTGCACGTCCTCGTGCAGCAGCCCGGCGTCGAGCAGTTCGCGAATGAGAAAGCCCATGCCGCCGGCGGCATGGAAATGGTTCACGTCGGCCAGCCCGTTGGGATAGACGCGCGCCAGCAGCGGCGTCGCCTCCGACAGGTCGGAAATGTCCTGCCAGGTGACCGAGATGCCGGCCGCCTGCGCCATGGCGATCAGGTGGATCGTGTGGTTGGTCGAGCCGCCGGTTGCGTGCAGGCCGACGATGCCGTTGACGACGGAGCGTTCGTCGATCATCCGTCCGACCGGGGTGTAGGCATTGCCGAGTTGGGTGATTGCCAGCGCGCGCTTCGCCGCTTCCCTGGTCAGCGCGTCGCGCAGCGGCGTGCCGGGATTGATGAAGGACGAGCCAGGCGTGTGCAGCCCCATGATCTCCATCAGCATCTGGTTGGAGTTCGCCGTGCCGTAGAAGGTGCAGGTGCCCGGCCCGTGGTAGGACTTGGACTCGGCTTCGAGCAGTTCGGCGCGGCCGACCTTGCCCTCGGCATAGAGTTGGCGGATCTTCGACTTCTCGTCGTTCGGCAGTCCCGAGGTCATCGGCCCGGCCGGGATGAACACCGCGGGAAGATGGCCGAAGGTGAGCGCGGCGATCGTCAGCCCCGGCACGATCTTGTCGCAGACGCCGAGATAGACGGCGGCGTCGAACATGTTGTGCGACAGGCCGATGGCCGCCGACATGGCGATCACGTCGCGCGAGAACAGCGACAGCTCCATGCCGGGCTGTCCTTGCGTGACGCCGTCGCACATGGCGGGCACGCCGCCCGCCACCTGGGCGATGCCGCCCGCCTCGCGCGCCGCCTCCTTGATCAGGCCGGGGAAGGTCTCGAAGGGCTGATGCGCCGACAGCATGTCGTTGTAGGAGGTGATGATGCCGAGATTGGGAACCCGGTCGCCGCCGAGCGCCGCCTTCTCCGACGGGCTGCAGACCGCGAAGCCGTGCGCGAGGTTGCCGCAGGACAGCGTCGCCCGGTTCGCCGTGCTGGAGGCCGCGCGTCCGACCCGGTCGAGATAGAGTTCGCGCACGGGCCGCGAGCGCTCGCGGATCCTGTCGGTGATCGCCTCGATGTCTTTTCTTGCCGTCATCGGTCGTCCTTTCCGGCGTGTCGTCGGATGGGAGGATTTCGATCCGACACGCGCGTTGGCTAGGGGCAGGCCTGAAGCGGGCCTATTGTGCCCAGAATATTTCCACCGGCCGTGGCGACGCCTCGAACGCCGCCCGGATAGGCAGGTCTTCGCCGGCGAGCGCCCGCTCCAGCACGCCCAGCTTCTCCGCGCCTTCGATATGCAATGCCAGCAGCCCGGCTTCGACGATCTTGCCGAGCGTCAGGGTCAGCCGGAGCTCGCCGGCGCTGGCCGCCTCGACAGGCAGCGCGAGCAGGCCGGCATCCGCGGCGAGCAGGTCGGCGAGATCGGCCGCGTCGGGGAAGAACGAGGCCGTGTGGCCGTCGCCGCCCATGCCGAGCACGGCGACGTCGAGCGGCCAGGGCAGCGGCGCGAGTTCGGCGCGCGCCAGTTCGGCCGCTTCGTCGCCCGCATCTGTGCCGTGATAGAGCGGCACGAAGCGGGCCGCTGCGGCCGGCCCCTGCAGGAGCCTGTCGGCCACCAGCTTCGCGTTGGAGCGCGGCGAATCCGCCGGCACCAGGCGCTCGTCGATCAGCGTGACGGTCACCCTTTTCCAGTCGATGGCGGATCTGGACAAGGCGGCAAACAGCAACGCCGGCGTCGAGCCGCCCGACACCGCGATGAAGGCGGCGCCGCGGGCGGCGATGGCGTCGGCGAGCCTGCCGGCGATCGTTGTCGCCAGGCTGTCGGCGAGTTCCGCCCGGCTGGCGAAACGGTGCATGTCGTAGGCGATGCTCATGCCGGTCAGTTGCTCTCGTGCCAGGTGCGGCCGTCGCGCTCGATCAGCGCGATCGAGGCCGACGGTCCCCAGGTGCCGGCCGTGTAGCCCTGCGCCTCCTGCGAGTTCTCGGCCCAGGCGTTGAGGATCGGGTCGACCCAGGTCCATGCCGCCTCGACCTCGTCGCGGCGCATGAACAGCGTCTGGTTGCCGCGGATCACGTCCATGATCAGCCGCTCGTAGGCGTCAGGCGAGCGGCCGTCGAAGCTCTGCGCGAAACTCATGTCGAGCGGGATCTGGCGCAGCCGCATGCCGCCCGGGCCCGGATCCTTGATCATGATGTACTGCTTCACGCCCTCGTCGGGTTGCAGTCGGATGACGAGCTGGTTCGGCATGACGTTGCCGGCGCTCTCGCCGAAGATGTTGTAGGGCACCGGCTTGAATTCGATGACGATCTCGGAGACGCGCGTCGCCAGCCGCTTGCCGGTGCGCAGGTAGAACGGCACGCCGGCCCAGCGCCAGTTGCCGATCTCGGCCTTCAGCGCGACGAAGGTTTCCGTCGTGCTGTCCTTCCTGCCGAGCTCGTCCAGATAGCCCTTGACCGCGCCGCCGGCCGAGGCGCCGGCGCGGTATTGGCCGCGCACGGTGGACTTCGGCGCTTCCTGGCCGTTGATGCGCTTCAGCGAGCGCAGCACCTTCAGCTTCTCGTCGCGCACCGCGTTGGCGTCCATCGAGGAGGGCGGTTCCATGGCGACGAGGCAGAGCAGCTGCAGCATGTGGTTCTGCACCATATCGCGCAGCGCGCCGGCGGTATCGTAATAGGTGACCCGGTCCTCGAGCCCGACCGTCTCGGCCACGGTGATCTGGACGTGGTCAATATGCGCGGAGTTCCAGAGCGGCTGGTAGAGCGCGTTGGCGAAACGCAGCGCCATCAGGTTCTGCACCGTCTCCTTGCCGAGATAGTGGTCGATGCGGAAGATCTGGTGCTCGCCGAAGACGCTGCCGATCTTGTCGTTGAGATCCCCGGCAGAGGCCAGGCTGCGGCCGATCGGCTTCTCCACGACGATACGGGAATCGGCGGTGATCATGTCGTGCGCCTTCAGCTGCCCGGCGATGTCGCCGAACAGCGCGGGCGTCACCGCGAGATAGAAGGCGCGAATGGACTTGCTGTTGCCGATTTCCTTCTTGAGCTTGTCGAAACCGGCGCCCGTCGTCGCGTCGGCCGGCAAGTAGCTCAGCCTGCCGATGAACTTCTCGAGTTCGTCCTTGTCGATATATTCCTTCTGCACGTGCTCGGCGATCGCCTTGCGGGCGAAGTCCTGGAATTCCTTGTCGTCCAGCTTGGCGCGCGACGTGCCGATGATCCGGGTCGGCTCCGAGAACTGGTGGTCACGCTGCCGATGGTAGAGCGCGGGCAGCAGCTTGCGCTCGGAGAGGTCGCCCGTGCCCCCGAATATGATGAAGTCGAACGGCTCGACGGGAATGATCTGGCTGGTCATCTTGGGTCCAATTCATGCTGCGGCGCAGCACAATATTCTAATCGATTGAAATCCGCTAGCCCGTCGCCGACGCCAAGGTGTCACAGGGGGTGTCCGACCGGCCCAGCTTTGCGGTGGCACCATAGTGCGTCCCTGTGACAGAATTCAAAGGGAGAATCGCCGGGCCCGCGCATTCCTCGACCGCGACAGCGGCGCGGCGGTGCGCGGCCGGATTGGAGGAAGCATGCGTCTGAAGGACAAGGTCGCGATCGTCACCGGAGCGGCGTCGGGGTTCGGCGAGGGCATGGCGCGGCGTTTCGCCGACGAAGGCGCCAAGGTCATCGTCGCGGATATCAACGGACTGCAGGCCGAACGCGTCGCAGCCGAGATCGGCAAGGCGGCGATCCCGCTGACCGCGGACGTTTCGAACCGCTCCGAAGTCGACAAGATGGTCTACACGGCCAAGAGCGAATTCGGCCGCGTCGACATCATGGTCAACAATGCAGGCTACACGCACCGCAACGGCGACATGACCGATGTCGACGAGGCGACCTTCGACCTGATCACCGCGGTCAACATGAAGGCCATCTATCACGCCGCGCTGGCCGTCGTGCCGATCATGGAGCGGCAGGGCGGCGGCTCGATCCTGACCACGGCCTCGACCGCCGGGCTCCGGCCGCGGCCCGGCCTGACCTGGTACAACGCCTCCAAGGGCTGGGCGATCACCGCCACCAAGTCGATGGCGGTGGAACTGGCGCCGAAGAACATCCGCGTCAACTGCCTGTGCCCGGTCGCCGGGGAGACAGGCATGCTGGCGCAGTTCATGGGCGAGGACACGCCGGAGATGCGCGAGAAATTCCGCGCGTCGATCCCGCTCGGCCGCCTGAGCAAGCCGCTCGACATCGCTAATGCCGCGCTCTGGCTGGTCTCGGACGAAGCCGCCTTCATCACCGGCGTGGCGCTGGAGGTGGATGGCGGCAGGTGCATCTGAGCGCCGGGGGAGCACCGTCTGCGAAGATCGGTGGCGCGCCCGCCCGGGGCTAGTCCGCCTCAAGCGCCGCGATGATGTCGGCCAGCAGGGCATGCAGGTCGTCGCGGTGGCCGCTCTGCGCGGACGGGTCGTCGGGAAGCGAGGTCATCGCCACCGTCAGCCCGAGCGCCGGCGCGATGTAGAGCATCTGGCCGCCGAACCCCCAGGCATAGACCACCGGCTGCCCGCCGATGTCGCGGAGGAACCAGCCGTAGCCATAGCCGTCGCCGCTGTAGATCGAATGGGTGCGGACCTTCCACGATTCGGCGATCCAGTCTTCCGGAACCACCTGGTCGCCGGCCCGGTTCCTGCCGCCGTTGCGGTAGAGTTCGCCGAAGGCAAGCAGCGAGCGCGGGCTCATCGCCATCTGGTTGCCGCCGACATAGATGCCTTGTGGGTCGCGGTCCCAGGCGGCGATTGAAAAACCCTCGACCGGTCCGAGCCAGTCGCGGGCAAGCTCGAGCGTCGGGCGGCCTCCCGCCCTGGTCAGGATCGCCGACAGCAGGTGCGTCGAGCCGGTGGAGTAGAGCATCGGTCCGCCGGGATCGCCGTCAAAGGGTTCGGAAAGCGCCGCGCGCACCCAGTTTGCGCTCGACACCCAGCGCCCGTAGTTCGGGCCGGAGGTGCGGCCGAGCCCGGCCTGCATGGAGAGCAGGTTGCCGATGGTGATCTCGGCCATGCGCGGGTCGGGATCGTCGGGCAGGTCGCGGGCGAGGAGCGGCGCGATCTTCTGGTCGACGCCTTCGAGCACTTGCCTGCCGATGGCGATGCCGACCAGCGCGGAGATGACCGACTTCGAGGCAGACTTGATGTTGGTGGCGGCGTCGGGCGAGCCGCCGTGATAGCCGCGCTGTGCGATCTCCCGGCCGTCGCGCGACACGATCACGCAGCGCAGCGGCCCGAGCCGGTTTGCGCGCTCCAGCACGAAGTCGAGGCGCGCTGGATCGGAACCCTGGGCGGGCGCAAGGCGCGTCGAGGCCAGCAGCAAGGGAAGCGAAAGCAGGTGTCGTCGGTTCATCGGCACACACATAGCGCCGCGCCATGGTTGCGAAAGCCCGAGAGGTGCGGCCTCACGCGGTTTTGAGGGGACCTAGAACCGGTCCCGCATGGCGAACCAGTTGAGCGCCAGGAAGAGGAGGGGCGTGCGGAAGGTACGGCCGCCGGGAAAGGGCGGAATCTTCAGGTCCTCGAACAGCTTCAGCCGGTCGCGGTTTCCGGCAACCGTCTCGGCGTAGAGCTTGCCCATGAAGTTCGACAGCATCACGCCGTGGCCGGAATAGCCGCCGGCCGCGATCACGCCGGGCATCACCTCGCGCACATAGGGCTTTCGCGGCATGGTGATGCCGACATAGCCGCCCCACGCGTGGGTGATCTCGACATCCTTGAGCTCGGGATAGATCTCGACGATCTGCCGGCGGATGTGGATGTGGATGTCCTGCGGGTCGCCGGGCGCGTAGATCTCGCGGCCGCCGAACAGCAACTCGCCGGTCTTGGCGCGGCGGAAGTAGCGCACGACGAAGCGCGAGTCCGATACGGATTCGCCGCCCGGCAGCACCGGGCTGTCGTCGCCAAGCGGCACGGTGGCGCCGATGAAGGAACCGAGCGGCATGATGTGGGCGGCCGTCTTCGGCTCGAGTTCGCCGCCATAGGCGTTGACCGCGATCAGGCATTTCTGGGCTGTGATCGTGCCGCGCGGGGTGGTCACGACGACCTTGCCGCCATTGGTCTTCACGCCGCTCGCCTTGGTGTTCTCGAAGAGCTTCGCGCCGGAGGCGGCCGCGACCCGCGCCGTGCCGATGACGAGCTTGAGCGGATGGATGTGGCCGGTGCCGGTGTCGCGCACCCCGCCGAAATAGTGGTCCGATCCCATGCGCGCGCGCGTCTCGGCGGCGTCCATGTAGGCGATGTCGGGATAGTTGAAGCGCGTCGTCATCGCCTCGACGTGCTCGAGGAATTCCGGCAGGTCGCGCTCGCGGTGGCAGACGTTCAGGTGCCCGGGCCGGAAGTCGATCTCGATGTCGTTGGTCGCGGCGAATTCCAGCAGGTGCGCCTTGGCTTCCTCGGCGAGGTCGAACAACGCCTTCGCGCGCGCGAAGCCGAACTCCTTCTCCATCTCCTCCGCGCCGGCGCGCTGGCCGGTGCCGAGCTGGCCGCCGTTGCGGCCGGACGCGCCGTCGCCGATGCGGTTGCCCTCGATGAGCGCAACGTTGACGCCCGCCTTGGCCAGGTGCGCCGCCGCCGACAGGCCCGTGAAGCCGCCGCCGACGATGACGACGTCACAGGCCAGGTCGCCGTCGAGCGCGGGGTATTCCGGGCGCGGCCCGGCCGTGTCCTCGTACCAGGAGTAGCCGGGGGATATGGGGGATTGGTAGGGCATCTGGCGACTTCCGCGGGCTGCGTTGCGACTTAGACGTTGAGCAGGAGATACTCCCGCTCCCACGGCGAGATGACCTCCATGAAGGTCTCGAACTCGGCCCGCTTGATCGCCGCGTAGGTGGTGACGAAGGGATCGCCGATGACGGCGCGCAGGTCCTTGTCGTTCTCGAACAGGTCGACCGCCTCCAGGAGCCCGCGCGGCAGGTCGATTTCATCCTCGTTGGCGGTGGTGCCGATGGGCTGGTCGGGCTTCACCTTCTTGTCGATGCCGACCAGGCCGCAGGCCAGCGACGCCGCCAGCGCGAGATAGGGATTGGCGTCGGACGACGGGATCCGGTTCTCGACGCGCCTGGCTGCCGGGTCGGACCGGGGAACGCGGAATGCCGTGGTGCGGTTGTCGTAGCCCCATTTGGTGTTGACCGGCGCGGACGCCGCCTGCGTCAGCCGGCGATAGGAATTCACATAGGGCGCGAACATGACCAGCGCGTTCGGAACATGCTTCTGCATGCCGCCGATGAAATGCAGGAAGGCCGCGGATTCGCTTCCGTCCTCGTTGGTGAAGAGGTTGCGGCCGGTCCTGGTGTCGATCACCGACTGGTGGATGTGCATCGCCGAACCCGGCTGCCCCTGCATCGGCTTGGCCATGAAGGTGGCGTAGGTCTCGTGCTTCAGCGCCGCCTCGCGGATGGTGCGCTTGAACATGAACACCTGGTCGGCAAGCTCGACCGGGTCGCCGTGGCGCAGGTTGATCTCGAGCTGGCCGGCGCCCTCCTCGTGGATCAGCGTGTCGATCTCCAGGCCCTGCGCCTCCGAGAAGTGGTAGATGTCGTCGATCAGCTCGTCGAACTCGTTGACGCCGGCGATCGAGTAGCCCGCGCCGCCGCCGATCGGACGGCCCGAGCGCCCGACGGGCGGCGTCAGCGGGTAGTCCGGGTCGGGGTTCTTGCGCACCAGGTAGAATTCGATCTCGGGCGCCACGACGGGACGCCAGCCCCGCTCGGAATAGGCCGCCAGCACCCGCTTCAGCACGTTGCGCGGCGTGAACTCGACCGAGCGCCCGTCCTGGTGCACGAGGTCGCAGATGACCTGCGCCGTCGGGTCGGTTTCCCAGGGCACTTCCGACAGCGTACCGAGGTCGGGCATCAGCTTCAGGTCGCCGTCGTCTTCCGGGTAGGAGAAGCCGTTGCCGTCTTCCGGATAGCCGCCGGAGATCGTCGTCATGAAGACGGCGGACGGCAGGGCGAGCGACGTGTTCGAGGTGAACTTCTTCGACGGCATCATCTTGCCGCGCGCGATCCCGGCCTGGTCGGGCGTGATGCACTCGATGTCCTCGATGCCGCGCCATTCGAGCCAGGCGCCGGCTTCCTTCCAGTTCTTCACGCCGCGATGGTTCTTCACGAAAGCGGGCGCGCGGAGGCGCCCCGCACGGCTCGACGGACGGGTTTCCTTCTTGGCGGGTGGCATCAATCACCGAAAAAACGTTGCGGATTTCGAACTATAACCGGGCCGCGACGAATATGGGAAGGGGCGGGGATGCCGGCGGCGCCGTTGACACTGGCGTTGCGCGCCGGCGGCGGGGTGTCCGTGTCGCAGCGCCGTCAGCGGCGCGCGGCCTTGAGGAGCCGGTCCACCACCGGCTGCAGCTGTTCGGTGGTGAACGGCTTCGTCACGACGGCGTCGACGATGCCGCTCGCCGCGGAGCCCGCCGCGCCGCCCCGGCCGGAGAGCAGGATGACGGCGGGCAGCTTCCTGTCGGATATGCGCCGCAGCGCCTCGATTCCGGCGACGACGCCGTCGCAATCCCGGTTGTCCGGGCCGCCGTCGAGGATGACCAGGCCCGGGAACATCAGCGGCAGCACGCGCAAGGCGCTGACCGGGCACTCGCTGACCGGCTTCAGTCCCGACCGGACGACGATCTTCGACACGACGATGCGGGTGATCTGGGAATTGCCGGCAACCAGCACCCGGGAGAGGTCGGGCGCCAGCCCGTGCGCTGCGTCCCGATCGGTGAGAGTCCGGTTCTCGTCGAACCCCGGTTCGACTCTCGATGCGGCCATTGTCTGCTACACACTCTGGGTCTGCCATGCCCGCCAGCGGCGGTGCAGGCACCTTAGTGCGTTTCCAGGCCCGATAGAAGACGGTTCGGCTTCCTCCGCCGCTTACCCGGCGTAGCCTTCGCCGGGAAGCGGACGGCCGCGATCCTCCTGCGGCCGCCCGCGATCCCCGTCTAGGCTGCGTGCTGCGTGACGACGACGGGGATCAACAGGTCGCCCCAGTTGCCGTTGCCGCCGTGATGGCGCGCCGAACGGACGAGCTCGACGGACACGCCGGCCTCGACCGCCTGCATGACGGCCTGGTTCAGCCGGTGCAGGTCGTTGGCGAGCACGCGGATCGCCGCCTGCTGGTCGGTGCTCATGGCCGAGGCCTGTTCCTCGGCGCGCTGCTTGACTTGTGGTCTGACGTTCATGGCTCTTCTCCCTGAAATTATTCGGCTGCCGGGCGGAACTGTTCGTTCTCCGCGCCGGGGCGGAACTGTTCGGTCTCGGTCGATTCATGCATGGCGGTGGTCGACGACTTGCCGCCGGTGATGGCCATCGACACGGCGTCGAAATAGCCGGTGCCGACCTCGCGCTGGTGCTTGGTCGCGGTGTAGCCGTCCGCTTCGGCCGCGAACTCGGCTTCCTGCAACTCGGAATAGGCCGCCATCTGGCGGTCCCGGTAGCCGCGCGCCAGTTCGAACATGCCGTAGTTCAGCTGGTGGAAACCGGCGAGCGTGATGAACTGGAACTTGTAGCCCATCGCGCCGAGTTCCCGCTGGAATTTCGCGATCGTCGCGTCGTCCAGGTTCTTCTTCCAGTTGAAGGAAGGCGAGCAGTTGTAGGCGAGCTTCTTGCCAGGATGCACCTTGCGCACGGCTTCCGCGAACCGCCTGGCCTGCTCCAGGTCCGGCTTGCCGGTTTCCATCCAGATCAGGTCGCAGTGCGGCGCATAGCGAATAGCGCGCGCGATGCAGGGCTCGATGCCGTTCCTGACCTGGTAGAAACCTTCGGCGGTGCGGCCTGCCTGGTAGTCGACGAACGGCTTGTCGTTCTCGTCGATGTCGGAGGTCAGGAGCTTTGCGGCCTCGGCGTCGGTGCGCGCGACGATCAGCGTCGGTGTGCCCATCACGTCGGCGGCGAGGCGCGCCGCGTTGAGGTTGCGGATATGCGCCGCGGTCGGGATGAGAACCTTGCCGCCGAGATGGCCGCACTTCTTCTCCGATGCGAGCTGGTCCTCGAAATGCACGCCGGCGGCGCCCGCCTCGATGAACGCCTTCATGATCTCGAAGGCGTTGAGCGGACCGCCGAAGCCGGCTTCGGCGTCGGCGACGATCGGCGCGAACCAGGTGTCGACGGACAGGCCGTGGCCTTCCTGCGTCTCGATCTGGTCGGCGCGCTGCAGCGTGCGGTTGATGCGGCGGACGAGCTCCGGCGCTGCGTTGGCCGGGTAGAGCGACTGGTCGGGATACATGGCGCCCGCCGTGTTGGCGTCGGCCGCGACCTGCCAGCCCGACAGGTAGATCGCCTTCAGGCCCGCGCGGACCTGCTGCATCGCCTGGTTGCCGGTGACGGCGCCGAGCGCGTTGACGAAGTCCTCGCTGTGGATGAGCTGCCACAGCCTGTTGGCGCCGTTCTCGGCGAGCGTGTGGCGGATCTGGAGCGAACCGCGCAGCCGCTCGACGTCCCCCGGCAGGTAGGGGCGTTCGATGCCGTCGAAACGGTCCTTCGGCGCGGAAGGGACAAGGTTGTAAAAATCGGTCATATCGGGCTCCTGAAGTCAAATGGCGCTGGTCGTTGAGGAGCCGTAATCGCTCCGTTCGATATGACTTCATTTACAAAAATGATGACGCTGCACCAGTTCGCACTTGCGAAATCGCGGTAAATAAAGGAAAATCAGTGTTGGGTTTGACAGATGACTTCTGTCAAAATGTAAGTCTTGTAAATTTCACTTGCACCATGGCTGACCAGAAGATATTCGCCGGCCCGCGCATCCGCCGCATGCGCATGGAGCGCGGGCTGACCCAGACGGCGATGGCCGAGGGGCTCGGCATCTCGCCCTCCTATCTCAACCTCATCGAGCGCAACCAGCGGCCGATCACCGTCCAGCTCATCCTGAAGCTCGCCTCGGTCTACGCCATCGATCCGCAGGAGCTGCAGGGCGAGACGCGGGGCTCGGTGGCAGCGCTGAAGGAGGTGTTTTCCGATCCGCTGCTGGCGGGCGAACTGCCCGGCGACCAGGAACTGATCGACCTCGCCGAGACGGCACCGAACGCCGCCGCGGCGATGCAAAAGCTTTTCCGCGCCTATCGCGAGCAGGCCGAGCGCCTGTCCGACCTCAACGCGCTGCTGGCCGGCCAGGGCAGGGGCACCACGCTGTCGGCGGCGCGCCTGCCGGTCGACGAAGTCAGCGACGTCTTCGAGCGGCGGCCCTGGCATTTTGCCGCGCTGGAAGAGGCAGCCGAGAGCTTTCACGGCGAACTTGCGCCCGGCGACGACCTGTTTGCAGCTCTGAAGGCCTGGCTGCGCAAGGAGCACGGCATCTCGGTCCGGCCCCTGCCGGCGGCGACGATGCCGAACTGGCGCCGCCGCTACGACCGCCATTCGCAGCGCCTGTTTCTCTCCGAGCGCCTGTCGCGCGCCGATCAGTTGCGCGAGGTTGCGATGGAGGCCTGCCTTATCCGCATGGGCGAGGTGCTGGCTTCAGAAGTGGCGGCGCTGAAGCTGTCGTCCGACGAGGCGCGCCGGCTCGCCCGCTTCGAACTTGCACGCTATGCCGGGCTCGCTTTGATGATGCCTTACGCCGCCGTCCACCAGGCGGCCGGCCGCGCTCGCCACGACGTCGCAGTTCTCGCCGCGCGCTTCGGCGTGTCCTTCGAACAGGCCGCGACAAGGCTGGTCAGCCTGCAGCGGACGAGCAGCGCCGGCGTGCCCTTCTTCCTGATGGAGATCGACGGCGCGGGGAACAGGCTGCGGCGCGTCGGCGCAAACGGCTTTCCGCACGCGGCCTTCGGCGGAGGCTGCCCGAAGCTGCCGGTCCACGAGGCCTTCGCCGACCCGGGCAGGGTGCTGGCCGAGGCGGTCGAGATGCCCGACGGGGCGTCCCTCCTCCTGGTCGCCCGCACGATCGACGGGCCGCAGGCCGGCTTCGACGAGCGGCCGCGCCGCACGGCCATCCTGCTCGGCTGCGACCTGTCCTTCCGCGACCAGACCGTCTACGGCGCGGCGCTCGCCGCAACGCCGCCGACCCCGATCGGCCCCGCCTGCCGGCTCTGCGAGCGCGCCGGCTGCCTTGCCCGCGCCGAGCCGCCGGTGACGCGGCCGCTCGGGCTCGACGAGATGGTGACCGGCCTCAGCGCCTTCGATTTCCAGTAGGAGCGGCGCTGCTGGACGCCGGCACCGTCTTGAAGGCGACGTCGTGCCACAAATGGAACGACGGGCTGGACCACGCGGCGCGGCGCGGCTTGGGATAGCGATCGACATCCGCTACAGTGGTTCCGGCGGCTCCTCCAACCGTCGATCGATTGCCATGTCCGACCGCGCAGTCCCGCCCCTGCCGCCTGCCGCGCAAGCCTCGCGATCGGAGGAGCGCCTGGGCTTCCTGCTGGTCTTCCTGTCCGCCCTGTTCTGGAGTTTCGGCGGCACCATCGCGCGCTTCATCGAGACGCCAGACAGCTGGACCGTCATCTTCTGGCGCTCGATCTGGGCCGCCGTTTTCCTGTTCGGCTACATGATGCTGCGCGACGGTCTGCGCGGCACGCTCGCGCTCTTCCGCGGCATGGGCCTGCCGGGCGTCGCGGTGGCGGTCTGCTTCGCGACGGCGTCGTCGAGCTTCGTCGTCGCCATCAGCTACACGACAGTCGCCAATGTGGTGCTGATGCAGGCCGGCGTACCGCTCATCGCCGCGCTGCTGGCCTTCATCTTCTTCCGCGAACGGGTCGCCCCGGCGACCTGGGTCGCCATCTTCGCGGTGATCTGCGGCGTCGCCGTCATGGTCTCGGATTCCTTCGACGGCGCGGTGTCGCCGGTCGGCGACGGACTGGCGCTGCTGATCGCCTTCGCCTTCTCGACGGCGACCGTCATCACGCGCCGCTTCGCCCATGTGCGCATGACGCCCGCAACCTGCCTCGGCACGATCATTGCGGCGCTGTTCGCCGCCAGCCAGGCGAGCGGCTTTGCGGTCTCGACCCACGACATGGCGTGGCTCTTCACGTTCGGGGCGCTCAATCTCGGCCTCGGGCTCGCCTGCTTCGCAAGCGGCGCGCGCCACATCGCCGCGGCCTTCGCCGCGCTCCTCGGCACCTTCGAGACGCTGCTCGGCCCGGTCTGGGTGTGGCTCGTCCATGGCGAGGTGCCCTCGACCCGCACGCTCGTGGGCGGCGCCGTCATCTTTGCGGCGCTCCTCATCCATATCGGGCTGGAGTTCCAGCGCATGTCGCGGCCGCAGCGACCGGGCGTCACCGGGCTACCTACGCCGAACTGACGCCGGGTCCGGCGGCCGTCGCCGAATTCAAACTTGTCGCCGCGGAAAAAGGAAAATAGGCTCCGGTCCAGGGTGCTTGCCCGCGGGGTTTCTGAGACCGCGCGGGGGGCGGAAAACAAGGGAACTTCATGATGATCGGTAAATTGTTCACGCTGACCGCCGCAACCGCCGTCAGCGCTATCCTGGCGGGGGGAGCCTGGGCACAGGAGCGCGTCGTCAACGTCTACAACTGGTCCGACTACATCGATGAGTCGATCATCGAGGACTTCACCAACGAGACCGGCATCAAGGTCGTCTACGACGTCTTCGATTCCAACGAGATCCTGGAAACCAAGCTGCTCGCCGGCGGCAGCGGCTACGACGTCGTCGTGCCCACCGGCAACTTCCTGGCACGCCAGATCCAGGCCGGCGTCTTCCAGAAGCTCGACAAGTCGAAGCTGCCCAACCTGTCCAACATGTGGGACGTGGTGTCGGAGCGCACCGCCAAGTACGACCCGGGCAACGAATATTCGATCAACTACATGTGGGGCACCGTCGGCCTCGGCTACAACCAGAAGAAGGTGCAGGAAGCCCTCGGCATCGAGAAGATCGACAGCTGGGATGTCTTCTTCGACCCCGAAAAGCTGGCCAAGCTCGCCGATTGCGGCGTCTACGTGCTGGATTCGCCGACCGACATCCTGCCGACCGCGCTGATGTATCTCGGCATCGACACCAACAGCACCTCGCCGGAGGATTTCGCCAAGGCCGAAGAGCTGATGATGAAGGCGCGGCCCTACATCCGGAAATTCCACTCGTCCGAATACATCAACGCGCTCGCCAACGGCGACATCTGCCTGGCCATCGGCTGGTCCGGCGACGTCTTCCAGGCGCGTGACCGCGCCGCCGAGGCGGACCAGGGCGTCGTCGTCGACTACGTCATCCCGGGCGAGGGCGCCGAAATGTGGTTCGACCAGCTCGCCATTCCGGCCGACGCCCAGCACGTCGACGAGGCGCACGCGTTCCTGAACTACATCATGAAGCCGGAAGTCGCGGCCAAGGCCACCAACTACGTCTACTTCCCGAACGGCAACAAGGCGTCGCAGCAGTTCATCGACAAGGAGATCATGGACGATCCGGCGATCTATCCGGACGAGGCGACGCTGGCCAAGCTCTTCACCGTGACGCCCTACGACCCCAAGACGCAGCGCATCGTGACGCGGACCTGGACCAAGATCGTCACGGGCCAGTGATCTGAACAACCCCGGCGCCACTGGCGCCGGGGTTGTCGTTGCGGATGCAGTTGCGGGGGGTAGCAGGCATCATGAAGTCGCTCGGCAGCATCAGACGATCCTTCGCACCCTGGAGCGATCCCGGGGCCAAGCCCTACATCTCTTTCGAAAACGTCACCAAGATCTTCGGCGACTTCACCGCGGTCGACGATCTGTCGCTCGACATCTTCGAAAAGGAGTTCTTCGCGCTGCTCGGCGGCTCCGGCTCCGGCAAGTCGACGCTGCTCAGGATGCTGGCGGGCTTCGACGAGCCGACACGCGGGCGCATCCTGCTCGACGGGCAGGACCTGCGCGGCATCCCGCCCTACCGGCGGCCGCTCAACATGATGTTCCAGTCCTACGCGCTGTTCCCGCACATGACGGTGGAGGCCAATGTCGGCTTCGGCCTCAGGCAGGAGGGCGTGCCGAAAGCCGAGATCGAGGCGCGCGTCGCGGAGATGCTCAAGCTGGTCAAGCTTGAGCAGTTCGCCAAGCGCAAGCCCCACCAGCTTTCGGGCGGCCAGCGCCAGCGCGTGGCGCTCGCGCGCTCGGTCGCCAAGCGGCCGAAGGTGCTGCTGCTCGACGAGCCGCTCGGCGCGCTGGACAAGAAGCTGCGCGAGGAGACGCAGTTCGAGCTGATGGACCTCCAGCAGTCGCTCGGCCTCACCTTCATCGTGGTCACCCACGACCAGGAGGAGGCGATGACCATGGCCGACCGCATCGCCATCCTTGACAAGGGCAAGCTGATGCAGGTGGCGACCCCGGCAGAGGTCTACGAGGCGCCGGCGTCGCGCTTCGTCGCCAGCTTCATCGGCAATGTGAACATGTTCGAGGGAAAGGTCGCCGCCCGCGACGCCGGCTCGGCCCGCATCACCGGCGCCTCGGGCGCCGAAATCCTGGTCGGCAACGCCGGCGACGCGGCCGCCGGCAACACCGTTTCCTTCGCGGTGCGCCCGGAAAAGATCAGGGTGTCCTCGAAACGCCCGGAGGGCGCCGTCAACGCGCTGGAGGGCGAGGTCTACGACCTTGCCTATCTCGGAGACATGACCGTCTACCACGTGCGGCTGGACGACGGTCAGGTGGTGAAGGCCAGCGCGCTCAACAGTTCGCGCGCGTCGGACGACCCGCTGACCTGGCACGATCGCGCCTGGATCTCCTTCGCGCCGGACGCCGGCGTGGTCTTGACCCGGTAGCGCCGCGATGTCCGGGTTCGCCGCTTCGACCGCATCCGCCGACGCCTACGAAGCTCCATCCGTCGCGGGGCGCGCAATCCAGGCGGTGGTCGGCCGCCTGGTCATCATCGTTCCCTATCTCTGGCTGCTCGTCTTCTTCCTCATCCCGTTCGTCATCGTCTTCAAGATATCGATGTCGCAGACGGCGATCGCCATGCCGCCCTACACGCCGGTGCTGGGCTTCGAGGAAGGCCTTTCCGGCTTCTGGAGGCAGCTTGGCGAACTGAACTTCGAAAACTATCTCTGGCTGACCGACGACCCGCTCTACTTCAACGCCTACGTGTCGAGCGTCTGGATCGCCGGCGTCTCGACGCTGCTGGCGCTGCTGGTCGGATACCCGATCGCCTACGGCATGGCGCGCGCGCCGGCCTCGCTGCGGCCGACGCTCCTGATGCTGGTGATCCTGCCGTTCTGGACCTCGTTCCTGATCCGCGTCTATGCCTGGATCGGCATCCTGAAGCCGGAGGGCCTGCTCAACCAGTTGCTCATCGGCCTCGGCGTGATCGACAGCCCGCTGGTCATCCTCAACACCCACACCGCGATCTTCATCGGCATCGTCTATTCCTACCTGCCGTTCATGATCCTGCCGCTCTATTCGTCGCTCGAGAAGATGGACTACTCGCTGATCGAGGCGGCGCAGGACCTGGGCTGCCCGCCGGTCACCGCGTTCTGGAAGATCACCTTCCCGCTTTCGTTGCCGGGCGTGATTGCCGGCTGTATGCTGGTCTTCATTCCGGCGGTCGGCGAGTTCGTCATCCCCGACCTGCTCGGCGGCTCGCAGACGCTGATGATCGGCAAGACGTTGTGGAACGAGTTCTTCGCCAACCGCGACTGGCCGGTTTCCTCGGCCGTCGCCGTGATCCTGCTGCTGCTTCTGATCGTGCCGATCATGATCTTCCAGTCCGCGCAGGCGCGCGCCCAGGAGCAGGGCCGATGAATCCTACCTGGAGCCGCTTCAACATCTCGTCGGTCGTGCTCGGCTTTGCCTTCCTCTACCTGCCGATCGTGCTCCTGGTCGTCTTCTCGTTCAACGAATCGAGGCTGGTCACGGTCTGGGGCGGTTTCTCGACCAAATGGTACGGCGAACTGTTCCGCAACCAGGGCCTGATGGACGCCGCCTGGGTGACGCTGCGCGTCGGTTTCATCTCGGCGACGGTGGCGACCGTGCTCGGCACGATGGCGGCGCTGACGCTGACCCGCTATACGCGCTTTCGCGGCCGCGTGCTGTTCTCGGGCATGGTGTTTGCGCCGCTCGTCATGCCGGAGGTGATCACCGGCCTGTCGCTGCTGCTCCTGTTCGTCGCCATCGGGCTCGATCGCGGCTTCCTCACGGTCACGCTCGCGCACATCACCTTCACCATGTGCTTTGTCGCAGTCGTCGTGCAGTCGCGGCTGATGAGCTTCGACCGCTCGCTGGAGGAGGCGGCGATGGATCTCGGCGCGCCGCCGGTCAAAACCTTCTTCCAGGTCACGCTGCCGGTCATCGCGCCCGCCATCGTGTCGGGCTGGATGCTCGCCTTCACGCTGTCGCTCGACGATCTCGTGATCGCCAGCTTCGCTTCGGGCCCCGGCGCCACCACGCTTCCGATGAAGATCTATTCGCAGGTCCGGCTCGGCGTCACCCCCGAGATCAATGCCGCCTGCACGCTGATGATCGCCATTGTGGCGATCGGCGTCCTCGCCGCGTCTATCGTCAACAAGCGCCGCGATGTCCAGCGCCAGCGCGACGAGCAGGCCGCCCTGCGCGGGTAGGGCAAGCCGCCGTCTACTCCTCTCCTGAGAGTGCGCCGGTCGGCGTGACCATCGCCGCGTTCGACGGGCCTTCGATCAGGAACATGGTCGCGGCAGCCGGGTCGGCTGCGTCCGCGTTTGCCTGCGGTGGTTCCGCCCGGCCCGTCAGCTTCAGGTCGCCGCCGGCCAGTGTCGCGGCGCCGGACAGCGCGATCCTGTGGAGCGGCGAGCGGATCTCGGCCTTGTCGATCGTCGCGACACCCCGCGACACCAGCGCCTTGATCTCGAGGCCGTCGATCGGGGAATTCCCGGTCTCGACGTCGCCGAGCGCAAAGGGCGCGCCGCTCTTCACCTGGGAAACCAGCGCGTCGAGGTCGATGCCCGGCAGCGCGCCGCGGCCGAAGCTCGCGGTCAACGAGCCGTCGGCGCGGTCGAGCAGAGCCTTCCAGTTCTCGCCGGCGCCCTTGAGGATCAGCGACACCGTGCCGCGGCCGCTCGGTGCCAGCCATGTCATGCCGGCCGCCGCGCTGAAAGCAGCGCCGTCGATATCGGTGGCGAGCAGCCGCATCTCGACCTGCTCGCCCATCGCCTTGCGGTCGAAGCGCAGCCCGGCCTGAAGGGTACCGCCGAGCGCGGCTGCGTCGGAGATGTCGATCGCCGCGGTGCCTTCGTCAACGCGGGCGGTAGCAGCCAGGTTGGCGAGCGTCACGGCGCCGGCCGTCGCACGCGCGGCCGAAAGCCTGAGGTCGAGGTTGAGCCGGCTGGCGAAATCCGCGTCGATCGCGCCCGGTCCGTCGCCGGCCCATGGGTCGAATGGCGTGAACGCCGACAGGAAAGCGCCGAGGTCGAGCGTCTCGAAGGCGAGGGTGCCGGAGACTTTAGGCGCCTTGCCGCCCAGCAGCAGGTCGATCGCGCCGTGCGCCGGCTCGCCGTCGAGCGTGATGGAGGCGTCCTCGAGGCGGATGCGCGCGCGGTCGCCCATGACGCGGCTTTCCACGGCGATCGACCCGACGGCCGCCCCCAGCGGGCTCTCGGTCCTGGACCAGTCGAACACCTTGCGGATCGCCGGCGCCGAAAAGCGCGCCTGGCCCTCGGCAAAGGGGTTGTCGCCGAGATTGGCGGTGCCGTCGAAGGACAGGTTGGCCGGGGCCGACGTCAGGCTGAGCGTCGCCGGCGTCGCAGCGCCGCCGAAAAGCAGCAGCGGACTGGCCGACGACAGCTCGAGCTTGAATGGTTCTCCCCTCAGGAGGCCGCTCGCCGTCAGGCTGGCGCGGCCGTTCAGCCTGGCCCAGCCGAGCGTGCCGCTGAGGTCGTTGGCAAGCTCCGCCTCCGCGCCGCCGGAAACGCCGACGACCGTTCCGTCGGAAAACTCGACCACGCCGAAATCGTCGGCCGGAAGGCGCGCAGCATCGGGGGCGGTCGGGTTCTCGGCGACGATCTCGCGGGCCGTGTCGAGCGCCCGCGCGATCCGTCCCCCGCGCGGCAGCGCGATCGACGGCTCATCGTCCTCGATGCGGATCGTCGGGCCGATGAAGCGCGTCCTGGTGAAGTCGATGTCGCCTCCGAGAGCCGCCAGCGCCGACAATTCGACCTCGACGCGCCGGGCGGTGAGCACGGGGCCACCGCCCGGCTGCGATAGCGTCACATTGCTCAGATTGGCCTGCAGGTCCGGCCAGAAGCTGATCTCGGGCGCGGCGCCGATGCGCACGTCGAACCCGCTCCACTCGCTCATCTCTTCGGCGATCCGGTCGCCGACCAACCGCGTGGAGGCCGCATAGGGCAGGACGATGGCCGTCGCGGCGGCAAGTCCCGCGGCGATGGCGATGGTCCAGACAATGCGCCGCGGCAAGGGCATCCTGATCGGTCAGCTCCGTTTCGATTGCCGGCGGGGCGTCGGTGCGCAGGTCCATGGCCGGAAGGGCCGGGGCGCGCCTGATGGCCCGATTCGGGCGGCTTGCCGCTTCCATCCCACCATCGTCCGCTCCCGTCAAACCCGGGCGAATCCAATGCGGCGTGGCCAGGATAATCCCCGACTCGCCTCGCCGGCGCATCTTGCCCTCACGGAAGGCCATATGCAAAAAGGTCCGCGCTCATAGATGGGGAGGAAAAGATGGTTGAAGACGCGCCGCTGTGGACGCCGACGCCGGATCGTATCGCCGGTGCGCCGCTCACCGCCTTTGCGGCCGCGGCTTCCGCCAGGACCGGCAGGTCCCTTGCCTCCTATGATGCGCTGCATCGCTGGTCGGTCGAGGAGCGCGCCGACTTCTGGAATCTGGTCTGGGACTTCTGCGGGGTGGTCGGCGTGAAGGGCGCGCGCCTGCTCGTCGATGCTGACAGCATGCCCGGCGCCGCCTTCTTTCCCGACGCGCGGCTGAATTTCGCCGAAAACCTGCTTTCCCGCCGAGGCCCGTCCGACGCCATCGTCTTCAAGGGCGAGGACAAGGTGCTGCGCCGGCTGTCCTGGGACGAACTCCACGCGCTGGTGTCGCGCCTGCAGCAGCTGTTCATCTCGGCCGGCGTGAAGCAGGGCGACCGCGTCGCCGGCATGATGCCCAACATGCCGGAGGCCGTGGCCGCCATGCTGGCCGCCGCTTCGCTCGGGGCGGTCTGGTCGTCCTGCTCGCCCGATTTCGGCGTCGAAGGCGTGCTCGACCGTTTCGGGCAGATCGAGCCGGTCGTGTTCGTCGCGCCCGACGGCTACTGGTACAACGGCAAGCAGAACGACGTGTCGTCAAAGGTGCAGGCGGTCGTGGACCGGCTCCCGAGCGTCCGGCAGGTGCTGATCGTCGACTATCTCGGCACCGCCAGGCAGGTTGCAACCGCCATTTCCCGCGCAGTCTCGCTGGCCGACGCGCTGGCCGCCTTCGAGGCGAGGGAGGTCTCCTTCGAGCGGCTTCCCTTCTCGCATCCCCTCTACATCCTCTATTCGTCCGGCACAACCGGGATCCCCAAATGCATCGTGCATTCGGCCGGCGGCACGCTGCTTCAGCATCTCAAGGAGCAGCGGCTGCATGGCGGCGTGACGGAGGGCGACCGGCTCTTCTACTTCACCACCTGCGGCTGGATGATGTGGAACTGGCTGGTCTCGGGCCTCGCGAGCGGCGCCACGCTGCTGCTCTTTGACGGCTCGCCCTTCCATCCGGACGGCAACGTTCTTTTCGACTATGCCGATGCCGAGCGCATGACCTATTTCGGCACGTCGGCGAAGTTCATCGACACGCTCCGCAAGTCGGGCCTGAGGCCGATCGACAGCCACGACCTCTCGACCGTCCGAACGGTCTCCTCAACCGGTTCGCCGCTGTCGCCGGAAGGTTTCGCCTTCGTCTACGACGGCATCAAGAAGGACGTCCACCTGGCGTCGATCTCGGGGGGCACCGACATCGTCTCCTGCTTCGTGCTCGGCGTTCCGACCGAACCCGTCTGGTCGGGCGAGATCCAGGGGCCGGGCCTCGGCATGGCCATGGACGTCTGGAACGACGACGGCGTGCCGGTGCGGCTGGAGAAGGGCGAACTGGTCTGCACGAAACCGTTCCCGTCGATGCCGGTCGGCTTCTGGAACGACCCCGGCGGCGCAAAGTACCACGCCGCCTATTTCGAGCGCTTCGACAATGTCTGGTGCCATGGCGATTTCGCCGAATGGACGAGGCATGGCGGCCTGATCATCCACGGGCGCTCCGACGCCACGCTCAATCCGGGCGGCGTCAGGATCGGCACGGCCGAGATCTACAATCAGGTCGAGCAGATGCCGGAAATCGCCGAGGCGCTCTGCATCGGCCAGGACTTCGACGGCGACGTGCGCGTGGTGCTGTTCGTGCGGATGGCGGCGGGTGCTGCGCTGGACGGTGAACTCGAGACGCGCATCCGGACGAAGATTCGCGCAGGCTGCAGCCCGCGCCACGTGCCGGCGCGGATCGTCGCCGTCGCCGACATCCCGCGCACCAAGTCCGGCAAGATTACCGAGCTCGCGGTTCGCGACGTCGTCCATGGCCGCGAGGTCAAGAACAAGGAAGCGCTGGCCAACCCGCAGGCGCTCGACCTGTTCCGCGATCTCGAGGAGTTGCGAACCTGAACCGCCGGAAATCCGCGGAAATCATGGTTAGCGAAGTGTGACCGGCGAATTTACCTAGATTTCACAGGTGGTACACATTCGTAAACATTTTTCGGGTCCGGTAAGGATTTGTTAAGGCCCCCGCGTCGATAGTCGGGACAACTTGAAGGGAGAAATCCCGCTCCTCTTGATCCCCCGAGGAGGCGACATTCGCTCAAGCCCGTTGTCACAGCAATCAACACTTTTCAGGCGCCCCTCCAGGCGCCTTTTTTCTTGCGGGAAAGCTTGCGTTGCTTTGCAGGGCGCGGACTGCGCGGTGACCGTTAGAGTGTCGCCTCTCGGTCGCGGGCCAGCGCCCCCGACAGCACCAGCACCGGGATGAGCGCGGTCAGCATGATGACGATGGCGGCCGCCGCGCCGTCCTGCGGCGCGCCGCGCGAGGCGTTCTCGTAGACGTGGGTCGCCAGGGTCGAGAAGCCGAAGGGCCGCAGCAGGATGGTCGCCGACAACTCCTTGGCTGTGTCGACGAAGACCAGCACCGCCGCGGTGAGGATCGCCGGCTTGAGAAGCGGCAGCAGCACGGAGACCGCGCTCTGGCCCGGCGTGCGGCCGAGGCTGCGCGCGGCTTCGTCGATGTTGCGGGGCAGCTTGTCCAGGCCCGAACGGATCGCGCCCTCGGCGAGCGCCACGAAGCGGATCGTGCAGGCGAGCACGATGCCTGCCGCCGAACCGGTCAGCAGAAGCCCCGTCGACACGTCGAACTGTGCGCGCATGAAGGCGTCGATGCCGTTGTCGAAGCGCGCCAGCACGAACAGCAGCCCAAGCCCAAGTATGCCGCCCGGCAGTGCATAGCCGATCGAGGCCAGCCTGACGGTCGCCGTCATCCCCGGGGACCGCACAAGCCTGACCGCGTTCAGCAGGAACAGAGCCAGCGTGACCGTGAGCAAGGCCGTCGATCCGGCCGTGACCAGGCTGTTCAGGAAGGCATCGGCCAGGTCGGGCGAGCGGAACTGGTCGAGACGCCTCAGTGCGTAGGAGCCGAACACCAGAGCGGGGATGCCGAAACCGAGCAGCACGGGCAGGGCGGTCAGCAGCGTCGCCAGCATCCGCCAGGCGCCTTTCAGCGCCAAGCGCGGCGGCTGCGCCTTCATGTGGGTGGCGCGCCCGGTATGGAAGCGGCGTCGGCTGCGCGCCCAGCTTTCCGCACCGAGGATGGCGAAGACCAGGAGCAGCATGATCAGCGCGATCTGGGCGCCGCCCTCGAGGCTGCCGCGCGCCAGCCACGTCTGGTAGACTGCGACGGTCAGTGTCCTGACGCCGAGATATTCGGCGGCGCCGATGTCGTTGATCGTCTCCATCAGCACCAGCGCCACGCCGGCGACGATCGCCGGGCGCGCCACCGGGAGCAGCACGCGCCAGAACACCTTGGCCGGCCGCGCGCCGAGCGTGCGGGCGACGTCGGCGATGTTCCTGCCCTGCATCAGGAAGACGATGCGGGTCGTCAGGTAGACATAGGGATAGAGCACGGACGACAGCACCAGCGCACAGCCGGTCGTCGAGCGGATGTCGGGGAACCAGTAGTCGCGCGCCGTCTGAAAGCCGAACGCAGCGCGCACCAGGCCCTGCACCGGCCCGGAATAGTCGAAAAACTCGCCGAAGGCGTAGGCCGCGAGGTAGGAGGGCACGGCGAGCGGCAGCACCAGTGCCCAGGACAGCGTGCGCCGCAGCGGAAATTCGTAGGCGACGACCACCCAGGCCGAAGCGACGCCGGCGACGCCGGTGCCGACCGCAACCATCGCCATCAGCGCCAGCGTTGTGAGGCTCGCGCCCGGCAGCACGTTGCGCAACAGGTGCGGCCAGTCCTCGCCGGTTCCCGACAGCGCCACATAGGCGAGCGAAACCATCGGCATCAGCACCACGGCCGAGACCGCGAACGCCACGAACGCCAGCCAGGCGTGGTGCGGGTGCCGTGCGGCACGCGCCAGCGGCCGTGCCGGGGGTCCGGCCGGCGCCATGCTCGCGTTCACACCCTGCGCCCCTGCCAAGATCGAGTTCGTCCCCAATGGAAATGCCGGGCCGCCCCCTGGCAGCCCGGCCTGGATGTCGTCGTAGCCGCCCGGAACCGATCCTCGGCCCGCTGCGGCTGCGAAGCTATTAGGACGACGGACCGTCGTCGAGCCCGACCCGGTCGACCATCTCCGATGCCTCCTTGCGGTGGCTGGCGATCTCGGCGAGCGGCAGCGTGTCGGCGTCGAGCGTCCCGAAGGACTTCACCATCTCGGACGGCTCAAGCCCGGGCTCCACCGGATATTCGAAGTTCTTCTCGGCGTAGACCTGCTGCGCCTTGTGGCTGGCCAGGAACTGGATGAGCTTGACGGCATTGTCGCGGTTGGGCGCATTCCTGGCGAGCGCGATGCCCGAGATGTTGACGTGCGTCTTGCCGTTCTCGAAGGTCGGGAAGAGCACGTTGATGGCGTTGCCCCATTCCTTCTCCTTCGGGTCCTTCTCGTTGGTGCGCATCAGCCCGACATAGTAGGTGTTGCCGATCGCGATGTCGCACTGGCCGGCGACGATGGCGCCCGCCTGCGGACGGTCGCCGCCGTCCGGCTTGCGGCCGAGATTGGCCTTCAGGCCCTTAAGCCATTCCTCGGTCTTCTCGGGCCCCCAATGGGCGATCGCCGCCGAGATCAGGGCGAGATTGTAGTCGTGCTGGCCCGAGCGCATGCACAGCTTGCCCTTCCACTTGGGATCGGCGAGATCGGCATAGGTGATCGCCGTGTCCTTCACGCGGTCCTTGGAGACATAGACCACGCGGGCGCGCTTGGTCAGGCCGAACCAGTGTCCTTCGGGATCGCGGTATTCTTCCGGCAGCAGCGCGTTCACCGTCTGGTCGTCGAGCGCCTGCGTGATGCCGGCTTCCTTGGCCTTGGTCAGGCGGGCGATGTCGACCGTCATGATGACGTCGGCCGGCGAGTTCTGCCCTTCCGCCGCGATGCGCTCCTCAAGGCCCTTGTCGAGGAACAGCACCTGCGTCTTGATCCCCGTCTCGGCCGTGAAGGCGTCGAGCACCGGCTGGATCAGTTCCGGCTGGCGATAGGTGTAGATGTTGACGCTGCCGTCCGCGTAGGCGGTGCCGGAAAACACCGTGGCCAGCGCGAGGGCTGCCACGAAATTCGTCCGGAGGGTCATTGTGTTTCTCCTGGCCATCGAGGGTCTCGGTGCGGCGCGTCGCTGCACGGCATTCGCTGTTCTGGAGACAGAACGCGCCCTCTATCTTAAATCTGACTAATCTCGTCAAGATAAATTCGAGAAAAATCGACAGGAAATCAATAGTTTAGAACGGTTCTAAAGTGGAGGTGCATGGAATAGATTTCGGCGGGGGCTTTGATGCCGGGCGCGGATTTTCGCAAAGCCCGCGCCTCGAACCCGGTGGCGATCGCCCAACATGCCGTTGCAGGTCCTCGCGGCCGGCAGCCATCCGAAGTTCAGCCGTTGAACGGCTGAGCCTCGCACCAGCTCTTGCTGGGTGAAGCTCCGCCTATTCGGCCAGCACCCTTGTCGGCGGGAACGCCACTTCCACCAGCGTGCCTTCGCCTGGTGTCGAGTGGATGGAGAACTTCGCGCGGTTGGCTTCGACCATCGCCTTGGTCAGCGGCAGGCCGAGGCCGGTGCCGTCGCCGCGCGTGCGCTTGAGCGAGTTGATCTGCTTGAAGGGCTTCAGCGCCTGCTCGATCTCGGCCGGCGTCATGCCGATGCCGGTGTCGCGCACCCTGAGCACGACCTCGCCGTCGGCTTCGTAGGCCGTCGACACGATCACCTGCCCGCCGGCCTGCGTGTAGCGCACCGCGTTGGAGAGCACGTTGAGCGCGATCTGGCGCACGCTGCGCAGGTCCGCCACCACGTCGGGCAGTTTCGAAGCGAAGCTCGAGCGGATGATCACGCGCTCGCGGTTGGCCTGCGGCTGCATCATCGCCACCGTCTCGGCGAGCGTCTCGTTCAGCGACACCGCCTCGTAGTTCATCTCCTGCTGCCCGGCCTCGATCTTGGAGATGTCGAGCAGGTCGTTCACGAGGTCGAGCACATGGCTGCCCGAGCGGTTGATGTCGCGCAGATAGTCGCGGTAGCGGTCGTTGGCGACCGGCCCGAACTTCTCGTCGAGCATCAGTTCGGAAAAGCCGATGATGGCGTTGAGCGGGGTGCGGATCTCGTGGCTGACGCGCGCTAGGAAGTCGCTCTTGTGCGATGAGGCGCGCTCCGCGGTGGCGCGCGCCTGCGTCAGTTCCTCCTCGGCGCGCTTCCACTGCGTGATGTCGCGCACCACGGCGCAGTAGCCGCTGTCGCCCGGCAGCCGGCCGATCGTCATGAAGAGGGGGATGAAGCGGCCCTGCGCCTCGCGGCCGATCACCTCGCGACCGTCGTTCAGCACACTTGCCACGCCGTGTTCGGACAGTCCCGCCAGATAGTCGCGCGCCGCCTTCTGGCTCTCGATGGCGAACAGCGATGCGAAGGGCTTGCCCGCCACCTCGTCGCTGTCGATGCCGAACAGCGCCTCGGCCGGGCGGCTGATGGAGCGGATATTGCCGTCGCGCGCGATCAACACCACGCCGTCGGTCGCGGTGTCGATGATGGTGCGCATCTCGGCGACGCGCGCTTCCAGTTCGGCGATCAGCGGCGACTGTCCGCCGCCGCCTTCCCGGACGCGCGACAGCACCAGCACGAGCGCTTTCCCGCTTTCCCAGGGGACCGACTGCAGGAAGGCTTCCACGGGAAACTCGTCGCCGCCCTGCGTCCTCAGCCTGAGGTGCCGGTCGGGCCTGCGTTGAGGCAACTCGTCCTGCGCGCCGGCGTCGTCCTCGTAGGGGTCGGCGAACAGGGCGCCGATGCCGCCGGCCTCGGCCAGCGCCGCGACCGAGCCGTAGCCGGTCAGCGCGAAGAACTCGCCATTGGCATAGTGCAGCATGTCGCCCGAATGGACGAGCACCGGCACCGGCAGCTTCTCCAGGATCGACAGGCCGGAGCCGTGGCGGCCGTCCATGCCGCCGGACACGGACGCTTCCGTGGACTGGACCTCGGCACGAGCGGCTTCCCGGGCCAAGGCCGGCTGGTCGCCGGCAAGCTCGTCGGGCTGGGTGTCGGAAGCGGTGGCGGCAGCCTGATCCTCCGGACCGGCATCGATGGGCGCGGCATCGCCTGCATCGGACGCTGTCGCATCGTCGTCGGCGCCCTCCGCGACAGCGGCGGAACCGGCAATTTCATCAGGAGCCGCGGTCTCGACCGTCGCCAGGCGTTCGTCGAGGGCGGCTGCTTCGTCCAGTTCGACCGACGCGGCCGGCGGCGCCTGGGGTGGCGCATCGGCGGCATTCGGATCGTCGCTTCCCCATTCGGCGAAGTCCAGCAGCGACATGCCTGGCCGTGCGCGCCGGCGCGGGCCAGCTTCCGTTTCCCCGGCCTTCGCTTCGTCCTCGCTCGCGCCGTCCAGCGCGCGCAATTCGGCGACGGTCTCCTCGTCGGTGTCCGGGTTCGGGTCGTGCGGGAGTTCGGCCGCCGGCATGTGCGTCTCGGCGCGGCCTTCGGCCGGTTCGCCGACCGCCTTCGACCCGCCGCTGTCCTGCTTCAGTCGTTCGCCGATCTGCCGGAAGGCGAGACGTTCGACGTTCGACAACACCCTCCCGCCGGCTTCCGCCGGACCCCGTTCCGAGGCCGCATGGCGGTGTTCGGCAAGGCGGATCACCTTGTCGGACGGATTGTGGCCGGGCGTCTGCTCCAGCGCCGGCTTCTCGGCAGGATCGGCCATTTTTTGCGTCGGCGCCGCTTCGGCCGCCAGGTCGGCGGCTTGGGGCGCGGTTTCCGCCGTCGCTTGCGCCGTCTCGGCCACTCCGGCGTCGGCTTCATCGCCGGAAGGCAGCCGTGCCAGGGTCAGCCCGGGGCCGTCGGGGTCGGCGAAGGCGTCGCCGCAGCGCGCCACGCCGAAGCCGCGAAAACCCTCGAAGGTGCGGTTGCGGTCGTAGACGGGCAGGGCGGCGAGATCGACCGGCACCCTGAGGTCGGTTCCGGCGATGGGCCAGGATACGGAGCGGCCCGACCAGGTGTCGCGTCGCTGCAGCAGGCCCGCGATGTCGCCCTTGGGATCGAGCCCGAAGGCGTTCGCGACGTCGAGATAGCGTCGTCCGACGACGTCTGCCGCGATATCGCCGACTGCCCGGGCGAACTCCGGAGAGACCTGGCTGAACCTGCCCTCGGCGTCCGTTCGCCAGACGAAACGCACGGGACCGGTTGCCAGTCCTGCCGGCGGTGTCTGCGGCTGCGCCGTCTCGACCACTATCTCGGCGACGGGTTCTTGGGCGGCATCCTCGCTAGGCGCTTCCTCGACCGCGCCGCCGGCGTCGACGTTCCCTGGTTCAGGCGCAGGACCCTCGGCGACGATCGCCTCTGGCATGGGCGCTTCGGCTGCGACTGCGTCAAGCGCGGCCGCTTCGGCCTGGACGGCGTCGTGATCGGTCTCGTCAGCCTCGTCCGCAGCGGGCGCGCTGCCGAGATGCCAGACCTCGTGGCCCGTATCGACCTGTGCTTCGCCCGTGCCGGCGGGTTCCAGGTCGGCCCAGTTCTCGTCGATCACCACGAGCAGGAAGCGGTTCTCGGTCAGCCGGGCGATGCCGACAGGCAGGCGCGCGCGCCGCCCGTCGAGGCGCGTCGTCACGATGCGGCGCCGCTCGCTCGTCTCGCCGGCCAGTCCGGCGAGTGTTTCGGCGGCAAGCCCAAGACGCTCGAAGCCGGGCGAGGCGGCCTCCACCGCGCCGGCGGCATCGGCGAAGGCGACGAAATGGCCGGGCTGTGCGAAGCCTCCGACGGCGCGCAGCAGGGCCTCGTGCTGCATGCCCTCGGCGGCAGGTTGGGTGAGCAGGATGCCGCGTTCGCCGTCCGGCAGCACCACGGCGCTCGCCAGGAAGCGCAGTGCCTCTCCGAAAATGCCCGTGGCCGGGCGCACGACGACCGCCTTGTCGCGACCGATGTCGGGGAAACCACGGATCGCCGCGATCTGGCGCCTGGCCGCGGGGCCGAGCGGGGTCGGTGCGCCGAAGATGGTCTCGACGTCGGCATGGCCGAACAACGCCGCGCCCGGACCGTTGGCCCAGATCACGTCCTCGAGGTCGGCCGAAAGGATCGCCAGCGCGTCGCCTGCGGCGAAGCGCGCACGCACCTCGTCGAGGGCTGCGACGTCGAGGAAGGAATAGGTTGTTTGCGCCATGCGGCTCCCTGGCGCCCGTCGGCTCGGGCTCGCCTTCTTTTAACCCTTTGTTAATAAAACCCGACCCGATTTCAGTCCACAAAAGTGGTGGCCGCAATGTGGCAATTTGGAGGTTTTGGTTAATTGCCACAAGGACTTATGTTGCGTCGCACCAAAAATGTTGCACTGCACAACAAAACGCGCTATATGAAGCGTCATCCAGAAACAAGTCGGCTTCGTCAAGCCGCGTGCCCAAAGGACAGGAAAATGGCCAAGACGGCAGAAAAAACCGCTGAATTCCTCGAGAACATCGAGTTCCCGAGCTTCGACGCCACCAAGGCGACCGACCAGATCCGCGCCTTCGCCGAGAAGAGCGTCGAGCAGTCGAAGGAAGCCTATGCCAAGATGAAGACCGGCGCCGAAGAGACCCAGAAGGCGATCGAGTCGACCATGGAGACCGCCAAGTCGGTGTCCGGCGACCTCTCGCTCAAGACCATCTCCGCTTTCCGCGCCAACGCCGAGGCCGGCTTCGCCCACCTCGAGGCGCTCGTCGGCGCCAAGAGCCTCTCCGAGGTCATCGAGCTGCAGACCGCCTTCCTGCGTTCGCGCGTCGAGACCGGCGTCGAGCAGGCCAAGGACTTCCAGGCTGCCGCCAGCAAGGCCGCCGAGAAGGTCTCGGCCCCGATGAAGAGCGTCTTCGAGAAGGCCGTCAAGGAACTCAAGGTCGCCTGAACGGTTTGACCTGCGGCCGCTTGCCGGGCTGACCTGTCGTCGGCCCGCGGCGTTGCGGCCGAAGTCCCTGCGTACCGCGTATGAATGACACCGTCAGAGCGGCCCCGGCGTTCGATAGGATCGCGGATCGTTCTGGAAATACCCGGAAGGCGGCACCTCCTCCCGCCTCCTTCCGGGGCGACCAGCCGGCACCTCCTCCCGCCGGCTCGTGACTGGAAAAGGCCGGCACCTCCTCCCGCCGGCCTTTTCTTTTGCCCGGCGCAGGCGCCGCGGCCCCGGCTTTTCGTCTTTGCCGCAAGACGGGGTTGAATTAAGATCGGATAGCCCGTATGGACGCGTCGCCGGAAGACGAGCGGCCGCCCCGGGCGAGCCTGTCGCGTCCTGTGCCGTTGTAGCTCAGATGGTTAGAGCGCCGGATTGTGGATCCGGAGGTCGCTGGTTCGATCCCAGCCAACGGTACCACTTCCGAAAATCCGAAAGACCTCTCCCCTCAGCCCTTCACCGGCAGGTTCCGCATCGTCTCCATCGTATGCTCGAACGAGCGGATGCCGGCGTCCGAACCGAGGCCGGTGGCGACCAGCGCCGCGCTCGCCTGCGCGAATCGCAGCGACGTCTCCAGGTCCATCTTCCGGTGCAGCGCGGTGATGAAGCCGGCGTCGAAGGCGTCGCCGCAGCCCGTCGTGTCCACCACGTCGATGGCATAGGCCGGCGATCTCACCCGCGTGCCGTCGCGGTGGGCGAAATAGGCGCCGTCGCCGCCGAGCGTGAACACGCAGGCGCTCGCCCCGTGGCCCAGGTAGAATTCGGCGCAGGCCTCCGGTCCCAGTCGCCCGGAAATGTCCTGGGCTTCCTCGATCGACGGCATGAAATAGTCGACATGGGCGAGCAGCGGCAGCACCAGGTGCGCGGTCGAGGCGTTGGCGGCCAGGAGGTCCAGCGTCGTCGTCCTGCCGCGCCGCCTGGCCTCCGCAAGGAGGTTGACGCTGCGCTGGCCGTCGAGCCGGCTGAGCAGGCCGGTGCCGCCGAGGTGCACGATCGGGGCGTCGAGCACCCGGTCGTAGTCGGCGTCGGCGACGTCGAAGTGGTCGGACGCGCCGCGCACATGCAGGGCCGGCCGGTCGCCGTTCGGCCGCACGTTGAGGATCGACGCAGAGGTCGGCACGCCGGATATCCGCTGCATCGCCGCGGTCTCGACGCCGAATTTCTCGAGCGTCATCAGCACGAAGTCGGCTTTCTCGTCGTCGCCGACGGCGCCGACGGCCAGCGCCTTCAGGCCGAGCTTGGCGGCGTCGATCACGGTGCCGCCGGCCGTGCCGGCGACCGTCAGGCGGATTTCGTCGATGAACTCGACGTTGCCGCGGTCCGGTATGCGCGAGACCGGCCGTCCCAGCACGTCGAGGATGTAGAGGCCGATGAATGAGGCGTCGTATCGCATCGGGTCAGCCGCGCAACCGTGCGGTGGTGTCTGTCGTGACGGTCATAAAATCCTCCCTCGTGGTCATCGGGCCGTTTGTGGTTGTGATCGACGCCCTCCGGTTGGATAGCATCGCCCCCGGCGTCGGTGAAGGCGCAGGCGCGCCGCCTTTGGCCATCGATCCCGGTTGCGGGCGGTCTCGGCCGCCGCCGACAGGTGGCGCATGAGTAGGGCGGCAAGGTCAGGCTCCAGGCGCAGCCTGGCGATCGCCTCGCCCATGCATCCGAGCCAGAGGTCGCGCATCTCCGGCCCGATCGGCACATGCTCGTGGATTTCCTTCAGCCGGGCATGGCCGTGCTTCATCACGTAGCGCTGCGGTCCGCCGAAGAAGCCGCTCAGATAGTTGAACTGCTCCTCGCGCGAATGGGCGACGCCGAAACCACGCATGTGCAGCATATGCAGGTCATGCGCATGGTCCTCCTGCTCGATGATGTCGTAGAAGGTCTCGACCAGCGCGCGGACCCCGTCGTCGCCGCCCAGTCGCTCATAGGCTGACGCCCGCGGCCGTTCCGTGTTGCCCATGGCGTCCCTCCCGCCTCGCTCGGCGCCATTGATATCGATCGAAGCTGCCTTGTCCACGCGCGATTGCTTGGCGACCACTTACCGCATCCGGTGGCCGGCCCGCGAGAAGGCTATGTGTTGCGCAAAATGGTGCTAGAAATGCCGATGCGGAAAGGCTGGCCCGGGGAGGGAAGCGGGATGCAAATCAGGAAATCGAGGCTGAGAGCAGCGCTGGCGATGGCCTGTGCCGCGTGCGCCCTGCCGGCCGCCGCGCAATCGGATTCCGGCGATGCCGAGGCAGGAGCGCTGGTCGCCCAACAGATCAGGCAGCAGGGATTTTCATGCGCCGAACCGGTCACGGCGAACCGCGATCCTTCGGTCGATGACGACGCCGTCTGGTTGCTGACCTGCGCCGACGCGCACTATCGTGTCCGGCTGATCCCGGACCAGGCCGCCGAGGTCCAGCGCCTCGATTGAAGGACGGGGGGCATCCGCCGCCGTCAGCCCCACCGGGCCACGGTGCCTACGAACGCCCCCATGAAATCAGAACTTGTAGGCTACGCCTATGCGGACGTCGTGAATGTCGACGTCGATGTCGTATTCGTCATCGGAATGGTTGGAGATGAAGTTCTCCTTGCCGAAATCGGTGTAGCGATATTCGCCGCGGACGATCCAGTTGTCGGTGAAGGCATATTCGGCGCCCAGGCCGATGGTCCACCCGACCAGTCCGCCGTCGTGGTCGCCGTAGTCATCCCCGTTGTTGAGTTCCTCGAAGTCGTAATGGCCGAAGGCCACGCCGCCCGCCACATAGGGGAGGAACCGGTCGAACGCATATCCGAACCGGACGCGCGCCGCGCCCGTCCAGTCGATTTCGGTCGACGCCGAATAGGTATCGTCGCCGGGCGCCAGATCCGAATCCTCGACGTTGCCAAACGCGAAATCGGCTTCGCCGCCCAGAACGACGCCGTTGGCGAACTGATGATTGTAGCCGACATAGAGGCCGCCGATGAACCCGTCCGGATCGTTGGCGTAGTCGTAGTCCGGATCCGGACTATCGGGATCATAGACATAGTCTGCATTGCCGAACGCGTAGCCGACCTGGCCACCAACATAGACGCCGGACCAGTTGTAGGTCGAATCGACGACCACGACATCCTCGACCATGGCGTCGGCCGCCATCGCGGACCCCGCGAAACCAAACGCAAGCGCCGTCGCAACTATTACTGACTTCATGGATTTGTTCTTTCTCGTATCTGCGAGAAGCTAATCTAGCAGGTATCTCGCGCGAAGGTTGTTGCCGGGCGGCAACAGAGTCGAGATCTTTACATAAGAGGATGCTGCAAGATGGGGGAGGGGCCGGCCGGCTACCGGATCGCCGATGACGTTTCTTCGCGAAACCTCGTCCTCAGCCAGTCCTTCGGCAGGGCCGGCACGTGGTTGCCGTCGCGTCCGGTCATGTCCTCGTTGGCGGTGAGGCTGTTCAGGATCGCCTCTTCGGTGGCCTGCACTGTTGCGTCGAAGAAGCGGTCGATGTCGACGTCCGGCACGTATTCCGCGTGCGCCAACCTGCCCGACGCGCCTGTGGCCGCCTCCGCGTTCGCGGTGGAGAAGGCGAGGAAGATGTCGCCGGAACTGTGGTAGCCGTAGCCGCCGGTCGCCGCCACGCCGAGCGGAACGCGCCTGGCAATCCGCTTGAGCTGGTGCGGCATCAGCGGCGCGTCGGTGGCGACGATGGCGATGATCGAACTCTTCTCGGCCCGCGCCGTGCCCTCGCGGATCGCCGGCTCGGCCAGTTCCGGCCCGGCCCTGACGCCGCGCACCGTCAGGTTCCGGCGCTCGCCGAAGTTCGACTGCACGAAGACGCCGAGCGCATAGCGCCGCCCCTCCCATCCGACGAGGCGCGAGGCGGTGCCCGAGCCCGCCTTGAACGCGCAGGTGATCATGCCCGTGCCGCCTCCGACGCTGCCTTCCTCGATGGGACCTGAGGACGCGCCATCAAGCGCCGCCGTCACATGGTCGAAGGTCAGGTGGTGTCCGTTGATGTCGTTCAGGAAGCCGTCATAGGTCTCGCCGGCCACCGGCAGCGCCCAGGCATCGTCCAGCGCGCCGGGCGCCAGGCCGTGCGCCCAGCGCAGCGTGCCGTCGCGCGCGACCCCGCAGCTGTGGGTGTTGGTGATCGTGATCGGCAGGTTGAACGCGCCGATCTCCTCAATCAGGTGCGAGCCGGTCAGCTCGCCATTGCCGTTGCCGCTGAAGATGCCGGCGAAGACGGGTTCGGCGATGCGGTCGCGCGGCCGGGGCAGGATCGCCGTGACGCCGGTCCGGACCGGCCCCCTGCCGGAGACCAGCGCGCCGTCGCCGGAAATCAGCGTGGCATAGCCGACGGTCACGCCCGGCACGTCGGTGATGGCGTTGTTCTGCCCGGGCTCGCCGTCGAAGGGAAGGCCGAAGCTTCGCGCGCGCGGCTTGCCGGAGGGCGTGGCGAGGTGAGGGTCTTGCCGGTTCGTCATGCTCAGAACAAGGATCCCTGGTTGCCGGGGTCTCGGGTCTTGCCGGCGGGCCGCGGGGATTTGAGCCGCATCCCGCCGCCGGTCGCCTGCGCGGTGCCGTCGGCGAACTTCAGCGTCAGTTCGGCGCCGGGCGATACCTCGGCCGCGCGCTTGATCAGTTCGCCGTCCGCGCCGATCACCAGCGCGTAGCCGCGGTCGAGGATCGCCTGGTCGGACAGCGCCAGCGTGGCGAGCAGCCGGTCGGCATGATCGAGCCGCGTCCGGTTGCGTTCGAGAAGCAGCGCCACCGCCTGGTCGGCGCGGCGTGCGAAATCCTGCAGACGTTCGTGCTGGAGCGCCTGGCGCCGGGCGATCGGCTCGGCTGACAGCCTCGCCCGGGCGCGGTCGAACTTGCCGCGCCGCTCGCGCACGATCGCCAGGAAGGCGCCCCGCGCGCGCTGCAGGTCGCGCGTCGCATTGCGCCTGGCTTCCGCCAGCCGCCGCTCCAGCGGTGCGGGCGTCAGCCGCGCCGCCGATGTCGCAAGATGCCGCCTGTGAGCCGTGATGGTCGCCCGGGCGCATTTCGGCAGCTGCTGCCCGGCGCGGTTGAGATGGCGGCGCGCCTCGCCGAGGCGGCGGGCCAGCACGGCCGGCGTCAGCCGCGCCGCCGTCAGGCGCGCGCGCTTGCGTTCGGTCGAGACTTCGAGCGCGCGTCCGAGCCGGCTGGTCGCCTCGTCGAAGCGGCGGCGCGGCAGCGCCAGCAGTTGGTCGGGCGACGGCAGCGCGCGCGCGGCCGCCCTCAGCGCCGTGCGCTTGCGTTCGACGCTCCGCGACATGCAGGCCTTCAGCCGCGCCGACAGGCCGGCAAGCGTCGCCTCCAGTTCGGCCTTCACCGGCACGGCGAATTCGGCGGCGCCGGTCGGCGTCGGCGCGCGCACGTCAGCGGCGTGGTCGATCAGCGTCCAGTCCGTCTCGTGGCCGACCGCCGAGATGACGGGGATGCCCGACGCCGCCACCGTCCTTGCCAGCGCCTCGTCGTTGAAGCCCCAGAGGTCCTCGAGGCTGCCGCCGCCGCGCGCCACGATGATGATGTCCGGCCGCGCGATGGCGCCGCCCTCGGCAAGCATGTTGAAGCCTGAAACCGCCGCCGCAACCTCGGGGCCGGACGTCTCGCCCTGCACGCGCACGGGCCAGACGATGACGTGCAGCGGAAAGCGGTCCTTGATGCGGTGGATGATATCGCGGATGACCGCGCCGGTCGGCGACGTCACCACGCCGATCGCGCGCGGCATGTAGGGCAGGGGGCGCTTGCGCTCCCGGTCGAACAGGCCCTCCGCCGCCAGCCGCCGCTTGCGCTCCTCCAGGAGCGCCATCAGCGCGCCGGCGCCGGCCGGTTCCAAATTGTCGATGACGATCTGGTAGCTCGACTTGCCGGGATAGGTGGTGAGCTTGCCGGTGGCGATCACCTCCATGCCTTCCTCGGGCCTGAACTTCAGCCGCTGCATGGTGGTGCGCCAAACGACGGCGTCGATCTTCGCCTTGTCGTCCTTCAGGCTGAAATAGGCATGGCCGGACGAATGCGGCCCGCGATAGCCCGACACCTCGCCGCGCACCCGGACATGGCCGAAGGCGTCCTCCACCGTGCGCTTCAGCGCATTGGAGATCTCGCTCACCGTGAATTCGGCGGCGTTGCTCCGTGGCCCGGGGCCGGATGATTCGATCAGATTGTCGCCCATGCCGAATTGGTGGGGTCATGGCGGCGGCCGGTCAAGCCCTGCGGCGCTGAACTCCGAGCCGGTGGCGAAGCCCGGCGCTCAGCGATATGCTGGCTGCCGGCAACGACAGGGGTATGTCACATGGCCTTGGATGTCATCGGCGCCGGCATGGGACGCACCGGCACATACACGCTGAACCTCGCCCTTGAGGCGATCGGTTTCGAACCCTGCCACCACATGGCGGACGTGATGGCCAGCCCGGAGCAGAAGGCGCTATGGCGAGCGGCCGGTCAGGGACAACTCCCGAACTGGGACGAGGCCTATGCCGACTATCGCGCTGCGGTTGACTGGCCTACGGCCCATTTCTGGCGCGAAGTGAGTGATCACTTTCAAGGGGCGAAGGTGATCCTGACCGTTCGCGATCCCGAGGCCTGGTACAAGAGCATGATGCAGACGTTGCGCCTCACCTGGGATCCTGCCACCAATGACCCTCGGTCCTTCGGCATCGCGGTGGTCTGCAACGCGGTCTTCGGCGGCCGCTTCGATGATCGTGATCATGCGATCTCCGTCTACGAGGCGCACAACGCAGCGGTCGAAGCGGCGCTCCCTCCCGAGCGCCTGCTCGTCTACAACGTCTCTGAAGGATGGGGCCCGCTCTGCGACTTCCTCGGCGTAGCGCCGCCTTCCGATCCGTTTCCGCGCTCCAATTCAACTGACGAGTTTCGCGCCCGCATCGGGCGCTGACGTCACCGTCCTCCCCGCGCCATGCCGTGCCCGATCAGCCGGTCGATCGTCTCGGCGTAGGGCACGCCGCTCGCCGCCATCGCCTTGGAGTACATGCTGATGTCGGTGAAGCCGGGGATCGTGTTCAGTTCGTTGACGAGGATGCGCATGTCCCCGGTCAGGAAGAAGTCGACGCGCGCCATCGCGTCGCAGCCAAGCGCGCGGAACGCCCTGGCGGCGAGATCGCGCATCTCGTTCTCGACGGCATCCGGCAACATTGCCGGCACGGTGAGTGCCGCTCCGTCGGCGTCGATATACTTCGCGTCGTAAGTGTAGAAGCCGTGGCTCGCTGCCGGCGCGATCTCGCCCGGCCGCGACACGAACAAGCCGCCCTGCGGGTCCTCCAGAACCGCGAACTCGATCTCGCGTCCCTTGACGAATTCTTCCGCCAGCAGCTTGTCGTCGTGGCGGAACCCTTCGGCCAGCGCCTTCGCGTAGTCCGCCTCGGTCGCGACCTTGCTCACCCCGACCGACGACCCCTGCCGCGCCGGCTTGATGAAAACCGGTAGTCCGAGCGCGCCCGCGACGTCAGCGAAAGCAGGCGCCGCTCCCGGCAGGATGGTCAGCGACCGGGCGGCCGGAATGCCCGCCTCGATGAGCAGCCGCTTGGCCAGGTCCTTGTCGAGCGCGTTCGCCGAACCGGCGATACCGCAGCCGACCAGCGGCACGCGCGCCACTTCGGCCAGTCCCTGCACGGCGCCGTCCTCGCCATGCAGTCCGTGCAGCACGGGGAACAGCGCGTCGATGGCCGGCACTGCGGCGGGCGTCCCGTCGGCCAGCACCGCCAGCATCCGGCCGTGTCCGCCGGGCACCAGGCAGACATCGACGCCGCTGTCGGGCGTCGCCAGCACGCCGCTTTCGAAGCCGGACAGCAGCCAGCGCCCCTCGCGCGTGACGAAGATCGGCACCGCATCGTATTTTTTCGGATCCAGCGCACCCATCACATTGGTCGCCGACAGCACGGACACGTCGTGTTCGGCGGAGCGACCTCCGAAAAGCACGGCGATACGAAGTCTGGTCTGGGGGTCGGGCATGGGGGAATCCGGGCGGTCTTGCGGCGGGAGCGAGTGCCCCTCCCATAGCTGCAACTGGGGGCCGGCACTACCCCCGAGGCGAGGATGCGCGCCGCAGCGGAAAGAGCGGTTTGTCTGGACCTCTCTAACCGCTCGTTAAGCCCCCGGGTGCGAAAGCTTACCGAACGGCAGGATTGGAATAGCGCGTGTCGAAGCCCCGGTATAAACCGCTGACCTCGCAGGTTACGCTGATCGTGTTGGCTCTGGCGGCCTTTACGCTGGCGATGGTGGCCGCATTCGGCACCTTTGCGACGCTTTCGACCGACCGCGGTTCGCTGGATAAGCAGAAGACGTTCGTCGCGACGGGCATCGCCGACGAGATCGCCGAACTGGTGCGCGAGCAGGCGAGCGTCACCGTGTGGGACGCCGCGCTGCTTGCCTCCCGCGAGGGCGACCAACGCTGGCTGGAGGAGAATCTCGGGGCCTGGCTGCACGAGTACTACGGCATTGACCGCGTCTACGTGATCGACGCCGCGGGACGGCCGGTCCATGCCATGCGCGATGGCGAAACGGTCGAGCCGGCCGCGTTCGAGGACGATCGCCTGTCGGTCGCGCCCTGGGTCGCCGATTTGCGCGCGCTCGCGAGGGAACGTGCGGGCGTGACCGAAGCGGAGCCGCCCGTCGTCAGCGGGCTGGTTTCCTTCGACGGCCGGCCCGCCATGCTCTCCGCCCAGCCGATCGTCCCGGACACCGACCGCGTGGCTCTCGAGGCCGGCGAGGACTACGTCCATATCGCCGTCCAGTTCGTCGACGCGACGGTCGTCGATCGCATCGCCGACAAGTACCTGCTCACCGGCGCCCACCTCCTGCCGCAGTCGGCGGCGGGTCTTCCGCAGGCCGCGGTGCCGCTGTCGGACGCCCATGGCGCGATCCTGGGCCATATCGCCTGGGAGGAGGATCGCCCGGGCACCGCGCTGGTGCTCCGGTCCAGTCCGGCGCTCGTCGCCGGCGGGCTGCTCGCCGCTGGCGTGCTCTGGTTCCTGCTGCGGCATCTTCGTCGCGCCGCAGGCGAACTGCAGCGCAGCCAGGACCAGGCGCAGTACCTCGCCTTCCACGACACGCTGACCGGCCTTCCCAACCGCGCGCTGTTCGAGGACCGGCTGAAGCGGGCACTGCAGGCGGTGGCGCGCGACAACCGCAGGGTCGGCCTGATCTACATGGATCTGGACCGCTTCAAGACGATCAACGACACGCTTGGCCATCCGGCCGGGGACGAACTGGTCAGGCAGACCGCGGGGCGCCTCGAAAAGTCGATCCGCCACGTCGACACGGTTGCCAGGCTCGGCGGCGACGAGTTCGCCATCATCGTCTTCGACGTCAAGGACGTCGCCACCGCGCAGGATCTCTGCCAGCGCCTGCTCGCCGAGATCGGCAAGCCGTTCGACCTGCTCGGCGACCAGGTCTTTGTCGGCGCCTCGATCGGCCTGGCGATCTCCAGCGGCGCCGACACCGACCCCGGCGATCTCCTGCGCAAGGCCGACATCGCGCTCTACGAGGCCAAGAAGAACGGCCGCGGCCGCTACGAGGTCTTCGCCGGCGACATGGACGACCTGCTGACCCGCAAGCGCATGATCGAGAGCGACCTGCGCGCCGCCCTCAGCGGCGGCGGCGGAATGAAGCTGGTCTACCAGCCGGTCTTTGGCGCCAACGGCCGCACCATGCTCGGCGTCGAGGCGCTGATCCGCTGGGACCATCCGCTGCACGGCGTGCTGTCGCCGGCGCATTTCGTGTCGATCGCCGACGAGCGCGGCATGACCAATCTGCTCGGCGACTGGGTGCTGGGCGAGGTCGTCGACTTCGCCGCCCGCGCCGACCTGCCATGGGTCGCCGTCAACGTCTCGCCGCTCCAGCTGCGCGACACGGCCTATGTCGAGCGCACGCTCGGCGTATTGTCCGAAGCCGGCGTGTCGCCGCGGCGGATCCAGATGGAGATCGTCGAAAGCGCGCTCATCGAGAACAGCAGCGACACCACGACCGTGCTGTCGGCGCTGCGCGAGGCGGGCATCCGCGTCGCGCTCGACGACTTCGGCACCGGCTATTCCTCGATCGGCTACCTGCAGCGTCGCATGGTCGACAAGCTGAAGATCGATCGCTCCTTCGTGCGCATGCTGGGCGGCAGCGAGGGCAACGCCATCGTCAAGGCGATCATCGACCTTGCCGCCGCGCTCAACGTCACGGTCACGGCCGAGGGCGTGGAGACCGAGCAGCAACGCGACCTCTTGCTGGCGATGGGCTGCGACGAGATGCAGGGCTTCCTGCTGTCGCCGGCGCTGGAGGCCCGCGACCTGGTGCGGCTGCCGCCTACGGCCCGGGGGCCGCTGCGCGACCTGACCGGCTAGGGCTGACGCTTACTGGCTGGCGCCGATCACCGCGCCCGCCGCCGCGCCGCCCAGTCCGCCGACGACCGCGCCCGGCGTTCCGGCGATGGCGGCGCCCGCGACCGCGCCCGTGCCCGCGCCGATCACCGCGCCGCTTGCGGTGCGCGTCGCCTTGGTCGATCCGCAGCCGGCGAGCGTCGCGGCAAGCAGCATTACGGCCAGGGTGCGGGTCATGTCGTCTCTCCATCGGTGGCGATTCCGTCCGAGACTCGCGCCGGCGGGTTAACAATCGCTTTCCGATGTATTGCTGACCCCGGTTCAGGCTCTCGCCTGCGCCACCGGGATGCGTTCACCAGCCGGGCAGGATGTGCCCCGGCTTCAGCCTGCGCCCGCGTTGGGCGGCCAGCGCGGCGAAGTCGAAGCCTGCGGTCTCCTCGGCCAGGGGCACCGAGATGTTGTCGAGGCTTTCCGAGATGTGCCTTGCGATCGCCTCCACGATGTCGGCCCGCGCCGAATGGCCGCGCATGATGCCGATGCGGCAGTCGGGCAGGGCGCCGAACCCGTCGGATTCGGACAGAACCCGCATGCCCGGCCTGAGCGCGCATTCCGGCAGCACCGAGATCGCCAGCCCCGACAGAACGGCTGCCGTGATGACGGTCGCCGAATAGCTCGAGAACAGCACCCGGTAGTCGCGGTTCATCTTGTCGAGCACGTCGCAGGCCGCCCGCCGCCAGATGCAGGTGGGCCGGCCGAACGCCATCGGCAGCACCGGTTCCTCATGCGTCGCGTGGTTTGCCGACGACACCCACAGCAGGGGCTCGCGGCGCACCACTTCCGACTGGGCGCTCGCGTCGTTGTGGGTGACGATGGCGAGGTCGAGATTGCCGCGCTTCAGATGCTCGACCAGCCCCGGCGTCGGCTCGCACACCACCGTCAGCTCGACGCGCGGGTTGGAGCGCGAGAAGCGCGCCATGATCTCGGGCAGGAAACGGTCGGCATAGTCGTCGGGCAGGCCGATGCGCACCGTCCCTTCGAGCGCCCGGTCGTCGAAGGCGGCCAGCGTCTCGCGGTTGAGATGCATCAGCCGGCGCGCGTAGGACAACAGCCGTTCGCCGTCCTCGGTCAGCCGGTTGGTGCGGCCTTCCTTTTCGAACAGCGGCTTGCCGATGCGCTCCTCCAGCCGGCGCATCTGCATCGAGACGGCCGACTGCGTCCGGTGGACCTCGTCGGCGGCCTTGGTGAAGCTGCCCATGTCGGAGATCGTGATGAAGGTCTGCAACTGGTCGAGGTCGAGCGGCGCCATGACATGATCCATCATCGGGGTTGATGCAAAAGATTAAAAACATTCGTTGGATAGATCAATCTAACGGTGGCACTATCCCGACGTCAACTGACAGGGCAACCGTTGTTTCCGGCCGCATCACGCGGCGACGGAGCGCCGTCGTTCGCCCCGCACGCACGGAGAAATGCCATGGCCACGATCCACGCAGCCCCCACGCACCATGCGGCGCGCGCCTCGACGGCGGCGGTGCTGGCCGTCGTGACGGCCGCAGCCGGCTTCCTGCGCGCTTTGAAAAACCGACGCGAAATCTATCGGCTGGGCGAACTTTCCGACACCCAGCTCGCGGACATCGGGCTCACCCGCGCCGATCTCGGCGTGGTCGTCGACCTTCCGTTCGTGCGCGATCCGACGGCGCATCTCGGCGTGCTCGCCGAAGCGCGCCAGCGCGAGGTCGAGGCGCTCGCCCGGCAGGTGGCCTGAGCCGCGACGGCCGAAGCAGATCCCCCCGCGCCGGCTTTCCCCCCAGGCCGACCGCGCGATGACGGCGTCCACCCCGGCGAGGGGTGGTCGCCGTCATGGGGACGTTCCGTTCGCAGCAGGCGGGTCGATCCCGGCCGGCCCTATCGGTAGCGGTCCATACCCCGCGAAAACTGGTCGAAGATCGAGCCGACGTTCTTTTCGTATTCGTCGCGCTGCTTTCGCCCGCTTTCGAACATCTCGCCGAACAGGTCGTCATAGGGGTTCTTCGTCCGCCCGCTCGGGTTGGCGCGGGGCTCTCGCGCCTGCGGTTCGGGCGCCGGCGCGCGTCCGCCCTGGCCACCCGCCTGGGCTCCCTTCAGCATTTCCTCGAAAATCTTGCCGAGCGGATTGTCGCCGAACGGGTTCTCGGGCTGCGGGGCGGCGCGGCCACGCGGTTGCTGCCTGGGCGCCGGCTGCTCGCCGCCCGGCATTCCGGGGACGGCGCCGCCGAACATGTCCTTCAGCACCTTGCCGAACGGGTTGTCGAAGGGGTCAACCTGCTGCCGGGGGTCGGCCTGGGGCTCACGCGCCCGCGGCTGTTCGGCCTGGCCGCCACCCATCTGTCCGCCCTGCCGCATCATCTGCTCGATCAGTTCGCCGAGCGGGTTGCCCGAGCCGCCGAAGCCGGCCGCCGCCTGTCCCGGGAAGGCCTGGCCGGGGCTCAGCTGCCCGGGGCTGAACTGGCCCGGATTGAACTGGTTGATCGACTGCTTGAACAGGCCGCCCATGATCATCGCGGCGATCGCCGGCAGCATCTGCTGCAGCACCTGCTGGCTGATGCCGGTCGCCTGCGCGGCCTGTGCGGCGACCGCGCGCGAAAGCTCCTTCGAGCCGAACAGATGGCCGAGGATGCCGTTGCCTTCCGCCATTCCCTGCGGCGACATGGCGTTCTGCGCGTCCTCGAAATATTTCGCGTGGTTGCCGGTCGCCATCGCGTTGATGAAAGCGCCGACTCCGTAGGGATCGGACGCATTGCGCTTGAGCCCCTGGCTGAACGCCGGCAGCAGCGCCTCGATCGCGGCCTGCGCCTGCTGCTGCGAGAGATTGAACTGCCGGGCGAGCTGGTCCATGCCCTGGCCGTTCTGTGCGTTCGCAAGCATGTCGAACAGGTTCATCGTGGCTCCTCCGTTTCCGCAGGGGGAAGCGTAGTGCCTTTTGCCACTGGAATGAAGTGGTCTTCAGGCTTGGCGCGGGAGGCGGCCGCCAGGCGGCCGCCTCGTCTTTGGCATTCAGAACGCCGTGCTGAAACCCAGCGTGCCCTTGAAGCCGTAGCTGCCCTCGAAGCTGGTCGAGGCGAGCGCCTCGCCGTAGAGCGCGTACTTGCCGTCGGCCCAGCGATAGGTGCCGCCCAACCCGAGTTCCGCGCCGAAGGCGTCCGGCTCGAAGGCGACCTCCGTGCCCGCCACGTCGACCGCCGTTCCGTCCAGGAACTCGTAGGTGAGATTGGCGATGCCGTAGACATGGCTGCGGCCGGCGCCGGCGCCGGCATCGTAGTCCAGCGACGCGCCGATGCGTCCTTTCAGGCTGTCGCCGCTCTCGAGCGAGACGGTCGCGCCGAACGGATCGGTGAAGTTGTCGAAATCGACCGAGGTGTAGGCGAACTGCGCCTGCGGGGTGACCGACCAGTTGCCGCTGACGGGCAGTTTCCGACCGGCCTCGATGCTGAAGGCATAGCCGACGCCGTCATTGCCGTCGGCGAGTTCACCGGTCGCGTCGGCCGAGAGATCGCTCGACAGGCGGGCGATCGCGGCCTGGCCGTCGACATAGATGCCGTCATTGCCGTACCAGGTCAGCGTGGCGCCGACGCCATAGCTGTCGGTCGAATTGTCGCCGTTGCCGAGGTCGGACTCGATGTCGGCGTTGACCCGCCCGTACTGCGCGTTGAAGCCGCCGATGAGCATGCCCGAGGCGTTCTCGGCAAGCAGGCCGTCGATGCCCGCCTGCACGAGGAAGCGGTCGCTGTCGTAGGCGGCGCCGCTTGTCGAATCGCCCTCGACATGACGATGCGCGCCCTCGATCCGGGTCCACAGATTGCGCGGACCCGCATAGCCCGCCGCCGCGTCGGCTCCCGGCCAGTAGCGGTCGCCGACGCGCTGCTGCAGGGTCGGCAGTTCGGTCAGGCCGAGCATCACGACCGGGTAGTTCTCGTAGACCGGAACGGTCGGGGCGAGCGTATCCGTCATGCGCAGGTACCAGTCGCCGTCGGCGGGATCGGCGATGCCGTTCTGGAAAAGGCCGTAGAGATAGGCCCCGCCGATCGCCGGAGCGCCGAGCACGAAGGCGTCGGCGGCGGACGCTCCCGCCACGTCGACGATCTTGATGCCGTCGCCCGTCGTTGCCAGCCCGCCGCTGCCGACATTGGTCACGAAAACCCGCGTCGCGCCGGCGCCGAGGATCGAGTCCCCGGTGATGGCGAGAAGATCGGTGGGGAACGAAGGATCGCCGAAATCGGTCTCGATCCGCAGCGCGCCGCCCGCGCTCGTATAGTTGCCGTCGATGGTCAGCGTGCCGATTCCGTTGCTTCCCGGAGCGATGGCGCCGCCGGCATAGTTCGCGGTGTCGCCGACCGAGCCGGTGCCGGCGAGAATCCCACCCCTGACATCCATGATGCCGCTGAGGGCGCCGTTCACCTCCAGCGTGCCGCCGTAGACGCTGGTCAGGCCGGTGAAGCCCGGCTGGTCGGCGTTGAAGATGGTGCGCCCGGCATACTGGTTGATGGCGCCTGCGCCGTTGATCGGGATGTCGAACACATAGCCGGTTTCGGTGTGGTTGAAATTGATGTCGGCGCTTGCGGCGAGGGTAACCGCCAACGCCTCGAGCGTGCCGGCCGCGACTGCCGCCTCGCCGAGCGCGCCGCCGATGTTCAGCGTGGCGTCGCTGTTTGCGAATGCGCCGCCGAGCACGAGGGCCGATGCGCCTCCGTTGACGACGACCCTGCCGTCATTGGCGATGGTCAGGGTTCCGGCGCGTCTCGTCCCGACGTTCATCGCTGTCGCGGCAAGTTGCGAGCCAGCGCCGGAGACCAGCACGTCGAACTCGGTCGCGACGTTGCTGGTGGTTGTGCCGACGTTGACCGTCGCCGCAGTGACGGCGCCGCCATCGAGGATGGAAAGCGAACCGGTATGCATGGACAGCGTCGTGCCCGTATCCCATCTCGACCCGTTGCCGGAAACCACCGCGGTGACCCGCCCACCGGGGTGGGCGGTGTTTCCGAGGCCGGCCCAATTGGTGGCATTGGTGATGTCCACCACCGCGCCGCCCAGCACATTGATGGAGGTGACGCCGTTGTAGGATCCGAAGCTGTTGGCTTCCAGCGTCGAGCCGTCGCCGAGAATGTTGATCGTCGCGGTGCCGCCGCCCGCGATCTTGTGGGCCGATATGGTTGCGTTCAGGTTGCTATATGCAGCCCCATCCTCGATGGTCAGGGTCGATCGGCTGCCGACGCCGCCGCTGAGGGCGGTCGTGTCGGTGCCCGTGGCGACCAGCCTCGTCCCTGCGCCCGATAGCGTCAGGCTCGCCACCTGGCCCGCTCCGCCTGCTATGTCCAGCTGGGACAACGTGCCGACAGACGTACCAAACGTGACTTCGCTGCCGCCGGTGACGAGCGTGTGCCCGCCATCGAGGCCGATTCTGGTGATGCCGGCGCCGGTCGCACCGTCGATGATGAGTTCGCCCTCGCCGACCTTGCCCAGCGGGCCCGTATTCAGGACGCCGGTTCCCTGGATTTGGCCCGAGATCGTCAGGCTTGCCCCGCTCGCAATGTTGAACAGGGCGCCCGACGCGTATGACAGCGTGTTGGCGCCGGTGTCGATCGTGATCGCCTTCACTGCGATCGCAGGGGGCGGGCCGGCAATCGTGAAACTCGCCGTCAGCGTGATGGTGGATGCCGCATCCGGGTTCGCCTGCGCGTCCGCTATCGCCTGGTAGAACTCGGCCTCGCTGGATGCCACGAAATTTGCGGCCCGCGCCGCCGGGGCCGTGAGGCCAAGAGCGAGGGCGGCTATGCAGGCGCCCCCGAGAAGTTCGTATTTTCTGTTTAGTCTAGTGTCCGATGCGCCCCCGCCTGCGCGTACCTGCATTAATCCAATTCCCTGAATGCACTGCCTGAGATCTGGAACAATGAACTTGATTTCAGATCTTTGACAAGTGCGAATTCAAGGCAATAAATCAAAAATGCTTAATAAAACCCGCAATTACGTACACGATATACTGATTAGATGAGGCTTTATAAGCAATCTTGAAGATTATGAATTGTCGCTTCAGTGCGGGAATAGCCCCATCTCTGGGGTATCCGGCCTAGTAGGCGTATTCGAGGAATACGGGCTCGATCGAGCCGCCCCAGCGGGTGTGGTAGGCGCCGAGCATCTCCTCGGCGCTGGTCGAGCCGCGCGCCACCACTTCGTCGAGCGGGGTCAGGAAGGACGTCTCGTCGTAGCCGTCGCGGTTGAGCTGCGCACGGTTTCTCAGGCCGAGCCTCGACAGCGCGAGAACCTCGCGGGCGAGGTCGCGCAGCGTCCGGCCGCGGAACTCGGCGTTGATGCCCTTGGCCGGGACGGCTTCGCGCATGTCGTTGACCTCGGCAAAGCTCCAGTCGCGGGTCAGCGCCTCGGCCGCGTCGAGCGCTTCGGCGTCGTAGAGCAGCCCGACCCAGAAGGCCGGCAGGGCGCAGATCCTGCGCCAGGGACCGCCGTCGGCGCCGCGCATCTCCAGGAAGCGCTTCAGCCTGACATCGGGGAAGAGCGTCGACAGGTGGTTGGCCCAGTCGCCGATCGTCGGGTCGCATTCTGGCAGCTCGCGCCGCGCCTCGCCGGTCAGGAACTGGCGGAAGGTGTAGCGCGTCATGTCGATATACTGGCCGTCGCGGATGACGAAATACATCGGCACGTCGAGCGCCCAGTCGACATAGTCGAAGAAGCCGAAATCGCCGGCGAAGCAGAATTCCTTGAGGCCGGAGCGCTGGTTGTCGGTGTCGCGCCAGATGTCGCCGCGCCAGGAGACCAGCCCGTTGGGCCGGCCCTCGGTGAAGGGCGAGTTGGCGAACAGCGCGGTCGCCAGCGGCTGCAGCTTCAGCGAGACCTGCATCTTGCGGCGCATGTCCGCCTCGCTCTCGAAGTCGAGATTCACCTGGATCGTGCAGGTGCGGTACATCATGTCCAGGCCCTTGGTCCCGACCTTGGGCATGTAGCGCGTCATGATCTCGTAGCGCGACTTCGGCATCCTGGGCGTCTCGGCGAGCGTCCATTTCGGGCTGCCGCCGAGGCCGAGGAAGCGGATGCCGAGCGGCTCGGCGATTTCGCGCAACTGCGCGAGATGCGCGTTGCCCTCGCGGCAGGTCTGGTGCAGCGTCTCAAGCGGCGCGCCCGAAAGCTCGAACTGCCCGCCGGGCTCAAGGCTGATCGCGCCCTGGCCGGTCGGCTCGACCAGGCCGATGATGCGCCCGGCGTCGAGGATCGGATCCCAGCCGAGCTTCTGCTGCATGCCTTCGAGGATCGCCCGAATGCCGCGCGTCCCGCCATAGGGAACCGGCGCGTTGCCATCGACGAAGAACGGAAACTTCTCGTGTTCCGTGCCGATCCGCCACTTCTGCCGGGGCTTGTTGCCTTCGGCGAGATGCGCGACGAGTTCGTCGATGCTCTCGATCGGCCTGGAATCGGTGGTGTCGCGCGCCATGGTCTGCCCTCAAGCGGACGCCGTTCCGGGCCGCCCGGCGCTTGATGGCCGAAATGTCAGGAGACTATCAAGCAAAAAAAGTTGAGCAGCCGATGAAGCGCGTTGACGTGCCTACCAGTCGCCGACCGTCGCCTGCATGACGGCGAGCGCGGCGACGGCCGCGGTGTCGGCCCTGAGGATGCGCGGACCGAGCGGGATCGCGGTCACGAAGGGCAGGGCGCGCAGTTGCCTGCGCTCGTCGTCGGAAAAGCCGCCTTCCGGCCCGACCAGCAGGGCCAGTTTCGTCTCGCGCACGGCCTGCAGGGCAGGCAGCGGATTGTTGGTGGAGGAATCCTCGTCGCAGAAGACGAGCCGCCGCTCCTTGTCCCAGCCGGCCAGCAGCCTGTCGAACTTCAGCGTCTCGCGAACCTCGGGGATCGCCAGGATGCCGCATTGTTCGGCTGCTTCCACCGCGTTGGCCTGAAGCCGCTCGATGCCGACCCTGGCAAGCTGCGTGTGCTGGGTGATGACCGGCTGCAGCACGCCGGCGCCCATCTCGACCGCCTTCTGGACGAGGTAGTCGAGCCGGCCGACCTTCAGCGGCGCGAAGCAGTAGACGAGGTCGGGCGTCGCCGGCTGCGGCCGTGTCTGCTCGACCGCGTCGAGCCGAAGCGTCTTCTTCCCCCTGGCGGAGATCCGCGCCAGCCACTCGCCGTCGCGGCCGTTGAAGACCAGCAGTTCGCTGCCTTCCGGCATGCGCAGCACGTTCGACAGATAATGACTCTGTTCGGGGCCTGCCTCGAAGGCCGACCCGGCCCGAAGGTCGTCCGGCACGAACAACCGTTGCATCTTGTAATTGGCGCGCATCGACAAGCAATGCTTCAGCGCGTGGCGACCGTCAAGCACGCGACGGCGTTCTAGATATCGGGTCCGATCGCCGCGGCGTTGGCCTCGAAATCCCTCAGCGTCGCGCTCCAGATCGGCCGGTAGCCGGCCCGGATCGCGGCGACCGTCGCCGGCGGAGTCAACAGGGACGTGTCGTCCGTCTCGACGCCCGCGCGGCTGCAGATCCTGCCGTATCCCTGCATGAACCAGGGGACCAGCCAGTCGCCGTGGACCGCGAAAGCCAGGCCGCCCTGCGCCACCATCGCGCCGTCCGGCAGGCTCCAGGCTTCCGCAGGCGTCAGCTTGCGCGGCGTTCCGCCAGACGCGCGGCGTTCCCCGTGCAGGACCCGGTCGACCGCGGGGGCGGCGATCGACGCGAGGCCACGGCCCCGGGCGAAGCAGTCGCAAAACTCCTTCGCTCGCTCGCGCTGGCAGGTGAAACATGGCCGGTGACCCGCCGACAGGGCCGTAACCTCGTCGAGGAAGAACAGTTCGGTCCAGCCGGCGCCGCCGTTCGGCCCGTTGCGGCCCATGACGTCGCGCCGCCGCCCCTTGTAGTCGCAGGTACAGACGATCCACGCCTTCGTCGTCCAGCGGCGCTTCAGGAGCGTCTTGGTCGCGGGGTCGTGGATGATCCCGCGATTGCCGGTGAACAGGCCGCGCGCGTCGGCCGCGTGGATGTCGCCGAACGGGTCGACCCGGTTCTGCAGTGGCATAGACGATGGCCTCTTCTTGGCGTGTCGGGCTCGTGGTATCCGTGCTCCGCTCTTGGCGGATGGAACGGAAATGCGCGTACTGGTGGTCCAGAATTTCGATGATGAGGGGCTTGGTCAACTCGGCACCGCCCTGCACGAGGCGAAGGCGGAGCTGGACCTGCGCCGCCCCTACGACGGCGAAAGCCTGCCGGCGGACGCCGAAGGCCATGATGCGCTGATCGTGCTCGGCGGCGGACAGAACGCCCTCGACGACGCGGGCTGCCCCTATTTCCCCTCGCTGCTTTCGCTGATGCGCGAATTCGCCGACAGCGGCCGCGCGGTGCTCGGTGTCTGCCTCGGCAGCCAGCTGCTCGCCCGCGCCTATGGCGCGGAAAACCTTGTCGGCGCGGCCTCCGAGTTCGGCTGGCACGGCATCGAGCAGACCGCGGAAGGCGCCGGCGACCCGGTGATCGGCGCCCTGCCCGGGACGTTCAGCAGCTTCCAGTGGCACGACGACACCTTTACGCTGCCGCCGGGCGCGGTTCGGCTGGCGACCAATCCGGCCGCTGAGAACCAGGCCTTCCGCATCGGCCGCGCCGCCTACGGCACGCAGTTCCATTTCGAGGCCGACCGCCCCCACGTCGCCCGCTGGAACGCCGTCTTCGCCGACCTGTTGGCCGAACGGCAGCCGGGCTGGGCGATCCGCCACGACGCCGAGGCGGCACGGCACGGCGCTGCCGCCGATGCCGCAGGGCTGGCGCTTGCCCGCGCCTGGGTCGCGGCGATCCCAGCCGGCATGCGGGTTCGGGACAGCGCATCCGCCTGATCTGCAACAGAATTTGCCCGAAAACGAAACAATTCGGCCGCCGAACCGGCATGGTCCGGTCACAATCGGCGCGGATAACGCTCCGATACGATGTCGAGGCTCCGAATCATGGTGCACGAACAAGAGATCGAATGCCGCCTGCGCGCGGCGGACAGGGCAATCCGGCCGGCGGGACGGGTTGTTGCCGGGCCGTTCGACCCGGCAACCAAGGACGCCGCCACGACGTCCCTGTCGGACGCGCTGGTCACCGGGCTGCTCGTCGTCTACCCGGCGGTCGCGACGGTCGTGGCCCTGGTCGTCGGTCTCTCCCTGTCCGGACCCGTGGCGTGACGCCGGCGCGGCGTCGGCTCAGGCCGGACGCCTGAACGCCATCCGAGCCTTCTCGACCTGCGCACGGCAGACGCAGCCTTCGACATGGTCGTTGACCATGCCCATCGCCTGCATGAAGGCGTAGACGGTGGTGGGGCCGACGAAGGTCCAGCCGCGTTTCTTCAGTTCTTTTGAGATGCGCGTCGATGCCGGCGTCGTCGGCATTGCCCTCAACGTCGCCCAGTCGAACGACTTCGGGCGCTCGTCCGGACTCGGCTCGAAGCGCCAGAACCAGGCGGCGAGCGACCCCGCTTCGGCGACGAGTTCCTGCGCGCGGCGGGCATTGTTGATCGTCGAGACGATCTTGCCGCGGTGGCGCACGATGCCGGCGTCGCCGAGCAGGCGCTCGACGTCGGCCCCGGTGAACGCCGCCACCTTGTCGAAGTCAAAGCCGGCGAAGGCGGCGCGGAAATTCTCACGCTTCCTGAGGATGGTCAGCCACGACAGGCCCGACTGGAATCCTTCGAGGCAGATCTTCTCGAACAGCCTGATGTCGTCGGCGACCGGACGGCCCCATTCGCCGTCGTGATAGGCGAGATAATCCGGCAGGTTGCCGTGCCATGCGCAGCGCGTCTTGCCGTCGTCGCCCTCGACCAAACCTGGTGCAGTCATCTCGTCCTCGCGATTTACGCGGCCTTTACCAGATTCCTGAACCCGGCGGTAACCACGCCAAAAGCTTTACTGACATTCGCGCATTTGAAGCATTCCGATTCACCATTCGGTTGCCGCCGGCCGCCAACATGCCGCCGAAGCGGGGTCAAGGCCCCGGTGTCGAGACGTGTCGAGGGCGTGTGTGATGAAGAGAGTGCTGTTGCCTGCCGTCGCGGTTGCGATTGCATCCGTGGTCCCGCCGGCGTTCGCCAACGATCGTTATGCCGAGCGCCCGCCGGTCGTCGTCAGCCCGGACCTCTCCGCGCCATGGGTAATGCAGCTCGGGCAGAAGCCGGGCAAGGTGCTGTTCAAGCAGCGCAAGGCGTTTCCCAACGAGGTCGAGTCGCGCCGCGCCGTGCGCAACCTGATGGGCGGCGCGCAACGGCCGCGCACCGAGCAGGTCCGCACCGTGTCGGTCGCGCCGCAGGAAAAGCGCGCCGTTCGCCGCGAGATGGACCCGATCTACCTGCCGCAGGAGGTCGCCTATGCCGGCCCGGAGCAGCCCGGCACGATCATCATCGACACGACGCAGAACTTCCTGTTCCTGGTCGAAGAAGGCGGCAAGGCGCGCCGCTACGGCGTCGGCACCGGCAAGCCGGGTTTCGAATGGGCCGGCACGCACAAGGTGACGCGCAAGGCCGAATGGCCGGACTGGCGTCCGCCGGCCGAGATGATCGCGCGCGAGCGCCAGAAGGGCCGCGTGTTGCCGGCCTACATGCCGGGCGGCCCGGAAAACCCGCTCGGCGCGCGGGCGCTCTATCTGGGATCGACGCTCTACCGCATCCACGGCACCAACCAGCCCTGGACGATCGGCCAGGCGGTGTCGTCCGGCTGCATCCGCATGCGCAACGAGGACGTCGTCGAACTCTACGAACGCACCGGCGTCGGCGCCAAGGTGGTTGTGCTTTGATCCCTGCGCTTTCGGCCGGGAAGCGTCCCGACAGGAGGTCTGCCGGGGCGCGGTGAGGCCACGCCCAGTGCGGGCAGCCGCCTGGCCTACGAGTATTGTTCGTACTCGATACGCCCCATCATGCCGGCCACCATGTGGTAGAGATGGTGGCAGTGGAACGCCCAGTTGCCGGCATTGTCGGCGTCGAAGGCGATCGTCACCCGGCTCATCGGCGGCACGACGACCGTGTCGCGCACCGCGCCCGACAGCGTCTCGCCGTCGATCTCCGTAACCTGGAAGTGGTGCCCGTGCAGGTGCATGGGATGTGACATCATGCTGGTGTTGGTCATCGCGATCTCGACGCGTTCGCCGGTGCCGACCCTGAACGGGTCGGGCATGGCTTCCAGCGCCCAGCGATATCCCTGCATCGTCCCCGCAAGGGCGATTTCAATCCGCCTGTCGGCGCGGCGCACCGACAGCGGCGCCACGGCGCGCAGCTGGCGTTCGAGCGACAGACCGACGATCGGCCCTGTCGCGTCCCCTTGCACCGGCAGCTTCGCGACCGCTGCTCCAGTTGGCGCAAGCAGCAGTCCGGACCGCTGTGCCGCGCCCTCGCGCAGGGCGAGGATGGGGAAGGCCGCGGTTCCGCGCGGCAGCTGGAGGCGGATGTCGAGCCGCTGCGCGATGCCGAAGGCAAAGCGCCGGCCCCTGAGCGGCACGATCGGCATGCCGTCGACGGCGACGAGGTCGCCCTCGAGCGCGCCGAGGTCGAGCGTGTAGTTGGTCGCGGCGGAGCCGTTGATCAGCCGCAGGCGCACCCGTCCACCCTGTTCCACGCTGATGACCTCCGGGTCGTCCAGCGTGCGGTCGTTGGCGAGATAGGCGTCGAACTCGATGTCGTTGACGTCCATCGTCATGCCGCCGTGGCCCATCGCGGCGTGGTCCGTGGCAGGCTGACCTGTCTCCATCTCCCCCATGTCCATCTGACCCATGGCCATGTGGTTCATCGAGCCGTGGTCCATCGCCCCGTGGTCCATGCCGCCGGAACCGTCGAGCTTGGCCAGCAGTTCCTCGGGCGCCGTGAACGAGAAGTCGTGGAACAGCACCACGACTTCCTGTTCATCGATGCCCTTGTCGGACGGATCGCGGACGATCAGCGGCGCGGCCATCAGCCGCTGCTCCTGGAGCGTGTGGGCGTGCATCCAGTTGGTGCCCGGGCGCGCCAGCGCGAAGTCGTAGGTCGCCTCTTCGCCGCTGGCGAGCAGAGGCGCGGAGATGTCGGGCGTGCCGTCCTGTCGCCAGGGCGGCGTCAGGCCGTGCCAGTGGACGAGCGTCGGCTCGCCGGAACGGTTGGCGAAGCGGACGGCGAAGCGTTCGCCGGCATCGAAGGCGAGGCCGTGGCGGCCGGTCTCGTCACGCAGGCCGAAAACCGTGGCGGCGCGGCCGTTGACGTCGATGACGCGGGTTTCCGCCCGCAACTGCCGCTGCGGCTGGCTTGCGCCCGCGATGCGGGGATGGGTTGTTGTCAGTGCGGCCGCGACCGCGGCGCTTCCGGCGAGGAAGCGGCGTCTGTTCATGCGGGTCATGTTTGTTCACTCCAAATCGGATTGACGTGTTCGTGGCGGGCGGTGCGCCCGCGGCGGATCACGTCGTCGATTTGGGGGGAGGGCCCTCGGCAGGTGGCGCGGTCCCGACACGGGTGTCTGCCGGAGCCGGCGCGAAGCAGTCGCGCTGCCCGGAACCAGCGATCGCGGCAGGCGCCGCGACAACGCAGTTGTGCAACGGACACATGTCGGTGAGGCAGGCTTTCGCGGCGGTTTGCGCGCCGTCGCGCCCGCCAGGGTCCTGATAATGCGCGGCATGCGACGTCGCCATGTCGCTCGCGTGCATGGCGGTCCCGCCGCTTTGCATCGGCGCCGCCCAGGCCGCGTGGAAGAACGGCATCCAGACCGCCGCGACGCCGACAAACAGGATCAGCGCGAGCCAGCGCGTCGCCGCGGGCCGGATACCGGTCCGCCGGAGATATGTCGGACGTGCGGAAAAACGCTTCGTCATCGCCACCGTTCTATCTCATCCGCGCGCGTTTGCCAGCGGTCCGCGCCCGGATGGCTCCGGCGGCTTGGCAACTACGGCCTGAGCCCCGCCGGCCGCTTGCCCCCATAGGCCCAGTCGAGCAGTTCGACCGTGTGCACCACCGGCAGCTTCGCCGCCGAGGCGATCTGCGTGATGCAGCCGATGTTGCCGGTGGCCACCAGCGCGGCGCCCGTCGCCTCGATGTTCTTCACCTTGCGTTCGCGCAGCTTGGCCGAAATCTCCGGCTGCATGATGTTGTAGGTGCCGGCAGACCCGCAGCACAGATGCCCCTCGCGCGGTTCCTTCACGGTGAAGCCTGCCTTCTTGAGCAGGTCCTTCGGCTGGCGGGTGATCTTCTGGCCGTGCTGCATCGAGCAGGCGGAATGATAGGCGACGGTCAGGTCCGGCTTCACCGCCGGCTCCGGCAGGTCCAGGGTAGCCAGGAACTCGGTGACGTCGCGGGCGAGCGACGAGACCCGCGCCGCCTTGTCCGCATAGGCCGGGTCGAGCCGCAGCATGAAGCCGTAGTCCTTGATCGTGGTGCCGCAGCCGGACGCCGTGATGACGATGGCGTCGAGCCCATTTCCCTCGATCTCGCGGGTCCAGGCGTCGACATTCTGCCGGGCCGAGACTAGGGCGGCCTCCTCGCGGCCCATGTGGTGGACCAGGGCGCCGCAGCAGGTTTCGCCCTGCGGCACGACCACTTCGACGCCGAGCCGGGTGAGCAGCGAGATCGTCGCGTCGTTGATGGCGGGGTCGAGCACGGGCTGTGCGCAGCCGGTCAAGAGCGCGACGCGGCTGGTGCGCGCGCCGGCGGCGGCATGGACCCCGGGCGAGGCGTTGCGAGAGCGCCGCGGCGTCGAGGCCGGCGCCAGCCTCAGCATGGCGGCCAGCGGCTTCAGCGCAGGCATGCGATCGAACAGCCCGGCGAATGGCCGCCCGAGCTTGGCGAGTATCAGCGCGGCCCGGAAGCGGCCGGGATAGGGCAGGACGGCGGCGAGCAGCGCGCGCACCGCACGGTCCGAAAACGGCCGCTTGTAGGTCTTCTCGATATGCGCGCGCGCATGGTCGACGAGGTGCATGTAGTTCACGCCGGAGGGGCAAGTCGTCATGCAGGACAGGCAGGACAGGCAGCGGTCGATATGGGTGACGATCTGCTCATCGGCCGCCCGGCCGTTCTCCAGCATGTCCTTGATCAGGTAGATGCGCCCGCGCGGCGAATCCAGTTCGTTGCCGAGCGTCACATAGGTCGGGCAGGTCGCGGTGCAGAAGCCGCAATGCACGCATTTGCGCAGGATCTTTTCCGATTCCTCCACATGCGGATCGGCGAGTTGCTCGGCGGTGAAGGTGGTCTGCACGCGGACGCGGTTCCTTGCGATTGGGGCTTCAGTGCTGCGGAGAATTCAATGGTTCCGCTGCATGCACGGCCGCCTTGCGGCCGCCGCCTCGGTCTGAATTTCGCGCATGCTAGATCAGCCAGCTCTGGGGGTTCTTGATCGGCTCGTTGCGCTGCAGCGCCTGGATGCCGATGATGCAGCGGACGATGAACCAGACGGCGACAGCGAACATCAGTACGAAGCCGACCGCGACGAACATCAGGACCATCGAGACGAGCGCGAAGAGCAGGCCGATCCAGAAGGTGCGGATCTGCCAGGTGTAGTGCGTCTCGACAAAGCCGCCGGCCTTGCCGCGATTGACATAGGCGATGACCAGCCCGACCAGTCCGCTGATGCCGATCACCAGCCCGGCCAGGTAGAGGATGTAGACGACGAGCGCGTTGGTCTGCCCGGGTTCCAGCCAGCGGTCGGTCTGGCGTGGCGCGGCGGGCGGCGGGGTGTCGGTCATGGCGCGGTCTCCTCTGTTGCCGGCGGCACCGTAGCAGAGTTCGCGGCCGCCGACATGCGGCCCGGGTTGAACAATCCCTTGGGGTCGAACTCCGCCTTGACCCTGGCCGAAAGCGCCGCAAGCGGGGCCGGCTCGGGCTCGAACACCGGCACGGCCGCGCGCCAGGCGGGCGCCGCCCGCATCAGGGTCGCATGGCCGCCGCCGAACTGCCGCATCAGCCTGCGCAACGCCTGGTCCTCGGGGTCGGCTTCCATGCGCAGCCAGACCAGACCGCCCTGCCAGTCGTAGAAGGCGTCGGCCCCGGTTTCCATGCGCAAGGCCAGCACCATCTGATGCGCCTGCGACGGGGCCATGGACACGCGCCAGACCGGCCGGTCGCTGCCGTCGGCGAAGGGCGCGCAGTCGCGGATGTCGCGCCACGTCGCCCTTGAGCCGGAGACCTCTTCGATCGGCCCCGCATTCGCAAGCAGGGTCTTGAGCAGGCCGACGCGCGAGGCGACCGACGGCCCGAAGCCCTCGACCCGCAGCAGCGTCGCGGGATCGTTGCCGCGCATGTCGCCGGCGACGCGTTCCGCGAAGCCGTAGGGCAGGTGGGCGGCCCCGGAAACTTCGGCGCTCGATCCCATCGCGAGCGCCATCGCGGCCGCCGCGAGGTCGTCGGACAGGCCGCGGATCGCCAGCGTGGTTTCGGTCTCGGCAGCCGGAAGCACCTTGATGGTCACGTCGGTCAGCACACCGAGCGTTCCCCACGACCCCGTCATCAGCTTGGAGAGGTCGTAGCCGGTGACGTTCTTGACCACGCGCCCGCCCGACTTGAAGGTCTCGCCCCGCCCGGAGACGGCGGTGATGCCGAGAACATGATCGCGCGCCGCGCCCGCCGTCAGCCGTCGCGGCCCCGACAGGTTGGCGGCGATCGCGCCGCCGATCGTGCCGCCCTTGCCGCCGCGCGTGTCGTGGTTGAGCAGGCGCGAGCAGTCCATCGGCTCGAAGGCGAGTTGCTGGCCGTTTTGCGCCAGCAGCCGTTCGATGTCGGCGACGGGCGTGCCCGCCTTGGCCGACAGCACCAATTCCTCGGGTTCGTAGAGGGTGACGCCCGACATGGCCGACAGGTCGATGGCGTGCTCGCATTGCAGGGGGCGTCCGACACCGCGCTTGGAGCCATGCCCGACGATCTCGATAGGCGCATTCTCCGAGATCGCCCACTGCACGGCGGTGGCGACGTCCTGCGCGGTGAAGGGAAGGAACGTGGTCATGATGCTGTCGAACTCCGCAACCGCTCGAGCACGGTGGCGCCGCGCGGCGACAGCCTGTAACCGACATCGAGGCTTTCGGTCAGGCCGAGTTCCTTCAGCTTGCGGACGTCGCGCTTGAACTTCGGCTTATCCATGTTGAAGGTCGCGGCGAGTTCCTGGGCGGCTACGCCGGGCCGTTCCGCGATCGCCGCCAGGATGGCCGGGAAATAGCCGGCCGCTTCCTTCTCCCACCGCGCGAACCGCGCCTCGATGGCCTTCCACTCGGCCGCGGTCGGTTGGGCGTCGACACGCAGCGCGGCGCGGGCGTCCGGCGCAATGCCTTCTAGTTCGATCCGGTAGACCGGGTCGCCATTCTCCGGACCCAGCATGCGGTGAAGGGAATCCAGCGTCGGGAAGCCCGCGGCGGCGGCGTCGCTGGCGGTCAGCGTCGCCGCGTCGATCGTGCCGATCCCGCCGATCCTGACCTCGCCGGCGGCGGTCCGCACCCGTCCGCCGGCCTTCACCGTCGGCCGTTTCCAGCGCCGGAAGGCAAGGGTCACCTTGCCGTCGGCGACACTGTCGAGGGTCGCACGCCGGAACAGCATCAGAACCTCGGAATGCTCGGGAACGGAAGCTTGCCCCCGGAGACATGCATGCGCCCGAGCTCGGCGCAGCGGCGCAGCTGCGGGAACACCTTGCCGGGATTGAGCAGGTGATTGGGGTCGAAGGCGCATTTCACCCGCATCTGCTGGTCGAGGTCGACTTGGCTGAACATCTCGCCCATCAGGTCGCGCTTCTCGACGCCGACCCCGTGCTCGCCGGTCAGCACCCCGCCGACCCTGACGCAGAGCCTGAGGATGTCGGCGCCGAACTGTTCGGCCTTCTCCAGTTCGCCCGGCACGTTGGCGTCGAACAGGATCAGCGGATGGAGGTTTCCGTCGCCGGCGTGGAAGACGTTGGCGACCCTCAGTCCGTACTTTTCCGAGAGCTCGCGCATGCCCGCCAGAACCTTCGGCAGTTCCTTGCGCGGGATGGTGCCGTCCATGCACATATAGTCCGGCGAGATGCGGCCGACCGCCGGGAAGGCGGCCTTGCGCCCGGCCCAGAAGGCGAGCCGCTCGTCCTCGGATCCCGAGATGCGGCAGGTCGTCGAGCCATTGCGGTGGGCGATGGCCTCGACGCGCTCGATCAGGTGATCGACCTCGACGGCGGGCCCGTCCAGCTCGACGATCAAAAGCGCCTCGACGTCGAGCGGATAGCCGACATTGACGAAATCCTCGGCCGCATGAATGGCTGGCCGGTCCATCATCTCCATGCCGCCGGGGATGATGCCGGCGCCGATGATGTCGGCGACGCATTGGCCGCCCTGCTCGCTGGTCGGGAAGCCGATGAGCAGCGCACGCGCCGTGTCCGGCTTCTTCAGGATACGCACGGTGACCTCGGTGACGACGCCGAGCAGGCCCTCCGAGCCGGTCATCACGCCGAGCAGGTCGTAGCCGCCCGAATCGAGGTGCCGGCCGCCGAGCCGCACCACCTCGCCGTCCATCAGCACCATCTCGATGCCGAGCACGTTGTTGGCGGTCAGCCCGTATTTCAGGCAGTGCACGCCGCCGGAGTTCTCCGCCACGTTGCCGCCAATGGAACAGGCGATCTGCGAGGAGGGGTCAGGCGCGTAGTAGAATCCCTCGTCCTCGACGGCGCGCGTGATGCCGAGATTGGTCACGCCCGGCTGCGCCACCACGCAGCGGTTCGGGTAGTCGACCTCGAGGATACGGTTGAACCGGCTCATCACCAGCAAAACGGCGTCTTCCAGCGGCAGCGCGCCGCCCGACAGCGAGGTGCCGGAGCCGCGCGGTACGACGCGGATATTGCGGTCGTTGCAGTATTTCAGAACGTGCGCGACCTGCGCGACCGTTTCGGGCAGCACCACGACCAGCGGCAACTGCCGATAGGCTGTCAGCCCGTCGGTCTCGAAGGCGCGCATCTCGTTGACCGCGTCGACCACGCCTTCGCCCGGCACGATCCGCGCCAGGTCCGCCACGATCTCGTCGCGCCGCCGCATCGTCTCGGCATCGGGCTTGGGCATTGCCAGGCCGGTCATTCTCGCCTCCCGGGGTCGCTGCCCCCAACTGGTCAAAAGGTTTTACCTGTTGTCGTCGCCACGCGCAAATGCCGAGGCAGCGCGTGTCCTCCCGTCGGCCTGACGGAAGCGCCGCATGCGTCAACATGACGCTGCGTGAGGGATGCGTCTACTCGTGGACCTGCCGCGCCTTGCGCACCAGCCACCAGACCACGAGGACGGCGACCGGCACCGACGCGGCGGTGACCAGTTCGGGAGCGACGACCTTGCCGAAGACGCCGCTGCCTTTCGCCAGATAGCCGATCAGGCCGACCACGTAGTAGGAGACCGCCGCCACCGAAAGTCCCTCGACCGTCTGCTGCAGGCGCAATTGCAGCCGGGCCCGGTTGTTCATCGACGCCAGCAGGTCGCGGTTCTGCTTCTCGACCTCGACGTCCACCCAGGTCCGCAGCAACTGCGTCGCCCGGGTCAGTTTGCGCGACAGGTTGGCCTGGCGCTCCTCCACCGAGCGGCAGGTGCGCATGGCCGGCGCCAGGCGGCGCTGCAGGAAGCCGGCCCAGGTGTCGTATCCGGGCACGGCCTCTTCCTCCAGCGCCTCCAGCCGCTCCTTGACGATGCCGTCATAGGCGCGGCTCGCGCCGAAACGGTAGAGGCTCGATGCGGCGTCGGCCTCGAGTTCGGCGGCCAGTTCGGTGAGTTCGGCCAGCAGCGTCTGGTTGTTGCGGCTGCCGGACGCCTTCATCTCGGAGGTGATCGCCGCCAGCCGGTCCTCGATGCGGCGAACGCGCCCGGACAGCGCCTGGGCAAGCGGCAGGCCGAGCAGGGCAAGCGTCCTGTAGGTCTCGATGTCCATCAGCCGCTGGCACAGCGCGCCGGTGCGTTGCGCCGATAGGCCTCGGTCGAGGATCAGGATCCGGGTCAGACCGTCGCCGTCCTGGCGGAAATCGGTGACGATGGCGGCCTTGCCGCCCTCGGCCAGCGAGTAGCACAGACTGGACGGGTCGAAGCCCTGGATCATTTTTTCGGTCGCCGGCGACCATTTGCGGATTTCGAGGCGGATGCCCGAGATCACCGTTCCCGGCGGGCAGAAGCCGTTGCCGAAGGGTGAATCCTTGGCGAGCGGCCCGCCCGCCTCGAGCGGCCCCTCGAACAGATAGGCCGAGAACTCGGTGTGGCGCTCCCAGCGCAGCGTCCGCTGTCCCCAGTTCATCGAATGGTGCCGGGCCAGGCGGTCGGGTGCGGCGACGCCGAGCCGCCGCGACAGTTCCGACAGCACCGCCTCGTCGACGACCGAGCCGCCCTCGGTCATGAATGCGATCTGGAGCAGCAGGCGTGGCTGCTGCACCAGCGGATGTGGCCTCGAATGAACCTCGCCGATCGCGGCCGAGCGGCCCGCATACGCGGGAAAGCCGAGCACACTGCCCGTCAGGGAGGGCGCGAAGCCTTGCTTTGGCGGTTCTGCGGACATCGGGGCGCTCCACGGGCCAGGAGACGACATCACCCTACGTTGCGCGAAATCCCCATGCGCGATGTTGTCGCGCCGGCTGGCGTTGTGCCGTGGCGTGCGCTCCCGTGACTGGATAAAATAATTGACCAGTTGGCCGGATTGGCTCTACCCTGAGGCATATCGCTACCGCCGGGCCGGAACCACCTTGGGCGAAGTCTTTTCCAGGATCGAGCATTCGCGCACCGCCGACGAGGTGGTGCAGCAGATCGAGGCGCTTATCCTCGAGGGCGTGCTGCGCGGCGGCGACCGGCTGCCGGGCGAGCGCGAACTGGCCCGCCAGTTCGACGTGTCGCGGCCGATCCTGCGCGACGCGCTGAAGGCGCTCGACACGCGCGGCCTGCTCACCGCGCGCCACGGCGGCGGCACCTATGTCGCCGACGTTATCGGCCAGGTCTTCGCCAGACCGGTCGCCGAACTGTTCTCGACGCATCGCAAGGCGGCGGCCGACTATCTCGAATACCGCCGCGAGATCGAGGGCGTCGCCGCCGAGTTCGCCGCGCGTCGGGCGACGCCGGACGACCTCGCGCTGCTCGAACGCATCGTCCAGCGCATGCGCGAGGCCCACAGCGGCGGTGACGCCGCGGCGGAGGCGGCGATCGACGTCGAGTTCCACCAGGCGATCGGCGAATGCGCGCACAACATCATGCTGCTGCACACGCTGCGCTCCTGCTACCGGCTGCTGTCCGACGGCGTGCTGCAGAACCGCGCCCTCGTCTACAACCTGCCGGACGCCCGCGCCGCCTTGCTGGACCAGCACCTGGCGATCTACAACGCGGTCCGCGCGGGCGACCCGGCCGCCGCCCGCCGCGCGGCGATGGACCACATCACCTATGTCGAGCAGGCGATGGCCGAGGCGGAACGCACCGGCAACTGGCAACGCGTCGCGCGCCTGCGTCTCAACCAGCGCAGCTAACAGGATCAGACCCATGGCCTCCGCACCACACGGCAAACCACTCAGGGGAACTCCCATGTCCATCCTCGAAATCGATGACCTCAAGAAGATGGCGAGGCGGCGCGTGCCGAAGATGTTCTTCGACTATGCCGACTCCGGCGCTTGGACCGAAGGCACCTACCGAGCCAACGAGGAGGACCTCCGCAAGATCAAGCTGCGCCAGCGCGTGCTGGTCGACATGAGCGACCGTTCGCTGGAATCGACCATGATCGGCGAGAAGGTGGCGATGCCGGTGGCGCTGGCGCCGACCGGCATGACGGGCATGCAGCATCCCGACGGCGAGATCCTTGCCGCCCAGGCCGCCGAGGCGTTCGGCGTGCCCTTCACCCTGTCGACCATGAGCATCTGCTCGATCGAGGACGTCGCCGAGAACACCACCAAGCCGTTCTGGTTCCAGCTCTACGTGCTCAAGGACCGTTCCTTCGTCTACAACCTGATCGACCGCGCCAAGGCGGCGAAATGTTCCGCGCTGGTGCTGACGCTCGACCTGCAGATCCTGGGACAGCGCCACAAGGACCTGCGCAACGGCCTCTCCGCGCCGCCGAAGTTCACGCCCAAGCACGTCTGGCAGGTGGCGACGCGGCCGCGCTGGGCGTTCGGCATGCTCGGCACCCAGCGCCGGACCTTCCGCAACATCGTCGGCCACGCCAAGGGCGTCGGCGACCTCGCCTCGCTTTCGTCCTGGACGACGGAGCAGTTCGACACCAAGCTCTCCTGGAAGGACGTCGAGTGGATCAAGGAGCGCTGGGGCGGCAAGCTGATCCTGAAGGGGATCAACGACGTCGAGGACGCCGAGATGGCGGCCAGGACCGGCGCCGACGCCATCGTCGTCTCCAACCATGGCGGTCGCCAGCTCGACGGCGCGCCGTCCTCCATCTCGATGGTGGAGCCGATCGTCGACGCCGTCGGCGACAGGATCGAGGTCCACATGGACGGCGGCATCCGGTCGGGCCAGGACGTGCTGAAGGCGCTCTGCCTCGGCGCCAAGGGCACCTATATCGGCCGTCCGTTCCTCTACGGGCTGGGCGCGATGGGCAAGGACGGCGTCACCAAGGCGCTGGAGATCATCCGCAAGGAGATGGACACCACGCTGGCGCTCTGCGGCAAGCGGCTGATCACACAGGCCAGCCGCGACATGCTGCACCGCTAGGGCGGGCGGTGGGCGGCCGCCGACTCGTCAAACGCGGCCGCCTCGGCTAGGCAGGGGCATGGCCGCAGTTCACTACCGCGACGCGAAAGGCCCGCAGGACACCGTCGTCTATGCGATCGGCGACGTGCACGGCCGCCTCGACCTCCTGACGGACATGCACTGCAGGATCGACGACGAGATCGCCCGTCGCGGCGGCGACTGGCGCATCGTCCATCTCGGCGACTATGTCGACCGGGGGCCGGAGTCGGCCGGCGTGGTGGAGTTCCTGCGCCGCCGGGCGGCGGCCGACGGCCGCGTGGTCGCGCTGGCGGGCAATCACGACCTCGCCTTTCTCGAATTCTTCAGCGATCCCGATCCCGGCGGACTGTTCGCCCTCTATGGCGGCGTGCAGACCGCGCAGTCATACGGCGTGGCGCTCGATCTTTTCGACCCGTTCGCCTTCCGCGCCGCGCATCGCGCGCTCGACGCGGCGGTGCCGCGCAGCCATCGCGACTATCTGGGCGGGCTGCCGCTGTCGGTGGCGTATGGCGATTTCTTCTTCTGCCACGCGGGCATCCGGCCGGGCGTTCCGCTGGAACGGCAGGAGCGGCGCGACCTGATCTGGATCAGGGGCGAGTTCCACCGCCACCCCGGCCTCTACGAAAAGGTCGTGGTGCACGGCCATACGCCTGTGCCGGAACCGGAAGTGCGCGACAACCGCGTCAACCTGGATACCGGCGCCTTCGCCAGCGGCAGGCTGAGCGCGCTCGTCATCGACGGCGCGCAGAAGCGTCTGCTGGTCGTGGAGGAAGCGGCTTAGCGGGAGGTGGTGACGCCGTAGCCGTCGACGACGGCGTGGCCGCTCGACGCGTCGGCACCGTAGATGCCCAGGCCCCACAGGGAAATTCCGGCAAGCATGGCAAGCGAAAGAAGCGCGGCTTTCACAGGAGTCATCTCGGTCTGTTGCCCTGCCCACATCTGGCACGAATGAAGTTACGAATGCGTTGCGATCCAGATGCATGCACGAGCGGCTGCGATGCCGCCTGTGATACCAAGCCCCTGTATCCCCACCATGTCGCCGACCGGCCCGGACTGGATCAGTTTTGAATCGAAGTCCGCAGCGGAAGCGTCGCCATCTAGACAGGGTTAACGCACGAAGCCAGCGCCAGGCTGACCATCCACAGCAAAAGAAGTCGGCCGTGCCAAATTTGCAACGGAATGGGCATGCGGCGCCGAGAGGGATGAGGCGTGTGCTCCGTCCGACACCCTCGTCGGACCGCGCCGTCGCTTCTCTCGGCTCGGCCAGCTTCGCCGGCAGAGGGAGAAGGGAAGGCACCCGCACCTTGCCGCTAAAGGCTCCATCGGCTAGGACGCGCGCCGGACAACCTCTTTGACAAAGCGACCGAAACGATGGCCGAGAAATCCGAAAAGACCAAGGCGCGGCTGCCGCGCGGCTTTGTCGACCGCTCGGCCGAGGACATTCGCGCCGTCGAGAAGATGACGGCGAAGATCAGGGAGGTGTACGAACTCTGCGGCTTCGAGCCGGTCGAGCAGCCGCTGATCGAATACACCGATGCGCTCGGCAAGTTCCTGCCGGACCAGGACCGCCCGAACGAAGGCGTCTTCTCCTTCCAGGACGACGACGACCAGTGGCTGTCGCTGCGCTACGACCTGACCGCGCCGACCGCGCGCTTCGTGGCGGAAAACTACGAGCGCCTGCCAAAACCCTATCGCAGCTACCGCTCCGGCTGGGTGTTCCGCAACGAAAAGCCGGGTCCGGGGCGTTTCCGCCAGTTCATGCAGTTCGACGCCGACACGATCGGCACGCCCGGCGTCGCCGCCGACGCCGAGATGGCGATGATGATGGCCGACGTGATGGAGGCGCTGGGCATCAAGCGCGGCGACTACGTCATCCGCGTCAACAACCGCAAGGTGCTGGACGGCGTGCTGGAGGCCATCGGTCTGGGCGGCGACGAGAATGCCGGCCGCCGCCTGACCGTGCTGCGCGCCATCGACAAGCTCGACAAGTTCGGCCCGGAAGGCGTTCGCCTGTTGCTCGGCGCCGGCCGCTGGGACGGCGGCAAGGAAGGCGAGGGCGATTTTACCAAGGGCGCCGGGCTGGATACTGCCGGCATCGCCAAGGTCCTGGCCTATGTCGAGACTGGCGAGATCGAGAACAACGAAGGCGTCGAAGAACTCGGTCAGATCAGGGCGCTGTGCGCAGCCGCCGGCTATGACGACGGCCGCGTGAAGATCGATCCGTCCGTCGTCCGTGGTCTCGAATATTACACCGGCCCCGTCTACGAAGCCGAATTGCTCGCTGAAATCCCCAACGAGGAGGGCAAGATTGTCCGCTTCGGTTCGGTCGGCGGCGGCGGGCGCTATGACGGGCTGGTGTCGCGCTTCCGCGGCGAGCCGGTTCCGGCGACCGGCTTCTCCATCGGCGTCTCCCGCCTGACGGCCGCGCTGAAGGCGCTGGGCAAGCTCGACACGTCCGACGTCGTCGCGCCTGTTGTCGTGCTCGTCATGGACAAGGACACGGAAAGCCTCGGACGCTACCAGAAGATGGTTTCTTCCCTTCGCAAGGCCGGCATCCGCGCCGAAATGTATCTCGGCGGCGCCGGCATGAAGGCGCAGATCAAATATGCCGACCGGCGCGGCAGCCCGGCCGTCGTCATCCAGGGCGGCAACGAGCGCGCCGAGGGTGTCGTGCAGATCAAGGATCTCGTCGAGGGCGCCCGCCAGGCCGCTGCGATCGCCGACCACGCCGAATACAAGGAGGCGCGTCCCGGCCAGGTGACGGTGCCGGAGGCCGACCTCGTGGCCGAGGTGCGCAAAATCCTCGACGCGCAGAAGGCGGAGCGCGACCGTGGCTAGCAGAGGTCGCGCTTTGTCGCGCCCCCCTCTGGCCTGCCGGCCATCTCCCCCACGAGGGGGGAGATCAGCTGTCGCCGGCCGTGCCGCATTCCTTGCAACGATTGGCGAAAACGCCAAAGCTGCCAATCTCCCCCCATGTGGGGGAGATGGCCGGCAGGCCAGAGGGGGGCGCCGTAGAGCGCTGCCGCCGACGACGAGGCCCGCCCCATGACCTCCCGCTATCCGACCATCGCCCCCGACCTTCTCGCGCTTTTTTCGGCGCGTGGCGCAAATCCCGTCGACGTGGCGGTGCTGCAGCCGGCCGATCCGTTCCTCGACATGGCGGGCGAGGATCTGCGCCGCCGCATCTTCCTCACCGAAAGCGAGACGGGCGCCAGCCTGTGCCTGCGCCCGGAATTCACCATCCCCGTCTGCCTCGACCACATCGCATCGCAGGCCGGCACGCCGCGCCGCTATTCCTATCTCGGTGAGGTGTTCCGCCAGCGCCGCGAGGGCGGCAACGAGTTCTTCCAGGCCGGCATCGAGGATCTCGGCGACCGCGATGCTCCGGCGGCGGACGCGCGCAGCATCGCCGACGCGCATGCGCTCCTGGCGCTGGCGCTGCCGGGTGTGCCGCTCACGGTGACGCTCGGCGACCAGTCGATCTTCGAGGCGGTACTGGCCGCGCTCGGCCTGCCGCGCGGCTGGCGCATGCGTCTCGCCCGCGCCTTCGGCTCGGCCGACCAGCTTGCCGCAGCGCTTGCCGACCTCGCCAATCCCCCGAAGAACGGCGCGCTGCCGGAGCCGGTGGCGGTGCTCGTCGCCGATGGCGATCTCGACGGGCTCGCCGCCCATATCGCCGCCGGCATGACGGAGGCCGGCCTGTCGCCGACCGCCGGTCGCACGCCGCAGGATATCGCGCGCCGCCTCGTCGAGAAGGCCGAGTTGCGCAGCGTGCGCCTGTCTTCGGAGGCGTTCGAGGCGCTGAAGTCGTTTCTCGCCATCCATGTGCAGCTCGACGCCGCAGCCGCCGCGCTCGAGGGGTTTGCCGGGTCCGCCGGCCTGTCGCTCGGGTCCGCGCTCGCCAATTTTTCCGAGCGCGTCGACGCCGTCGCCGCGCAGGGCCTGTCGCCGGCGGCGATCCGCTACGACGCCGCCTTCGGCCGCCCGCTCGACTACTATACCGGCCTCGTCTTCGAGATTTCGGCGGGCTCCCCTTCGTCCGAGCCGAGCGCGCGCCCGCTCGCCGGCGGCGGCCGCTACGACCGCCTGCTCACGCTGCTCGGCGCGCGCGACAGGATCCCGGGCGTCGGCTTCTCGGTCTGGCTCGACCGCATCGAGGCGCTGAGGGGAGAGGCGGCATGACCATCACGCTCGCCGTTCCCTCCAAGGGCAGGCTCAAGGACCAGTCGCTGGAACTGCTCGCCCGCGCCGGGCTCGCCGTCAGCATGCCCGGCGACGCCAGGAAATACCGCGCCGGCATCGAGGGCCGCGACGACATCGAGATCGCCTTCCTGTCGGCTTCCGAAATCTCCGGCGAGGTCGGCCGCGGTGCGGTCGACCTCGGCATCACCGGCGAGGACCTGCTGCGCGAGAACGTCGCCGACTGGGAGCGCAAGGCGGCGATCGAGGCCCGCCTCGGCTTCGGCCCGGCCGACGTGGTGGTGGCCGTTCCGGAAAGCTGGCTCGACGTCGACACCATGGCCGACCTCGACGACGTCGCCGCCGAATTTCGCCAGCGCCACGGCCGCCGGCTGAGGATTGCGACGAAGTACTGGCGGCTCACCCAGCAGTTCTTTTCGCAAAAGCACGGCATCCAGGTCTACCGCATCGTCGAAAGCCTCGGCGCAACCGAAGGCGCGCCGGCCGCCGGCTCGGCTGACGTCATCGTCGACATCACCACGACGGGCTCGACGCTGCGCGCCAACCGGCTGAAGATCCTGTCCGACGGCGTCATCCTGCGCTCGCAGGCGTGCCTCGTGCGCTCGCAGCGGCAGCGCGCGGCCGCCGACGAGGCGCTCGTCGCCGAAGTCAGTGCCGTAGTCGGCCGGTCGCTTCCCGGATAATCGCCGCCAGCGCGCGGCATTCGTCCGGCCGCGCGCCGTTCTTGCGCCAGGCGAGGCAGATCGTGCGCTCGGGCATCGGTTCGGCGAAGGGCAGGATTTTCAACTCGGGCATGGCGGCGGCCGCATCGGCCGCCATCTCGGGCACCAGGGTCACGCCGAGCCCGTGCGACACCATCTGCAGCAGCGTCGTCAGGCTGGTCGCTCCGAAACTTGCCATCGCCACCGGCTGCACGCTTCCGCAGACCGCCAGCGCCTGGTCGCGCATGCAATGCCCTTCCTCGAGCAGCATCAGCCGCTCCAGCGCCGGGCTTTCCGGCGGCACCGGCGGCGCGGCGAAAGCGGGATCGCCGCTCGGCACCGCCAGGAAGAAGCGATCGGAAAACAGGGTTTCGGTAGCCAGCCCCGCGGCGCCAAGCGGATTGGCGGCGATGAAAGCGTCGAGCCGCCGGCCGGCCGTCTCCTCGATCAGCGTCGCCGTCACGGCTTCGCGCAGTTCGAGCTGGAGGCCGGGGAAGCGCGCGCGGATTTCCGGCAGGATGCGCGGCAGCAGGTAGGGCGCGACCGTCGGAATGATGCCGAGCCGGAAGCGGCCCTCCATCGCGCCGCGTTCGCGCCGGGCGGCCTGCTCGATGTCGCGCATCTCGGCCAGAAGCTTCTCGATGCGCGGCTGCAGCGCGGTCGCCTCGTCGGTCATGCGCACCGACTTGCCGCCGCGCTCGAAGAGCCGGCAGCCGAGCCGCTCCTCCATTTCCGCGATCTGCGACGAGAGCGCCGGCTGGCTGACGCCGGCGAGTTCAGCGGCGCGGCCGAAGTGCAGCGTCTGCGCCAGCGCGTCGAAATATTCCATCTGCCGGACGGTAATCCTGATCATAAGGGAAAATTATCGAGTGAAACGGAAAATGCAATTTGAATTTATCAAGCCGGTCGTCTAGTCTGGAATCGTTCCAGACTGCGCTGCCTCGTGCGAGCGTGTGCACATCGCAAGACCGCTCACCGGCCGAGGAGGCGAACCCTGACGAAGCCCCGCGACAAAACGCGCAGTCACGGGCGTGTCGGACTGGCCTGTTAGGCCTAGGACCCGCCTCAAAGGCAGCTAAGATCAGGCGCCGGACACCGACGAGAATTCCAGCATACGACCGGAGATGAAGATGGACACGAAAACTGAAACCAGCGCCGGCAAGTGCCCGGTCGCGCACAAGCCCACGGGCACCGGCAACCGCGACTGGTGGCCCAACCAGTTGGACCTCGGCGTCCTGCACCAGCATTCCAGCCTGTCTGACCCGATGGGCGAGGACTTCGACTATGCCAAGGCGTTCGAGAGCCTCGACCTCGACGCCGTGATCGCCGACCTCAAGGCGCTGATGACGGATTCGCAGGACTGGTGGCCCGCCGACTTCGGCCATTACGGCCCGCTCTTCATCCGCATGGCCTGGCACAGCGCCGGCACCTACCGCATCGGCGACGGCCGCGGCGGCGCTGGCGCCGGCCAGCAGCGTTTCGCCCCGCTCAACAGCTGGCCGGACAACGTCAACCTCGACAAGGCCCGCCGCCTGCTGTGGCCGATCAAGCAGAAATACGGCCGCAACATCTCCTGGGCCGACCTGATGATCCTGACCGGCAACGTCGCGCTCGAGACGATGGGCTTCAAGACCTTCGGTTTCGCCGGCGGCCGCGCCGACGTGTGGGAGCCCGAGCAGGACATCTACTGGGGCAAGGAAGGCAAGTGGCTGGCCGACGAACGCTACAGCGGCGACCGCGACCTTGAGAACCCGCTGGCCGCCGTGCAGATGGGCCTGATCTACGTCAACCCGGAAGGACCGAACGGCAATCCCGATCCGATCGCCGCGGCGCGCGACATCCGCGATACCTTCGCCCGCATGGCGATGGATGACGAGGAAACCGTCGCGCTGATCGCCGGCGGCCACACCTTCGGCAAGACGCACGGCGCCGGCGATGCCGCCAATGTCGGCGCCGAGCCCGAGGCCGCCGACATCGAGATGCAGGGCCTGGGCTGGCACAACAGCTTCGGCACCGGCAAGGGCGGCGACACGATCGGATCCGGCCTCGAGGTCACCTGGACGACGACACCGACCAAGTGGAGCAACAACTTCTTCTGGAACCTGTTCGGCTACGAGTGGGAGCTGACCAAGAGCCCGGCCGGCGCGCACCAGTGGACGCCGAAGCACAACATGGGCGCCGGCACCGTGCCGGATGCGCATGACGCCACCAAGCGCCACGCGCCGTCGATGCTGACCACCGACCTGTCGCTGCGCTTCGATCCCGAATACGAGAAGATCTCGCGCCGCTTCTTCGAGAACCCGGACCAGTTCGCCGACGCCTTCGCCCGCGCCTGGTTTAAGCTGACCCACCGCGACATGGGCCCCCGGGCGCGCTACCTCGGCCCACTGGTGCCGAAGGAAGAGCTGATCTGGCAGGATCCGGTTCCGGCGCTCGACCACGAACTGGTCAACGACGCCGATATTGCCGCCCTCAAGGCGAAGATCCTCGCTTCGGGCCTGTCGGTGCCTGAACTCGTCTCCACCGCCTGGGCCTCGGCTTCGACCTTCCGCGGCTCGGACATGCGCGGCGGCGCCAACGGCGCGCGCATCCGCCTTGCCCCGCAGAAGGACTGGGCCGTCAACCAGCCGGCCGAACTGGCCAAGGTGCTGGAGAAGCTCGAGGCGATCCAGAAGGAGTTCAACGCCGCGCAGTCCGGCAACAAGAAGGTGTCGCTGGCCGACCTGATCGTGCTCGGCGGCGCCGCTGCGATCGAGAAGGCCGCCAAGGACGCCGGCAACGACGTCAAGGTTGCGTTCTCGCCGGGCCGCACCGACGCCTCGCAGGAGCAGACCGACGTCGCCTCCTTCGCCCCGCTCGAACCCTCGGCTGACGGCTTCCGCAACTACTCCAGCGGCCGCGAGCGCCTGAGCGCCGAGGAGAGCCTGGTCGACCGGGCGCAGTTGCTGAAGCTGACCGCGCCGGAGATGACGGTGCTGGTCGGCGGCCTGCGCGTGCTCGGCGCCAACGCCGGCGGCTCGGCCCACGGCGTCTTCACCGCGCGCCCGGGCACGCTGTCCAACGACTTCTTCGTCAACCTGCTCGACATGGGCACGGAGTGGAAGGCGAACTCCGCGGCCAAGGACGTGTTCGAAGGGCGCGACCGCAAGACCGGCGAGGTCAAGTGGACGGCGACCCGCGTCGACCTGATCTTCGGTTCGCACTCGCAGCTGCGTGCGCTGGCCGAGGTCTACGGCTCGTCGGACGCGAAGGCGACATTCGCCGGCGATTTCGTCGCCGCGTGGAACAAGGTGATGAACGCGGATCGTTTCGATCTCGCCTGATCGCTGTCGCGCGAAACTGAAAGGCACAGGCGCGGGGCCATCCCGCGCCTGTTTTCATTTTGGCCATAACACAGACGTGTTCACGCACGTTCTCGCCGTGGAGAAAGAATTCGTTAACCATAAATTTCTATCGAATCGAATGTCTTTTGAATTTCGGGGGATCGCATGAATATTTCGCGTCGCGGCTTCATTTTTGGACTGCCGCTTTTCGTTGCAGGCTGTTCGACAAATTCCGACCACGCGAACTATTCTGCCCGCCCGGACGAACGCCACCCGCTGCCCGCCCAGCCTCTCGACCGGGTCAAGCCGGAGCTTCGCCGGCAGGAAGTGGCCTATTCCGGCGGTGAACGCGCCGGCACCATCGTCGTCAACACGCCGCAGCGCCGGCTCTACTACGTGCTCGGCGAGGGGCGGGCGATGCGCTACGGCATCGGCGTCGGCAAGGCGGGCCTGGCGCTCGCCGGCGACGCGACGGTCGGCCGCAAGGCCGAGTGGCCGGGCTGGACGCCGACCCAGAGCATGATCCGCCGCGACCCCCGCAACCTGCGTTATGCCGGCGGCGTCCCCGGCGGCCTGCACAACCCGCTCGGCGCCCGCGCGCTCTATCTCTATCGCGGCGGCCGCGACACCATGTTCCGCATCCATGGCACCAACCAGCCGCATACGATCGGCCATGCGGTCTCCAGCGGCTGCGTGCGCATGCTGAACCACGACGTGATCGATCTCTACGGGCGCGCCGGGGTCGGCACGCGGGTGGTCGTCATCCAGGCCTGATCCGCTCCGGCTTGCCAGCGTGGCCGCCTGCCGCTAGTCAGGCTGCCATTCGGGCAACCGGCACTGGAGCGAAGAACATGCGTCTCGGCGGACGGCTGGCGGCAGCCATTGAGGTGCTGGGCGACATCGCCGGGCGCAAGCGGCCGGCGGCGGATGCGCTGAAGGACTGGGGTCTGTCGCACCGTTTCGCCGGGTCGGGCGACCGTGCCGCGATCGGCAACATCGTCTATGATGCGCTTCGCCGCAGGCGGTCCGCCGGATGGCTCTTCGACGCCGACACGCCGCGCGCGCAGGCTTTCGGCGCCCTGATGCTCGAATGGCAGCAGACGCCCGCCAGCCTCAACGCCCAACTCGACGGCGACAGGTTCGCCCCTCCGCCCCTGAGCGACGACGAAATCCACCTCGCGCAATCGCGCCGCCTGGAGGACGCTCCGGCCGAGATCCGGGCCGACCTGCCGGACTGGTGCGTGCCCCTGTTCGAAGAGGTCTTCGGCCAGGACTGGGTGGCTGAAGCGGCCGCGCTGTCGACGCGGCCGCCGCTCGACCTGCGCGTCAACACGCTGAAGGCCGATCGCCCGAAGGTGCTTGCCGAACTTTCTGAGGTCGGGGCAGCGTCGGCGGCTCTCGCGGCCCAGGGTATCCGCATCCCGCCCATCGACGGGTCGGGCCGGCATCCGAACGTCCAGGTCGAGCCCGCCTTCCAGAAGGGCTGGTTCGAGGTGCAGGACGAAGGCTCGCAGATGGTCGCCGCGCTCGCCGCCGCGACGCCGGGCATGCAGGTTCTGGACTATTGCGCCGGCGCCGGCGGCAAGACGCTCGCCCTGTCGGCGGCGATGGAGAACCGGGGGCAGATCTTCGCCCATGATTCCGACAAGGCGCGGCTGGCGCCGATCTTCGACCGGTTGCGCCGCGCCGAGAGCCGCAACGTGCAGGTTCTGTCCAGGCTGCGCGAACTCGAGGCGCTGGAGGGCAAGATGGACCTGGTGCTGGTGGACGCCCCCTGTACGGGTTCCGGCACCTGGCGCCGCCGGCCGGACGCCAAGTGGCGGCTGACCGACCGGCAGCTGGCGACGCGCACCGGGGAGCAGCAGTCGATCCTCGACGCCGCGAAAGCCTATGTTAAGCCGGGCGGCCGTCTGGCCTATGTCACCTGTTCGCTCTTCGCGGCCGAGAATGCACGCCAGATCGACGCCTTTTTGGCGCGCGATCCGGGCTTCGCGCCGCTCGACCATGACCGGCTCTGGAGCGGATGTTTCGGCGGCCACGCGGGCGCCGCCTATGTCGAGCGGGATCGCGGCATCTCGCTGACGCCGGCACGGACCGGAACGGACGGCTTCTTCTTCGCCGCGCTCGTCAGGGCCGACGCCCATTGACATCGCGCTGCCCCGACCCAGCTATGGCCTTCAAGTCATGCTGGCGAGGAAGCTTTCGATGTCGACGCGCACGGCCATCACCCCCTTTGTCCTGCTGGTCGTCGGCGGCGGCCTGCTGATCGGCGCCGTCACGGCGCCTGGACCATGGTACGAAGCGCTGGCAAAGCCATCCTTCAACCCGCCCAACTGGATATTCGGCCCGGTCTGGACGGTGCTCTACGTGCTGATCGCCATCGCCGGCTGGCGCGTCTGGCAGCGCGACCGGTCGGGCGCCGCCATGAAGCTCTGGGGCCTTCAACTCGCCCTCAACTTCCTCTGGTCGCCGGTCTTCTTCTCGCTCCAGCAGGTCGGGCTGGCGCTCGTCGTGATCGTCGCGCTGCTCGCGACCATCCTCGCCTTCATCGCCGCCGCCTGGAGCGTCGACCGCGCCGCCGCCTTGCTGTTCGTGCCCTACGCCCTCTGGGTCTCGTTCGCGACGCTGCTCAATGCGGCGATCCTGACGCTCAACTGACGCCGTTGTTGCGCTGCACAATTGCGTTGCGCCGCGCCGACCCCTTTGCCATAAGCTGCCGGAAAGAAAGGCCGGACCCCATGGCGGCAGCGAAGATCATACCCGACCCGAACTACGAGGAGCGCGTGCGCGCGTCCTTCGCACGCCAGAACGCCATGGCCACGATCGGCGCCGAGCTGACGCTGGTGACGCCCGGCATCATCGAGATCGAGATGCCGTTTTCCGAGAAGCTGACGCAGCAGCACGGCTTCCTGCATGCCGGCGTCATATCGACGGCGCTCGATTCCGCCTGCGGCTATGCCGCGCTTTCGACCATTCCAGACGATGCGTCGGTGCTGACCATCGAGTTCAAGGTCAACCTGCTGGCGCCGGGCAGGGGCGTGCGCTTCCTGTTCCGGGGCTCGGTCACCAAGCCCGGGCGCACCATCGTGGTCGCCGATGGGCAGGCCTACGCGATCGGCGCGGACGACGAAGCCAAGTTGATCGCGACCATGACCGGGACCATGATGGCGGTCACCGGGCGCGAAGGCATCGAGGGCTGATCCGATGGTCGAGGCAACACGGTTCGCCGGACGCGACGTCCTGTTTGTCATGGCGGCCGACGCGGAATACGGAAAGCACCTGAAAGCGCTGTTCAAGCCGCTGATGACCGGCGTCGGCCCGGTCGAGGCCGGCGTCGAACTTGCCGCGGCGCTGGCCGGTCGGGCGGCGGGGCCGGGCCTGCCGGACCTTGTCGTTTCGCTGGGATCGGCCGGCAGCCGAACGCTGGAGCAGACCGGCGTCTACCAGGCGACGGCCGTCTCCTACCGCGACATGGACGCCTCGGCGCTCGGCTTCGCCAAGGGCGCGACGCCGTTTCTCGACCTACCGGCGGTGGTGCCGCTTCCCCTGCGCGTCCCCGGCATTGCCGAGGCGACGCTCTCGACGGGGGCCAACATCGTCAGCGGCGCCGCCTACGATACGGTCGACGCCGACATGGTCGACATGGAGACTTTTGCGGTGCTGCGCGCCTGCCAGAAGTTCGAGGTGCCGCTGGTGGCCCTGCGCGGCATTTCCGACGGGGCGGCGGACCTGAGCCATGTCGGCGACTGGACGGAGTACCTCCACGTCATCGACGAGAAGCTTGCCGCCGCCGTGAAGACGCTCGAGGCGGCGATCGCCGAGGGCGCCGTGGCGCTGTGAAGGACCGCGCCAACCCATTGCGCCGACTCACACTTTTCTTTAAACGCCCGCCATGCAGCACGACGCGCACGACACCATCCTCATCATCGATTTCGGCAGCCAGGTTACGCAGCTGATCGCCCGGCGCATCCGCGAAGCCGGCGTCTATTGCGAGATCCATCCCTTCCAGCACGCGGCTGAAGCCTTCGCGAGGCTGAAGCCGAAGGGCGTGATCTTTTCCGGCGGCCCGGCCTCGGTCACAGCCGAAGGCAGCCCCCGCGCGCCGCAGGCGGTGTTCGATTCCGGCGTTCCGATCCTCGGCATCTGCTACGGCCAGCAGACCCTGGCCGCCCAGCTCGGCGGCACCGTCGAGGGCGGACATGCCGCCGAATTCGGCCGCGCCGACGTCGAGATCAAGGCGTCGAGCCCGCTCTTCGAGGGCTTCTGGGAAGTCGGCCAGCGCTATCCCGTCTGGATGAGCCACGGCGACCGCGTGACAGAACTGCCCCAGGGTTTCCAGGTCATCGCGACGTCGGAGAACGCGCCGTTCGCCATCGCCGCTGACGAGGGCCGCCGATACTATTCGACGATGTTCCATCCCGAGGTGGTGCATACGCCCGACGGCGCCAGGCTGCTGTCGAACTTCGTACACAGGATCGTCGGGCTGAAGTCGGACTGGACGATGTCGGCCTACCGCGCCGAGATGATCCGCAAGATCCGCGAGCAGGTCGGCAGCGAGCGGGTCATCTGCGGCCTCTCCGGCGGCGTCGATTCCTCGGTGGCGGCGGTGCTGATCCACGAGGCGATCGGCGACCAGCTGACCTGCATCTTCGTCGACCACGGCCTGATGCGCCTGAACGAGGCGGACGAGGTCGTGAAGATGTTCCGCGACCACTACAACATCCCGCTGGTCCACGTGGACGCTTCCGACCTGTTCCTGACCGAACTCGCCGGCGTTTCCGACCCGGAGGTGAAGCGCAAGACGATCGGCCGCCTGTTCATCGAGGTGTTCGAGGCGGAAGCCGCCAAGATCGCCGCCGACGGTAAGGGCGCGCCGAAGTTCCTGGCGCAGGGCACCCTCTATCCGGACGTCATCGAAAGCGTGTCGTTCTCCGGCGGCCCTTCGGTCACGATCAAGAGCCACCACAATGTCGGCGGCCTGCCCGAGCGCATGAACATGCAGCTTGTCGAACCGCTGCGCGAACTGTTCAAGGACGAGGTGCGCGCGCTCGGCCGCGAACTCGGCCTGCCCGACAGCTTCATCGGCCGCCACCCCTTCCCGGGGCCGGGCCTTGCCATCCGCTGCCCCGGCGCGGTGACCCGCGAAAAGCTCGACATCCTGCGCAAGGCCGACGCGATCTATCTCGACGAGATCCGCAAGGCCGGCCTCTACGACACGATCTGGCAGGCCTTCGCGGTGCTGCTTCCGGTGCAGACGGTCGGCGTGATGGGCGACTACCGCACCTACGATTTCGTCTGCGCGCTGCGCGCCGTCACCTCGGTCGACGGCATGACGGCCGACTTCTATCCCTACGACATGAATTTCCTCGGCCGCACCGCGACCCGCATCATCAACGAGGTGCGCGGCATCAACCGTGTCGTCTACGACGTGACCAGCAAGCCGCCGGGCACCATCGAGTGGGAATGATTTTGGGCCGTTCGCGGTCTATCGCTTCCGGTCGAGAGTCGCGCGCCCGTTGGGTGCGGTGTTTCAGCCGGTGACGACCGGGACGACGTGGCTTACGAGGCCTCTGCCCTCGTGCCAGAGGTGCATCGAGAACTGCGCCGGTTCGTCCGAGAATCGGTAGGGCTCGCCCTTGCGCAGGTCGAAGGCGAATTGATGCGAGGCCGACGGGCTGACCCGTACGGGTGCGCCGCCGCAGGTTCCGTGAACCGACCTGTGGACATGGCCGCAAAGAATGGCGGCGACCCTCCCGTGTTCGGCCACCAGGCCTGCGAACTCCTCCCTGCCCGACAGGATTCCCATCGAATCGAGGTGGTCGAGACCCGTATCGATCGGTGGATGATGCTGGAAGATCAGGACGTCGCGACCCGCGTGGGACTTCAGCGTTTCCCGCAGCCATGCGAGGCGCGCGGGGCAGATTTCGCCATGGGCGGCGCTGGGCACGATGGTATCCAGTCCCACGACAACGAGCGGGCCAATGTCGCGGGCAACGCAAAGGTGCCCTGCATCGGTCCGCCCGAGCATGTCGGGCAGCGCCTCCCAAAGCGGTTCGCGGGCATCGTGATTCCCGGGCACCGCGAGGACCGGGATTTCGAGACCGCGCAGGCCGGCGCCGACGAAGGCGTATTCCTGCGGAGTGGCGTCCTCTCCGAGATCACCGGAGAACAGGATCAGATCGGGCTTTGTCTCCTGCCGGCGAAGGCTCTCCAGCAGCCGCTCGAAGGCGGCAGCCGTGTCGAAGCGAGCGGCAATCCGGCTTCCCAGCAACACATGGGAATCAGTGATCTGAGTGATGAGCATGCGTGGATTTCCATGTTGATATCACGTCAGGATCGACAATCAACGCCATATCGTCAACGTCGATTCGGCCAAGATCGTATGAAACGCTTGACACATCCTTCCGCAGCGTCATAATTTTTGTGTGGAATATGTTGATTATAGATATTCATTCCAGCATCTTCCTCACTACCTTCTGGAGGGGCAACGGGCAGGAAGGCGGCTCAGTCCGGCGAAATATCAGGGAAAACCTTGAGCTTGTCGAGAATTGAGGAACACCAAAAAAGAACATTCCGCCGCTTCTGTGTTGGTTTCCGAGGTTTTTCTGCGCCTACCGTCAAGATTTCCACATAAATGGGAGAATTCCTATGAAAGCCACAAAGCCTAAGATTTCGCGACGTCGATTGCTGGGGGCGGGGCTGGCCATGCCCTTCGTGAGCATGATGCCGGGCATCATAACCGCGGGGCGGGCAAGTGGCCCGGTCAAGCTCCAGTTCATGTACCCGGTCGGTGTTTCGGGAGACATCAACACGATCGTGACGAACATGATCGCCGACTTCAATTCCAAGCACGATGCGATCGAGGTCGAGGCCGTCTACGCCGGCAGCTACGAAAACACCGAGCAGAAGGTCATCACCTCGCTCGGCGTGGGCGACCCGCCGTCGATGTGGCTGCCGATCAACTCGTCGCTTCAGACCTTCCTCGGCCTCGATGCGCTCGAGGATCTGACGGATGTCGCCAAGTCCGACGACATCTACGACGATTTCATACCGGGCTTCCTGAACACGGCCGTTTCGGACGGTCGCCTGTACGGCCTGTCGTTCCAGCCCTCCACGCCGGTCCTCTACTACAACAAGGACGCTTTCGAGGCTGCCGGCATCGCGAAGGCGCCCGAGGACTGGGACGAACTCCTGGAAGCAGCGAAGGCGCTGGTCGTACGCGAAGGCAACGAGGTCAAGCGCTGGGGTCTGATCATTGGCGGCGGCTGGCACGACTGGATGTTCGAGGCCTTCTGCCGACAGAACGGCCTGCTCCCCTGGGAGAAGGACAAGGTTCTTTTCGACCGCCCCGAGGCGATCGAGGCGCTCGAGCATTGGAAGAAGATGGTCGATGCCGGCGCAATGGCGCCAGCCTCGACCTGGCAGGGTTCGGCCAACGACTTCATGGCCGGCACCACGGCGATGCTCTACCACTCCACCGGCTCTTTGACGAACATGCGGACTTCGTCGCCCTTCAAGGTCGGCGTCGCATTCATGCCCAAGCGCAAGACCTGGGGCGCGGCGCAGGGCGGCGGCCCCATCATGATCGCCAAGAAGCAGTCGGATGCCCAGAAGGAGGCGGCGTGGACCTTTGCGCGCTGGATGACCAGCACCGACGTCCAGGCGGAGTGGGGCAAGGCGACCGGCTATCTCGCGGTGCGCAAGTCGTCGTGGGAGACCGACTCCATGAAGGCCTACCTCGAGAAGGTGCCCGAGGCCAGGACAGCGTTCGACCAGGCTGAGTATTCAGGTGCGTTCATGCAGGTACCTGCCTACTCCCGCGCCCGCGATCTTCTGAAGAGTGCCCTTGATCGCACGATGGCGGGCGAAATCGCGCCCGCCGACGCGCTCAACGGTGCCAACGCGGAAATCAACCGCGAGATCGAGCGCGTCCTGCGTCGCCGCGGCTGACGCCGTCTAGGCGCGGGCCTTCACGCCCGCGCCCCTCTCTTTCGAAAGCAATAGCCGATGTCGCGAAATGTTGAAAAAGCGCGGCGAAACGAGGCGGTGCTGGCCTACTTCCTGCTTGCGCCATCGCTTCTGTTTCTTGCCGCGTTCACCTACTGGCCGATTCTCCGGTCGTTCTGGTTCAGCCTGCATGACGTGCTGCTGGGGGACCCGAGAATGTTCTTTCTGGGCGCCGAGAACTATCAACGTCTCCTCAGCGACGGGCTGTTCTGGAAGACGCTTGGAAATACCGCGTTCTATACGCTGATTACGGTGCCCGTGGCGATTGCCATCGCGCTGCTTCTCGCCGTTGCCCTCGACAGCAAGCTGCGCGGCATGGCGATATACCGGTCGGCCTTCTTCTACCCGGTGATGATCCCGTCAGTCGCGGCCGGCATGGTGTGGGTGTTCCTCTATGCGCCCGGCTACGGTCCGATCAACGAGGCGCTCGCGGCTCTCGGTCTGCCGCAGATCGACTGGCTGAACAAGAGCGGCCTTGCTCTTCCTGCGATCATGCTGATGAGCCTCTGGAAATATTCCGGCTACTTCATGCTGATCCTGCTGGCGGCGCTCAAGCTCGTTCCGTCGGATCTGTACGAGGCCGCGCGGCTGGACGGCGTGAGCGGTTGGGATCAGCTGATACACATCACCGTGCCGCTGATCTCGCCGACGCTTTATTTCGTTGTGATCATCGGTCTGCTCCACAGCTACCAGATCTTCGACTACGTCTATGTCATGACGCAGGGCGGCCCCGCCGACGCGACGAATGTCCTCACCTTCTACATCTACCAGACCGGCTTCCAGTACCAGGATATCGGCTATGCCTCGACGCTGGCCAATACGCTGCTCCTGAGCGTGCTGGCTCTCATCGGGCTGATCGCGGTGACCCTTGGGCGTCGCGTCCACTATCTGGGAGAGCGCTGATGCTGCACAGGCTGTCGAGACGCGCACGAGGCGGCTGGCTGCATTTTGTCATGCTGCCGCTTGCGGTCCTGTGGATGAGTCCGATGATCTGGATCGTCCTGACCTCGCTGAAGACGCGCACGGAGGTTTTCGATCCTGCTGCCGGGCTGCTGCCGGAGGTCCTTGTCTTCACGAACTATCCCGCCACGCTGTCCGTGGCACCCTTCGGCACCTACCTGATCAACTCGATCCTGACGACGGGATCGATCCTGATATGCCAGCTGGTCACCATCACGCTGGCCGCATACGCCTTCGCCCGCCTGGAATTCCGGTTCAAGAACTTCCTGTTTGGCCTGTTCCTGCTCCAGGTGATGTTCCCGATCTATTCGACCTTCCTCGCAAACTTCGTCACGTTGCGCGAGATGGGAATGATCAACACGCTCCCTGCGCTCGTCGTGCCGTTCGTGGCGTCGGGCTACGGCACGTTCATGCTGCGCCAGAGCTTCCGGCAGATACCTTCCGAACTCTCCGATGCCGCCCGTCTCGACGGATGCGGCCATCTGGCCACGCTCTGGTACGTCTGTCTCCCGCTGGTCCAGCCGACACTGATCGCCTTCGGCATCATTTCGGTAGTGACCCACTGGAACGACTACATGTGGCCGCTGCTGGTGACCAATTCGGACTCTGTCCGCACTCTTCCGATCGGTCTCGGCCTGCTCGCGAAGGCGGACAGCGGCGCCGATTGGACACGCCTGATGGCAGGCACGACGATCGTGGTGTCACCGCTGCTGTTGATGTTCATCATCTTCCAGCGCCGTTTCATCGACAGTTTCATGCACACCGGCGTCAAGTGATGTCTGGGAGATAACAATGGCTACCGTAAACCTCTCCAAAATCAACAAGTCCTATGCCGGACGCCCGACCGTTCACGACATCGACCTGACCATCGAGGACCGGGAATTCATGGTGCTTGTCGGGCCTTCCGGCTGTGGCAAGTCGACGACCCTGCGCATGATCGCCGGCCTGGAGGACATCACTTCCGGCGTCCTCACCATCGATGGAAAGGACGTCACCGACGCGCTGCCGCAGAAGCGCGACATCGCGATGGTCTTCCAGTCCTATGCCTTGTATCCGCACATGACGGCATACAAGAACATGGCTTTCGGCCTCCTGAGGACGAGCAGACTCTCCAAGGCGGAAATCGACACCCGCATCCGTGAAGCGGCGGAAATCCTCCACATCACCGATCTGCTCGACCGCAGGCCGAAGGAACTGTCCGGCGGCGAGCGCCAGCGCGTCGCCATCGGCCGCGCGCTTGTGCGCAAGCCCAAGGTGTTCCTGTTCGACGAACCCCTGTCCAACCTCGACGCGAAGCTGCGCAACCGCATGCGTGGCGAACTGAAGCGCCTGCACCAGGAGCTGGCGCTGACCGTCATCTATGTCACGCACGACCAGATCGAGGCGATGACGCTCGGAACCCGCGTGGCGATGATGTCAAAAGGGCACCTGCAGCAGGTCGGCGCGCCGATGGATATCTACATGCATCCATCGAACACGTTCGTCGCAACCTTCATCGGGTCCCCCGAGATGGCGCTGATACCGTGCAAGACGGATGCGGGGGGCCAGATCAGGCACGCATCGTTTGTCTCCGGCCTGGCTATGGGCGAGGGCCTCCCGGCCGGCGTCCTGTTCGGAATACGCCCCGAAGAAGTTCGTCTCGGGGACGAGGGAATGGCCCGCGGCAAGGTGGAACGAACCGAGCTGATCGGCGCGGAGGCGCTGGTGGAGGTGTCTCTGGGCGACGATAGGCTCACGGTGAAGAGTTCGGTCGCCGACGCTCCTTCGCCCGGAACCGATGTAGGCCTGACATTTGATCTGTCCCGTGCAAGGCTGTTTCATGCCGAGACCGGCCGCGCCATTGCAGTTGGCGGTTGACCCTTCGGGAGGGGGACATGGCACCGACGTTGCGTCAGCAGCAGATCCTTGCCGCGCTCGAAATGCGCGGCCAGGCGGCAATCGTCGAACTCGCGGACCTCTTCGATGTGTCGGATGAGACCATCCGGCGCGACGTGAAGGCGCTGTCGGCCGAGGGCATAGTCGAGAAGTTCCACGGGGGGGTGCGCTTGCCGCTGCCGCGCACCGAGCCGTCGTTCGATCGCCGCCTGCGGGAAGCGCCCGTCGCCAAGACAGCGATCGCCGCCCGTGCGGCCAAGTTCATCCGGGAGGGCGCGACCGTCCTGCTCGACAACAGCACCACGGCATGCTTCCTCGCCCGCGAACTCGTCAATCGCGAGTCGATGACCATCGTGACCATCTCGCTCGAGATCGCGCAGATCCTGTCATCCAACAGCCGTCACCGCATTATTCTCCCGGGCGGCGAGTTGCGCTGCCACGACCGGACGCTGACGGGGCGCGGCGTGATAGAATTCATGACCCAGTTCACGCCGAGCTACTTCGTCACGTCGATGGTGGCTGGCTCGGACCGGGGTTGCCAGGACTTCGACTTGTTCGAAGCCGAGTTCAAGCGCGCGATGATCCCATTGGCGGACCAGACCATGGTGCTGATGGATTCCAGCAAGTTCGGCAAGTCGGGGCTTATCCATGTCTGCGACTGGTCGAGCGTGGACGTGCTTGTGACGGACGGTGCGCCCGGAAACGTGCTGTCGCAGATCGACCATGGGCACCTGCTGCTTGTTGAACCGTTGTCCGAAAAAGGCGCGGCATGAACAGTCCCGACCGTTTCGAAAGCGTTGCGATGGAGATGCTGCGCGCTGCGCGGGCTCTCGCTCTCAAGCATTTTCGCACCCGTCTCGAAGTCGAACGCAAGGCCGACCACAGCCCCGTGACCCTCGCCGATCGTGCTGTGGAGAGGGCAATGAAGGAGGTGCTGGCTCAGCATCTGCCCGATCACGGCGTGTTCGGGGAGGAGCATGGCGCGGCCGGGCTGGATGCCCGTTACGTCTGGGTGATCGATCCCATAGACGGTACCAAGAGCTTCATCTCCGGCGTGCCGCTCTTCGGCACGCTGATCGCGCTTCTGGACGGCGGAAAGCCGGTTCTCGGCGTGATCGACATGCCGGCCCTCAAGGAGACTTGGGTGGGCCATGTCGGGGGGGATACGTCCCACAACGGCCATCGTTGCAGGACCTCCGGACAGCAAAGGCTGGAAAACACGATCCTCTTTGCCACATCGCCCGACCAGTTCTCCCAAGAGGAGACACGCACCTTCGAGGCGCTCAGCAAGGCGTGCATGGCGCGTCGCTTCGGCGGCGACTGCTACAGCTATGGGCTGCTGGCTTCGGGCCATGTCGACCTGATCATCGAGGCCGAGCTTCAGCCCTACGACTATCTGCCGGTCGTTCCGGTGGTGAAGGCGGCGGGCGGCGTGATTACCGACTGGGAAGGCCGGGAACTCACGTTGCATTCCAGTGGACAGGTGCTCGCGGCGGCCACGCCGGAGCTTCATCGCGCCGCGCTGGACCGCATCGCCATGGCCGTTGCCTGAACACGTCCTCGATGAGCGGTTTGTGTTCCCGGCTTCTTGGTGCTGTGCCGGCAGTGCACCGCCAATACTTGCACCGATAGATGCCGCGAGAGGAAGGGCGCGGAATTGCGGCCGCATCGCGTGCGCAATAGGGAGTCAACGACTCCGATACAGGAGCCGTGACCGCCTACTCGGCGGCGTGATCGCGCTGGCGTCCGATCGGGATGTGGTGGGCCTCCCTGAAATAGTCGCGGAAGGCATTCATCGCAGGGGTGAAGGCGACGGTCGGGTTCCAGGCGACGCCCAGGTCCATGGCCGGGACCGGATCGGCGATGTCGATCGTCTCGATACGGCGCCCTTCGAGCGACCACGGCCGGTGCACCATGTCCGAGAGGATGGCGACGCCCTGGCCGTTGGCGACCAGCGATCGCGTCGCCTCGACGGACGATGTGCGAAGGCGCACCGACGGCCGGTACGGGGTGTTGCTCCAGTATTTCAGCGATGTGTGGGCCGCCTCGTCGACCGTCAGCATGATGTACGGCTCCTCGGCGATCTCCTTGAGGCCAACCGAGGGGAGAGACAGCAGCCGATGCCGAGCCGGCACCCACAGCCGCCGCTTCGATGACAGATGCGTCTCCTTGGACAGATAGGGGTTGTTGGTGTTGGCGGTCAGGATGACGGCGAGATCGTAGCGGTTTTCCAGCAGCCCTTCCTCGATCGCCTCGCGGGTCAGTTCGAACAGCTGGATCTCGAGGTTGGGAAAGCTGCGCTGCAGGCGCCCGAGATGATGCGGCAGATAATATCCGATGACCGTGTAGGACGCCGCCACCCGCAGCACGCCTTCGAGGTTGCTGCCGGGCAGATTGATCGCCGTCATCTCGTCGACCTTGGCCAGGACCTCATAGGCATGGAACAGCAGCGCGCGCCCGGCAGCCGTCAGTTCCATGCCTTGCGGCGAGCGCGTGAAAAGCGTGGCGCCGAGCTCGACTTCGAGATCCTTGATCGCCGTTGTGATCGCCGACTGCGAAATCGACAGCGCCACGGCCGCCTGCGACACCTGTCCGCTCTCGGCGGTCGACACGAAATAGCGGATTTGCTTGAAACTGATGGCCATGCCGCGATCAAATACGAAAATTTCGATAGTGAACAGGCTAAAAATCGAATTTACAGATACCTGGCTTTGGCATGAATGCCGGCAGTTTCATGCAAGTATCAAATGCTGGATTAAGACAATTTTCGGCCGAACTATCCGCTCGCCGAGTTGATTGGCGATCCACCGGAAGTGACCACCTGCAAAACGCGGATTTTGCACCCGATAGTGATACGGTCGTTGATTGTGGATGTGGGCAATCGAAAAAAATGACCATGCAATCCTGTCTTTTCACAACATCCCTGCAGTTGATCGGACCGATTCCGCTCTGGGATGGGCAGCGCCTGCTTGCCTTTCGAGAACGGCGCTGCCCCTGGCGTCCACGTCGTTCGTCCACTCGTGCGGTAGTCATGTCGCGCAGCCCCGGTTCGACCCGTTAAGGGCGTTTCAGCGACCGAGTATGCCTTGACCAGCCGCCATGCGGGGACTGCGCAGCGACGGTTGAAGCCCGGCGCCGCGTTTCATGGGCATTGCGGCATTCACGTTCCGCCGACGCCGCGGCGCGCGCAACTGGCAGATGGCGCCGCAACCGACGCCAACCCGGACCTCGTCCGCTAGGCTATCTGATTTTTTGAAATCGCATTTCGGATAATAGAATTTTTCAAGCCCGGCAGCTGTCACTAACGTTCCCTCCAATTGGGGAATTCGTGGCGCCCAAGCGCCGCCGGACGGGAGGATGACAGTTCATGCAACTGTCTGCAGTCGATCTCAATTGCGATATGGGCGAGGGCTTCGGGCGCTGGAGCATCGCCGACGCCGACGATGTCAGCATCATGGGGCTGATCAGCTCCGCCAACATCGCGACCGGCTTTCATGCCGGCGATCCTTCCCTCATGGACCGGACGGTGAAGCTTGCGATGCAGCACGGCGTCGGCGTCGGCGCGCATCCCGGCTACCGGGACCTGCAGGGGTTCGGCCGCCGCAAGATCGCGGGCAGCGCCGAGGAAATCGTCAACGACGTCATCTATCAGGTCGGGGCGCTGCGCGAGTTCGCCCGCAAGCACGGCACCAACCTGCAGCACGTAAAGCCGCACGGAGCGCTCTACATGGAGATCGCGGTCAGCGCCGATCTGTCGCGCGGCTTCGTCGACTTCATGCGCCGTGCGGCGCCGGACGCCTACATCTTCTGCATGGGACAATCGCTGACCTACCAGATCGCCGTCGAGATGGGGCAGCCGGTGGTTCGCGAGTTCTATGCGGACCGGGACTACGACGCGAGCGGCTCGATCGTCTTCGCTAGGCAGGTCGGCCGCACGGACCCGGCACGCGTCGCCGAGAAGGTGGTCCGCGCGTGCCGCGAGGGCAAGGTCCGGACTGTCGACGGCGCGGACATCGACATCGAGTTCGAATCCATCTGTTTCCATTCCGACACGCCGGGGTGCGTCGAAATGGCAGTCGCCATTCGCGATGCTCTGATCGCGAGCGGTGTACGCATCGCGCCGGTATCCGAGATCGTACGTCGGGCCGAAACCGTTTCGAGGAGGGCTATATGAGCAAGCAGGAAATCAGGTCGCCGCTTCCGGGCATCTTCTATCGCAAGCCGTCGCCCGACAGCCCCGCCTTCAAGAATGATGGCGATGCGGTCGGCCCCGACGATGTCGTGGGTCTGATCGAGGTCATGAAGTCGTTCCACGAGGTCAGGGCCGGCGTTTCCGGGAAGAACATCCGCTTCGTCGTCGACAGCGAAGACGCGATCATGGCCGGCGATCTCATAGCGGAGGTCGACGAATGACCATACGCTCGGTCCTGATCGCCAATCGCGGCGAGATCGCCGTCCGCATCAACCGCGCCGCAAAGGCGCTGGGCCTGCGCACCATCCAGGTGTACAGCGCCGCGGATGCGGATTCGCTGGCCGTGCGGCTGGCCGACGAGGCGGTGCTGATCGGGCCGGCTGCGGCGAAGAAGTCCTACCTCAACATCGAGGCTATCCTCGAAGCGGCGAAGGCCGCTCAGGCCGACGCGGTCCATCCCGGCTACGGATTCCTGGCCGAGAACGGCGACTTCGCCGACGCGGTGGTCGCCGCAGGCATGCGCTTCGTCGGCCCTTCCGGCGACGCCATCCGTCTGCTCGGCGACAAGGTGGCGGCGCGCGAGGCCGCCCGGAAAGCCGGCGTGCCGACCGTTCCGGGCAGCGATGGCCGCGTCGCCGATGCAGCGGCAGCGGCGGTCATCGCCGACGGGATCGGCTTCCCGGTGATGATCAAGGCGGCGGCCGGCGGTGGCGGACGCGGCATCCGCATCATCCAGAACGCATCCGAGTTCGAGAGCCAGTTCGTCCAGGCGTCGGCCGAAGCCGCGGCTGCCTTCGGCGACGGCGGCCTCTACATCGAGAAGGTCATCTCGGCGGCCCGTCACATCGAGGTGCAGATCCTCGGCGACGGCGAGAACTTCATCCATTGCTTCGAGCGCGAATGCTCGCTGCAGAGACGTCGCCAGAAGGTCTGGGAGGAAGCGCCGGCGTTCCACCTGCCGCAGGAGGTGCGCGAGCGTCTGTGCGCCAGCGCCGTCGACCTGGTCCGCTCGGTCCGCTACAGCGGCGCCGGCACGGTCGAATACCTCTACGACGACGCGACGCGCAACTTCTACTTCATCGAGGTCAACACGCGCATCCAGGTCGAGCATCCGGTCACCGAGATGATCACCGGCATCGACCTCGTGCAGGAGATGCTGAAGATCGCCGGCGGCGCGAAGCTGGCGATCCGGCAGGACGACGTGTCGATCGCCGGCCATGCCATCGAATGCCGCATCAATGCCGAGGATCCCTTCAAGGATTTCCAGCCCTGGCCCGGCAAGATCGAGTCGCTCGCCGTTCCCGCGGGCGAGCATGTCCGCTTCGATACCTTGGCGTTCGACGGCTACACGGTGCCGCCGTTCTATGATTCGCTCATCGGCAAGCTGATCGTCCACGGCGACACCCGCGAGCAGTGCCTGCTGCGGCTGTCCAAGGCGCTGGCGTCGCTCGACATCAGGGGCATTCCGACCACGGTTCCCCTGCATCGCGCGCTTTCGATCGATCCCGGCGTGGTTGCCGGTGACGTGAACACCCGGTTCCTCGAGGGTTGGCTGCAAACGGAGTTCGCCGGCAACGGCGGCGGGAAGGCGGTGGGGTTATGAAAAATCGCTACAGTTTCGGAGGCGACGAGCATCTGTTCGTCGAGTGCGACGAGAGCATGTCGCTGGAGGCCTTCTTCAAGAGCCTTTCGATGACCAATGCGGTGCGCGACAGCGGCATTCGCGGCGTCACCGAGATCTGCCCGGCCAACGCGTCGTTCCAGATCAAGTTCAATCCCGACGTGATCAGGCCCGACGACATTCTGCGCGAGGTGCAGGCCATCGAGGCGCAGGCCGAGAAGGCCGAGCCGGTGATCAAGACGCGCATCATCGAAATCCCCGTCTACTACCAGGACCCTTGGACGCATGAGACGCTGATGCGGTTTCGCGAGCGCCATCAGGATCCCAAGGCGACCGATCTGGAGTATGCGGCGCGCATCAACAACTTCGCGACCGTCGACGATTTCATCGCCGCGCATTCGGGCGCGCCGTGGTTCGTCTCCATGGTAGGCTTCGTCGCCGGTCTGCCCTTCATGTACCAGATGGTCGACAGGCCGCGGCAGTTGCAGGTGCCGAAGTACCTGCGCCCGCGCACCGACACGCCGAAGCTGACGGTCGGCTATGGCGGTTGCTTCACGGCGATCTACTCCGTCCGCGGCGCCGGCGGCTACCAGATGTTCGGCATCACGCCCGTTCCGATCTACGACCCGGAGCAGAAGGTCAGCTACCTCAGGGATTTCATGGTGCTTTTCCGTCCGGGCGACATCGTGAAGTTCAAGTCCGTCGGTCGCGAAGAGTACGACCAGACGGTCGCGGATGTGGATGCCGGTCGCTTTGCCCCCGCGATGAGCGAGGTGACGTTCGACCTGACGCAGTTCCGCGCTGACGTCGACGGCTACAACGCCAAGCTGGAGGGTGCGATCCATGGGCGCTAGGATTGTCAAACCCGGTCTCGCCACGACCGTTCAGGACCTTGGGCGTCCGGGCTACTTCCACCTCGGCATTCCGCTCGGCGGCGCGATGGACCGCCTGGCGCTGCGCGCGGCCAACCTGCTCGTCGGCAATCCGGAAGACGCGGCCGGCCTGGAAGCGGTGTTCGTCGGTCCGGAAATCCAGTTCACATCCGATACCGTCATCGCCGTCACCGGCGGCGACATGCCGATCAAGATCGACGGCGAGGAGCAGCCCGGCTGGACCTCGATCGCCGTTCGGGCGGGACAGACGCTCTCCTTCGGCTTTCTGAAGACGGGCGCGCGCATCTACATCGCCTTTGCCGGCGGCATCGACGTGCCGCTCGCGCTCGGCAGCCGGTCAACCTACGTGATCGGCGCGCTGGGCGGTCTGAACGGTCGCGCGCTACGCGCCGACGACGAGCTTCCGATCGGTTCCCCCGCGGTGGCGGCGCACGTGCATCGCAGCCTGCCCGAGCCGCTGCGGCGAGGACCCGGCAGGTCGGCGACCCTCCGGGTTCTGCCGGGCCTCTACTGGCACCGCATCAACGAAGCATCGCAGGCAAGCTTCTTCGAGGACGACTGGAAGGTCGCCCCGGAAGCCGACCGCATGGGCTACCGCTTCCGCGGCGGTCGCCCGCTCGGCTTCGTCGAGCGTGAGCAGCCGTTCGGCGCAGGCTCCGATCCTTCGAACATCGTCGACAGCTGCTATCCGTACGGGTCGATCCAGGTGCCGGGCGGAACCGAGCCCATCATCCTGCACCGGGATGCGGTCTCGGGCGGCGGCTACTTCATGATCGGAACAGTGATCTCCGCCGACATGGATCTGATCGGGCAGATGCAGCCCAACACGCCGACACGTTTCGTCAAGGTCACGATGGAGGAAGCGCTCGCGGCGCGCCGGGAACGCGCCGGCCTGCTCGAACAGATACGCAGCGCACTGAACTGAATACGGGCGAACCGCCGCCACCAAGCCCGGCGGCACAAACAGGGGAACTGCAATGAAGAAGCTAACCGGACTATTGCTTGCCTCGGCCGTCTCGGCGGCCACATTCTCCCAGGCCTTCGCGGCGGACTGGTATCCGTATGACGCCGCCAAGATCGAGCCGCCCTTCGCCGAGGACGGCAAGTCGGTGGACGTGTCCTACGTTCCGCTGGAAAAGGCGTCCAAGGCCTGGAACATCTGCGTCTCCTTCCCGCACATGAAGGACGCCTACTGGCTCGGCGTCGGCTACGGCGTGGCCGAGGAAGCCCAGCGCCTCGGGGTCAAGATGAACCTCGTCGAGGCCGGCGGCTACACCGAACTCGCCAAGCAGATTTCGCAGATCGAGGACTGCGTCGCCAATGGCGCGGAGGCCGTCGTGATCGGCGCCATTTCCTTCGACGGCCTGAACAACCTGGTGAAGGAAGTCCGCGCCAAGAACATTCCGGTTATCGACGTGATCAACGGCATCTCGTCGCCGGAAGTCTCGGCCAAGTCGCTCGTCTCCTTCTACACGATGGGACACTCCGCCGGTGAATACCTGGCCAAGAAGCATCCGGCCGGCGGCGAAGAAGTGCTCGTCGGCTGGTTCCCGGGACCGGCCGGCGCCGGCTGGGTCGAGGCCGCCAACAAGGGCTTCCTCGACGCCGTCAAGGACACCGCCGTCAAGGTCCTGCCGGCCAAGTACGGCGACACCGGCAAGGAAGTTCAGCTGAAGCTCGTCGAGGACGAACTTCAGGCCAACCCGGGCATTCGCTACATCGCCGGCACGGCGGTTACGGCGGAAGCCGCCCAGGGCGTGATCCGCGAGCGCGGGCTCGAGGGCAAGGTGGACCTGCTCTCCTTCTACATCACGCCGGGCGTGTACGAAGGCATCAAGCGCGGCTTCATCGCCGCCTCGCCGGCGGACTCGATGGTCATCCAGGGTCGCATCGCGATCGACCAGGCCACCCGGCTCCTCGAGGGCCAGGAAGTCATCAAGCATGTCGGCCCCAAGATCTTCGTGGTCGACAAGGACAACGTGGATTCCGTTCCGCAGACCAACATCCTGCCTCCCGACGACTACAAGCCGGTCTTCAGCGTAAACTAGGAAGAACCGACGGCGGTCCCGCGCGAACAGCGCGGGACCGCCGCAGGCGGGAGAGACACATGAGCGAAGCTCCTCTGGTCGAAATGAAGGGGATCACCAAGGAGTTCCCCGGCGTCAAGGCTCTGTCCGGCGTCGATTTCCGGCTCAATCGCGGCGAAGTGCATGTGCTGTTCGGCGAGAACGGCGCGGGCAAGTCGACGCTGATCTCGATCCTCTCCGGCGTCTATGCGCCGACGAGCGGGACGATGAAGATCGACGGCCGCGATGTCGAGTTCCGCTCGGTGCAGGATGCGCGGCGTGCGGGCATCGGCACGGTCTTCCAGGAATTCTCGCTGGTTCCGACGCTGAGCGTTTTCGAGAACGTCTACCTCGGCAAGGAGCCGAAGCGCGGCCTCTTCGTCGACCGCAAGGCGATGGAGCGCAACACCGAACAGCTGTTTCGCGAACTGGGCTTCGAGGTCGACATCCGCGCGCCTGTGGCGCGCCTGTCGCGCGCGCAGCAGCAGATGGTCGAGATCGCGAAGGCGCTGCATGCGAAGGCCAAGGTGCTCATCCTCGACGAGCCCACCGCGTCGCTGACCGAGAAGGAAACGCAGAAGCTCTTCGCCTTCATGCGGCGCGCCCGCGAGGGCGGTGTCGGCATCATCTACATTTCCCACCGCATCCAGGAATTCCAGGAAATCGCCGACCAGATCACCGTGCTGCGCGACGGCCGGCTGATCGGCACGGTTAACGCCAAAGACATTTCGGAGAAGGCGCTGGTCGAGTTGATGACCGGACGCTCGATCGATCAGGTCTACCCCCACATCGAGCGGCGGCCCGACAACCATACGGTGCTGTCGCTGCGCGGCATCCAAGCCGCCGGCGTCAGGGGAGTCGACATCGACGTGCGCGCAGGCGAGGTGCTGGGCGTCGCCGGACTGGTCGGCTCCGGCAAGTCGCGCGTCTGGCGCAGCATCCTCGGTCTGCAGCCGCTGAAGGCCGGCAAGGTCTCTTTGAACGGCAAGGACGTCACCGGCAGGCCGACCCGGCAACTGCTGCGCGAAGGCGTCTTCTATCTTCCGCCGGATCGCAAGTCCGAGGGCCTGGTGCTGACCGCATCGGCCCGCGACAACATCCGCCTCGGCCTGCTCGACAGGCGCGACCTTGGCGGGCCTCTCGGCCTGCATTCTCCAGCGAAAACCCGGATCGAAGCGGACGCCATCGCCGAACGCGTCGATCTGGCGCCGCACGCCTTCTCCAAGGCCGTGGCGACGCTGTCGGGCGGCAACCAGCAGAAGGTTCTGTTCGGCAAGGGTTTTGGCGAGGACCGTCAGGTCTACATTTTCGACGAGCCCACGGTCGGCGTCGACATGGGAACGCGCAGCCAGCTCTACCTGCTGATCCGGGATCTGGCGCAGGCGGGCAAGGCGATCGTGGTCATTTCGTCGGACCTGCCCGAGGTCATGCACCTCTCCCACCGTTTGCTGGTCTTCTCCAACGGCCGGATCTCGGCCGAACTCGAAGGAGACGGCATCACCGAAGAGGCCGTGCTCGGCCACTTCTTCAGTGACACAAGGATGCCTGCCTGATGCGTTCACCCGATATCGTAAAGGGGACCCCCGCAATGTCACAGCGCTTCTCGCCGGGCGATGCCGTGAAAACGGTCTTCCTGAAGGTTGGCGTGCTGCCCTTCTTTCTGGTTGCGGCGCTCGTCATCTTCTCGCTGGTCTCCGGGAATTTCGTGTCGGTGCAGAACCTGACCAACGTGGCGCGGCAGTCCGTCTACCTGATCCTCGTCTCCCTGGGGCAGATGATCGTCCTGATTACCGGGGGCTTCGATCTCGCGGTCGGCACCGCGATCGCGCTCACCTCCGTGGTCAGCGCGATGGCGATGGTGGCGCTGGCGGCGATGATGCCCGATCATGTCTGGATCGCGATCTCGCTCGGATGCCTTGCCGGTTTCGGCGCCGCCTTCGCGATCGGCTGTCTGAACGGGATCGGCGTCGCTCAGTTCGGCGTGTCGCCCTTCATCATGACGCTCGGCGTGCAGTCGGTGGGCGCCGGTCTGGCCCTCTTCCTCACGGGCGGCGTCCCGGTCTCGAAACTACCCTACGAGTTCGGCAACTTCTTCGGCTTCGGGCGGGTCTTCGGCATGCCGGTCCCGGTGATCGTCGCCATCCTGGCGATCATCGCCATCTGGATCCTGATCAACCGCACGCGTCTGGGCTCGCATATCTACGCGGTCGGCGGCAATCCCAAGGCGGCGCACCTGTCGGGCGTCAACACCAAGCGCGTGCTGTTTCTCGCCTATGTGATCTGCGCCCTCCTGGCCTCGCTTGCCGGTCTTCTGCTGACGGCCCGCGTGGAGTCCGGAGAGACCAATCTCGGCGGTTCGGTCGCCCTGGAATCGATCGCGGCATGCGTCATCGCCGGCGTTTCGCTCAGGGGCGGCGTCGGCCGTGTCGAAAGCGTCGTGCTCGGCGCATTCTTCATCGTCCTTGTCCAGAACGGCATGAACATCGCGCAGATCGGTTCGTATCTGCAGATGGTGCTGCTCGGCGGGCTTCTCATCCTCGCCGTGATCCTCGACCAGTTCCGCTACCGCATGCTGGTCGGCCGCGCGTAGCAACAACCTCAGACGCAGGAGTCTCACATGTCCGCAATGGTCACCCATCCGACGATCACAGACAGACTGGCCGGCGGCGGCAATGCCCGGCTTCGGAACATCTCGCTGGCGATTGCAGGATCGCTGGCGCTGTGGGTATCCGCCAAGGTGCAGGTGCCGTTCTATCCCGTACCGATCACCATGCAGACGTTCGTCGTCCTGGCGATGGGCATGGCGTTCGGCTGGCGCCTGGCCGCCGCAACGGTGGCTCTCTACCTGGCACAGGGCGCGATGGGGCTTCCCGTCTTTGCCGGCACCCCGGAAAAGGGCCTCGGCCTCGCCTACATGATGGGGCCGACCGGCGGCTACCTCCTCGGCATGCTGCCGGCGGCGGCTCTGTGCGGCTGGCTTGCCGAACGCGGCTGGGACCGGAGCGTCGTCAGGACGGCGCTGGCGATGATCGCCGGCAACGTCGTCATCTATGCGTTCGGCGTCACCTGGCTCGGCGCCGTGATCGGTTGGGACAAGCCAGTGCTTCAGCTCGGCCTCTACCCGTTCCTCTACGGCGACCTCGCCAAGCTCGCCCTTGCCGCCTGCGCCTTGCCGCTTGCCTGGAAACTGCTGGGCGCGCAGCCGTCGGGCTCCGGTCTCTAGCACCCCGGGATGCGGCGCGAGAAACGATGGATGGCGGCCGCGTGATGATCCAGGGAGGACGTCGGGTTGCCCGCCACTAGCGCCATCACACTCGTCATGCCCGAGGCGGTCGACGATGCCGTCGCTGCGCTGGCCGAATTCGGCCCGGACGGCGCGCCGCTCGCCGGAGGCACGTGGATCATGCGCGCGCCGATCCGCGGCGAAGCGCGGCGTAGCGCCTATGTCGGCCTGGGTCGCATCGCCGCGCTGCAGGCCGTCGACCTGGATGACGATGAGATCCGCATCGGAGCCGGCGTCACGCATGTCGGCCTCGTCGCAGCCCTGTCGGACGTGCCTCAGTGCCGCGGCCTGGTGACGGCGGCGGCAAAGGCGGCAAATCCCGCCGTGCGGCAGATGGCGACGATCGGCGGCAACCTCGCGGCCTGGGAGTTCCCGGCGTCCGACCTTACCCCGGCCTTGCTCAGCCTCGAGGCGGCCGTCGAGTTGCGGTCGCCGGGCGGCACGGAACGCGTTTCGCTCGAGCGGTTCCTGCTGCGTCGCCGGGCCGTCGAGCCGGGCATCCTGGTGTCCCGCGTGGTGATCCCGCGAAGGCCCCTGACGACAGGCCATGCGCGCCTGCCGCTTCGCAAGGCTGGCGACTATCCCGTCGCGATCGTCAGCGCCGCCGCGTCGATGGACGGGCACGGCAAGGTCGACGACATCCGCCTGGCGGTCGGCTCGGTGGAAGCGTCGGCGCGCCGCTGGCCCGGGCTGGAACGCGCGTTGCTCGGCGCGCGGCTGGACCCGGCAAGCGCGCAGGAACTGGCGCGAGAACGCAGCGGCGACTTTGCCGGGCGCGACAGCGTCGAAGCGCCTGCGTGGTACCGCGTCCAGGTGCTTCCGGCTTTGGTGAGGCGCGCCGTGGAAGCGGTGCTGGCGTCGCCGCGATGACGACGGGTTTTTGAGATGCCGACATTCCTGACAGTCAACGGCGAGCAGAAGGTGTCTATGCGGGCGCCGATGACGCCACTGATCGACGTGCTGCGCGAGGAATTCCAGCTGACCGGCGCGAAGAACGTCTGCCGGGAAGGTATCTGCGGCGCCTGCACGGTCCTTGTCGATGGTCGCCCTGTCGTGTCGTGCCTGGTCCCGGTGGGCAGCATTCCGAACGCGGAGGTTCGAACGGTGGAGTCGCTCGCCGACGACGGCGAGCTTTCGCCGCTCCAGCGCATCATGGAGGAACACGACGTCGTTCAGTGCGGCATGTGTTTTCCGGGGATCCTGATGGCCCTCACCAGCTTCTTCAAGGAGTGTCCGCACGCGGACAAGGACGAGATCCGGGCGGCGCTGGTGGGCAATATATGCAGGTGCACCGGCTACGAGCGCCTGATCGATGCCGCAGTGGCGCTGGCGAAGTCGAGTTGATCCATGGTTGACGCTGATCCCTCCACGGTCCGGATGAACCTTTCGCGGCGGGATGCGCGCGACAAGCTGCTCGGCCGCACCAACTACACGGTGGACCGGGCCTACCCGCGCATGCTGCACGCGGCGATCAGGCGTGCCGACGTCGCGTCGGCGCGGATCGTCCGGCTCGACACGACGCGGGCGCGGCAGATGCCCGGCGTGCGCGCCATCGCCACCATCGACGACGCGCCCGGCATGCACGGCATCGGCATCGCCGACCACCCTCTCTTCGCTTCGGGCGTGATCCGCTTCCACGGCGAGCAGATCGCGGCGGTGGCCGCCGACACACTCGAGCAGGCGGAGGCGGCGGCCGCCGCGATCGAACTCGAACTCGAGCCGCTGCCCGCGGTGCTGACCATGGAAGAGGCGCTGGCGCCGGGCGCGCCGCTCGTCCACCCGGGCTGGAAGGACTACGAGATCCTCGTCGAAGGCGCGGCGCGCGGCGGCAACGTCGCGTGGGAGGCCACCGTCATCCGCGGCGACACGGACGCGGCCTTCGCGCGCGACGACGTCACCATCGTGGAGAGCTGCTTCCGGGTTGGCCGGCAGAACCATGTCTCGCTGGAGGGAAGGGCGGTCGTCGCCGCCTTCGAGGACGGCCGCTATCGCATCGAGACATCGACGCAGGTGCCGTGGACGGTGCGCAACCAGACGGCAAAGCTGCTCGGCGTCGCGCCGTCCATGGTGCAGGTGACGGTGCCGCCGGTCGGCGGCGGGTTCGGCCAGAAGTTCGACTGCACGCTGGAACCCTATGCCGCGATTCTCGCCCGCAAGTCCGGCCGGCCGGTCCGGCTGGTCTACTCGCGCCAGGAGGAGATGCTGACCTGCCTGTGTCGCGAAAACGCCGACATCAAGATGCGCTCCGCCGTCACCGGGGACGGCGAGATCGTCGGGCGCGAAGCGGTCGTGCTGATGGACTGCGGCGCCTACGGCGGCGAACAGATATTCCTCACCACGATGACGGCGCACACGCTGACGGGCAACTACAGGCTTGGCTCCGTCAAGCTCGTCAGCCGGGCTGTCTACACCAACACCGCGCCGAATGGGGCGTTCCGCGCCTGCAACGGCGTCTACAACACGTTCGCGATGGAATGCCACACGGACGAGATCTGTCAGGCGATCGGCATGGACCCGCTGGAGTTCAGGCGGCGGCAGGTGCTCGGCGACGGGGACATCGGCGCGACGGGACAGGTCTTCGAGGGCGACGTGCTCGGCCCGATGCTGGACCGAATGGAGGCGATGCGCGCCAGGTCTCCGTCGAAGAAGGACGAGGCCGGCGACCGTCTCTACGGTCGCGCCACAGTGGTCGGGACATGGTTCGTCTTCGTCGGCCCGTCGACGGCGACGATCAATCTGAATGCCGACGGCAGCGCCACCCTAATCACGGCCGCTGTCGAAATCGGCCAGGGCACGACGGTCCAGGCCCTGCCGCAGATCGTGGCGCACGAACTCGGCATCCATCCGGACAAGGTTATCGTGCGCGGCGCCGACACCGACGCCGCCGGCTTCGATCTCGGCGTCGGCGGCGGCCGTACCACCGTGTCGGTCGGCGCGGCCAGCAAGGCGGCCGCCAGGGTCGTGCGCGACCGGATCCTGGAGACGGCCGGCGAACTGCTGCAGACGAAGCCCGAGAAGCTGGTTCTGAAGGAGGGCCGCGTCGAGATCGCCGGCGTTCCCGGTTCGGGAATGACCATCGCCCAGGTGGTGCAGCGTGCGCATCAGGTGTCCGGCCCGGTGGTCGGCAGCGGCTCCTTCACCAATCCGGGCACCGCGGCGATGCCAGGCTGCGCGGCGGGGCACTTTATCGACGCGATCGACATCCCCGTCTTCAACGTCCACGACTGCGAGGTAGCGGTCGACCCCGACACCGGCCATGTCGACATATTGAGCTACCGCGTCGTGCAGGATGTCGGCCGGGCGCTGAACCCGCGCGCGATCCACGGGCAGATCCAGGGCGGCGTCACGCAGGGCATCGGCTATGCGCTGCACGAGGAGCACACGATCGGCGATGACGGCTGCATCCGTCAGAACAGCCTTGAGACCTATCGGGTGCCGCTGGCGCTCGACACGTTGCCGATCGAGATCGAGCTCTACGAAGGCGCGCCTTCGATCGGGCCGCTTGGCGTGAAGGGCGCGGGCGAGGTGCCGATCCTCAATCCGCCGGCGGCGCTGGCCTGCGCCATCCGCAACGCCACCGGCTGCCGCGTCCAGCAGACGCCGATGACCCCTCCGCGCATCCTCGGCTACATGACGGGACACGAACCGGCGCTCGAACTGCCCCATATCGCCGAGGACTGGTGGGACAACGTCCTGATGACCCCGCCCGCCCGCTGACGTGCTCGATAGGGCTGTGGGGCTTGTTCAGGACTCCGTCCGGCGATCCGCAGGTTCCTGTGCCGGGTTCGTCGACTCTTCATGCCTGGCGAGCGAGCCCATGATCCATTCCTTCAGGCGGTTCACGCGTTCGTCCTCCACGCTCCTCGGCGCGAGCAGATAGTACCCGCCCACGCGGATGTCAGTCTTGAACAGCTCGATCAGCGAACCCCGCTCGATCTCGTTTGCCACCATCAGGTTTGTCGTGAGTGCGACGCCCTGTCCGGCCAGGGCAGCGTCAAAGCCCAGATTGGCGTCCCAAAGCCTGGGGCCGCTCAGCGAGCGGTCGAGCTTCACGCCGGCCTGCAGGAACCAGCTCGTCCACTGCGTGTAGGACTCCTCGTGGATGAGCGGCAGGCGGGTGAGGTCCTCGATCGTCTCGGGCATGCCGTGCTTGACGATCCAGGCAGGACTGACGACCGGGAACATGCGCGGCCGGAGAAGTGGCACCGCTCCGTCCGGAAGGCGCGCGAAATCGCCGAAACCGATCATCACGTCGGCGTCGCCCTCCGCGAAGTTCGGCACCTGGTCCGTTGCCCGCACCAGCACCTCGCCGGACGAGATTACTTCTCTCAGTTCGTCCAGGCGCAGGATGAGCCAGCGTGTGGCGAGCCCCGGATAGCACCAGATGTGCAATTCGTCGGCGCCTGCCTTGGCGCGAAGCTGCATCGCCACGCTGGCGATCGACTGGAAGGCGGCGGAGGTCGCGGTGTACAGCGACCGGCCCTCCGGCGTGAGGTCCACGCCTCGCGGTCCGGCGCTCAAGAGCTTCCAGCCGATCCAGGTTTCCAGGCTGCGCACATGCCGGCTGACGACGGTGTGGCTGACGCCGATGTCGTCGGCGGCCTTGCGCATGCTGCCCGTGCGCGCCGTCGCCTCGAAGGCGCGCAGCATCGTCAGGGGCGGCAATCGCCCGGAAAGCGGCCGTGCCGGGTCGAAGCGGACACCGCCTCTCTTCTTGTCGGTGATGGTCGTCATTCGGCAGGTTAGTGGTGCATCAGATGCACCACTGTGCCATAATCCATCTCATACCTGAAGGGCCTGCGGCTCTGATATCAATTCGGGCAGCTGCCTCTGCCGGAGCGAACCGGTCGCGCATCTCAGCGTACCCCGCCGCCGGCAGCGGCTCATGTTCGACAGACGCCATCGATTGGAGAACCAGGATGCCAAATGCTGCCATCGCTGCACGCCGCCAGGACGCGATTTCTCGCGGCGTCGGTGTGACCACGCAGATCTATGCGGACAGGGCCGAGAACGCGGAGCTCTGGGACGTCGAGGGACGCCGCTATATCGATTTCGCGGCCGGCATCGCCGTGGTCAACACCGGGCACCGCCACCCCAGGGTGATCGCCGCGGTCAAGGACCAGCTCGACCACTTCACCCACACCTGCCACCAGGTCGTGCCGTACGAGAACTACGTGACGCTGGCCGAACGGCTGAACAAGGTCGTCCCGGGCGACTTCAAGAAGAAGACGATCTTCGTCACGACCGGTGCCGAAGCGGTCGAAAACGCCGTCAAGATTGCGCGCGCGGCGACCGGACGCTCGGCGGTGGTCGCGTTTACCGGTGCGTTCCACGGCCGCACCTTCATGGGAATGACGCTGACCGGCAAGGTGCAGCCCTACAAGGCCGGCTTCGGCGCGATGATGCCGGACGTCTTCCACGTGCCGTTCCCGGTCGAACTGCACGGCACCTCGATCGAGGATTCGCTCGGCGTGCTCGACAAGCTGTTCAAGGCCGACGTCGACCCCAACCGCGTCGCTGCCTTCATCGTCGAGCCGGTACAGGGCGAGGGCGGCTTCTACGAAGTGCCCAAGGCGTTCATGGTCAAGCTGCGCGAACTCGCCGACAAGCACGGCATCCTGCTGATCGCGGACGAGGTGCAGACCGGCTTCGCCCGCACCGGCAAGCTGTTCGCCATGGAGCACTATGGCGTGGCGGCCGACATCACCACCATGGCGAAGGGGCTCGGCGGCGGCTTCCCGATCGCCGCCGTCACCGGCCGCGCCGACATCATGGACGCGCCCGGGCCCGGCGGCCTTGGCGGCACCTATGGCGGCAACCCGATCGGCGTCGCGGCGGGCAATGCCGTGCTCGACATCATCGCGGATGAGGACCTGTGTGCGCGCGCCGAGCGCCTGGGCGCACGCCTCAAGCAGCGGCTGCAGTCGCTCGCCGGCTCGGTGCCGCAGATCGCCGACATTCGCGGTCCGGGCTTCATGAACGCCGTCGAGTTCAACATCCCCGGCGGCAAGGCGCCGAATGCCGACTTCGCCAACAAGGTCCGCGAGAAGGCCCTCGAGAAGGGGCTGATCCTGCTGACCTGCGGCGTCTACGGAAACGTCATCCGCTTCCTCGCGCCGATCACCATCCAGGACGAGGTGTTCAGCGAGGCGCTCGACATACTCGAAGACACGCTGCGCGCCTGCGCCGCGGAGGCCTGAACCATGAGCATTTCGAACGCGCTTTTGTCGAAGCTGAAGGACCCGTCGCTTGTCACCGACAAGGCGCTGATCGGCGGCGACTGGATCGCCGCGGGCGACGCCGGCAAGACATTCGAGGTGACGAACCCGTCGACGGGCGACGTCATCGCGGTGCTGCCCGACATGAACCGGGCCGAGGCGTCCCGCGCGATCGACGCGGCCCACGTGGCGCAGAAGGTCTGGGCCAGGAAGACGGGCAAGGAGCGCGCTGCGGTGCTGCGCAAGCTCTACGACCTGATGGTGGCGAATGCCGACGACCTCGCCACCATCCTGACCATCGAGATGGGCAAGCCGTTCGCCGAGGCCAAGGGCGAGATCCTCTACGGCGCTTCCTATGTCGAGTGGTTCGGCGAGGAGGCCAAGCGCGTCTATGGCGACACGATACCCGGCCATCAGCCCGACAAGCGGATCATCGTCATCCGCCAGCCGGTGGGCGTGGTCGCGGCGATCACCCCGTGGAACTTCCCGAACGCCATGCTCGCCCGCAAGTTTGCGCCGGCGGTGGCGGCGGGCTGCGCGATGATCTCCAAGCCGGCGGCCGAGACGCCGCTTTCGGCGCTCTCGCTTGCCGTCCTAGCGGAGCGGGCCGGCTTGCCCGCCGGCGTGTTCAACGTCGTCACCTCGAAGGACTCGCCCTCGATCGGCAAGGAGTTCACCGAGAACGAGAAGGTGCGCAAGCTGACCTTCACCGGCTCGACCGAGGTGGGGCGCATCCTGATGCGCCAGGGCGCCGACCAGATCATGAAGCTCGGGCTCGAACTCGGCGGCAATGCACCGTTCATCGTCTTCGACGACGCCGACATCGACGCCGCGGTCGAGGGCGCGATGATCTCGAAGTACCGCAACAACGGCCAGACCTGCGTGTGCGCCAACCGCCTCTACGTGCAGTCGGGCGTCTATGACGCCTTTGCGCGGAAGCTCGCCGAGAAGGTGTCGGCGATGAAGGTCGGCGACGGGTTCGAGGCCGGCGTCAGCGCCGGGCCGCTCATCGACCGGAAGGCGCTGGCGAAGGTCGAGGAGCACATCGCCGACGCCGTGTCCAAGGGCGCCGCGGTCGCGCTCGGCGGCAAGCCGGATGCCAGGGGCGGCCTGTTCTTCGAGCCGACGGTGCTGACCGGCGTCACCCGGGACATGAAGGTGGCGCGGGAAGAGACGTTCGGGCCGGTCGCGCCGCTGTTCAGGTTCGACACCGAGGACGAGGTCATCGAGATGGCCAACAACACCGAGTTCGGCCTCGCCTCCTACTTCTACGCGCGCGACGTCTCCAAGATCTTCCGCGTCGCCGAGGCCCTCGAATACGGCATGGTCGGCATCAATACGGGACTGATCTCGACCGAGGTCGCGCCATTCGGCGGCATCAAGCAGTCGGGCCAGGGCCGCGAAGGCTCGAAATACGGCATCGATGACTATGTCGAGATGAAGTATCTCTGCCTGAGCATTTGACGTCCGTCGCGCGGCGGCCCCGCCGAGGGCCGCCGCCGATCCTTCAGAACCGACGCTCGCCGTCGGGGCCTCTCTCGCCGCTCGATGACGGGACGGCGACCGGGCCTCGGCCGGCCTCCTCAGCCTGGCCCGGCGATCTTGCGCCTGCGTCGCGGGCGGCCGGGCGATAGTTCAAGCGGGAGTGGCATGCGCATCCGCGATGCTTCTGCGGGCGGAAAAGCCGCGCGAGGAGGGACCTGATGCTCATGTCGCCTGCCTTTCCCAGCTTGGAAACGGGTCGGGCAACGCGCGCCAGCGGCCGGGCATGTAGTCGCCATCGGGCACCAGGCACGCGTCGAGCGCGGCGCAGATCCGGCCCTCGTCCATCGGGTCGCAGCCGATGAAGACGATTTCCTGTCGGCGGTCGCCCCAGACCGGGTCGAGATAGGGCTTCATCGCCGCCTTCCACTCGGGATGCTCCGGCCACTGGCTTTTTGGAACGGAAGCCCACCACAAGCCGCGCTTGCCGGTGCGGACCAGCGCTCCGGCCTGGCTGATCTCGCCGACATGGTGCGGCCGGGTGGCCAGCCAGAAGAAGCCCTTGGCGCGCACCACTCCTGGCCAGGCGTTTTTGACGAAGGCATCGAATTTGGTCGGGTCGAAGGGCCTGCGCTCGCGATAGACGAAGGAGCGGATGCCGTACTCCTCGGTTTCCGGCACATGGTCGCGGAAGCCGTTCAGTTCCTTGAACCAGAGAGGATGCTGCTGCGCCCTGTCGAAGTCGAAGCGGCCGGTGTCGAGCACCTTGTCCAGCGGCACCTGCCCGAAATCGGCTTCCACCAGTTCGGCGTCGGGATTGAGCGCCCTTACGATCATTCGCGCCAGATCGAGATCCTGCGGCGACGCGTCCGACACCTTGTTCATGACGACGACGTCGGCGAATTCGATCTGTTCGACCAGCAGGTCCACCAGTGCGCGCTCGTCGCCATCCCCGGCGACTTCGCCGCGATCGCGCAGGAAATCCTGCGATGAGTAGTCCTTCAGCAACTGCGCCGCGTCGACCACGGTGACCATCGTGTCGAGGCGGGCGACGTCCGACAGGCTTGCGCCGTTCTCGTCGCGGAAGTCGAAGGTGGCCGCGACCGGCAGCGGTTCGGCGATGCCGGTGCCCTCGATCAGCAGATAGTCGAAGCGGCCCTCCCGGGAGAGGCGGCGCACCTCGTCGAGGAGATCGTCGCGCAGCGTGCAGCAGATGCATCCGTTGTTCATCTCGACCAGCTTCTCGTCGGTACGGGACAGATTGGCGCCGCCGTCGGCCACCAGCCGGGCGTCGATGTTGACCTCGCTCATGTCGTTCACGATCACCGCGACACGGCGGCCTTCGCGGTTGTTGAGCACATGGTTGAGCACCGTGGTCTTGCCGGCTCCCAGGAAGCCGGAGAGCACGGTGACGGGCAGGCGGTCGGGGCGGTTGGCGTTTTCAGGCACGGCGCTTTCCGTTGGCGTTGAGGGGGCATCCGGCCCGGCGGGGGCTGTCCGGGCCGGATGCGGGTACCGCTTGGGAGGAGCGGGCGTCGGGCGGCCGATCCGGTGTCCCGGGGCGTTCGACACTTGACTGTTATGTAATACCATAACAAAACACAAGCGTGCGGTTCGGAATTGTCCGCGGCCGCTTGCCACGAATCTGGGGATTGGCTAGGAACGGGTGTCGGTTTCCGCAAGGAAATAACAGGGAATTCGCCGCGGCCCTGCCGCGAAACGAAACTGCCCCCGCAACTGTAGGCGGTCAGTTCCTCTCGAACGAGCCACTGGGTTTGTACCTGGGAAGGCCGGGAGGAACGAAGACCCGTCAGTCAGGAGACCTACCGACACCCTAGTAACTGAACGCGCCGGGCGGGGTGTCCGGGGAGGTTGTCGATGATGTTTGCCACGCCTGGAGTGCAGCCGCATTGCGTCCGTTGGGACGCGATGACGATCATTGCCGTCCCGCCCCGTCTCCTTCGGTGCCTGTTCGCAACCGATCGGAGCTCTTCGCGTCATGACTTCCTCGCGCCTGCCATTCGCTGCCGCTAGCCTCGCCGCCCTGACGACCGTCGCGGCGGCCGAGCCGACCCTATATCCGCTGACCCTCGAGAATTGCGGCGAGACGCTGACCTTCGAGAAGGCTCCGGCATCGACGGTGGCCGTCGGCCAGGCGGCGACGGAAGTGCTCTATTCGCTCGGCCTCGCCGACAGCGTGGCCGGCACGTCGGTCTGGTTCAACGAGATCCTGCCTGAGTTCAGGGACATCAACGACAGGGTCGAGCGGCTCGCCGACAACGATCCGAGCTTCGAGAGCGTCGTCGCGAAAAAGCCTGAACTCGTATCGGTGCAGTTTCTCTGGCATGTCGGTCCGGACGGCATTGTCGCCACCCGCACGCAGTTCCACGATGTCGGCATCCCGACCTATGTCCTGCCGGCCGACTGTGAAAAAAAGGACAACACCGTCGGCGTCGATGGCACGCGCAGCGAATTGTTCTCGACCGAGGCAATCCATCAGGGCGTGCGCGAACTGGCGCGGATCTTCGACATCCGGGACAGGGGCGAACAACTCGTCGCCAGCCTGACCGAGCGCGAGCGGAAGGCCGTCGCCGCCGCCTCGGCGCTGAAGCTTGAGGATGTCTCGGCGGTGTTCTGGTTCTCCAGCGCGGAGATGGACATCGATCCCTACGTGGCCGGCAGCAAGGGCGCGCCCGCCTACATGATGGACAAGCTCGGGATCGCCAACGTCGTCGAATCGGATGAGGAGTGGCCGGTCGTCGGCTGGGAGACCATCGCCAGGGCCAATCCGACCCTGATCGTCGTCGCAAGAATGGACCGCCGCCGCTTTCCGGCCGACGACCACGAGAGGAAGCTCGAGTTTCTGAGGACCGATCCGGTCACGAGCCAGATGGACGCCGTGAAGAACAACCGCATCGTCGTCATGGACGCCCATGCGATGGACGCGACCATCCGCACGGTGGCCGGCATCGAGGTGCTTTCGAAGGCGCTCGAGGATTTCGGGCTGGCGAAGAAGTGAGCCTCACCGATTCCCAAGCCATCTACGTCTCCCGGCTCGGCCGGGGGACTTTGGGACTGTCCGTAGTCGTCGTGGCGATCCTTGCCGGCATCTGCATCGGCGAGACGCCGATTCCGGTCGCGACGGTTCTGCGGACGCTCGCCAACAGGATTTTCGGCGCCGCATATGCGGTCGATCCGATCGAGATGGGCATCGTCTGGAACTATCGCCTGCCGCGCGCCATCGTCGCCGCATGCTGCGGTTCCGGGCTGGCGATCTGCGGCATGGTGCTTCAGTCGCTGTTTCGAAACGCGCTGGCCGATCCCTATCTGCTCGGCATTTCCGCCGGCGCCTCGACGGGCGCCGTCGCGGTGACGGTCGCCGGACTTGGCGCCGGCGTCGTCTCGATGTCGGTCGGCGCATTTGTGGGCGCCGTCGCAGCCTTCCTGTTCGTCGCGGCGCTGGCGCGCGCCGCCGGCGGCGGCGTGACGCTGCAGGGCACCGGCCAGATCGTCCTCGCCGGCATCGCCGGCTCGCAGCTCTTCAACGCGCTGACCTCCTTCGTCGTCACCAAGTCCGCCAACGCCGAGCAGGCTCGCGCCGTCATGTTCTGGCTGCTGGGCAGCCTGAGCGGCGCGCGCTGGCCCGACGTATGGCTGGCCGTCCCCATCGCGGTGATCGGACTGTTCGCCTGCATCTGGTACGCGCGCGCCCTGGACGCCTTTGCATTCGGGGCTGAATCCGCGTCGTCGCTCGGCATCAGCGTCAAGCGGGTTCAGGTCGTGCTCATCGGTCTGACCGCACTGGTGACCGCCGTCATGGTCAGCATCGTCGGCTCGATCGGCTTCGTCGGCCTCGTCATCCCGCATGCGGCGCGGTTCCTGGTCGGCGTGCGCCACGGCCGGCTGGGACCGACAGTCGCCCTCATCGGCGCCGCCTTCCTGATTGCCGCGGACGTCATCTCCCGCACCGTCATTCCGGGCCAGGTCCTGCCGATCGGCGTCATCACCGCGCTCGTCGGCGCGCCGGCCTTCGCGCTGATCCTCCTTCGCGGTCGCCGCCGGCCATGATCCTCGAGGCGCGCAATCTCGGCTGGTCGGTGCGCGGCAGGCCGATCGTGTCGGGCGTCGACCTTGCCGTCAGCGAGGGCGAAACGCTCGGCCTGGTCGGGCCGAACGGTTCCGGCAAGTCGACGTTGATGAAGCTGCTGGCCGGCATCCGCGAGCCGACCGCCGGCAGCGTCGCCGTCGCCGGCAAGGCGCTTGTCGCGATGCCGCGCCGCGAGGTCGCGCGACGGATCGCCTTCCTGGAGCAGCAGTCGGAAACGACCGAAGCCATCACTGTGAAGGATGCGGTCGAGCTCGGCCGCACGCCGTGGCTCACGCCGCTGCAGCCATGGTCCCAGGAAGACGACCGCATCGTCGCCCAGGCGCTCGCCGACACCGACATGCGAGGTTTCGAGCGGCGCTCGTGGACCACGCTGTCCGGCGGCGAGCGCCAGCGCGTGCACCTGGCCCGCGCGCTCGCCCAGCAGCCGCAGATCCTGCTCCTCGACGAGCCGACCAACCATCTCGACATACAGCACCAGCTGTCGCTCCTGCACCTGGTCGCGACCCTGCCGGTCACCTCCATCGTCGCGCTCCACGATCTCAACCAGGCGCTTTCCTGCGACCGCGTCGGCGTACTGTCCGGCGGCAGGCTGGTGGCGCTGGGCGCGCCGCGCGAGGTGCTCACCGTCGGGCGTATCGGGTCGGTGTTCGGCGTCCGCGCAAGCGTTCTCGTGGATCCGGCAGACGGCTCGCAGATCTTCCGCTTTCACCCAGCCTCCTGAAAGGAGACCCATGCGCTCGCAGATACTTGCCCTCTTCCTGTCGCTGTCGGCGTCATCGTCCGCCTTGGCCGAGATGCACGAAGTCAGGATGCTCAATCGCGGCGCCGCCGGACCGATGGTCTACGAGCCGGAGTTCGTCCACGCGAGGCCTGGCGATACCGCCAAGTTCCTGAACGGCAGCAGGGGGCACAACGCCGTCACCGTGGACGGCATGCTCCCCGAAAAAAGCTCCGGCTTCAAGGGCAACCTCAACGAGGAGATCGAGGTCAGCCTCGACCAGGAAGGCTTCTACGGGATCAAGTGCTCGCCGCACTACGCCATGGGCATGGTGATGGTGATCCGCGTCGGCGACGCGGCCTTGCCCGATGATTTCGTAAGGGCCGACGTGCCCGCCCGCGCGCGCCGGCGATTCGGAGAGATCATCGCCCGCGCGGGGCTCGCGCAATGACGGCCGACGGTTCGGTTTCGACGCCTGGCAACTTCGACCTGCGCGACGAGATCCATGAATACTGGTCGCGCCGGTCGGAGACCTTCGACCTGGCGTTCGGACACCATATCGCGCCCGGGCGCGAAGCGGACGCCTGGGCGGCGCCGGTGCGGGAAGCGCTGGGAGCCGTGCCGCGGCGGATCCTCGAACTGGCATGCGGCACCGGCGAGGTGACGCGCCTCCTGCACGATCTCGGCCATGACGTCACCGCGCTCGACTTTTCGGAGGCGATGCTGGTGAAGGCGCGCGCAAAGCACGCCGGGAAGCCGCGCCTGCGGTTCCTGAACGCCGATGCCGGTCGCACGATGGAGCCCGACGAGGCCTACCACGCCATCGTCTGCCGGCACCTGGTATGGACGCTGACCGACCCGGCCTGCGCATTTGCGGACTGGCTCCGCATCCTGCGGCCGGGCGGCAGGCTGATCGTCTATGACGGCGACTGGACCAAGCCCCGGCCGTCGGGTGTCTGGGCGGCGCGCGTGCTGGCTCTGTGGGAGCGCCTGGCGCCGGACCCGTACTACGACGCCGCCATGGGTGATAGGCACGCCGCGATCATGTTGCGGCTGCCCTTCAGCCAGGGCCTGACATTCGATCGCCTGGCGCCGCTCCTGGCCGACGCCGGCTTCGTCTCGATCCGCGAGCGCTCGCATGACGGCATCGCCCGGGCGCAGAGGCACGGGCAGGGCCTGCGCAACCGCATGCGGACCCTCGTCTACCGCCGCTTCATCCTGGTCGCCGAAAAGCCGGCCGGCCCCGACGGTCCTTCCCATCCAAGGAAATCCCCATGACGATGCGCTCCGTTCTGGCCGGGCTGGCCCTGGCCGCTTTCTCCTCCGCAGTCGCGATAGCTGGCAATGCAGGCTACCCGTTGACGATAGAGAACTGCGGGCGGACGCTCACCTTCGAGAAGCCGCCGCAGAAGGTCGTCTCGCTTGGCCAGGCCATGCACGAGATTGTCTACGCGCTCGATCTCGGGCAGCGTCTGACCGGGACCGCCGTCTGGCTGGGACCGGTCAGGGAAGAACATGCCGAGGCGAACGCGACGGTGCCGCGCCTTGCCGATGAATCGCCGAGCTTCGAGAGCGTTGTCGCCTCCGGGCCTTCGCTGGTCCTGTCCGAGTTCGAATGGCATGTCGGGCCCGATGGCGTCGTCGGGACGCGCGATCAGTTCGCCGAACTCGGCATCCAGACATACATCGCGCCGATGGACTGCACCGGAAAGGACAATGCGTCGGGCGGCAACGGCCGCCGCGTGCAGCCCTTCACGATGGAGCAGGTCTACCGGGCGATCAGCGACCTTTCGCAGATATTCGATGTTCGCGATCGCGGGAATGCGCTCATCGCCACGTTGAAGGAACGCGAGGCCAGGGCGGTGGCCAGCGTGGCGAGGGCCAGCGATGTGCCGGTGCTGGTCTGGTTCACCAGCCCGCAGATGAAGGGTGACGCATCGGTCGCCGGCAGCAATGGCGCTCCGGCCTACATCATCTCGAAGCTGACTGCCCGCAACGCGATCGCATCCGACGACGAATGGCCGTGGGCGAGCTGGGAAACGATCGCGAAGTCAAATCCGGCGGTGATCGTGCTTGCCGCGATGGACCGGCGGTTCAATCCAGGCGATGACCCGCAGGCGAAGATGGCGTTTCTCAGGACCGATCCCGTCGCCAGCCAGATGCCTTCTGTGCAGGCCGGCCGCTACTTCGTGATGCGCGCCGAGGCCATGAATCCCAGCATGCGCACCATCGACGGGATCGAGCTTCTGGCCAGCAAGATGCGGGAGTTCGGCCTCGCCGAATGAGCGGTCTGGTCTGCCTCGCCAACCCTGGAGTTCGCGCAGCGCGCCGGATCGTGTCGGTGCTGTTGACGGGATGCGTGCTCGGACGCTAGATCGCCGCTGCCCAATCCGCGCAGACAAGGGATTGTAGATGTTGGAGCTTGTGACCTTCCGCTGATCGTCTCGGTTGATCGAGACATCTAGCTGCACCGTTCAGCCACGGCCGCACCGGCCGGGGGCCTGGATCGTGCGCGGGTGGTTTCTTTTCACAGGCTTTTCCATGAACATCTCACGCAGCGAGCAGCGCGTCCTGCACGTGCTCGCACAGGGCGGCTACATCCGCCACCAACGCGGCGAAAACGGCCGCATCGTCGACGTCCTCTGCTTCACCCGCGACGGCCACGTCCTGGTCGATTGCACGACCGAGGTCTTCGCCAAGCTCCGGCGCAAGCGGCTGATCGAATCCAGGGCGTCGAGCCCCTACCGGATTTCCGACAGGGGCCGCCGTTCCGTCCGCGCCCAGCTCGACAACCGCTAGGGCGCCGTTCCCCGCTCCGTTCGTCCGCTAAAAGGGGGGGACTGTTGGTTATCACCGCACAGTCATGCGCACGCGACTGTGCGGTGATGCCATACCGGTCTCCCGAGAGCCAAGCCTCGGTGCGCAATGATCAATCCAGCAGATGCGCCGGCACGCCGAGCGCAGGCGCGGCCTCGGCCAGCCGACGGTCCAGCGTATGGACCGTCGCGCCGTGGTCCGACGCGATGGCGAGATGCAGCGCATCCCCGGCGCGAAGCCCGAGCGCGTACTGATCGGCAAACCTTGCCGCTGCCCGAAACTGCCCGCCGGTCACGCCCAGCACGGTCAAGCTCTCCGCCACCAGCTTGTTGAACATTGCGAGCGCATCGGCGCGCTGTGTCACGTTGATCTGACCAGTCCGCACCTTGATCGCCATGGCGGAGGATATTTCGGTGACGCTCCAGTCACTGATGAGGAGCTGCGCCGGATCCTGCTCCGCGAGCCACGCCTGAACGCGCGCCGTCATCGCTTCGTTGGAAAGCGCCGCGACGATCAGCGACGTGTCCAGATAGAGCATCAGTAGCGGTCGCCATCCCGCATCGACCGCACGAGGTCGGCGGCGCCCTGGGGCTGGGGCGGCAGTGTGGCCGTCAGCGATTGAAGCAGCGCAACATCGATCGGCTTGCGGGGCCTCGCTACGGCGGTGAGCCGCGCGACCGGCTTGCCGCGGCGCGTGATGTCGATCGAATCGCCCGCCTCGACCCGGTCGATCAGTTCGCTCAGGTGGGCTTTGGCTTCCGCCAGATTGATCGCATTCATGGTGCGCTCCTGACTATGTAGATGGTCATATAGCGCGTTGAGGCTGAAAATTCCAGAGTACGTCGCGTCACTGGGGCGGCCCTTCCGTCCGCGCCCGGGCAACTGGCGAAGCGCTATATGGCGACCGTCCTTCCTTCCCCGTCGCAGCCGAGCGCCCGCAGCAGGGCAACCGGTGCGTCCAGTTGGGCTTCCTTGCCGGCGGTCAGGAGGAACGCCGCCGTCTGCGGCTCCCGGTAGGCGAGGATGACGTCGCGCGCCGCGCCCGTATAGAGGCCGCGGAGCGCGCGCAGGCAGCCGCTGTGCGTGACCGCCACATGCGGCCGGTCGGTATCGAGCGCGGCGAGCCAGCCTGCAAGCCGGTCTGTATGCTCGGTGCGGGTTTCTCCCGCGGGCATGCGATAGCACCAGGGATCGGCGGCGTTGCCCCGGTGCTGGTCCGGCAGGTCTTGCTCGACCTCGTCGAGCGTCATGCCTTCCCACGCGCCGTAGCTGCGTTCGGCGAGCCTTGGATCTTCGGCGAAGGCTGCGAACGGCATCGACCAGATGTCGGCGAGGATGGACGCCGTCTGCCGCGCGCGGCCGAGCGGACTGACCCAGAAGACAGGATCTTCGAGTTCGGCCACCGCCGGCGCGAGCCTGGCCGCAACCGCCAGCGCCTGGCGCATGCCGTTGACGGTCAGCGGGGTGTCGAGGCGACCCTGCAGCCGCCCGGCGACGTTCCACTGGGTCTCCCCGTGCCGGACGACGAGGAGCGTGGGCAATTGTCGTGTCATGAACTCAGGCGCTGCTTTGCATCGGTCGGACGTGTCAGGCGGCGAGCCACAGCGCGGATCCCGGCTTGATGCCGAGCACGGTCTTGCTGCCCGGCGAAAGAAGCGCGTCGCCCGAATGGAAGGGGGCGTCGACGAGCACGGTGGATTTGCCGATCTCGACGCCGTATCGCACCGTGGCGCCCAGGAACTCGCGGTGTGCGATGGCGCCGGCGAGCGGCACCGCGTCTGGCTCGACCGTGCCGATCGTCGCGTATTGCGGGCGGAAAACGAGCTTCGCGCCGGGCGGCACGTGCGCGTCGGCCGGCACCGGGATGCTGCCGCCGCCGGCCACCTCGAAGGCGCGCGAGGAGCCGCTGCCCTCGACGCGACCCTCCAGGATATTGGCGGTGCCCAGGAAGCCGGCGACGAACAGGTTGTTCGGGCGTTCGTAGAGCTGCATCGGCGCACCGGTCTGCTGGATTTCGCCGTCGCGGAACACGGCGATGCGGTCGCAGATCGTGTTGGCTTCCTCCTGGTCGTGGGTAACGAAGATGGTGGTGAGGCCGAGGCGCTGCTGCAGGTCGCGCAGTTCGCGCCTCACCTGCACGCGCATCTTGGCGTCGAGGTTGGACAGCGGCTCGTCGAGCAGCAGCACCTTGGGCTCGATGGCGATGGTGCGGGCAAGCGCCACGCGCTGCTGCTGGCCGCCGGACAGCTGCGACGGGCGGCGGTTGCCGAGGTGATTCAGCCCGACGATCTCGAGCGCGGCGCCGACACGCTGCTTGATCTCCGCGGCCGGCAGCCGCCGCTCCTCGAGCCCGAACGCGACGTTCTTCCAGACGCTCAGGTGCGGCCAGAGCGCATAGGACTGGAAGACCATGCCGATGTCCCGTCGCCATGGCGGAAGGCTGAGGATCTCGCTTCCCGCCACCTGCACGCTTCCCGTCCGCGCCTCCACGAAGCCGGCGATGAGGCGCAGCAGCGTGGTCTTGCCGCAGCCGGACGGGCCCAGGAAGGCGAAGAACTCTCCCGGCTCGATGTCGAGGTTGATGTCTTTCAGGGCGTGGAAGTTGCTGTAGAAGACGTTGGTGTCCCTGATGCGGATGTCCTTCGCCTGCGGCTTGTCGTCCGAGTGTTTTCTGTTGCCGGTCATGACCAACTCCTAGTGCCGTGTTCCGTGGCTCTGTTCGACGAGCCGACGCGAGCGTTCGAGAACGTAGTGTGAAGCGAAGGTGCAGAGCGCGACGAGGATCACGGCGATGATGCCGAGCGCGGCGCCCGGGCCGCGACCTGCCGCCGACTGCATGAAGACGTAGAGCCCGTAGGCGATCGGTGCGTCGGCGTTGCTCTGGATCAGCATCAGGGTGGCCGAGAGCTCGACGGCCGCCGTCGCGAAGCTGGTGACGAAGCCGGCGAGGATGCCGCCGATCATCAGCGGCAGGACGATGCGCCGGACGGTGCGCACCTTGGTGGCGCCGAGGTTTTCCGCCGCCTCTTCGAGCGACGGGGAGATCTGCTGGAGCGCCGCGTAGCAGGACCTGAGCGCGTAGGGCAGGCGACGTATCGCCAGCGCCAGCACGACCATGAACCATAGCGTCGCCAGCGGCGTTCCGTCGGGCAGGGTCACGCCGTAGAAGGTGCGCAGGTAGCCGATGCCCAGCACGACGCCCGGAACCGCGAGCGCCGCCGTCGCCGCCCAGTCGAGCCATTGCCGGCCGACCAGCTTGGTGCGCAGGACCAGATAGGCGATCGCGCTGCCGATGATGACGTCGATCAGCCCCGCCAGCGATGCGTAGATCAGCGTGTTCTTGATGTAGACCGAGCTGTCCTCAAGCACGCGTCCGTAATGGGCGAAGGTGAAGCCGTCCGGCAGCGGGCTGAAAGACCAGACGGTGGCGATCGACAGCAGGAACAGGCCGATATGCGGCGACAGCACGAGCAGCAGGATCAACCCGACGATCCCGTAGGCGACGATGCTCTGGCCCGTCGTGAGCTTGCGCCGCGCCATGCCGCCGCCGCCGCGCTGGACCGTCGAATAGTCCTTGTTGCGCATGGCGACCGCCGACAGCCACATGGCGGTGATCGAGACGACGATCAGGATGACCGAGATGACGTAGCCCATCGGATCCGCGATCCCGATCGAGGTGATGCGCAGATAGGCCTGAGGGGCCAGCATGTCCTTGACGTTGAGCAGCAGCGGCGTGGCCAGGTCGTCGAACACCTTGACGAACACCAGCGATGCGCCGGCCAGGTAGCCCGGCATGGCCAGCGGCAGGACGATGCGCCGCATCAACCGGAAGCCCGACGATCCCAGGTTCTGGGCAGCTTCCTCCATCGACTGGTCGATGTTGCGGAGGCTGGCCGAGAGGTTGATCAGGATGAACGGGAAGTAGTGCAGCGACTGCACGAAGATGACCCCGTTCAGGCCGTCCATGAAGGGGATCCTGAAGCCGAACATGTCGTTCAGCAGCAGGTTCACCGTGCCGTTGCGGCCAAACAGCAGCTGCATGGCGACCGCGCCGACGAAGGGCGGCATGATGAGCGGGATGAAGCCCAGCGTCTGCACCACCATCGCGCCGCGGAAATCGAAGCGGGTGGTCAGCACGGCGAGCGGCAAGGCAAAGACGGTGCCCCAGACCACCGACATCGCCGAGACGTAGACGGAATTCCAGAACGACCTGACGAACAGCTCCGACCGGAAGAAGTCGGCGAAGTTGACGAGCGTCAGCGTGCCGGTCCCCCGTTCGACGAAGGCGGTGTAGATGACCGTACCCGTCGGGACGATCAGGAAGAGGCCGAGGAAAGCCACGATGAGACCCGCGGTCAGCCATTGACCTGGCGAAAAGCGGATCTGCGCGGCCCTGCTGACGGTGATGGCTGTCATGTCGGGCGGTTCCGGAATCTGGGTTGATCTGCCCGTGCCGCGTCGCGGGGCGCGGGAAGCCGGGCGAGGGGAGGCGGCCGGCATCGAGGACGCCGGCCGCGCTCTGCCGCTAGTTGACCAGGGCGAGCGCTTCCTCGGCCTTGGCCTTGGCGTCGGCGTAGTTCTTGTCGGCGAACGCCGCCCACTGCTGCTCGAGCTCGGCCTGGCGGCTGGTCTTCTGGTCGCCGCCCGTGAAGGCGTCGCCGATCTCGGGGCTGGCGGCCTGCTCGGCCGTGATCGGCATCGCGGCGATCAGCGCGCGGGCTTCGTCGAGCTTCGCGCTGGCCTCGGCGTTATCCTTGCCCTCGAGCGCCTTGCTCGCCGCATGGATCGCCGCCGATGCACCCTTGAGGTTGTCGAGCTGGAACGAGATCAGCTGGTCGAAGAGCACGTCGACGACGTCGGACCGGCTCGATGAGGTTTCCGCGCTGAAGGTGATCATCGACTGGAAGCGCGGATCGGTGAACGGGTTCGGAAAGCCCTCCGGCGCCTTGGCATAGATGGCGGGGTTGACCGGAAGCCTGCGGATCGCCGGTTCGAGCAGGATCGTCTGCCCGTCCTCGCCGAGCAGGAAGTTGATGAACTTCGCTGCGCCGTCGGCGTTCGGCGCATTGGCGACGATGCCGATATTGGCCGGCACGACCGTCGTCACCGACGGGTAGGCGAAGCCGACCGGGAAGCCGCTGCCCTGCGCCGAGAAGGCGAAGAAGTCGATGACGATGCCGATGCCGGTCTGGCCCGAATTGACGGCGTCCGGCACGCCGAAGGAGCGCTCGGTAACCTGCTGGAGGTTGCCGCCGATCGCCTTGAGCGTGCCCCAGCCCTTGTCCCAGCCTTCGCCCTGGAGAATGGTCTCGATGGTCAGGTGCGTGGTGCCGGAGCGCGACGGCGCCGCGATCGCCACGTGGTCGTGATATTCGGGCTTGACCAGATCGATCCACTCGGCGGGCTTGGCGATGCCGTTGGCCTCGAGATAGCGGTCGTTCCACATGATGCCGTAGCCCGATGCGGCGAAGCCGAAATAGTAGCCGTCCGGGTCGTTCACGCTGTAGGAGCCGACCTTGTCCGGCAGGCCGGTGACGGACGGGCTGAACTTCGCCAGCAGGTCCTGGCTCTTCAGGTTCTCGAACGCGTCGGGGGCCGAGGCCCAGAACAGGTCGACCTGGTTGTTGGACTTCGTCTCGGCGAGATATTTCACGCCGGCGCTGGTATTCTTGTTCTGGACGTCGAGCGTGACGCCGGGGTGCGCGGCCTCGAAGCCAGCCTTGAACGGGTCGGTCACGTCCTTCGAGAACGACGTGACGATGGTTACCTTGCCGCCTTCGGCATAGGCGCTCGTAGATGCGGCAAGCGCGAGCAGCGCTGCCGCCGTTATCGATCTGATCATGTTTTCCTCCACTTGCGGACCCTTGGCGGGGCCGGCGCAAAGGACTTTGCAGGTTGCGTGCCAGATCGATGGGCTGAACGATTACAATAAGTTAGCTTCTGAAGCCTTCGCGCGATGGGAAAAATCGGTAACATCGCGGGAGCGCCAAGGGGAAAAGAATGTAACGCCCTGGCCGAGTCAGGAACCCGGCGATGCGGCGGCTTCCTGAGAGAGGCCCAGCTTCTTCATCTTGAGATAGAGCGTCTTGCGGGAGATGCCGAGCGCGCCCGCGGTCTCGCCGATGCGCCCGCCGAAACTGGCAAGCGTGCTAGCGATGATCGCCGCCTCGTGCGCATCCATCTGCTCTTCGAGGCTTCCTCCCGTCGGTGCAAATGGCGTTGCCGGTGCGGGATCGGCGACGTCGTCGATGGCCAGCGCGTAGCGTTCGGCCGCGTTGCGCAACTCGCGGATGTTGCCCGGCCATTCCTTCTGGCCGAGTTGCTGCAGGGTGCGTGCGTCGATGTCGCGGACGGGCCGGTCGTACCGCCGCGCCGCCTGGTCGACGAAATGCCTGAACAGGAGGGCGATGTCGCCGTGGCGCTCGCGCAGCGGCGGCAGCACCACGCGGGCGACGTCGAGGCGGTAGGACAGGTCCTCCCGGAACCGTCCCTGCCGGACCAGATCGGCCAGCGGCGTCTTTGTCGCGGTGACGACCCTTAGGTCCACGGGAATTTCCTTGTTGGAGCCAAGCCGCTCCAGCTTGCGCTCCTGCAGGACGCGAAGAAGGCGGACCTGGGCGGCGGCGGTCATCGACTCGATCTCGTCCAGGAACAGCGTGCCGCGATTGGCGTATTCGATCTTGCCGATGCGGCGGTCCCTCGCGCCGGTGAAGGCGCCGGGCTCGTGGCCGAACAGCTCGGTCTCCAGCATGGTCTCGGGGATCGCGCCGCAATTGACCGCCACGAAGGGATGCTTCGCGCGCGCGCCGAAATCGTGTAGCGCGCGGGCGGCGACCTCCTTGCCGGTCCCGGTCTCGCCGACGATCAGGACATCGGTGTCGAGATCGGCGAGCCGCATCAGCGCGCGCCGCATGGCCACCGTCGCGTCGGCATGGCCGATGATGCGTCGCTCCCAGTCGCCCTGTCCGTCGACCGCCACCCGAAGCCGGCGGTTTTCGAGAACCAGCCTGCGATGGTTCAGCCCGCGCCGGATGGTCTCGACCAGCAGGACGGGATCGGCCGGCTTCTCCAGGAAATCCCAGGCTCCGGCGCGAAGCGCGCGCAGCGCCATCGGCACGTCGCCATGGCCGGTGATCAGCACGACCGGAATTTCCTCGTCGATGGTTTTCACCAGTTCGAGGACGTCGAAGCCGTCGCGCGAAGGCATGCGCACGTCGGTCAGCACCACGCTCGCGGATTCGCCGGTGATCCCCGCGAGCGCGCCAGCGGCGTCGCGGCTGGACGCAACCTTGAACTGCTCCAGTTCCAGCGTTTCGGAATACGCCTCGAGGACCTGCGGGTCGTCATCGATGAAGATCACGTCAACTGCGGTCATCCGCTGCGGCCCTGAGCGTTACGAGGAAGGATGTGCCCTCCGGCGAGGTGCGCAAAACCGTCACGCCGCCGCCGAAGTCTTTGAGGATGTTATAGGTGATCGACAGCCCCAGGCCGAGTCCCGAGCTGGGCGGCTTGGTGGTGAAGAAGGGGTCGAAGATGACGTTGACGTCGTCGGCGACGATCCCGCCGCCGGTATCCTCGACCGTGATCTCGACCCGCTCGCCGATCGATCTGGCGGTGAGCCTGATCGTCCTCTCGTCGCGGCCGGCCACGGCATCCATGGCGTTGGCGATCAGGTTGACGAACACCTGTTCCAGCCGCACGCCCTCGGCGATCACGAGGGGCAGTGCCTCCTGCAGCGACACAGTCAGAACCGCGTCCTCGTCCTGGAAGCGGTGCGCGAGCAGGCTTGTCGCGCCCTCGACCGCGGCGGCAAGGTCAACCGGGCCGATCCGGCTGTCCGGCAGGCGCGCGAAACGGCGCAGGTGCCCGATCTGGTTGCTCATGCGCTGCGTCAGCTGGCCGATCTTCTCAAGGCTTTGCATGGCCTTGTCAGGGTCGCCCCGCTCGATCAGCACGCCGCCATTGTGGGTATGGGAGCGGATGGCGGCGAGCGGCTGCTTGAGTTCGTGGCCGATGCCCGCCGCCATCTGGCCGAGCGCCGCCAGCTTGGCCGACTGGATGAGTTCGTCGCGGGTGTGGCGAAAGACGTTGAGCGCGCTCGCGAGGTCGCCGAGTTCGTCGCGGCTGGACACCGCCATGGTCGCGCCCGGCTGCCCGGCCGAGATGTCGAAAGCCGATTCGGCCAGCGCCCGGATGCGGGCCAGCAGGTTCCTGTGGACATAGAAGTAGCCGATCGCCAGCGCGGCGGCTACCGACAGCACGGCGATCGCCAGCAGGACGCCGCTGCCGGTGGCGATGGCCCGCTCCGCGCGTTCCGAAGCCAGCCGGCCGCTCGCCTGCGCCGCGCCCACCTCCAGGCCGATGCGCTGTCCGAGTTCCTCGACCAGTCTGCGGTTCTCGTTGGCGAGCGCCTGCACGTTGCCGCGTTCGATCAGCTCGGAGCGCTTGGTATGCGGCAGGCCCGCGGTGACGTCGGCGCTCGACAGGATGCGTTCGGCCAGTTGCCGGACGGTGATGCTGTCCGGCCAGTCGGCCAGCGTCTGCTGGCCGAGCCTCAGGGCATCGGTTGAATCGCCGAGATAGGCGATCGTCTCCTGGATGTCCTCGACCGAATTCAGGTCGACCAGCCGGGCGATCAGGCCGGTGGCGAGGCTCGCCTGCGCAATCACCGACATCAGCGCCTCGCTCTTGCGCTGCTCGTTCAGGATGCGCGCCTCGCGTGCATCCGCCTTGAGTTCGGTCTCCATGTTGAAACGGACGTCGTCGACCAGCGGCTCGGCTTCGCCCAGCAGGTCCGTCTGCACCCAGCGGAGCTCGTCGAGGTCCGCGCGCATCTCTTCCTGCAGGGTGAAGCGCCGGCCCGATGCGATGTCGAGTTCAGACAGGTTCCGGTTGATCGATTCGACCAGCGGGCCGAACTCGCCGTTGTCGAGATCGGCCGCCTGCATTTCGGCGAGCACGGCGTTCAGCGTATCCAGGCGCTGCGCGTAGACGGCCCGGATGGCGGTGTAGCCGGATCGTGTAGGGCTGCTGGCGAGGTTCGGCATCACCGAGCTGATGTCGGCCCCGGTCTTGGAGAGCCGGGTGGCGAAAGCCAGCCGCGGCATCTGCGAGCGGGCGATCTGCGAGAGTTCGCCGGACAGGCTCACATAGGACAGCCAGCCGACGATGCAGGCGCCCACGGCCAGACCGACGATGGTGACGAACGCCGCCCCGAGCCGGAAGCCGATACCGTGGCGCGAGCGTCGCGCCAATCCGGTCGGGGAGCTGTCGGCGCCTCCTTGCAAAGCCATTGTCATCGCTCAGCGCAACAGCCCGCGTTCGTCCTGCGGCGGGGCCAGCGCGTCCAGGATCTCGCCGGCGCGCCGAAGGCGGACCTCGATCGACGAGCGCAACTCGTGCGTGAAGTCCTGCAGCGCTTCGGAACCGGGCAAGCCCGCCGGCATGTCGTCGATGCTGAGCGCGCCGGAGCGGTCGACCGCCCTGGCCTCGGCCAGCGGCGGGCCGACGAGTTCCCGCACGGCTTCGTCGATCCGCTCCTGCGCCTGCGGGCTGGGCGCGGCCGAAGAGATGATGTTGACGCGTCGCCACAGGCTGGCCAGCACCGGCCGCTTGCGCACGATGAACTCGTCGAACAGCAGGTTCACCATGTTGTAGCGGCTGGCCGACAGCGACGCGTCGAACGTCTTGCCGTTCATCAGCCCTGGAAAGTCGAAGGGACGCGCCGGCTCGGCCGCCGCGTCGCGCAGCCCTGGGACGACCGGGATGCGGTCGATCCCGCGCGTCAGCAGCAGCGATTGCCCCTCCAGCGAAAGCACGAAGTCGAGAAAGCGCTCGGCGGCGGCGTCGTTCCGGCTGCGGGCGAGGATCGCGATGCTGGCCGGCACGAACACCGTATTGTGCGGCAGGACGAAGCGGACCGCGTCCGGCCGTTCGGTCGGCTGCGCCAGGAAGTCGATGGTGATGCCCACGCCGAACCGGCGCTGGACGACGCCGGAGGGAACTCCGAAGCTGCGCGCCGTCACGGTGGACAGGTTGCCGCCGAGCCTCGACAGCAGGGCCCAGCCATCGTCCCAGCCATAGGTCTGCAGGATGATCTCGACGATCAGGTGGGTGGTGCCCGAACGGGACGGCGAGCTGATTCCGATATGCCCGTCATAGACCGGCTTGGTCAGGTCGGCCCATGTCGTGGGCACCGGCAGGTTGTGCGCGGCCAGGTAGGCCGGGTTGTAGACAAAGCCGTAGCCCGAAAGCGCGAAGCCGAGATAGTAGTGGTCGGGATCGTTGACCGGATAGCCGGAAACCAGTTCCGGCGCGCCGGTATTGCGCGCGGTGGTCCGGCTGAGCTGCCCTTTTGCCTTCAGGACTTCGAAGGCGTCCGGCGCCGACGCCCAGAACATGTCGGCGTCGAAGTCGGGACGCTCCAGGATCAGGCGCATGCCGTTTGCGGTGTTGCGCTGGACGACGACCAGGTCGATTCCCGGGTTCGACCGCTCGAAGGCCTGCTCGAACGGTTCGTAGAAGGATTGCGGAAAGGACGTCAGCACCCTGAGCTGCGTCGATCCGTAGTTGGCCCGCGCGGCCTGCGGCAGGACCCCTATAGTGGCGGCGGCCAGGATGGCGACCGCCAGAAGGCGCGAGACGGCGCCGAAGCGCTGCGCGCGGCGGTGCGTCGCGGCGATGTCTTGATCGATCCTGCCCGGTTTCACGGACCGTTTCCCCATGTTCCATGCGCGGCGCCTCGGCCGCTGCAGCCGGCGACAAACTATGACAGCACCCCCCGGGTGGCAAAATCTATGTTCCAGGCAGGAAAGTCAGCACCTTCGCAAGCGGCGAATTGGCCCTGTCGGCTGGTTGCTTGACTCGGTCCGATTCTGACCGCAGTGTGAAATCGGTCAGACCATTTGACCGATTGCACGGTTGCGATCCTGCCGGGGAGGGGCGGGGACGATGCCCATACACGCCATCGAAACCCCGCGGCTCTACCGCCAGGTTGCCGACCAGCTGAGGCAGCTGATCGACAACGGCGAGTATCCCGTCGGCGCCCGCCTGCCGACCGAGCGCGAGCTGGCGCAGCAGTTCGGCCTGTCGCGGCCGACCGTGCGCGAGGCCCTGATTGCGCTCGAGGTGGAAGGGCGGGTGCGCATCCGCGTCGGCTCGGGCATCTACGTTCGCGCGGTCCGGGACCCTGCGCCGGCGCGCGCCCGCGACAATGACGAAGGACCGTTCGAATTGCTGCGCGCCCGCGAGTTCGTCGAGGGCGCGGTGGCGGCCGAAGCCGCGCTCCATGCGGGCGCCGAGGATATCGGCAGGCTGGACGACATCCTCGCGCGCATGCGGACAAGCAGCCACCCGTCCAGGGAGACGATCGTGCTCGACCGCGATTTCCACACGGGCGTGGCCGGCATTCTCGGAAACGCCGTCCTGGTGCGGGTCGTCGGCGAGATGTTCGACCAGCGCCTCAATCCCTTCTTCGAGCGCCTGTCCAGCTATTTCGAGAACGACCAGTCGTGGCTTGCGGCCGCGGACGAGCACGAGGCCGTCCGCGACGCCATCGCCGCGCATGACGCCGAGGGCGCCAAGGAGGCCATGCAGAGGCACCTGCAGCTGTCGCAACTCAGATTCTCGCGCAACTTCGGCGAGAGATTCGAGCCCTGAGCTCGCCAAGCAAAGGCCGGGAGGAAATCGGCCGAACGTCAACCTGAGGAGGAAATACATGTCCAGGAAATACGCAGTCCTCGCCTCGGCGCTCGGCGCCCTGGTTCTCGCCTGTGCCCCGGCATCGGCCCAGACCGCGCTCAAGTGGGCGCACGTCTACGAGACGTCTGAGCCGTTCCACACCGAATCCGTGTGGGCGGCCGAGGAGATCGCCAAGCGCACCGACGGGCGCTACACGGTCGACGTCTTCCCGGCGTCGCAGCTCGGCAAGGAGTCCGACATCAACCAGGGCCTGACCCTGGGAACGGTCGACATCATCATCTCGGGGTCCAGCTTCGCGGCGCGCGAATACGCGCCGATCGGCGTCACCTACTACCCCTTCATCTTCCGCGACGCCGCGCACCTGCTCAACTACACCAAGAGCGATACCTACAAGGCGCTCACCAAGGGCTATGAGGAAAAGTCCGGCCACCACATCACGGCGACCACCTACTACGGCACGCGCCATACCACGTCGAACCGGCCGATCGCCAAGTGCGCCGACATGGCCGGCCTGAAGATCCGCGTTCCCGACGTGCCGGCCTACCTGGCGATGCCGCGAGCCTGCGGCGCCAACACTGCGCCTATCGCCTTCGCCGAGGTCTATCTCGCCCTGCAGAACGGCACCGTCGAGGCGCAGGAAAACCCGCTGACCACCATCGAGGCGAAGAAGTTCTACGAGGTGCAGAAGCACATCGTGCTCACCGGCCACATCGTCGACCACCTCAACACCATCGTGTCGAAGTCGCGCTGGGCCTCGCTGTCCGACGAGGACAAGCAGATATTCACCGAGGTGATGCAGGAAGCCGCGGCACGCGCCACCGAGAAGATCGTCGCGCGCGAGAAGGAACTCGTGCAGGTGTTCAAGGATCGCGGGCTGACCGTCACCGAGGTCGACCGTTCCGACTTCGAGAACAACGTCATCGAAAAGGTCACCTTCGAGGAGTTCGGCTACAACAAGGCCGACTGGGAGGCGATCCGCGCCATCCAGTAATCCGGCGTCAGCGGATCGAGCCCGGCGCCGTGCGGCGCCGGGCTCTGTCCCGATGTCTTTGCGCAAGTGCTATCGCCCGACAGCCGAAGGTTGACGCCATGTCCGAGGACCACCACTCGCAGATCACCGCCGAGGAGATGGCGCAGGCTTTCGAGGAGGAAGCCGAGCCGGTTGATCTGTCCGGCCACGCTATCGAGGACTGGGTGACGCTCGCCGCCTTCTGGGGCATGTCGCTGTGCGTGTTCCTGCAGTTCTTCACCCGCTACGTGCTCAACAACAGCCTCGCCTGGACCGAGGAGATCGCGATCAACTGCCTGATCGTCACCGTCTTCCTGGGATCGGCGATGTGCGTGCGCATGAGCCGGCACATCCGCGTCGACTTCATCTACCGCTACCTGCCGCGTACCGCCGGCCGCTGGCTCGCGCTGGCAGTCGACCTGGTGACCATCGGCTTCTTCGCCTACGCCAGCTGGCTGCTCTGGCGCTACGTCGCGGTCGTCGGCGGCGAGCGCATGGTGACCATCGACCTGCCGCGCGGCATCGTCTTCTACGCAGTGTTCGCCGCCTTCGTTCTGATGTTCCTGCGCGCAGTGCAGGTGTTCGTGCACGACTGGCGCGAGGAGGGGCCGCGGCTCGACGAACCCGGACCGGCGGGAGGCTGAGGCGATGCTGGTCCTGATCGGTTCCTTCCTGCTTCTGATGCTGGTCGGCGCGCCGGTAGCGGTCGCGCTCGCCACCTCGTCGCTGCTCTATCTCGTCATCTACGGCGTCGCGCCCGACATCATCGCCGCGCAACGCATGATCGCCGGCGTCGAGAGCTTCCCGTTGCTCGCCGTTCCCTTCTTCGTGCTCGCCGGCAACCTGATGAACATCGCCGGGGTGACCGGCCGCATCTACAGCTTCGCGCTGGCGCTGGTCGGCTGGATGAAGGGCGGACTGGCGCAGGTCAACGTGATCGGGTCGGTCGTCTTCTCCGGCATGTCGGGGACGGCGCTGGCTGACGCCGCCGGCATCGGCACGATCGAGATCAAGGCGATGCGCGACCACGGCTATCCCGTCGAGGCAGCGGTCGGTGTGACGGCCGCCTCGGCGACCCTCGGCCCGATCTTCCCGCCGTCGCTGCCGTTCGTCATCTACGGCATGATGGCCAACGTCTCGATCGGCGCGCTGTTCATGGCCGGCATCCTGCCGGGCCTCGTCATGACCGGCCTGATGATGGCGACGATCGCCTTCTTCGCCTATCGCCGCGGCTGGGGCTCCGACACGCCTTTCAGCGTCCGCCGGCTGTTCGCGGCGTCGCTGGAGATCCTGGTCGTCCTGGCCTTCCCGGTCGCTGTCTATGCGCTCTACGCAGCCGGCCTGTCTCTCAACATCGCCGTCGGCCTCGCGCTGATCGCGCTGATCGCCCTCGACTGGTACTACGACTTCTCGGCCGTCATGGCGCTGATGACGCCGGTGATCCTCATCGGCGGCATGACCATGGGCTGGTTCACGCCGACGGAAGCCGCAATGGCCGCCGTCATCTGGTCGCTCTTCCTCGGCCTCGTGCGCTACCGCACGATGACGCTGCGCACCCTGGTCAAGGCGAGTTTCGACACGATCGAGACGACGGCGTCCGTCCTCTTCATCGTCACAGCGGCGTCGATCTTCGCCTGGCTCCTGACCGTCAGCCAGGCTGCGGCGCTGTTTTCCGACTTCGTCTTCTCGCTCACCGACGACTGGTGGACGTTCCTGATCCTGGTGAACCTGCTGCTGCTGGTCGTCGGCTGCTTCCTCGACACCATCGCCGCGATCACCATCCTGGTGCCGATCCTGATGCCGGTCGCCGCGCGCTACGGCATCGATCCCGTGCATCTCGGCCTGATCATCACCCTCAACCTGATGATCGGCCTGTTGACGCCGCCCGTCGGCATGATCCTGTTCGTGCTGTCGCGAATCTCGAAACTGTCCATCGAGCGCACGACCTGGGCGATCCTTCCGTGGCTCGTGCCGCTGGTGGCGGCGCTCCTGCTCATCACCTTCATCCCGCAGATTACGCTGTGGCTGCCGACGCAGCTCGGGCTGATCCGATGACGGGCGCCGCGCTCGCCGCCACGCTGTTCGCGCCGGAGGACCTGCGCCTCGTCGCGTGCGATCCCGGGCCGCTTGCGCCGGGCATGGTGCGCGTGCGTTTCGGCGCGGGCGGCATCTGCGGCTCGGACCTGCACTACTTTCGCCATGCCCGCACCGGCGATTTCGTGGTGCGGTCGCCTCTCATCCTGGGCCATGAGGTCGCCGGCGACATCGTCGAGATCGCCGGCGAAGCCCCGGGCCTCTCGGTCGGCGACCGGGTTGCGGTCAATCCGTCGCGCTGGTGCGGCCACTGCGTCTATTGCCGGGCGGATCGCCCGAACCTCTGCGAGAACATCTATTTCATGGGCTCCGCGTCGAAGACGCCGCACATGCAGGGGGGCTTCGCCGACCATTTCGACGCGATCCCGGCGCAATGCGTAAAAGTGCCCGCCGCGACGCCCTATGCCGCGGCCGCGCTTGCCGAGCCGCTGGCGGTCTGCCTGCATGCGGTGACGCGCGCCGGCGATATTCGCGACCGCAACGCGGTGGTGTTCGGAGCCGGCCCGATCGGTCTCCTGACCATGCTGGCGGCCAAGCTCAAGGGATGCGCCGCCGTCACCATGGTCGACATCGCGCCGGCGCCGCTGGCGTTTGCCGGAGAGCTCGGGGCTGACCGCGTCGTCAATGTCGGCGACGGGTCGGATGAGCTGGCGGACGCGGCTGCGGAACGCCTGTTCGACGTCGCCTTCGAGGTGACGGGATCGCCTGCCGGTCTGGCGTCGGCGATTTCCGCCGTGCGGCGCGGCGGCGTCCTGGTTCAGGTCGGCAACCTGCCCGGCGGGCAGTTCCCGGCGCCCGCCAATGCCGTGATGGCGAAGGAGCTCGATTTCAGGGGCAGCTTCCGCTTCGGGCGGGAATTCTATGACGCCGTGTCCCTGATCGTCGACGGGGCCGTCGACGTGACGAGGCTGGTCACCGCGCAGTTCCCGCTGTCTTCCGCCGAGGCGGCGTTCCGCCTCGCGCTCGATCGGTCGAAGAGCGTCAAGGTCGTGCTGAGCCGCGACTGACGGCGGCCAGCCTTACCGCGAAGGGAGAGCCTGCGCTCCCTGCTCCGCCAGCGCCCGCTCGAGGAAGGCGCACGCCGCCTTCGGGTCGAAAGCCGCCGTGGTGTCGACGTCCTGCACGGGACCGAAACGCGCCGGCTCGGCGCGGGCGGCGAGTTCCACCAGTTCCCCGACATATTCGGGGCCGGGATGGCCGGGCAGGCGGCTTGCCGCGCGCGCGCCGTAGCGCTTGCCGATGACGTCTGGCGGCGCCGAGCACCAGAGTTCGGCGATGGCGTCCACGCCTGCGTCATCGAGCAGGCCCTCGACGAAGGCGCGCGGCTGGAAGCCGAACCAGGCGTCCATGATGACCGTCGTGCCGGCGGGGGCATCGCGCAGGATGGCGAACATCGCCGCCAGGCTTGCCCGGCCGAGCTTGCGGTTGAACGGGCGGTCGACGCCGTCGATCTCGCGCAGGAACGGCTCCTTGACGGTGTCGAGCGACAGCACGGGCCAGCCGGTTTCGCGAGCCAGCGCGGCCGCGACGTGGCTCTTGCCGCTCGCCGGCACGCCGTTGACCATGACCAGCCGTTTGCCGGTCGCGGCTTTGACCCGCGCGGCGGAAAGCGCCGCGCCGATCATGCCGGCGTCGTCGCCAAGCTGCGCCGGGACCAGCGCGTATCTGAACCAGGACGAAAGGTCGGGATGGGCCGATAGTGCTGCGACCGCCGCGCCGCCGAGCCCGCCGCCGAGAACCACCGTCTCGGGCGAAAATGCCGCCGCGAGGCTGTCGATGGCGGCGCGCAGCGGCTGCGCCCAGGCGCGCAGCACCGCGTCGGCCTGCTTGTCGCCCGCCACGCGCCTGGCGAGCAGGTCGGTCGCCGTGGTTGCCGCATCGAGACCCGCTGCTGCGATATGTCGACCGAGCGCAGTGCCCGAACTGACGGTTTCGACGCAGCCGCGGCGGCCGCATTTGCAGACGATGCCGTCCGCGTCGACCACCACGTGGCCGAGTTGTCCGGCCGCGCCGGCGCCGCGAAAGATCGTTCCGCCGGTGAGGATCGCGCCGCCGATGCCGGTTCCGATGGTCAGCATCACCGCGTCGTTGCGGCCCCTGGCCGCGCCGCAGCGCGCCTCCGCCACCAGCGCCATGTTGCCGTCATTGTCGATGACGACGGGGCGGCCGAAGCGCGCCTCGATCCGCTCGCAGACCGGCGCGGAGGAAAGGTCGACATAGCCGCCCGACAGCACTTTGCGCGTACGGAAATCCACCTGGCCGGGCACGCCGATGCCGATCCCCTCGACCGAGGGATCGTCGATCTCTGCGATCAGCGCCTCGACGCGGTCGAGCACGACGGCAGGGTCCGCCGAACTGGCGGTGCGGGCGCGCGCCAGGATGGCGCCGTCGGCGGCGACGCGGGCGGCCCGAATGTTGGTGCCGCCGATGTCGACGCCGATCGAGGTTGCGGGCAAGGCTGCCGGCGACAATCAGGCGACCCTGGCGGCCGGCGCGTGATAGCGGGCGATGATCGCCTGCAGTTCGCGCAGACGGGGGACGGCGACCGTCTCCAGCCGCTCGCGCGTGACGGCGCGGTCGAGCGAGATACAGTCTTTCCAGAGCGAGCGCCCGGCGATGACGCCCGACGCGCCCTCAGCCATGGCGGTTTCGACCTGGCCCAGGAACGTCGCATGGTCGACGCCGGCGGACAGCACCGCCCACGGCACGTCGCCTGCAAGCCGCGTGACCGCCGCGCAGGACTCCGCCGAGCCGGGGTAGGGCAGCTTGAGCACCTTGGCCCCGAGGTCGAGGCAGATTTTGGTGCCGCCCTGGATCAGTTCCGGAATTTTCGCCTGGTAGTCTTCGGCGCTTTCGCCCTCCAGCCGGTAGGTCAGGAATTCGGTGACCAGGAGCAGGTCCTCGCGCGCGAAATCATCGATGACCTGCCGAAGGATCGCAATGTTGTGTTCGTTCGCGGCCGGCGTGTCAGACCTGAGGTAGACCATGATCTTGCCGCCGGTCGCGCCGAGGGCGCGAACGTGGCGCGCATCGACGCCGTCGACCAGCTTGGAGAGCCGGTAGCCTTCCGGCGACGTGTCCCAGCCGGAGGCGTCGAGCCCGATGAGCAGCGCCGTCCCGCGGTCGAGCACGCCGTCGTCGACCAGCTGCGGCACCGCGCAGATCGGGTCGACCAGCACGCAGGTCGCCTTGCTCGCCAGGTATCGGGTGATGTCGGCCTTGGTCTCGCCGAGCGTGTCGTTGCCGATCTTGGCCTGCTCGTCCGGGTCGGCCGCAAGCAGCGAGCGCATGCCGCCACGCTGGTCGCAGGCGATCACCATCATGGCTCCGTCGGCGTCGCAAATCTGCTGGTAGCCGCGGCGTTCCGCGGTGGTCATCCGTGCCATGCTTCGAAAATCTCCTCGGCACCGCGCTGGCGGCGATGCGCCAACACTGAAGTGATTGCGTGCCAGCGAACAATGGTCTATCCTGTAACATATTGCAGAAAGGATTTGCAAGCTGTCACGCTCCTCAACACCCGGCCAGGCCGTGTCGCGCGCGCTGCTGCATACGGTCGCGAAGCTGCACTACGAGGGTGATCTCAGCCAGGTCGAGGTCGCAAAGCGGCTCGACCTGTCGACGGCGACCATCTCCAGGCTGCTGCAGAAGGCGCGTGCGGAAGGCATCGTGCGCATCGAGGTGCGCGACCTCGCGGCTCCTGAATATCTGGCGAAGGAGGTCGTCCGGAAGCTGTCGCTGAAGACGGCTTCGATCGTCGAGGCGACCGGCGCCGGCGCTCTGGCGTCGCTGGGCGGCCCCGTCGGCGCGCTGCTTCAGGAAGCCGGCCTCGCCGCGGGATCTGTGCTGGCGATCGGCTGGGGGCGGGCGGTGCGCGCCGTGATCGAGGCCGGGCTTCCGGAAATTCCCGGCGTGCTCACCGTGCCTGCGATGGGCGGCATGCAGCAGCATCAGCCGCACTTCCAGATCAACGAGTTCGTGCGCCTGGCCGCGCTGCAACTCGGCGGCACGCCGCATTTCGTCCATGCGCCGTATCTGCCGTCGCGGGCGTCGCGGCGCGCCTATCTCGCCGACCCGGTAGTCGCCGACAACGTCGCGCTTTGGGACAGGGTCGATGCCGCCGTGGTCGGCATCGGCCTGCCGCACGAGACCGCGGCCTCGGGTCCGGAGCATCATCCGGACGCGGCCGGCGACGTGATGCGCCACTACTTCGATGCCGAGGGCGTGCTCCTCGATCCCGAGGCCGGCAAGCGCATGATCGCCATGTCGGCCAAGCAGTTTCGCCACGCGCCGTTGGTCATCGGCGTCGCCGTCGGCGAGGCGAAGGCGCGGGCGATCCGCGGGGCGGCAAAGGCGCGCCTGATATCGGCGCTGGTCACCGATGCGGGGACGGCCGAGGCGCTGCTGGATCTGCCATGAGGAGCGATTTCAAATTTTGCGGCGCGGAAATTTTCATGTTTGCCCGCACAAATCCATTGACAGCCAACCGGCGTCTGCGTCTTAATTCGCGGACGCTAGGCGAGGGTGCCCGCATCGTCGCCGCGCGGGAGGAGGGAAGCGATCGCCGGGGGTCCGTCAGCGGGTCTGCGGATCTGGCGAGAGAGCAGCGCTTCCAGCGAGAATTGCGGGCCGGGTTCCGGTCCGATGCCTGGTTCTAGAGGATGCGGCGGCCGCCGGTCGCCGTGAAGCTTGCAAAAGGGAGGAGTTCCATGAAGCGTCGTTCAGTACTCAAGTCCGCGGTGGCCCTGGCCGCCGTCGCAGCCGTCGGGATCAGCTCCGGCGCCGCACTGGCCCAGGAGAAGCACACGATCGCGCTGATCCCCGGCCTGACCACCGATGCGTTCTACATCACCATGCGCAAGGGCGCCCAGGCTGCCGCCGACGCGCTCGGCGTCGAACTGGTCTTCCAGGGCGGTCCGGAGTTCAACCCGGTCGTCCAGGTTCCGGTGCTCGACGCGGTCATCGCGCGCAAGCCCTCGGCGATCCTGATCGCGCCGACCGACACCACCCAGCTCGTCGAGCCGCTGCGCAAGGCCAACGACGCCGGCATCCCGGTGATCACGGTCGACACCTTCATCGGCAACGGCAAGTACCAGACCGGGGCCGGCGACGCCGACTTCCCGTACTCCTACATCGCCTCCGACAACGTTCTCGGCGGCAAGATGGCGGCGCGCGCGCTTGCTGCGGCGATCGGCGGCGAAGGCAAGGTCTACGTGTCCAACGTCAAGCCGGGCATCTCGACCACCGACCAGCGCGAGGAAGGCTTCAAGACCGCGATGGCCGAGGAGTTCCCGAAGATCACGGTTCTCGAGACGCAGTTCAACGAGAACGACGCGAACAAGGCCGCGAGCCAGTTGCAGGCGGTGTTCGCCCGCAACGCCGACCTGAAGGGCGTGTTCGGCGCCAACCTGTTCTCGGCTCTCGGCGCCGGCAACGGCGTGCAGCAGGCTGGCCAGACCGGCAACATCAAGGTCGTGGCCTTCGATGCGCCGACCTCGATCGTCGACAACATCAAGACCGGCCTGGTCGACGTGGCGATTGCCCAGCACCCCGCCGAAATCGGCTACTACGGCGTGGTCTCGGCCTATGCGCACGTGACCGGACAGTCGATCCCCGTGTCGATCGGCACCGGCTTCACCGTCATCGACAAGTCCAACGTCGATGACCCGAACGTCGCCAAGTACATCTACTCGGAATAGGCAGCCGCATCGGTCGGCTCCCCGCGCTGTCGCGGGGAGCCGACCCACGCCTTCGTCATCACCGGCCAGCCAGCGCTGACCGCCACGGGAAGGGGAGCATATGACAGCTTCCGATACAGGCGAGCCGCTGGCCGGCGCAGCCGCTGAAGAGATTCAAGTCAAGCCGCAGGCCGATCACGCCGACAAGGCGAAGACCCTGGTCCAGCGCATCGCCGACCTGCGCGCCTGGCTGTTCCTGCTCGCATTGGTCCTCGGTTTCGAGGCATGGGCGCGCCTCGAGTTCGGCGGCACCTTCATCCTCAACCCGTTCAACCTGCAGTCGATCGCCATCTTCGCGGTGGCGCCGCTGCTGCTGGCCACCGGGCAGACCTTCGTCATCATTTCCGGCGGCATCGACCTGTCGCTCGGCTTCATCATGGGCCTTGCGGCCGTCGTCGCCGCCCACACGATCAACGCCGTGACGCCCGGGCTGGGCATGCCGATGGCGGTCCTGATCGGCTTCATGGTGGCGATCCTGGTCGCCGCCATTCCCGGCACGATCAACGGGCTGCTCGTCTCGCGGCTGCGCGTCCCGCCCTTCATCGGCACGCTCGGCATGTTCGGCGTCGCGCGCGGCGTCGCCTTCCTGCTCGCTGGCGGCACCACCGTCCCGGTCAGCAACTCCTTCTTCGCCACGATCGGCAACGGGCGCATCATGAACGTGCCCTACATCGTCATCATCACCGCTCTGTTCGTGCTGGTCATGCACTATCTGCTCAGCCAGACGCGCTTCGGCCAGCACAACTATGCGATCGGCGCCAACGCACAGGCGGCGCGGCGCGCCGGCATCGACATCAAGTCGCATCTCCTGCGCCTCTACATCCTCTCCGCATGCTGTGCCGGCATGGCTGGCGTGCTCTACGCCGCCCGCTTCAACGCCGGCGCCGCGCAGGCCGGCGAGCCGCTGCTGCTCGACAGCGTGGCCGCGGTCGTCATCGGCGGCGCCAGCCTCTTCGGCGGGTCGGGCACGATCATCGGCACGGTTGCCGGCGCCTTCGTCATCGCCGTCATCCAGTACGGCCTGGTGTTCGTGAACGTCGAGCCGTTCTGGCAGTTCATCAGCGTCGGCGTGGTCATCATCATTTCGGTCCTGATCGACCAGGCTCAACGTCGCTTCAGTGGAGGTCGCCAGGATGAGTAGCGTCGCCCCCCTGCTGGAAGTCAGCAGCGTCTCCAAGCATTTCGGAGCCGTCCGCGCCTTGCACGAGGTGTCGATGGTGGTCCATCCCGGCGAAGTCGTCGCCCTTGCCGGCGACAACGGCGCCGGCAAGACGACGCTCATCAAGGCGATCTCGGGCGTCTACCGCCCGACGTCCGGCGAGATCCGGCTGAAGGGCGAGACGGTCGATTTCGGCACGCCCCAGGAGGCCCGCGACAAGGGCATCGAGACGATCTACCAGGACCTCGCGCTGGCCGACAACCTGACCATCGGCGCCAACATCTTCCTCGGTCGCGAGCCGATGCGGCGGGCCTTCGGGTTCCTGCCGGTGCTCGACCGCCGCAAGATGGCCGACGCCGCCCGCGAGACGATGGCGCTGCTCGACTTCCATGTCTCTCGCATGGAAGCGCCGGTCTCCAACTTCTCGGGCGGACAGCGCCAGGCGGTGGCGATCGGCCGCGCCGTCTACTGGAACGCGCAGGTCCTCATCATGGACGAGCCGACGGCGGCGCTTGGCGTGCCCGAGCAGCGCAAGGTCATCTCGCTCATCAAGCAGCTCAAGGCGCAGGGCAGGGGCGTCATCTTCATCTCGCACAACCTGCAGGACATTTTCGCCGTGTCCGATCGCATCGTGGTGCTGCGCCGCGGCGTTACCGCCGGCGAGCGGAAAATCTCCGAAACGACCCATGACGAAGTGGTCAAGCTCATGGTCGGCGGCTGACGCCTTGCGCGTCGCCGCACGACTGCCGCGCGCCGGCTGCGCCCGCGACGCCCGTGCGCGCTCAGGCGGAGGAGCGCAGGATGAGGTCGCCGTCGACCAGAACATGCTCGCCGCGCGGCCGCGGCTTGCCGGCGCTGTGCGCGAGGTCGATGCGGGCGAGCAGCATGTCGAGCGCCCGGCGCCCCATCTCGGCGGTGTTCTGCTGGACCGTGGTCAGCGGCGGCCAGATGTATTCGGAGAGCGGCTGGTTGTCGTGACCGGCGACGCGCAGGTCGCAGTCGGGCGTGATCCCGACCTTGCGGCCGGCCTGGTGCAGCGCGGCGAGCACGCCGAAGGCGACACGGTCGTTGCCGCAGAGAACGACGCGGGTAGGGAACCCGCCCTCGCGCAGGATGCGCGACGCTTCTTCGAAGGCGTAGCGCTCGAAGTCCCAGTCCTGCGACCACGTCAGCGGGATGATCACCGGCTCGAGGCCGCGGCGATGCATCGTCGCGATGTAGGCCTCGCGGCGGTCGCGGGCGTTGGAGTTCACCCACGGCATGTCGAAGTAGCAGGGGGCGTCCTCGAAGCGGGTGAGGTAGTCGGTGATCAGGGCCATCGACTGGCCGTTGTTGGTGCCGACGAAATCCTCTTCCTCGTCGAACGGGGCGTCGATGAAGACGACCGGGATCTTCTTGGCCAGCGCCTTGACCTTGGTTCGGTGCGCATCGTCGCCGCTGACCGGCGCCATGATCACGCCGGCGGCGTTGAGGGAGGACAGCGTCTCCAGCGCGTCGGCTTCGAGCTTGGCCCGGCCGTCCGAGGAGAACACGAAGGGCATGTAGCCGAGCGCGGTCGCCTGCGATTCGATGCGCCGCCGCAGTCCCGTGTAGAAGGGGTCCAGCGAACTCGGGAAGATCAGCCCCAGGATCTTGGTGCGCCGGCGGTTGAGGTTGACGGCGAACAGGTTCGGCCGGAAGCCGGTTTCCTTGAGCCCTGCCTCGATCTTCTGGCGCAGCTTGGGCCTTACCGAATCCGGGTTCTGGAAGTATTTGGAGACGGTCGGGCGCGACAGGCCGACCGCCTCGGCGAACTCCTCCATCGTCCGGATCTGTCTGGCCTTCACGATCGTCGTCCATGCGGGTCGGGGCGGAAGTCCGCCCGGGTTCGACGCAACGCTGCCACCAGCTTGCGGCCGGATCAACATGTTTGTCGCGAGGAAATGAAAATATTTGCACGCAATAAAAATTTCGGGCGGGCGTCGTGAGCGCCGCGGAACCCGGGAAGTCCGGCCGGATCGGCTCGATGGGCGAACTGCTCGTCGAGTTCGTCTGCGCCGAAAAGGACGGCCGCAATCTGCGCGCTTCGACCTATGCCGGGCCCTTCGCGTCAGGTGCGCCGGGCATCTTCATTGATCAGGCCGCGCGGGTCGGCGCAAGCACGATCTTCTCCGGCGCCGTCGGCGACGACGCCTTCGGGCGGGTCATTCTCGACCGCTTCGCGGCTGTCGGCGTGTCGGATGCGCTGCTCAAGGTGGCGCACGGCGTTCCGACAGGTTCGGCCTTCGTCTCCTACAATTCGGACGGCAGCCGCGATTTCGTCTTCAACATCGCGCGCTCCGCCTCGGCGCGCCTGCCGGTCGGCCACGCGGCGGTCGAGGCGCTGGTGTCGTTCGGCCTCGACGCCTTCCACATTTCCGGATCGACGCTCGGCGATCGGAAGATGGCGACGGCCGCGCTCGAAATCTGCCGGGCGCTTCGATCACGGGGCGTTGCGATTTCCTTTGACCCCAACGTGCGCAAGGAACTGCTCGCCGACCCCTCCTACATGGACATCGTGCGTGCGTTGACCGACCTGGCCGCTTTCGTGCTGCCGAGCGAGGAAGACGCGGCGGTGCTGTTTCCTGGCGAGGCCTTCGAGGACTTCGCCCCGCGCCTGGTCGCGGCCGGCGCCCGCTGCGTCGTGCTGAAGCGCGGCGAGCGGGGCTGCATCGGCATGGATGCGGGCGGCGAGGTCCAGTCGCTCGGCGCGCACGCGGTCGAGGTGGTCGATCCGACCGGAGCCGGCGACTGCTTCTGCGCCACCTTCGTCGCGCTCTCGGTTGCCGGCAATTTCCCGATGCGCGAAGTGCTGCGCCGCGCCAACGCAGCCGGTGCGCTCGCCGTCGGCAGGCTCGGCCCGATGGAGGGCAACAGTTCGCTGTCCGACATCGAAGCCTTCCTCGCGAGCCGCCCATGAGCGTGCTCGGCGGTATCGTTTCGGCCAACCGGGCAGGCGCGCAGCGCGGCATCCCGTCCTGGTGCACCGCGCATCCGCAGACGCTCGCCGCCATCTTCGCCGCCTACCGCGACGACGACGCGCCGATCCTCGTCGAGGCCACCTGCAACCAGGTCAACCAGTTCGGCGGATACACCGGGATGAACCCGGCTGCGTTCCGGACCTTCGCCGAGGACCTTGCGCGGCGCGAGGGCGTCGATCCGGCGCGCCTCGTGCTGGGCGGCGACCATCTCGGTCCCAATCCGTGGCGGTCGGAACCCGCCGCAAGCGCCATGGCCAAGGCTCGCGACCTCGTCGCGGCCTATGTGGACGCCGGTTTCGCCAAGATCCATCTCGACGCCTCCATGGCCTGCGCCGACGATGTGAACCTGGCCGAAGACACGATCGCCGGCCGCGCCGCCGACCTCTGCGCCATCGCCGAAGGCCGCGGCCGTCAAGGCCTTGTCTACGTGGTCGGAACCGAGGTGCCGATACCCGGCGGCGAGACCCACGCGATCGACGCGCTGGCGGTGACGACGCCGGCCGCGGTGCGAGCGACGTGGTCGATGCACGAGCAGGCGTTCGCCGAGCGCGGCCTGTCGGGCGCGCTCGAACGGGCAATCGGCATCGTCGTGCAGCCCGGCGTCGATTTCGGCAACGACACGGTCTTCGCCTTCGATCCCGGCAAGGCGCGGTCCCTTTCCGCGGCCCTGTCCGGCATGCCGAACCTGGCGTTCGAGGCGCACTCCACCGACTACCAGAGCGAAGCCGCGCTCAGCGCCCTCGTCGCCGGCCACTTCGCCATCCTGAAGGTCGGGCCGGAACTGACCTTCGCGTTCCGTCAGGCGGTGTTCGCGCTTGCGGGAATGGAAGCGCTGATGCGCGTGGCCGAGCCGTCCGGTCTGGTCGACGTCGTCGCCGCCGAGATGCAGGTCGACCCGCGTGACTGGCGCAGCCATGTGGCGTCTGGAGCGCGCGAGCGCGAGATGATGCTCTACGGCCTCTCCGACCGCGTCCGCTACTACTGGCCGCGCCCGGCTGTCCAGGCGGCGCTGCAACGGCTCTGCCGCAACATCGCGGCGGCGAGGCCGGAGCCGGGCATCGTCGCGCAGGCGCTGGGCGACCTCGTGGACCCGAAGCCGGCGGCGGAAAACCTGCCGGACCGCGTCATCCGCAACATGGTCGGCGCGGTCGTGCGCAAGTATCGCGCCGCGGCCGGGGAGATCGGCGCGACGACAGGGGCGCACGGCGCCGTTTTACAGGAGCGGGAAGAGTGCCAGTAAAAGCAGATCGCAGGCTGCGCGTCGGCGTGCTGGGTTGCGGCCCGATCGCCCAGGCCGCTCATTTCGAAAGCTGCGCCAAGGCGGCGAACGCCGACCTCTACGCGATCTGCGACGTCGCCGACGACCTGCGCGAGCGCATGGCCGCCACCCATGCGCCGCAGCGGACCTTTGCCGACTTTGACGCAATGCTGGCCGATCCCGACCTCGAGGCGGTCATCGTCGCGACGTCGGATGCGTTCCATGTGCCCGCCGCCATCCGCGCGCTCGAGGCCGGCAAGCATGTCCTTTGCGAAAAGCCCGTCGCCACCGGCGTGGAGGAGGCCGAGGCGCTGAAGGCGGCGGTGAAGGCCAGCGGCAAGGTGCTGCAGGTCGGCCACATGAAGCGTTTCGACGCCGGATTGCAGGCGGCGCGCGCCTTCATCGACGACGGCATGGGCGAGATGGTCGCGCTGAAGGCGTGGTACTGCGATTCCACCCACCGCTATCCGATGACGGACGCCGTACAGCCGCTGATGGTGACCAGCAGGAGTGCCCGCAAGCCGGCCGGCGACCCGAAGGCCGACCTCAACCGCTACTACATGCTGGCGCATGGCAGCCATCTGGTCGACACGGCGCGCTACTTCGCCGGCGAGATCGTTGCCGTCGATGCCAGGCTCAGCTCCCGCGGCGGCATGCGGTGCTGGTTCGTCGACGTCGAGTTCGCCAACGGCGTGCTCGGCCATCTCGACCTGACGGTGGCCGTGCGCATGGACTGGCACGAAGGGTTCCAGATCTACGGCGCCAACGGTTCGATCCTCGGCAAGACCTACAACCCCTGGTACTACAAGACGAGCGAGGTCGACATCTTCCACGAGGCCGACGGCTCGACCCGCCGGGTGCTCGGGGCGGACGGCCACTTCTACCGCCGCCAGCTTGAGGGCTTCGCCTCGGTGGTCCTCGACGGTGCGCCGATGACCGGCGCCGACGTGGACGACGGCATCGCCTCGGTGCGCGCCATGGTTGCCATCGCCCGTTCGGCCGCGACGCGCCAGCCGGTGCGCCTCGCCGACGTCTCCGGGGACGTGTGATGCGCCTCGGCATCTTCGCCAAGACCTTCCCGGGCAGCGACCCCGCCTCGGTCCTTGCCGCGGTGGCGGCAGCCGGCTTCGAAGCGGCGCAGTACAATTTCGCCTGTTCCGGCTTGCCGCCGATGCCCGATGCCGTCGAACCCGGGATAGCCGCCGCCGTCGCCCGCGCCGCGGCGTCGTCCGGCGTCGCGATTCCGGCGGTGTCCGGCACCTACAACATGGCGCATCCCGACCCGGCGGTCCGCGCCGACGGGCTGCGGCGGCTCGAGGTCGTCGCCGCCTCCTGCGGATCGATCGGCGCCGGCCTCGTCACCCTGTGCACCGGCACGCGCGATGCCGACGATCAGTGGCGCCATCACCCCGACAACGACACACCCGAGGCCTGGCGCGTCATGCTGGCCGAGATGGAAAAGGCCGTCGACATAGCGAGCCGCCATGGCGTCCGCCTCGGCATCGAGCCCGAACTCGCCAATGTCGTCAGTTCCGCGGCCCATGCGCGCCGGCTGCTCGACGAGATCGGCGGCGACAGGCTGGCCGTAGTGCTCGACCCGGCGAACCTCTTCGAACAGGCCGGTCTTGCCGAACAGCGCCGCATCGTCGCGGAGGCAATCGACCTTCTCGCGCCCGACATCGTCATGGGCCACGCCAAGGACAGGAATCCGGACGGCTCCTTCGCCACGGCGGGGAAGGGCGTTCTGGACTTCGGGCACTATCTTTCGCGCCTGCGTGCTGGCGGCTTCGACGGCGATCTTGTCGCCCACGGTCTTGCCGCCGCGGAGGCGCCCGGCGTCGCCCGTTTCCTGCGCGGCGCGCTGCAATGAAGCCGACGGCCCTTTCCCGCTTCGCCTTCGAGCGCGACGGTCTTGCGCTGGCGGCCTATGACAGCGGCGGCGACGGGCCGGCGGTGGTGTTCCAGCACGGGCTCTGCGGCGACATCGGGCAGGTCGCGGAAGCCTTTCCCGAGGGAACCGCGTTCAGGCTGGTCGGCCTCGAATGCCGGGGGCACGGCGCATCGGCGGCCGGCGACGTCCTGTCCATCGCCACCTTCGCGGACGACGTCGCCGCCCTGATCGAGCGGATCGGCGGCCCCGTGGTGCTCGCCGGCATCTCGATGGGGGCGGCGATCGCCAGCCGCATCGCCGTGCGGCGGCCGGACCTGGTGCGCGGGCTGGTGCTTGCCCGCCCGGCCTGGGTTTCAGAACCGGAGCCGGCGAACATGCGGCCGAACGCCGAGGTCGGCGCGCTCCTGTCGCACTATGCGCCCGAGGTCGCCCGATCGCGATTCGTGGCGGGCGACGCCCATGCGATGCTGTCGCGCGAGGCGCCCGACAACCTCGCTTCGCTGCTCGGCTTCTTCGAACGCCAGCCCGCAGACGTCACCGCAAGGCTGCTCAGCGCCATCTCGGCGGACGGGCCCGGGGTTTCGGAGGACGACCTCTCCGGGCTGTCCGTGCCGACGCTCGTGCTCGCGACGGATCGCGACTTCATCCACCCTCTCGCCCATGCAGAGCGCCTGTTCCGCCTTGTTCCGGCCAGCCGGATGGTGGAGATGACGCCGAAGGGCGTCGACAAGGCCGCCTACCTGTCCGATTTCCATACGGCGCTCGGCGCCTTCCTGAGAGAGTTTTGACCATGACAAGCGCGAACTGGCTCGCCACGCTCCCGACCGACCGCCTTATCGCCGAGTATTCCATGTGGTCGGCCGACCTGATCCGGCTCGCCGACGATCTCGACCGCATCCAGGGCCATGCCGACATCCTGCATGTCGACGTTGCGGACGGCCATTTCGCGCCGGCCTTCCTGTTCTTCCCGGATCTGGTCGCCAGGATGCGCGCTGCGACGACGCTGCCGATCCATGTGCATCTCATGGTCGCCGACGCCGTGCTGGTGGAGCAGGTCCGGCAGTTCGCCGACGCCGGCGCCGACCTGATCAGCATCCATGCGGAGAATGCCGCGGTTGCCGACGAGGCGCTGGCGCTGATCGGCGAGCGCGGGCTTGCCGCAGGCATCGTCCTGCGCGTCGAGACCGCCGTTGCCGCCTGCCGCCCCTATCTCGACCGCATCGACTTCCTGACGCTGCTCGGCACCGCCATCGGCGTGAAGGGCCAGGGGCTCGATCCCGCCGCGACCGAACGCCTGCGCGATGCGGCTCGGCTGATCGGGCAGGCGGGCCGACGCATCGTGCTCGCCGCCGACGGCGGCATCCGCGAGAACACCGTGCCCGTGCTGCGCGCGGCCGGGGCCGAGACCGTGGTCATGGGGTCGCTCGCATTCGGTGCCGAAAACCTTGCCGACCGCATGCGGTGGCTGCACGCGCTGTGATCGGTCGGTGTCGCATATTTTTACGCGAGGAAAAGTTATTATTGACGGACTGAAGCATCGTTCATAGTCTGCCGACCCAACAGGCAGGCATCGTGGAGGAGGACGTGCGATGGTGAAGCGGCTGGCAGGCAAGGTCGTTCTGGTCACCGGGGGCAGTTCGGGCATAGGGCGCGCGCTGGCGCGGGCCGCCGCCGCCGAAGGCGCGCAGGTGGCTCTGGCAGGCCGCTCGGCCGAGCGCCTCGAGGCGGCCGCCGCCGCCCTCGAGACCGACGCCCTGCCGCTCGCCGCCGACCTCGCCAAGCCGGCCGAAGTCGACCGTGTCGTCGCGGCCACGCTTCAACGGTTCGGCAGGATCGACATCCTGCTTCCCAACGCCGGCATATACATTCCGGGAGAGGTGGCCGAAGGCGACCCAGACGCCTGGGACGACATGCTGGCGATCAACGTCAACAGCGTCTTCCGGCTGGTGCGCGCGGTGCTGCCCGGCATGATCGGGCAGGGCGGCGGCCACGTCCTGATCACCTCCTCGATATCCGGCCACGAAGCGATCCACTGGGAGCCGATCTATTCCGCGTCCAAGCATGCCATCCAGTCCTTCGTGCACGGGCTGCGGCGGCAGGTCGCCAAACACAACATCCGCGTCGGCGAAATCGCTCCCGGCGTGGTCCTGAACGAGCTCTGGGGGTACACGGACCAGGCGGCGATCGAGGCAAAGGTCCAGTCGCGCGAGGGGCTGCGCTCCGAGGACGTGGCCGACGCGGTGATGTTCATGCTGACCCGACCGGCCAATGTGAACATCCGCGACCTCGTCATACTGCCGCAGAACCAGGACATCTGAACCGTGGACCGGTTCGACTACGTGATCGTCGGCGCGGGCGCAGCCGGTTGCGTGCTCGCCAACCGCCTCAGCGAGGACCCCGGCGTCCGCGTCGCGCTGGTCGAGGCCGGACCGGACCGGAACGCCCGCAAGGCTATCGTGCGGACGCCGCTGGCCATGGTCACCTTCATGGCGCCGGCGCTGGCCTTCCTCGGCGGCCCGAAATTCATGTCGTGGTTCGAGACGGAGCCCGAGCCGGGGCTGCAGGGACGCACGATGGCGCTGCCTCGCGGCCGGGGCAGCGGCGGCAGCACCAACGTCAACGGCCAGATCTTCATCCGCGGCCAGCGCGAGGATTTCGACGGCTGGCGCGACCTCGGCAACCCGGGTTGGGGGTTTGACGACCTGCTGCCCTATTTTCGCAAGCTTGAACGTTTCGAGCCGCTGGCGGACCCTGCGTCCGGCCGGCGCATCCGCGTCGACGGAAAACCCTTCTACGATGATGTCGATCCTGCCTATCATGGCGTTTCGGGGCCGCTGAACATCGCCCCGCTGCGCAGCGTCAATCCGCTCGCCTTCGCCTATCTGGAGGCGGCACGCCTTGCCGGCTTTGCGCTCAATCCGGATTTCAACGGCCCGCGCCAGGGCGGCGTCGGCCTCTACACCTTCACCCAGAAGGATGGCCAGCGCGTCACGGCCGAAGGCGCCTATCTCGACCCGGTTCGCCACCGGGCGAACCTGACGGTCATCCCGGACACCCAGGTGACGAAGGTGCTGTTCGACGGCAGCAGGGCAACCGGCGTCGCGTGGCGGCGCGGCGACGAAACCGGTACGCTCGACGCCCGCGAAGTCATCCTGTCGGCCGGCTCGTTCGTGTCGCCGCATCTCCTGATGCTTTCGGGCGTCGGTCGCGCGCGCGACCTCGCCCGCCACGGCATCGATGTCGTCCGCGACTTGCCCGGTGTCGGCGAGAACCTGCAGGACCATCTCGACGTCACGCTGGAGTACCGGGCAAAATCCACGACGCCCTACGGCATTTCGTGGAAGGCGCTGCCGCGCAACGTGCTCCATGTCGGCGACTGGCTGCTGCGCCGGCGCGGGCTGTTCTCGTCCACCACGGGGGAAGGCGGCGGCTTCGTCTCGACCGACCCGGCGAGCGAGCGGCCCGACACACAGCTGTTCTTCTGCACCGGGCGCGCCAACACCCAGGCAGCCTCGGGCTTCACCGGCCACGGCTTCCTGATGCATGTCTGCCAGCTCCGTCCGGGCAGCATCGGCCGCCTGGCGCTGAACAGCGCGGATGCCGGCGACAAGCCGTCCATCCTCTACAACTTCTTCCGCGGCGACAGCACCATGCAGGTGCTGCGCGAGGGGGTCAGGCTGGCGCGGCGCATCATGGCCCAGAAGCCGTTCGAGCCGCATATCGACGCCGAGATCGATCCCGGCCCGGAGGTGCAGTCGGACGGCGCGCTCGACGCCTTCATCCGCGAGCGGGTCGGCACCCTGTTCCATCCGGTCGGCACCTGTGCGATGGGTCCGGGCGAGGAGGCGGTCGTCGATCCGAAGACGCTGCGCGTGCACGGCGTCGCCGGGCTGCGGGTGGTCGACGCGTCGATCATGCCGGCGATCGTCTCGGCCAACACCGTTGCGGCGACCTACTGCCTGGCCGAAAAGGGGGCAGACCTGATCAAGGCGGACGACAGGCGTCTGCCGGACGCGGCCTGAGGGACAATGACGATGGCGGATTTCACCGGGAAGGTGGCGCTGGTCACGGGGACGACAGGCATAGGCCGGGCGGTCGCGCTGCGGCTTGCCCGCGGCGGCGCGCGCGTGCTCGCGCTGGGCATCGACGAGGCCGGCAACGCGGCGCTCGCAGCCACCGACGGGGCGATCGCCGTGCGCAGGGTGGATGTCGCGGTCCCGGCCGAGGTCGAGGCGGCGTTCCGCGCGCTGGAGCTCGAGTTCGGCGGCCTCGACATCATCGTCAACGCTGCGGCGGTGCATCCTTACGGCGACGCGGTCTCCACCGATCCGCAGACCTTCCAGCGCTGCCTCGCGGTCAATGTCGGCTCCATCCACCTGACGGCGCATTGGGGCGTGCCGCTGATTCGCACGCGCGGCGGCGGCGCCATCGTCAACATCTCCAGCGTGCAGGGGCATGCCTGCCAGCCCGGCGTGGCCGCCTACGTCGCCTCCAAGGGCGCGATCCACGCGCTCACCCGCGCCATGGCGCTCGACTTCGCCGCCGACAGCATCCGCGTCGTGTCGGTGAGCCCGGGCTCTGTGCGCACGCCCATCCTCGAGCTTGCCGCGCGCACCTTTGACGGGCCGGACGCGGACATCGATGCGGCCTTCGCCCGCTTCGGCGCTGCCCATCCGATCGGCCGCATCGGCGAACCCGAGGAAGTCGCGGACCTCGTCGCCTTCCTGGCGTCGCCCGCGGCAGGCTTCATCACCGGATCGGACCATGTCATCGATGGCGGGCTGACCGCCGCCATCGGTGTTCGCTGAAGCATCGCAGGAGGGTATCATGACGGACGACGCCAGCACGCAGTGGGTCGGCACCGCCGGTCCACGTTTCGCCCAGCGCCCGGCGCATCGCCGCTGGCTGCTCGGCCAGGCGATGGGCCTGCTCGACTTCTTCCAGCACGGCAGCTTCAATCCCGCCGGGGGCTTCTTCCCTCTCGACGACCGCGGCATCCCGTTTCCGGCGGCCGGGGACGGCGGCGTCGTGCGCCAGATCCACGACACCACGCGCACCGTGCACTGCTTCGCCATTGCCCACCTGCTCGGCCTGCCCGGCGCCGACCGCATGATCGATCACGGCATGGAGTTCCTGTGGCGGCGCCATCGCGACGGCGCGCACGGCGGCTATTTCTGGGGTGTCGACGACGGTACTGCGACCGACCCGAAGAAGCAGGCCTACGGCCACGCCTTCGTGCTGCTCGCGGCGTCGTCGGCCAAGGTCGTCGGCCATCCCGACGCCGACCGCCTGCTGGCGGACGTCACCGAGATCCTGCGCACCCGCTTCTGGGATGCGGCGGCGGGGGCCACCACCGAGGAATACGCCGCCGACTGGTCGCCGCTCGGCGACTATCGCGGCCAGAACTCCAACATGCACCTGACCGAGGCATTGATGGCCGCCTACGAGGCGACCGGCGAGAAGTCCTATCTCGAGATGGCCGAGAGCATCGCCGCGCTCATCATCGGCCGTCATGCGCGCGAGCAGGGCTGGCGCGTCGCCGAACATTTTACCGGGGACTGGCAGGTCGATCGAGACTATGAGGGCGACCCGACCTTCCGGCCGGCCGGCACCACGCCCGGCCACGCGCTCGAATGGAGCCGCCTGCTCGTCCAGCTCTGGGAACTCGGCGACCGCAAGCACGACTGGCTGATCGACGCCGCGAAAAGACTTTTCCTGAAGACCGTCGAGATCGGCTGGGCGCCGGACACCGGCGGCTTCTACTACACGCTCGACTGGCAGGACCGGCCGGCGCGCTCGGACCGCTTCTGGTGGCCCTGCGCGGAAGGCATCTGCGCCGGCGCGGTGCTAGGCGCGGTCGATCCCGACCCGCGCTACGAGGAATGGTACCGCCGCATCTGGGGATTTGCCATGAACCACCTGATCGACCACCGCAACGGCGGCTGGTTCCCCGAGCTGGACTCCGCCCTGAAGCCGGTCAACCGCGTCTTCCAGGGCAAGCCCGACCTCTACCACGCGCTGCAGGCCTGCCTCATCCCGCTCTTGCCGCCCGACGGCAGCATCACGCGGGGGCTTCTCGGCGGCCTGCCGGCGACCGACGCGTAGAGGTCAGATCCCCCAGCGCAGCGCCGGTGTATGCACCGGCGCGTCCCACAGCCTCGCGGCTTCGTCGTCGAGCATGGTCAGCGTGATCGAGCAGCCCGCCATGTCGAGCGAGGTAACGTAGCTGCCGACGAGCGAGCGGACGACGGTCACGCCCTGCTTCTCCAGCAGCTTTCGCGCGCTGTTGTACATCAGGTAGAGCTCCATCGACGGGGTGCCGCCGAAACCGTTGACGAACAGCAGCGCGTTGCCTCTTGCCGCGCTGCCGAGGTCGCCGACGATCGCCGCGCAGATTTCCTCGGCGATCGCGTCCGCGCTCTTCAGCCGGTCGCGCCGACGGCCGGGCTCGCCATGGATGCCGACGCCGAACTCCATCTCGCCGTCGCCGATCTCGAAGGTCGGCTTGCCGGCCGCCGGCACCGTGCAGGAGGTCAGCGCGACACCCATCGAGCGGGTCGCGCGGTTGACCGTGTCGCCGAGCTCCTTGAGTTCCTTCAGCGAGCGGCCTTCCTCCGCCGCTGCGCCGACGATCTTCTCGACGACCAGCGTTCCCGCCACGCCGCGCCGGCCGGTCGTGTAGAGCGAATCCTCAACCGCGACGTCGTCATTGGTCACCACGTGCATGACGCCTTCCGACATCTCGGCGGCCATGTCGAAGTTCATCACGTCGCCTTCGTAGTTCTTGACGATGAAGAGGCATCCCGCGCCGGTGTTCACCTCGGTGGCGGCCTCCATCATCTGGTCGGGCGTCGGCGACGTGAAGACCTGGCCGGGGCACGCGGCGTCGAGCATGCCCTGCCCGACGAACCCGCCATGCAACGGTTCGTGGCCCGAGCCGCCGCCCGAGATCAGCGCCACCTTGCCCGGCTTGAGGACCTTGCGGCGGATGAACTTGTGTCCGCCGCCAAGCGTCAGGATGTCGGAATGCGCGGCCGCGAAGCCGTCGAGGCTCTCGGCCAGCACGGTGTCGACGCCGTTGATGAACTTCTTCATGCGATTTCCTCCGCTGTTCCGCACCGTCGGCCCCTCTGCCTGCGATGCGGGTGGCCTGCTGCCTATCCGCCCTTGCCGGCGATGCTGGTGATCCTGTGGATGAATTCGTTGATGGCGCGGTCGAGCGCGGCGTTCTGCTTGGCGTCGCCGAGATCGGGCACGACCAGCGAAACGTGTCGCGTGCGCCGCATCTCGCCGTCCACGGGAGCCTTGCCGGGATGCGCGATCCGGTAGGGCGCCAGGAAGGCGTCGCGCTCCTGCTGGCTGAAGTGGCAGACCGAAAAGATCGCCTGCAGGTGCTTGGCCGGGATCGGCGTCGAATAGACCGGGCTGGTGATCTGGGTGACGAAGCTGCGGTGCTTGCCGAGCGCGTCGGCAAGCCGCTGGCGCGTGCCGGACGGGCGTTGCTCGATGACGGCCGACAGCACGCTCTTGTAGGCGCGGATCGACGCTTCAGCGTCGGGCAGGGCGGGCGTCGCCTTCTTCGCCATGTCAGACCGCGACGTCGGCAATGGCCGCCTTGGCAAGCGCAAGCTGCGCCGGGACCACCGACAGGTCGCGCAGCCCCGCCCTGAGCAGATGCGGGATCGCCGCCGGGTCGCCGCCGGCATCGCCGCACAGGCTGACCGGTATCGCATGATCGCGCCCGAAACCGGCGACGCCGGCGATCAGCCGGAGCACGGCGGGGTTGGCGACCGAATTCAGCGCGGCGACCGACGCATTGTCACGCGCCGCCGCCATCACATATTGCGTCAGGTCGTTGGAGCCGATCGAGAAGAAGGCCGCGCGGGAGAAGAGTTCGGGCGCGATCGCCACCGAAGGCACCTCCACCATGATGCCGAGCGGTGGCATGGAATGCGGCACGCCGGCCGCGCCAAGTGCGTCAGCCTCCTCCCTGAAGAGCGCCAAGGCCCGCTCATACTCTTCCGGCACGGCGACCATCGGCAACATCACCTTCAGGGCGCCGTGGACCGCAGCCCTGAGCAGCGCGCGGATCTGCAAACGGAAGATCTCGGGGTTGGCCAGCGACAGGCGAATGCCCCGCAGGCCGAGGAAGGGGTTGCTCTCCTCGACGGTGAAGCCCGGCACCGGCTTGTCGCCGCCCGCGTCGACGGTCCGGATGGTGACCGGCTTGCCGGCGGCCCATTCGAGCACGCGGGCATAGGCGCGGTACTGGGTTTCTTCGTCGGGCAGGCCGGCGGCCTTGCCGAACAGGAATTCCGTGCGCATCAGGCCGACGCCGTCGCAGGTCGCGATATCGATGGTCTCGACATCGGCCGGGCCGGCGATGTTGACCTGCACGCGCACCGGCGTCCCGTCGGCGGTCGCGGCAGGCCGGTAGAGATAGTCCTCCGCCTGCCGGCGTCGCGCCGCGAAGGCGCCGGCATTCGCCCGGAAAAGATCGGCCTCGTTGCCGGCGTCCCCGAGCAGGATGTTTCCGTGTTCGGCATCGAGCAGCGCGACCCCCTCGAAATGCGTCGGCAGCGGTCCGAGACCGACCACCATCGGCACGCCCCGTGAGCGCGCAAGCATGGCGACATGGCTCGCCGAACTGCCGGCCGCCAGCGCGATGCCGCCGCCCTTCGACCAGTCGGTCGCCAGGAAGCGCGTCGGCGCGATGTCGTCGCCGACCAGGATGGCGCCGGCCGGCGCCTCGGCCGCTCCGCTCGCCGTCAGCGCGTCCAGAACCTGCTGCCTGATGTCCCTGAGGTCGGCCGAGCGTGCCCGGAAATACTCGTCGTCCGCTGCCTCGTAACCCTCGATCTCGGCCGCCAGCGCAGCCGACCAGGCTTCGTCGGCCGCGGCGCCGTTCTCGATCGCCGCAAGGGCCGGGTCGGACAGCGAATCGTCGGCGAGCATGGCGAGTTGGAACTCCAGCATCTCGGCGGCTTCGCCCGTCGATTGCGCGGCAAGCTCCGCGAGCTTTTCGGAGGCGGCTGCGATGGCCGAACGCAGCGCATCGGCGTCGTCGGCGGGAGAGGCCTTGCGCTCGTAGCGCGAAGCCGCCGCGGCGAGCCCGAAAAGCGGTCCCTTTGCATAGCCGGCCGAAGCGGGCACGCCGGTCAGGCGGATGGCTGTCGGGGCAGGGGACAGGCCGCTAGGCGCTCCTGGCATGAGCTTCGCCCTCACCAGCCTCGTCGAAGTCGCGCGTGACGAGCGCCACCAGCGCCGCGACGGCTTCCGAGGCGCCTTCGCCGTGCGCGCGCAGGTAGAGCGTGGTGCCCTTCGGCGCCTTCGCCGCCATCACCTTGACGATCGACTTGGCGTCGATCCAGGGGCCGCCTTCGGCGAGCGCCATCTCGACAGTCGCGGGAAACGTCTTGGCGAGCTTGGTGAACTTGACGGATGGCCGTGCGTGAAGCCCGACGGCATGGGTGATTTCGACCTTGGCTGATGCTGTCGCCGTCATGGCTTCTTCCCGTTCGTTCACGCCGGCGCGAGTTCGTGCGCGGTGGCGACGACTTCCTTGAGCGAGGCGCCGCCGGAGGCTTCCGTCGCCGCCATCACCGCGCCCTCGACGATCGGTGCATTGCAAATGACGATCTTCGCGCTTCGCGGTTCGCCTATCATCTCGACGGCCATCTCGCTATTTGTTTCGGCCCCGCCGAGGTCGACGAGGATCGCCACGCCCGCATCCGACCATGCCCGGTCGATCGCCTCCATGATCTCGCCAACCTGCGTTCCGAGGCCGCCGTCCGCATTGCCGCCGCACCAGGCGAGCGGCACTTCCTCGCCGACCATCTGGCGCACCATGTCGGCCGTGCCTTCCGCGACCTTGGCCGAGTGGGAGACGATGACGATGCCGACGTTCTTCATGCGCCGCCCTCCAGGCTTTCTGCCACCGCCCGCACGATCAGCGCGCTGGAGCGCGCCCCGGGATCGACATGCCCGACGGAGCGCTCGCCGAGGAAGGATGCGCGCCCCCGGATCGCCTTCATCGGCGCCGTCGATTGGGCCGCGGCGTCTGCCGCCGTTGCGATGTCTGCCGGGCCCTCGCCGGCGACAAGCGCCGCCTGCACGGCATACAGCACGTCGAGCATCGTCTTCTGGCCGGCCTGCGACTTGCCGCGGGCGGCCACGGCGTCGATTGCCTTGCCGAAGGCTCCGATGAGGTCGGCGCGGCCGGGTTCGGCCGGAAGGTCCTTGCCGAGCGACATGAACAGCGTCCCGAACAGCGGACCCGACGCGCCGCCAACGGTCATCACCAGCTTCGTGCCGATCGCTTTCAGCGCCTCGGGCAGCGGCTTGGCGGCGAGCCCATCCGCATCTGCCCTGACCGCCTCGAAGCCGCGCTTCATGTTGAGCCCGTGGTCGCCGTCGCCGATCGCCTGGTCGAGCGCGGTCAGTTCGTCCGCATGCGCAGCGATCGTATCGGCGACGGCCTCGATCAGTTGCTTCAGATCAATCCTGTTCATCGCGGCGGCTTCCATCACCCTGCTATCCTGTTGCCTGCGCCATCGAAGAAGAGCGGTTCGCGCAGGCGTATGGTCACCCGGTCCCCCTTGGCGAACGGGGTGTCGGGGTCGGTCAGCGTCACCAGCTTGCGGTCGCCGACCGTCACATGCAGGTGGTTCTGGTCGCCCAGGTGCTCGACCCAGTCAACCGTCCCGTCGGCATGGCCGTTCGCCGTCTTTTCGATCGCCAGGTGCTCGGTGCGCGCGCCGATGGTCGTCGCGCCGGCCGGCGCGTTCGTCTCGGGCAGCAGGTCGGCGGGGAGCAGGTTGATCGCCGGCTGGCCGAGTCGCGCCGCGACGTGCAGGTTGGCCGGCTGGGTGTAGATCTGCCGGGGCGTGCCGATCTGCACGAGCCGGCCTTCGGACAGTATGCCGATGCGGTCAGCCATCGTCATCGCCTCGATCTGGTCGTGCGTGACATAGAGCATGGTCGACCCCAGTTCCGCCTGGATGCGTTTCAGCTCGAGCCGGAGGTCGCCGCGCAGCTTGGCGTCGAGGGAGGAGAGCGGCTCGTCCATCAGGTAGATCGCCGGCTTGCGCACCAGCGCGCGGCCAATGGCGACGCGCTGCATCTCGCCGCCCGAAAGCTTGGTCGACTTGTTCTCGAGCTTGTGGTCGATGCGCACCAGCCTGGCCACCTCGAGGACCCGCGCCTTGATCTCCGCGTCGGACCAGTTGCGGGCCGGCGATCGCAGCGGAAAGGCGAGGTTCTCGAACACCGACAGGTGTGGATAGAGCGAATATTGCTGGAACACGAAGGCGACGTCGCGGGCGGCCGGCTCCAGCGCGGTCACGTCGCGCCCGTCGATGACGATCGAACCGCTGTCGGGACGCTCGAGCCCGGCCGCCAGGCGCAGCGTCGTCGTCTTGCCGGCGCCGGTCGGGCCGAGCAGGACGACAAACTCGCCGTCCTTGATCGTCAGCGTCAGGTCGTCGATGGCCTGGGTGTCGCCGAACGCCTTCGACACGCCGCGAAGCGAGACGTCAGCCATGTGCACCTCCTTCCCGCGCGCTCGTCAGGATGGCGCGGCCGGAGGCCTGCTCGAACAGCGACAGGCGCTGGGCGTTGAACGCCAGTCCGACCGGCTCGCCGGTGCGCAGCCGCACGTCGGCCGGGACGCGGGCCTTCAGCATGCCGCCATCGGTCTCCACCGCCACGATCTGCGTCGTCCCGAGATATTCCGTCCCGTAGATCGAGCCGCGCAGTCGCGAGGCGTCGTCGAAGCGGATGTGTTCCGGCCTGACGCCCAGCGCGCAGTCTGCCCCGGCCAGGTCCTCGCGCACCTCCGGCACGGCGATGTCGGCGCCCTGAACCCGGATCTCGGTCGCCCCCTTGCGCAGGCCGCCCGTGAATTTCAGGAAGTTCATCGGCGGCGAGCCGATGAAGTCGGCGACGAACATGGTGGCCGGGTGGTCGTAGATCTCCTGCGGCGTGCCGAACTGTTCGATGACGCCGTGGTTCATCACCGCGATCTTGTCGGCCATCGACATGGCCTCCAGCTGGTCGTGCGTGACGTAGACCGTGGTCGCGTGGATGCGGTTGTGCAGGTCTCGCAACTCGTGGACCATCAGGTCGCGGAATTCGGCGTCGAGCGTGCCGAGCGGCTCGTCCATCAGGAAGCACTTCGGCCGCCTGACGATCGCCCGGCCGAGCGCGACGCGCTGGCGGTCGCCGCCGGCAAGGCCCGACACCGGCCGGTCGAGCAGATGGTCGATGCGCAGCAGTCGCGCGGTTTCTTCGACGCGTGCCCTGATTTCGGCCTTCGGCATGCCCTGCGCGAGCAGCGGGAAGCCGACATTCTTGCGCACGTTCATGTGCGGGTAGAGGGCGAACAGCTGGAACACGAAGGCGATGTCGCGTTCGCGCGCCCTCAGCATGGTGACGTCGTCGCCGCCGAGCAGGATCTGGCCGCTCGTCGGCAGCTCGAGCCCGGCGATCATCCTAAGCGTCGTCGTCTTGCCGCAGCCCGACGGTCCCAGCATGACGAAGAACTCGCCGTCGTTGACGACGAAGTTGGAATCCTGGACCGCCACGAACGCTCCGAATTCCTTGCGCAGGTTCTGGACCCTGATCTCCGCCATCGCCTACTCCGGGAACTTCGAGACGACGATGAACATGGCGGTCCCGGCCAGCATCGTGATGAACGACCAGGTGTAGAGCGGCAGCGCGAAGGGCTGGAACAGCATCAGGAACCCGATGCCGATGATACCGGTCGCGATGTTCTCCATCAGCCCGCGCCGCAGGACCTTCGGCCAGTTGGATCGTTGCTTCCGTCGCGTGGTCATTTGCGCACCGCCCCGAAGGTGATGCCGCGCAGCAGCTGCTTCCTCAGCAGAACGGTGAACACGAGGATCGGCACCAGGAAGACGGTCGTGCCGGCGGCGACCGCCGGCCAGTCCTGGCCGCCTTCACCGATGATCGTCGGGATGAAGGGCGGGGCGGTCTGCGCGGTGCCTGAGGTCAGCAGCGAGGCGAAGGCATATTCGTTCCAGGCGACGATCAGGCAGAAGATCGCGGTCGCGGCGATGCCGGTCGTCGCCTGCGGCAGCACCACCTTGCGGAACGCCTGCAGGCGCGTGTAGCCGTCGATCATCGCCGCCTCTTCGTACTCGCGGGGGATCTCGTCGATGAAGCCCTTGAGCAGCCAGACGGCGAGCGAAACGTTCACCGCCGTGTAGAGCAGGATCATGCCGAGCGCCGTGTCCGAGAGGCCGATCTCGCGGTACATCAGGTAGATCGGGATCGCCACCGCGATCGGCGGCATGAAGCGCGTGGAAAGGATGAAGAACAGAAGGTCGTCGGCGAGCGGCACGCGAAAGCGCGAGAAGCCGTAGGCGGCGAGCGTGCCGAGGAACACCGCGCAGAAGGTCGAGCCGAAGGCGATGATCAGCGAGTTGACGAAGCGCGGCAGGAAGTTCGAGGGGCCGGCGATCACCATGTTGCGCTTGCGCGTGGTTTCGTCGCAGAAACTCTCCGCCGGCGGCAGCGACGCTATGTATTCGGCGGTCTGGCGCGTGCGCGTCGTGAACAGGTTGCAATAGCCTTCGATCGACGGCGTGAAGACGATCTTCGGCGGGTAGGCGATCGAATCCGGCGGTGTCTTGAAGCTCGTCGCGAAGATCCAGAACAGCGGGATCATCGAGACCATCGCGTAGACCACGACCAGCGTCGCGGCGACGCGCTTCGACGTGACGCTCGGCTCGACGACCGAATGGGCGGACGCGCTCATCGGCTTTTCACCCTGTTCAGCACCTTGACGTAGATGTTGGCGAGGCCGAACACCGCGACGAACAGGATGATGGCGAAGGCCGACGAGAAGCCGGTGCGCCACTTCTCGAACGCCTCGCGCTTCAGCGTGATCGACGCGACCTCGGTGGTCGAGCCCGGCCCGCCGCCGGTAAGGAGGTTCACCATGTCGAACATCTTGAAGTTCTCGATGCCGCGGAACAGCACCGCCAGCATGATGAAGGGCAGGGCCATCGGCAGGGTGATCGACCAGAACTGGCGCCAGTTGGAGGCGCGATCGACCTCGGCCGCCTCGTAGATGTAGTCGGGGATCGAGCGCAGGCCCGCCAGGCAGATCAGCATCACGTAGGGCGTCCACATCCAGGTGTCGACGATGATGATCGCCCAAGGTGCCAGGTCGACCGACGACACCATCAGGATCTCGGTCGGCGGAATGCCGGTGAAGAACGAGACGATGTAGGCGAAGAGCCCGATCTGCGGCTCGTAGAGGAAGCGCCAGAAATTGCCGACCACGGCCGGCGACAGCATCATCGGCACCAGGATGATGGTCGTCCAGAAGGCGTGTCCGCGGAACTTGCGGTCGATCAGGTAGGCGAGGGTGAAGCCGATCAGCGTCTGCAGCACGATCGTCCAGAACACGAAATGCGCCGTCGCCTGCATGGCAACCCAGGTGTCGGCGTCGTGCAGGATGCGCGAATAGTTCTGCAGGCCGACGTTCTTGATCGCCTCGTTCGGCCGGTTGGCGCGGTAGTTGGTGAACGACAGCTGGATCGCCCAGATCAGCGGGAAGATGTTGATCGCCAGCAGGAGCACGATGGTCGGGGCGATGAAGATCCAGGCGACCATGCGGTCCGACAGGCCGCGAACCCGCCTCGCCAGGCTGTCGGGCGTCGCCCGCGCCACGGCTTCCGCCGTCCGATCCAGTATGGTGGTGGTGTCGGTCACGACAGGTTTTCCGCTGGGTGGGTCTAGCATCGCTTCGGGTCTCCGCCCCACGCCACTCTACATGGCGCGGGGCGGGCTTGGGAGGACGAAGGCTACATCTTGCCGTCGTCTTCGAAGATTTCCGTCCAGTCGGCCACCAGGCCGTCGAGCGCTTCCTTCGCGGTGCCCTGGCCGGCCACCACATAGTCGTGGAAGCGCTTCTGCGAGGCCTGCAGCAGCGAGGCGTAGCTCGGCTCGGCCCAGAAGTCCTTCACGATCGCCATCGAGTCGAGGAAGGTCTTCGCGTAGGGCTGGCTGGCCGGGAACGCCGGGTCCTCGACGACCGACTTCAGGCAGGAGAAGCCGCCGAGCGACCACCACTTCTTCTGCACGTCGGTGGTGGCGAACCACTTGATGTACTGCAGCGCGGCGTCCTGCTTGTCCGAATAGGACACGACCGAGATGCCCTGGCCGCCGAGCTGGGCGTACTGTTCGCCGTCGGGGCCGGCCGGATTGGCGAAGAAGCCGACCTTGTCGCCGCCGACCATCTCGTCCTTCTGCAGTCCGGGCCAGGTGAAGGCGAAGTTCATGTGCAACGCCACCTGGCCGGATTTGAAGGCGTCGATGCCTTCGCCCATGTAGCTGTTGGAGGCGCCGGGAGGCGTGCAGCAGTCATAGAGCGCCTTGTAGAACTCGAGCCCCGCGACCGACTTGTCGGAGTTGACGTAGCCTTCCATTTCGTAGGGCTTGTCCGGATTCTCGTACTTGAAGCCGAACGAGTAGAGCACGTCCATGACGCCCATGGTGACGCCCTCGGAGCCGCGTTCCGTGTAGATCGAGGCGCCGTAGACCTTCTTGCCGTCGATCTCGCGGTTCTGGAAGAACTCCGCAATATCCCTCAGCTCGGCAAAGGTGGCTGGCACGGCCAGGTCACGGCCGTACTTTTCCTTGAACGCCGCCTGGATTTCCGGCTTTGCGAACCAATCCTTGCGATAGGTCCAGCCGACCACGTCGCCGAAGGCCGGCAGCGACCAGTAGTTCGGGGTGTTCTTCGGCCACTCGGAATAGCCGACGACCGTTGCGTCGACGAAGTCGCTCATCTTGATCCCTTCCTTGTCGAAGAAATCGTTGAGCTTGACGTAGTGGCCGTTCTCGGCCGAACCGCCGATCCACTGGCTGTCGCCGATGATCAGGTCGCACAGCTTGCCCTTGGAGTTGAGCTCGTTGAGGAAGCGGTCGGCGTAGTTCGTCCACGGGACGAACTCGAATTTCATGCCGATGCCGGTCGCGGCGGTGAAGTCCTTGGAAAGCTCGACCAGTGCGTTGGCCGGATCCCACGCGGCCCAGCAGAGCGTCAGGTCTTCGGCCTGCGAAGCGCCCGTCATGGCGGTCGAAGCGGCGAGCCCCGCAGCCAGGCCGAGCGACACTTTCAATGTCGATTTCATGCCTACCTCCCATTTGCGAGGCGGTCCGGATGACTGCCTCTGAAACCCGTCCCCGGTTCTCCTCCCGGGGCCCAACATGCGCGTGATTGGTTCGCGTCGATGTTGAGTAATTTGTTTAGTTGAAACACAATTCACTAAACACGCAAGAGGAAAAGTGTGTTGCGCTGCACAACGCCCGTGGCCGGTGAGCGCGCCCGCCCGTATTGACGGACGCCCGCGGCGGCAGCACTATTTTTGCGGAGCGGGGCCGTCGACACACGGCGCAACGAAACCCCGGGAGGAAGCAGATGGCCACCTCGATCCGGCTCTTTCGCGGATCGTTCGGGCACGTATCGGTGCTCAACGTCGCGAGCGATTTCGTCACCCACGCCCATGCCGAGGCCCATATCATCCTGTGGCTCGACGGGGCCGCCGGCGAGATGACCATCGGCGGCGAGAAGGTGCAGCTCGGGCCGACCGTCGCCGCCGGCATCAACGCGCTCGAGCCGCACAGCCACGCGCTCGCGGCGGACGGGCGTCCGGGCCGCTTCCTCGCCTTCTACATCGATCCCGAATGGTTATGCCGGCGGCGCGGCGTGGCGCTGGACCGGCCGATCTTTGCCTCGCCGGCGATCCCGGTCGACGACTGGCTGCACGGCGTGGCGGTCGCTCTCCATGCGGAACTCGACGGCGGCGGGGCCGACGATCTCGCCTTCTATGAGATCGAGCGGCTGATCGACTGCCTTGTCGACGCCGCCGATTCCATCGGCCGGCGCCGTCGCATCGCCGCTGGCGACCAGCTCGACATCCGCGTCCGCCGGGCGATCGAGCTGATGCGCGCCAATGTCCACGAGCGCATCTGCTTCGACGCGGTGGCGAAGTCGGTTGGCCTGTCGCGGCCGCACTTCTTCACGCTGTTCAAGGAGCAGACCAGCCTGACGCCCAACGTCTACTGGAACACGCTGCGCATGCAGGAGGCGCAACGGCAGCTGCAATGGTCGCGCGAGCCGCTGACCTCAGTCGCCTGGAACCTCGGCTTCACCACCCAGGGTAACTTCACCCGCTTCTTCCGCGACCATGCCGGCGTGCCGCCGACCCTCTACCGCGAGGCCGCGCGGAACGCCGCCTGACCCGGTCGCGCCGAAGTGAGCCCCGTTTCGGGGACATACGGCAAACGAAAGAATTTCAGACGCATCGATAAGCAATCGAGACGCATTGATAAGCGGCGTTTAGCCCCGCTGGATACTCTTCTCTCAACGCATCGAGGGAGGATTGTGTGCCGAAGATCAGGATTTCGAGCGTCATCGACGCGCCTGTCGACAAGGTCTGGGCGCGGATACGCGACTTCAACGGCTTGCCGGCTTGGCATCCGCGCATGGTCGAGAGCGAGATCGAGGACGGCCGCGGCGCTACCGACATCGGCTGCGTGCGCAAGTTCAAGGTGGCATCCGGCGCGACCATCCGCGAGCGGCTTGTCGCCTTCTCCGACGATGACTTCCTGACCACCTACGCCATCATCGAGCATCCGGCGCCGATCTCGAATCATACGTCGACGCTCAAGCTCGAGCCCGTCACCGACGGCGACATGACCTACGCGGTCTGGACGGCGGATTTCGACGCGCCGGCCGACAAGGGCGACGAGATCGCCAAGGGCATGGGCGAGAACGTGTTCCAGGGCGGCTTCAACGCCCTGAAGAGCCATTTCTCGGGACAGAAGTAGAACCGCGGGGAGGCCCGTATGCCGCTTGCGCTGAAGACCTACCCGACGCTTGGCGAAGCCGGCTCGGCGCTCAAGGAGACAGGCGCCCGCTACCTCGGCGGCGGCACGCTGGTCGTTCGTTCGGCCAACGAGGGCGACGTCTCGTTCTCGACCTTCGTGCGCTCGACCGATCCGGCCCTGTCGGTGATCGACGTGAAGGCCGGTCGCGCGACGGTCGGCGCATCCGTCACCATGTCGGCCGTCGCCGCCCATCCGGACCTGTCGGCGATCGCCATGGCCGCGAAGGCCGTGGGCGGACCTGCGGTCCGCAACATGGCGACGGTTGGCGGCAACCTGTTCGCTGCCGCGCCCTATGGCGATTTCGCCGTGGCGCTCCTTGCGCTCGATGCGACGGTGCACACGACGGCGGGCGACCTCGGCATCGAGGAGTTTCTGGCCAGGCGCGACGGCAGGATCGTCGCCGGCGTCAGCTTTGCCGTGCCATTGGCCGGAAGTTTCCGCTTCCTGAAGGTGTCGCGCGTCCGGCCGAAGGGAACTTCGGTACTCAGCATCGCAGCGGTGTTCGATGTCGACGCCGGCGTCGTCGGGGATGCAAGGATCGCGCTCGGTTGCATGGCGGATCGTCCGATCCGGGCCAGGGCCGCCGAGATGGCGCTCGCCGGCGCAACGCTCGGGGAGGAGGACGTTGCGCCGGCGGTGGCCGCGATCGGCGAGGGCACCGAGCCGATCACGGATGCGGTCGCCAGCGCCTGGTACCGCGCGGAGGTGCTCCCCGTGCACTTCCGCCGCCTGCTTCTGGAATAGCGCGCAAGACGGATGTCGCTGGAGTAGCCGTCAGGGAGGAAAGATGGCGAGAGTCCCGGTTCAGTTCACGCTCAACGGCGAGGAGAAGGCCGAGTTCGTCGAAAGCGGCGCAACGCTTCTCAAGGTGTTGCGCGACAAGCTCGGCGACACGTCGCCGAAAGGCGGCTGCCACCAGGGCACCTGCGGCGCCTGTTCGGTCATCGTCGACGGCGAGCTGAGGCTTTCCTGCCTGACGCTTGCCGAGACCTGCGGCGGCGCCGATATCCTGACTGCCGGCGGGCTCGCCGCGGACGGCCGCCTGCATCCCCTGCAGCGCGCCTTCATGGACGAGTTCGCCGCGCAATGCGGCTTCTGCACGCCGGGCATGATCATGGCCGCCAGGGCGCTGCTCGACCGAAATCCGAACCCGACGCGCGACGACGTTGTCGAGGCGCTCTCCGGCAATGTCTGCCGCTGCACCGGCTACGAACCGATCATCCGCGCCGTGCTGACGGCCGCGCGCTCCAACTCACAGAACGCGGCGTGAGGTCCGAGATGAAACTCGCGAAGAGCTATTTCGCCGACCAGCGCAAGGACGATCTCAGGGAACTCGGCCAGGGCCTGCAGCGCGCCGACGTGCCCGGCCACGTTACCGGCAAGACGGCCTACTTCGCCGACCGCACCTTTCCCGGCATGCTCTACCTCAAGATGGTGCGCAGCCCGCACCATCACGCCCGCATCAGGAGCATCGATCTCTCCGAGGCCGAAAGACATCCGGGCGTTCATCGCATCCTCACCCACAAGGATATCCCGCACAATCTCTACACCGTCCTGATCCTGATTCAGGTCGGGCCGGAGGACGAGCATGTGCTGGCCGAGGACAAGGTGCGCTGGAAGGGCGAGGCGGTTGTCGCCGTGCTCGCCGACAGCGAGCGCGCCGCCAGCGAGGCCGCCGCCAGGGTGAAGATCGACTACGAGGTGCTTCCGGCCGTGCTCGACATCGAGGCCGCGCTGGCGCCCGGCGCGCCGGTCGTCAACGAGCACCACGGCCAGAACCACTACATGTACGACAGCGGGCCGTCGCGGAAGGTGCGCTTCGGCGACGTCGCGAAGGGGTTCGCCGAGGCCGACCATGTCCTCGAGCAGACCTACTGGTCCTCGCCGATCGAGCAGGCGCCGATGGAGACCACGGGCTGCATCGTCACGCCCGACGGCAACGACCGCTTCACCTGCTACACCAATACGCAGGCGATGTTCTTCACGCTCGACAACACCTCGATCATCCTGCAGATGCCCGGCCACAAGCTGCACCTGGTGGGCGGCACGGTCGGCGGCGGCTTTGGCGGCAAGGTCGACGTCACGGTCGAGCCGATCGCCATCCTCGCCGCCAAGCTGACGGGCAGGCCCGTTTCCTTCATCTACAGCCGCTACGAGGAGATGCAGGTTTCCTCGCCGCGCGCCGCCGAGAAGATCGTGCTCAAGGACGGCGTCATGAAGGACGGCCGCATCGTGGCGCGGCAGGTCTGGGGCTACACCGACGCCGGCGCCTACTCGCGCCACTCGCCCTATGGCGCCCAGAAGGGCGCGGCCCACTATCCCGGCCCCTACACCATCCCGAACGTCTGGGTCGACACCTGGTGCGTCTATACCAACCGCACGCCGTCTTCGGCGATGCGCGGCTTCGGCGTGACCATCGCCGACTTCGCGCTTGAGGTGCAGATGGACAAGCTGGCGCGCCTGATCGGCATGGACCCGCTCGAATTCCGTTTCGTCAACGCCTACCGCGACGGCGACATGAAGGCGCATCGCCAGGAAACGACGGGCGCGGCCCTCATCGAGTGCATGCAGGAGGCGTCGCGCGTCGCCAGCTGGCCGGTCGCCGAAAAATACATGAACATGTCGTCCTACAGGGAGAGCTAGAGCCATGGCGATCCGGCGCGGCCGCGGCGTTGCGGCGATCAACTACCCGACCGGCATGAATCTCGGCGGCGACCCCAGCCAGGCGCTTGTGCATTCGACGCCGACCGGCAATTTCATGGTCACGCTGTCCTCGGTCGACCTGGGACAGGGGCTGAAGCAGGTGATGGCGCAGATCTGCGCCGAGACGATCGGCGTCAAGACCGAGCAGGTCATCATCGACACCGCCGATACCGACACCGGCCCGCACTGCATGGGCACCTTCGCCTCGCGCGGCACCCACCGCATCGGCAACGCCGTCATCCAGGCGGCGAAGGAAGCGCGCCAGGTGATGCTGGAGGTCGCAGCCGAGGCGCTCGAAGTCGATGCCGGCGACCTCGACACGGACGGCGAGGGCAACATTCACGTCAAGGGTGCGCCGCAGAAGGCGATCTCGATCTTCGACACCGCCCTGATGGCGCATTTCAAGCTCGGCCGGTCGATTTCCGGTCGCGGCATGTTTTTGGTGCCGCGCTCCTACCCGGAGGTGGAGACCGGCGCGATGAAGCCGTCGACCTGCTATGCGCATGCCTGCACCGTGGCCGAGGTCGAAGTCGACGACGAGACGGGCGAGGTCACCGTCGTCTCGGTGAAAAACGTCTTCGAGATCGGCCGTGCGCTGAATCCGAAGATGGTCGAGCAGCAGCTTGTCGGCGGCTCTTGGATGGGCATGAGCCACGCGCTCTACGAGACGACCGAGCCATACTATCCGAGCCGCGACCACGCCGGCGTCGACTTCAACGAATATCTGATGCCTGGCCCCGGCGACCTCCCGCAGACCGAGATCGTCGTTCTGGAACGCCCCGCCGCAGACGGCCCCTATGGCGCCAAGGGTCCCGGCGAAATGTGCGCCAACCCGCAGATTCCGGCGCTCGCCAACGCCGTCTTCGACGCGGTCGGCGTGCGCATCGACACGATGCCGATCACGCCGGAACGCGTCCTCAGGGCACTGAAGCAACAGCGCGCCGGTTAGGCCCGCAAAGGCGATGTCCGTTTGCGTGAACACCCCCCTCTGGCCTGCCGGCCATCTCCCCCTCAGGGAGGGAGATCGGCTGCGGCAACCGCCTTGCATCGCCTTCAAGGTTGGAGATTGGCGAAAGTCGTGGTGCAGGCTGATCTCCCCCCTTGAGGGGGAGATGGCCGGCAGGCCAGAGGGGGGTGCCTCGCACCTGCGTTCGCTACTATGAGGCCCGCCGCAGACCAGATCGCCGCGTCGCCCGAATCCCTCGCCGCCGGGCTCGCGGACATGCGCTATCTCGCCGACGACGGCCTCGCCACCGCCATCTTCCTCGCCATCCGGCTCGGCAAGCCGCTGCTGCTCGAGGGCGCGCCGGGTGTCGGCAAGACGGAGGCCGCGAAAGCCGTCGCCGCGCTTCTCTCGCGCGATCTCGTCCGGCTGCAATGCTACGAGGGCATCGACGCCGCGCACGCGCTCTACGAATGGAACTACCAGCGCCAGCTTCTCGCCATCCGCCAGGCGGGCGAGCGCGAGGTCGACATCTACGACGACCGTTTCCTGATCGCGCGGCCGCTGCTCCAGGTCCTGCAGGATCCGGAGCGCAGCATGCTGCTGGTCGACGAGATCGACCGGTCCGACCATGAGTTCGAGGCGTTGCTGCTCGAGTTCCTATCGGATTTCCAGATCACGATCCCCGAGCGCGGCACGATCCGTTCGGCGAGCCAGCCGCTGGTCGTGCTCACCTCGAACCGAACGCGCGAGCTGGCAGAGGCGCTGCGCCGCCGCTGCGTCTACCACTGGATCGCCTATCCCGACGCGGACCGCGAGGCCGCCATCATCATGCTGCGCGCCGGCGCGGTGGCGGAAGCCACCGCCCGCGCAGTGGCGAATGCGGTCGGCGAGATACGCGCAAGGCCGCTGGCCAAGCCGCCCGGCATCGCCGAGGCGGTCGAGTGGGCCAACGCCGCCACTGTTCTTGAGAAAGGCGGCAGCCCCTGGCCGGAAGCCTTCCGCCGGGCGCTTGGCGTGCTGGTCAAGGACGAGGAGGACATGCGCTTCCTCGATCCCGAACTCGACCGCATCCTGGAAAAGGCGATGGCGTGACCCCCCTCCCGCAAGGTGCGCGTCCCTTCGCCGGCTTTGCCCGGCATGTCAGGCGTTTCGGCTTTTCAGTCGCAGGCGAACAGGCCATCGCCTTCATGCAGGGCGTGGCGCTGCTCGGGCCGCGTTCGATGGAGGACATCCGGCAGGCGGCCCTTGCCACGCTCGGCCCATCCGCCGACCGCATGGTCGAGTTCGATGCGCTGTTTCGCGGCTACTTCTACGGCGAGGCGACCGTCACGGCCGACGCGCGCGGCGACGAAGACACCGAGGTGAAGGACGACAGCGGCGTCGAACAGCAGGGCGACGGGCGGGACCTCAGGCAGGAGGAGGGCGGCGAAACCGCCTCCGCCCTGGAGCGGCTCGGCCAGCGCGCATTCCTGGCCGACCGCGAGACGCTCGGCCAGTTCCGCAGGGTGCTTCCGTCCGCCCTGCCGCAGCGGCGCTCCCTGCGTTCGGTGCGGACGAATTCCCGCGGCACGCCCGATCTCCGCCGTGCGCTCCGCACTATCGTGCGCGCCGACGGCGACGTGCCGGCGCCGCCTTTGCGCCGCCGCCCGACTGTCGCGCGCCGGCTCTTGATCCTGATCGACATTTCAGGCTCGATGAAGCTCCATACCGGCGACTATCTGAAGCTCGCCCATGCCGCCGTGCAGGCGACCGACCGCGTTGAGGTCTTCACGCTGGGGACGCGGCTCACCCGCATCACCCGCGCGCTCAGGCGCGGCGACGCCGATGCCGCGCTTGGCCGCACCGCCGCGCTGGTGGAAGACTGGGACGGCGGCACCCGCATCGGCCCGACGCTTCTCGCCTTCCTCTCGGTGCCGCGCTTTGCCGCCTTCGCCCGCGGCGCTGCCGTCCTGCTCCTGTCGGACGGTCTCGAGCGCGGCGACCATGCCGAGATGGAGACGGCAATCAGGCGGCTCGGCGCGCGCGCGCATCGTCTGACGCTCGCCACGCCGCTCGCCGGCGATCCGCGCTTCTCGCCACAGACCGCCGCCCTGAAGGCGATCCTGCCCTGGCTCGACGATCTGGTCGACGGCTCGTCGCTTCCACGCCTCGCCGATTTCGTGCTGACGCTTGCCCGGCCGGCGCCACCGGCCGCCTCTCTCTGGAGGAGCAACTCCTGATGCAGAAAGCCATCGATTCCCACTTCCACATCTGGCGGCAGAAGGACCAGCCCTGGCTGGTCGGACCCATGGTGCCGCGCATTTTCGGGCCTTACGAGGCGATCCGCCGCGACTACCCGATCGAGGAATTCCTCGCCGACCAGGAAGGATCCGGCGTCGAGAAGGCCGTCTATGTGCAAACCAACTGGGCGAAGGAGGATTTCGAGAACGAGGTCGCCTTCCTGGCCGAGACGGCGGCGCGGACGGGCTGGCCGCATGCCATCGTCGGCTATGCCGACATGACCGTCGACGACGTTAGGCAGCAGATCGACCGGCTGGTGAAGTATCCGCTGTTGCGCGGGGTACGCATGCAGCTCCACTGGCACGAGACGCCGGCCTTCCGCTTCGCAAAATCCGCCGACCAGGTCATCGACCCCGTTGTGCGCAGGAACGTCGCGCGTCTGAAGGACTACGGCCTTTCCTTCGACCTCCAGCTTTTTCCCGCGCAGATGAAGGACGGGCTGCAACTCGTCGGCGAGAACCCCGGAACCGATTTCATCCTCACCCACGCCGGCATGCTGACCGGCCTCGCCGCGCCGGTCGTCGAGGAATGGAAGGCGGGGCTGCGCACGCTTGCCGAGGCGCCTAACCTCTACGCCAAGCTTTCCGGCCTCGGGACCTTCGCGCATCGCAACGACCCGGAGGTGATCGCCACGGTGGTCGGCAACGCCATCGACATCCTCGGCAGCGACCGGCTGATGTTCGGCTCCAACTTCCCGATCGAAAAACTCTGGACCAGCCACGCCGAGTTGATCGCGGCCCACCGCAAGGCGGTCGCGACGCATGGGGCCACGGTCGAGGCCGACATCTTCTGGAACACGGCGGCGCGCGTCTACCGGCTGGATTGACGTTTAAGGCTGGCACAATGTCGTCGTGGCGACACGGCGCAGGCGCGCATGTGGCGCAAAGCGGCGCGCTTTTGTGCTATGCCGATGCCGCAATCGATCGAAGAGGCGAGCAAGCATGAGCAACCATCTGAAATTCTACATCGACGGCAAGTGGGTGGACCCGGTGAAGCCGGCGCTTCTCGACGTGATCGATCCGTCGACCGAAGAGGCCTACACGCAGATTTCGGTGGGTTCGTCGGCCGATGTCGACCGGGCGGTCGCTGCCGCCAAGGCGGCGTTCCCGGCCTTCTCGCTGACCACCAAGGAGGAGCGGCTGGCGCTCCTGAGGCGTATCCTCGAGGTCTACAACGAGCGCTACGAGGACATCGCGCAGGCGGTCAGCCAGGAAAACGGTTCGCCCATCACCTGGGCGCGCGAGGCGCAGGCCTGGGCCGGCAGGGCGCACATGGAAGCGACCATCAAGGCGCTGGAGGACTACTCCTTCTCCGAACGGCGCGGCTCCACCATGGTGGTCAAGGAGCCGATCGGCGTCTGCGCGCTCATCACGCCGTGGAACTGGCCGCTCAACCAGATCGTCTGCAAGGTGGCGCCGGCGATCGCGGCGGGCTGCACGGTGGTGCTGAAGCCGTCCGAGATCGCGCCGATCTCCGGCATTGTCTTCTCCGAAGTGATGGACGCCGCCGGCACGCCGAAGGGCGTCTACAACATGGTCAACGGCACCGGGCCAGACGTCGGCCAGGTCATGGCCGGCCATGCCGATGTCGATATGGTGTCGTTCACCGGCTCGACGCGGGCCGGCATCATCGTCGCCGAGACGGCCGCCAGGACCGTCAAGCGCGTGGCGCAGGAGCTCGGCGGCAAGTCGGCCAACATCATCCTGCCCGACGCCGATTTCGAGCGCGCGGTGAGGAAGGGCGTCAACGCCTGCTTCGGCAACAGCGGCCAGTCCTGCGACGCGCCGACCCGCATGCTGGTGCCGGCCGCCCGCCATGACGAGGCGCTCGAGGTCGCCAGGAAGGCTGCCGACGCCCACAAGGTCGGCGACCCGCGCCTGGAAGACACCCAGCTCGGTCCCGTTGTCAGCGAGCTGCAGTTCAACAAGATCCAGGGCCTCATCGAGAAGGGTATCGCCGAGGGCGCCACGCTGGTGACCGGCGGCCCGGGCCGTCCGGAGCATCTCAACCGCGGCTACTACGTGCGCCCGACGGTGTTCGGCCATGTGAAGCCGGGCATGGCGATCGAGAAGGAGGAAATTTTCGGGCCGGTCCTGTCGGTGATTTCCTACGAGGACGAGGACGAGGCGGTGAAGATCGCCAACGACACCGTCTACGGCCTCGCCGGCTACGTGCAATCGAAGAACATCGACCATGCGCGCCAGATCGCCTCGCGCATCCGCGCAGGCCAGGTGTCGATCAACTATCCCGAGTGGGACACCTTCGCCCCGTTCGGCGGCTACAAGCAGTCCGGCAACGGCCGCGAATACGCCGACTGGGCGATCCACGACTTCCTCGAGGTCAAGGGCATCATCGGCTACGGCGAGTAGGCTTGTAGTTCCGCTACTTTGACGTGAGGGGTGGCGGGAAGTGCCGACCGGGCCCGCGTCTTTATGCGCGACGCTCAAAGGGACGTCTCGCGTTCATCGGCCGCCCCACCCGTCGCGCCGCCTCCGGCAGTCGTCTCCCTCCCCAAAAAGGGGAGGGAAGGTGCCGTCTCAGCTCAGCTTCGCGATCACCGCCTTCAGCGCCTCGCCGAAGCGGCGCACTTCGTCCAGCGTGTTGTAGTGCAGCAGCGACGCCCGGATCGCCCCGGAATCCATCGACAGGTTGAGACGGTTCATCAGGCGCGGCGCGTACATGTGGCCGTCGCGGATGCCGATGTCGCGCTTCGCCATCTCTTCGACGATCCGCTGCGGCGACAGCTTGCCGATGTTGAAGCAGAAGGTCGGCACACGCTCGTCGAGCCTCGCTTCGTCGGCGACGCCGTAGATCGTCGCGCCGCATTCGTGCAGCACCTTCATCATCGCCAGCGCCAGCACGAGTTCGTATTGCCGGATGGCGGTCATGCCGGCGACGATGTTTTCCCGGCGCGTCCGGTTGTTGGATGGCGCGAAGTTGCGGCCGATGGATTCGAGGTAGCGCACGGCGGCGTCCATGCCGGCGACGTTCTCGTAGATGAAGGTGCCGGCTTCCACCTTGTAGGGCGGCTCGTCGGGAATGAAGTCCTCGCGGAAGGTCGGCAGGCGCTTCAGGAGGTCGAAGCGGCCCCACAGGAAGCCCATGTGCGGCGAAAAGTTCTTGTAGCCCGAGCAGACCAGGTAGTCGCAGTCCCAGGCCTGCACGTCGATCAGCCCGTGCGGCCCGTAGTGGACGCTGTCGAGAAAGACTTCGGCGCCGGCCGCATGCGCGATCCTGGCCACGGAGGCGACATCGACGATCGAGCCGATCGCATGCGCCGTGACCGTGCAGGCGACGAGGCGCGTGCGCTCGCCGACCAGCGGCTTGAGATCGTCGACATGCAGGTTGCCGTCCTCGCGCATCCGCCACCAGACGAATTTCGCGCCCTGCGCCTGCAGCGCCAGCCAGGTCGCGATGTTGGCGTCGTGGTCCATGTCGGTGACGACGATCTCGTCGCGCGTCCGGTCGGCGGCGATCATCTGGCCGATGCCGAGGCTGACCAGGCGGATGAAGGAGGTCGCGTTCATGCCGAAGCAGACTTCCTCGGGGCGGTAGGCATTGATGAGGATCGCCACGCTCTGGCGCGCCTCGTCGATCACGCGGTCGACGGTGACGCTGCGGCCGTAGCGGCCGCCGCGCTGCACGTTGTGCGAGACAAGATGGTCGGTGACGGCGTCGAGCACACTCTGGGGGATCTGCGCTCCGGCGGCGTTGTCCAGGAAGATGAAATCGCCGGCCTTCTGCAGCGCGGGAAACATCGTCCGGATGCGGTCGACGGGAAATGCGTCTGCGGCGGCGGATGAATGCTGGTTCATGGACGTTCCTCGGATATTGCGGGGGTCTTGAGGCCGGCGCTCAGCGCGTCTTCTCGACCTTGAACTTGCGCTCGAGCATGCCGACCAGCCGCACCATCGGCCACAGGAAGATCAGGTAGACGAGCGCCGCGCCGATCAGCGGCGACGGGTTGGCGTAGAGCGCCTGTGCGTTGTTGGCTTCCTTCAGGAGCTCGGGCAGTGCGACCACCGACGCCAGCGACGTGTCCTTGAACATCGACACGCAGTTGCTGGTGGTCGGCGGGATGACGAGGCGCACCGCTTGCGGCAGGATCACCTTGCGAAGCGTCAGCAGGAACGGCAGGCCGAGCGCCTGGGCCGCCTCGAACTGGCCCTGCGGGATGCTCTCGATGCCGGAACGGAAGACTTCCGCCGAATAGGCCGACATGACGAAGGTGAACGCAAGCGTCGCCGACGCCCATGACGACAGGCGGATGCCGACGAAGGGCAGGGCGTAGTAGATCAGGATCAGCACGACCAGCACCGGCATGGCGCGGAAGATGTCGATGTAGCCGATGGCAAGCCAGCGCAGCGGCTTCGGCGCATAAAGGCGGACCAGGCTGATCACCAGCCCGACCGGGATGCCGATGCCCACGGCGAGCAGCCCGAGCTTCAGCGTGTTGACGAGGCCGCGCATCAGCGCCGGAAAGGCCGAAATCATGACCTGTCCGTTGAAGAAGGTGTCGAGCAATGTCATGTGCGTCCCTACCCAAAACAATCGTGCCGGCGGTTGCCGGCACGATTCACCACGACAGGTTCCGGGGCCGTCAGGCCTTCGGCATCGGCGCTTCGGCCGCCGTCGAGGAATCGGCCGGCGCGTCGGTGCCGAACCACTTCTTGTGGATCGCCTGCAGCGTGCCGTCCTTCTTCATCTCGGTGATGGCGTCGTTGATCTTGCCGAGCAGCGGCGAATCCTTGGTCATCATCAGGCCGTACTGCTCGCCGGTCTTGATGCGCTCTACGACGGCGAGGCCCTGCATCTTGGTGAAGGCGTAGTCCATGCCGGGAACGTCGCTGACGACGCCGTCGACGCGGCCGGCGGCGAGGTCGAGCAGAACGTCCTGCTGGGTGTTGTAGCCCTTGACCTCGCTGAAGCCCTGCGCGGCCTGGTTTTCCATCGACCACTTCTCTCCGGTCGAGCCGCTCAGCACGCCGACGACCTTGCCCTTGAGGTCGGCCAGCCCCTTGACCATGCCGTCGGTCTTGGCGGCGACGCCCATGTCGGAATCGTAGTAGGGCTGCGTGAAGGACTGCGAGCCCAGCCGCTCCGGGGTGATGGTGATCGAGGAGATGGCGGCGTCGATGCGGCCCGAGCTCGTGGCGGCGAACAGCGGCTGGAAGTCGTAGCCCTCGATGTTGACGGTCATGCCGGCGCGCTTGGCGGCCTCGGTCACGATGTCCACCTCAAAACCCTCGAAGTTGCCGCTTTCGGCCTTGAACTCGAAAGGCGGGTTGTTCGGGTAGGAGCCGACGTTGAGCACGCCCTCGGCGAAGGCGGAGACCGGGCCGGCGGCGATGCCGGCCAGGGCTGCGGCGATGATCAGGTTGCGACGGGTGAATTTCATCTTTCTTTCCCTCTGTTGGTCCGGACGAGTCCTCCCCGCCGGTCTTTTGCCGCCGCTGGTCCGCGCGGCGTCAATTCTTCATGGCGAGCATGCGCTCCAGCGCCGTCTCGATCTGGGCGGCGTCGCGATAGACGCACATCCTGACGAAGGCGGCGGAGGCGTCGCCGAACAGGTAGCCGGGCGCGAGGCCGACGCGCGCCTTTTCGAGGATGTCCGCGCAGAGCCGGCGCGAGTCGCTCTCGCCCTCCATCGCGAAGAAGGCGTACATACCGCCGCGCGGCTTCGTCGGCAGGACGATGCCCGGAATGTGCGAAAGCCTGTCATAGGCGAGGTCGAGGCCGGTCCGGATGCGCGCCTTGATCTCTTCCACCAGCGGCTCGCCCCGGGTGATGGCCGCGGTCGCGCCGGCCTGGATCGGGCCGGCCGTCCCGCTGTTGATATATTGCGTCATCGCGCCGATCTGGTCGGCGACGCCGGAGGGGTGGGTCAGCCAGCCGACGCGCCAGCCGGTCATCGCCCAGGCCTTCGAGAAGCTGTTGACCGACAGCACGCGGTCGCCGTCCTCGGCGACCTGCAGGATCGAAGGCGCGCAGTCGCCGTCGAAATAGAGGCGGTTGTAGACCTCGTCGGAGATGATCCAGACGCCGGTGCGGCGGCTGAACTCGAGCAGCGCCTCCATCTCCGTGCGGCTCGCGGTCCAGCCGGTCGGGTTCGACGGTGTCGACAGGAAGATCGCCCGGGTGCGCGCGTCGCAGGTCGCGAACAGACGGTCGAGGTCGAGCTTCCAGTCGCCGTCGAAATCGAGCGCGAACGGGCGCGGCTCGCCTCCGATCAGGTGGATGGCGTTGTGGATGTTGGGCCATTGCGGCGCCACGTAGACGACGTTGGTGCCGACGTCGACCAGCAGTTCCAGAGCCATGTAGAGCGCCTGCATGCCGCTCGGCGCGACGGTGGTGCGCGTCGTGGGGATGGGCTGCCCGTGCAGGCGCGACTGGTAGGCCGACAGCGCCTCGATCAGCGGGCCGTAGCCGCGCATGTTGGGGATGTAGAAGGTCAGCCCGTCGTCGAACGCCGCCTTGGCGGCGTCGCTTATGAAGGACGGCGTGGCCAGGTCGCCTTCGCCGTACCAGAGCGCGATGACGTCGCCGAGTTCCCTGGCGCGCAGCGCGAGGTTGGCGATGGTTTCGGTATGCAGGTCGCGGATCTGGGCGCGAATGCCGTCGAACGCGTAGCGGGCTTTCGCCGAAGATGACGATTGCGGTGGCAGGAACGACAAGACCGGACCCTTCGCGCACACTCGGGCAACGCTGCGTGCGACGGCCCCCCAAGCCGATGTCCAGGCCACTGTCCCACGCGTTTCGGCCTTCGATGCTATCCGAACCGGAGCGCATTTCAAGGCAAAAGTTTTAAGCTTAAAAAATTAGCGTTACCCCTGCGGCAGGCGCTCGGCAGGCCCGATCGGCCGCCGCCGGCGCGTCCGGGCACTATTTCAGGCTTGAAATATTTCCGACCCGTCGTAGCGTGAGGGCCGGGTCGGGAGGACCAGCATGATCAAGCAGCATCCGCTCAAGGGATCGAACCGCCTGAAGCTCGGCGTCTTTTCGGCAAATGCCGATGGCGGCCTCGCCATCACCGACGTGCCGGAGCGCTGGCAGGCGACCTGGGACGACAACCTGACCGCGGCCCAGGTCGCCGACCGCGCCGGGCTGGAGTTCTTCCTGCCGATCGCCCGCTGGAAGGGGTTCGGCGGCCGGAACCGGGTCCGCGAACATTCCTTCGAGACGTTCACCTGGGCCGCCGGTCTCGCCGCCGCCACCGAGCGCATAGGCCTCTTCATGACCGTGCATGTGCCGCTGGTGCACCCGCTCTACGCGGCCAAGGCGCTCGCCACCGTCGATCACATCAGCCACGGCCGCGCCGGCCTAAACATCGTCTGCGGCTGGAACCCGAAGGAATTCGGCATGTTCGGCACGCCGTTGGTCGAGAAAGGCTACGATCAGGCCGCCGAGTGGATCGACATCGTCGAAAGGCTCTATGCTGCCGACGAACCGATCGACTTCGACGGCGAATACTATCGCCTGAAGGAGGCGGTCAGCCGGCCGGCGAGCCTGCAGGTTCCGCGTCCGGTCACCATGAATGCGGCCTTCGGCGACCCCGGCCGCAACTTCGCCGCCGCGCATTGCGACTATCTGTTCACCACCTTCTCCGAGATCGCCGACGCCGGCCGGCATGTCGCCGACATCGGCGCGCGTGCCGAAAAGGCCGGCCGCACGGTCGGCTGCTACACCGTCGCGCACGTCGTCTGCCGCGAGACGCAGGAAGAGGCGGAGGCCTACTACACGCGCTACGCGGTGACGCTGGCCGACCACGCCGCCGTCGACCAGCACATGGCGGGCAAGAAGGAGTTTTCGCAGTCGCACGACGCGCACGCCTATGACCGCTACCGCCAGCGCTTCGCCGGCGGCGCCGGCACCTATCCGCTGGTCGGCACGCCCGAGAAGATCGCCGAGGACATGGTCGCGATCTCCGCGCAGGGCTACGAGGGGATCGCGCTCTCCTTCGTCAACTACACGCAGGAACTGCCCTTCTTCTGCGACCGCGTGCTGCCGCTGCTGAGGCAGGCGGGGGTGAGGGGGTAGGGTAAGCGGATTATCGTTCCGCCCCCTCCACCGCCTTTGGCGGTCCCCCTCCCCCGTAAACGGGGGAGGATCAAGGTCGCGGATGGCCGCAGCGCCGGTTCCTCCCCAGCGAAGCGGGGGAGGGGGACCACGCGAAGCGTGGTGGAGGGGGCGGATGCGATATGTTGCCTGAGGGTGAGGCTCACTTACTTCGCCGGGCTCGCCAGCGGATTCGTCTTGTCGACCACGAACACGCTGACGGCCTTCGCCGGCACGCTGCCGATGCTCTTAACGTCGTGCTTCGCGCCGGATGGGACGACGTAGGAATCGCCCGCCTTCAGCATTCGGTCCGGCTCTCCCTCGACGCTCATCAGCACCTCGCCTTCCAGCACGTAGCCGGTCTCGATGCCGGGATGCGTGTGCATGCCGGAGGCATGGCCGGGCGCGACTTCGGCGAGCCCCGTCACGGTCCGGTAGCCCTCGGGAAAGTCGATCGCCTGCAGCGGCGTGCGCTTGATGCCTGTCGGCGCTTCCTCGGCCAGCGCCGGCGCGGCCATCAGGGCAAGGCACAGCGTCGCGGCGATCCGCATTGCAGCTGGCTTCGGCATGGTCAGTTCCTTCTGCGGGGGTTCTGTTGCGGGGTCTTGGCCGGCATCTCCGCGTCGGGGCGGCCCGGCCGGTGGCGGTGCGTGGCCGCCTCGCGCACGGCCTGTTCGTAGATGCCGGTCATCAGGTCGAGCGCATGCGCCGCGTCCGGCAGCCGCTTGGCGAGGTCCGGCTGCCGCGCGATCGACGGCACCAGGAGGTCGGCGCGCACGTCGGCATAGCGGTCGCAGACGTCGCGGCCGAGCGCGGTCGCCTCGTAGGTCACGCCGGCGCGTCCGCTGCCGCTCTTCGCCACCAGCCCGCCCTTGATCAGCTTGCGCAGGCTGTACTGGATGTTCGGCACGTCCTGCCGGTTGGCCATGTGCGCGAGGTCGCGCACGCTCTTCGGCCGGTCGTTGGCGCGGATCATGTGCAGCAGCGCGTTTTCCGGTCCGCTCGCCTGGAACTCGACGACCGACGCCAGGCATTCCGCCTGCCAGTGGCCGAACGCCTCGAAACAGCGGATCAGCGCGTATTCCAGGTCGGCGACATCCATCTCCTCGGGCGTGCGCGCCAGGTGCCAGGATCGGTCGAGCGGCTTTTGCGGGCCTGCCTGCCTGTTTTTCATCGGGTTCTCCCCCTCGGCCGGAAACTGCCTCAGCGCCCCGCTTGCGTCCACCTCGATTTTCAAATAGACTTTCTATCATAAAATAAATCTAAAACCGGGGTAACAATCTGGAGGAGAATGCGATGGTTTCGCCACGCAACCGCATGTTCAATCGTGATCAGTTCCTGCTCGGCACGTTCGCGTCCAACTGCTCGGGCGGCATGACCGTCACCAAGCTGCCGGAACGCTGGAACAGTTCCTGGGACAACAACCTGAAGCTCGCAAAGCTGCTCGACGGCGCCGGCATCGACTTCATGCTGCCGATCGCCCGCTGGATCGGCTATGGCGGCGAGACCAACTTCCACGGCAGCGTACTCGAGACGATGACCTGGGCCGCCGGCCTCCTGGCGCACACCAGCGACATCACCGTTTTCGCCACCATCCACACCGCGGCCAACCATCCCGTGGTGGTCGCCAAGCAACTCGCCACCATCGACCAGATCAGTCGCGGCCGCGTCGGCCTCAACATCGTCGCCGGCTGGAACAAGCCGGAATACGAGGCGCTCGGCCTGAAACTGCCGGACGACCATGAGACGCGCTACGGCTACGCGCAGGAATGGTTCGACGTCGTCAAGGCTTTGTGGGGCCGCGACGAGGCCTTCGACTGGGACGGCAAGTTCTTCCAGCTCAAGAACGTGCTCGGCGATCCCAGGCCGTCCGCGCCGCTGCCGATCATCAACGCCGCGGGCTCCGGCCAGGGCCGCGAGTTCGCGGTCAGGAACGCCGACTTCCTGTTCACCCCGGCGATCGACCTTTCGCGCTCGGGCGAGGAGATCGCAGCGCTTAAAGCGCAAGGGAAGGCGGCGGGCCGCGACATCGACGTTCTCACCTTCAGCCATGTGGTGTGCCGCCCGACAGAGAAGGAAGCAAAGGACTACCTGCAGCATTTCGGCCAGGCCAATGCCGACTGGGAAGCCGTCGACAACCTGGTGCGGCTGCAGTTCGCGCATGCGCAGTCCTTCCCGCACGATCTGCTTGCGCTGATCCGCGACCGCATGGCGGCCGGCCATGGCGGCTTCCCGCTGACCGGCACGCCGGAGCAGGTGGCCGAAGGCATTGCGGCGCTGCATGCGGCGGGCTTCCGCGGCACGACGCTGTCCTTCGTCGACTATGTCGAGGAGTTCCCCTATTTCCGCGATCACGTCCTGCCGCTGCTCGAGGAACGCGGCATCCGCGTGCCCGTCGCCGCTGCGGCTGCCGCGGCATAGGCGGCGGCGATGACCGCCGTCTTGCAGGGCCCGACGGTCGACGCCGCCGACTTCCGCGCGGCGATGCGCATGATCGTCGGCAATGTCAGCGTCATCACCGCCGGCGTCGGCGACGACCGCACCGGCCTCGTCGTCATCTCCATGGTGTCGCTGTCGGCCAGCCCGCCGAAAGTGATCGCCTGCGTAAACCGCTCGTCGTCGACATGGCCGGTCATGGAGCGCTACGGCCATTTCGGGGTGTCGTCGCTTGCCGCCGACCACCAGCCGGTGGCCGAGCGCTTTTCGGGCTTCGGCGGTATCAAGGGGCCGGACCGCTACGCCGGCGCCGACTGGTTCACCCTGGAAACCGGCGCGTCGCTGCTCAAGGGCGCGACCGCTGCTTTCGACTGCCGGCTCGACGAGATGATCGACCGCGGCTCCCATTCGATCATCGTCGGGTCGGTCGCGGCGGTGCGCACCAACGATGTCGGCGAGGCGCTGCTCTACTGGCGCGGCGCGTACCGGCCGACGCGGTTCGATAGCTGAAAGAATGAATGGCCGCCTTTCGGCGGCCGTTCAGTTTGCGGACGGCAACGCAATTTCCGTCGTGCCAACCCGAGCATCTGCCAAGTCGGCAGGAATGGCATGTACGCCATTCCTGCCTGACCGTTGGGGCCGGCCGATCCCTGGGACAAGCCTGGGATGCCGGCCCAAGCAGCGATGTTACTTCGCCAGGTCGGCCTTCAGCTTCACCACGTCCTCGGCGCTCATCTCGCCGACGGTCGTCACCGCGCCGTCCTTGATCTGCCAGAGGCGGAACGGGCCGGTGATGTCGCCATACTGGTCGAAGCTGATCGGGCCGATGACGCCTTCGTACTTGATCGGCTTGCCTTCCTTGATCAGCGCGAGCGCCTTGGCAAAGCCGTCCTTGCCGGCCGGGATCGGCTCGCCGTCGGCGGACACGACCTCGGGGATCGCCGCCTTGATCGCAGCGGAATCGCCCTTGCCAGCCTTGGCGATGGCGAGCGCGACGATCGCGCCTGCGTCATAGGAACGGTCGGCGGCCGGCGCGTCCGGCTTGATGCCGCCCGAGAAGGCCTCGTAGGCGCCGTAGAAATAGTCGGTCGAGGCGGTCTTCGAGGTGCCCGACGACGTGCCGTAGGCCTCGTTGAGATACTGCGCGCCGACCGCGTCGATGAACTCCTGCGAGTTCATGCCGTCGTTGAGCAGGAACTTCGCCGCGCCGCCGCCCGAGATCCAGGCGCGGGCGATCGTCGCGCCGTCGACCGGGTAGCTGACGAGGTAGAGCGCCTCCGGCTCGCCGGCCATGGCGGCGCTCGCCTCCGACGAATAGCTCGCCTGCTTCTCGTTGTAGGCGGTCGTCGAGGTGATCGTGCCGCCGAGCTTTTCGAAGGCGGCCGAGAATTCCTTGACCATGTTCACGCCGAAATCGTTGTTGACGTGGATGATGGCGAGCTTCTTCAGGCCCTGGTCGATGGCGTATTTCGCGGCAGCCGTGCCCTGCAGCGCGTCCGAGGTGATGGTGCGGAAGAACACGCCGTTGGTCTTGCCGTCGCGGCCGAGCGCCGTCAGCGTCGGCGAGGACGAGGCGGGCGACACCTGCACCACGCCGGCCGGCGCGGTCACCGACGTCAGGATCGGGATCGACACCGACGAAATGATGCCGCCGATGATGACCGGCACCTTCTTGATGTTGACCAGCTGCGTCGCCTGGTCGACCGCGACGGTGCCCTGGCTCTGGCTGTCGCGCGTGTCGGTCGTCAGCTTGCAGCCGTCGGCGCCGGACGCCTCGTTGAAGTCGCGGAACGCCATCTCGACCGATTTCGCGCCGGCCTGGCCGTAGGCCCCGGCCGGGCCGGTCAGTTCCATCACCACGCCGACGGTGACGTTGCAGTCCTGCGCGGCGGCGGGCAGCGCGAAGGCGGCCGTCGCCAGCAGCGTTGAAGCGAGCAGAAGTTTTTTCATGGTCATTCCCCTTTTGGTTCGACGCTCTCCCCGAGCGGCTTCGGTGTTTCAGGCGATAGAAGCGGGCGGGACGCCGTCTCAGGCGGCTCCCTTGTTGAGGTTGTATTTCATGATCGAGCCGTGCCGCCCGTGGCGGTCGCGCTCGAGCGTGTAGACGTCGCCGTCCAGTTCGCTGGCCTGGGCGAGGACGGCGTCGATTTCGTTGTGGTCCTGCGCCGTCAGCGAGACGCTGGAGATGGCGAGGTTGGAGGCGAGGTGGTCGCGGTTGCGCGCCCCGACGATCGTCGCCGCGACCGCCCTTTTCGGCAGCATCGCGGCGCTGGCGATCGTCGCGATGTCGACGCCGTGGCGGTCGGCGACGCCGCGCAGCGCCCTTAGCAGGGCCTGGAAAAGGTCCCAGCCGCCGAGGTCGTCGATGATCAGCTTGTACTTGATCAGCGAGCGGTTCTCGAAGTCGTGCGGCTCCGGCTGGCCGAGCCAGCGGTCGCCAAGGAAGCCGCCCGCGACCGTGCCGTAGCAGAACAGCCAGATTCCATTCTCGGCCGCCGCTTCGGCCATGCGCTTGGCGGGGCGCTGGTCGAGCAGCGAATACTGCACCTGCATCGATGTCAGCGGCACGCCTGCGCGCACCATGTGCAGCATGCGTTCGGTGTCGAAGTTGGTGGCGCTGACCTTGTGGATCTTGCCGGCCTGCCTGAGCTCTTCCAGCCATTGCGCGGCTTCAAGCCACATCGGCGCGGCATAGTCCCACCAGTGGAACTGCACGAGGTCGAGGCGGTCGAGGTTGAGCCGCCTCAGCGATTGGTCGATGACGCCCTCGACATAGCCCTTGCTGATGGTCCTGAGAACCTCGAGGTCGGGCACGAACTTGGTGTGCACCTTGATACGGGAAAGCGCTTCCTCCCCGCGCAGGTCGCGGTAGCGCAGGCGGAAGCGGCCGATCATCTCCTCCACGCCGGTATAGATGTCGGCGCAGTCGAAGGTGGTGATGCCGGCGTCGGCGAAGGCGATCATGTCCGAAACGGGATCGTCGCTCTTCACGGCGCCGTGGCCCGCGGCCAGCTGCCAGCCGCCGCGGATGACGCGCGAAATCTCGTAGTCGGGCGCGAGCTTGATGCGTTGCATGTCAGTCATCGAGGGGCACCGCGGTGGTTTCCGCATGGCTGAACTTGCGCACCGCCACCCGCGTGATCCTGAGGCGCGAGCCGCAATGCGGGTCGGGACACGCGATCTCGGCGTCGGTGGTCATCCAGTCGTTCTTGTGGGTCTGCCGCTGCTTGGCCGCCAGGAGCGGCAGCGCGGACGCCAGCGAGTAGATCGAGATTCCCTGCCCGGGCGGCAGGTGCAGCATCTCGCCGCGCAGTTCGAAATGGTCGCCCACCTTGGCGCCGCAATAGATCTTCGCGCCCTCGTCGGCGACGACCTCGACGCGCAGGTCGAACAGTTCGAACGTGTCGTCTCGTTTGTCAGCCATAGGCGCGCTCCTTCTCGCCGGCGTCGGCGTCCTCCAGGCCCCGGCGCACCAGGTTGAACGAACGGGTGATGTCGTTGGTCAGGGCCTTGATCGCCTGTTTCCGGTCGCCCCGCTCCAGCGCGTCGATCAGCGCCCAGTGATGGTGCGTGCCGGACATGTCGCGCAGTTCGTCATGGATGCGCGCGGCGGCGCGGACATAGGGTCCGGACTGCAGCCACAGGCTTTCCACGACGGGGATCAGCACCGCCGATCCCGCCGCGCGATAGATGTAGAAATGGAAGGCGTGGTTGAGTTCGGAGGTATGATGCGGCTTGTCGGGATCGTCCGCGGAGAAGGCGGCCTCGCATTCCCGGGTCAGCTGCCGCAGTTTGGCGAAATCCTCGGCGGCAAGCCGGGGCAGCGCCAGCGCGGTCAGTTCGCCCTCGATCAGGCAGCGCGCACGGGCGAGGTCTTCCAGCTTTTCGCGGGTGATGACCGGAACGCGCACCGTGCGGTTGGGCAGCGATTCCAGCGCCTGCTCGGACACCAACCGCCCGAGCGCCTCGCGCACCGGCATGGTGCTCGTCTGCAGCGTCGCGGCCAGGTCCTGGATGCGAAGCGATGCGCCGGCGTCGAACATGCCGTGGATCAGCGAGCGCCTCAGTTCGGCGTAGACCCGGTCGTGCAGGGTCTCGCGACCGACCGGTGACAACGCGCGCCGCGGGGTCACCCGAGGTTCTCCCGCCAGACCGCGAACTCTGCCTTCGACACGCTCATCCAGACCGCCATTTCCTGCTGCCGGCGCCTTGCCGATTTTTGTAGTTGCAAAATTTCCGGCTGTAAAGTTTGATCAAACATCATCGATCAAGAATCGTGGCAAGCGCGATGCAACCCGATCCGGACCTCGCCCATACCCTCGCCACTCCGCCGCTGGAGACCCGTGGCGTGGTCAAGGCGTTCGGCGGGCTGCGCGCCGTCGACGGCATGTCGCTCGCCCTGCAGCGCGGCGAACTGCTCGGCCTCATCGGGCCCAACGGCGCCGGCAAGACGACGCTGTTCAACCTGCTGGCCGGCAGCCTGAAGCCGGATGCCGGCAGCATCCTTGTCGATGGAAAGGACGTGACAAGGGCCGGGCCGGAGACGCGCATCGGCGCCGGCGTCGGCCGCACCTTCCAGATCCCGCGTCCCTTCGCCGAGATGACCGTGCTGGAGAACGTGCTGACCGGCGCGCAGCGCCAGTCCGGCGAGCGCGCCTGGCTGAACCTCGTCAAGCCCGGCCGCGTCGCCGCCGAGGAGCGCGCGGCGGTCGAGAAGGCGAGGGGATTGCTCGACTTCGTCACGCTGTCGAAGCTGGAGCACGAGCCGGCGCGGGTGCTGTCCGGCGGCCAGCGCAAGCTGCTCGAACTCGCCCGCATCCTGATGGCCGACCCCGATACCATCCTGCTCGACGAGCCGGCTGCCGGCGTCAACCCGACGCTGCTCCAGTTCATCGTCGACCGCGTGCTCGAGCTCAATGCGCAGGGCGTCTCGATCCTGCTCATCGAGCACAACATGGACATGGTCGCGCAGCTCTGCTCGCGCGTCGTCGTCATGGCGGGCGGCCGCTTCCTGGCCGAGGGCGCCCCCGACGACGTGGTGCGCGACCCGGCCGTGGTCGATGCCTATCTCGGCGGGGTGGCGTGATGGCCGGCGCGGCGTCCACGGTGCTGTCGACGGAGGCTCTGGTCGCCGGCTATGAGCGCGACCTGCCGATCGTTCGGGGCGTCGACTTCCGCGTCGCCTCAGGAGAACTGGTGCTGATCCTCGGCCCCAACGGCGCCGGCAAGTCGACCTTCGTGAAGGCCATTGCGGGGCTGGTCCCCGTTCATTCCGGCAAGGCGTCGCTGGGCGGTGCCGACATCACCGACGTGCCTGCGCACGAGAAGATCAGGCACGGCCTGGCCTTCGTGCCGCAGACCGAGAACATCTTCGCCACGCTGTCGATCCACGACAACCTGCTGCTCGCCGCCGACATCCTGCCGAAGGAAAAGCGCAGCGAGCGGATCGCGGCGCTCTACGCCATGTTCCCTGACCTCGCGGGGCGGCCCTCGCGCCGCGCCGGCGCGCTGTCGGGCGGCCAGCGCCAGATGCTCGCCGTCGCCCGCGCGCTGATCGTCGAGCCGAGCGTGCTGATCCTCGACGAGCCGAGCGCCGGCCTGTCGCCGAAGATCGTCTCGGAGGTGTTTGCCCGCCTGAAGGAGATCAACGCGAAAGGCGTGACCATCGTCCTGGTCGAGCAGAACGTGAAGGCGGCGCTGGCGATCGCCGACCGTGCGGTGATCCTCGTCGAGGGCAAGGTCGCGCATGAAGGGACCGCCGCCGGCCTCGCCGACGATCCGCTGGTCGGTGAGCTCTATCTCGGCGCTCGGCGCCACGCGACGGTGGCGCCATGAACCCGCAGGCGCTGATGGACGGGCTGGTCGCCGGCTCGATGATCGGGCTCGGCGCGGTCGGCGTCACGCTCACCTACTCGATCCTGCGCTTCGCCAATTTCGCGCATGGCGAATTCATCTCCTGGGGTGCCTATTTCGCTCTGGTCGTGGCCGGCGCGCTCGGCATGCTGTTCGGCGGCTTGGCTACGCCGATCGGGCCCTTCTCCTTCGGCTGGGCGCTGGTTCTGGCCACGCTGGTCGCGGTCGCGCTGAACGGCGGGCTCGCGCTTCTGGTCGACGCGCTGCTGTTCGGCCGCCTGCGCTCCAGCAGGAGCTCGGTCATCATCATGGTCATGGCGAGCTTCGGCGCCGCGCTGACCCTGCGCTCGCTGCTCGAGTTCATCTTCACCTCTCAGCCGCTCTACTTCTCCAAGGCGCTGCAGATCGCCATGCCGCTCGGCTTCGGCATCCGCGCCACGCCCGACCAGTTGCTGTCGCTCGGCGTCGCCGCTGCGCTCGTCGTCGCTGTCCACCTGCTTTTGTCGCGCACCGCGATCGGCCGCGCCATGCGCGCCGTCAGCGAGAACCCGCAGCTTGCCGGCGTCGCCGGCGTCGAGGTGCGCCGCGTCGTCCGCATCGTCTGGCTTCTGGGCGCAGCCCTTGCCTGCATCGCCGGTGTCAGCGCCGGGCTGATCGTCCAGATCAGGCCGCAGATGGGCCACGACCTGCTCCTGCCGCTGTTCGCCGCCGCCATCCTCGGCGGCATCGGCTCGGTGCCCGGCGCGATGGTCGCCGGCCTGGTCGTTGGTCTGGCTGAAGCCTTCGCCGTTCAGCTCGTCGGGGCGGAATGGCGCGCGGCCATCGCCTTCGTCATCCTCGTCCTGGTGCTGCTCCTGCGCCCGCAGGGCCTCTTCGGGAGGGTCGAATGAGCGTTGAGCTTGTCAGCTACGGCGCGTTTTTCCTGACCATGGCGCTGACCTACGCCATCATCTGCCTCGGCCTCAACGTGCAGTGGGGACAGACCGGGCTGTTCAACGTCGGCATCGCCGGCTTCGTGGCGGTCGGCGCGTATGTTTCGGCGCTGCTCACCACGCCTGACGACCCCAACCGCCTCGGCGGTTTCGGCCTGCCCATCGTGGCCGGCTGGGTCGGCGGTGCCATCGCCACCGGCTTCGTTTCCTTCCTGGTCGGCGCGCTCACGATCAGGCTGCGCGCCGACTATCTCGCCATCGCCACGTTCGGCGTGGCCGTCGTGGTGCAGCTTGTCGCGCTGAACCTGGAGCCGGTCACCGGCGGCCCGTTCGGCATCGGCTTCATCCCGCGCCCCTTCGCCGACCATGCCGGCGATCCGCTGTTCTTCAGCCTCGCCAATCTGGGCGTGCTGGTCGCCATCGTGCTGATGCTCTACCTCGTGCTGGAGCGGCTGGCCCGCAGCCCGTGGGGCCGGGTGCTGCGGGCGATCCGCGAGGACGAGCAGGCGGCGCTGGCGCTGGGCAAGAACGCGACGAGGTTCCGCCTGCAGGCCTTCGCCATCGGCGGCGGCATCATGGGGCTGGCGGGCGCCGTGCAGGCGCATTTCATCGGCTTCATCGCGCCGGACAACTACGTGCCCATGCTGACCTTCCAGGTCTGGGCCATGCTGATCGTCGGCGGCTCGGGCAACAACAAGGGCGCGATCCTCGGCGCGATCCTCGTCTGGGGCATCTGGGCGGCCTCGGCCGGCGCGGTTTCAGAACTCTTCCCGCCCGGCCAGCAGGCACGGGCGGCCGCGCTGCAGATCGTCATGATCGGCGTCGCGCTCTGCGCCATCCTGCTTCTGCGCCCGCGCGGCATCCTGGGCGAGGAGCGCGTCGTCTCCCGCCATGTCGGCCCGCGCGCCCAACCCGATGCAAAGGCTCCTGATGCCCCGAAGTCCTGACCGCACGACAATCGCCGAAAATCTCTCGATCAGCCGGCTCGTCTGCGGCCTCTGGCAGGTCGCCGACATCGAGAAGTCCGGCGAGATCATCGATCCCGAGCGCGGCGCCGATGCGCTCGAAGGCTACGCGGGCGCGGGTTTCGACACTTTCGACATGGCCGACCACTACGGCAGCGCCGAAATCATCACGGGACGGCTGCTGGCGCGTTATCCGGCCGGGCAAAAGCCGCTCGCCTTCACCAAATGGTGCCCCGAACCGGGGCCGATGACGGCGGAGATCGTGCGCAAGGGTGTGCAGGAGCGGCTCGACCGTCTCGGCGTCGAGAAGGTCGACCTCCTGCAGTTCCACTGGTGGACCTTCGAGCATCCGGCCTGGCTGGATGCCCTGCACGAAATGGCGAGGCTGAAGGAAGAGGGGCTGATCGGCGCCATCGGCGTCACCAATTTCGATGCCGCGCATCTGCGCGTGGCGCTCGCCGACGGCGTTCCGCTCGCTACCAACCAGGTTTCGTTCTCGCTTGTCGACCGCCGGGCCGCGGGCGAGCTTTCCGCCCTTTGCGCGGAAAAGGGCGTGAAGCTGCTCGCCTATGGCACGCTCTGCGGCGGCTTCCTTTCCGAAAAATGGCTGGACCGGCCGGAGCCGACCGAAATTCACGACTGGAGCCGCTCGAAATACAAGCGCTTCATCGACGTCGCCGGCGGCTGGCAGGCCTTCCAGGGCATTCTTGCCGCGGCCGCGGGGATCGGGCGCAAGCATGGCGTTTCGCTCTCCAACGTGGCGTCGCGCTGGGTGCTGGAGCACGAAGCGGTGGCGGCGACCATCATCGGCGCGCGGCTCGGCGAAAGCGAACATCGCGACGACAACCTGAAGGTCTTCGGCTTCGCGCTCGACGCCGAGGATCGCTCGCTGCTCGACGCGGCTTTTGCCGCGACGAAGCCTGTTCCAGGCGATTGCGGCGACGAATACCGCAAGCCGCCCTATCTCACGGCGTCGGGCGACCTCAGCCACCATCTCGACGCCATTCCCTCGGTGTTCAGTGCGACGCCGGTGCCCGGCCGTCCCGGGCGCCTGCGGGTGTCGTCGGGCAGCGTGTGGGAGCCGGTCGCGGGCTTCAGCCGCGCCGTTCGCGTCAGGGACACGATCCGCGTGTCGGGCACCACTGCCACCCACGGCGCCGATCGCTGCGTTGCGCCCGGCGATCCCGCCGCCCAGACGACCTACATCCTCGACAAGATCGCCGCGTCGATTTCGGCGCTCGGGGGGCGGCTCGAAGACGTCGTCAGGACGCGCATCTACCTGAAGGACGCCGCCAGGTGGGAGCCGGCGTCGCGCGCGCACGGCCGCGTGTTCGGCGGGATCATGCCCGCCAACACGATGATCCAGGCCGGCGACCTGATCGGCGACTACGAAGTCGAGATCGAGGCCGAAGCGGTGGTGGACGAGCCTGCTTCCTGGACGGGACAGGACTTCTCGACCCCGCAACGATAGGGGCGACTACTGCTACCGCCCGGCAACGAACATCGGCCCGCCCTTGTGGGCGGGGAAGCCGTAGCCGTTGATCAGCACGAGATCGATGTCGCTGGCCCGCTGGGCGATGCCGTTTGCAAGCAGCCTGTCGCCCTCGGCTGCCATCGCCCCGAGCAGGCGCGCCACGATTTCGTCGGCATCGATGCTGCGCGGCGAAATCCCCTTCTTCGCCCGCGCCGCCTCGATCAGCGCGGTCACCTCAGGGTCGACCGTGCGCTTGCCGTCGGGATAGGCATACCAGCCGCGGCCGGCCTTCTGGCCGAAGCGGCCGGCTTCGCAGAGCCGGTCGGCTATCTCGACGTAGCGCTCGCCGGGGTCGCGCGTCGCCGCCTGGCGCTTGCGCCGCGCCCAGGCGATCTCCAGCCCGGCAAGGTCGAACACCGCGAAGGGTCCCATCGCGAAACCGTAGCCCTGCATCGCCGCGTCGATCTCTTCGGGCAGCGCGCCGTCTTCGAGCAGGAATTCGGCCTCGCGGCGATAGGCCGAAAAGATGCTGTTGCCGATGAAGCCTTCGGTGACGCCGGAGACAACCGGCAGCTTGCCGAGCCTCTTGGCGACGGCCCACGCGGTCGCCAGCACGTCGGGCGCCGTCTTCGCGCAGTTCACTACCTCTATGAGCCGCATCACGTTGGCCGGCGAGAAGAAATGCAGGCCGACGACGCGTTCCGGCCGCGCGGTTTGCGCGGCGAGCGCGTCGGGATCGAGATAGCTGGTGTTGGTGGCGAGCACCGCGTCTGGCCGCACGATGCCGTCGAGCATCCGGAAAAGCGCCGTCTTCACGGCGAGATCGTCGAACACCGCCTCGATGACGAGATCGGCGTCCGCCAGGTCGGCCATGCTGTCCGACGTGCTGAGCCGCGCCAGCCGCTGTTCGCGCCCGGCGGCGTCAAGCCGACCGGAGGCGACATTGCGATCGAGCAGGGCGGCAATGCGGTCACGGCCTTTGGCTGCGGCCTCCGCGGTCATGTCGACGCCGGTCACCGCGTAGCCTGCGTCGAGCGCGGCGACCGCGATGCCGGACCCCATCAGGCCGAGCCCGACGACGCCGATCGTCTGGACCGGCCGCGGCTCCACGCCGTCCAGCCCCTCTATCTTCGCGGCGGCGCGTTCGGCGAAGAAGACATGGCGCAGCGCCTTCGACTGGTCGGAATCGCGCAGGCGCAGGAACGTCGCCCGTTCGTCGGCCAGCCCCTCGGCCAGTGCACGTCCTGCCGCCGCGCGCACCAGCCGCAATGCTTCAGCCGGCGCTTCCTGCCCGCGCGCACGCGCCAGCACCTTGGCGGCCATCGTCTCGACCGCTCCGCCGTCCGCTGCCGGCACAGGCAGGTCGCCGGTGCGGCGCGGCGGCGTGCCGGCAAGTCTGCGCGCGGCCGCAACTGCCGTCGCGACTAGGTCGTCGCCAGCCACCTCGTCGACGATGCCGAGCGCCTGCGCCTCGTTTGCGCCGACCATGCGGCCGGTCGCCGCCATCTCCGCGGCTGCGACCACACCGGCAAGGCGAGGCAGGCGCTGCGTGCCGCCTGCGCCGGGCACCAGTCCGAGCTTGACCTCGGGCAGGGCGAGTTTCGCAACGGGCGCTGCGACGCGGTGGTGGCAGCCGAGCGCGATCTCCAGCCCGCCGCCCAGCGCCGCGCCGTTGATCGCGGCGACCACCGGCTTGTCGCTCGCCTCGATACGGCCGATCAGGTCCGGCAGCAGCGGACTGGCCATCGGCTTGCCGAACTCGCGGATGTCGGCGCCGCCGACGAAGGTCTTCCCCGCGCCGGTGATGACGACGCCTTCGATGTCGGGCGCGGCCGCCGCATGGTCGATCGCAGCCAGGAGCCCCTGCCGCATGTCGGCCGACGCCGCGTTGACAGGCGGATTGTCGATCGTCGCGACCAGCACGCCGTCGACGACGCTGCCGGTCACGCTTTCCGAAAAAGTCAGCTTCACGTTGTTCTCCCGCGCTCCGCGCGTCAGTCCGGCACGACTGCGATGGCCTGGATCTCGACCTTGGCGCGATCCTCGACCAGCGCCGTCACCTCGACCGCCGCCATCGCCGGAAAATGCTTGCCGATCACGTCGCGGTAGGCCTGGCCGAGCCCCTTGAGGTTGGCGAGGTACTCCTGCTTGGAGGTGAAGTACCAGGTCATGGTGGTGATGTGCTGGGGCCCTGCGCCGGCCTCGGCGAGGATGGCGACGATGTTTTCCAGCGTCTGCCGGACCTGGCCGGCGAAGTCGTCGGTTTCCCACTGCTGCTGGCCATTCCAGCCGACCTGGCCGCCAACGAACACCAGTCGTCCGCGCGCCGCGACGCCGTTCGCATAGCCGATCGGCTTGGCCCATCCCTCCGGCTGCAGGATCTCGTTCATCAAGTCCCTCGTCAAATCCATGTCCTAGAGTTCCGTCCTGACTTTCCAGAGTTCGGGGAACAGTTCGACCTCGAGCATGCGCCTGAGATAGGAGACGCCGGCCGTGCCGCCCGTGCCGCGCTTCAGTCCGATGATGCGCTCGACCGTGGTCACGTGGTTGAAGCGCCAGCGGCGGAAATAGTCCTCGAAGTCGACCAGCTTCTCCGCCAGTTCATAGAGCATCCAGTGGGTCGTCGGCTCGCGGTAGACGGCCTTCCAGGCGTCGAGCACCTTCTGGTTCTCCGTCCGCGTCTCGCGCCAGTCCGTGCGCTTGTCCTCGCCGCCGATGTCGAAGCCGTTGCGGGCGAGCAGGCGCAGCGCCTCGTCGTAAAGGCTCGGCGCCGCGAGGATGTCCTCCAGCTTCGCGGTGATGTCGGGCCGGTGCTCGTGCGGCTTCAGCATGGCCAGGTTGCGGTTGCCGGCCAGGAACTCGATCGCCCGGTACTGCCAGGACTGGAAGCCGGAGGACTGGCCGAGCGACGCCCGGAACTCGGTGTATTCGCTCGGCGTCATGGTGCGCAGCACGTCCCACGCGCCGGTCAGCTGTTCGAAGATGCGCGCGACCCGGCTCAGCATCTTGAAGGCCGGCTGCAGCCTGTCTTCGCGGATCGCCAGCATGGCGGCCCGGATCTCGTGGATGGCGAGCTTCATCCAGAGTTCCGAAGTCTGGTGCTGGATGATGAACAGCATCTCGTCATGCGCGGACGACAGCGGCTCCTGCGCGTCGAGCACGCGTTCGAGACGCAGGTAGTCGCCGTACGACATGCGCCCGGAAAACGACATCTGCGCGCCCTCGGAGGAGGGGTCGTAGGGTTTCCCGCTCATGTCACCGCCGCCTTCCTGTGGTATTCCGGCCGGTCCCACAGCCGGTCCTTCATGATCGTCTCAAGGATGGCGGCTGCGCCGAGCACGTCCTTTTCGCCGATATAGAGCGGGGTGAAGCCGAAGCGGATGGCGTCAGGCGCGCGAAAATCGCCGATGACGTTTCTGGCGATCAGCGCCTGCATGATGGCGTAGCCCTGCGGGTGGCGGAACGACACCTGGCTGCCGCGTCTTTCGCCGTCGCGCGTGGTGGCGAGCACCAGGTCCGGACAGCGTTTTTCCACCTCGGCGATGAACAGGTCGCACAGCGCGATCGACGTCGCCCTGACGTCGGCCATCGATACGCCCTCCCAGGCGTCGAGCGCTGCGTCGAGCACGGTGAGCGCGATGACCGGCGGCGTGCCGACGCGCATGCGGTCGATACCGGCCCCCGCGCGGTAGTCGAGGTCGAAGGCGAACGGCGCCTCGTGGCCGAGCCAGCCGGAGAGGGCAGGGCGTGCGGTCTCCAGGTGCTTCGGCGCGACATAGATGAAGGCCGGCGCGCCCGGTCCGCCGTTGAGATATTTGTAGGTGCAGCCCACCGCGAAGTCCGCACCGGCGCCAATCAGGTCGACCGGCAGCGCGCCGGCCGAATGCGCCAGGTCCCAGACCGTGAGTGCGCCGGCCGCATGCGCCTTCGCGGTCAGCGCCTTCATGTCGTGCAGCCGGCCGGTGCGATAGTCCACCTCGGTCAGCATCAGCACCGCGACCGTCTCGTCGATCGCATCGGCGACCGCTTCCGGCTCGACGACCTTCAACTCCAGCCCGCGGCCGAGCGAGCCGATCAGGCCCTGCGCCATGTAGAGGTCGGACGGGAAATTGCCGCTGTCCGACAGCACCACCTGGCGGCCGGGATTGAGGTCGAGCGCTGCGGCCAGCGCCTGGTAGACCTTGATCGACAGCGTGTCGCCCATGATCGTGGTGCCCTCGGGCGCGCCGATCAGTTTTCCGACACGGTCGCCGATGCGGCGCGACTGGTTCATCCAGCCGGCGGCGTTCCAACCCTTGATGAGGTGCTTGCCCCACTCGTCGGCGAGCATGGTCGCCACGCGCTCCTTGGCGGCAACCGGCAGCGGCCCCAGCGAGTTGCCGTCGAGGTAGATCATCCCTTCCGGGATGTCGAAGAGCGCGCGGGTACGTGCGAAATCGGTCATTTTTTCTCCCGCAGCCTGAACCGCTGGATCTTGCCGGTCTGCGTCTTCGGCAGCGCGTCGATGAATTTCACCGAACGCGGATATTTGTAGGGCGCGATCGTCGCCTTGACGTGGTCCTGCAGGATCTTGCGGGTCAGTTCGTCGCCTGCGACGCCCTCGACCAGCACGACATGCGCCTCGACGATCTGGCCGCGATCGGCATCGGGAACGCCGATCACGCCGCATTCCTTGACATGCGGGTGGGCCAGCAGCGCCGCTTCCACTTCGGGTCCGGCGATGTTGTAGCCGGACGAGATGATCATGTCGTCGGAGCGCGCGGCGAAATGGAAAAATCCGTCCTCGTCCTGCACGAAGGAATCGCCGGTCAGGTTCCAGCCGCCGCGCACATACATCTTCTGCCTGATATCGGCCATGTAGCGGCAGCCGGTCGGGCCGCGCACGGCAAGCCGGCCGACCGCACCCCGCGGCACTTCCCGCATGTCCTCGTCGACGATCTTCGCCTCGTAGCCGGTGACCGGCTTTCCGGTGCGGCCCGCAGCCATGTCGGATAGGCGGTTGGAGATGAAGATGTGCAGCATCTCGGTGGCGCCGATGCCGTCGAGGATCGGCTTGCCGGTCTTCTGCGTCCAGTCGTCGAAGACCGGCGCCGGCAGCGTCTCGCCGGCCGAGACCGCGATGCGCAACGAAGAAAGGTCGGCCCCCTTGTCCATGGCTGCCAGCATGGCGCGGTAGGCGGTCGGTGCGGTGAAGCTGATGGTCGCCTTGTAGGTCTCGATGATCTCGACCATGTTCGGCGGCGTCGCGCTTTCGAGGAGTGTCGCGGCGGCGCCGAATCGCAGCGGGAAGATCGCCAGCCCGCCGAGCCCGAAGGTGAAGGCGAGCGGCGGCGATCCCACGAACACGTCGTCGGGCGTCACGCCAAGCACTTCCTTCGCGTAGCCGTCGGCGATGATCAGCAGGTCGCGATGGAAGTGCATCGTCGCCTTGGGTTCGCCGGTCGTGCCCGACGTGAAGCCGAGCAGCGCGACGTCGTCGCGGCCGGTCGCCACCGCCTCGAAGCGCACGTCCTTGTTGAGTGCGGCGCGGTCAAGCTCCGCGTCGTGGTTGGCCGTGCCGTCGAAGCCGACGACCTGCTTGAGGAACCGGCTGGTCTTGGCGCAGGCTACCAGCTCGTCCATCAGCCTGGTGTCGCAGAGCGCCAGCGCGATCTCGGCCTTGTCGACGATCTGCCCGAGTTCGCCGGCGCGCAGCATCGGCATGGTGTTGACGACGACCGCACCGGCCTTGGTGGCGGCGAGCCAGCAGGCGACCATTGCCGGGTTGTTCGCCGAGCGGATCAGAACGCGGTTGCCGGGCTTGACCCCATAGGTCTCGACCAGCGCATGCGCCAGCCGGTTGGTCCAGTCCGACAGTTCCTTGTAGGTGCGGCGGCGGCCGTTTCCGATCAGTGCGGTGCGGTCGCCAAATCCCTTCTCGACCATGCGGTCGGTCAGTTCGACGCCGGCGTTCAGCCGGTCCGGATAGTCGAAGCCGTCGAGCAGGAAGTCCGGCCACTGGTCCTCGGGCGGAAGGTTGTCCCGCGCGAACGTGTCGGAATGAGCGGACGGTCCGAGCATCTCAGGCGTTCGCTTCTTCCGGCAGGAAATCGACGTCGTGCTCGGCCGACAGCCTGATGATCTCGGGGATGTCGCTCTTGTCGTGCAGTTCCACGAACAGCTCCTTCAGCCGACCGGCCGGCGACACCCAGAACAGGGCGCGGCAGGGCTTGTCCGACTTGTTGAAATAGCCGTGCGGGATGCCGCGGGGCATGCGCACGAGATCGCCGGCTTTCGCCGTCGTCCAGACACCGTCGAGCTTCAGTTCGAGCTGGCCTTCCTGGACGAGGATGAACTCGTCCTGGTCGGGATGGATGTGCACCGGCACGAACTGGCCGGGCGCGCTGTTGGTCTCGAAGGCGAAGGTGCTCTCGCACTCCGCCTTGGGATAGTAGACCTGTCCGAGGATGTTCCACTTGACGCCGTCGAAGCCGGTGCCGTTGGCCGTGATGCCTTTCGCGAGTCCCTTCGTCATCTGCGCAGTCCTTCCCTCTGGCGTTGTGTTTTCTGCACGTCCGCGAGCACCTGCCTCGCGATGACAACCTTCTGCACGTCGGATGCGCCCTCGTAGATCCGGAGCGCGCGGATTTCCCGGTACAGGCTCTCGACGATGTGGCCCTTGCGCACGCCGTCGCCGCCATGCAGCTGCACTGCCTTGTCGATGACCTCCTGCGCCTTGTCGGTGGCGAAGAGCTTGGCCATCGCGGCCTCGCGGGTGACGCGCGCGGCGCCGGAGTCCTTCGTCCACGCGGCGCGGTAGATGAGCAGCGCGGCGGCGTCGATGTCGAGCGCCATCTCGGCCAGATGGCCCTGCACCATCTGCAACTCGGCAAGCGGCGCGCCGAACAGCTTCCGCTCGCCGGCGCGCTTCACGCTCTCGTCGAAGGCGCGGCGCGCAAAGCCGAGTGCGGCGGCCCCGACGGTGGAGCGGAACACGTCGAGCACCGACATGGCGATCTTGAACCCTTCGCCGGGCCTGCCGATCATCGCGGATGCCGGCACGCGCACGCCCTCGAACGAAAGCCGTGCCAGCGGGTGCGGCGCGATCACCTCCAGCCGCTCGGCGACGGTCAGGCCATTGGCGTCGGCGGGAACCAGGAAGGCGGAAATGCCTTTCGCGCCCGGCGCCTCGCCGGTGCGTGCGAAGACGACGTAGAGGTCGGCGATGCCGCCGTTGGAAATCCAGGTCTTTTCGCCGTCGAGAACGTAGCTGTCGCCGTCCTTCGTCGCCGTCATGTCCATGTTGGCGACGTCGGAGCCCGAGCGCGGCTCCGACAGCGCGAAGGCGGAGATCGCCTTGCCGGCCCGCGTCTTCTCAAGCCATCTCTTCTGCCCGTCCGTGCCGAACAGGCTGATCGCCCCGGTGCCCAGCCCCTGCATGGCGAAGGCGAAGTCGGCGAGCCCGTCATGCCTGGCCAGCGTTTCGCGCGTGATGCAGAGCATGCGCACGTCGAGCGGCGCTGGATTTGCGGCGTCGACCGCCGTCGGCTTCAGCCAGCCGTCGCGCCCGAGCAAGTCCACCAGGGATCGGCAGGCTGCATCCACGTCGTGATGGTCGGCCGGCAGGTTTTGCGCGCACCACGCGTCGAGCTTCTCCGCCCACTCGCGGTGGCGGGGCTCGAAGAACGGCCAATCGAGAAACGAGCGGTCAGGCATTAGTTCCCCTCGAATACCGGCTTTTCCTTTGCCACGAACGCGCGATAGGCGCGCTCGAAATCCCTTGTCTGCATGCAGATCGCCTGGGCCTGTGCCTCGGCCTCGATCGCCTGGTCCAGCCCCATCGACCATTCCTGGTTGAGCTGCGTCTTTGTGATGCCGTGCGCGAAGGTAGGCCCGGATACGATGCGGCGCGCCAGTTCCATCGCTTCGGCCTCGAGCGCAGCGGCCTCTGCGAGGCGGTTGTAGAAGCCCCAGCGCTCGCCTTCCGTCGCGCTCATCGTGCGGCCGGTGTAGAGCAGTTCGGCCGCGCGGCCCTGGCCGATGATACGCGGCAGGATCGCGCAGGCGCCCATGTCGCAGCCGGCGAGGCCGACGCGGGTGAACAGGAACGCCGTCTTCGCTTCCGGCGTGGCGATGCGGATGTCGGACGCCATGGCGATGATCGCGCCTGCGCCGACCGCCACGCCGTCGACGGCGGAGATGATCGGCTTGCCGCAGTTCAGCATCGCCTTGACGAAGTCGCCGGTCATGCGCGTGAAGGCGAGCAGCTGCTTCATGTCCATCGCGACCAGCGGCCCGATGATGTCGTGCACGTCGCCGCCCGAGCTGAAGTTGCCGCCATTGGGCAGGAACACCACCGCGTCGATGTCGTCGGCATAGGCGAGGGCGCGGAAGGTGTCGCGCAGCTCGGCGTAGGACTCGAAGGTCAGCGGGTTCTTGCGCTCCGGACGGTCGAGCCGGATCTTCGCGATGCGGTCCTCGGCCTCCCAGACGAAGTTCTTCGGCTTGAGCGCCGCCATCGCGGTCATTCGCGTCCCTCCCAGTTGCTGCGGAACGACTTCAGCATGCTGGCGAGCCGTTTCGTGTCGTCCTCGCTGACGCCGCCGAGCAGTTCGCCGATCCAGCCCTCGTGTGCCGCGGCCATCGCCTCGAACTGCGCGCGTCCCGCATCGGTAAGCTTCACCATTGATGTCCGGCGGTCGCCGTTTCGCCGGGCGCGGGTCACAAGCCCTTCGGAAACCAGGCGGTCGACGATCCCGGTGACGTTGCCGTTCGAAACCAGCAGGAAGCTAGACAGGCCGCTCATCAGCATGCCTTCCGGCGCGCGGTAGAGCGCCGCCATGACATCGAAGCGCGGCAGCGTCGTGTCGAAACCCTGCCTGAGACGCTCGCGCAGCTCGGCCTCGATGGTGCGCGACGCCCTCAGCATCCGGATCCAGAGCCGCAGCCGCTCCTTGCTGTCCTTGGAGATCGCGGAAAGCGGCGCGCTCACCATGTCTCGCCCCCCGACAGCGCTATCGTCTGGCCGGTGACCGAGCGGGCGTCCTCGTCGCAAAGCCAGAGGACCGAGCCGGCGATTTCCTGCGGCTGCACGAAACGTCCCTGCGGGTTGTTCGCGGAGAGGATCGCGCGCGCCTCCTCGACCGAGCGCCCGGTCTTCTCGACGATGTTGTTCACGGCCTTGTCCAGCATGTCGGTCTCGACATAGCCCGGGCAGATCGCGTTTACCGTGACGCCGGTCTTGGCGAGTTCGGCCGCCAGCGACCGCATCAGGCCGACAACGCCGTGCTTCGACGCGACATAGGGCGCGACGTAGCCGTAGCCCCTGAGGCCGGCGACCGATGCGATGAAGATGACCCTGCCGCTCTTGCGCGCCGCCATGCCCGCCAGCGCCGGCTTCACGGTGAGGAACGAGCCGGTCAGGTTGACGTCGAGCGTCTTCTTCCAGTCGTCGAGCGTGACCTTGTGCGCCGGCGCGCTGTCGGCAGCGCCGGCATTGGCGATCACGATGTCGAACGGCCCGCGCGCGCTTTCGGCCGCCTTGAAGAGGTCGAGCATCGACTGCTCGTCGGTCACGTCGGCGGCGATGCCGTGGATACGGTCGTTTCCGGCCGCCGCCGCTTCAAGCGCTTCGGCGCGGCGGCCGCAGATCGTCACCTCGACGCCGGCGTCCGCGAGAGCGGTCGCGATCGCCAGCCCGACGCCGGATCCGCCGCCGGTGACCAGCGCGTGGCGACCCCGGATGTGCCGGTTCGCGCTCATACCTTGAACTCCGCCGCCGCGTTCTTCTGGGCGGCTAGCCTGTACATCTGGTCGCGGCCGGGCCGGTAGGGATCGGGCCACTTCACGCCGCGGTCGCCGAGTGCCACCGCCGCGTGCAGCGTCCAGTAGGGATCGGCGAGATGCGGCCTGGCCAGGCAGACGAGGTCGGCGCGCCCCGCCATCAGGATCGAGTTGACGTGGTCGGGCTCGTAGATGTTGCCGACTGCCATCGTCGCCATGCCGGTCTCGTTGCGGATGCGGTCGGAGAACGGCGTCTGGAACATGCGGCCGTAGACCGGCTTGGCGCGGGTCGAGGTCTGGCCGGCCGAGACGTCGCAGATGTCGACGCCCGCCGCCGATAGCATCTTGGCGATCTCCACCGCGTCGGCGGGCGTGACGCCCTCGATGCCGACCCAGTCGTTGGCCGAGATACGCACCGAGATCGGCTTGTGCAGGGGCCACACCTCGCGCACCGCATGGAAGATCTCCAGCGGGTAGCGCATGCGGTTCTCAAGCGAGCCGCCATAGTCGTCGGTGCGCGTGTTGGTCAGCGGCGTGATGAAGGCCGACAGCAGGTAGCCGTGCGCGGCGTGGATTTCCAGCATGTCGAAGCCGCAACGGTCGGCCATCTCGGCCGATGCCACGAACTGGTCGCGCACCATGTCCATGTCGGCGCGGGCCATCGCCTTCGGCGCCTGATGGCCTTCCGACCACGCCACGGTGGACGGCCCGAGGATCTGCCAGTTGTCTTCCTTCAGCGGCATGCCGTCGTCTTCCCACGGCACCTGCACCGATGCCTTCGGTCCGGCATGGCCGATCTGCGCGCAGATCTTCGCCTCGGTCTCGCGATGGACGAAGTCGACCAGCCTTTTCCAGGCGACCTCGTGCTCGGGCGCGTAGAAGCCGGGGCAACCGGGCGTGATGCGGCCCTCCGGGCTGACGCAGGTCATCTCGATGTAGACGAGGCCCGCGCCGCCCTTGGCGCGCTCGGCATAGTGGGTGAAATGCCAGTCGGTCGGGCAGCCGTCGACGGCCTTGTACTGCGCCATCGGCGAGACGACGACGCGGTTGACGAGTTCCATGTCTCGCAGCCGGTAGGGCGCGAACATCGGCGCGCGGTTCCAGTCTTCCTCGGGTGCGCCGGCCTCGCGCTGGAACCAGGCTTCCGCGCCGCCCAGCCATTCCGGGTCGCGCAGGCGCAGGTTCTCGTGGCTGATGCGCTGCGATCGCGTCAAAAGCGAGTAGTTGAACTGCACCGGGTCGAGGTCGAGGTAGCGCTCGACCTCCTCGAACCATTCGAGCGAGTTGCGCGCCGCCGACTGCAGCTTCAGCACCTCGGTGCGCCGCGCATCCTCGTATTTCTGGAAGGCCGACGCCATGTCCGGCTCGGAATGCAGGTAGTCGGCGAGCGCGACGGCGCTTTCCAGCGCCAGCTTGCTGCCCGAGCCGATCGAGAAATGCGCCGACGCCGCGGCATCGCCCATCAGCGCCAGGTTCTCGTGCGACCAGCGCTCGCACAGCACGCGCGGGAAGTTGATCCAGGCCGACCCGCGGATGTGGTTGGCGTTGGTCATCAGCGAATGGCCGCCGAGATGCCTTTCGAAGATTTTTTCGCAGGTGGCGATGGATTCCTGCTGGCTCATCGCGCCGAAGCCGAACTTGTCCCAGGTCTCCTGGCTGCATTCGACGATGAAGGTCGCGGTCTCCGGATCGAACTGGTAGGCATGCGCCCACACCCAGCCGTGCTCGGTCTTCTCGAAGATAAAGGTGAAGGCGTCGTCGAACTTCTGGTGGGTGCCGAGCCAGACGAACTTGCACTTGCGCGTGTCGATGTCCGGCTTGAACACGTCGGCGAAGGTGGCGCGGGAGCGGGAATTGAGGCCGTCGGCGGCGACGACCAGATCGTGCGTCTCCATGTAGGGGCGCGGGTCGGGCGCTTCCGTCTCGAACCGCACCTCGATGCCGAGTTCGCGCGCGCGCCGCTGCAGCAGGAGCAGCAGGCGCTTGCGTCCGATGCCGCAGAAGCCGTGACCGGTGGAGACCGTACGCTGGCCCTTGTAGATGACGGCGATGTCGTCCCAGTAGGCGAAGTAGCGCTTGATCCAGACCGCGCTGACCGGATCGTTGCGGTTGAGGTTGTCGAGCGTCTCCGCCGACAGCACGACGCCCCAGCCGAACGTGTCGTCCGGCTTGTTGCGCTCGATGACCGTCACCTCGTGCGCGGAGTTGCGAAGCTTCATCGAGATCGCAAAATAGAGGCCGGCAGGCCCGCCACCGAGAACCGCAACCTTCATCCGTGCGCTCTCCTCCGTTATTCGCTTTGCCTGACTATCGCGCCGCGAGTCATTTATTTCAAGCTTAAAATTTCATGCTGAAGCGAATTGCCTGTGACCCTGGGACGATCAAGAATTTGTCCTTGCGACCGTGGACATTGTTTCGGGAACCGGATCGTCGGCATAGCTGCAGCGACGTCATCCTCGGGCTTGTCCCGAGGATCTACTGCGGTCTGCGATTGCCATTGCAGTTGTCACCGGCGGCGGCAGATCCTCGGGACAAGCCCGAGGATGACGCATGCCGGCGACTTGTCTTTGGCGTAAACCCTATTTCGCCGGGTCTTTCGGGCTCCAAAGCACCGTTGCCGCGCCCTTCTCGTAGGCCATGCCGTCGGGATAGCTGATCGCCTCGAACTGCAGGCCCCAGGGCGCCTGGAAATACATCACCGTCTGGCCGGCGGCCGGGCCTTCGCCGACCGGCAGCACGATGCGCGTCGCCACGCCCTTGCCTTCTAGGTAGGCTTTGGCCGCCGGCACGTCGTCCACGTAGAAGGCGATGTGATAGCCGCCGATGTCGCTGTTCTTTGGCGTCATGTCCTTCTGGTCGGGCGAGGCGTATTCGAACAGTTCGATGTTGGAGCCGAAGCCGCAGCGCAAAAGCGTGATCTCGTTGATCACCGCTTTCGGGTCGACGCCGAGCAGGTCCTGCATGAAGGTGCCCTTGTCGTCGGCGAACGGCCCGAACGACATCGCCTTCTGGCAGCCGACGACATTGGTGAAGAAATCGACGGCCTGCGCCATGTCGGGCACGGTCACGCCGGTGTGGTCGTGCCCGCGCATGCCGGGTATTGAGTCGGCGGCGGCGATGCCGGCGCTGCCGACAAGCGTGGTGGCGAGGATTGCGCTGCGAAGCAGGGTGTTCACGGTGACGTCTCCCATTGGCGGGCCGTTCCCTTGTTCCGCGCCGGCCGCCCGCTGCTGCCGGAGCGGCCGATTGTCCGTCGGGCTAGCCCGCCTTCAGCCAGTCTCCGTCGATTTCCGGCAGCGGGATCGCCGCGATGAGGTCGCGCGTATAGGCGTGCTTCGGGTCGGCGAACAGCGCGTCGGTCGGCCCCTGCTCGACGATCTCGCCGTTGCGCATGACGATCACCTGCCGGCAGAGCCGCCGGATGACCGAGAGGTCGTGGCTGATGAAGGCGACTGTCAGGCCCATCTCGTCGGCGAGCTTTTCCAGCAGCGTCAGGATCTGCGCCTGCGTCGAGACGTCGAGGCCCGACACGATCTCGTCGGCCAGCACGAAGTCGGGCGACAGCGCCAGCGCGCGGGCGATGCCGACACGCTGCCGCTGCCCGCCCGACAGTTCGTGGCGGTAGCGGCCGGCGAAGCTGCGCGGCAGGCCGACGCGGTCCAGCGCATCGTCGACGCGGCGCTGCACATTGTCGCCGAGGCCGTTCTGCTTCAGCGGCGCGGCGATGATCGCGCCGATGGTGCGGCGCGGGTTGAGCGACGACATCGGGTCCTGGAAGATCATCTGCAGGTTGCGCCTCAGCGGCCTGAGTTCCGCCTCCTGCAGGTGCGTGATGTCGCGGCCGTCGAACGTCACGCTGCCGGCGCTGGGCTCGATCAGCCGGACCAGCGCGCGCCCCAGCGTCGACTTGCCGGAGCCGGATTCGCCGACGATGCCGGTCACCGTGCGGCGCGGCAGCTCGAAGTCGAGCCCCTTCAGGATTTCCACCAGTGGCGCGCTGCCGACAAGCGGTTTCCTGGTCATGTCGGGCAGCGCGACCTTCAGGCCGCTGACCTTGAAGAGCGCGTCAGCCACGGGCCTGTCCCCCATGAAGATTGGGCCTCCAGTCGTGATCGGCGACCGCGATCTCGGCGGCGAGCCCGGCGAGCACCGCGTCGTCGACCGGCTTCAGCGAGGCCTGCGGATCGGTGTATTTCGGCGTCGCCGCCATCAGCGCCCGCGTATAGGCATGCGCCGGGTTCGCAAACAGCGTGGCCGTGTCGGCTTCCTCGACCACCTTGCCGGCGTAGAGCACGGTTACCTTCTGGCTGATCTTCGCGACGACGCCGAGGTCGTGCGTGACGAACAGGATCGCCGTGCCGTGCTCCTTCTGGAGCTGCGCGATCAGCCTCAGGATCTGCTTCTGCACGGTGACGTCGAGCGCCGTGGTCGGCTCGTCGGCGACGATCAGGCGCGGTTCGGCGGCGAAGGCAGCTGCGATCAGCACGCGCTGGCGCATGCCGCCCGACAGTTCGTGCGGATAGGCGCGCATGACGCGGTCCGGATCGCGGATATGCACCTCGTCCAGCAGCTGGCGTACCCGGCTGTCGGCGCGGTCGGCTGTCCAGCCGAGGATATGCACGAGACGGTCGGTCATCTGCGGGCCGATGCGCCTGGACGGGTTGAGCGCGGTGAGCGGATCCTGCGGGATCAGCGCGGTCTTCGCGCCGATCACGCGCCGACGCTCCCTGGCCGGCAGCGCGCCGAGGTCGGTGCCCTCGAGCCGGATCGAGCCCTCGACGATCTTCACGCTCGGCGGCAGTACGCCGAGCACCGCCTTGCCGATCATGCTCTTGCCGGCGCCGCTCTCGCCGACCAGCGCGCGGACTTCGCCTGGCTCGACCGTCAGCGACACCGAGCGCAGCACCCGCTGGCCGCCGCTGAGCGTGGCGCTGAGGTTTGTGATGTCGAGGCAGGCGGTCATCTGAGCACCGGGTCGAAACGCGCCTTCAGCCCTTCGCCGAACTGGCTGAAGGACAGCACGGTGAGGAACAGCGTGATCAGCGGGAACACCAGCACCCACCAGGCCTGGTGGATCGACAGCCGGCCCTCGGCGATGATGCCGCCCCAGGTCGGGTCGTCGGTGGAGATCGACAGGTTCACGAAGGACAGGATCGCCTCGACGATGACCGCGATGCCCATCTCCAGCGACAGCAGCGCGACGATCGACGGCAGCACGTTGGGCAGCACTTCCGAGACCATGATGCGGAATCGGCCGAAGCCGGCGATTTTTGCGTTCTCGACATAGTCCATGCGCGCCTGGCCCATCGCCTCGGCGCGGATGACGCGGCAGAAACGCGTCCAGTCGATGACGGCGATGGCGATGATGACCGAGGAGAGCCCGGTGCCGAAGACGGCGACCAGCAGGATGGCGAAGAGAACGGGCGGGAACGCCATCCAGATGTCGACGATGCGCGAGATGATGCGGTCCGCCCAGCCGCCGAAATAGCCGGCGACGAGGCCGAGCGTCGAGCCGACGAGGCAGGCCGCGAAGGCCGCCGCGAAGGCGACGATGAAGGCGACACGCGCGCCGTAGATTATGCGCGAGAGCAGGTCGCGGCCGAGGCTGTCGGTGCCGAGCCAGTAGCCGGGCTCCGCCCCCTGCATCCAGAACGGAGGCAGGCGTTCGAACAGCAGGTCCTGCGCCAGCGGGTCCTGCGGCGCGATCAGCGGTGCGAGGATCGCGGCGGCGAGCGCGATGGCGAGCCAGCCGCCGGCAAGCACCAGGCGGGCGTCGAAGCGGCGGCGGGGCAGGGCGCGTGCGTCAGCCATGGCGCAGCCTCGGGTTCAGCAGCGCATACATCATGTCGACCGCGAGATTGATGAGCACGAACAGCAGGGCGAACACGAGCACGATGCCCTGGATCAGCGGCAGGTCGCGGTTGATGACCGCGTCGATCGCCATGTTGCCGAGCCCTTCGTAGGAGAACAGCCGCTCGATGATGACGGTGCCGCCGATCAGGAAGGTGAACTGCACGCCGACCAGCGTCAGCGTCGGCAGCGCCGCGTTCTTCAGCGCCTCGCGCAGGATCACCGCCGTCTCGGAAAAGCCCTTCACCCTGGCGAGCGTGACGTAGTCGAGCGTCATCACCTCCTTGAGCGACAGTTTCAGCAGTTGCGAGATGATGGCGGCGAGCGGCAGCGCCAGCGCCAGCGCCGGCATGAACATGTGGCTGATCAGGTCCTTGGCGAGGTCGAAGCGGAGCCTGACGATGCTTTCGAGAAGGTAGAACTGCGTGACGAAGGGCAATTCGAGGCGCGGCGAAACGCGTCCGGAAATCTCGAAGATCGGCCACAGCACGCCGAACAGCAGGATGAACGCCAGCCCCCACAGGAAATCGGGAATGGACAGCGCCGCGCCGTTGGCGACGTCGATGCCGGCCTCGACCGCCGTGCCCTGCTCGCGTGCGCCGAGGATGGCGAGCGGCATGCCGATGGCGAGTGCGAGCAGCAGCGCGAATGTGGCGAGTTCGAGCGTTGCCGGCAGGCGGTTGAGCACCAGGCTCATCACGTCCTGGCGTAGCGAGATCGAGGTGCCGAAATCGCCCGACAGAACGCCCGACAGCCAGATGAAATATTGCTCCACGATCGAACGATCGAGCCCGTAGAGCGCGCGCAGCCGGTCGATGTCCGCCTGTGTCGCGCCGGGCGGCAGCATCATGGCGATCGGGTCGCCGGGCGCGACGCGGATGATGACGAACACCACCACCGACACGCCAAGCAGCGTGACGGCCATGGTGATGAGGCGAACGAGGAAGCGTTGGAGAATCATCTAGGACACAGCGCTTGCAATGCAGTTTCGGCAGTGCCGAACTGCCCCTGATCCTTACCTTCTCCCCGTAGGGACGGGGGAGAGGGGGACGCCAGCTTTGCCGCTTCGCTCCTCTCCCCGTTCTTTACGGGGAGAGGAGGCCGGCAGGCAGGTCAGGGGCAGCGCGATGCTGACTTGTTCAGGTCACGTCAGGCAGGCGTCATCAGGTGCGGCAGCAGCGCGCCGGACTTGTGTGGCACCACCTTCACGCCGTTCGAATGCACGATCGGCTGGGCGTACTGCAGCAGCGGCAGCACGTAGGCGTGATCGGCGATCAGCTTGTCGACGGCCTTCCAGCCGGCGATGCGCTTGGCCTGGTCGGGCTCGCCCCACAGCGGGTTGATCGCATCGATCACGTCCTGGCTGTCCCACACCGAGTGCGGGCTCGGCCCGTACATGGCAAAGCCCGTCGAGGTGGTCGGGTCGCCGATCGAGTTGCCCCAGTTGTAGAAGGCGGCGGGCGCCAGCTGGTCGGCCGCGCGCAACTCGTAGTGCTTGGCGATCTCGTAGACCTCGATGTTGGCCTCGATTCCGACCTTGCGCCACATGCCGACGATCGCCTGGATCATCTCGTAGTCCTTCGGCTTGAAGCCGCGCGTCGTCTGGATCGTGAACTTCACCGGATTGTCGGTGGAGTAGCCCGAGGCCTTCAGCAGCTCGACCGCCTTCTCCGGGTTGTACTCGACCTTGATGGAGGGATCGAAGGCGTCGTATTCCGGGGTTTCCAGCGTGTCGATCGGCAGGCCGTAGCCGCGCAGCAGCCGGTCGACCAGCAGCTTCTTGTCGACCGACATCACCGCGGCCTGGCGGACGTTCTCGTCCTTCATCACGTCGATGTCGTTGAAGAAGATCATGCCGATGTCGGACACCGTGTCGGCCGATCCGGCCAGCCCGTCCTTGGCGATCAGGCGGTCGTATTCCTCATAGGGGATTTCCAGCGTCACCTGCGAGGAGCCGGACTCGATCTCGGCCACGCGGCTCGCCGCGTCGGTGACGAACTTGATCGTCACGTTCTCGAACGCCGGCTTGCCGCCCCAGTAGTTCGGGTTGGCCTTGAGCCTGACATAGGCGTTCTGCTCGAACTTCTCGACCATGTAGGGGCCGGTGCCGATCGGCGCCTTTTCGAAGCCTTCCGCGCCGACCTTCTCGTAATAGGCCTTCGGCAGCACGTAGCCGGTTAGGAAGGACATCCACTTGAAGTAGGTCGGGTCGAAGCCGACGACGTCGCCGGTGATCTTGTTGCCGTCGATCTTGAAGTTGTTGACGTTCTTCCAGACGAACTGGATCGGGTTGCCGGTCTCTTCCTTGCCGGCGCGCTCGAGCGACCAGACGATGTCCTCGGCGGTGAAGGGCGAGCCGTCATGCCAGGTCACGCCCTCGCGCACGGTCATGTGCACCTGCTTGAGGTCGTCGGAGAAGCCCCACTCGGTGAGCAGGCCGGGCGCCTGCGACAGGTCGGGCTGCTGCAGGATGAACTGGTCGAACACCGACTGGTAGATGCCCTGGATGGTCGGGTTCACCGCCGAGGGGCCGGTGGTCGGGTCCCAGGAGGGCAGGTTGACGTTGTAGGCGATCACAAGTTCGTTCGCTTGTGCGCCGGCAATCCGCGGCATCGACAGTCCGGCCATGGCCAGGCCGGCGCCGGTCAGTTTCAAGACGGTTCGTCTGTTTGGGTGTCTGATCATCTTGGTTCCCCATTTGGTTGTGTTGTGATCGGAATGGCCGCCTGCGCGGCCGCATGTGAACTAAAGCGCCGCCGTTGCTTCGATCTCCACCAGGAAGTCCGGCAGCGCCAGCGCCTGCACGCCGATGAAGGTGTTGGCGGCCGGAACGACCCCGTCGTAGAAGGCCAGGAGTTCGCCGATGACCGGCCCGAGCTTCTCGGGCGAGTGGTCGACCACGTAGGTCCTCAGCCGCACGATGTCGGCCGGAGTGGCCCCGGCCTCGGCCAGCACGTCCCTGAGGTTGGCCAGCGCCTGCCTGGTCTGTGCGGCGAGGTCGCCGGCGCCCACCACTTCGCCGTCCTTGTTCCAGGCGACCTGGCCGGCGAGGTGCAGCGTTCGCCCGCCGTTCTGCTCGACCGCATGCGAAAAGCCGAATTGCGTTGACTCGTAGAGTGTCGATGGGTTGATCGCCTTGCGCTTCATTCGATACCTCCCGCCTGCGTGGTCATGCGCCTGCCAGCCGCTGGGCCAGCATGAAACCCGAACCTGCACCCGTTCCGGCTCCGGGCCAAGTGGCGGCGCCGACGAGATGCAGGTTGCGGACCGGCGTGTTCCAGGCCGCGAAGCCCGGCGCCGGCCGGAACAGGAAATTCTGCGCGATGTGATGGCTGCCGCAGATCTGGTCGCCGCCGACCAGGTTCGGGTTGTCGCGCTCGAGATCGATCGGCGAGAAGACCATGCGTCCCAGGATCTTCTGCGCCAGCCCGGGCGCGTTCTTCTCGATCAGGGCGAGCGCCCGGTCGGCATAGGCGTCCTTGATGGCGTCCCAGTGGCCGGGCGCGATCGTGCCGGCCGCGTCGCCGCGCACTTCGGCCGGCAGCGCGCGCACCTGCACCCACAGGACATGCTTGCCCTCGGGCGCGCGCGACGGATCGATCGCGGTCGGCTGTCCCACCACCAGCACCGGCTCGTCCGGCAACAGGCCGGCGACCGCTTGGGCGTAGGTCTTCGCCATCTGGTCGAGCGACGGTGCGACGTGGACATAGGCGAAGTTCTTCAGCTCCGCGCCGGCCGTCCAGTCGGGCAGGCCGTCGAGCGCGAGATGGATCATCATCGTGCCCGGCGCATGGCGGAATTTCTTCATCGCCGTGTCGAAGCCGGCGTTGCCCGAGCCTTTCGGCAGCAGCTTGCCCGGCAGCGCGCCCGGCGCGACGCCCGCGATCAGCGCCTTCGTCGCGGTGTGCGTCTCGCCGTCGGCGAGCCTTATGCCGGTCGCCTTGCCGTCCTGGGTGAGGATCTCGGCGACGTCGGCGTTGTGGAAAATCCTGCCGCCGGCCGCGGTCAGCATGCCTTCCAGCGCCATGATGATGGTGTCGGCGCCGCCCTTGCCGATCACCATGCCAAAACTCTGGTTTGCCATCGATTCGAGATAGGGAAAGACCGCGCCGCCGGCGATGTCGGGCGCGAAGTCGAGATGCATGCCCCAGGCGGCGAGCGTCGCCTTGACATGCGGCGAGGCAAAAGTGTCGTCGAGCCAGGCGCGCGGCGACGAAAGCAGGAGCTTGCCGGTGTCGAGCGCGCCCGACACGCCCTTCTTGCGCCAGAGGTTCCAGGCCGTGCCCGCAAGCGCGCGGCCGCTCATCGGCGATCCGAGCAGGCGGAACAGGTGCTCCGCTTCGCCCATGAAGCCGCCGGCCAGCCGCCGCCACGTCGCGGCGTCCTCGGCCGAAAATTCCGTGAGCCGCGCTACGGTCTTTTCGATGTCGGAGCTGACGCCGAACCAGCGTCCGTCGGGGAACACGGAGGCGAAGCAGTCGGCGACCGGGGCGAATTCCAGCCCGGCCGCTTTCAATTCATTTGCATATTTCCGGTGGAAGGCCGAGCCGGCGAACAGGCTGAGATTCATCGCGCCGAGGTCGTGCCGGAAGCCGGGGAGCGTCGCCTCGCGCGTCTTGACCGCGCCGCCGCTGACGGGATTGCGCTCGAAAACCGCGGTTTTCCAGCCTTTCAGCGCCAAATGCGTCGCACAGGCCAGACTGTTGTGGCCGGCACCGACGAATATGGCGTCGAAATCGCTCACGCCCCCATCCCCATTCCTTTAGGCTTAAAGATAATTGCAGATGCATAGGTTTTCGTCTAGTAGCATATTAACGGCCGGCAGAGCCGGGCTCGCATCCGAACAAGGGGAACAGGAACCATGGAAACGCAGAAACTTCTCGGCGAATTCGCCAGCCAGCTTCTTTCCGGCGCGATCGAGGTCGTCGACCTCTCGGCCGTGCTCGGGCCCGACACCCCGCTGATCAAGCTGCCGCCGGAACTCGCCGTCGACACGCCGAAGGTCGAGATCCACGCCATCTCCGCCTATGACAAGAACGGGCCGTGGTGGGCCTGGAACTGGCTGAAGCTCGGCGAGCACTCCGGCACCCATTTCGACGCGCCGATCCACTGGATTTCCGGCAAGGACTACGCCGACGGCTCGACCGACACGCTCGCCGTCCAGAAGCTGGTCGGCCCGGTCAACGTCATCGACTGCTCGAAGGAAGCGGCGGCCGACGCCGACTTCCTGCTCACCGTCGACCACATCAAGGCCTGGGAAGCCGAGCACGGCGCGATCAACGCCGGCGAGTGGGTGGTGATGCGCACCGACTGGTACAAGAAGAACGGCTCGGAAGCCGCCTTCCTCAACGCCAACGAAACCGGCCCGCACACGCCCGGCCCGACGGCCGAGGCGATCCAGTACCTGATCTCCAAGGATATCGTCGGCTGGGGTTCGGAGACGATCGGCACCGACGCCGGCGCCGCCGGCGGCATGGAGCCGCCGTTCCCGGCGCACACCCTGATGCACAAGGCCAACAAGTTCGGCCTCGCCAGCCTCTGCCATCTCGACCGGCTGCCGGCCAAGGGCGCCGTCCTCATCGCAGCGCCGCTGAAGATCGAACACGGCACCGGCAGCCCGATCCGCGCGCTGGCGCTGGTGCCGAGGAAGTAAGGGAAGGTTCGGAGAGGAGGTTCCCATGATACCCCCCTCTGGCCTGCCGGCCATCTCCCCCTCATGGGGGGAGATGGATCTGTATCACGACCTTTGCCAATCTCCGAGGTTGCAGGAAGTGCGTCTCCATCGAAGCCGCCAATCTCGCCCCTTGCGGGGGAGATGCCCGGCAGGGCAGAGGGGGGCGAGCAGCGCCGCACCCAGGTGGCTGTCATGAACGCCCCCGACCACATCATCGTTGGCAGCGGCATCAACGCGCTGGTCTGCGCCGCCCTGCTGGCGGGCAAGGGCCGCAAGGTGCTGGTGCTCGAGCGCAACGACACGATCGGCGGCTGCATCCGCACCGAGGAGATCACCGCGCCGGGCTTCGTGCACGACGTGATGGCGACGACCTTCGTGCTGTTCATCACCTCGCCGGCCTATGCGGCGCTCGCCGCCGACCTCGGCCGCCACGGGCTGCAGTTCTGCAACACGAAGGCGCCGACCGGCGTACTCAGGCCCGACGGCAGCCACCTCATCCAGCGCACGGACCGGGCGGCCAACGTCGCGGCGCTGGGCGGCGACGGCGCGCAATACGCCATCGATGTCGGCGACATCGAGAAGAACGCCGGCCTGCTGTTCGGCCTGCTCGGCGGCGGTCTGTGGACCTATCCGACCTTCAAGCTGCTCGCCGGCGAAGCCTGGCGCAGGAAGCCGCGCAACCTCGCGGCCTTCCTCGGCGATGCGCTCGTTCCGGCGCGCGGCTGGCTGGAAACGTCCTATGATTCGGAGCTTTCCCGCGCGCTCTGGGCGCCCTGGTCGCTGCATGCCGGCCTCGGACCGGAGGATGCCTTCTCCGGACAGATCGCCAAGGTCATCGCGTTTGCGCTGGAGGCCGCCGGCGCGCCGGTCGTCAAGGGCGGCGCGAAAAACCTGCTCGCCGCCTTCGAGGCGCTGATCGAGGAAAAGGGCGGCGTGATCCGCACCGACGCCGACGTCGCGTCGATCATCGTCGAGGACGGACGCGCCGCCGGCGTAAGCCTGGCCTCCGGCGAAACCGTCCATGCGTCCAGGAGCGTCATCTGCTCGGTCACCCCGACCCAGCTCTACCAACGCCTGCTCGGCAAGGCGGCCCCCGAGGCCGACGTCGCGGCGACCAGGAAATACCGCTACGGCAAGGGCAACTTCCAGATCCACTATGCGCTCGACCGCCCGCCGGCCTGGCGCCACCAGGCGCTCGGCGAGGTCGCGCTGCTGCACCTGACGCCCGGCCTCGACGGCGTCTCGAAGGCCGGCAACGAGGCCGCGCGCGGCATGCTGCCGGAGACGCCGACCATCTGCGTGGGGCAGCCGCATGCGCTCGACCCGTCGCGCTGCCCGCCCGGCAAGGCGATCCTCTGGCTGCAGCTTCCCGAGGCGCCGCGCCACATCAAGGGCGACGCGGCGGGCAAGCTTGCCGCGCCCGCCGACGGACAATGGACCGAGGCGCTGCGCGAGGCCTATGCGGACCGCGTCGAGGCGATCCTCGCCTCCCACATCGACGCCTTCTCGGCCACCGTGCTCGGCCGCCGCGCCTATTCGCCCGCCGATCTCGAGGCGATGAACGTCAATCTGGTCGGCGGCGATCCCTATGGCGGCTCATCGACCATCGACCAGTCGTTCCTGTGGCGACCCTTCAAGACCAGCCGCAACCACGAGACGTCGATCAAGGGCCTCTACCACATCGGCGCATCGACCCATCCAGGCGCGGGCCTTGGCGGCGGGTCGGGCTTCCTGCTGGCGCAGAGGCTGTGATGGAAGCGAAGGCTCCCGAGCGCCGCGAGCGCATCTCGACGCTCGGCCAGATCGGCCTGGAGCAGTTCGCGCCCTATCTGATGAACCGCATCATGGGCCGCTACAACGCCACGCTGCGCGACGATTTGCGCCGTCAGCACCGCACCATCCCGCAGGTGCGCACGCTGGCCGTGCTGTCGGTGACCGATGGCGTCACCGTCGGCGATCTCTCCGTCTACACCGTCATCGAGCAGTCGACGCTGTCGCGCACGCTCGACGCGCTCGAGGCGCACGGCCTCGTCCGGCGCGAACCGGGCGACACCGACAGCCGCGTGCGCAAGGTGTTCCTGACCGACGAGGGACGCGCCGAGTTCAACCGTGCATGGCCGGCCATGCACGAAGCCTTCGAGCAGATGTTCGAGGGGATCGAGGACAGCGAATATGCCGGGCTGGTGTCGACGCTGCAGAAGATGCTGAGAAACATCCGCAAGCACGACATCTGAAGACGCAGCGCCGCGTGTGTCAGCGGCGGCAACGGAGTTGAGACAAGATGGCCGAGCGGTCATTCGCCAGGGAAGTGGAGAAGCTGAGGCTGGGCGACGGCGAGGAATTCGCCGGCGAGGGCATCTTGGCCATCACCAAGGCGCTACTGCAGTGCGGCGTCGGCTATGTCGGCGGCTACCAGGGCGCGCCGATCAGCCACCTGATGGACGTGCTGGCCGACGCCCAGGACATTCTGGGCGAACTCGGCGTGCATTTCGAGGCCTCGGCCTCGGAGGCCACCGCCACCGCCATGCTCGCCGCCTCCGTGCACTACCCGATCCGGGGCGCCGCGACCTTCAAGTCGACGGTCGGCACCAACGTTGCCTCCGATGCGCTCGCCAACCTCGCGTCCGGCGGCGTCACCGGCGGCGCGCTCCTGATCGTCGGTGAGGATTACGGCGAGGGCTCCTCCATCATGCAGGAGCGCAGCCACGCCTTCGCCATGAAGAGCCAGGTCTGGCTGCTCGATCCGCGCCCCAACCTGCCGTCGATCGTCAAGGCGGTGGAGGACGGCTTCGAACTCTCCGAGGCGTCGAACACGCCGGTCATGCTGGAAGTTCGGATTCGCTGCTGCCATGTGCACGGCAAGTTTACGGCGAAGGACAACAAGCGCCCCGAGATGACGGTTGCCGACGCGCTGGAGACGCCGCGCCGCGACACCGGCCGCATCGTGCTGCCGCCGGCTTCCTTCCTGCACGAGAAGGAAAAGGTGGCGAAGCGCTGGCCGGCCGCCGTCGACTTCATCAAGTCGCGCAAGATCAACGAGTTCTTCGGGCCGGACCACGGCGCGATCGGCATCGTCATGCAGGGCGGCATGTACAACGCGGTGATCCGCGCGCTGCAGCGGCTCGGCCTCGCCGACGCCTATGGCGAGACCGACATTCCGCTCTATGTGCTCAACGCCGTCTATCCGCTCATCGACGACGAGTTTTTGTCCTTCTGCGAGGGCAAGGACGCTGTGCTGGTGGTCGAGGAAGGCCAGCCCAACTACATCGAGCAGGCCTTTGCCGCGATGCTGCACAAGGCCGGCCGCGGCACCAGGCTGGTCGGCAAGGAATACCTTCCGATGGCCGGCGAATACACCGGCCAGGTGATGCTCGACGGGCTCGGCGCCTTCCTGCGCGCCGAAGCGCCGCTGCTGCTCTCGGCCGAAATCCGCGCGCCCAACAAGCAGGACCACGGGGAGGAGATTCCCGACCTGTCAAAGGTCGTTCCCGGCCGTCCGCCGGGCTTCTGCGTCGGCTGCCCCGAACGGCCGATCTTCGCCGCGACGAAACTGGTCGAGCAGGAACTCGGCAGGCACCACATCGCCTCCGACATCGGCTGCCATCTGTTCTCGATCATGCCGCCCTTCGAGCTCGGCGCGACCACAATGGGCTACGGCCTCGGCCCCGCCTCCGCGTCGGCGTTCAATTCGCCGGACGCCAAGCGCCGCTCGATCTCCTTCGTCGGCGACGGCGGTTTCTGGCACAACGGCCTGACCTCGTCGATCGGCAACGCGGTGTTCAACAAGAACGACGGCGTCATCGTCATCGTCGACAATTTCTACTCGGCGGCCACCGGCGGGCAGGACATCCTGTCGTCGCGCGCCGACAACCGCACCAAGGCGACCAAGCACCCCATCACCAAGGCAGTCGAGGGAATGGGCGTCAAATGGCTGCGCCATATCGACCGCACCTACGACGTCGGCAAGATGCAGGCCACGCTGAAGGAAGCGCTGACGACGGAAGAGAGCGGCCCGAAGGTCATCGTCGCCTCGTCGGAATGCATGCTGAACCGCCAGCGCCGCGAAAAGCCGCTGGTCGCCAAGGCGATCAACAACGGCGAGCGCATCGTGAAGCCGAAATTCGGCGTCGACGAGGACATCTGCACCGGCGACCACGCCTGCATGCGGCTCTCCGGCTGTCCGTCGCTGTCGGTCAAGTCGCTCGACGATCCGCTGCGCGACGATCCGGTCGCCAGCATCGACCAGAACTGCGTCGGCTGCGGCAATTGCGGCGAGGTGGCGGACGCCGCCGTGCTCTGCCCGTCCTTCTACCGCGCCGACGTCGTGCACAACCCGAGCGGCTGGGACCGTTTCCTCGACCGCACGCGGTCGCGCGTTATCGCGTTCCTGCAGCGCCGTCGCGAAAGAAGCAGGCTGGTCTTCGCCGATGCTTGACGTGGTTTCCCAATCGAATGGCCAGGGCAAGGCCGGCGATGGCGGCATGATAAAGCTCGCCATCCTGGCGGTCGGCGGGCAGGGCGGCGGCGTGCTGTCCGACTGGATCGTCGATGTCGCCGAACGCAATGGCTATCTCGCCCAGTCGACCTCGGTCGCGGGCGTCGCCCAGCGCACCGGCGCGACGATCTACTATATCGAGATGTGCCCGGATGCCGGCCGTCTCCCGATCTTCGCGCTGTCGCCCTCGCAGGGTGACGTCGACATCCTGATCGCCGCCGAGTTGATGGAAGCTGGACGCGCCATCATGCGCGGTTTCGTGACGCCCGACCGCACCACGCTGATCGCGTCGTCGCACCGTATCGCCGCCGTGTCCGAGAAGATCGAGCCGGGCGACGGCCGCGCGTCCTCGGCCAAGGTGCGCGAGACGGCGGAACTGGCCTCGAAACGTTTCATCTCCTTCGACCTGGAAAAGGTCGCGGTGGACAGCGGCTCGGTCATCTCTGCCAGCCTGTTCGGCGCGCTGGCGGGTTCGGGCGCGCTGCCCTTCCCACGCGAAGGCTACGAGCAGACGATTTCCGAATCCGGGCGCGGCGTGAAGGCGAGCCTCGCCGCCTTCGCCGGCGGCTACGAGGGAGCGCGGGGGCAGTCGGCGGGGTCGACGCAAGCACCCTTCTCCGAGTCCTCACGGGGAGAAGATGGCGGCAGCCAGATGAGGGGCGGCGCTGACCTCTCAGGCAGGGAACCTTCCGGCCCCTCTCGCCTTCTCGACAACTGGAAACACCTTGCCGCCCGCGTCGAGCGCCTGCCCGAAGAGGTCCGCGACATGGCCGCGCGCGGCCTGCGCAAGGTTGTCGACTTCCAGGACGCCCGCTACGGGCAGGAGTATCTCGACCGGCTGGAGCGGGCCGTCGGGCGCGACGATGCCGCGCGCGGTTTCGCGCTCTCGACCGCGGCGGCGAAACATCTCGCCAACGCGCTCTGCTACGACGACGTGATCCGCGTCGCCGACCTGAAGACGCGTTCGACGCGCGGCGCGCGCGTGCGTCGCGAGGTCGGCGTCAAGGACGACGCGATCCTGCAGACCACCGAATATTTCCACCCGCGCGTGGAAGAGTTCTGCGGCGCGATGCCGGCCGGGATCGGCCGCTACATCGAGGCGCGGCCAAAACTCGCCGCGTTCATCGACCGCCGCATCAACAGGGGACGCCGCATCCGCACCGACAGCTTTACCGGCTTCGCGATGCTCTGGATTGTGGGCGGCCTGCGCCGCTGGCGGCGCTCCCTGCTCAGGCATGAGGTCGAGCAGGCGCATCTCGACCGCTGGTACGACCTGGCGCTCGACACCGCGCCGCAGGACTATGCGCTGGCGGTGGAGGTGCTGAACACACGCCGGCTCATCAAGGGCTACAGCGACACCCATGTCCGCGCGCAATCGAAGTTCGACCGCGTGTTGTCGGCGCTGCCGATGCTGAAAGGCCGCCCCGACGCCGCCGACTGGCTGCGCCGCCTGCGCGAGGCCGCGCTGAAGGACGAGAAGGGCGACATGCTCGACGGCGCGCTGAAGACGGTGGCGACGCTGGGTGAGGGGCCGATTTAACAGCGTTGCGCGGTTCGCGCAGGGCTTAGCATATGAGAATTCGACCCCCACTCCGTCTCGCCTTCGGCGAGCCACCTCTCCCCCGATCGACGGGGGAGAGGAAGGCCGGTGGCACGGCTTGGCGTCTTTCCTCTCCCCCACTGTGTGGGGGAGAGGTGGCTCGCCGAAGGCGAGACGGAGCGGGGGAATATGCTCGCAAAGCCTTCACAAGGGCGAGGAGAGGGCACCAACCCCGCAGGACGCACTATTGCTCCCCGTCACACCAAAATTGACTTTTGTCAGCGGTCGTGACTATTGTCGGAAATGGCAATCCGACCGGCAGACCAGATCGTCCACAAGGCTGCGTGGCTCTACTACGCGCACGGCCTGAGACAGGACCAGGTCGCGCAGCAGCTTAACATTTCGCGCGCCTCGGTCGCCATGTATCTGCGCAAGGCGCGCGAGACCGGCATCGTCAACATCTCGACCTCGACGCAGCTCTTCACCGACGACGTGATGGCGCGCGAGATCGAGGACGCCTACGGCCTCGACGCCGTCTGGATCGCGCCGCATGGCGACCATGTCGATCCCGCCGCGGAAGTGCCGGTGCTGGCGTCCAGCGTCTTCCTGGAACTCGTCAAGAAGGGCGACCGCATCGGCGTCGCCTGGGGCCAGACCGTCTACGCCATCGCCGACGTCATGGCCTATGCCGACCTGCAGGACGTCACCGTCGTGCAGCTTTGCGGCAATCTCGGCGCGCCCTTCGCCTACCGGCCCGACCAGTGCACGATGGAAATCGCTCGCCGGCTGAACGCCAAAGGCCTCAATTTCTACGCGCCGCTCGTTCTCTCGACCGAGGGACTGGCGAAACAGCTGCGCGACGAGCCCGTCATCCGCGAACAGCTTGCCGGCATCTCCGACTGCGACCTCGCGCTCTATTCGATCGGCACGGTGGACGGCGAAAGCCATGTCGTCAAATGCGGCGCGCTGACGGTGGAGGCTATGGACGCGCTGCGCCGCGATGGCGCCGCCGGGGTCGTCGCCGGCCAGATCATCGATAGCAAGGGCGCGCTGCTCGACTGCAGCTACAACCGCCGCTGCATCTCGGCCGACCTTGCCTCGCTGCGCGCCATCCCCCGGCGGCTGGTGGTGGTCCAGGAGGAAAACAAGTTCGATCCGCTGCTGGCGGGTCTCGCCGGCGGGCTCGCCACCCATCTCGTCGTCAACCATGCGATGGCCCGGCGGCTGCTCGACCACGCCAGGAGCGGAGCCTGGCGCAAGGCGTCCTAGCGGGCCGCCCTGTCATCCGCCTGTCGCCCATTTCCTTTCAAACCCGATATCGAACAACCGGACAAAGACCATGAAGAACCTTTGGAACGACGCCGAAGCCGAGAAGCTGGTCGCGCACTATGCCGAAAAGGGCGTTGGCCGCGACCTCGCGCTGCGCGTCTACACCACCCGCCTGCTCGGCGGCGACCCGCGCCTCGTGCTGCACGGCGGCGGCAACACATCGGTCAAGACCAAGGCGACCGACCTCATCGGCGACGAGTGGGACGTACTCTGCGTCAAGGGCAGCGGCTGGGACATGGGCGTCATCGAGCCGCAAGGGCTTCCCGCCGTAAAACTCGGCGCGCTGCTCAAGGCGCGCAAGCTGGACAAACTGTCGGACGAGGACATGGTGGCGCTGCAGCGCGTCAACCTGCTCGACCCCTCATCGCCCAATCCGTCGGTCGAGACGCTGCTGCATGCCTTCCTGCCGCACAAGTTCGTCGACCACACGCATTCGACGGCCGTGCTCGGCCTCGTCGACCAGGACAACAGCGAGGAGATCTGCCGCAAGGTCTACGGCGACACCTTCGGCTTCGTGCCCTACATCATGCCGGGCTTCGACCTCGCCAAGGCGGCGGCGGAAGTTTTCGAGCGCGACACGTCGGTGATCGGCCTGATCCTCGACAAGCACGGCATCTTCACCTTCGGCGATGACGCCAGGCAGGCCTACACGCGGATGATCGACGCCGTCACCAAGGCCGAGGAGTTCATCGCCGCCGGCAGGCAGCCCCGGCCCGCCGCGATCGCGCTGCCGGCGAAGGTCGCCGCTGCCGCCGAGATCGCCTCGACCATCCGCGGCGCAGTCGCCGTCGACAAGGGCGAGGGCCGCTTCGACCGTATGATCTCGGACTTCCGCGTCTCCGAAACGATCCTCGACTTCCTGGCCTCCTCGAAGCTCGGCGAACTGGCCGGACGCGGCGTCTCGACGCCCGATCTCTCGATCCGCATCAAGACCGGCCCGATGGCGCTGCCCGCGCCGGAAGCGGGCAAGCTCGGCGACTACCGCAACGTCGTGAAGGAGCATGTCGCTGCGTTCGCGAAAGACTACCGCGCCTATTTCGAGACCAACGACGCGCTCGACGACGTCAAGCGCACCATGCTCGACCAGATGCCGCGCCTCTCCCTCGTGCCGGGCGTCGGCATGTTCGGCCACGGCCGCACGCTGAAGGACGCGAAGATCGCTTCCGATGTCGGCGAGATGTGGATCGAGGCGGTCAAGGGCGCGGAAGCCATCGGCGACTTCAGGCCGCTTTCCAAGGCCGATCTCTTCCCGCTCGAATACTGGTCGCTGGAGCAGGCCAAGCTCGCCTCCAGCAAGCCGAAGCCGCTCACCGGCCAGGTCATGCTGGTGACCGGCGGCGCCGGCGCGATCGGCGCGGCCACCGCAAAACTGTTCGCCGACTACGGCGCGCATGTGGTGGTGGTCGACCTCGACGCCGACAAGGCGGCCGAGGCCGCGAAGAAGGCCGGCAACGCCTCGATCGGTGTCGGCGCCGACATCACCGATCCCGCGCAGGTGCGCACCGCCTTCGACAGGGCGGTCGCCGTCTATGGCGGCGTCGACATCCTCGTCTCCAATGCCGGCGCCGCCTGGGAAGGCAGGATCGGCGAGATCGACGACGCGCTGCTGCGCAAGAGCTTCGAGCTCAACTTCTTCGCCCACCAGACGGCCGCGCAGAACGCCGTGCGCGTCATGCTGGAGCAGGGCACCGGCGGCGCGCTTCTGTTCAACACCTCCAAGCAGGCGGTAAACCCCGGCCCGAAGTTCGGCGCCTACGGCCTGCCCAAGGCGGCGACGCTCTTCCTTTCGCGCCAGTACGCGCTCGACTACGGCGCCGACGGCATCCGCTCCAACGCGGTCAACGCCGACCGCATCCGCTCGGGCCTTCTGACCGACGCCATGATCGCCAGCCGCTCGGGCGCGCGCGGCCTCAGCGAGAAGGATTACATGTCGGGCAACCTGCTCGGCCAGGAGGTGACGGCGCATGACGTCGCGCAGGCCTTCCTGCATCATGCGCTCGCCGACCGAACCACCGCCGACGTCACCACCGTCGACGGCGGCAACATCGCGGCGGCGCTGCGCTAGGGCAGCCTATCAAGGAGCGCTGGTCGAAGACCGGCGTTCCTTGTCCTATTTGATGCGTGATGCTTGATGCTGGTTGGAGATGCACGCGCATGCGAACGACCCTGGCCATTGACGATGACGTTCTCATGGCTGCGAAAGCCATTGCCGACCAGCAAGACCGTAGCTTGGGCGATGTCATCTCCGATCTCGCGCGCAAATCCCTGCGTAAGCCGCAGCCGCCCGCCGAGCGCAATGGCGTCCCCTGCTTGGCGTTCGACCCGGCGCACCACCGGTGACGCTGAAGACGGTGAACACGCTCCGCGACGAACTTCCGTGATATCTGCTCGACGTTAATGTACTCGTCGCCTTGATCGATCCCGGCCACGTTGCGCACGACGCGGCTCATGGCTGGTTCGCAACCTCAGGGCAACCAAGACTGGGCAACCTGCCCGATGACCGAGAATGGGGTGATCCGGATTGTCGGAAGTCCGAAATATCCGAACACGCCGGGATCGCCCGCCGCTGTTGCGGCGATAATGACCAAGCTGTGCAGCCTTTCCGGCCATCGTTTCTGGCCAGATGACCTCAGCCTGATTGCGTCCGACCTTGTTGACCCGGGCCGCATCCTCACTTCGACGCAGGTTATCGACACCTACCTGCTGGCGCTTGCCAAAACCAACCGCGGCAAGCTGGCGACGTTCGACCGCCGGCTTTCCGTCGCCGCCGTCAAAGGCGGCAAGGCGGCGCTGCACATCATCGAAGGATAATGCTCGAGTCAAAAAAGGGCGGGCCCTCCAGCCCGCCCTTCCTGCTTCAGCCCTGCGGCCGAAAAGTCACTTCGCGTTCGGGTTCGGCATCCAGGCCGGCATGGCGACATCGGCATGCGCGAACTGCGGCATCTTCGCCGACAGCTCTTCCATGTTCTTGATGTCGTTGTCGTTGAGGTCCTTCTGCGTGATCAGCGTCGGCGGCACGATCACGCTCTTGCCCGGATCCTCGCCGGCGAGCAGCTGCGCCAGCGCGCGCACCGAAACCTGGCCGACGACGGCCGGGTTGGTCGCCGCGGTCGCCGCCCAGGCGCTGCCGGGCTCCCGCATCGCCGCGATGTCGGAGGTCGAGACGTCGGCCGAGTAGATCTTGATGTCCGACGACAGGCCGGCCTCGTCGACCGCGATCTTCACGCCCTTGGCGAACTCGTCATAGGGCGCGAACATGACCTGGATGTCCGGGTTCGCCGTCAGCACGGAGCGCGCCTGGTTGGCGACCGAGTTGGCGATCGGGTTGTCGAGCGTGCCGAACATGGCCTTTTCCTCGATGCCCGGATACTTGGCCTTGAACTCCTTCCAGGTCTCGTCGCGGCGGTCGAGCGGCGCGATGCCGGCGACGTAGACATAGCCGGCCTTCCAGGCTTCGCCGTTGTCCTTGACCGCCTGCTCGAGCGCCAGGCGGGCGAGGTCGCGGTCGGACTGCTCGATCTGCGGGATCTTCTCGTTCTCGACGTTGACGTCGAAGGCCACGACCTTGATGCCGGCGTCGACCGCGCGCTGCGCGGCTTCCTTCATCGATTCCGTCAGGCCGTGCTGGATGATGATGCCCTGCACGCCGAGCGCGATCGCCTGGTCGACCATGTCGGCCTGCAGCGCGGCGTCCTGCCGGCTGTCGAAGACACGAAGGTCGACGCCGAGCGCCTTGGCCTGCGCTTCCACGCCGCTGAGATAGGCCTGGAAGAAGTCGCCGGTCGAGAGATAGCGCACCAGCGCGATCTTGACGTCGGCGGGCTTGTCGAACGGCGCCGGACGGTCCTGCGCCAGGGCCGGCGCCGAGATGAGGCAGCTGGCGGCGGCGAGGCCGATCGCAAGTCTGCCGAAGGTTCTACGCGTAAAGTTCATTCCTTCCTCCACTTTGTGTCTGGTCGGTTGATGTTTAGGTTCTGCCCCGGTTCGAAAGGGCAAATGTGAAGACGAGGGCCACGACCAGGACCGCCCCCTTCACGAAGTCCTGCGTGTAGTAAGGCGCATTCATCATCGTCAGCCCCTGCAAGAGGACGCCGACGAACAGCGCGCCGATGGCGGTGCCGAAGGCATTGGGCTTGGCCGCACCCAGGACCGCGAAGCCGATGAGCGCCGCGGCGACTGAATCCAGCAGCAGATTGTTACCCGAGGCGATGTCGCCGCGTCCAAGCCTGGCGGCGAGAAGAATGCCGCCGATCGAGGCGAAAACTCCCGAAATCACATAGGCCCAGATCTTGTATGCCTTGACAGGCGCGCCGGCGAGTTCGGCGGCCTTCGGATTGCTGCCCACGGCGTACATCATGCGCCCGAAGCGGGTGTATTCGAGGAAGAACCAGATCAGCACCGCCAGCACCAGCAGCACCACCACCGACACCGGGATCAGGTTCGGGATGAAGAAGTCGAAGCGGTGGCGGCCGAGCGCCAGGAAGGCGGCGCTGAACGTGCCCTCGGCGGTCGAGCCGTCGGGCATGGTCATGCCAGTGGCGATGGAGCGCCCTTCTGTCGGGATGCGCTGCAGGCCGACCAGCAGGAACATCATGCCGAGTGTCGCCAGCAGGTCGGGCACGCGCATGTAGACGATCAGGAACCCGTTGATCAGCCCGACCACCACGCCGATGACCAGGCAGATCGCGACCGCCACCAGTGCGTTCTGCTCCAGCACCACCATCGCGTAGGCCGCCGCCATCATCGCCGTCGTCGCCACCGAGCCGATCGACAGGTCGAAGCCGCCGACCACCAGCGTCGCGGTGACGCCGAGCGCCAGCACGCCGGTGATCGCCACCGACTGGAAGATGAACACCGCCGCCTGCGGCGAGCCGAAGCCGTCCGTCGATAGCGTGAAGAACACGATCAGCCCCAGAAGCAGGGCGATGAAGCCGTATTTGATGGCGAAGTCGCGGAGAGTCATGAATGTGCCTGAGGTATTTGTTTGCGCACATCGCGCGTGTTGCCACCCCCCTCTGGCCTGCCGGCCATCTCCCCCTCAAGGGGGGAGATTGGCGGCTTTGACCACATCGCCTTATCGGCGCCTTTGGAGATTGGCGAAGGTTTCGATGATGGCTGATCTCCCCCCTTGAGGGGGAGATGGCCGGCAGGCCAGAGGGGGGCGCGAAGGAATGAAGCGCCTGTCATCATGCCGCCCCCTTGAGGTGCTGTCCGGCGATCTCGGCAAGCAGCCGGTCGATGTCGACGTCGGCGTTGCGGTGTTCGCCGACGATGGTGTGTTCCGACATCACGAGGATGCGGTCGGCCGTCTCCAGCGCCTCGTCGAGTTCGGTGACGAAGATCAGCGTGGCGCGGCCGGCCGCACTGGCGCGCAGTTTCGCCGCGATGTCGCGTCGTGCCGCGATGTCGACGCCCTGGAACGGCTCGTCGAGAATGAACAGGCCGGCCGGCTGCGACATCCAGCGCGCCACCATCACCTTCTGCTGGTTGCCGCCCGACAGCGTCGCCATGTCGTCCTTCTCGGACCGGCAGACGATACCGAGGTCGGTGATGGCGTCGCGCGCGACCGCGCGCTCGGCGCCGCGCCGCGCCACCCCGAAGCTCGAGATGCGGTCGAGGAAGGGCAGGCTCATGTTCTCGTAGAGATTGAAGTCCTTGACGATGCCGCTTTCGGCGCGGTCCTTCGCCACCAGGAAGACGCCGGCTGCGATGGCGTCGGCCGTCGATGCCGGTGCATAGGGCCGGCCGCGCAGGCTCATCGTGCCGCCGAGCGGCCGGCGCACGCCGAACAGCGTCTCGGCGAAGGCCGTCTTGCCGACGCCGACAAGGCCGGTGACGGCGACGATCTCGCCGTCGCCGAGCTTCATCGAGAAGGGCCGCGAATGCGCCGCAATCGACAGGTTCTCCGCCGAAAAAACCGCGCCGTCGCCGTCGCGCGCGGCGATCTGGGCGCGATGCATCTTCTGGCCCAGCATGGCGTTGACCGCGCCTTCGTAGTCGAGCGGTTTTTCGTCGAACACGCCGGTGATGCGGCCGTCGCGCAGGCTGACGATGCGGTCGGCAAGCCGCCTTATGTCCGACATGCGGTGCGAGATGTAGAGGATCGCCACGCCGTGGTCGCGCAGCCGGTCGATCACCTCGAACAGCCGGTTCGCCTCCGCGCTAGACAGCGACGAGGTCGGCTCGTCGAGGATCAGCACCTTGGGTTCGTGCGCCATGGCGCGCGCGATCGCCACCATCTGCCGGTCGGCCAGCGACAGGTCGCCGATCTCGGCGTCGAGATTGACGTCGAGGCCCATGCGAGCCGCCACTTCCTGTGCCTGGCGGCGCACGCGGCGTGGATTGAACAGGAATTTCGCGCCGGCGCCGTTCAGCCGGTCCAGCGTCAGGTTGGTGGCGACATCGAGCGCCACCACCACGCCGTCGTTGATGTTCTGGTGCACGGTCACCACGCCGGCGCGGATCGCCTCGGCCGGGCTTGCCGGCGCAAAATCCTTGCCGTCGAGCGTGATCGCGCCGCCGTCGCTCCGGTAGACGCCGGAAACGACCCTCACGAGTGTGGACTTGCCGGCGCCGTTTGCGCCCATGAGCACGGTGACCTCGCCGGCGTGGAGCTCAAGGCTCACGCCGCCCAGCACCTGCGTCGGGCCAAAGGACTTCCTCAGGTCCGCTATGCGGAACGCGGGGTCTGCCATTCATCCTCCCATGGACCAACGCTATGGAGGAAGTCGGCAATTGTCAATACGATTGACAATTGCCAGAACACTCCCTTAGGTTCGCCGAAAAAGGGAGGCCAAAGGGAGGTCAACCATGAACGGATCCGAGGCTTTTGAAGCGCTCACAGTCGAGACCCTTCCGGCGCGCCTGGGCGGCGTCGCGGCGCTGTCGTCGCGCATCGGCGCGGATGCGTCCGCCTGGAAAGTGCGCGAGGTCGGCGACGGCAACCTGAATCTCGTCTTCATCGTCGAAGGCGGCGAGGGCGCGGCCATCGTCAAGCAGGCGCTGCCCTATGTGCGCCTTGTCGGCGAGAGCTGGCCGCTGCCCCTGAAACGCTCCTTCTTCGAGTACCACGCGCTGGTCCGCCAGGAGGCCCGCGCGGGCGAGGGAACCGTTCCCGCCATCTACCATTTCGACGAGGCGCAGGCGCTCATCGTCATGGAATACCTGACGCCGCACGTGATTCTCCGGCGCGCGCTGATCGACGGCCGCATGCCGCCGAAGATCGCCCGCGACCTCGGCCTCTTCATGGCCCGCACGCTGTTCCGCGGCTCCGACCTCAGCATGAAGGCGCGCGCGCGCAAGGAAGATGTCGCCCTGTTCGCCGACAATGCCGAGCTCTGCGACATCACCGAGAATCTCGTCTTCACCGATCCCTACTACGAGGCCGAGCTCAACCGTCACACCACGCCGCAGCTCGACGCGCTGGTCGCCGAACTGCGCGCCGACCGCGACCTCAAGGTCGAGGCGCAGAAGCTGAAGCACATGTTCGCGGCGAACGCCGAGACGCTGGTGCATGGCGACCTGCATTCGGGCTCGATCATGGTGACCGATGAGGACACCCGCGTCATCGACCCGGAATTCGCCTTCTATGCGCCGATGGCCTTCGATGTCGGCATGCTGCTCGCCAATTTCTGGATGGCCTATTTCGCGCAGGCCGGCCACGAAGCGGCCGGCGATCGCGAGGCGCAGCGCAGCTACCTGCTTGGCGTGATCGACGAGACCTGGTCGGTGTTCCGCGCCGAGTTCTCCCATCTCTGGCGCACCGAGCGCACCGGGATGCTCTACGACCGCAGGCTCTTCGAGGATCGCGGCGACGCGTTCGGCGCGGAGCAGGCGCTCGACCGCATGCTGCACGACATCTTCGTCGACATGCTGGGTTTTGCCGGGATCGAGATCCACCGCCGCATTCTCGGCCTCGCCCACAATGCCGACTTCGAGGCCATTGAAGATGCCGACCTGCGCGCCAGGTGTGAGGCGAAGGCGTTGAAGTTCGGCCGCCACCTCGCCGTCAATCGCGAGCGCATCCAGGGACTGGACGAGGCCAACGCGCTTGCCGTCCGTATCGAGAAGGGAGTCGTCGCGTGAAAGTCGCAGACCGCCACTACCGCACCATCTGGGTCGGCGAGGACGGCCGCTCCGTCGACATCATCGACCAGCGCTGGTTGCCGCACGAGTTCCGCGTCGTCAATGTCGGCACGGTCGACGGCATCGCGACCGCCATCCGCGACATGTGGGTGCGCGGCGCGCCGCTCATCGGCGTGACGGCGGCCTATGGCGTCGCCATCCAGATGAACGACGACCCGTCCGACGCCGCGCTCGACCGCGTCTGGGATCACCTGCACGAGACGCGCCCCACCGCCATCAACCTGCGCTGGGCGCTCGACGAGATGAAGCGCGTGCTGTCGCCCTACGCCCCCGCCGACCGGGCCACCGCTGCCTGGCGCCGTGCCGCCGAGATCGCCGACGAGGACATCGAGCTCAACCGTTCGATCGGCCGGCACGGCCTGGAGGTGATCAGGCAGATCGCGGCCAAGAAGAAGCCGGGCGAGCCGGTCAACATCCTGACCCATTGTAACGCCGGCTGGCTGGCGACCGTCGACTACGGCACCGCCACCGCGCCGATCTATCTCGCGACCGAGGCCGGAATTCCCGTCCACGTCTATGTCGACGAGACCAGGCCGCGCAACCAGGGTGCCCAGCTGACCGCCTGGGAAATGGCCGGCCACGGCGTGCCGCACACGCTGGTCGTCGACAATGCCGGCGGCCACTTCATGCAGCACGGCATGGTCGACATGGTCATCGTCGGCACCGACCGCACCACGGCCAACGGCGACGTCTGCAACAAGATCGGCACCTACCTGAAGGCGCTCGCCGCGCACGACAACGGCGTTCCCTTCTACGTCGGCCTGCCGTCGCCGACCATCGACTGGACTGTGCGCGACGGCGTGAAGGAAATCCCGATCGAGGAGCGTTCCGCCGACGAGGTGTCCTTCGTGCAGGGCAAGACCGCGTCGGGCGAGATCGCCCAGGTTCGCATCTCGCCGGAGAACTCGCCGGGCGCGAACCCCGCCTTCGACGTGACGCCGGCGCGGCTGATCACCGGCCTCATCACCGAGCGCGGCATCGCCGAGGCCTCGCCCGAGGGCTTGCTCGCGCTGTTTCCCGAGCGGGCAAGAAGCGCTGCCTGAGCAGGTTCCCTGGATGGGAATAGTGCTTGTGTTCTGAGGCGTCCGTCGTTATCTTCCCATTATGGGAATGATGGCGGCATGCGGGTAATTGCCCAGAACACGCTCGTCGAATACTGGACAAAGCACCCTGCCGCAAAACGGTCGCTGGTGCATTGGCATCAGGTAACCAAATCGGCGCGATGGGATCAGCCGCAGGACGTCCTCGTCGCGTTCTCGAAGGCCAAGGTGCTGAATGCGGAGCGGGTGCGTTTCGAGATCGGTGGCGGAGACTATCGTTTGGTCGTCGCGTTCGATTTTCGCAGGCAGATTGCCTTCGTGAAGTTCCTCGGCACGCATGCTGAGTATGACCGTATCGACGCGCTGAAGGTGTCGATTTTCTAGGAATGATGCCATGGATATTCGGCCGATCCGAACGCATGAAGACCACAAGGAGGCGTTGCGCGAGATCGAGCGTCTCTGGGGCGCGGATGTCGGTACGCCCGCGGGCGACAAGCTTGATGTGCTTGTGACGCTCGTGGAGGCGTACGAGAACATGCATTGGCCCATTGAAGCGCAGGATCCCGTTGAGTTGATCAAGGCCCACATGGAGACGTCGGGCCTGACGCAGGCGGACTTGGGTGCCGTACTCAGATCTACGCCCAGGGCATCGGAGATTCTCAATCGCAAGCGGGCTCTGTCCATGGATATGGTCTATCGTCTCAGCCGGGAGTGGCATCTCCCGGCCGATCAACTTGTCAGGCCCTATCATCTGGCGGTCACTCGACCGTCCACCAAACAAGCTTCGCAACGGGGCGGGTCGCGCCCATGACCGTAACCATCTACGGCATCAAGACCTGCGACACCGTCAGGAAGGCGCGCGCCTGGCTCGAGGCGAACGGCGTCGAGCATCGTTTCGTCGACTTTCGCGTCGACGGGCTCGACCCGAGGAGCCTCGCGCGCTGGAAGGGCGCGGTCGGCTGGGAGAAGCTGCTGAACAAGGCCAGCACCACCTTCAAGGGGCTCTCCGATGCCGACAGGGCAGGCCTCGACGAGAAGAAGGCGCTCGCGCTGATGCAGGCGCACCCGACGCTGATCAAGCGTCCTGTTCTCGACGTCGACGGGGCCGTCACCGTCGGCTTCAAGCCGGACATCTACGAGCAGGCCGTTTCGGCCGGCTGAACGATCGCAGCGCCGGCTGTCGGTTCAGCCCGGTCGCTGGACGGCGTTGCCGAACTGCGGCGTCTTTTCGGCCTCCTCGCGCAGCCAGCGCTTGAAGGCCGTCACCTTGCGGCCCGGTCTCTTCGCGGATGACGTCGCCATGTAGTATCCGAGCCCGCTCTCGGCGCTGACGCCGAACGGCGCGACCAGGCGGCCGTCGGCGAGCGCGTCGGCGGCGAGCAGTTGCGACGCCAGCATCACGCCCTGGCCGCCGATCGTCGCCTCCAGGCAGAGGTTGGGGTCGGTGAAGCTGGCGCCCATCTGCAGCGTCACGTCTTTCACCCCGGCCTGCTCGAACCAGCGCTTCCAGTCGACCATGCCGGCTTCCTCGCGGATCACCCACTCGTTGCCGAGGTCCTCGACCCGTTTCAGCCGGGCGGCGATGTCGGGCGCGCAGACCGGGAAGATGCGCTGCGCAAACAGCAGTTCCGCGTCGACCCCCGGCCAGGATCCGTCGCCCATGCGGATCGCCAGGTCGACGTCGGAGCGGTCGAGGTCGGCGAGTTTCGTCGCCGCGTCGATGCGCAGCATGATTTCCGGATGCTTCCGGTAGAAGCGGCTCAGCCTCGGCACCAGCCAGCGCGCCGCGAAGGCCGGCGCCACCGACACCACCAGGCGGTTGCCGGCATCGTCGGCGGCCAGCGCCATCGCGCCGGAAAGCTCGCGAAAGGCCGCCGTCAGCCGCGCGCAGAACCGGTTGCCGAACTCGGTCGGCGCCAGCCCCGTGCGCGTGCGCTCGAACACCGTCCGGCCGATCTGCTTCTCGGCCCGGTTGACCAGTTGCGACACCGCGCTCGGCGACACGCCAAGCTCGTCCGCCGCCTTCTGCAGCGTGCCAAGCCGCGCCACCGTCTCGATCGCGCGCAGGCCGTTCAGATGCACTTTTCCGAGTCCGTCCATAAACCGACAATATCCAGTTTTTCTAAACCTAGCCATCCCCACATCTGGATTGCGAGTACCGCCGACAAGCCGAAGAATGAAAGGAAGCAAGCCGAACGCGGAGCAACGTCATGAAGATTTCCTCAATCCTGGCCGGTTTCCTGGCGTTTCCGGCCGGCCGCCGCTGCGGCGACGATGCGGCCTGGGCGGACGACCCCTATGCGCATCCCGCCATAGACGCGATGAGCGAGCGCGAGCGCGCCGACCTGCCGCCGGCCCACCTGCCGGTGGCCTATGTCTCCGAGGCGGCGCGGCCCGGCCGCTGCGTCCCCTGACCTCAGTTCGCGACCCGCCGCCGACGCGCCTTCGTGCCTTGGCGGCGGCGGATCCGTTTCCTGCCACGTCCCGTCAAATTCGCCACGATTGGATGCTTCAGAGCGGGCGGTCCCCGGCGTCTCCGGCATTTCCTTTCGCCGGGAAGTGTGGATGATGCCGGGCAGACGCCCGTTCGCGCCCTATCCAAGGAGCCGCCGCTTGTTCTTGTCGTTCTTCCCGCAGCCGAAGCTGTTCTTCACCTCGGCCGCCGCCTGGAGCCTTGTCCTCGTTCTCGTATGGTTTGCCGGGGGAGAGCAGTGGGGTGCCCTGATTGGGCTTCCGCCCGCCGCCGCCGACGCGCCGCCCATCATCGGCGTCGCCGTGTTCTGGTCGAAGCCGTTCCTCTGGTTCTACCTCTACTTCGCGCTCGGCGTAGCGCTCTTCTATGCCTTCTGGAGCCGGTATTCGCCGCATCCCTGGCAGCGCTGGTCGATCCTGGGGTCCGCGCTCATCCTGTTCATCGTCTACTTCCAGGTGCAGGTCAGCGTCGCCGTCAACAACTGGTACGGCCCGTTCTGGGACTACATCCAGAACGTGCTCTCGAAGACCATCACCACCACCACGCCCGAGTTCTACTCACAGGTGGCCAGCTTCGCGGGGCTCGCGCTGGTCGGCATGAACGTGTCCGTGCTGAACGCATTCCTCGTCAGCCACTGGGTCTTCCGCTGGCGCAACGCGATGAACGACTACTACATGTCCCACTGGGATCGCCTGCGCCACATCGAGGGCGCGTCGCAGCGCGTCCAGGAAGACACGATGCGCTTCTCCCAGATCATGGAGGGGCTCGGCACGGCGTTCATCGATTCGATCATGACGCTCATCGCCTTCCTGCCGGTGCTGATCGCGCTGTCCACCCACATCACCGCGCTGCCCATCGTCGGCGCGATTTCGCATCCGCTCGTCGTGGCGGCCATCGCCTGGGCGTTTTTCGGCACCATCAGCCTCGTCGTCGCGGGCTACAAGCTGCCGGGGCTCCAGTTCAGAAACCAGCGGGTCGAGGCCGCGTATCGCAAGGAACTGGTCTATGGCGAAGACGACGCGTCGCGGGCGCAGCCGGCCACGGTGACGGAACTGTTCGGCAATGTCCGTCGCAATTATTTCCGGCTCTATTTCCACTACGTCTATTTCAACGTGGTGCGCTACACCTACCTGCAGGCGAACAACATTTTCTCGCTGCTCATCCTCGGGCCGTCCATCGTCGCCGGCACCATCACGCTCGGCCTGCTGAACCAGATCAGCTACGCCTTTTCCCAGGTCACCGGTTCGTTCCAGTTCCTGGTCAATTCCTGGCCGACGATCGTCGAGCTTCTGTCGGTCCACAAGCGCCTGCGCGCCTTCGAGGCGACGCTGGAAGGCGAGCCGCTGCCCGACATCGACCAGCATTATCTGGAGCGCCAGCGGGCCGGCATGCGGCCGGAAGACCAGCCGGCGTCCTGATCGGCGAAGAAACCGAGGCCGGCGGTTCAGCCGCCGGCCGAGGAAGCCCCGATCTCGCCGGTCGCCGTATCGCTCGCGTCGGCGTCCGTGCGCTTCAGATAGTCGGCGTAGCTGGTGCAGACCACGTCGGCCTTGCCGCAGACATCGTCGGCGAACTGCTCCAGCGCGCCCCAGTAGGCGCCGCCGTTCATCAGCGTGAAATGGAAGCCGAGTTGCAGCGGGATGCGCTCGCCCCGGTACTGCGCGTCGAACGCCGCCTTGAACGCCTCGTAGCTGCGCGCCTGGAAGGCCGCGGCCCCGTCCGGGCGCTCCAGCCCGCCCGAATGGCGCACGAACAGATTGTAGTCCATGGCGATGATGCGCCGGGCATTCGGCCCTTCCGGGATCTGCGGCAGCGAGAAGCGGTCGATCCCGCCTTGCGCGGCCGGCTCGACCGGACCCCTGGAGACCGCGCTGGCGTCGTAGTGCAGGCCTGCTTCGCGCAGCGCCTCGTAGAGCGCCGGCCCGGTGCTGAGATAGGGGGCGCGAAACCCGGTCACGGCGGTCTGCGCGAAACTCTTCCAGTCGGCCGGTTCGCCGTCCAGGCCGTTGAACGCATAGGCGCCGGCCATGATGCGCTTGAAGGCGTCGAATTCCTTCAGCCAGTCGGCCTTCGACCAGCCCTTGCCGTCGAAATGGCCGCAGGCGTGGCTGGCGATCTCGTGCCCCTCGTCCGCCGCCAGCCGGATCTGGCCGAGCCGCTCGGCGACCTCTGCCTTCGTCTGCGCAAAGCCGACGGCCGAACGTCCGGCGGCCTCGCCCGGCGCCTGGTAGTCGCGCCGCTTGTCCTTCGAAAGCAGGAATACGCACGACAGGAAGTAGGTGAAGCGCGCGCCGGTCTTCTGCGCCAGCGCGCGGCTGCGCCGCCACTGCGCCATGTCGTGCGCGCCGTCGAAGGAGATGATCACGTATTGCGGCTTTGCCGGCTGCTTCGCGGCGCCGGCCGGAGGGCCGCCGTCGCTGGACGCCTTGAAGATCGTCGTGCCTGCCTGGGCCGGCTCGGCAAGCGCGATCGGCGCTGACAGGAGGACGCTGAGGACGACGCGGACGGCAACGGACATCGGAACCCGGACATGGAATGCAGGACCCGCCACGGCTATGCGCCAAATGTGGCGTCGATGCGATCCGTGCCCGTTCGGATCGCAGGGAGCCGACGCACGAACTTCGTGCAGACGCCGTCAAAGGATGCTTTAAGACGACCGATCATGGCCGAAATCCTATTCTACCACCTGACCGAGTCGACGCTGGAGGACGCGCTTCCCGGTCTCCTGGAGCGCAGCCTCGGCCGTGGCTGGCGCGCCGTCGTGCAGACCGGTTCGGAGGAGCGGCGCGACGCGCTCGACGCGCATCTCTGGAGCTTCCGCGACGATTCGTTCCTCGCCCACGGCACCGACCGCGAGCCGCATGCGGCCGACCAGCCCGTCTTCATCACCACGACCGACGCCAACCCGAATTCGGCGCAGGTGCGCTTCCTGGTCGATGCCGCATCGCCGCCCGATCTTGCCGGCTACGACCGCGCCGTCTTCATGTTCGACGGGCACGACGCCGCCCAGCTCGAGGCGGCGCGCGCGCACTGGAAGACGATGAAGGGCGCCGGCCACGCGGTCACCTACTGGCAGCAGACGCCGGATAGGCGCTGGGAGCGCAAGGCATGAACCGGCTCGCCGCCAGAGCCAAGCGAGGCTGAACGATGCGCGTGGTGTTCTTCCTGATCCTGCTTGCCGGGCTCGGCGCCGGCATCGGCTATCCCTGGGCCGTCGCCAACTTCTCGGGTCGCGAGATCGGCACGTTCCGGGTCTACGATCGCGGCGGCGCGTTCCGGCCGGTCACGGTTGCGCTGTCGCCGTCCGACGCGCCGGTGCGCGTGCTCGTCGACATGACGGCGGTGGCGCCGCCGGAGTTCGCGTCGAGCGGCACGGCGCTCACGCTCACAGCCTCGGTCGACGGCCGCACGGTGCTGGCGCGGATGCTGACCTTCTTCGAGGCCAAGCCGCAGGAGAGAAGCCCGCAGCTGCGCGAGAAGATCTATCGCGACGAGGCAGGCGTCCTCTCCGACATCGCCGGGGGCGACTATGCCTTCGTCGTCGGCAGGGGCGATGCGGAAGGCATCGAGATCGCCGCTGTGGACCTGGTGCTGCGCGCCGGGGCAGGCCGGCTCGACCCGCGGCTGCAGCCGCTCGGCTTCGCGCTCGCCGCCGTCGGTTTCATCGGCTTTGTGCTGGCGATGCGGCGGGGCCGTCGCGCGCGCAAGCAGGCGTCCGCGCCGCCTCCGCCGCGCTGGGGCCGCGACGGCGGCGCCTCCGGCCAATGAACTACCGCCACGTCTACCACGCCGGCAATTTCGCCGACGTCGTCAAGCACGCCGCGCTGGCCCGGCTGGTCGAGTATCTGAAGCTGAAGGACAAGGCGTTCCGGGTGATCGACACCCATGCCGGCCTCGGCCTCTACGACCTCTCTTCCGCGGAGGCCCAGAAGACGGGCGAATGGCGGGGCGGCATCGGCCGGTTGCTGGATGCCGGGCTTTCGCCCCCGGCGCTGGCGCTGCTCGCGCCTTATCTGGACGCCGTTCGCGCTGCCAATCCCGAAGGCGGCGTCGAATGCTATCCGGGATCGCCCGGCATCGTGCGCCACCTGCTTCGGCCGCAGGACCGTCTCAGCGCGATCGAGCTTCACCCGCAGGATTTCCAGCGGCTGAAGGCGCTGTTTGCCGGCGACTTCCAGGTCCGCGCGATCGAGCTCGACGGCTGGCTTGCGCTCGGCGCGCATCTGCCGCCCAAGGAGAAGCGCGGGCTGGTGCTGGTCGATCCGCCCTTCGAGCAGCCCGGCGAGTTCGAACGCCTCCTCGACGGGCTGGTGCGCGCGCACCGGCGCTGGCCGGGCGGCATCTACGCGCTGTGGTATCCGATCAAGGACCGCGCCGCCGTCCGCGGCTTCCGGGAAATGCTTGGGGCTTGCGGCGTGCCGAAGATTCTCGACGTCGCCTTCGAGGTCCGCCGTCCTTCGCGCGAGGCCCGATTCGACGGAACCGGGCTCGTCGTCGTCAACCCGCCCTTCGTCTTCGAGAAGGAGATGCGCGTCCTGCTTCCCGAGCTTGTCGGCGCGCTTGCCGAAGACGACGGCGCCCGCTGGTCGCTCGAATGGCTGGCCGGCGAGAACGCTGACGCTTGACCCTGGCCGGGCTTGAAAGGATGATGGCGGCCCCGGTCGTCGTCCGGACCTGATTTTGCCCCGAGAGAGGCTTCCGATGCATCGCTTCCTTCGCCCCTTCCTCGCCGCGCTGCTCGGCCTTGCCTCGTCCTTTGCGTCCGCGCCCTCCGCGCTCGCCGCCGATCCCGCGGTCTATTCGTCCGATTCGGGCGTCTGCGCCGAGCGCTGGGTGCTTGGCCGGATCGAGCGCAATTTCGCCTACCAGGTCAGGCACGTGCCCAACCTGCCGCTGGTCGCCATCACGGCGTTCCAGAACATCCACGAGCACCGCTACCTGCCGGCGCAGGAAGATCGCCCGATCGGCCGCACCTATTGCGGCGCCAAGGTCGTCCTGTCGGACGGCGGCTACCGCGACATCTGGTACCTCATCGAGGAGGGGCAGGGCTTCGCCTCGATGGGCCACAATGTCGAGTTCTGCGTCTCGGGCTTCGACCGCTGGTACGTCTACAACGGGCGCTGCCGCGTCCTGCGCTGAGCGTCTTGCGATGAATGCCCGCCGCGCCGGCCTGGCGGCGCTGGCGTCGGTCCTGCTCGCGGCCGGCTGCAGCCAGGAAGCCGAGCGACAGCCCCGGGACGCGCGGCCGCCGACGCCGATCGCGCAGCCGATGCCGTCTGCGCCCCTGCCGGGGCCGACCGAATCCCGGCCGGCTTCGCCATCCCTGCCGCGCGGGTCGGGTTTCGATTTCTACGTGCTGTCGCTGTCATGGTCGCCGAGCTATTGCGAGGCGGAAGGGCAGGACGCCAACCGCCAGCAATGCGCGGCGGGCAGGCCCTACGCCTTCGTCGTCCACGGCCTGTGGCCGCAGTTCGAGCGCGGCTACCCGGAGAGCTGCCGCACCGAAGAGCCCGACGTGCCCCGCCAGACCTTGCGGACGCTCTACGACATCATGCCTTCGGCCGGCCTCATCCGCCACCAGTGGCGCAAGCACGGCTCCTGCGCCAGGCTCGGGCAGGACGACTATTTCGCCGTGCTGCGCGCCGCCCGCGAAGCGGTCTCGATCCCGGCGCGTTTCCGCCGGCTCGACGCCTATGTCACGCTGCCCCCCGGCGAGGTCGAAAAAGCCTTCCTGGAGGCCAATCCCGCGCTGCCCTCGGACGCCGTCGCCGTCACCTGCGACAAGCGGTTCTTGCGCGAGGTGCGCATCTGCCTGACCCGCGACCTGGAGTTCCGGGCCTGCCCGGAAATCGACCGACGCGGCTGCAGGCTGCCGAAGGTCGTCATGCCGCCGGTGCGCGGCGGGTGAGGGCCTGATGCCGCAGCCGCCGCGTTTCCCGGCGATCGGGACTTGCCGCGCGGCGCGCGTGCACTAAGCTCGCTGTCCTCTCGATATCCGCGAAAGAAAGCCCATGCCGAAAGCCCTCGTCGCTCCCTCGTCCCCCTACAGCTGCAAGGTATTGATGGCCGCCGCCCATGCCGGCATTCCGCTGGAGGCCGTCGTCGTCGAGACGTCGAAGCCGCCGGAGGACTTCCTGAAGGCCAATCCGCTCGGCAAGATTCCCGTGCTGGTCGCCGATGACGGCGAGGCGGTGTTCGACAGCCGAGCCATCACCCAGTACCTGAACCGCCAGTCCGGCAACCGGCTGTTTCCGCGCAGCGCCGCCAAGCGCACCGAGGCCGAGCGGCTGGAGGCGCTGGCCGACGGCATCTGCGACTGTGCTCTGGCGCATGTCTACGAGCGCCGCATGCGGCCGGCCGAGATCGTGCACCAGCCCTGGCTCGACAAGCAGTGGGCGAAGGTCGAGCGCGCGCTCGACGCGCTGAACGCCGATCCGCCGAAGTTCGGCCGGACGCTGCATGCCGGCCACATCGCGCTTCGCGCCGCGCTCGGCTACCTGGACCTTCGGTTCGCGGGCCAGTGGGACAAGGGTCGCAAGCGCCTGCGCCGCTGGGCGGCGCGCTTCGACGAGAAGCATCCGGAGCTGAAGGCGCTGCTGCCGTCCTGAGCGGACGCCCGCCCAAACGAAACCGGGCGCCGAATAGGCGCCCGGTCTGTCGTCACGGTGCTTTCCGGATCAGAACTTCACGCCGAGGCCGAAGTTGATGCGGTGGTTCTTGTCGTCCACGTCGGCCGAGGTGCCGCCGAGGTTGAACGTGTCGCTGCCGAAGTCGGTGTAGCGGTATTCGACACGCCCGAAGACGTTCTCCGTCACCATGATGTCGGCGCCGCCGCCGGCCGTCCAGCCGATCATCGTGTTGCTGTCGCTGAAGCCGCCGCCGGACACTTCGAGGTCCTTGGCCGCGCCGCCGGCGGTCGCGTAGAGCATGACGTTCGGCGAGATCACGTAGCCGAGGCGCGCGCGCAACGAGCCCTCGACGCCGGATTCGCTGGTCAGGCCGGCGTTGGAGCCGTCTTCCCAGCTGTAGCCGATGTCGGCTTCCGCGCCGGCCACCATGTTGCCGACCTGGTAGTTGTAGCCGACGAAGCCGCCGGCCAGGAAGCCGTCGGTGCCGATCTCGTTGTTGAACGGTGCGGCGGCGTCGGTGTTGCCGGCGAAGCCGTAGCCCAGCGTCACGCCCGCATAGGCGCCCGTCCAGGTGTTGAGCGGCGGCTCCTCCATCGGAGCGGCCGGGGCCGCCGGCACTTCCATCACGGCGTCGGCTGCATGAGCGGGGAGCGTGCCTATCAGGGCCGCCAGTCCGAGCGCGACCGCCGTCGGCCGTGCGAGATTGAGAACAGTAATCATTCCAGTTACTCCATGACCACAGAACATGTGGGTTCGCGAATAAGCATGCCCGGCCCCGCGGGAGGCAGAACGGACCGGGTGCCCGCCGGTTCCGAATGTCGTGTTCAATTGTGGCCCGAACGAACCTGAATTTGGGTCATTGGCCGGCGCGAATGAGGCTGAAGCTTGACGTTGCCGTCCGGCAACAGCGGTTGTCAGGAGGCTGCGTCCGCCGACGCCCAACCCGGCTTGGTGCAAGGCTCAGCGCGCTCTATATGTGCCGCAGGCGCCGGCGGACGAAGTGCGTTCGCGCGCCGTTTCGTCGGGGTTCGGACACAAAGCCGTCAAAACAACGAACGGAACGTTACCGGTAGGTCGCCGCGGTTCCCTCGGGAAACCTTGTTCGGCACAAGCATGGGGTTGACGGATGGCATCGGCCACGAGGACGGCGCTGGTGACGGGCGGCGCGAAGCGCATCGGCAGGGCGATCGCCGAGGACCTCGCCGCCAACGGTTTTGCGGTGGCGATCCACTGCAACCGCTCGCGCGACGAGGCCGAGGCGCTGGCCGCGCAGATCCGCGCTTCGGGCGCGCGGGCGGCCGTCGTGCAGGCCGACCTCTGCGACCCCGCGGCCACCGACGCGCTGGTCGACGAGGCGGCGCGGGCGCTCGGGCCGATCGGCCTGCTCGTCAACAACGCCTCGATCTTCGAGGATGATTCGGTCGCGGCCTTCGATCCGGCGCTGGCGGCGCGCCACTTCGCCATCCACGTCAACGCGCCGGTCATGCTGTCCAGGCGCTTCGCCGAGGCCCTGCCGGAGGATGCCGAGGGGCTGGTCGTCAACGTCATCGACCAGCGCGTCTGGAACCTCACCCCCCGCTATTTTTCCTACACGCTCTCGAAGTCGGCGCTGTGGACGGCCACCCGCACCATGGCGCAGGCGCTCGCGCCCCGCATCCGGGTCAACGCGATCGGACCCGGCCCGACGCTTGCCAACGCCAAGCAGCAGGCGCACGACTTCGCCGCGCAGATCGACGGGCTGATCCTGAAGCGCGGCCCGGATCTCGGCGATTTCGGCGCGGCGATCCGCTATCTCTTCGCGGCGCGCGCCGTGACAGGCCAGATGATCGCGCTCGACGGCGGCCAGCATCTTGCCTGGCAGACGCCGGATGTGACAGGCATGGTCGAATGAGTTCGAACAGCAAGCCGGGGCAGGGCCGCGGCGCCGCATCCGCCGACGACATCGCCGGCTTCGCGCCGGGCGACGAAGCCGAAGACGACGATCTGCCGGTCGATGAGCCCGAGGCCGCGCCGCCGGGCGCCGACCTGCCGTTCACGGCGATCGACTGGACGGCGCATGCCGGCGACGCCGACGGCAAGGTCGGGGCCGAGGTCATCCAGACGCTGGTCAAGCGGCTGCCCAATGCGCCGGGCGTCTACCGCATGATGAACGCCGCCGGCGACGTGCTCTATGTCGGCAAGGCGCGCAGCCTCAAGAAGCGGGTCACCAACTACGCGCAGGGGCGGTTCCACACCCACCGCATCGGCCGCATGGTGCGCGAGACGGCGACCATGGAGTTCGTCGTCACCCGCACCGAGATCGAGGCGCTTCTGCTCGAGGCGAACCTGATCAAGCGGCTGAGGCCCCGCTTCAACGTGCTGATGCGGGACGACAAGTCGTTTCCCTACATCCTGCTCACCGGCGATCACCCGTCGCCCGGCATCTTCAAGCATCGCGGCGCGCGCTCGCGAAAGGGCGACTATTTCGGCCCGTTCGCCTCGGCCGGCGCGGTCGGCCGCACCATCAACTCGCTGCAGCGCGCCTTCCTGCTCCGGACCTGCACGGATTCGGTGTTCGAAAGCCGCACGCGGCCCTGCCTGCTCTACCAGATCAAGCGCTGCTCCGGTCCCTGCACCGGCGAGATCTCGGCGGCGGGCTACGACGATCTGGTGAACGAAGCCCGCGACTTCCTCTCCGGCCGCAGCCAGAAGGTGAAGACCGAGATTTCCGGGCAGATGCAGCAGGCCGCCGAGGATCTTGATTTCGAGCGCGCCGCCGTCTACCGCGACCGGCTGGCGGCGCTGTCGCACGTGCAGAGCCACCAGGGCATCAACCCGCAGGGCGTCGATGAGGCCGACGTCTTCGCCATCCACCAGGAGGGCGGGCAGGTCTGCATCCAGGTGTTCTTCTTCAGGACCGGTCAGAACTGGGGCAACCGCGCCTATTTCCCCAAGGCCGACCCGGCGCTGGAGGCGCAGGAGGTGCTGTCCTCCTTCCTCGCCCAGTTCTACGACGACAAGCCGTGCCCGCGCACCGTCATGCTTTCGCATGCGGTCGAGGAGGCCGACCTTCTCCAGCAGGCGCTGGCCACCAGGGCCGGCCGCAAGGTGTCAATCGTCGTTCCCCAGCGCGGCGAGAAGAAGGATCTCGTCGACCACGCCGTGCAGAATGCCCGCGAGGCGCTCGGCCGGCGGCTTGCCGAGACATCGACGCAGGCGCGCCTGCTTGCCGGCTTTGCCGAGACCTTCGGCCTCGCCGCGCCGCCGCGCCGCATCGAGGTCTACGACAACTCGCACATCATGGGCACGAACGCGGTCGGCGCAATGATCGTCGCCGGGTCGGAAGGGTTCGTGAAGAACCAGTACCGCAAGTTCAACATACGCTCGCCCGACATCACGCCGGGCGACGATTTCGGCATGATGCGCGAGGTGATGCAGCGCCGCTTCTCGCGGCTCATCAAGGAGCACGCCGCCGAAGCCGGGCCGGAGGCCGCCGGCGAGGACGACCAGGAGAGCTCCGCGTTCCCGGCCTGGCCGGACGTCATCCTGATCGACGGCGGCCAGGGCCAGATGACCGCCGTCCGCGCCATCCTCGCCGAACTCGGCATCGAGGACCGCGTCGTCGCGGTCGGCGTCGCCAAGGGCCAGGACCGCGAGGCCGGCCGCGAGCGTTTCTTCGTCAGGGGCAAGGCGGCCTTCACGCTGCCGGTGCGCGATCCGGTGCTCTATTTCGTCCAGCGCCTGCGCGACGAGGCGCACCGCTTCGCCATCGGCTCGCACCGCGCCCGCCGCAAGAAGGAGATGGTGAAGAACCCGCTCGACGAGATCGGCGGCATCGGGCCGGCACGCAAGCGCGCGCTGCTCCTGCATTTCGGCACCGCCAAGGCGGTGCGCGGCGCCGCCATCGACGACCTGATGGCTGTGGAGGGCATCTCGGAGACGGTTGCCCGCCTTGTTTACAACCATTTCCACGAGAATTGATGGAATGTCGGATCAATTGGCGTGGTCCATCGAAATCAGCCAGTTGACCCCCTACATCGGCATCTGATTTCAGTACCGCTGGAAAAAAGCTGGAAAGACATGGCCAAGCGCGCATTCAACCTGCCCAACATGCTGACCTACGGACGGATCCTCGCCGTGCCGCTGGTCGTCCTGTGCTTCTTCCTGGAGGGGCGGCTGCAGTCGAGCGACTTCGCGCGCTGGTCGGCGCTCGCCATCTTCGTCGCCGCCAGCATCACCGACTATCTGGACGGATATCTGGCGCGGGCATGGCAGCAGACCTCCAATATCGGGCGAATGCTGGATCCGATCGCCGACAAGCTGCTCGTCGCCACCTGCCTGCTGCTGCTCGCCGCCGATACCGACCGGACCATCGCCGGCTGGACGCTGTGGGCGGCGATCATCATCCTGTGCCGCGAAATCCTCGTCTCGGGCCTGCGCGAATACCTCGCCGCGCTCAAGGTGAGCGTGCCGGTGACCCAGCTCGCCAAGTGGAAGACGACCATCCAGATGATCGCGATCGCGGTGCTGCTCGCCGGGCCGGCGCTCGACAAGATCGTGCCCTATGCCACGGAAGCCGGCATCGTCCTGCTCTGGGTCGCCGCGATCGTGACGCTCTACACCGGCTACGACTATTTCCGCGCCGGCGCCAAGCACATCATGGACGAATGACGTGACCAAGCTCGTCTATTTCGCCTGGGTACGCGAACGCATCGGCAAGCCCGAGGAGGAGGTGGTCCTGCCGGCGAGCGTCGTGACGGTCGGCGACTTGCTTGTCTGGCTCAAGGCGCAGGGCGACGAATACGCCCATGCGCTGAGGCACCCCGAGGTCATCCGCGTCGCCATCGACCACGAGCATGTCGACCACGGCGAGAAGATCGCGGGCGCCGGCGAAATCGCGCTGTTCCCGCCGATGACGGGCGGCTGATCCATGGCTGGCCAGCCGGTTGCGGTCGTGCGCATCCAGGCAGACGACTTCGACGTCGCCCTGGAGACGGAACGGCTGCGCGCCGGCAATTCCGACGTCGGCGCGGTCGTCACCTTCCTTGGCGTCTGCCGCGACGAGACCGGCACGCTGTCGGCGCTCGAACTCGAACACTATTCCGGCATGGCCGAGGCCGAGGTGGCCAGGATCGCCGGCCAGGCCATCGGCCGCTGGCCGCTCGCCGGGCTCACCGTCATCCATCGTTACGGCAGGATCAGGCCGGGCGAGAACATCGTGCTGGTGGCGACCGCGTCGAAGCACCGCGGCGCCGCCTTCGAGGCGGCGGAGTTCCTCATGGACTACCTGAAGTCGAGTGCGCCCTTCTGGAAGAAGGAGCACCGCGCCGACGACTCGGCAGGCGGCTGGGTAGACGCCCGCGAAAGCGACGACGCGGCCGCCGCGCGCTGGAAAAAATAGCGGCGGCGTCACGACGCGGTCACGGAACCGACTCAATCGGCATCGAGTCTGGCCTCGAAGACAGGAGGTCGTCGCATGATCGGGAAACTCGCCGAATTGGTCCTGTTCGGGATCGCACCGCTGTTCCTGGGCGGCTTGTTGCTGCCCGGCGCGCTCGCCGCGGCCGAGATGACCGTGGAAGGCGAGGTCTTCTATCGCGAGCGGATCGCGCTCCCGCCCAATGCCGTCGTCGAGGTCAAGCTGATGGATGTGTCGCTGGCCGATGCGCCGGCGACCATTATCGCCGAGCAGAAGATCGAGCCGGCGGGGCAGGTGCCGGTCGCCTTTGTCCTCAAGTTCGATCCGACCGTCATCCAGTCCAGGCAGACCTACGCCGTCCAGGCGCGCATCACGGTCGACAACCGGCTCTGGTTCATCACCGACCAGCGCTACGCGGTCGATCCGCTCAACCCCGAGCCGCAGAAGATGATGCTGAAGATGGTCCGGGAGGCGAGGGCCGCGCCCTCGCTGTTTGGCGCGACTTGGCTGGCCGAGGACATCGACGGCGCCGGCGTCATCGACAACGCGCAGACGACCTTCAGCGTTGCGGCGGACGGCAAGGTTGCCGGCAGCGGCGGCTGCAACCGCTATTTCGCCGAGGCCGAGGTCAAGGGCGACGCGATCAAGGTCGGCAAGGCCGGCGCGACCATGATGGCCTGCGCCCCGGCGCTGATGGATCAGGAGCGCAAGTTCTTCGCGGCGCTCGAGAGGGTCGCGAGCTACCGGATCGACGCAGGGCAGGGCAAGCTGTTCCTGGTGGACGCCGGCGGCGCCGACATCCTCCGCTTCGCCCGGATGGACTGACGGTCCGGCGCGGCGCGCGGCATCGCCGAACAAAAAAGCCGGGTCGAGGACCCGGCTTTTCTTTGCGTTCGGCTGTTCAGGCCGGAATCAGCCGACCAGCTCGATGTCGGAGAACCAGTACTTGATTTCCTGCGCGGCGGTCTCGGGCGCGTCCGAGCCGTGCACGGAGTTCTCGCCGATCGACAGGGCGTGAACCTTGCGGATCGTGCCCTCGTCGGCGTTGGCCGGGTTGGTGGCGCCCATCACTTCGCGGTTCTTGGCGATGGCGTTCTCGCCCTCGAGCACCTGGACGACGGTCGGCGCCGACGACATGAACTCGACGAGTTCGCCGAAGAAGGGGCGCTCCTTGTGGACGGCGTAGAAGCCTTCGGCCTCGCGGCGGCTCATCCAGACGCGCTTGGAGGCGACGACGCGCAGTCCGGCGTCCTCGAGCATCTTCGTGATCGCGCCAGTCAGGTTGCGCCGGGTCGCGTCCGGCTTGATCATGGAGAAGGTGCGTTCGATCGCCATTGTCTGTTCCTGTATGGTTTGAGAGGTGGCGGGCTCTATACAGGCCGCCGCCCGCCTTGCCAAGCAGGGCCTAGGCCGCCGCGACCGTGCGCCCCAGCGCGCCGTGCAGGTCGAGCAGCCTTTCGAACCAGGCCGCGACCGGGTCGTCGGCGGCCAGCACCTGGAACGGCGACATGATCCGCATCCACTGGAACGCGCCGAACACCACGTAGTCGGGATAGAGCGGGCCGTCCCCGCCGATGAAGGGCTGGTAGGTCAGCATGCCGCGCAGCGGCTCCAGCGACGACCGGAAGGCGGCCAGTCCCTCGGCGCGCGGCGCCGACACGTCCTCGAGCGTGCGGCCGTAGCGCTGTTCGCGGCTGTCGCGGAAATAGGCCTGGTCGGCCGGCGCCAGCCTGGCATGGATGTCGGCCAGCGCCGCCGCGCCCAGATAGGGGTGGATGGTCAACTGCGACCAGCGTTCGATGAAGCGGGCCATGGCTTCGCCGCCCTTGCCGCCGAACAGCGTCGGGCGGTCGGGATAGGCTTCGTCCAGATAGAGCGCGATGGCGAAGGAATCCGCCACCACCCTGTCGCCGTCGCGGATGACCGGCACCGTCTTCGAGACGCCGCCCTCGACCTGCGGCACCGCGGTGAACGGCGTCGGCTCGCGGCGGAAGGCCAGCCCCTTGTGGGCGAGCGACATCGCCGCCTTCCAGCAATGCGGGCTGAACGGCCGCGAATGGTCCTCGCCGACGAGGTCGTAGAGCAGGATTGTCATTGGCTGTGCACTCCATGGCATCTATGAAGGTGCCACTATTGCCGATCCGAGCCGAAGGGGAAGCCCCTTGAAGAAGCACTACATGATGTTTGCGGCCTACAATGCCTGGGCCAACCAGCGCATCTACGACGCGGCCGCCGGCCTGACCAGGGCGGAGTTCCAGCGCGACACCGGCGCCTTCTTCAAGTCGATGCGCGGCACGCTGAACCATCTGCTCGTCGCCGACCGGATCTGGCTGAAGCGCTTCACCGGCGAAGGCGACGCCCCGGCTGCGCTCGACACGATCCTCTACATCGACCTGCCCAAGCTGCGCGCGGCGCGCGAGGCCGAGGACAGGCGCATCGTCGACTGGGTGGGCGGGCTCAGCGAGAAGGCGCTTGCCGGCCGCTTCACCTACATGACGGTCACCGATATGCGCACCGTGTCGCAGCGCCTGGCGCCCGCGCTCTCGCACCTCTTCAACCACCAGACCCACCATCGCGGCCAGGCGCACACGATCCTGACCGTGCTGGGCAAGGAAGCGCCGACGCTGGACCTCATCTACTTCCAGCGCACCGAGGAAGGCCGCGCCTACGCCTGACTTCGCCGGCTGCACCGCCAGCCGGTGGCGCAAGGCAGCGAAACGGCCCATCTTTTTCGCCTTGCTCCGGGCCGCCGCCTTGCGGTCCGGGCGGTCCCGGTGCAAAAGCCGCGGGCCATGCTAGTTATCAACGACCTTTCGCTCCGCATCGCCGGACGCCTGCTGCTCGACCACGCCTCGCTGACGCTGCCGGCTGGCACGAAGGCGGGCCTTGTCGGCCGCAACGGCACCGGCAAGACGACGCTGTTTCGCGCCATCACCGGCGACATGCCGTCCGAGACGGGCTCGGTCAGCCTGCCGAAGAACACCCGCATCGGCCAGGTCGCGCAGGAGGCGCCGGGCACCGAGGAGCCGCTGATCGAGATCGTGCTCAAGGCCGACCTCGAGCGCGCCGCACTTCTGGCCGAGGAGAAGACCGCCACCGACGCCAACCGCATCGCCGAGATCCACATCCGGCTCGCCGACATCGACGCGCACTCGGCCGAATCCCGCGCCGCCACCATTTTGGCCGGCCTCGGCTTCGACGAGGCGGCGCAGAAGCGGCCGGCGTCCTCCTTCTCGGGGGGCTGGCGCATGCGCGTCGCGCTCGCCGCCGTGCTGTTCTCGCAGCCCGACCTCCTGCTGCTCGACGAGCCGACCAACTATCTCGACCTCGAAGGCTCGTTGTGGCTGGAGAACTACGTCGCGAAATACCCGCACACCGTGCTGCTGATCAGCCACGACCGCGACCTCCTGAACCGCGCCGTCAATTCGATCGTGCATCTCGACCAGAAGAAGCTGACTTTCTGGCGCGGCGGCTACGACCAGTTCGAGCGGCAGTGGTCCGAGCAGCGCGAGCTGCAGGAAAAGGGCCGCGTCAAGCAGGAGGCGGCCCGCAAACACCTGCAGTCCTTCGTCGACCGCTTCCGCGCCAAGGCATCCAAGGCGCGCCAGGCGCAGTCGCGCATCAAGGCGCTGGAGAAGATGAAGCCGATCGCCGCCCTCGTCGACGACACGGTGCGGCCGTTCTCCTTCCCCGAGCCGGTCAAGACGGTGGCCTCGCCGATCGTCGCGCTGAACAACGTCAATGTCGGCTACATGCCCGGCGCGCCGATCCTCAGGAAGATGACGCTGAGGATCGACGCCGATGACCGCATCGCGCTGCTCGGCGCCAACGGCAACGGCAAGTCGACTTTTGCAAAACTGCTCGCCGGCCGCTTGAAGCCGGAGCAGGGCAGCATGACGGTGGCGCCCGGCCTGAAGGTCGCGATCTTCGCGCAGCACCAGCTCGACGACCTCCGCCCCGAGGAAAACGCCTACGAGCATGTCCGCCGCCTGATGCCTGAAGCGCCCGAGTCAAAAGTGCGCGCCCGCGTCGCGCAGTTCGGCCTGGCGACCGAGAAGATGAACACGCCGGCAAAGGACCTCTCCGGCGGCGAGAAGGCGCGCCTGCTGATGGGGCTCGCCGCCTTCGACGGGCCGAACCTGTTCATCCTCGACGAGCCGACCAACCACCTCGACATCGATAGCCGCGAGGCGCTGGTCCACGCGCTCAACGACTTTCCGGGCGCCGTGATCCTCGTCAGCCACGACCGCCACCTGCTGGAAGCGACCGCCGACCGGCTCTGGCTGGTCAAGGACGGGCAGGTGAACCCCTATGACGGCGACCTCGACGACTACAAGACGCTGGTCACCGGCGTCTCGGCCAACAGCCGCGAGAAGCGCGAGGCCGAAAAGGCGTCCAAGGCCGACCGCCGCCGCGAGGCCGCCGCCCGCCGCCAGCAATACGAGCCGCTCGCCAGGGAGATCCGCGCCACGGAATCGCTCATGGACCGACTGCGCAAGCGCATCGACACGATCGAGGACGAGCTCGCCAACCCGGCGCTCTACGAGAAGGACCCGGTCGGCGCCACAAGGCTCGCCAAGGAACGCGCCGACCTCTCGGGACAGCTCGCCCGCAACGAGGAAAAGTGGCTGGAGATGTCGGCCGAGTACGAGGAAGCGACCTCGGACTAGGCGGCCCGTCGGCGCTCCTGGCGGCGGGGGTTGGCATCCGGTCCAAGCCGGTCAACCCCGCGTCGAGGCAGGGAGCGCGTGCGGCGCGATGTTCGAGCCCAACCTGGGCGCGACTGATAGCTCCGGAATCCGGAAACCTATGTCAGCGGTGCGAAATTGGCGTGGGCGCTCAGCAGCCAGCGACCGTCTTCCTTCCGGAACACCGACAGGCGGGGCGAATTCCCCTTCGCGGCCTTCCCGTCCACCGTCTGGTCGCTGTCGATTCTGTACCGGATCACCATCACGTCGGCGTTTCCGGTCGCGATTATGTCGCTCAACACGATCGGGGCGTTGTGCTTGGGCAGGGCCTTGAGATACCCGGCCTTGTCGTGCCCTGTGCCGTCCGAGCGCAGGATCTGAAACTCGGGGCCGAGCACGCCGTCCACCCTTGTCGGGTCGCCCGAGTAGACCGCTTCGATCCACGGGTCGAGCGCCGCGCGCGCCTGTTGTTCCGAAAGCGGCTCCCCGGCGCTGAGCGGTCGTACGCCTGCAGCCAACACGGAGAGCCCGGCCAGCGCCAGAAGCGAAAAATCCCGGCGGTTGGGGCTCTTTGCCTCGAAATATGTCATGTCGCGCACCTCGCAATTTCCCCTGGGTAAACCTCTAGGGCGCGGCCGACCGGCTGTCCAGCCGGCGCCAGCGTTCCGCTGTTCCTGGAACATGAGGCCGTTCTGTCGCGATCGGAGCATATGAAAGCCGCAGGCCTGGCCGCGTCGACCGTCGCAGAAAATGCGGGGAATGAGCCGCCGGCGGCCGGAGACGAGCTTCCGGGAAGACGCCCTTCCCGAAGGTAGCGGTGCACCACGCAGTCGCCGCCTTCCGCGCACCGCCGCTTGCGCGCGCTTGAAGGACGCAGCGGAAGAGACGCCAACTGTGGTTGCCCCTGGCCAGGGATCCCGTGGATCGATCTTCAAGCGATTCTTCGCCACCGCAGCTTAGCTTTGTCGCTTCTCCGACCACTTCCGTCACCGCAAAGCTCCAAATCCATCCACGCCGCTCCGTCCTCGTGCGAAAATCCCGCCGCCTGAAAGGAGGCGGCGATGGACTGGAACCTGGCGATCGAGCGGAACACCACGACGCTGAAGCGCGTCGCCGCCATGCTCTGCGCCATGGCGGGGCTTGCCGGTCTTACCTCTCCCCTTGCGGGAGAGGATGGTTCGGCCCGGCGAGGCAAAGCCGGGTCGCCGGCCGAACCTGGCGAGGGGTGTGTTTCCCCGCCGCTCGTCCTGCCGCGCCATCTCCACCGCGCCATCCTGCGGCTGCTCAGGCCCGCCGAATCCGCCGTGCGCCGGCTCATCATCGTGCTCGCGCGCGGGCTCGTCGTGACGCTTGCGCCGCCGCGCGGGACGAAGCCAGCCGCGGCGGCCTCACAAGACGGCATCGCCATCCCGAGGCCCGGGCATGCCCCCGCGTCCCCCTCCCCCCTGTGGGGAGGGGTAAGGGGTGGGGGTACCCTGCCGCTGCTCGATCCCCTCAAGCGATCCGTCAGCCCGCTTCGCCCGGCCGCCATCCCCCGCATCTCGCTGCCGGGCGTCACCCAGCCGTTCCCGCTCGCGCCCCGCAACCCGCCGGCGCCCGACGACCCGCTCGACGCGACCCGCCTTGCGCTCCGTCTCCAGGCGGTCGTCACCGCGCTCGATGACCTGCCCGCGCAGGCCCGCCGCTTCGCCCGCTGGCGCGCGTTTCGCACGCAGGAAAAGGACACCGCCGCCGCCCCGGCCAGAAAAAACCGCCGGGCCTGGCCGCTGCGGCCGGGCCGGCCGCCCGGCCAGCGCCCGAAACGGCTGCGCGGCCATGCCGTCCACGACATCCTGAGCGACCTGCATGGCCTCGCCTTCGACGCGCTGGAGCGGCCCGACACGTCATGACACCGCCGCCGCCCTCTCGCGACGAAATCAGCGCGCATCATCGGATCGCCGCGCACCCTTCCGCGCGTCAACTCCCCACTCCAAAATCCCGATTGCCCTTTCCCTTTCCCCGCTCGGGCCCAACCCCGCAGCGCGTCTGGCCCTACACGGAGCCGCCGTTTCCGGCTATGGACTGACCATGAACCAGCACGCCGACATCCAGCAGGCCAGGTTGAAGATCGGCCATTCGGCCTGCCCGCACGACTGCCCGTCGACCTGCGCGCTCGACGTCGAGCTGTTGTCCGACAACCGCATCGGCCGCATCCATGGCGACCGCAAGAACAGCTACACGGCCGGCGTGATCTGCGCCAAGGTGGCGCGCTACGCCGACCGCATCCACCACCCCGACCGCCTGCTGAAGCCGCTGGTGCGATCCGGCGCCAAGGGCGAGGGTGCCTGGAAGGAGGCGAGCTGGGATGCCGCGCTCGACCTGGTGGCCGAAAAATTCGTCGCGGCCGAGGAGAAATACGGCAGCGAGACGGTCTGGCCCTATTTCTACGCGGGAACGATGGGGTTGGTGCAGCGCGACGGCATCGAGCGGCTGCGTCACGCGAAAAAATACTCCGGCTTCTTCTCGTCCATCTGCACCAACCTCGCCTGGACCGGCTGGTACATGGGGGCAGGGGCGCTGCACGGTTCGGACCCGCGCGAGATGGCGAAGTCGGACTGCGTCGTCATCTGGGGCACCAACGCCGTCGCCACCCAGGTCAACGTGATGACGCATGCCGTGAAGGCTCGCAAGGAACGCGGCGCCAAGATCGTCGTCATCGACATCTACGACAACGCCACCATGCGCCAGGCCGACATGGGCCTGATCCTGAAGCCCGGCACCGACGGCGCGCTCGCCTGCGCGGTCATGCACGTGCTGTTCCGAGACGGCCTCGCCGACTGGTCCTATCTGGAAAGATACACCGACGACCCGCACGGGCTGGAGGCGCATCTGAAGGACCGCACGCCCGAGTGGGCGTCGGCCATCACCGGCCTGTCGGTGCAGGAAATCGAGGCCTTCGCCGAACTCGTCGGCATGACCGAGCGCACGTTCTTCCGCCTCGGCTACGGTTTCGCGCGCCAGCGCAACGGCTCGGTGAACATGCATGCGGCGCTGTCGGTCGCCGCCGTCACCGGGTGCTGGCAATATGAGGGCGGCGGCGCCTTCCACACCAATTCCGGCATCTTCAAGCTCGACAAGGGCCTGCTGGAAGGGACGAAGCTGCGCGATCCCGCCATTCGCTACCTCGACCATTCGCGCATCGGTCCGGTGCTGATGGGCCATGATGACGCGCTGTACGGCGGACCGCCGGTCACCGCGCTGCTGATCCAGAACACCAATCCGGTGAACGTCGCGCCCGAGCAGCGGCTGGTGGTCAAGGGTTTCATGCGGGACGACCTTTTCACCTGCGTGCACGAGCAATTCATGACCGACACGGCAAAACTCGCCGACGTCGTCCTGCCGGCCACAATGTTCCTCGAGCACGACGACATCTATCGCGGCGGCGGCAACCAGCACATCAATCTCGGCCCCAAGCTGATCGACCCGCCCGAGGGGCCGCGCACCAACCATTTCGTCATCGAGGAACTGGCCAAACGCCTCGGCGTTGCCGACAGGCCTGGCTTCGGCATGACCGAACGCGAGCATATCGACCTCATGCTGGACAGGCGGGGTCTGGGCGACTTCGCGTCGCTCAAGGAAGCGAAGTGGCTCGACGTGCAGCCGGAGTTCGAGACCGCGCACTTCCTGAAGGGTTTTGGCCATCCCGACGGAAAGTTCCGTTTCAAGCCGCATTGGGTCGGCGGCGCGGCGCCCGGCAAGCCGCCCAGGAACATGGGCGTCGCCTTCGGTCCCTACGACCAACTGCCGGAGTTCCCCGACCATGTCGACCTCATCGAGGTGGCCGACGCCGAGCACCCGTTCCGGCTGGCAACGTCGCCGGCGCGCAGCTTCCTCAATTCCAGCTTCGCCGAGACGCAGTCGTCGCGTACCAAGGAAGGCGGCCGGCCGGAACTGCTCGTCCACCCCGACGACGCTGCCGCCCTCGGCATCGCCAGCGGCGACCGCGTCGAGATCGGCAACGCCAGGGGCGAGGTCGTGCTGCACGCAAAGCTCTTCGCCGGTCTGAACCGCGGCGTGGTCATCGCCGAGGGTCTGTGGCCGAACGACGCCCACGAGCGCGGCGAGGGCATCAACGTGTTGACCGGCGCCGACGCGCCGGCGCCTTACGGCGGCGCGGCCGTGCACGACAACAAGGTCTGGCTCAGGCCGGCGTGAGGTCTTTCGGCCGCAGGAAGTGGGTCAGCCGGGCGGTTCCGGGTTTAAGCGTCGCCCATGCCCCGTCGAACTCGAAACGGGCGAGCGCCCCGGTCGGGAATTTTTCTGCCATGCGCCCCAGCGCCTTGCCTGCCGAGCCGCTTCCTGCAAGCGCGGCGGCCAGCTCCTCCATCCCCGGATTATGGCCGACCAGCACGATGTCGCCCACGCGCTCGGGCGTCCGCCGGATCGCCTCCAGCAGGGTATCGCCCGCAACCTCGTACAGTGCTTCGTGGTACGACACGGCCGGCTTGCCCGTCAGTTCGGCGGCCACGAGGTCCCAGGTCTGGCGTGTGCGCAAGGCTGGCGAGACGAGCGCCATCGCGGGCGTCCAGCCGCGCCTGGCGATCTCGCGCCCCATGCGCGGCGCGGCCTGGCGTCCGCGCGGCGCCAGCGGCCGGTCGAAATCCGAAAGGTTCGGGTCGTCCCAGCTCGATTTCGCGTGGCGCAGGAGCAGGAGCTTTTTCATGCGCGGGTTCCTGTCCACGCCTGCGGGCGGTTCAGGGCGTGAAGCGCGCCAGCGCCTCGAAGTCGAGCTCTTCGCTCCATGGGGCGGGCGAGAACAGCCGGGCGTTGCCGTCGCGCGGGCTTGCGCCGAGGCCGGACAGCACGGTGCGTCCGTTCTCCATCGTCGCCTTGCCCTCGGCGACCAGCCCGAGCGCGAGCGGATAGAGCTCATGCTCCGCCTTCAGCACGCGGGCGGCGAGTTCGGCCTCGCTGTCGTTGGGCAGAACCGGCACCGCCGACTGCGCGATGATCGGCCCACCGTCCATCTCGGCGGTGACGAAGTGCACCGTGCAGCCGTGGATGCGCACGCCGGCTTCCAGCGCCCGCCGGTGCGTGTCGAGCCCCTTGAACGAGGGCAGCAGGGCCGGGTGGATGTTGATCATTCTGCCCTGCCAGGACTCGACGAAGCTGGCGGTCAGGATGCGCATGTAGCCGGCGAGGCAGACGATGTCGGCGCCCAGCACCTGCAGGGCCGCGTCGATCGCGTCGTCATGCGCCTGCCTGCTCGCGAACGCGTCGCGCGGGATCGCCGCCGCGCCGATGCCCTTGTCGGCCGCGTAGACCAGCCCGGGCGCGTCGGCCACGTCCGAGATGACGCCGGCGATCTCGGCCGGGTAGTTGGGGTCCTCGGCCGCCTCGATCAGCCGGGCCATGTTGGTTCCGCGGCCGGAGATGAGGATCGCGACGCGCTTGCGGCCTTCGGTCATAGCGCGATCGAGCCCCTATACAGGACGCCGGCGTCGCGCCGCGGAACGATCCTGCCGATCGGCGTCACCGTCTCGCCGGCTTCCTGCAGCACGGCGGCGACCTGGGCCGCCTGGCCGGAGGCGACGACCATGATCATGCCGACGCCGCAGTTGAAGGTGCGCATCATCTCGGCGGGGGCGACGCCGCCGGTCCTCGCCAGCCATTCGAACACCGGCGGCACGTCGATCGCGTCGAGGTCGAGCTCGGCGGAAAAATCCTTCGGCAGCACGCGCGGGATGTTTTCGGGGAAGCCGCCGCCGGTGATATGGGCGAGCGCCTTGATGCCGTGCGTGCCCCGGATCGCCTGCAGGACGGGCTTCACATAGATGCGCGTCGGCTCGAGCAGCGCCTCGGCCAGTGTCTGCCCCTCGGCGAAGGGCGCGCGGTCGGTCCATTTCAGGCCGGACATCGCGGCGATGCGGCGCACCAGCGAGTATCCGTTCGAGTGCACGCCTGACGAGGCGAGGCCGAGCAGCACGTCGCCCTCCACCACGTCGTCGGTCGGCAGCAGCTGGCCCCGCTCGGCGGCGCCGACCGCGAAGCCGGCGAGGTCGTAGTCGTTGCCGTGGTACATGCCCGGCATCTCGGCCGTCTCGCCGCCGATCAGCGCGCAGCCGGCCTGGCGGCAGCCCTCGGCGATGCCGCTGACGATCGCCGCGCCCTGGTCGGGGTCGAGCTTGCCGGTCGCGAAGTAGTCAAGGAAGAAGAGCGGCTCGGCGCCCTGGACGACGATGTCGTTGACGCACATGGCCACGAGGTCGATGCCGATCGTGTCGTGCTTGCCGGCTTCGATGGCGATCCTGAGCTTGGTGCCGACGCCGTCATTGGCGGCCACCAGGACAGGATCGGAGAAGCCCGCCGCCTTCAGGTCGAACAGGCCGCCGAAGCCGCCGATCTCGCCGTCCGCGCCCGGACGCCGTGTCGAGCGGACGGCGGGCTTGATCCTGTCGACCATGAGATTGCCGGCGTCGATGTCGACCCCGGCCTCTGCATAGGTCAGCCCGTTCTTTGTCATCGCACCATCCCGTCGGACCGTCTTTGTGGGCTCTTCGCATGAACGCGACCCGCCCGCAAGGAGCAGCGTCCCGCCGCTGCGGTCCGGAGGCAGGCCGACGCCTTGCCATGCCCCCGCCCGCGGACCATCTATCAGTCGTCCGCGACATTTGCAGAGGAGGACGGGGAGCGTGACCGTCGCCAACATGATCACGATCCTGCGGTTCCTGCTGGTGCCGGCGGTGGTGTACTGGCTGCTCGCCGGCGACTGGCGGCTGGCCTTCGCCGGATTCCTGATCGCCGGCATCTCCGATGGCGTGGATGGCTTCGTCGCGCGCCACTTCAACCAGCGTTCGACGCTCGGTGGCTACCTCGATCCGATGGCCGACAAGCTGCTTCTGGTCAGCGTCTTCGTGGTGCTCGGCGTGCTTGGTGAGCTGCCGCTCTGGCTCGTCATCGTGGCGGTCAGCCGCGACGGCCTGATCGTCTGCGCGGTGCTCCTGTCGTCGCTGATGGGAAGCCCGATCGAGGTGCGGCCGCTGATGGTCTCCAAGGCCAACACGGTCATGCAGATCGTGCTGGTGGCGGTGGTCCTCGCCGAACGCGCGTTTTCGTTCGATTTCGGCGCGGCGCGGCCGGCGCTCATTATCCTGTCCGGCCTCTTGACCGTGGCTTCGGCGGGAGCCTATCTCGTAGCCTGGTCGAGGCACATGAGCAAAAATGGCGAAGGCGGACCATACGCCGGACAGTGAGATAGCCGAGGTGATCGCCGCGGCGAATTTTCGCCGACAGATCCGCTTCTGGCTGATCGCCGCGGCGCTGCTCGGCCTGTTCATCTACATGTTCAGCGACATCCTGCTGCCCTTCGTGGCCGGCATGGCGCTCGCCTATTTCCTCGACCCCGTGGCCGACAGGCTTGAGCGAATCGGGCTGTCGCGCACGGCGGCGACCCTGCTCATCCTGTTCGCTTTCATCATCGTCGTCGCGCTGGCGATGATCGTGCTGATCCCCGTCCTGGCCTCGCAGCTGGCCGGCCTGCTCGCCAAGCTGCCCGAATATCTCGCGCAGCTGCAGGCGCTCATCACGAGCTTCAATCCGCAATGGCTGGAACAGCGCTTCGGGCTCGACGCCAACAGCCTGCGCGACGGCCTGAACTCGCTGCTGACCTCGGGCGTCGGCTTCATCACGACCGTGTTCCAGTCGATCTGGAGTTCGGGCGTCGCGCTGTTCAGCATCGCCGGCCTGTTCGTGGTGACGCCGGTCGTCGCCTTCTACATGCTGCTCGACTGGGACCGCATGGTCGCCACCGTGGACAGCTGGGTTCCGCGCGACCATGTCGAGACGGTCCGGCAGATCGCCACCGACATCAATTCGGCGACGGCCGGCTTCGTGCGCGGGCAGGGCACGCTCTGCCTGGTGCTCGGGCTGATGTACGCCGTCGGCCTGACGCTGACCGGGCTGAACTTCGGCATCCTGATCGGCCTGTTCGCCGGCCTTATCAGCTTCATACCCTATGTCGGCTCGATGGTCGGGCTGGTGCTGGCGGTCGGCGTCGCCTTCGTGCAGTTCTGGCCGGACTGGATCATGGTGGTGACCGTCGCCTGCGTCTTCTTCGCCGGCCAGTTCATCGAGGGCAACATCCTGCAGCCGCGGCTGGTCGGCAAGAGTGTCGGGCTCCACCCGGTCTGGCTGATGTTCGCCCTGTTCGCTTTCGGCGCGCTGTTCGGTTTCGTCGGCCTCTTGATCGCCGTGCCGGCCGCGTCGGCGGTGGCCGTCCTGGTGCGCTTCGCGATTTCGCGCTACCTCGAATCGCCGCTCTACACCGGCCATGCCGAGCCGGCCGAGGATGCCGAGGTCGACGTCGTGGTGGTCAGGCCGAAGCCGGCGCGCGCTTCGAAGAAGTCGGGCACCGCAAAGCCGTGACGCCCTCCGACGGACCCAGGCAGATTCCGCTCGACCTCGGCCACCAGCCGGGGCTTTCCCGCGACGAACTCGTCGTTTCCGAGGCCAATCGGCAAGCCGTCGCGCTGGTCGATTCCTGGCCGGACTGGCCGGCGACCGTGGTCGTGCTCGCCGGGCCGGCCGGCTCGGGCAAGTCGCATCTCGCGGCGATCTGGGCCGCATCGGCGGACGCCGTCCTTCTCGACCCCGCCGGCATCGAAAGCTGGGTGGAGGGCGCTCCGCTCGAACATCCGGTGGTGATCGACGACGCTGATGTGGGCCTTGACGAACACGGGCTTTTTCACCTGATCAACGCCGCGCGGGCGGCCAAGACGAACGTCCTGCTGACCTCGCGCCGCTTTCCGTCCGCCTGGGGAGTGAGGCTGCCGGATCTTGCCTCCCGGCTGCAGGCCGCCGCGACCGTCGAGATCCTCGAGCCGGACGACCATCTGCTCGCCGCCGTGATCACCAAGCTTTTCGCCGACCGGCAGGTGGAGGTGGAGCCGAGCGTCGTGCAGTTCCTGGTCCGGCGCATCGAGCGCTCGCTGTCGACCGCCATCGACGTGGTGGAGAGACTGGACCGCGCCGCGCTCGAACAGAAGAGCCGCATCACGCGCGCGCTGGCGGCGCATACCGTCAATGCCATGGACCGCGGCCAGTCCGAGCTCGAACTCTAGCGCCAACGCACTGTCGACGGGACGGCAAGCGGCCGTCCTCTCAGGCCCTGCCGTCAGTTCGCCCCGGCGCCGATCGGGAAGGACAGCGTCAGGTAACCGGCATTGCCCTCGAGCCGGTTCTCGGCCGCGAATTCGTGGTAGACCTTGGCGCGGAACGACACGGGCGTGGCGCCGACCTGGAAGTTGTAGGCGGCCGTTGCGCCGAGCGCCGCGACGCGGCCCTTGAAGTCGCCGAGATTGGCGCCTTCCCCGCTGTCGCCGGTGATCTGCTGGTAGTAGTAGCCGACGAGACCGGCCGAGAACGCCTGCGTGAAATTCTTCGATAGCGCCCATTCGGCGTGGAATTCGGTGCCCGTCGTGTAGTCGGTGTCCGGGTTCTCGCCGTTGAAGGTGAAGCCGATCGCGCCGGACAGGTCGATGCCGGTATCGGGGTCGAGCCAGGTGAGCGCCGCCGAGAGGTCGGCGCCCCAGCGGTTGAAGGCGACGTTGGCAATCTCGCCTTGCTGGTAGTCGCCGACCGGCACGTTGACCAGCGCGCCGACGTTCCAGTGGAAATTACCGGAATGCCACCCGATCTGCGCGCCGAGCACGGGATCGCCGATCGTGAAGACGTCGTCGTCCACCGCGGCGCCGAGTCCGACATTGGGGATCGACACGGCCGCCGACACGTCCTGGCTGCCGATCGGCAGGATGCCGAGCAGCGCGACATTACCGCCGAGGACCTGCCACTCCGTCGACCAGACGCCGGTCGTCAGGTTGATGTAGGCGTGGGCGTCGATGTTGGCGACGATCTGGCCGCCGATCGGCAGGTCCCGGTTGGCGCCGGCCGAGCCCGAATAGAAATAGAGGTCGTTCTGGATGTAGGCGCCGGGCGGCGGGACGATGCCCGCCATCGGGCCCTTGGAACCGAGCAGGTAGAAGCCGACGCCGCTCTCCGCTGCGTTGGCCGGCGCGGCGGCGAGCACCGAGAGGGCGAGCGCCGAGCCGACAGCCCAAGCAAGCGGAAGCCGGTAGCGGTTCGCCGGGGAGGCAGTCTGCCGTTCACGTCTCATGTGAAGTCCCCCGGGCTAGGGTTACTTGGGGAAGAGCAGGGTGACGGCGCCCCGGAAGCCCAGCCCGTCGGGACCGGCGTCGGGACTTTCGGCCCAGTAGCGCACGCCGGCCTGGAAGCTGACCGGCTGCTCGCCGAACTTGACCAGCTTGCTGACCATGAAGTTGATGGGCACCGACCATTGCTCGGCTTCCCAGTCGTAGGTCGATTCCGTGTTGAAGGCGAATGTCCAGGCGTCGTCGGTCGTGTAGGTGAGGAAGGGCTGCACGAAGGTCGCGTTCACGTCCGGCGCGGCGTCGGGGCCGGCGAACGACCAGATGTGATTGGCGAGCACGCCGTAGGTCCACGGGCCGCTCTGCTTGAGCACCACGCCGGTCGGCCCGGCCCCCCAACGGTCGCCGCCGAGCAGCGGATCGGTCGATGTCGGCAGCATGAAGACCGGTCCCGCGCCCCAGATGATTCCGCCCGGCCCCGGCGCGCTGGGCGACAGGAACAGGCTCTGCACGGTGTCTCCGAGGCCGAACTGCGAGCCGGACGGGCCGGCGACGTCCTCCTGCCAGATGACGGGGATGATGGTACGCGAGATCAGGTTCCAGTCGCTGCTGAGCTCGAAGGGGATGACCGGCTGGATGTTGAGGGTGACCCGGTGCCCGTCGTCCGGCCCGAAGCCGCTGTCGTAGTTGAACTGGAAGGGCAGGCTGATCAGCGACGCGACCGGATTGGAAAGCTGCTTGGCAAGATCGGTGTCCTGGGCCGAGGCAAGGCCCGTCGCCGCGAAAAGGCCCGCGGCTGCAACGATCAGTCTGCGGATGGTCCGCATTTCTTGTCCCTCCTACGCACCGCCGACCCCAGCGCCTGAAAGTGTGCACGACTCCCGGAGGTCGGGCAATAGACTTGAACGGAAATGACACTACGAACACGGCTCTATCCGGCCGAATATTCGTTTTCTTCTTCGGTGTTGCAGGGAAAGCGCATTGATCGTCTCGCCGAGACGATAGAATCCGTGCTTGCAGGATGGCGAACTCGTTTCAGCCCCAGAACTGACAACGCCGCGCGAAGGCGGCGTCAGGACATCGGCGGTGCTTTCCTACTACGACTGCCCTGAAACCAATGCCGGACCATTGCTGGCTGCAACTTTGACCAGCGTTTCGCCGCTCACCGGCACCGGCTTTTCGTCGGACTTTTGCATGGCTATCGCTTGTTCCGCTTGGCCTTGAAAAATCCAACGGATTGGTCGCATGGTCAACACGGCCCGAGGCCGATGTCGACCTGATCGACCGGCGCGTGGAGGTCGAGGCCTGCCGTACGGCAATTTGCCCTCGCCGGCGTTTGCGAGGCATTCGATCGTTTTTGACCCATCTCAATGACAAACAACTCATGCTGTGGACTCTGCCAGGCCACGAGCGGCATATTTGTTCGGCCGAGTGCTCAAGCTACGCGCAGTTCCTACCGAGAACCCGCAAGGAGCTCCATGACATGGCAAGATACACCCTTGATCGTCGTGCATTGCTGACAATCGGCGTATTCGGCGCCATGGCAGCGATGTGCACAGGCTCGGCGTTGGCGCAGCAAACCGCGTCGACGGCCGCCACACTCTTCACCAACGTCAACGTTTTTGACGGCAAGAACGAAACACTCATCAACAACGCCAATGTCCTGATCGAGGGCAACCTGATCAAGACCATTTCGACCAGTCCAATAAACGCCGAGGACGCGACCGTGATCGACGGCGGCGGACGCACGCTCATGCCTGGCCTGATCGACATGCACTGGCATTCGAACTTTGCCACGCTTCGCGTGCAGGAGGGATTGGACACTGACCTTGCCTATCACGCGCTGAAGGCGGCAAAGGCCAACAACGACGCTTTGCTGCGCGGTTTTACATCCGTGCGCGATATGGCCGGCAACTCATTTTCTCTGCACAAGCTGACCGATGCCGGCGTGTACGACGGTCCGCGGATGTTCCCCAGCGGTCCGGCGATTTCGCAGACCTCGGGCCACAGCGACTGGCGGCCCGCGACCGGTGCGCCGTTCGATATCGCCGCACCGCTGGACTATGTGCAGCGCTCCGGCCACTTCCTGATCGCCGACGGGGTGCCGGAAGTCCTGAAGCGCACGCGCGAGGCGCTGCGCATGGGAGCGACACAGATCAAGGTCATGGCCGGCGGTGGGGTGAGTTCCAATTTCGACCCGCTCGATGTCACGCAATATTCGCTGGAAGAGCTGGAGGCGGCCGTCGAGGCCGCCCGTGAATGGAACACCTATGTCGGTGTCCATGTCTTCACTGACGTCGCGGCGCAGCAGGCTATCGCGGCCGGCGTCAAATCCATCGAACACGGGCATCTTCTGCATGAGGAAACGCTCAAGATGATGGTGGAGAAGGGCGTCTTTCTGAGCATGCAGCCGATCCTCGACGACGAGGACGCCATCCCCTTCCCGCCGGGCTCTGCAAACCAGGCCAAGTTCGAACAGGTCACCCAGGGAACCGAGAACGTCTATCCATTGGCCAAGCGCCTGGGCGTGAAGATCGTCTTCGGCACCGACACGCTGTTCGATCCCGAACTGGCGAAGAAGCAAGGCAAGCAGTTGGCAAAACTCGGACGGTGGTTCACGCCGGTGGAAGCGCTTCGGCAGGCGACCTCAACCGCCGGGGAACTGCTGGCGCTGTCGGGCCCGCGCAACCCCTACCAGGCCGGACCGCTCGGCGTGATCGAGGAGGGCGCCTACGCCGACCTGATCCTGGTCGACGGCAATCCCCTGGAGAACCTCGACCTGGTTGCCGATCCGGAGGCAAATTTCGACCTCATCATGAAGGACGGGAAGATCTACAAGAAGACAATCGACTGACCTGCGACGGTCCACGCCGGGCACGCACGTCACGCCGCCGCATGGTCGGCAACCAGCGCCAAGCGGATTGAAGGCACGCAGTTCGACGGACTTTCGTGGCCGCCATGCGCCACGGCAAGCCATATCTTCCCTTTTCGGCTGCCGAGGGCTTGCTATCGAAAGGCCGGAACCCTATAGCCCGCAACGTCCGGAGTGTAGCGCAGCCTGGTAGCGCACCTGATTTGGGATCAGGGGGTCGCAGGTTCGAATCCTGCCACTCCGACCACGGCGATGCGCGCGTTGAACCCGGGCGCGCATTTTTGCTATGGATTCGAAGTCGAGCAAGGAAAGCCAGCCATGTCAGCGCGCATATTCAGCCCCGCCAAGACCGCGATGCAGTCGGGCAAGGCCAAGACCGGCCGCTGGATCCTGGAGTTCGATCCCGAGGTGCCGCGCAAGATCGACCCGCTGATGGGCTATACCAGCTCGCGCGACATGAAGAGCCAGATCAGGCTTACCTTCGAGACGCGCGAGGAAGCGGTCGCCTATGCCGACAAGAACGGCATCGCCTACCGCATCCAGGAGCCGAAGGAATCGAAGCGCCGGCAGATTTCCTACTCGGACAATTTCCGCTATGACCGCAGGATTCCCTGGACGCACTGACGCGGTTCAGTCGTCCCGGGCGGAAGCCGGGCTCGCCCCGGCGCGCGGTCCCGTAGCTCAGCTGGATAGAGCACCGGCCTTCTAAGCCGATGGTCGCAGGTTCGAATCCTGCCGGGATCGCCAGTATTTCAAGGATCGGGAGGACAGGCTTGATCGACCGTCGTTCTCACCCCGGCTATCGCACGAGCGCCAGATAGCGCCCGGCATACATGTTGCGGCCGCCGAGCACCGCGCCGCAATCCGATTTCAGGTCGGAGTTGCCGGTCATCTCGATGGTGTTGCCGATGATCCTGAGGCAGGCCGATTCCGTCGTGGTCAGCGAGTTGCCGGCGTAGAAGACGTGCGCGCCCGGCGCGTAGATGAACCCCTGCACATAGGAGTCGGACGTGCCGTTGATCGAGATCGTGTTGTCGTTGCTTTTTTCCTGGTAGATCACGATGCCGGCATAGGGACCGCTCGTCGGCGGCTTCAACTGGATCAGTTCGTTGCCGTTGATGCTGAGTTCGGCATCCTCCATCAGGAAGAGGGTGACGCCGTCTCCCTTGAGAAACCCGTTGCCGCCGAGGGCGATGCTGCCGTCGCGGAGGATGTAGGTGCCCGGTTCGAGGGTGATCTCGCCGGAGAACTTCTGGTTGCAGTAGGTGCCGGGAGAGAGTGTCTTCTTCTTGCCGCCGGGTACGCTTTGACAACCGGTGTAGCTCGGGGGAACGACGCCGGCGAGCGGGTCGAACGACGGGTACTGGTGTTCCAGCGGTCCGCTGCAGTCGAGATGAACGTTTGAGCTGGACTTGATGCCGGTGGTGGCGCCGACGGAATTGGTGCAGGCCGCGGTGAGCAGGGCCGAACCGCCGCGTGAAATGGCGGTGTCGGAGCGGGAGTTCGCGGCGATGACGCAGCCTTCGAGCGTGATGTCGGTCGATCCCTGGAATTTCACGGCGGCCGCGGCGCTCGGATCGAGCGCCAGAACGCAGGCAAGCGGGCCCCGCTTGATCTTGACGACGCTGCGGCTCCTGATCGGCCAGCCGAGCCCGCCCAGTATGCCGACATGCTTGATGGCGCCGCGGGCGATGATGAAGTCCTCGTCGCCTTCGGAGCTGGCAATCGCGCTGAGGTCGCCGGTCAGTTCGTCCTCGAAGGCGAAGGGGTCGGCGTCGTCGCCGAGGATGCCGCCCATATTGTTCTTGTAGTAGTCGATGCCGAGTTCGGTCAGTTCCTCCTCGGACATCCCGAGATCGTAGACCGTGGCGATCGCCAGCGCCGACGCGTCGAGCGAGTTCTGCAGCTGGCCGGACTTGTTGATGGCGAAGGTGTAGTCGACGGCGGCCGCGACTCCCGCCATCAGCGGTATGGATGCGATTGCGGCGAGTATGCCGAAATTGCCCGATTCCGAGCGCCAGAAACTGCCAAGCACAGCATTGTTCCCCAGCCCATTTTCCGAGCGGACTTTGGCACTCAAGAATTTCCAACCCGTATGCTGGATCGTTGGGAATTTATGCAAATTAGCATGCTGAAACCCTTGCGTCACAAGGCAGATCAGCAGATGCTAATCCTTGCTGGGCAAGGACTTGCGCCCGGCAGGGCCCGGCCGACGTGCCCCCCGAACACCCAAGCTGCCGGCCGGGCCGCTGCACTTTTTTTTGAGATACTTGGCAGAAATGCCCCGTGCAGGGTGCCTGCGGATCGGTCGGCCTGGCCTTGAAGCATTCGCCCTGACCGTGCCTCTCGGCGGACCGGTCGACAGAATCTGAGGCACTCTGGCGCACACGGCAACGTGACAAGCCTCGCTGTTGACAACGGCTAACGTTAGGTAAAGGATTGCTTAATGGCATTGGGACACGCCAACTCTCGTTGCGTAGGGGCGAACAATGCGTGGTGGGCTTTTCCGGCTCGTGGGCGCCGGCGTCATTCTTATATCAGCTTCGATCGGCGCTGCTGCTCAGCAGGTCGGCGAGGCGATGTTGATCAAGACATCCGTCACGGGTGACGGACGGACGCTGGCCGTCAAGTCGCCGGTGTATCGCGACGAGCGGATTCGAACGTCCGCCGGCGGTCTCGGCGAGTTCGTCTTCCGCGACGGGACAAGGTTTGCCGTCGGCGGCAACTCTTCGGTGGTCATCGACAAGTTCGTCTACGACAGCAGCAACTCGGCCAAGAGCATCAGCGTCAAGGCGGCGAAGGGCAGCTTCCGCTGGATTAGCGGCGGCGCGAACTCCTCGGCCTACAAGATCGCGACGCCAGCCGGGACGATCGGCATTCGCGGCACCGCGTTCGACATCTTCATCGGATCCGGCGGCCAGACGGCGGTGGTTCTGCTGAAGGGTTCGGTCCGGTTCTGCGGCTCCAACGGATGCCGCGACCTGCGCCGCAGATGCGACTACATCGCAGCGACGCCGCGAGGCGGCGTCAGCAATCCCAAGCGGGTCAGCCGCGACGCCCTGCGCGAAATGCGCGACGACCGGGCTTTGCCATTCATGACGGGCAAGCAGCGCCTGTCCAGCCGGTTCCAGGTCGGCGCCGACTGCATGTCGACGGCCTCGCTGAACCCCAGCCGGACGCCGGCGCGCGCGAGTGCGCCAGCTTCTGGACCGGAGCCTTCGCCTGCCCCTGAACCGGCCCCGTCCCCATCCCCGTCCCCAGGCAGGGGAAACAACGGCAAGGGCAATGGCGGCGGCGACGGATCGCCGAACGGTCGGGGTGACGAAGGCCGCTAGGTTCTGGCCGTAAGGGAATGCGGGCGTCGTCGGGGCGCCGAAGCAGAAATCCGGTGCGCTCCACTCGCTCCACTCAACGCCAATGAGGGAGGATGTCATGCACCTGTGCTCACCATATTGCCTGGCCGTTCTCGTCGGCCTTTGCTTTCCCGGCGTTGTCCTGGCAGCCGACATGACCGACGATCAATTGATCGAGAACGCGATGTCCGCGGCGCCGGATGCGGTTGCGCGCAACGCGACGATCGTCGCGGTTGACGCAAGCGGTCACATGCGGACGCTTCGGCAGGGCACCAACAACTTCACCTGCATGGCGGACGATCCGAGCCCCGGCAACAACCCGATGTGCCTGGACAGGAACGCCATGGCGTGGGCCGAGGCGTGGATGAACAAGTCCGAACCGCCCAAGGGCAAGGTCGGTTTCGGATACATGCTGGCGGGCGGCGTGACGCCGAGCAACGTCGATCCGTTTGCCGAACCGGTCGAGGGCGCCCAGGCGCAGGAACCGCCTCATGTCATGATCTTCAGCATGCCGGAGCTGCCCGCGGACTACCCGAGCCCCGGCACCGAGCCCGACATGACGCAGCCATGGGTGATGTGGGCGGGCACGCCCTACGAGCACCTGATGATACCTGTCCAATAGCTGCAGGCGCCATCGATCGGCGTGTCGCGCCAGACCGTCGTCAGGCCTAGTCGGCCAGGTGCGGGCGCGCGACAGGTCCCTGTCAGGCGAAGGTCGCCTGTCGCTCCGCCCGGATTGGCCGGAGCGTGACCGCCGGCGCCGGCGGCACATTTCAAACGCATCGATGCGCCGCACTTCCGGAACGGGGCCTATCTCACAGCCCGCCACGCCGTCGCCGGCTATCGCGTTCGGCTCGAGTTCACGTCCAGCGCCTCCCGGCACTGCCCCCGGATTTCGCTTGTCAAAATTTCGAAAGGTGCTGCCTTATGTCAGGTAGGCTTCGCTGGGGCGCTTCCGCGGAGGTCCCGGCCGGCCGGAATGCGGACTGAAAAAGTCGGACCGTGCACACGGGAGATGGCGCAGTGAAGCAGCTCGACTTCTTCTACTTCTTCGGCAGCGGCTACTCGTATCTATCGGTGATGAGGATCGGAAATGTCGCTCGCGAGGCCGGCGTGACCGTCCGGTGGCGACCGTTCAATGTCCGCACGGTGATGGGCGAAAACAACATCGCGCTTCGAACCCAGCACGCCAAGGTTCGCTACATGTGGCGCGATATCCAGAGGCGCGCCGCCCGCCACGGAGTTCCGTTCACTGGCCCGCCGCGATGGCCGACCGACCCCGATCTCCTGGCAAACCGCGTCGGCATGGTCGCGGCCGAGGGCGGATGGTGCGAGGACTACACGCTGGCAAGCTTCAGGGCGTGGTACCTGGACGGCGTCGAACTGGGCAGCCGCCAGCACCTGGACGCGGTGCTCCCACCGCTCGGCAGGGACGTCGACGCCACGATCGCGCTCGCCGACGGCCCCGCTGCGCACGAAAGGCTCGTGCAAGAGACGGATGCAGCACGGGACCATGGAATTTTCGGCGCCCCGGCTTTTGTCGTGGACAACGAGACGTTCTGGGGTGACGACCGTCTTGAAGAAGCGTTTGCATGGGCCGCCGGCGACCATTCCCTTCAGGTTCAGCCGCAAACCTGATGGCGAAGCGCAGCCCGGTTCCGGCGGGACGCGGGCTGCCGTCTCTCAGGAACGGAGCGTGCGAGCGGATGGCGGTGGGGGATTGCCGGAACACCTGGACTTTGTGCCGCATGACCGACGGGCAACGGTGCTTGCGTCCGGAGCGGTCGGCGTGACGCCAGGCTTGCGGCCGCGGGAGGTCGCGTTCACCGCGACGGCGGCTGTCCGCGGGGCGCTGGCGCGGGTCGGCCGGACCGAGGACGTGCGCTTCTCGCCCGACAACCGCCTGCTGGCGATCGCCGGGTTCGAGCGCCGGGTCTGCCTGCTGCTGCGCGTCGCCATCGAGGCCGGCTCCGACGGACCGGTCGTCGTCACGGACGATTTCATGGAAATCACCTCGGACGGGATCGGCGAGCTACACGGCGTCGACTTCATCGACGGACAAACGCTGGCGGTCGCCAATCGTGACGCCGGGGTCGCCATCATCCGGCTGCCGCCGGGCGCGCCGGCCGGCCGCAAGCACCGTGCGGACGTGCTGCGGCATGTCGGCGGCGGCCCGTTTCGCCGCATCCGGACGCCGGGCTCCCTGGCCATCGGCCGGCTGCCCGCCGGGCAGGTCGCGCTGTTCGTCTGCAACAATTATGCGCACCGCGTCACCCGGCACGTGACGGCGCCGCGGTTCGGCTACCTGAACTGGCGCAACGACGTCCTGCTGCGGCAGGGCCTCGACATTCCGGACGGTATCGCGCTGAGCGGGGACGGCCGCTGGATCGCGGTGAGCAGCCACGGCACGCGCGACATCAAGCTCTACGATGCGGCGGCTCGGCTCGGCCCGGACGCCGAACCGGCCGGCGTGCTGCGGCAGGCAAACTACCCGCACGGCCTGCGCTTTACCGCGGACGACCGCCATATCGTGGTGGCAGACGCGGCGAGCCCCAACCTCCACGTCTACGACCGCGGCGACGGCTGGGAAGGGGGGCGCGACCCGGTGCGGTCGGTGGGGGTGCTCGACGAGGCGACTTTCCTGCGCGGCCGGCACAATCCGGAGGAAGGCGGGCCGAAGGGCCTCGACATCGACCGGACGGGCAGGGTGGTGGCGGTCACCTGCGAGGAACAGCAACTTGCCTTCTTCACGCTGTCGTCGGTGCTCGGCAACGCCTGATCCGCGCAGGAGCCGGCCGGCCGCTTGAGTCGGCGAGACGCCGGATATTGTGAGCCGCACGGCGCAAAGACCGCAGACCGGCGAGGGCTGCGCGGCGAGGGAGGAACCCCGGCGATTTCCCCTATGTCGTTAATTTTTGTGCATATTTTTCCACAGGCGGCGCAGCGCGTCCAAAGGCTGCTAGGATGGCTGGCGTAACGGCAACTGGACGGCGGTCTTATCATGTGCAATCTGCGTCGCTGGGACATCGAGGGCGAATGATGCAGCGCATGGCATATGTCGTCATGCCGGACGGGCCGAACTGGAAGGTCAAGTGCAACGGCGTTGACTATCCGTATTATTCCACGCGGGACGAAGCGGTCGGGGCGGCGGTCCAGGCCGCCTATGAGGCCGGAAAGCTCGGCTACGATGCACTGGTTCTCATTCAGGATGCCGAAGGCAGGGTGCAGGTCGAATGGACCTACGGACAGGAACCCAAGGATCTCGCGGTCGACTGGCGCCGCCGGCAGGCCGTCTGAGCGCCACTGAGACGGACTGCGCCTGCGCTTAAGAGGGGATTTCCCGTGCGACGTTTTCTTTTCCTGTCGGTCCTGTTTGTGTTGCCGCAACTGGTGGGCTGCGGCTACGGCCCGGGCTACGGCAATTCCGAGCAGCCGATGATGGCGACCGGCGCGCCCTGCGGATTCCGCGCGGTCGATGCAGGCATCTGCCCCAAGGCGGGCTACAGGGTGCCGCCCGGAGCGCACTACTGATGACCGCGCCGCAGGTGGCTCTTCCCCTTGCCGGGGTAGAGAGTGTTTCAAGCAGACGTGAACTTTATTCCGCGATTCCGGCACCTATATACGTGCGGATTTTCCAACAGCCTCGGTCAACGCCGCGTCGAAACAGGGCGCAGCCGGCCGGGCTTAGACGAAAGCATCCTTTTCAAGCCCGCCCCGAAGGTGGCATTGAAAGGCATGGCTCGGAGCACGAGGCATAGATGACCGAGAAGGCAATCGAGTTTCTCCAGGAGTGGATCAGCGAAAAGGTCCACGCCCCGCAGGAGCCCGCCAAGCTGGAAGAGAAGGCCGAGGTGCTCGCCAAGGAATGCGCGCGCCAGGCCGCGCGCGCGGGCGTGCCGCTCGAGGATATCGAAGAAGAGGTCGGCGATCTCGAGGAACTGATCGCCAGCAAACTCGAGGACGCGGTCGAAGCGCGCAAGGACGCCTCCGACACGCCATCCTGACGCCGTCCGCCTCGGCTACGCGGACTTCCGCGCAGCCTCGAGCCCGGCGGCGATGTCTGCCTTGAGGTCCTCGACCTCCTCCAAACCGATCTGAAGGCGCACCAGGGGACCAGCATAGGTCCGCCGGGCGACGGTCCTGTCCTTGATCGACACCAGCGTCGCCAGGCTCTCGTAGCCGCCCCAGGAATAGCCGATGCCGATGATGCCGAGCGCGTCGAGGAAGGCGTGGGCGGCCTTCGGCGCGCCTTCGAGCACCACCGAGAACAGGCCGCTGGCGCCCGAGAAGTCGCGCTTCCAGATGGCATGGTCGGGATGGCTCTCGAGCCCCGGGTGCAGCACCTGGGCGACGCCGGGCTGCGTTTCCAGCCAGCGGGCGATCGCAAGCGCGCTCTGCTGGTGCCGCTCGAGACGCACGCCCATCGTCCTCAGGCCGCGCAGCACCTGGTAGACGTCGTCGGGGCCGGCGCAGGAGCCCATGGCAAAGAACGTATCGCGCAGCCGCTCCCAGCAGCCCGCGTTTGCCGAAACCGTGCCCGCGAGCACGTCGGAATGGCCGGCCGGGTACTTGGTCGCGGCATGGATGACGACATCGACGCCGAAGTCCAGGGCGCGGAAATAGAGCGGCGTCGCCCAGGTGTTGTCCAGCATGACGATGGCGCCGCCGGCATGCGCCGCCTGCACGATCGCCGGAATGTCCTGGACCTCGAACGTGTTGGAACCCGGCGATTCGGTCAGCACCACCCGGGTGTTCGGCTTCAGCAGCGCCGCGATGCCCGCGCCGACGCCGGGGTCGTAGTATTCGACCTCAATGCCCAGCCGCTTCAGCATGGTGTCGGCGAAGTGGCGGGTCGGGAAATAGACAGAATCGACGATCAGCACATGGTCGCCGGCCGACAGGAAGCCGAGCAGCGGCACGACGACCGCCATCAGGCCGGAAGGCACGACGATCGTGCCGGCCGAACCTTCCAGTTCGTCGATGGCGGCCGCGAGCGCGTCGCTCGTCGGCGTCCCGCGCGTTCCGTAGGTGTATTTCTGCGCGTGCGAGACCATGGTCGCGGCATTCGGGAACAGCACCGTCGAGGCGTGCACGACGGGCGGATTGATGAAACCGTAGTAGTCGTGCGGATCGTTGCCGCCATGCGTGAGTCGCGTGTTGATGCCGGCGTTTTCGGGTATGCGTTTTGCCATGGTGATCTGTCTCCAATGATCCTGCCTTAGGGCGCGGCCGACGCCAGCGCAACAGGATGCCGCCACCCGGGCCGCGCCGGCCCTGGCGTGGATTGGGCGTAGTGACCGCTGCAGCATGACGCAGCGGCACCGGCCGCGCCGCCGGAGCCGGGCCGGCAGCCGAGGTCATTCCGCTTGACCTCGATGGAATAATCGCCTTCGATGCAACCTCTGAGTGGGGCGCGGGCGAATTGCATCGCACGGCAACGACGATCCGGAAATGGGCCGGATTCGGCGTGCATTGCGCTCCGCCGACCGAACTCGGTACCAACGATAGAAAAAGGGTTAGAGGGTTATGAAACAGAACATCATCGGAATTCTTGGCGCGGCGGCACTCGGCATTGCGGCGACGGCCGCGTCGGCCGACACCCTCGATGACGTCAAGGCCAAGGGCTTCATCCAGTGCGGCGTCAACACCGGCCTCGCCGGCTTCTCGGCGCCCGACGACAAGGGCGAGTGGACCGGCCTCGATGTGGACTTCTGCCGCGCCGTGGCGGCCGCCGTCTTCGGCGACGGCTCCAAGGTCAAGTTCACGCCGCTCAGCGCCAAGGACCGCTTCACCGCGCTGCAGTCCGGCGAGATCGACATCCTGTCGCGCAACACGACCTGGACGATCAACCGCGACACCGCGCTCGGCCTGAACTTCGGCGGCGTGACGTATTACGACGGCCAGGGCTTCATGATCAACGCGGCCAAGCTGCCGGGCGTCAACTCGGCGCTGCAGCTGTCCGGCGCGTCGGTCTGCGTGCAGTCGGGCACCACCACCGAGCTGAACCTCGCCGACTACTTCAAGGCCAACAACCTCGAATACAACCCGGTCGTCTTCGAGAAGATCGAGGAGGTCAACGCGGCCTATGATTCGGGCCGTTGCGACGCCTACACGACCGACCAGTCGGGCCTCTACGCGATCCGCCTGACGCTGGCCGCGCCCGGCGACCATGTCGTGCTGCCGGAGATCATCTCCAAGGAGCCGCTCGGCCCGGCCGTGCGCCAGGGCGACGACAAGTGGTTCGACATCGTCAAGTGGACCTACTACGCGCTGCTGAACACCGAAGAGCTCGGCATCACCAAGGCCAATGTCGAGGAGATGAAGGCCTCGGCCAGCCCCGAGATCAAGCGCGTGCTCGGCGTCGAGGCCGAAACCAAGATCGGCACCGACCTCGGCCTGACCAACGACTGGGTCGTCAACATCGTCAAGGCGACCGGCAACTACGGAGAGATCTTCGAGAACAATGTGGGCGCCGGCAGCCCGCTGAAGATCTCGCGCGGCATCAACGCGCTGTGGACCAAGGGCGGCCTGCAATACGGCATGCCCATCCGCTGATCCAAGCTGGGGCCGGAGCGTGATGCGCTCCGGCCCCTTGGCCTTGGAGAAGGGGAACCTCTATGGCTGTCCAGGACGTTACTCGAGCGCAAGAGCCAAAGGCCTCGCTCCTCTATGATCCAACGGCGCGCAGCATCTTCTTCCAGGTGCTGCTCATCCTGCTGCTCGTGCTCGGCATCTGGTGGGTCGTCGACAACACGATCGAGAACCTCAGGCGTTCGAACATCTCGACCGGCTTCGACTTCCTGCGCGGCCGCGCCGGCTTCGACATCTCCAACACGCTGATCCAGTATTCGTCGGACTCGACCTACGGACGCGCGATCCTGGTCGGCTTCTGGAATACGGTCGTGGTGGCCGTCTCCGGCATCGTGACCGCCACAATCCTGGGCTTCCTCATCGGCGTGGCCAGGCTGTCGCGCAACTGGCTGCTGCGCAAGATCGCCATGATCTACGTCGAGGTGTTCCGCAACATCCCGCCGCTGCTGGTCATCTTCTTCTGGTACCTCGGCGTCCTGTCGATCCTGCCGGCGCCGCGCGACAGCATCGTCCTGCCGTTCGGCTCCTACCTCAACAGCCGCGGCTTCTATTTCCCTCGCTTCATCTGGGAGCAGGGCTCCTGGCTTGTTCTCGCCGGCCTTGCGGTCGCCGTGGCGCTGACCTGGTTCGTCGCGCGCCGCGCCAAGGCGCGGCAGATGGCGACCGGCCAGCGGTTCCCGGTCTTCTGGACCGCGCTTGCCCTCATCGTCGGCCTGCCGCTGCTCGGTTTCGTGCTGGCCGGCTTCCCGCTGACGCTGGAGTTTCCGCAGGCCGGAACCTTCAACCTGACCGGCGGCGTGAACATCAAGCCGGAGTTCCTCTCGCTCTATCTCGCGCTGTCGTTCTACACGGCAGCCTTCATCGCCGAGATCGTGCGCGCCGGCATCATGGGCGTCAGCAAGGGGCAGTCGGAAGCGGCGGCCGCGCTCGGCCTCAGACCGGGCACGGCGCTTCGCCTCGTCATCATCCCGCAGGCGCTGCGCATCATCATACCGCCGCTGACCAGCCAGTACCTGAACCTGACCAAGAACTCGTCGCTGGCGGTGGCGATCGGCTATCCCGACCTCTACGCGATCGGCGGCACGATCCTGAACCAGACCGGCCAGGCGATCGAGATCGTCGTCATCTTCATGGTCATCTACCTCAGCATCAGCCTTCTGACCTCGCTGTTCATGAACTGGTTCAACGCCAAGATGGCGTTGAAGGAGAGGTGATCCATGCAGGAACATGACGTTTCCTGGGTCCGCACGGAGATGGCGCTGGCGCAGCCGGCGCCGCGCACGGAGACCGGATTGGGCGCCTGGGTTCGCAAGAACCTCTTCGCCACGCCGGTCGATTCCGCGCTGACCATCCTGTGCCTGCTGGTGGTCGCCTGGGGGCTGCCGCAGATCCTGAGCTGGGCGATCTTCAATGCGCAGTGGACCGGCGTCGACCGCACGGCCTGCCTGACGGTCGACCAGGGCGGCGAACTGCCGGCCGGCTGGTCCGGCGCGTGCTGGGCCTTCGTCTATGCCAAGTTCGGCCAGTTCATGTTCGGCCGCTATCCGATCGACGAGCGCTGGCGCGTGATGCTGACGGCCGCCATCTTCGTGGCGCTGCTCGCACCGCTGCTGATCCCGAGCGCGCCCTTCAAGAAGCTGAACGCGATCCTGTTCTTCGCGGTCTTCCCGTTCGTCGCCTTCTACCTGCTGGTCGGCGGCTTCCTCGGCCTGCCTTATGTCGAGACGTCGCTGTGGGGCGGCCTGCTCGTCACGCTGGTGATCTCCTATGTCGGCATCGTCGTCTCGCTGCCGCTCGGCATCGTGCTGGCGCTCGGGCGCCGCTCCAGGATGCCGATCATCAAGCTGCTCTGCGTCGTCTTCATCGAGGCGGTGCGCGGCGTGCCGCTGGTGACGGTGCTGTTCATGGCGAGCTTCATGCTTCCGCTGTTCGTGCCGCCGGGCATGACCTTCGACAAGTTCCTGCGCGCGCTGATCGGCGTCGCGCTGTTCGCCTCCGCCTACATGGCCGAGGTCATCCGCGGTGGCCTGCAGGCGATTCCCAAGGGGCAGTACGAGGGCGCCGATTCGCTTGGCCTCGGCTACTGGCAGAAGATGGGCCTCATCATCATGCCGCAGGCCCTGAAGCTGGTCATTCCGGGCATCGTCAACACCTTTATCGGCATGTTCAAGGACACCACACTGGTGCTGATCATCTCGATGTTCGACCTGCTCGGCATCGTCAAGCAGCACCTGTCGGACGCCAACTGGGCGACGCCGCAGACGGCCAAGAGCGGGCTGGTCTTCGCGGCGCTCGTTTTCTGGCTTTTCTGCTTCGGGATGTCGCGGTATTCGATCTACATGGAACGCCGGCTCGACACCGGCCACAGACGATAGGACGAAGGGGTAGACTGATGTCCAGGGAAAACGCGGTCAGCGCGGAAGAGATCAAGGTCGACTCGCAGAAGATGCACATTTCCGACACCGACGTCGCGATCGAGATCGTCGGCATGTCGAAGTGGTACGGCGATTTCAACGTGCTGAAGGACATCAACCTGAAGGTTATGCAGGGCGAGCGCATCGTCATCTGCGGACCTTCCGGCTCCGGCAAGTCGACGATGATCCGCTGCATCAACCGGCTGGAGGAGCACCAGAAGGGCAAGATCGTCGTCGACGGCAAGGAACTGACCAACGACCTCAAGAAGATCGACGAGGTGCGCCGCGAGGTCGGCATGGTGTTCCAGCACTTCAACCTGTTCCCGCACCTGACCATCCTGGAGAACTGCACGCTGGCGCCGATCTGGGTGCGCAAGATGCCCAAGAAGGAGGCCGAGGAGGTGGCGATGCACTTCCTGAAGCGCGTGAAGATCCCGGAACAGGCCAACAAGTATCCGGGCCAGCTCTCCGGCGGCCAGCAGCAGCGCGTCGCGATCGCCCGTTCGCTGTGCATGAACCCGCGTATCATGCTCTTCGACGAGCCGACCTCGGCGCTCGACCCCGAGATGATCAAGGAAGTGCTGGAGACCATGGTCAACCTCGCCGAGGAAGGCATGACCATGCTGTGCGTGACGCACGAGATGGGCTTCGCCCGCAAGGTCGCCAACCGCGTGATCTTCATGGATGCCGGCCAGATCGTCGAGGAGAACACGCCCGCCGAGTTCTTCGACCATCCGCGCCACGAACGCACCAAGCTGTTCCTCAGCCAGATCCTTCACTGAGGCCGGTAACGGACTGATCGGCGGTGCCGCGTTGGGCGCGCCGACTGCTCGTGGTCGTGGCCGTCGGCGCGGGCCTTCCGCTGATCGGTGCGCTTGTCCCTCGGCCGTTCCAGGCTGTGCCTGAGACCGGCCCGGCGACGCGCCGGGTCCTGATGATCGCCAACGCCATCCACGCCGACATCGCCATCCCGCTCGACGCCGGGGTGCTCGCGCGCTTCGCGCCGCTGGTCGAGGCCGGGCTGCCGGCCGACCAGGCCGGCGTCCGCCACCTCGTCTTCGGTTGGGGCAGCCGCGCCTTCTATGTCGCGACGCCGACCTGGGCCGACCTGCGGCCCGGACCTTTGCTCGCCGCGCTGACGGTCGACGAGTCGGTCATGCGCGTCGCCGCGGCAGGCGCGATCGACCCCGACTTGCCGGGGATTCGCGAGTTCCTCCTGACGGAGGCAGAGTTCCAGCGCCTGCTCGGCTTCATCGCGGACAGCTTTCGCGACGGTCCGCAAGGCCCGGTTCTGGTGCCCGCGTCCTATGGCGTGTCGGACCGGTTCTTCGAGGGCAAGGGGCGTTTCAACGCGCTGGTCGGCTGCAACAGCTGGGCGGCGGCGGCGCTTCGGTCGGCCGGATTGCGGACCGGCTGGTGGACGCCGCTGCCGCAGACGCTCGACCTGTCGCTCTCATTGCACAACTGAACAGGCAGTTTCCGGCGCTCGGTCAGGTCAGAGCTTGAGCGGCGGCGGGGTCCAGCCATAGAGCCAGTCGAAGCGGGCCGCCAGCTTCTCGGGCCTGCGTGTCCGCAGGAACAGGTTGCGCGCCAGCGCAGCCGGGCCCGCCGCATGCCATGTGAAGCGGTTCAGCCGGCCCTGCCGCGCGACCCTCTCGATCCGCAGCCGTCGCTCCGTCTCCCAGGCCGCGAGCGCCGCCTTCAGGCTGTCCGGGTGGGCCTGGACCTCGCCGGCCAGCATCTCCGCGTCCTCGATGGCCATGGCCGCTCCCTGTGCCGCGTAAGGCGGCATCGCATGGGCAGCGTCGCCGATCAGCGCGATGCCCTGCTCGGTGGTCCAGGGGGCGTTTGCCCGCACCGTGTGGATCGGCCACACCGTCCATTCGGCGATGTCGTCGGCAAGCGACAGAAGGGCCGGCGCGGCCCGCCTCATGGAGCGCTTCAGAATGCCGATATCCAGATTGCCGGCCCAGGTCTCGCCGATCGCCTTGCCCGGCGTGAAGGCAACGATGTTGAGCGCCGCACCCGCCCGCACCGGATAGGTGATGAGATGGAAGCCCGGCGCGAGGAAGGCGGTGACCGAACCGCCCACGCCGGCCTGCGCCAGCGCGCGGCCCGCGGCGCTGTCGGCGCGCACCGTCCGGCGCCAGGCGACCTGTCCCGAGAATCGGCTGGCCGGCTCGGCGCAGGTCAGCCGCCTCAGGCTGGACCACACCCCATCGGCAGCGACGAGCATCATGCCGGAGGCCGTCGTGGTCCGACCTGTCGAGTCGACTACGACGGACACGCCGAGCGGATGCGGGGCGATGTCGCGAACGGTCGCTCCCGTCGTCAGCTCGATGCCCGGCTCTCGCTCGACATGCGCCAGCAGCGCGGCCTGAAGGTCGGCGCGGTGAGCGGTCAGGTAGGGCGCCTTCCAGCGCAGCTCCGCGTACGCGCCGAGCGGCACGCGGCCGAGTTCGGCCAGGCTCGACGCGTCGCGCAGCACCACCGCGTCGGGTCGCACCGCGGTCTGGCGGAGGCTCGACAGAACGCCCAGCCGGTCGAGGATGCGCGTCGCGTTAGGGGAGAGCTGGATGCCCGCGCCGACTTCCTCCAGCCGCGGGGCGCGCTCGAAGATGCGGACCGGATGTCCCCTGACGGCAAAGGACAACGCGGCGGTCAGCCCGGCCACGCCCGCGCCTGCGATGATGATCTGCCGGGCGCGCGCCTCAGCCATGGTTCTCCGGATCAGGTCTAAAGGTCGGAGATCTTGCTAGTGGCCGAGCCGAAGTCGCCGAGCGTCCGGAAGGAGATGTTGAAACCGACGGTCTGCGTCGTATCCCCGTCGTCGCGGTCGCGATTCTGGGAGTAGGTCATCAGGTAGGTGAAGCAGTCGTCGTCATAGGCGAAGCCGAGCGAACTCTTGACCATGATGTTGGTCTCGAAATCATAGGTGCCCGAGCCGAAGACGCGCCAGTATTCGTGGACCCTCGTCGAGGCGCCGAACGACAGTTCGCGGCGGTCCTCGTCGAAGCCGTAGAGTTCCTGCGCCTGGATGAACGAATACTTCGCCGAAACGGCGAAGACGTCGGTGGAGTAACCGGCCTTGAGCTCGCCGCGGCGCAGTTCCAGCGTTTCCTCGTCGAGGCGGGCGCTGGCTGACGCAAGGATGCCGCTCGGTGTGGCGAAGCCGATCAGGCCGACGAAGTCCGACGTATCCGTCTCGAGGCCGGAATTGGCGCCGACATTGGCCAGGTCGGGCGAAGCGAAGGAATTCTCGCCGGCGAGGTGATAGGATTGCCCGACGATCCCGTTCGCGGTCCAGCCGTCGCCGAAGGAGCCGGAATAGCGGAAGCCGACATTGGCGCGCGTGCCGCCTTCGACGCGGTCGTAGCCGGCGAACTTGTCGCGCTCGAACAGGCTGTTGGCGTCGAAGACGAAGCTCTGGGCGTCTTCGTTCGGCATGCCGAGCTTTTCGGCATAGGGCTCGTCGTTGCGCGCAAACACCTGCGCCATCGGCTCGATCACGTGGCTGGAGCCCGGCGAGGCGAACAGCAGAGGGAAACGAAACTCGAGGCCGGCCGTAGCCAGCAGGCGATGATAGGCGTTGCGGATGTCGGCCATCACGCCGATATCCGGGTTCGCAGCCATCGAGTTGATTGCGGCGATCGAGTCCGGCGAATAATCGACGCTCGTGGTGTCGGCCTGGAAGGCGAGCAGCGGCGTCATCACCAGGCCGCCATCCGATACGAAGGACCGCTTCCACTCGGCTTCGGCCGTCAGTCGGCTCGACGAGTTCTCGATGCCGTTGACGTCTTCGACGTTGGGCCAGGTCTCGGAGTAGGTCACGTCAAGCTTGTCACGGACGATGACGCGGGCGTTGAGATCAAGATTGAGCTCGCCGCCGAAAATCGACTCGTCCGGCGTGAACGAATAGTCGAAGCTCGGCAGCACCCAGGGCTGTTCCTGGTCGCGCGAGTCGGGGTCACTGTTCAGCGTCTTTTCCTGCACGTCGAAATGCATGCCGCGCAGGTCGAAATAGTTGCGGTCGTCGAGCCCGGTCAGGAACACCTCGGACCGGTAGACGAAATTTCCGTACTCGCCGATGTCGTAGGTGCGCGAAAAATTCTTGTCGGTCTGGGTCATTACGTCCCAGCCGAAGTCCCAGCGCGAATTGATGGCGAACCGGCCCGATGTTCCCATCATGGCGCGCAATTCGTTCGGATCGCCGTCGGGACCCGAATCGACCGTGTTATGGTCGAACTTGTCCGGATTGAGCTGATTGATCGCGGCGAGGGTGACCGAATACTCGCCGTTGTTGAAGCGCTGGCGCCATTCGGCCTGGCCGAGGAAGCCCTGCTCGGTATAGCCGGTGACGGTCGCCGTCAGGTCGTAGGTCGGCGACAGCGCGAAATAGTAGGGCACCGACACGCCGACGCCGAGGTCGCTGGTGAAGCTGAGGCCGGGGATCAGGAAGCCCGACTTGCGCTTCACGGTCGGGTCGGCCATCTCGAAGGAGGAGGGCAGGCGGAACGGCAGGCCGAAGAACTCGAACGCCGGCTCCTCGAAGCGGACGGTCTTGGCGTTGCTGTTCCAGATGATCTTCTTGGCCTTGATGCGCCACGGCGGCGCCTTGTCGGGCCGGTCCTCGCAGGGCTTGCAGGCCGTGTAGACGCCGTTGTTGAAGGTCGTCAGGAAGCCGCCGCGCCGTTCGCCGCTTTCGGCGGCGAAATAGGTCTCGTCGACCGTCTCTACGCGCAGCGCATTGACGAAGCCGTCGCCGAAGTCGTCGGTCACGTCGATCGTGTCGGAATAGATCTTGGTGCCGTCCGGATTGACCACCTCGACATTACCGCTGGCGACGAGGCGTCGGCTGTTGCGGTTGTAGGTGACCTGATTCGCGACCAGCTTGTGGCCGCCATAGTCGATGCGCACGCCGCCTGCGGCGGTCACGCTGTCATCGTTGTTGTCATAGATGAGCGTGTCGGCCTCGAGCAGCATCTGCGTGCCGTCCGGCAGGTCCGGGGCGATGTCGCTGATGGTCTGGGAGAAGGCGATCTGGGGCACAACGGCCGGGGCGAGCAGGCACGACAGCGCCGTCGCGCCCAGCAAGCGCGCCAGCCTAGCCGATCTGCGGTCCAACGATGCCGCGACCCCCACTAACCATCCTCCTTGTACAGCAGGAACGTTACCCCGAAAAACATCGCCACGACAACCGGAATCCATGCCACGACGAAAGGCGGCACGAATCCCGCATTTCCAAACGCTTTAACTAGAACCGACACGACATAAAGCAGAAAGCCGGCCAGGACGCCACCCAGAATCATCGTCGCCGACTGCCCCATTCTCTGGAAGCGCATCGAGACCGTCGCGGCGATCAGCGTCATCGCCACCAAAAGCAGCGGCAAAGCCATAAGTGTATGGAATTGCGTGGCGAAAGTGTTCGCCCTCACGCCGAACGACTGGGCCACCTCGATTTTCCTCGGCAGCTCGTAGAACGGTATGGTTTCGGGCCGCGCCAGCCGCTCCTGCACGAACTCCGGCTTGAGGTTGGACGGTACCCGGTCGGTCTCGGCCGGCGGCAGCTGGGCGCCGTCGCGAATGGTGCGCACATTGTGCAGTTCCCAGTAGCCGTCGCGCAGGTAGGCGCGGTCGGCATCGCGCCGCTCGACGATGGCGCCGTCCGCGTCGAGCGAGAAGAACGTGACGTCGGAAAGCTCGAGCCCCTTGTTGAGAACCGCCCGCGCGCCGATGATCGTGTCGCTGTCGGCGGTCTTCTGTCGCAGCCATGGCGCTGCGAAGGCGCTGACCTCGTTTGACTTGCCAGAGCGCAGCTTCGTCTCGATCACCTCGGAGCGCGAGACGGCGTAGGCTGCAAGCGGGTTGAGAATGCCGACGGTGAGCGCCCCGAACAGCAACGCGCCGAAACAGAAGGGCATCAGGAACTGCCAGGCCGAGATGCCGGCCGAGCGGGCGATCACCAGCTCGTATTTGCGGTTCAGAGATACCAGCGTGGTGATGGCGGCGATCAGCGCGACGAAGGGCACGGCCTGCTGCATGATCAGCGGTACGCGCAGCGCCGATACCGAGAGCGCAAGCTGCACCGTGAAGCCGGGCAGGCCGACGGTGCGGCTGGAAAGTTCGGTGAAATCGACCAGGGTGACCAGCGCGTAGACGCCGAGGAAATACCACGTGGTGATCGCGGCGTAGCGGAAGAAGAAGTAGCGGTTGAGGGTCCAGCCCATCAGGATGCCCCCCCGGGTTCGGTGTCGCGCCTGATTCGCATGAACATCATGCGGTCGCCGAGCCGTCGCATGCCGGCGATGAGCCTGTCGGCCATGGCGACGGGCAGTTCCATCGTCCGGTTGGTGGCGATGAACCAGATGCAGATCGCCGAGACGACGAGCGGGATTGCATAGACGACCGGCCAGAGCGCTGCGGCGACCTGGACCTGGTTTGCCGCGAAGTAGCCCATCCAGCGGACCACCAGAGCGATGATGATGGCCGTTACCATCGGGTTGATGCGGCTTTCCCGGTGCGACCTGGCGTTGCCGACGACGGCGAGCGCGATCAGCGCGAACACGATGGTGTAGGCCCATTCGGTGAAGCGGCGGTGCAGTTCGGCCCGGAACGACTGCGGATTCCTCTGGAAGATCGGGTCGTCGTGGTCGGGCTCGAACAGGTAGCCGAGCGTGCGGTCCTTCGGGCGCAGCGTCGGCTTGCCCGAGGAGGCGGTGAAGGCCGACAGGTCGAACGCGTAGGACTGGAAGCGGATCACCGAAATCTCGCCGTCCGCGAGCTTCCGGTGGATTTCACCATCCTGCATGACGAGGATGGTCTCGCCGTTCTCCTCCTCGCGCACCGTGCCGTGCCGGGCGTAGTAGACGAGGTCGGTTCCCTCGGTGCGCGAATCGGCGACGAAGATCCCGGCCAGACGCCCGTCGGACAGTCGTTCCCCGATCTGGATGAACAGCCCGTCCTCGATCTTGCGGAAGGTGCCTTCCTGGATGACCAGCGACAGGAAGTCGGCGCGCGCAGCGGCGACCAGTTCGCGTCCGCGCTGGCGCGCATAGGGGTCGGCGCCGTTGTCGATCGCGAAGGAGGCGACGCTGGCCAGCACCGCGAAGAGCATTACGGGACGGATCAGCGTCGACTGCGAGCCGCCGGCGGCGGCGATCACGACCAGTTCCGAATCGTTGTTCATCGCCGTCAGCGTCTGGGCGATCGCGATGATCGCGGCGAAGGGGATGACCACCGGCAGCACCGACGGCAGGATCAGCGCCGCGATCTCGAAGAAGGCAAGCGCCGACTGGCCGCTGTCGGTCACCAGGTTGATTCGCGTGAGGATCTGAGTCGTCCAGACAATCGCCAGCGTCCACGCGAGCGATGCGCCGAACAGCATCAGTACGCGCCGGAATATGTAGCGTTCGATGACTTTCATGGAGACGAGATGTCCTCGGGACGATCGGGCAAAAGTATGGCCCGCTACCTCCGGCGCGGGAAGAAACGCCAAAACTATCCGCCCGATGCTGTCAGCACAACCACGCCGGCGTTGTCGGCGGGAAGCGTCGCCTTTCGCGGACTGTGCGCGCGAACGGCTAACGAAGCGCGAACGAAGTCGGTTAACGACAGGTTGACGCGCCGTCCAACCCCGAAAGCCTTGCCAAAGGGCCGAAAACCGCCAAATGTCCCCAGCCGACGCCGTCTTCCGACATTTCCACCGACCGCTCCGGTCGACAATCCGCGCAGGACACCATGACCCCCAGGCCCACGATCAGCTTCGCAAGACACTCGGTTCCGAAGAAGGGCAGCGTCGTCCTGCTCTCGGCCGAAGGCGGGGACCTCGGCGAGGCGGCCCGCGCCTGCGACGCCGGAGGGGTGCTGAAGCGCGCCTTCGCCGCTGCCGATTTCGCGGGCAAGCCAGGCTCGGCGCTGGAGGTCATCGCGCCCGCCGGCTCGGCCCTCGACCGCCTCGTGGTGCTCGGCGCCGGCAAGCCGTCCGGGCTTGCCGACACCGACTGGGTGAAGCTTGGCGGCCAGGCCGCCGGACAGTTCCGCAAGGCAGCCGACGTCTCGGTCGTGCTCGACCTGCCGGGCGTGACGGTCGGGGCCGGCGACGCGGCGTCGGTGGCGCTGGGCATCATGCTGCGCGCCTACGCCTTCGACCGCTACAAGACCAGGAAGGACGACGGCGACGGCAAGGCCGCATCGGCAACGAAGCCGTCGAAATTCACGATACAATGCGACAATCCGGCAGCCGCCAAGAAGGCGTTCGTCGCGGCCCAGGCTGTCGGCGACGGCGTCATGCTGGCCCGCGACCTCGTCAACGAACCCGCCAACAAGCTCGGCCCCGTCGAGTTCGCCGCCACCGCCAGGGAACTCCACAAGCTCGGCGTCGAGGTCACCGTCCTGGCCGAGAAGGAAATGGAGAAGCTCGGCATGGGCGCGCTGCTCGGCGTCGCCCAGGGATCGCCGCGCGGCGCGCGCCTCGTCGTGATGCAGTGGAAGGGCGGCAAGGCGAAGGAAAAGCCGATCGCCTTCGTCGGCAAGGGCGTCACCTTCGACACCGGCGGCAATTCCATGAAGCCGGCCGCGGGCATGGAGGACATGAAGGGCGACATGGGCGGCGCGGCGGCCGTCACCGGCCTGATGCACGCGCTCGCCGCCCGCGGCGCGAAGGTCAACGCGGTCGGCATCGTCGGCCTCGTCGAAAACGCAGTCGACGGCAATGCGCAGCGTCCGGGCGACATCGTCACGTCGATGTCGGGACAGACGATCGAGGTGCTCAACACCGACGCCGAAGGCCGCCTCGTGCTGGCAGACGCGCTCTGGTACTGCGTCCAGCGCTTCGAGCCGAGGTTCATGGTGGACCTGGCGACGCTGACCGGCGCCATCATGGTCGCGCTCGGCCAGAGCCACGCGGGCCTGTTCTCCAACAACGACGAACTGGCGGCGCGCCTGACCGAGGCGGGGCTTGCCACGCAGGAGAAGCTGTGGCGCATGCCGCTCGGCGCCGAATACGACAAGCTGATCGATTCCAAGAACGCCGACATGAAGAACATCGGCGGCCGCTACGGCGGTTCGATCACCGCCGCGCAGTTCCTGCAGCGCTTCGTGAAGGATACGCCCTGGGCGCATCTCGACATTGCCGGCACGGCGATGGGGTCGCCGTCGAGCGAGATCAGCCAGTCCTGGGCTTCGGGTTTCGGCGTGCGCCTGCTCGACCGCCTGGTGAAGGATCACTACGAGGGATGAAGGGTGACCGCCCGACGGGGCGGAAGCGTCGCGCGGGCGGGGGCATGGGCCAAATGAGCACATCCCCCTTCCATGCCGGCAAAATTCCGCTAAAACGCACGCCACAAAGGGAGCCGGCCGAAATGGGCCGGCAGGTTCAGTAAAAATGTCCGACGACAGCTTCTTCCGCGAAGTCAACGAGGAAATCCGCCAGGATCAGGCGCGCCTGATGTGGGACCGCTATGGCCCGTTCGTGCTGGGGCTGGCGGTGCTCGTGGTGCTCGCCACCGGAGCCTACGTCGCCTGGAACTACTGGACCGAAACCCGCGCCAACCGGTCGGGCGACGCCTTCTCCCAGGCGCTGACGCTCGCCAACGACGGCAAGAACGACGAAGCGCTCGGCGCGCTCGAGCAACTCGAGAAGGACGGATACGGCGCCTATCCTCTGCTCGCCCGCATGCGCGCGGCCACCGTGCTGGCGGCGAAGGGCGATGCCGCCGGGGCGGTGGCGAGTTTCGACGCGGTCGCGGCCGACACCTCCATCCCCGGCGCGATCCGCGACATGGCCAACCTGCGCGCCGCGCTGATCCTGGTCGACACCGGCTCCTATGCCGACGTGTCGGCGCGCGCCGAGGCGCTCACCGCCGACACCAACCCGCTGCGCCATTCGGCGCGCGAGGCGCTCGGCCTCTCGGCATGGAAGGAGAGCCGCTTCGCCGACGCGCTGACGCTGTTCGAGCAGGTGGCGGCCGACAACGAGGCCCCGCGCAACGTGCGTGAGCGCGCCACCCTGCTCGCGGAGTTGATCCGCGGCCAGGGCGCGGCGTCGTGACGGGATGGGCTTCAAGGTCGCCATCATAGGCCGGCCCAACGTCGGCAAATCCACGCTGTTCAACCGTCTGGCCGGCCGCAGGCTGGCGCTCGTCGACGATACGCCGGGCGTGACCCGCGACCGCCGCGTGCATCCGGCAAAACTCTACGACCTCCAGTTCGACGTGATCGACACCGCCGGCTTCGAAGTCGCGGCCGCCGGCACGCTTCAGGCGCGCATGCGCGAGCAGACCGAGATCGCGATCACCGAAGCCGATCTCATCTTCTTCATGATCGACGCCAAGGCCGGACTGGTTCCCGACGACCGCACCTTTGCCGAGATCGTGCGCAAGTCGGGCAAGCCGGTCGTGCTGGTCGCCAACAAGGCGGAGGCGCGCGGCGCCCAGGGCGGCCTGCTCGAGGGATACGAACTCGGCCTCGGCGAACCGGTGCCGGTGTCGGCCGAACACGGTCAGGGGCTGCCGGACCTGCGCGACGCGGTGGTCGAACTGCTCGGCGAGGCGCGCGCCTTCGAGGACGACGAGGAGGAGGACGACGACGTTCCGGCGATCAGCGAGACGCTGATCGGCGAGGACGTGGCCGATCCCGACGCCGAGCCGGACTATGACGAGACGAAGCCGATGCGCATCGCCGTCATCGGCCGCCCCAACGCCGGCAAGTCGACGCTGATCAACGCGCTGATCGGCGAGGAGCGCCTGCTGACCGGGCCGGAAGCCGGCATCACCCGCGATTCCATCTCGGTCGACTGGGAATGGCGCGGACGGGCGATGAAGCTCTTCGACACCGCCGGCATGCGCCGCAAGGCCAAGGTGCAGGAGAAGCTCGAAAAGCTGTCCGTTGCCGACGGGCTGCGCGCCATCCGCTTCGCCGAGGTGGTGATCGTCGTGCTCGATTCGACGATCCCCTTCGAGAAGCAGGACCTGCAGCTTGCCGACCTGATCATCCGCGAGGGCAGGGCGCTCGTCATCGCCTTCAACAAATGGGACCTGATCGAGCATCCCCAGGAAGCGCTGGCCGACCTCAGGGAAAAGACGGCCAGGCTCTTGCCTCAGGTGCGCGGCGTGCTCGCCGTTCCGGTGTCGGCCGAAACGGGACGCGGCCTCGACAAACTGATGGACGCCGTCTTGAAGGCGCATCGCGTGTGGAACACGCGCGTCTCGACGGCGCGGCTGAACCGCTGGCTGGAGCGCACCGTCGCGCATCATCCGCCGCCGGCCGTCGCCGGCCGCCGCCTGAAAATCAAGTACATCACCCAGGTCAAGGCGCGCCCGCCCGGCTTCGTCCTGTCCTGCACGCGGCCCGACGAAGTGCCGCAGTCCTACGTCCGCTATCTGGTTAACGGATTGCGTGAAACTTTCGACATTCCCGGCGTGCCGATCCGCATGTCGATCCACGCGTCGGAGAATCCCTACGCGTCGAAGGCCAAGAAGCGCAGATAGTGCGGCGCGCTGTCGCGTCGGCGACCACATTGTGGCCGCAAGCCGGCCGTTAACCGTACATCAAGGTTAATGCCGCAGTCTGCCCTCCAGTGGGTAAGTCGCGTCCCTGGAGAGTGGTTCTGTGCATCGACGACTAGTGACGCGGCTTGTTGCCGCCACCAGCCGAGACAAGCGTTCCTTCCTGTCTCCCTTCATCATCGGCCTTGGCATCTGGATCGCCTTCCCGACGGTGGCGGCGTACCAGGACATGGCGAGCCTCGTTTCGGGCGTCGAGGGCGAGAGCGCCCGCTGGAACGCATTCGTCGAGAAGGCCGCGGCCGGTTCCGTGCACGCCGCCGAGATGCCGTTCGTCGATGCCGATTTCACCACAGCCTCGATCGCCGGCTCGGGCGTCAGCGCCCCCGGCATCGGAAAGGTGTCGCTGCGCGCCAAGGTCGCCAACCCGATTCCCGACGAGGACCGCGTCGCGCGGGCGAGCAAGAAGGGGCGTATCGTGCAGATCGCCCCGGTCGCGCCGCCGAAGACCTTCGATGCCGGCTCGATGTTCAAGCGCACCAGCCTGCTCGTCGGACCGAAGGCGGGCGAGGTGAAGATGGCGTTCCAGGTGCCGGACATCCGCGGCAAGGAGGTCGAGATCGCGACGGCCTTCTACATGAAGGACAAGAAGCAGCGCGATCCCGGCGTTCCGGCGATCCTGGCGAGCCTCGTCAACAACGACAAGCCGGACATCCTGGCGACCGCCTACGCGCCGGCGAAGCCGGACTACTACAAGGCGTCTCCCTTCGAGAGCCTGATGAAGGATCCCGACGACACCGGCCGCTTCATCCCGCCGGTGGCCAGCGGCGACCATCCGTGGATGCGCGAGCCTCTGCCTGCCGCCGTCTTCTCGGCCAAGGAACAGAAGTGCCTTGCCACCGCCATCTACTTCGAGGCGCGCGGCGAGAGCCTGCGCGGCCAGGCGGCGGTCGCCCAGGTGGTGCTCAACCGGGTCCGCAATCCGGCATACCCGAACACGGTCTGCGGCGTCGTCTACCAGAACGAGCATCTCAAGAACCGCTGCCAGTTCTCCTTCGCCTGCGACGGCAAGAAGGACCGCATCACGTCCCCGGCGAGCTACAAGATCGCCGGCGAGGTGGCGATGGCGGTGACGGCAGGCAAGATCTTCCTGCCAGAGGTCGCCTCCTCGACCCACTACTACGCCCAGTATGTGAGTCCGCGCTGGGCGCGCTCGATGGAGAAGATGAAGAAGATCGGCCTGCACATTTTCTACCGCACCTACGGCGGCGGCTGGAGCTGAGGGCCGTCCCGGGCGCGGTTTTGGCGGCGGACGGCCCGGATTCGCGGGCGCCGGCGCCGCCAAACCGCCGGGCACTATGTCGCACTTCGACAACCAACTGATTTTGCAGGGAAAATTAGTCCGGTTGGATGACCGCTGCCCGGCTTGACGGGTGAAGCCCCCCTAACTATGTTGCGCGCGACTTGGAGCGGACGGGAAGCAGCCCGCTGGCCGAGGCTAGGAGGTTGCGATGGCCGCATCGAAAAGGCCAGACGAAACCGGAAGATCCGGGCTTGGCAGGCAGGGCGGCGACCACCGCGACGACGACCTCGAACGCCGCCGTCGAAATCTCGAAGCATCCCTTGCCACGAGACAGTCGGACCGGCAGGAGAGGGCGGAAGGCGCCGTCGGCGCCACCGGCTACGGCCAGGCAATGAAGCTGTCCAGCGAGTTCATCGCGGGGGTGGCGGTCGGCGCCGGGCTGGGCTGGATGATCGACAGGTTCGCGGGCACGTCGCCGTGGGGTCTCGTCGTCTTCCTGTTGCTCGGTTTCGCCGCAGGCGTGCTCAACGTGCTGCGTTCGGTCGGGAAAGTCGCAGAATTCGGCCAGGGGTCAGACTCCGGGCGCAAGGATTGAACGTTCCGGCCGCGGCCGGGTGAATTGAAGCGAACGGGGCCAGCTCGGCCTTGGGGGATGGCAAGTGGCAGCACCGGACAAGGTCGATCCGATCCATCAGTTCCACATCAACAAGATCGTCGACTTCCATGTCGGCGGGCTTGATCTGTCCTTCACCAACTCGTCGCTGTTCATGGTCGTGACGGTGGTGGTGGCCAGCGCCTTCCTCTATTTCGCCACGTCGAGTCGTGCGGTGGTGCCGTCGCGCCTCCAGTCGATGGCGGAAATGTCCTACGAATTCGTGGCCAACATGCTGCGCGACGCCGCCGGCAAGCAGGGGCTGCAGTTCTTCCCGCTGGTGTTCTCCCTGTTCATGTTCGTGCTGGTCGCCAACCTGCTCGGCCTGTTCCCGTACTTCTTCACGGTCACCAGCCACATCATCGTGACCTTCTTCCTGGCGATGGTGGTGATCCTGACCGTCGTGCTCTACGGTTTCTACAAGCACGGCCTCCACTTCTTCAACCTGTTCGTCCCGAGCGGCGTTCCCGCGATCCTGCTGCCGCTGGTCGTCGGCATCGAGGTCATCTCGTTCCTGTCGCGCCCGATCAGCCTGTCGGTTCGTCTGTTCGCCAACATGCTCGCAGGCCACATCACGCTGAAGGTGTTCGCCGGCTTCGTGGTCTCGCTCTCGGCCATGGGCGGCGTCGGCATCGCCGGCGCGATCCTTCCCTTCGGCATGACCGTGGCGATCACGGCGCTGGAAGTGCTGGTCGCCCTGCTGCAGGCCTACGTCTTCGCGGTCCTGACCTGCATGTACCTCAACGACGCATTGCATCCGGGACACTGACGATCACTCGAATACCGGCATGGTGCCGGTTCAACGGAAATTCCAGATCCACCAAGGAGTAGTAAAATGGAAGCTGAAGCAGCACGGTACATCGGCGCTGGCATTGCGTGCCTGGGCATGGGCGGAGCCGGTATCGGCCTGGGCTCGATCTTCGGAAACTACCTGGCGGGCGCGCTGCGCAACCCGTCGGCAGCCGACGGCCAGTTCGGCCGCCTGATCTTCGGCTTCGCCGTGACGGAAGCTCTGGGCATCTTCTCGCTGCTCATCGCGCTGCTCGCGCTGTTCGGCTGATTGTTGCCTGTCCGCTTTGAGCCGCGCCACTCCGGTGGCGGGCTCCGCTACGAGGACGTGAGATGTTCGTGACGGATGCCTACGGGCAAGAAACCGCTCCCCAGCCGGACGGCGGACACGGCGCCGAGGCGCCGGCGGATGCCGGCCACCAGGCTGGCACCGAGGTGGCGCATGACGGCGGGCACGGGGAGGCGGGCTTCCCGCCCTTCGATTCCTCCACCTTCCCGTCTCAGATCCTCTGGGTCGCGATCACCTTCGGACTGTTCTACCTGTTCCTGAAGAAGGTCATCATGCCGCGCCTGAGCAGCATCCTCGAGGTGCGCGAGACGCGCATCGCCGAAGATCTCGCCCAGGCGAACACGATGAAGGCGGAGGCCGACGCCGCCGCTGCCGCCTATGAGCAGGAACTGGCGGAGGCGCGCGCCAACGCCAACGTCATCGGCCAGCAGGCGCGCGACGGCGCCAAGGTCGAGGCCGAGACCGCCCGCAAGTCGATCGAGCAGAGCCTCGAGGCAAAGCTCGCCGAAGCGGAAGACCGCGTCGCCAAGATCAAGGACGCGGCCATGCAGGATGTCGGCGCGATCGCCGAGGAGACTGCATCGGCCATCGTTTCGGCGCTTGGCGGCAAGGCGGCGAAGGCGGACGTGTCGGCCGCCGTGAAGTCGGTCAGGAGCTAGCACCATGGACGCAACCTCACAGGCGACAGTCTGGGCGACCCTGGCGCTGCTCGTCTTCGTCGGCATCGTCATCTACCTGAAGGTTCCGGGCATGATCGCGAAGGCGCTCGACGCGCGCGCGCTCAAGATCCGGGCCGACCTCGACGAGGCAAGCCGCCTGCGCGAGGAAGCCAAGGCGTTGCTCGCCGACTTCCAGAAGAAGCGCAAGGAAGCCGAGCAGGAAGCCGCCGACATCGTCAGCGCGGCCAAGCGCGAGGCCGAGTTGCTGCTCGGCGAGGCGCACAAGAAGACCGAGGACTACGTGACGCGGCGCACCGCGATGGCCGAGCAGAAGATCGCCCAGGCCGAGCGCGAGGCGGTCAACGAAGTGCGCTCGAATGCGGTGGACATCGCCGTCGAGGCCGCGCGCAAGCTGCTTGCCGACAATCCAGAGATCAAGGCCGGCGAAGACCTCTTCAAGTCGTCGCTTGCGGAACTCAAGTCCCGCCTGAACTGAGGACAGCCTGTTCCGATAGAATGAAGCCGCCGCTCAGGCGGCTTTTTCGTTTTCGGGGATCGCGGCGTCGAGGAGGTCCGCCTCGGCTTCTTCACCGGGGATCGCGCCGAGCCTGAAGGGCGAGAACGACATGCGGTGCAGGCGCTGCGCCGGCCCGTGCGCCTCGATCGCCGCCCGATGCCGTTCGGTGGCGTAACCCATGTGGATTTCCAGGCCGTAGCGCTGGTCGGCCTGCCCGCAGCCCAGCATCATGCGGTCGCGCGTCACCTTGGCCACGATGGAGGCCGCGGCGATCGACTGCGAGCGCTGGTCGCCCTTGATCAGCGCCTTGCAGTCGCAGCCGAGCCCGGGCGGCACGTCGCGGCCGTCTGCGAGCGCAAGCCGCGCCGTGACCGGCAGCGCGGCAAGCGCACGGCGCATCGCCTCGAGGCTCGCCTTGCGGATGTCGCTGCGATCGATGCCTTCAGCGCAGACGGACGACACGCCGACCCCGAGCGCGCTCTTCAGGATCGCCGCGAACAGCGCCTCGCGCTGCGTCATCGTCAGCCGTTTGGAATCGTCGAGCCCCTTGGGAATGCGCCGGGGATCGAGCACCACGGCGGCGGCCACGACCGGTCCGGCCAGCGGCCCGCGCCCGGCCTCGTCGAGCCCGGCGACAGGCCACAGCCCGTCCTTGATGGCCTTCTTCTCGAACGCGAAGTCCGGCTTCAGGCCGAGGTCGAAGAGGAGCGGAGAATCGGGACGCGCGCGAGCCATGGTGCGGCGATGCTCGCATCGGTCCCGATTCTCCGCAAGGCCTGCCCGGCCGTTGGGGTGGCGGCCGGGCGGCGCCGTCCTTGGCCGGGGCGGGCTCGGACGGATCACATGCGCCGCCCCAGGGGCGGCGGGCTGGTCAGGTCAGAGCAGGACCAGCTGCTCGTTCTTGCGTTCCGCGGGGACGAACAGGTCGGTCCTGAGCGGCGTGCGCTTGGCATTGAGGCCGAGCCGGCGCGCCGCGATCTCGAAGCGTCGGCCGATCTGCCAGGCATAGGGGCCGGCGCCGCGCATGCGCTTGCCCCATTCCGAATCATAGTCCTTGCCGTCGCGCATCGAGCGCACCAGCGACATCACGTGGCGGTAGCGGTCCGGATAGTGGCGCAACAGCCAGTCCTTGAAGATCGGGCTCACCTCCAGGGGCAGCCGCAGCAGGACGTAGCCGGCGTCGAGCGCACCCGCGGCACGCGCCGCGTCGAGGATTCTCTCGATCTCCTGGTCGGTCAGGCCGGGCACGATCGGCGCCACCATCACCGAGGTGGGGATGCCGGCGTCGCTGAGCTGCCGGATCGCCTCCAGCCGCCTGGTCGGCGTCGACGCGCGCGGCTCCATGGTCCGTGCCAGCATGCGGTCGAGCGTGGTCACCGACAGGGCGACCTTGGCCAGGCCGCGCTCGGCCATGCGCGACAGGATGTCGATGTCGCGCGTCACCAGCGACGATTTCGTGACGATGCCGACGGGATGGTTGCGCTGCTCCAGCACCTCGAGGATCTCGCGCATGATGCGCCAGCGCTTCTCGATGGGCTGGTAGGGGTCGGTGTTGGTGCCGATGGCGATGGTGCGCGGCTGGTAGCCTTCCCTGGACAACTCCCTGTCGAGCAGCTTCGCGGCATCGGGCTTGGCGAACAGCTTCGCCTCGAAATCAAGGCCGGGCGACAGGCCCATATAGGCATGAGTCGGACGGGCGAAGCAGTAGACGCAGCCATGCTCGCATCCCCGATAGGGATTGATCGACCTGTCGAAGGAAATGTCGGGCGACGTGTTGCGGGTGATGATGGTGCGCGGCTTCTCGACCTGAACTTCGGTCTTGAAGGGAGGCAGGTCCTCGAGCGTTTCCCAGCCGTCGTCGAAAACATGGCGCGTGACGGGCTCGAAACGGCCGGTCGGGTTGATGCCGGCCGAGCGGCCACGATTGCGATCGGGGCGAACCCGCATGCCGCTCTGCTCGATCATGGCATTGGCCATTTCCGCTCTCCCGGCTGTGAAAGCAGCAATGTCGGCACGCAGGATCGGTTCCATTCTGGCGCGTTCCCATGGTGTTTCGCGGGGGCGAATCGTTGTTCCCATGAAACTATTCCTATTTCGGAAGCGAGAACAAAGCAAGAACTTTTGCCGAAGCCGGGCACGGAACTGGCACGCGGGCGGGCTTTCCGCTATGCGGCTAACAATGCTGACGGTGGTGATCGAGACGAAAGACGACGAAGAGGGGCTGGCGCGCACGCTGGCGTCGCTGGTCCCGGGCGCCGTCGAAGGCGTGGTGCGCGAGGTGATCGTCTGCGATGTCGGCTCGACCGACCAGACCCATTATGTCGCGGAACATGCCGGCTGCAACTACGTCGCGGGCGGTGCGGCGGACGGGATCGCCAAGGCCAGGGGCGAATGGCTGCTGCTGCTCGAACCCGGTGCGCGGCTGCTGGAAGGCTGGGCCGATTCGGTGATCGCGCATGCGGCGCGCATGACCATGCCGGCGCGGTTTTCCCGCTCGCGCGCCAGCCGCCAGCCATTCCTGTCGCGCGCCTTTTCCAGGCCGACCGCGCTCGCCGAGGGCCTCGTCATTACCCGGCGCCAGGCCACGGCGCTCTGCAAGAGCGCGAAAACGGCGGAAGCCATCGCCCGCGGGCTCGCGACGAAAAGGCTCGACGGCGAGATCGTCGTCGCGCCGACGGGCAAGGCTTAGGCGCTCACCCCGGAGACGCGCCGGGTCAGCCCTTGGCGCCGCGCCTCAGGTGTTCGTCCAGCCGCGGCATGATCTCGACGAAGTTGCAGGGCATGTGCCGGTAGTCGAGCTGCGCTTTCAAGATGCCGTCCCAGGCGTCCTTGCAGGCGCCCGGCGAACCCGGCAACACGAAGACGAAGGTGGCGTTGACGACGCCGCCGGCGGCTCTCGACTGGATCGTGGAGACCCCGATCTTGTCGTAGGAGATGCGGTGAAAGACGGCCGAAAACCCGTCCATGCGCTTCTCGAAGATAGGCTCCAGCGCGTCGGGCGTCACGTCTCGCCCTGTGAAGCCGGTTCCGCCGGTTGTGATCACCACGTCGATCCCGTCGTCGCGCGACCAGCCGAGCACCTTCTCCCGGATCAGGTCGACATCGTCGGTGACGATGGCGCGGTCGACCAGCTGGTGGCCGGCCTCGGCGATGCGGTCGGCCAGCACCTGGCCGGACCTGTCGTCGGCGAGGCTTCGCGTATCGGAGACGGTGAGAACCGCGATGCCGACCGGGATGAACGGACGCGTCTCGTCAGGCTTGCCCATGCGCGTCCCCGGAAGGCGTGCTGCGCGTCGCCGCGACGAACCAGCCCGGATGGCGGCTGCGGATGGCAGCGGCGGCGCGCTTGGCGACGTTGCCGGTCTCGAACAGGCCGAAACAGGTGGCGCCGGAGCCGGACATGCGCGCAAAGCCGGCGCCAGCCCGTTCGAGCGCGGCGCGCGCCGCGCCGACGGACGGCTCGATCGACTGCGCCGGACCCTCTAGGTCGTTGCGTGTCGTCTCCAGCCAGTTGCGGATGGTGTGGAAATCGAAATGCCGGGGCAGCGGCGGCAAGCTGGCGTTCTCCCGCTGCGACAGCGCCGCAAAGACCGCGGGCGTGGCGATGCCGACGCCGGGGTTGACCAGCACCAGTCCGAGCGGCGGAAAGCCGTCGACGGTCGACAGGTCTTCGCCGGCGCCCCGGGCGACCAGCGGCCTGGCCGCGAGGCACATCGGCAGGTCGGCGCCGAGCGCAGCGCCGATGCGCAGGAGCGCGTCGTGCCCGATATCGAGGTTCCAGAACCTGACGAGGGCGCGCAGCGTCGCCGCAGCGTCGCTCGAGCCGCCGCCGATGCCCGAGGCCATCGGCAGGTTTTTCTCCAGCCGGATGGCGACAGGCGGCGTCGCCATGCCGGGCGCAGCGGCACGCAGCGCGTCGCGGGCTTTCAGGACGAGGTTGGTCTCGTCCGCCGGGACGCCGGGCGCATAGGGGCCGGAAACCGTCAGGGAATCCTGTTGGTCAGCCCGCAGTTCGATGCGGTCGCCGAACCGCGTGAAGACAGCCAGGCTTTCGAGCAGGTGATAGCCGTCGGCGCGCCGCCCCGTGATGTGGAGCGCGAGATTGATCTTGGCGGGCGCAAATTCCACGCACGCCGCGGTATCCTGCAGCACGTCCGAAAGGATAGGGGTCAGTCCTTCGCCAGGCGGTATTCGCCGGTGTTCGGATCCTTGACCAGCGTGCCGTTTGCCCCGGTCGCTGCCTGTTTTTCGGCGCGGCGGACCTTGGCGGTCACGCGCTCGGCCTCGCGCACGAAGTGCCGGTAACCGAAATAGGCGGTGAGGCCGACAAGGGCGAAAAAGATGATCTGCGGCATGTGCTCACTCCGTCCCCAGAAGGCGGCGCTTTTAAGGCGCTTGCCGGGCAGGGCAGGACCGCATGATAGCCGCCCCCGGCCGAAAACTCAAAGGCCGAAACGCGACCACAGCGCGCGTTCCTCGGCCGCGTCGAAGAGCCCGCCGGCGGCGTCTGCCGCGAGATCGGACGGCGCGCGGCCGCCGAGGAAGCCGAGGCGGCGGGCGAAGAAGCCGCGCGGCGGCGAAACCACCTGGAGCCGGGTCTTCGGGCCGAAGCGATCCTTGAGCACCTGGCGCATGTCGCCGAGCGCATCGACGAGCCCGAGTTCAAGCCCCTTCTTGCCGGTCCAGAACAGGCCGGTGAACAGGTCCGGATCGTCCTTGAGGCGGCTCCCGCGCCGGTCCTTGACGAGATCGATGAAGGTCTCGTGCACCTCGAGTTGCAGCGCCTTCAGCCGCTCCACGTCCTCCTTCTTCTCGGGGCGGAACGGGTCGAGCACGGCCTTGTTCTTGCCGGCGGTGTAGATGCGCCGCTCGACGCCCACTTTCTTCAAGAGGTCGGTGAAACCGAAGGAAGCCGAGACGACGCCGATCGAGCCGACGATCGACGAGGGGTCGGCGATGATCTCGTCGCCGGCCACCGCGATCATGTAGCCGCCGGAGGCGGCGACGTCCTCGACGAAGACCAGCACCGTCTTGTTCTTCTCGGCTGCCAGGTCTCGGATGCGCTTGTAGATAAGCCGCGACTGCACCGGCGAGCCGCCGGGCGAATTGATGGAGATGGCGACCGCCGGCGCGTCGGCATGGCTGAACGCCTTCTCGATGACGCCGGCCGTGGCGGCGAGCGACAGCGTGGGCCTGAACTGGGAGCCGCCTGCCATGATCGCGCCGTGCAGGCGGATGACCGGGATCGTGACCGCCTCCGAACGCATCGATTTCGGCAGCAGGCGGTTCAGGAATCGTCTCACTGAATGGATTCTCCCGGAGTGGTGTCGCAATCCATGTAGGCATTCGCGCACCGCGTGCAATGCCGTGCCCGCCTCAATCGCCGAAAAGCGACGCCCGGCCGTTGTTGATGGCGTCCGCGCGCGCCGAAAAGCCGTCGCCGGGGCCGTCGTGCAGCACGAGCGGCGGAACGAGAGACAGCGCGCCGCGCGAGGCGCGCCGCGCGCGCACCACGACGCGGATCGCCGCCGAGCCGGCGCGTGCGTGGACGGGCAGGATTTCCGCCGAGCCGAAGCGGCCTGCAAGCGCGGCGAGGATCGGCGGCAGCGAGGGCGGTCGCGCGATGACGGCCAGCCAGCCGCGCGGGCGCACCACCGCCGCGGCGCTCCTGATCCACTTTTCGAAGAGCCCGTCCTCCATGACATGCGCCATCTGCTTCAGCGCATCGGGGGAGGGGCGGTCGCGGGCGGCGTTGAAGGGCGGGTTCATGATGACGAAGTCAAAGGCGCCATCGGCGAGCCCGGCCTTCGCGCGGGCACGCCCGGCCAGCGTCACGTCGGCGACGAGCAGCGACGCGCGCCCCGCGAGATGGGCGTTGGTCGGGTGATCGAGGGTCAGCCTGGCGAAATGCGCCATCTGCGGCGCCGCTTCGACCAGCAGGACTTCCGCCCGCGGGCAGCGCGACGCCACCGCCAGGCCGGCCGCGCCCGCCCCGGCGCCGAAGTCGGCGAGCCGGCCGGCGAAGGCTGAGGGCACGGAAGCGGCCAGCATCATCGCGTCGACGCCGGCGCGGTGGCCGGCACCCTTCGGCTGGACCAGGTGAAAATCGCCGCGATGGAACGCGTCGAGCGTCTGGGCGGAGACAGCCTCGGCCATCGGGCGGACCGTCAGCCTTCGCGGATTTCGTTGGCGATGCCGGCGTCGGCGAGGATGCGGCGGGCCTCCTCGAGGTCTTCGTCGAGCACCAGCACGCGCCGCGGCAGGATGCCGATCGACCCGTCGAGCACGCTCATGTTCTGGTCGGCGACGAGCGACTCGATGCCGGCGTCCTTCAAGAGCGACTCGACGAACGAGATGACGACGGCGTCGTTGGTGCGGATCAGTTCTTTCATCGCGTGAAATTCGCAGCTTGCCGGGCGGATGTAAACGCGCGGCCGCCAGCCGCGCCAATTCGCCTCTTGCCGCTTATGGCCATGGCCCCCTAGATTCGCTAAAGCTTTCCGCACAATGGCGGAATTTCGGACGGAGAAACCGGTGGGCGTTGTTCTCAACCTCGAAGGCGGCAAGCGTGAGCAGGCGTCGATCGCCGAGCTGATCGCGTTGACCTCGGCCGATCTCGGCCGCGTCAACGAGCTGATCCTTTCGAAGGCCGGTTCCGACGTCGAGATGATCCCGGAAGTCGCCAACCACCTGATCTCGTCCGGCGGCAAGCGCCTGCGGCCGATGGTGACGCTCGCCGCGGCGCAGATGTTCGGCTATGCCGGCGACGGACACGTCAAGCTGGCGACCAGCGTCGAGTTCATGCACACGGCGACGCTGCTGCACGACGACGTGGTCGATGAGAGCGACATGCGCCGCGGACGCAAGACGGCGCGCATGATCTGGGGCAACCAGGCGAGCGTGCTGGTCGGCGACTTCCTGCTCGGCCAGGCGTTCCGGATGATGGTGGAAGTGGGCTCGCTCGACGCCCTCGACATCCTGTCGACCGCCGCCTCGATCATCGCCGAAGGCGAGGTGATGCAGCTTGCCGCGGCGAAGAACCTGGAGACCACCGAGGACGAGCACTTCGCCGTCATCAAGGCGAAGACGGCGGCGCTGTTCTCGGCGGCTGCCGAGGTCGGGCCGGTCATCGCCGGCGCGTCGCGCAACGACCGCGCGGCACTGCGCTCCTACGGCATGAATCTCGGCCTCGCCTTCCAGCTGATCGACGACGCGCTCGACTACGGCGGATCGAGCAAGGACCTCGGCAAGAACGTCGGCGACGACTTCCGCGAGGGCAAGGTGACGCTGCCCGTGATCCTCGCCTACCGGCGCGGCACCCAGGCCGAGCGCAAGTTCTGGAAGGCGGCCATCGAGGACAACCGCACCGACGACGAATCGCTGGAAAAGGCGATCGGCCTGATGGCCAGGCACGGCGCGATCTCCGACACGATCGGGCGCGCGGGCCATTTCGGCGGCATCGCCCGCGACGCGCTGGCCCCGCTGGACGAGACGCCGCAGAAGGCGGCGCTGCTCGACGTGATCGACTTCTGCATCAGCCGCGTGGTCTGACTGCAGGGCCCGTGCGGGTGACCGCAACGTGAAGGGCAGCGGATTGAACGCCGACCCGAAAAAGGCCATGCTTTGGGCGAAGATCGCCGGGATGCCGGTGCGAATCCAGACGCGGCCCTCTCGCCCATGCGCCGGGCCGCGACCGTGGAAAGGAAGACGATGCAGCTAAGAGCGGGACGCTGGCTTGTCGGGCTGGCCGCGACGACCGGACTAGTGCTTTCGATGTCCGGCGCGGCGGCGATCGCCTCGCAAAAGTCCGCTCCGGTGGAGGTCAATTCCTTCTCCGGCGCCTATCTGGCGGCGCGCATCGCGGAAATCGACAACAATCTCGAAGACGCCATCGTTTTCTACAAGCGGGCGCTGACCTTCGATCCCGACAACCAGCCGCTGCAGCAGAGCCTGATGCTGGCGCTGGTCGCGGAAGGGCGCTTCGCCGAATCGCTGCCCTACGCGCAGAAGCTGAAGTCGGTTCCGGATGTAGAGCGGCTCGCCCGGCTCGCGCTCGCCATCGACGCCTTCCGCAAGCGCGACTACCGCGCGGCCGAGAACCAGCTCACCTTCACCGAGGAATCCGATCTCGACGGGCTGATCGCCAAGGTGATGATCGCCTGGGCCAAGCTCGGCGAGGGCGACAAGGCCGGCGCCATGGCGACGCTCGACGACCTCTCCGGGCCGGACTGGTACGGGCTCTTCGTTTCCTACGCCAAGGGCCTGGTCGCGGAGCAGGCCGGCCGCCGGGAAGAGGCGGACGCCGCCTACCGGTCCGCTGTGGACGGCGTCGCCGCGGGCGGCGCGGCGCCCGACACCTGGCTTCGCGCCGCCGAGGCCTATGCCGGCTTCCTGGCGCGCGGAGGCAAGAAGGACGCCGCCCTCGCAGTGCTCGACAAGGCCGAAGAGTTTGCGTCCGGCCGGCTGCCGCTGATCGACCTTCGTGACCGCATCATGAAGGGACAAGCCGTGACGCCGATCGTGGCGACGCCGGCGCAGGGCGCCAGCGAGCACCTTCTTGCGCTCGCCAGCGCGCTCAACCGTGGCGGCGGCGAGGCGTTCGTGCGGCTTTACCTGCAGTTCGCGCTGGCGCTGCGGCCCGACAGCGACCAGGTGCTGGTCCAGCTCGCCGGCGTCGCCGAGCAGCAACAGGACGCCGCCCGCGCCATCGAACTCTACCGGAGCGTTCCCCCGAAGTCGCCGCTGCGGCGGATATCGCAGCTGCAGCTCGGCCTGAATCTCGCCGACATGGACCGCCGCGACGAGGCCATCCGCCAGCTGCAGGCGCTGGTCGACGAGAATCCCGACGACATGCGCGGCTACCTGGCGCTCGGCGGCGTCTACGCGTCCAAGGAAGACTTTGCCGGCGCGGCCAAGGTCTTCGACAGGGCGGTCAAGCGCATCGAATCGAAGGTGATCGCGATCCCCAACGATCCGCGCGCCGCCGCCAACTGGAACATCTACTACCAGCGCGGCATCGCCTATGAGCGGCTGAAGCAATGGCCCAAGGCGGAGCCGAACTTCCGCAAGGCGCTGGAACTCTTCCCCAACCAGCCCCAGGTGCTCAACTATCTCGGCTATTCGTGGATCGACATGAACATGAACCTCGAAGAGGGCATGGACATGATCCGCAAGGCGGTCGAGCTGCGCCCGAGCGACGGCTACATCGTCGATTCGCTCGGCTGGGCGCACTACCGGCTCGGCGAGTTCGAGGAGGCCGTGCGCGAACTCGAGCGCGCCGTTTCGCTGAAGCCTGACGATCCGGTCTTGAACGACCATCTCGGCGACGCCTACTGGCGCGTCGGCCGCCGGCTGGAGGCCACATTCCAGTGGAGCCATGCGCGCGACATGGAGCCGGAACCCAACGTTCTGGCCGAAGTCGAGAAGAAGCTGAAGGAAGGCCTGCCGCCGCTGGACGACAAGTCGGTCGCCGGCCCGACGCCCGCTACGCCGGCGCCGGCCGTCCAACCGGAGCCAGAACAGGCGCCGGCGGAGCAGCGTTCCGAGGCCGCGCCGGATGCCGCCGCGCCGAAGCCGGCCGTCTACAGGGTCGCGCCCGGGCAGTCGCTGTGGTCGATCGCCGTCGACAAGCTCGGCAACGGCAACCGGTACATCGAGATCCTCGACCTCAATCCCCATCTGCTCGGCGATCCCGGCAGGCTGATGCCCGGCCAGGAACTGACGCTGCCGCCCGCCGGCCACTGACGTACCGTCGCCAACTTGACGCTCTACCGGTCGCGGACTAGGACGTGCGGCACGTCCGCGACCCGCGCCCGAGGTTCCCTTGCCAGTTGAACTTGCCGCCCACATGCGCCCCGAACGGTCCTTCCAGGGGCTGATCCTGACGCTGCACAACTATTGGGCCGACAAGGGCTGCGTCATCCTGCAGCCCTACGACATGGAGGTCGGCGCCGGCACTTTCCATCCGGCGACCACGCTGCGCGCGCTCGGGCCGAGGCGCTGGAACGCGGCCTATGTCCAGCCTTCGCGCCGGCCCAAGGACGGCCGCTACGGCGAGAACCCCAACCGCCTGCAGCACTATTACCAGTACCAGGTGATCCTGAAGCCCAACCCGCCGAACCTGCAGGAGCTCTATCTCGGCTCGCTCGAGGCGATCGGCGTCGATCCGCTGCTGCACGATATCCGCTTCGTCGAGGACGACTGGGAAAGCCCGACGCTGGGCGCCTGGGGGCTCGGCTGGGAATGCTGGTGCGACGGCATGGAAGTCTCGCAGTTCACCTATTTCCAGCAGGTCTGCGGCATCGAATGCGCGCCGGTGTCGGGCGAACTGACCTACGGTCTGGAGCGCCTCGCCATGTACGTCCAGGGCGTCGACAATGTCTACGACCTGAACTTCAACGGGCTGGAAGGCGCCGACAAGGTCACTTATGGCGAGGTCTTCCTGCAAGCCGAGCAGGAATATTCGCGCCACAACTTCGAGCATGCCGATACGGCGATGCTGCTTCGCCATTTCGACGATGCGGAGAAGGAATGCAAGGCGCTGCTCGCCGCCGGCGCCCCGGCCGAGGGCGGCGATCCCGCCCGCCACAAGATGGTGCTGCCGGCCTATGACCAGGCGATCAAGGCGAGCCACGTCTTCAACCTGCTCGACGCGCGCGGCGTGATCTCGGTGACGGAGCGCCAGAGCTACATCCTACGCGTTCGCAACCTAGCGAAAGCCTGCGGCGAAGCCTTCCTGTTGACGGAAGCCGGCGGGCTCGCAGCCTGAGCGGAGCCCGCGGCGGGGTCGGGCCANAGACGCCGCAACCTGGTCGAGCGCTTCTTCTGCAAGATCAAGCAGTTCCGGCGCATCGCCACTCGCTTCGAAAAGCACGCCACGAACTTCCTCGCCGCTGTCGCACTCGCTTCGGCTAGACTCTGGATGCGTTCAGTTGAGTCCACGCCCTAGCGCGGGTCCGACCAGGCCAGGGTCTGCGTGGCGGACCGGTTCTCGACCTGGTTGGTGAAGACTTCAAGCGTCTGCAGCGCCTTGCGGGTGCCGGGCATGCCGGTGACGGAAGCCGGGTGGAACTGCGCCGCGAAACAGGCAGCCAGCGCGGCGATCTGGACATAGGTGGATATCGTTTTCATGGCCGTAGGCCTTCCTTTCGATATCCCTTGGTCGCGCCGACAGCCGATTTGGTTCACGCAGGAATTGCGCCTTGCTAGGCGCCGACCGATCGTTCCGGAATGGAGGCGGCGGCCTCGGCGCCGCATGAACCGGGCTACAGCGCGTACGGCACCCTGATCCCGGGTGAATCGTGGCCGAAATTCTTGGGGTTGCGGGTGACCAGAAGCGCGGAGTGCATCTCCGCGGAAGCCCAGACGATGGCGTCGGGCAGGCGAACGCCATGCTCGCGCCGGAGTCTTACGGCGCGGTCGGCGACCTTGTCGTCAAGCGGGATGACCTCAAACGAGTTGAGATAGTCGCGCGTGCTTGTTTCGACATCCGCGTCCGCGCCGACCATAACCTCCATCCAAGTGACAATACTGATCGATTTGCCGCCATACCGCGCGATCTCGTCACGGGCCTGCGGGATGCCATTCAGGAAGTCGATCAGGATGTTGGTGTCGAAGAGGGCTTTCACCATTCGCTTCTGACGCGCTCCTGATATTCCAGGCCGTCGACGGCGCGCGCGCGCCAGAGGCCGAACGCGCCATCGGCGTTTTCCGCGTTGCGGGCATCGAGGTATTCGCGCACGGCGTGACGGATGAGCGCGGCGCGCGACTTCTTCTGCCGCCGCGCCAGTTCATCGAGCCGTTCGATCTGCTGTTCTTCGATGTCGATCAGGGCGCGCATCGTTCAATCCATATGTGATATCGATATCATATATCAATGACTTCGACCCTGCACAAGCATGCGGGGCGTGACAATGAGGGCGAGGCTTGATAGGGCGGGCGCGCATCAGGAAATAGCCATGCCCGACCTTCTGCTCGAACTCCGCTCCGAGGAAATCCCTGCGCGAATGCAGAGGAAAGCCGCCAGCGACCTGAAGAAGATGGTGACCGACGGCCTCGTCGAGGCCGGGCTGACCTACGAAGCCGCGCGCGAATACTGGTCACCGCGCCGCCTGACGCTGGACCTGCGCGGCGTCACCGCCCGCTCGAAGGACGTCCGCGAGGAGATCAAGGGACCCTCGACCAAGGCGCCGCCTCAGGCGGTCGAGGGCTTTTTGCGCAAGGCCGGCCTGTCGGACACAAGCCAGGCCCATGTCCATTCCGATCCCAAGAAGGGCGATTTCTACGTCGCCCACATCGCGAAGCCGGGCAGGGCGGCCGAGGAGATCATCGCCGACCTCGTGCCCGGCATCATCCGCGCCTTCCCCTGGCCGAAATCGATGCGCTGGGGGCCGGCTTCAGGACCGAAGGGCCTGCGCTATGGCGCGACCGAGGGACGTGGTGGCGAGACCCTGCGCTGGGTGCGCCCGCTGCAATCCATCGTCTGCACCTTCGGCCCCGAGACCGAGGAGCCCGTCGTCGTCGATTTTGAGGTCGACGGCATCCGCTCGGGCAACGTCACCTATGGCCATCGTTTTCATGCGCCAGGCGCGATCACGGTTCGGCGCTTCGACGACTATGCGGCGAAGCTCGAGGCAGCCAGGGTGATCGTCGATGCCGACCGGCGCAAGGAAATCATCCTCGCCGACGCGAAGAACCTCGCCTTCGCCAACGGGCTCGACCTGGTCGAGGACGAGGGACTGCTGGAAGAGGTCTCGGGCCTGGTCGAATGGCCGGTCGTTCTGCTCGGCACCTTCGAGGAGGATTTTCTGTCCATTCCGGCCGAGGTCATCCGGCTGACTATCCGCGCCAACCAGAAGTGTTTCGTCACGCGGCCGCAGGGCGCGGCTGATGCGCTCTCCAACCGCTTTGTCGTCACCGCCAACATCGAGGCGAAGGACGGCGGCAAGGAGATCGCCCACGGTAACGGCAAGGTGGTGCGCGCGCGCCTCTCCGACGCGCTCTATTTCTGGAAGACCGACCAGGCCGACCTGCCCGACCTCGACACGCTCAAGGCGTCGGCGGAGAAGTTCGGGCTCGACCTGAAGAAGCCGCTCGACCAGCGCATGGCGCGCCTCGACAGGCTCGGCGTCACCTTCCATGCCAAGCTCGGCACGCAGGGCGAGCGCGTGACGCGCTTCGCGCAGCTGGCCGAGGATCTCGCGCCGCTCGTCGGCGCCGACCCGGCGCTGGCGCGCCGCGCCGCCGTTCTCGCCAAGGCCGACCTGCAGACCGAAGTGGTTGGCGAGTTTCCCGAACTGCAGGGCGCTATGGGACGGAAATACGCGGCCCTGCAGGGTGAGCATCCGTCTGTCGCGGCGGCGCTCGAGGAACATTACAAGCCGCAGGGACCGTCCGACCGCGTGCCGACCGACCCGGTTTCGGTCGCCGTCGCGCTGGCCGACAAGCTCGATACGCTGACCGGCTTCTGGGCGATTGATGAAAAGCCGACCGGCTCCAAGGATCCCTACGCCTTGCGCCGCGCGGCGCTTGGCCTCGTCCGCATCGTGCTGGAGAACGAACTCAATTTCTCCATCGATCCGCTCAACGACGTTCAGGTGCTGCGCCACCAGGTCGGGCCGTCGGCGGCCGCGCCGCAGAAGCTGAACGCGATCCTCTCGGCGGCCGCCAAGGGCGGCTTGTTCGGCGACGGCGCCCGTGCTCTGGTCGCCGACACGAAGGCGGACGCCCCGGACTGGCTGCCGCTGGTCGAGAACCACGATCCGGCGATCAGCGACGACCTGCGCGCCTTCCTGCAGGATCGCCTCAAGGTCTATCTGCGCGACAGCGGCAAGCGCCACGACATCATCGATGCCGTCATGACGCCGGAGGCCTGCAACCTGCTCGCCATTGTGCGCCGGGTCGAGGCGTTGGGCTCCTTCCTCGACAGCGAGGACGGCAAGAACCTGCTCGCCGGCACGAAGCGTGCGGCGAACATTCTCGCGGCCGAAGAGAAGAAGGGCACGGTGGTCGCCGATGCTGTCGATCCGGCACTCTTCCGCACCGATGAAGAGAGGGCGCTCGACGCCGCGGTGAATCAAGCCGAGAGGGAAGCCGGCCAAGCGATTCAGAACGAAGACTTTTCCGGTGCCATGAAGGCGCTTAGCGCGTTGCGTGAACCGGTTGATTCATTCTTTGAAGGCGTTCTCGTGAATGATGAGGACGCTGGCGTGCGCGCCAACCGGCTGGCGCTGCTCGCCCGCATCCGCGCGGCCACGTCGCAGGTCGCCGACTTCTCGAAGATCGCCGGTTAGGGGCTCTCCCGGACGGGCCTTTTCGGGAAGGACTGCGCCCGGCTCTAGGAACGCTATTGGCCGAGCGGCACCGCGTGATCGGAGGGGTCGGGGTTCTGCCCGCTCGCCGGGGCCTGCGCCTTTTGCTGCGCAAGCCGTTCGGCCTGACGCTTCAGCGCCTTGCGCTTGGCCGGCGTGCCCCGGTCGTTGGGATCGAGCAGCGGCGGCTGGCCATCGGGCGCGGTCGCCTGCGCCGGGGCCGGAGCCGGGCGTGCCGAGATCTGGCCGGTTTCACCGCCGCGGATGACCAGCGGCATCGTCATCCTATCAGCATCGCCGGCTGCGGCTTCGCCTGGGAGCGCGGGATCGCCGAGCGACAGGATGTCCGTCGTCTCGCCTGTGGGCGTGTCGGCCAGCGCGAGGATCGACGGCGCGGGGCCGACGAGCGGCCCGGCATCGACGATGGAGGGGTCGGCCGCGGTGTCGGCGAGCGCGACGATCGACGGCGTGCCGGCGCTCGGGTCGAGCGACTGGATCGACGAGGCCGAAGCCCCGGTCGCCGCAAGGGTCGAGACGATGAAAGCAACGCTACTGGCACGCATGGCCGGAGCCCCCGGAAAGACCGGTGGAGTGTGGCAGGTCGTGGTTTACGGAGGCTTACCGGGAAACCGGTTGTTGCCGGCCGCCGAGCCGCGCTATAGCAACGCCATGCGAGATCGGGGCCGGAAGCATTGGCGGAAATCCTGAAGACCGAGGCGGCCATGGAGCGCGCCGTGGCGCTGCTCGAGGCCGGCGAGGTCGTGGCGATCCCGACCGAAACGGTCTACGGGCTCGCCGGCGACGCCACCAACGGCGAGGCTGTGGCCCGTATCTTCGAGGCGAAGGGAAGGCCGCGCCTCAATCCGCTGATCGCGCATGTGTCGGGCATGGTCATGGCGTCCGGCATCGCCCGGCTCGATCCGCTGTCCGAAAAACTCGCACAGGCGTTCTGGCCGGGGCCGCTGACGCTCGTGCTTCCGCTGCGCCAAGATGCGTCGATCCACCCGCTGGTGACGGCTGGGCTCGACACCGTCGCCGTCAGGATGCCGCAGGGATTCGGTTCCGCTCTCATCGCAAGGCTCGGCCGCCCGCTGGCGGCCCCGAGCGCCAACTCGTCCGGCCGCATCACGGCGACGACGGCAGAGGCTGTCGAGGCCGACCTCGGAAGCAGGATCCCGCTGATCGTCGACGGCGGCCCGACCACGGTCGGGCTGGAATCCACCATCGTCAAGGTCGAGGACGGGAAGGTGCGCCTGCTGCGCCCCGGCGGGGTCGCGGCGGAGGTCATCGAAGCTGCGGCCGGCCAGACCGTCGTGCGCGGCGCGGGCGGCGGCGAGCGCGTCGAGGCGCCCGGCATGCTTGCCTCCCACTATGCGCCGAAGGCATCGGTCCGCGTCGGGGCGGCCAGCGTATTGCCGGGCGAGGCGCTGCTCGCCTTCGGCCAGGTACGCGCCGAGAACGCCGATCGGGCGGTGGCAATGCTCAACCTGTCGCCGTCGGGCAATCTGCGGGAGGCCGCGGCCAACCTGTTCTCCCACATGCAGGCGCTCGACCGCTCGGGCGCGCCGACCATCGCGGTCGAATCCATCCCGGCGACCGGCCTCGGCGAAGCGATCAACGACCGGCTGCGCCGCGCCGCGGCCCCCAGGGACCAGTGAGTTCGTCGATGACGCCTCTTCCGCCCGATCCGACCCTGCTCGAGCGGTTTGCAGCGATCGTCGGCGACGCGCATGCGCTGCGCGCCGAAGCCGACATGGCGCCTTTCCTGCGCGAGCCGCGCGGCCTCTTCCCCGGGCGTACGCCGCTGGTGCTGCGGCCCGGCTCGGTGGAGGAAGTGAGCCGCATCCTGAAGCTCGCCAGCGAGACGCGCACCCCGATCGTTCCGCAGGGCGGCAATACCGGCCTCGTCGGCGGCCAGATGCCGGGCAGGGAAGGCAACGAGATCGTCGTTTCACTGTCGCGGCTGAACCGCGTGCGCGAGATCGACACGCTGTCCAACACGGTGACGGCCGAGGCGGGCGTGGTGCTCGAGGCGCTGCACCGCGCCGTCGACGCCGCCGACCGAATGTTCCCGCTGTCGCTGGCGTCGCAGGGCTCGTGCGAGATCGGCGGCAACCTCTCGTCCAATGCGGGCGGCACCGCGGTGCTCGCCTATGGCAATGCGCGCGAGCTCTGCCTCGGCGTCGAGGTGGTGCTGCCGACCGGCGAGGTGCTCGACGACCTCAGGAAGCTGAAGAAGGACAACACCGGCTACGACCTGAAGAACCTGTTCGTCGGCGCCGAGGGTACGCTCGGCATCATCACCGCGGCGGTGCTGAAGATCTTCCCGAAGCCGAAGGGACGCGAGGTCGGCTGGGCCGGGGTCGCCTCGCCGGAGGCGGCGCTCGGCCTGTTCGGCCTCGCCGGCGAGCGCGCCGGCGGCAGCCTGACGGCGTTCGAACTCATCGGCGGCACGCCGCTCGACTTCTCGCTGCGCTTTACGCCGAACGCCGTGCGCCCGCTTGCCGGCGACTGGCCATGGCACGTCCTGCTGGAGGTCTCGTCCGGGCGCTCGCAGGAGGACGCCCGCGCGTTGATCGAGACAATCCTCGCCGAAGGCATGGAACGCGGCTTCGCCGGCGATGCGACGCTGGCCGACAGCATTGCGCATGGCGATGCGCTGTGGGCGCTGCGCGAAAACATCTCGGAAGCGCAGAAGCCTGAGGGCGCATCGATCAAGCACGACATCTCGGTTCCGATCGCGTCGATACCGGAGTTCATCGGCCGCGCGGCGGCGGCGGTCGAAGGCGTCTGCCCGGGCGCCCGCGTCGTCTGCTTCGGCCACATGGGCGACGGCAACCTGCACTACAACGTCTCGCAGCCGGCGGGCGCCGATCCCGAAGTATTCCTCGACCTCTATCGGTCGATGAACAAGGCGGTGCACGACATCGTGCGGGCGCTCGGCGGCTCGATCTCGGCCGAGCACGGCATCGGCCGGCTGAAGCGCGACGAGCTCTTGGCGACGGCGCCGCCGGTCGGCATCGACCTGATGCGGCGGGTCAAGGCGGCGTTCGACCCTGCCGGCATCATGAACCCCGGCAAGGTCATCTGAGCGCTCGCGCAAAGTCCCGCAACCCCTTGTAAACGAAGCCTGACGGATCGTTACAGCAGGTCGGATTCCGATAACCATCCCCGATATCAGCAAAATTTAACCGACTTTTTTAAGCGGGCAGGTAAGGGTCCCGCGCTACTGTCGACCCACAACAGAGACCGGGAAAACCGGTCCCGGAGAACCGGTACGAACCGGCTCTCAGGAGAGACAGGAAGGCACAACAATGAGCACCGGACTGAAGCCAGTCTGGGCGGGACGCAACATGCGGCTCGACCCTTTCCATTTGCCGCAGGTCGTCAGCTACGCGACCCGTGACGATTTCGGCGACGTCACCTTCACCATCGACCAGCGTGGGGCGATCGTCCGCAGGGTCCTGCAGATGAGCGGGCTTCCCGCAACGGTGGTGCTGCCAGCCAACGCGTTCCGCGGCATCGCCGCGCGGGCCATGGAGGACGCGGACGGCAACGTCACGGTGACCCTCGAACTGCTGCATGCCGACCCGATGCTGTCGGTGCCGCTCCTGGTCGCCGACAATCTCGAGGATGTCGCAGCCGACTGGCGCGCCTGGGCCGATGCATTCCGCCTGCCGATGCTGCTGATCGAGGCAGACGGCGTGGCGCGCACGCTTGAAGAATCGCTCGGCGCGGCGATCAAGGCGCTGCCGGTGCAGGAGCGCCGCAAGCGCCGCGTGACGCCGCTGCGCCGTCCGCGCTTCCTGATGCGCCGCAAGCCCGGCAATCTCGGCCTGCGCCTTGTCGTCGACGGCCACGAGATCATCGCGCCCGAATAGCGCGGACGCAGGCTCAGAGCAGCGGTTTCAGGGCAACCCAGGCGCCGCCGCCGATCAGGCCGAGGAAGATCAGCCAGCCGACGACGTTGTTCGAGCGGAACAGCCGCAGGCACTGCTCGGGATCGTCGATGTCTAGCACGACGATCTGGCGCGCCATGTGCGCGCCGGCGGCGAGCAGGCCAGCCATCGCCGGCACCGGCACCTGCGCCGCGGAGAAGGCGCTGGCCATCAGGATCAGCGCGCCGCCGTAGAGCCCGATCAGCCAGGACTTCGTGCTGTCGCCGAAAAGGCGCGCGGTCGACCGGACGCCGACCAGCGCGTCGTCCTCCTTGTCCTGGTGCGCGTAGATGGTGTCGTAGCCGACCACCCAGAAGATCGACCCGAGATAGAGCAGCACTGCCGGTTGGGCGAGGTCGCCGAACTCGGCCGCCCAGCCCATCAGCGCGCCCCAGGAGAAGGCAAGGCCGAGCACGAGCTGCGGCCAGTTGGTAAAGCGCTTCATGAACGGATAGATGGCGACGACGACCAGCGAGGCGATGCCGAGCAGGATCGCGAAGCTGTTGAACTGGACGAGGACGACCAGCCCGGCGAACGCCTGCAGGACCAGGAACGCCCAGGCCTGGCGGCGCGTCACCTGTCCGGAGGGAAGCGGGCGCGAGCGCGTGCGCTCGACCTTTTCGTCGATGCCGGCGTCGACGATGTCGTTGTAGGTGCAGCCGGCCCCGCGCATCGCGATGGCGCCGACAAGAAACAGGGCGAGGTGCCAGGGCGAGGGAATGAGCGAAGCGAAGCTGTCGCCCGGCCGCGCATAGGCGCACGCCGCCAGCGCCGCCGACCACCAACAGGGCCAGAGCAGAAGCTGCCAGCCGATCGGCCGGTCCCAGCGCGCGAGCTGCGCATAGGGCCAGAGCCGGCGCGGCAGCGCGCGGTAGACCCAATGCCCGCTCGGGGCGTCGGCGACGCGGCCCTGGGCCGCCCTTGTCTGAACGTCTTCCATGCGCGTGGAGTGGCAGCCGGGCGGCCGGGCGTCAAGACGGGCGGCTCGCGCCGATTTGAGACCGTCGGCCGACGGGTTCGGTGGAAAGCGGCGCGGCGCGGCCATTACGGCTTGACCTCGCCTGCCATCGCCAATAGCGGAACCCTTTGAACCCGGCACGCGAGGTCTGTCCATGAACGTTCTGCTCATCGGGTCCGGCGGTCGCGAACACGCGCTGGCCTGGAAGCTCGCGGCCTCGCCGCTGCTCACCAGGCTCTACGCCGCGCCGGGCAATCCGGGCATAGCCGGCGAGGCCGAACTCGTGGCGCTCGACGTTTCCGATCATGCCGCCGTCGGCCGCTTCTGCCGCGACAAGGCGATCGGCCTCGTGGTGGTCGGCCCGGAGGCGCCGCTGGTCGCCGGCATCGCCGATGACCTGCGCGCGCAAGGCATCCGGGTGTTCGGCCCGTCGGCGAGCGCCGCCAGGCTCGAGGGCTCGAAGGGTTTCACCAAGGACCTTTGCGCGCGATACGGCATCCCGACAGCCGCCTACGGCCGTTTCGAGACGGCGGCCGACGCGCGCGCCTATGTCGAAAAGATGGGCGCGCCGATCGTCATCAAGGCCGACGGCCTTGCCGCCGGCAAGGGCGTGACCGTGGCGATGACGCTGGACGAGGCGCTTGCGGCGGTCGACGCCTGCTTCGAGGGCGCCTTCGGCGGTGCCGGCGCATCGGTGGTCGTGGAGGAATTCATGACCGGCGAGGAAGTCAGCTTCTTCTGCCTCTGCGACGGCTTCACGGCGCTGCCGTTCGGAACCGCCCAGGACCACAAGCGCGTCGGCGACGGCGATGTCGGCCCCAACACCGGCGGCATGGGCGCCTATTCCCCGGCACCGGCCATGGACTCGGCGATGATCGAGCGCACGATGCGCGAGATCGTGGAGCCGACGATGCGCGGCATGGCCGAGAAGGGCGCGCCCTTTTCCGGCGTGCTGTTCGCCGGCCTGATGCTGACGGAGAGCGGCCCGAAGCTGATCGAATACAACACCCGCTTCGGCGACCCCGAATGCCAGGTGCTGATGATGCGGCTGAAGGAAGACCTTCTGGTGCTGTTGAACGCCGCCGTCGACGGCCAGCTCGAACACGTCTCTGCGCGTTGGCGCGACGAAGCCGCGCTGACGGTCGTGATGGCGGCGAGGGGATACCCCGGCACGCCGGAGAAGGGGTCGGCGATCGGCGGTCTCGACAAGGCCACGGCAACCGGCGCAGAGGTTTTCCACGCCGGGACCGCCCTGTCCGACGGCAGGATCGTCGCCAATGGCGGGCGCGTGCTCAACGTCACCGCGACCGGCCGAACCGTCAGCGAGGCGCAGGCGAAAGCCTATGCGGCGATCGACGCCATCGAATGGCCCGAAGGGTTCTGCCGCCGCGACATCGGCTGGCGCGCGGTCGAACGGGAAAACGCCTAGCCCGTCAGGGCATCACCTCGTCGGGGCCGTCGAGCTTGCGCAGCAGAAAGACCGGCAATTCGCGGCGCGACAGATATGAGTCGGCCGCGCCGGGAACGATCGGCGGCGGGTCGTCGAGCGCGGCGGCCGAAATCTCGCCGCTCGGCTGGCCCTTCGGCGCGGGGTCGGCTGCCGGGCGGGGCATCGGCGGCCTCGCCCTTTGGGCGACCTCGGCGTAGCCGGCCAGTTCGACCGGCACGCGCTCTTCGGACGACAGGCCGAGCAGCGCATGGAAAGGCGGTGGCAGGCCGCGGGTCGCAGCAGAGCCGGGCAGCACCTCGACGACGGCGACGAACTTCAGGGTCGTGTCGCCGCGCTTCTTGCGCGCTTCCTCGCGCCGGATCGGCAGCGGGATCGTCTCGCCGGTCGGCACGGTGATGTCGGCAATCTCTTCGGTGACCGCCTCCGCCGACTGAGGCGCGGCGAAGGCGATCGGGACCAGTTCCGGAAACGATCCGGCGGCAAGCGCTTCGCGGATCGGCGCATCCGACGGTTCGTCGGTCAGCGTGACCTCCGCGAATTTCACGGTGATGTCGCCGCCCGCCAGCGCCGTGCGGCGCGGCACCGGCAGCGGCACGGTTTCGGACGAGGTTTGCGCGACGACGTCTTCATCGGTCGGCTCGCTCTTGTCGACGAGGCCGCCGAACGGCCACGCCGCGCGCAACTCGGCCGGGCTCATCGAGGCGACGTTCACGTCGATGTCCAGCGGCGTTCCCGGCACGCGGTAGGGGCAGGAGCGCGTATCGCAGTTGACGCCGGCGGCGAACTGCCAGAGCGCGTAGGTCTGCCAGTAGCCCTTCGGGAAGTGCAGCCCGATCGCCGGCTTGTAACGCGCATACCAGAGCGGCAGGCGCGAGAGCACGGTGTAGCGCTCCCGGTTCTCGGCGATGAACAGCGCCGTGCTGCCGTTGGTATAGAGCACCGGCCAGCGGCCGAGCCTCGTATGGATGTGGCGCGCGAAGATCTCGGCGTCCTTCAGCGACATCCACTTCTCGGGATCGTTGTCCTCGATGTCGAGCGCGATCAGGTCGTCGGGGCCGGGTTCGGCGAAGTCGATGAAGTTGTTGGCCTGGTCGATCGGGTTGCCCGGCCGCCCGAGATGGTAGGCGCCCCATTTGAGGCCGAGCGCCTTGGCGACGGTCCGGCGCGTGTGGAACAACTCGCGCGCCACGGCATGGCGCTTCCACAGCGCCTTGCAGAGCCGCTCCTCGGTCCGGTTGCCCGAGCACTTGTAGGGCGGCGACAGTCCGTCGGACGCCTTGTTGATAAAGCCGGTGATCCGCTTGTCGCCGACCAGTTTCTGCCAGTCGATGGGATTGTATTCATAGGCGTCGATCACCAGCGCCCGGTCCGACCGCTTCCACGGCTCGGAGAAATCGGAGGCGCCCGCCGCCACCGCGCCCGCAAGCGCGCCGACTGCGACAAGGAAAAGCATGCGTGCGAAGCGATCAAATGAATGAATCAATGTTCCGGCATTCCCTGCTGCTTTGCGCCGCCCCCGGCAGGGGGAGGCGTCAGCGTCTCTGCAACAAACTTGATCCCGCCGGCCGGCAAGTTATCGCCTGCCGCGGGAGGGTTTATCAAGCAGAAAAGGATCGGGCGCCGGCGCTTGGGGAAATGTGCCTTCCGCCTCGCGGAGGCGAAAGTGCACGAGGGAGCATGCCGGCGAGCACAAAATCCCCCGGTCCGACCAGTAGGCCGGCCCGTTGGAGACAATACCCTCGTGGCTCCAGAAGCCGATGGACCCGTAGGGTCTTCCGCATTCGATGCAGCGGCGGGTTTCCGGTCTTGAAAGCATGGATCGATTCCCTCCGCCGAGGAGGTTAGCGTTCCGGAAAGACGGGTCAACCGCGCACTATTTGACGCTTACGTAAACAGCGATTGCAGCTACCTTGGATTGTGTATGAGTATGCATATGTGTGCAGGAATGGGTCCTTTAATCCGTTGATTGGTATAGTGTTTTTGCCTATGTGTGAAGTGTCGCGCGCAAAATGTGCGCATAACCGTGCATCGCTGTGCAACCAAAAATTGCAGGGGCGAGTGCGGGGGCGAAAGGAAAAGCACGATGGCAAAAGAGCAACTGACCAAGTTCGAAATCGACGGGTGGCTTGCAAAGAACCCGCGGCGCGGCGCGCGCCTATACGACGGGGGCAACCTCTGCATCGAGGTCGGGACCACAGGCAAGGCGTCATGGATGTTGGCGTTCACCTCGCCCGTCACCGGCAAGCGCCGTCAGATGGGGCTAGGTGCCTATGACGGCACACTGAAAGACGCACGGGCACGCGCTGAACGTTGTCGCCGCCAGTTAGACGACGGGCTTGATCCGATTCTGGCTCGCAATGATTCTCGGCGTTCCGAACGTGCCGAGCGCCAGAAGGAGGTGACTTTCAAGCAGGTGGCTGACGATACGCTCGCCGTTATCAGTGAGCGCTGGACCGCGCCGGATGCAGTTGATCGTTGGGACAAAGCGATCGCCGAATGTTCCAAGCTGCACAGTTTGCCCGTGCGCGACCTCACGGCTTCCGACGTTGCCGATGTTCTGAAGCGCATCACCGCATCGACAACTCGCCGTTTCGTTCAGCTTCAAATGCGTCGCGTCTTTGACACCGCCATTGCCAAGGGGCTGAGTCAGGCGAACCCTGCCGACGCGCGCATCGTTGGCAAGCTCGTTTCATTGAAACACAAAACGACCCACCAGCCCGCCCTGCATTGGCGCGATGTGCCCGCCTACGTAGCGAGCGTGCGGGCGAAACAGGGTGACGCCGCGCGTTGCATGGAAATGCTCGTCCGCTGTGGCGTCCGGCGACGTGAGGCGACCGAAATGCGCTTCGATGAAATCGACTTCGCGAACAAGGTTTGGAACATCCCTGCTGATCGCACCAAGCAGCGCCGCGCGCATTCTGTGCCGCTACCCGAGCCCGCGTTTCAGATCGTTCTCGAACAGCGCATCCGCCACCCAAATGCCTCGCATACCTTCCCCGGAGGCCTTCGCGGCAAACGTGGACCGGGGCATCTGTCACATGCCGCTCTGCAACACCTGACGCCAGAGGGCGCGACGGTGCATGGCTTTCGCTCGGCCCTGCGCTCGTTCCTCGGCGACATGACAACGGTCAGCTACGAAACGGCAGAGGGCGTACTGGGCCACTTGGTGGGCGATGCGACGGTGCGCGCGTATCGTCGCGAGTCCGATCTCGAACGTCGCCGCGAAGCCCTGGAGCTTTGGAATTCGCACCTCGACGGTTCGATTGAAAGCGCCAAACAAACCTCGAACGTGGTTGCTTTCCAGCAGGTTAGGGTGGCGTCATGAAAAGGAGATTCAAGGCGCACCCGCAGCGACCCCCGCGCGGTGCCACAAAAGCGAGTGCAGACGGCGCTGCCATGTCGCCGGTCGATCATACGGCGCTGGGCGATTACGCTCGTCATGGGAACCGCACGGCACCGACAGGGGCGTTATTGTCGGCGACCAGCGCTGCAATGCTGCTCGGCGTTTCCCGCCGTCACTTCTACAATCTCAAAGAGCGCTTCGACCTCTGGCCGTGTTCAGCGGGAACGAAGGCGCGGCCTTTGTATCGGCGTGACGACATTCTGCGGCTGGCGAACCGCGTCGAGGCCATGCCTGAGCATGAATGGGTTCGACACCATGCGCACCTGCCCGAGGTGCCTGACAGGTAAGCACTGCCTGCCACAGCGAAGCACCGTAGGCGGCCTTTGGTGCCAGTGTGTCGATTGCGTCGGGTGTGTCGATACGCGTAACGACACACCTCTCTGCCGACTTCGAGGGTGGTAGTTGTGTCGCCAATGTCGATATACGCGCGGGACATATAAACGTCCCCTTTCCTCACATATTATATAAAAGGAGGCCCCCCCTTTTTTCATCGACACACGCGACACAACTCCCGCCTTCACACTCGCCCCTTGTACTTGATACCACTCGTCAGCCGATAGATTTCGTCGCGGCGAACGCGTTCTTCCTCGGCCTTTCTGGCGAACGTCACATGGACTGCCTCGTTCACTATTCCCTGCGGAGGCGAAACCCTTTTCGGCCCGTCTTCCACCTCGACCAACCAGCCATCCGCGTAGAGCCGATCCAGTGTCCTCTGATAGTCGCGCCTCTCCATTTCGCGACACGCCGCGACGTTTCGCTGAAGCAGGCGTAGTGTCACACGCTCGACGTTGTGCGTTAGAATGTAGCCGGCGATCCCGCGGATTACCTCGTCCTGACCCGAACCAAGAATCTCGATGTGGAATGCCATCGCGTGGTTCAGGAGGAAGTCGAACAGCAACTGCTCGGCTCTACGTATCGTGCCCGCCGCGATCTCGTTGGGTATCCAATGCTGCTGCGCGTCGGTCAATTGTGGCAACGATGCGTAGTCGATCAAATGCAGCCCAAGCGATAGGCGGGCCAACATGCCATCGTACTTCTTCAGATGCATGTGCAGGCTCGGATATATCTCGGCGAAGTGTTCGAGCAGCGCTTTCGTGCTTCGTTGCCGCTCGATGAAAATTCCCTGCGCCTCATGGCTAAACGAAAGCAGAGCGCCGTCTTGGTGCGTTCCGCCAACCACGTCCCGACCCGATAGCGTGTGGAGTCGTTTTACCAGCGCATCATATCGATCGAGGACGCTCTGAATGTTGGCGTCAGTGCCGATACCCCGATCTGTAAGTAGGACAGGCGTAATGCGCTGCATCATGCCATCATCGAGGCCGCCAGCGCTGATCTTCTTGATAGGGTCAGGCTGTATGCACCCGACGATGCTCATGGCGATGTTGTCGATGTAGATCTTCCCTCGACCGATGCGGCGAACGGTATCGCCGATCCCGTCATATGACTTCAGCCAGAATGCGCGGTTCGGTGATACGTCGCCTTTGCCGCCGTTCATGTATCGGTCGATGCCGGCGAAGAACTGCGTCACTTCTTCGTCCAGTATGCCGACGCCATCGACCTTACTGAGCATCGCGTCCTGCGCAGCCTCGGTTGTCGTGTCACCGAGGATAAGATCGGGGCAAGGAGGGAGATCGTTGTTCGACAGCTTCTTGCCTTCCGCCGCCGCCTGCGCCCGCAGGGTTTCGCAACGCTTGGTCCAGTTGTCTCGGATTTCCTTGTCGATGTCCTTGATGGGTTTCCCGACTATGTTGATCAGCGGCGACTTTCCTGCTCCGCTCGCTCCAACGCCGATCCCCCACATGCCGAACCGCTCTTTCCACCTATCACTGGATCGAACGGGTCGAATTCGAATCTTGTCCGTCGTTGCCATTGCACAAGCGCTCAAAGACAGAACGCACAGTGCCGACTTGTCGAGCCCGGTTGAGTCGCCGACCTCCTGGACCATCTCGTCTAGAATTCCTGGGAGCACACCTTGCGGTACGGCTGCGGGCGTTGCTGGCGCCCAGTAGTCAATTGGCTCCCGATTCTCATACGCGGCCTTAGGAGCGCTTGCCCCCTGTACGGGGGGAACATTCTCTCGGTTGATTTCCCTTTGATAGGCGAGTGTCGTAGCCATGATCGAGTCGAGCCGGGGCTTCTCGGCCCGGATACGCGCACGCTCGGCCTCGCGTTCGGCATGGAGACGATCATTGTTGGGACGCGCCTTGGTGAGTTCCTTGGCTATGCGACGCCAAACTTTATGCTCGCGAGCCTCGCCGTTCGCTGCGGGAGCCGACTGCGTGACATACGGCAGGGACAACACGATCCGGAGAATCTGATCTGGCGAGCCGGTGACTTTATCGAGGTCACCAATGACCTGCACATTGACGTCCGACCAGACGCCCGGAGGCCACGTTCCATATGCCCAATCTTGGAACTTCCTGTTGGCGGTGCAGGCGCGTTCAAGCACTTGGGCGTCTGACAGGTCGAGGCGGCGGCCATTCGATTCGTACTCGCCAACATGGTCGAAATCGCCGCCACAAACGGTGCCCGTCGCCTTCTCGATTTCGCTAACCAGCTCGTTGATTGCGAGCTGGCAGTCCGCAAAGTCATCAGTCGAGTTGGGTAGCCGATTCCCTGTGGTGGTGAGGTAGCGGCGGGCGCTGTAAATCTCGATGCCGTATTTCAGTTTGAGTGCGTTGTAGGCTGTTGCGTTGTTCGGCAGGATGCCACGACAGATCAGGTGCACCCCTTTCTGCGACGGCGACAATTCGGCATAGGACGGGATCGCTGCGAGTATGTACTTGCGCCACTCCTCGCTGATTGCGCGATGCTCTGGCGCGACGTGGTCGAGGTCGTCCATATCGAAACCGATCAGACGGTCATCGTTGCGCCCGCCGAGGATCAGTCCGAGGCCATACTCTGGATTGGCAAGAATGAAGTCGCGGCACAGCCCGAACTCGGACCATGTGGCTGGCGACATAGAGGACGCATATGTGGGTGGGGTCGTCGGCTGGTATGGTGGCTTCGTCGCCTTGCCGTCGCTCGTCTCGTACTTCCAAAGTACGCATGGATGATCGGCTATAGATTTCGGAAGGGTGTCGAAGTTTACTAGAGTATGCGAATTCATCCGTAATCTCCTTGCAGTCATAGGTCGGGATATGCGATTGCAAGGGCGTATCTCTTTTGTACCCCTGAAATCGTTGCATTGCCCTCGGACGAAAGTCCGGGGGCTTTTTCTTGTTGACCTATTGCAGGAGCGTCCAACTGCCGACCCAGCATGTGAGTCGGATTACGTCGGGCGATCACGATGCCGCAGGGGCGATCGAATCCGACGCGAGCTGAATTTTAAGCGGCTTCCCGCTCAGCGACAACTTTAAATCCGTAGAAGGCCATCAGCTTCGCCGTTGTTTCAGGCGCAGGAGCCGACTTCGGGTTGCGCACGAAGTAGGTCAGTCGCTGATAGTCAACATCAAGCTTGCGAGCCAAATCGGTGATCCTTCCGCACTCGGCGATACGCTGCCTGAGTGTTTCGAGAACGGCCACAAAATCCATTGGTTCTTGGCGTGTGCTCATGATCGTTTTTCGTCCATCGACAGTTGATATTGAAAATCGTTTCGCACGTTACTTTCGATTCCGTCAATAAACAAACAGATTGATTGATCTTTTGTGTCTAATCGCGCCCTATGCATGTTGTTAAACGAACAATACATTTAACGAAATGAATTCACGGAGCGACGATATGTCTGGACTAACCCCAGCAGGCTCTAGTTTACCAATCGACCTCTGGCTTCTTCTCGAAGGCGTGCGCAAGAAAATATCGGCCAGCAACATTCAAGAGCTTTCCGATACCACCGGAGTCACTCGCCCGACGCTTTACGACATCGCAGCCGGTCGGCGGGTCCCGACCATCGAGACGTTTCAGCGACTTCTGAACCATTTCCAATTTGCCGCCGACGCCGCGACTCACAAGCACGTGCTCCCGCCTGTCGTTCGCGGCGAGCAGTCAGTGACGCCGAGAGCCGCGACTACGGGCACGAAGTCCACCGCGTAGCGAGCAACGACGAGCAAGGAGAAGCGATATGGGCAAGATCGACCACGGTTCCTTCCGTACCCATTCTGGCTATCCGCCATATGATTGTTCATTGGCCGAGCAGCTACTTCACATCTGCCAAGGGCTGGTGAACCGCCACTGCGACGCTTTCGGCGCGGAGGCATCGCTTGAGTACCAGCGAGGATTGACCGTTCACGCGGGCGTCGATGGCGACCTTCTGACCGTTGGTGTCGGTTTCTGCGAGGACACCCGGCTGCGTTGCAGCGAGTGTCCGACCCCTTGGCTTGGCAGCGAATACGCCTTCATCCCAGAATATGTCGTTGCACGACTCGATGTCGCACAGGCCCGTCGCCGGGCCGTACTGGATCGGATCGTTGGCCATCGGCGCGAGTATGCCGAAATGCTGAAACGTCTCGGTCGCGTCACTTGGGCGGTGGAGAATTTCCCTGTCGAGTTCACGCTATACCCGAGCCAGTTGGTCGTCACGCATCCTGACCGAGGCTTTGTCGAATATCTGCACCAGAAAGTAGCCGCTCCAATCAGCATCGACTGTGTGGCTGTTGGGTTCAGCGACAACGAAACGCCCGGCTGGTTCGGCGCGTAGCGCACTGCCTGTCCGTAGCAACATCGATCAACGCCGACGACTGGCACCCAACCAGTCCTTGGAGAAGAAACCATGCGCTTGAGAGCAATGAAGCACGGGGGAGCAGCCGCGATCATCCAGATGCTAAATTTGCTAAACCTGGCCGACCTCGCGACACAGACCGGACTCCGCAAGGCCCGCTTGGCGGAACTCGCTAGCGGCAACGAAAAGGTCAAACCAGCGACGAGTGATGAACTCACCACGCTATGCGGCTCGATGAGCAGCGTCCTTCGGTATATTGTCGATGGAGATGCCATCGCGACCGACGCCGCTATGGCAATCCGCATGGCGCTGTTCGGCAGAGACCTTGCGCGGGTTAGCGATGCCGGCTCCATCGCGGCCGATTTCCTCGAGCGCTATCGTGATGGTGCCGACTGCCTTAGTGCCGACGATCTCGACCTACTCGCGACTATCCTTTTTGACGGCCGCTTGAAGATCGACCGCGAAACAGGCGAACTGGTCGCGATCGGGCGTGTCGCGGTGCCGACGATCGCTCGTAAGGTTCGCCCGGTCTCGTATCCGACACAGCCCACCGACAACTACCACGTCAACCGTGCGATCAGCCTCGATCCGAATGGGCTTGCTCCGGTGGCGACGGGTTCGGAAGTTCCGGGCATGGCCATCCTCAAACCCGAACCGCCCCGCGCTGGATACGCAAGGTTCGAGGCCAGGCTCAGGGCGATTGCCGAGGGGCGCTGACGATGGCTTGGATCAAACTCACCCAGCCCAATGGCGAACCCACTACAATCGGGTCAAGCTCGATTCTCGATGTGTCGAAGGCGAGGTTTGGCGGAACCTATGTCACGTTCGTACCTTCCGGTCGGCACACCGGCCATGGTGAGTTCAGCGCAGGCGTCATTGTTCGGGAAGCGCCGGACGATGTTCGAGAAGCCTTGGATCAAGCGAAGTGAACCATAGGTCCTGACGTTCAAAATTAGTGCTCACCTGCTCCGTTGCGGCTTTCGAGCGAGGCGACCTAGACGTTGGTCATCGCAACCGCAACACAAGGAGAAAGCACATGACGACGACCAAGCAAACCATGCGCGCTACCAAGGCTAAGGCTACGAAGATTAAGGCGTCCGTGCGGACGAAGTTCGCCCAGGCACCGAATGGTCCGCGCGTCGCCAAGAAGGCGCAAGTCGCTGAAATGCTCAAAGAGGGCACGACTGTGGAGGCGATAGTCGCGAAGTTTGAATGCTCGCCTGTTGCGGCTCGCGCGCTGATCGGCGACGTCAAGCGGATGGGCGTCAAGGTCGATTTCGACCACGGCACCGCCGTCTATAAAGTCGCCTGATCGACCCCCGCCAAGTGTTGCAATTTGCGCGCCCTTAGGGCGCGCATTTTTGTTGCCTCCACGACGGGAATCCGGCATAGCTGCCCTACCGTTGGTCTCCCCGGTTAATGACCCTCCCTGCCAATGTCTGGAGGGGGTCAAATCTAGCAACCGAACCAGGAGCCAACGAATGTTTTTCGCTTCCGAGAATATTTTGATATCCGTCACCCTCGCGCCGAAGCTCACAAAGAAGCGGCGCGTCGGCTTGATGCTCAAGCGACCTGGTGGGGTCAAGGTCGCAACAATCATGTCCGAGTTGGACGTTACCGAACCTGCGGCTAAGGCCTTGATTGGCGACGTGCGCAGGGAAGGGAACAAGGTCACGCTTGATCGAAAGACGGCAGTATACAAGGCCACCTAACCACAGGTCGCCCACCCGCCACAGAAAGAGGCGCGCCAACGTGCGGGCCTTTTTCGTTTGGGCGATCCGCTATTGTAGTAGACGGGCCACAAAACATGAGCCATTGGGCCGGACTGGCGCAGGTGGTTCCCTCTCGGTAGGATGAGAAGCAGCTGCGGAGGGAAACGCATGCGGAGTTTCGCGCTCATTGTTGCGGCGCTAATCTCAACACAAGCTTTGTCCGAGGACGGACGCACCTTCACACTGAATGGGCGCCAGTATGCATTTCATTTTCCTGAAGAGTACAAATTTGTTGAACGAAGAAATACGTCAAGTGCCAATGGTGAGCTCGTTGAATTTTCAATAAATGAAACTCATTATGCGATTATATTTAGCGCTCAAGATCAATCTATTGATGAACTTTACAATCAATTTTCATCCGACAAAACGAAAGAACAAATAGAAAAATTCTATTCGAGAGATGGTGACAATTATTTTGAGGTTCACATAGCCGAGTACGACGAGAAAAGAAGTTTGTATGGCTTTTCTATTCATATATCATGCTATTCGAAATGTAATTTTTCGGCAGCTATTTTGGCTCCATTGGACGACCCGCGATTGGGAATAGATGTGGTAAACAGTCTTCGCGCTCAAGTGAAGGGCCTTAATACACACTAAGTGTATTCAGTTGTGATCTCTGGCACTCAGTCTGCAAGGGACACCGCCGCCCCTACACGCGCGTCCCGCACAGCGCCGCCCGATTTGACGGTCGTTTGTGGCACCCGCATTGTACCGGCAGTTGCGGGAACCCCTGCCGTCCGATGACCGAACCCGACTTCGACCCCCTCCGCGAAGGCGGGCGGGGCTGCCTAATCGGGGCCGTTGTCGCACTGGTCGTCATCATTGGGCTGGTCTGGCTTTTGAGGTAGCGACTCTCGGCCTCTACGTTCGACTTCACTGTGCCATTGCACTTCGCCGGGTGACATATGCCCGTTGTGCCGGAAGTAGTCGGGTGGCCGATTGCCCAAGACGTTGACCGCTTCTCTCAAATCCGTGCGGAGCCTCATCATCGCTTCGCCGTGAGGCGTGTAGTGGTTCATGCCGATGCCTGCGTGGCCAAGAGCGCGGACGAGTTGGTCAGCTAGGTGCTCGATTTTGTCGAAGTCCGTTCTATAGATTTCCGTGCGGAGTTTCCTGCGTCCTGGCATTGGCGTTGCTCCTCAGGTCCCGAGTTTCAGCTACGCCCCATAAGAATAGGAATTATGTCCTAATTATATACATGACAAAAGCGAACGATTCGGTTAAAGCACACGGCGACAGGCCGGCACTAGAGACTGAGGTTACTCCTGACGCTCTTCAGGCGTTTGAGGACTTGTGGATTCAG